>DBDK01000004.1 GCA_002293535.1 Alistipes sp. UBA934 | reverse complement strand
TAATATTATTTGCATTATGATAACTGCTACTGGAGATATCCGTAACGTTGTCCGTCGAAACATAATTCGGAATGCTGCTCCAACTACTACCGATCGTTTTAGCCCCTGTTATTGAATTACCGGTGGGGTTGAACTTCACGTCACTGGACACATACGATGCACCTGAGCTACCCTGCGACACGCCTATAACACCACCGAACTTGAACAGGCGGATGTTGCTATACGTCACCGTACCGGCAGACCAAGAACCCAACTGCAAATACTCGCCACTCTGATAAATGATATAAGGAGCAACAGGAGTGGTCATACTAGGCACCGTGGAGATGGTGTTCGCACGAAGAATAAGTTCGCCAGCAGGCATAGCTATACTCAATGTGCTGGACATCCTCTCCTCATCGGTGAGAGTGAAACCGCTCGGACTTTTTACAATCTCCCAATAAGTTAATTTACTATATTGAGCCGGCATAGCCATAAATTTAACCGTACTGCCCGAAGTGGCCGTGGTAATGCTCGTCCCCGAACTGTTCGTGACCAAGGTCGTACCATTGGTACAGGTCGCCGAAACGCTGTAGTCAATGGCACTAAAGGCAGCATTCAAAGTCACAGCATTGGAAGGCATAGTGATGGTCAGAGGATTGGTGGTCTTCTGATCCGCCGTGAGAGTTATGCCTGTTGGTGTCCAACCGGTAAATCCATAACCGGTATCCGGAGTAGCGCTGAAAAGAACCGAAGTACCGTTGGTAGCCGAAGTGACAGTAATGCCTGACACGTAAGCTTTCGCTGTACCATTCGAACTGGCCGTCGCCGAAACGTTGCTGGTGACGATCTTGACGCAACGGGCAGAGTATTCGTTAGTCTTGGCCGCAGGCGTTGCAGCGGTCTGTTGATAATATATCCAGTTCAGGTTCATTGCCTGGGTGTTTCCATTAATCTCCGTGGAGCTCCAGTAATGTCCAGTCACCTGCGCCGGGGTGGAAGTGGAGGCAGGAAGCGTCAGCGTTTTGCCATTATCGCGACCACCTATTACGGTTGCGATAAGAACACTGTTGGTATTGAGGCTGACATAGGGACTGGTACTACCCAATTCATAAAGCTCCGTCATCGTCGGAAGACGCCAACCCGAAGGACAAGCCGTCATAGCATCACTCCAGGTGAACAGTTCACCGGCTGTCTCATTAGTGGGAGCAAAATAACCCTTTGTAAGAATGTTCGTCCCTGCCCAGATGGTGCCATTGACCATAATCTCGCTGGGAGGAGTGGTAGATCCGGCCAATTCGAACGTCGCCTTGAGGGTCACGTTACCGGCGGGCATAAAGATAGTGAGCGGATTAGAGGCCTTTTGATCCGCCGAAAGAGTGAATCCGCCGGGAGCACTCGAAACATCCCAACCTGAAAATTTATAGTTGGTGTAAGGAGTAGCTGTGAACTTGGCTCCGGCTCCGGCCGAAGCTTTGCTTATAGCCGCACCTGTTCCATCGGTGATGCTTATTGTTCCGCCCGATGGTGTTGCATATCCAAGATTGTATGTGGCAACACTGACGCAACGAACCGGGTAGCCATAAGAGTAATTTGAGTTGCTTACGGGATTCGCGTGGTAAGTGTAAAAGTACAGATGGTGACCGTTGGAATTACTATATCCCGTAGATGACCAGTAGTACGCGTGGGCGCCCCGACGATCAACATTACCAGCAGTGTAGAGACGATAACCTACAGCCGGCAAGAACATTCCGTTAGTATTAAGCGAAGAACTGGTCGATCCGGGAAGATAAGCTCCTGGAGCGCCATTGACATTGGTCGATTGCCAGTAATTCAACGTTGAAGTGCCGTTTGGAGACGTACTGGCATCTATCCTGAAGTCAGTTCCGCCATTTTGCCAGTTATTGGCGCTACCGTGACTACCACCCATAAAGGCAAGGTTCTCTTTGGCCGTGGGAAGACGCCACAGATTATTGTTGGTGACGCCGGCACGAATCTGCGCCTCGGTCAAACCGACCAGCATACACGGGTCGCCCTTGCCCAACTGGATATTGTCCCTCTTGTGATAACTTGCATCCGAAACACTCGGAGTGGCCGCAGCCGTACCCTTGAAGTCAGCAGCAACGAACGACGGAACACCGCTCCAATTCGAAATCGCATTCGGAGTCGTGCTAGTACCCGTGGGATTGAACTTCACGTCGTTAGTGGCATTGAACGCGGCGCCATTAGTGGTGCCCTGCGACATACCGACAACTCCACCGAACTTGAACAGGCGGATATTCGTATAAGTCACCGTACCGGCCGACCACGAACCCAACTGAAGACGTCCATTTGCATCCTGATATATGATATAAGGAGCAGTGGGAGAATTAATGGTGGGCATAGCAGGAACGTAAACAGCCGTCAGCTTAACACCACTGGCCGCAACAGGCATCATAATGTTGAGAGGATTGGACGCCTTTTGCTCTTCCGATAGAGTAACGCCGGTAGCAGTCCAATGACTGAACAAATTGTTTTGAATCGCTATTGCCGTAAATCTAACCGTCGTACCGGCAGAAGCCGAAGTGATAGCCGTGCCTGCACCGTCGGTAGTTGTGGTCGGGCCGTCACCCGATGATGAAACGGCATATTTTGCCACACTGACACAACGAACTCCGACACCATAACGTGCATCGCCATAGTCATCCAAATCTATAGCGCTGTTTGTGTTACCAAGACCATAACCCTGATTGTTGTCGTACGCCCTACTGCTCTGATAATGAGCCTCCGTACCGACCATCGACGTACCACCTGCCGTGCTTCTGGCACCGGAAGCCGGAATAAACGACGAAGTGTCGTAACCTATCTGGTCACCATAGGTGGTGTTCAGGCCCGCTGCAGGTGAGCCGATCAACGCATAAGCCGAATTGACGTTCTCGGCAAAGGTCGGCAAACGCCACGCACCACTGTCGTGCACGCCGGCCTTGACCTGTTCGACAGTGAGACCGACAAGTTTACACGGGTCACCACGACCGTCTTTAACGTTGGCTTGAGTATGATATGTTGTGCCGGAAATGAATCCATCAGTTGTAGATTTCGAGCCTGTCCAGTCTGTCCAGTTGTTCAACGAGGTGTAACCCGTATCGGAGGTCGGATTGAACTTGATCTTGTCTGCACTCCAAGCGTCGTTGGCGTTGGTAAAACCGATCACCGAGCCGAACTGGAAGAACATCTGGTTGGAGCTGTTCACCTTGCCGCTCTTCGATGTCCACGCACCCAACTGCATTCTCGTGCCGTCCAAATAGAGTATGTATGGAGCAACAGGAGTGTTGATCGAGGGGCTCGAACTTATGAAATTCGGATTCAGGCTCACGTTACCCTCAGGCATAACGATGCTCAAAGTGCTGGAAGCCTTTTGGTCGTCGGAAAGCGCGAAGCCCTGGGGACCGGTCGAAACCGTCCAACCGCCGAACACATAACCCGTAGCGGGCGAAGCTACAAACTTGACGCCTGCACCTGCCGAGGCCGAAGTGATGACTGTTCCCGTACCGTCGGAGATGGTTGTCGTACCATTCCCCGTTATTGCCGAAACCCGATATGAACTCTGGCTGACGCAACGCACTGAATGGCCATTGGGGTAGTTAATACTGCCTGTGGTGAACACGCTGTGGCTACTGAAGTGCATATAGTGTCCGAGACTCCCACTGTAAGGCGTAGAAGACCAAGCAAGCCCCTGAGCGCCCCGATTCCCGACTTCACCGCCAATGCTACGGTAGCCTACAGCCGGCAGGAACATACCGTTAGTATTTGGCGACGAAGTCGTTGAACCGGGGAAATAACCTCCCGGAGCACCGTTCACATTGGTTGCGTTCCAATAATTCAATGTTGTTGTGCCATTAGGCGAAGTACTCTGAGTCAATGAAAAGCTCGTTCCGCCGTTTTGCCAACTATTAGCGCTGGCGTGACTACCTCCCACAAAAGCAATATTTTCCTTGGCCGTAGGAAGGCGCCACAGACCATTGTCTATCATACCCGCACGGATCTGGTCGGGAGCAAGACCCACCAACTTACAGGGGTCACCCTTACCATTCTGAACGTTAGTCACGTTGTGATAACTGGGATCGGAAACGCTCGGTGTTGCAGCAGCCGTACCCTTGAAGTCCGCCGCAACAAATGAGGCGACATCTGCATAGCTCGTAATCGCCTTAGGAGTCGTACCGGTACCCGTGGGATTGAATTTTACATCACTGGCCACAAATGCAGCACCGGTGCTGGTACCCTGACTCATACCGACAACACCACCGAATTTGAACAGGCGGATATTCGTATAAGTCACCGTACCGGCAGACCAAGAGCCCAACTGAAGACGGCCCTGAGAGTCCTGATATATGATATAAGGAGCGGCAGGATTAGTGAGTGAGATTTTGTCGCTCTGGAACACCGCCCGGATGCTAACCGCACCGGCAGGCATAGTTATAACCATTGGATTGGAAGCTTTTTGAGCATCGGAAAGTGTAAAACCTTCGGGGCCACTCACGAGTTCCCAACCCGCAAAGACATAACCCTGCTGAGGTGCCGAAGCAAGCAGCGTAACGTTGGCACCAAGAGTGGCACTCTTAATATCCGAATTGGCCGTACCGCCTGTTGTCGCGCTTACGGTAATATTGTATGTCGTGGTACTTTGAGGTACGCAGCGAACCGGGAAGGCATAAGAAAAAGCTACTTTTGCTGCAGCTGCAGCAAAACCACTGTTGAAAACCAGATAATGTCCGAAAGAGGTACTGTTCGGAGTGGAGTACCAAAAACGTCCAGTAGTACCCCGATATTCAACCGCACCGAAAGTACCCTCACGATCTCCCACTGCCGGCAAAAATGCTCCGGTCGTGTTGAGCGATGAAGTAGTGGAACCGGGGAAATAACCTCCCGGAGCACCGTTCACATTACCTGAGTTCCAGAAATTCAAACTCGTGGTACCATTTGGTGAAACTGCCTGATTGAATGTGACATCCGCTCCACCGTTTTCCCAACCAACGGAATTTGCGTGCTTACCGCCAACGAAAGCGATGTTCTCTCTGGCCGTCGGGAGGCGCCAAAGACCATTGTCGATAGCCCCACCACGGATTTGAGCCTCAGTGAAGCCGATAAGTTTACACGGGTCACCCTTACCGTTTACAACGTTGGCAACATTATGATAACGATTGTCCGAAATGCTCGGAGTAGTTTCTGCATTACCTTTGAAGTCCGCCGCCACATACGACGGGACACTGACAAAACCGGGGATCGACTTCGTCGTAGGATTGAACTTCACATCGCCGGCAGTAAATCCATTGCCGTTAGCGGTGCCTTGACTCATACCGACAACACCACCGAATTTGAACAGACGGATATTCGTATAAGTTACCGTACCGGCAGACCAAGAGCCCAACTGAAGACGGCCCTGAGAGTCCTGATATATGATATAAGGAGCGGTCGGATTGGTGATTTGTGGATCGTCTGACATAAACTCCGCTTCCAGCGAAACTGCGCCGGCAGGCATAGTGAAAGTCACCGGATTGGACGATTTTTGCGCATCGGTAAGCGTGATGCCCGTAGGATTGATCCAGCCCGCAAAGACATATCCCGTCGAAGCCGTAGCCTGAACCTTGATCGTAGAACCAGCCGTAGCAACCTCGTGATCGGCAATAGCCGAACCACCGGTTCCCGCTCTCACCGTAATTTCGTAAGTCTCTCCTGCTACTTCCTTAACACAGCGAACAGACATTGAGGAAAGCTTACTACCATTCCCATCGATTCCGCCGGGGAACATAGAATAGAAGAGTATGTAATAAGGGTTATTGTTATATAGAGCAGAACTCATATAGTATCCCAAAGAACCTCGATCGGAAGTACCGGTCGGGCTAACTCCGACATCACCATTAGAGCCCCGAGAGCCTGCATTAGAGAAGCGAAGAGCCTTACCTGCATCAGGACCGGATTTGGGAATGACCGTCCATCCTGCATCAGGGACATTGTTCGTGCCGGTTTCCCACAAGCGTGTCGTGTATGTATCATTTATCAGGTCTTTCAATTGTTGCTGGGTCGGTACTCTCCAACCTGCGGGGCACGGGTCGAAAGTCCCTTTCGAGCCATCGGCCTTGCTCCAGGCATAGTTGTCGGACTGCGGAGTAGAATTCCAGGGAGAGGCCGTGCCGCTCGCATAAGGCAGAGCTACATTCCTACCCCACTGGAAAAGTGCACCGTAATCTGTTGCGCTGGTGGCAAAAATACCATTACCACTCAGGTTCGCTCCATACCACGTCGTACCGTTGATTATAACCTCGCTCGGCAAAAATCTTGCAAGGAGGCTCACATCGCCCGTGGGCATAGTGAATGCCAAATCGAGATTATTTGCCTGAGCCTCGCTCAAAGTGAGATCGCCTCTGAGAACTTCCCAGCCTGCAAACAACCAGCCCACCGACGGAGTGGCCTGTGCCTTAACCGTTTCATCAATGGCGGCACTCGTTGCGCTGGCTATGGCCGAACCACCCTCCTGCGCACTCACCGACACTTCGAATTCCGCCCCCGCCGCAGCCACGCAACGAACAGGCATAGCATTGGTGTGGGAATGGTAGCCGGCCAGATTGGTTTCGCTATTCGCAAAGAACGAACTGTATGCCGCATCGACCGAGGCTGTATTAGAACTCCAGTATTGTCCAAGCGTTCCACGACCGAGAACATTACCGTTCTGGGAACGTATTCCCATAGCCGGCACGAATGCTCCGGATGTATTAAGCGACCAAGTGGTGGAACCGGGGAACCAAGCCCCCGGAGCACCCTGTACATTGGCCGAATTCCAATAATTCAGGCTCGAAGTACCGTTGGGCGAGGTGCTTTGAGTATATTGGAAGTCATCCTTGCCGATGTCCCACCCCGGAGCACTCGGATGGTTTCCACCCACAAAAGAGATATTCTCCTTGGCTGTGGGCAAGCGCCAACGACCATTATCGACGACGCCGGCCTGAATCTGCTCATAGGTCAGACCTACCAACTTACACGGATCACCCTTACCATTCTGAATATTTGCCGGATTGTGATAGCGGGCATCTGAAACACTCGGAGTACCTGCAGCCGTCCCCTTGAAGTCTGACGCTGCAAACAAAGGAACATTCTCGAAACTTGCAATGGTACGGGTCGTGGGATTGTACTTCAAATGAGTGGCGGCACTGAACGCCTCACTGTCGCGGGCGCCCTGAGCCAAACCGATAACACTGCCGAACTTGAACAACATCACGTTGCTGTAGTTCACCGTCCCATTGGCCCAAGAGCCCAACTGAAGGGTCTTGCTTTCGGGATGCAGATATATTATATAAGGTCTTTCTGCCTGAGGCATAGCTCCGAACGTTGCGCGGAAACTGACATCGCTTGCAGGCATAGTGAACATCATCGGGTTAGATTTCAGCTGAACCTCCGTCAGAGTGAATCCACTCGGCACGTTCACGATCTCCCAACCGGCAAACACACTGCCAGGATAAGAGGTCGCCAGAACGCTAACCTGTTTGCTTTGCGAAGCAGTCGGTTCGCTCGCCGTCGCGCTACCCAACCCCTCGTCGTTCACACTCACTGTAATATTCCACGGCGTCGGGTCGAAAGTGTTCCACGCCTGAGACACATCGAACGGAATCTTTATCATACCGCTACCGGCATCGATAGTCCATTTATCCTCCCACGCGGCACCGGCAGGCGAAACGTTCTTGGCCAATGTTTCCACCTCCAAAGTCCACTCTCCCGCAGTCTGAGATTTCGTCAGTGTATATTTGAAATGCGATGTGGATACACTTTGATTGCTTTTGCTCGACAGCCTGGTTCCGCCGACGGACATCTCGAAGCCGGCTGGAACATTGCTGACGATCTTCACCGTCGCCTTACCACCGGCGGCCGTGAATTGCACCAACTCCTTGCTTATGCCCAAATACTTATCCCCGATCCAAACGATGTTTTCGAGCGGTGCTTCGTCCCACTCCATCAACCCCGCCGTCATATTCGACGAAAGGGCCTCGTAGGCCTCCTGCACACTGTTGTATCCAGACCCAGACACATTAAAAATGCTGAAACGGTAGAGATTGTTGCGAACAACATCTACCAGCTCGTCAGCGTCGGCAAAGTCAAGACGATAGTAAGTCACGTTACTTGCGCCATCGTATCTGCCGCCAACAACAAGAGCCATTCTTTCGGTATGGGTGGAGTTCTTAATGTCCGCCTCAGGAACATATATACTTCGCGAGGCAAACGTAGTGTATTTGAAAATATCTTCGGAATCCTCTGCCGAGAAGCGCTCTGCTCCGGCCGGAACGCTCGGAAGCCCTGCCGTGAATCTGGTCTTCACGGGCGCCACCGAATATGTGTCATTGGGGCGCATAACGTAAACCTCGGTCAATTCAAACGGAATATTGTTGTCATTTAAGGCTATATCGACTCTGGCTATTGCGCGCGTAAGACCTATGGAAGAGAGACTCGTAGAGGTGGAGATATTCACATTACCGCTTTCACCCCACATCGGAATCGTTCCACCCGAAGGGTACATCTTACCAGAAATCTCATCCACAATTCGAGCCAATACCGCAGCATAGCTCTTATCCGCAACTTCGGCCACATCGGTTCCCAAAATGGAGGTATTTTCGATGAGCGACGCCGCATTGACCAACACCACAAGGTTATGAGTGCCATTCGGCAATTTCACATCCAGCGACGCCGTGTTATTCGCTCTGCTCTCGATATTGCCACCCTTGATGATCTCTTCCAACACACCGCTTGGGCTGAAAAGCAAAACAAATACATCCCTGATCTCATTCTCCTGGTTTTCAGTAAGGCCACGGGTTTCTCTGGTTGTAAAGTCACCGGGGACAAGAAGTTTGAGTTCCGCATTCACCGAATCGTCCGGTTCGTCGGTACCAGGATCTACATTCATTTCCATAGAACAAGCTGTCGCCAGAACGGCAAAAGCCAATACGGAGAGGTATCTTTGAAGTTTTTTCATACGTAGTCGCGCGCAAAAATAGTAATTTTCTATGACATCTATAACGGAAATGCGAAATTTATTATTGTAAAATAAAAAATCGTGCCCTTTCGTTATCATTATTATTAATAAAAGCACTATTTTTGCAGCACGTATGAAAAAACTTCAAAAACTCCTCTGCTTGGGGGCTTTGGCTATTCTGGCCACTGCCTGTTCCATAGATATAAAAGTTGAAAAAGGACCTGACGATTCGGAGACGGTTGATACCAATCTTAACCTGCTCATTCCGGGCGCCTTTAGTTTGGTGAACACTCGCGGCCTGAGCGAAAGCCAAGAGAGCGTCGTGAATGATGCTTATGTGTTGGTTTTCAGTGAAAATGGGCAACTCCTCCAAGTGGCTGAACCCAGCTACCTGTCAAATGTGTCCAATGGCGAGGCATCTATGAGAGTGAAAATTCCGCTCGGTGTGCGTAATTTGGTGGTTATGGCCAATGTCGCCGATTTAATCGAGAATCCCGACGTGTTGGGGATCGACATAGAATCGGTTGCAGACAAGAGCTACACCGCAGTGATGGGCAGGATTGTGCGCGAGATCTCCGGCAAAATGTTCCCCTCCGGAGGATCGATGCCGATGTGGGGCGAAAGCGGCAATGTGAGTATTTATACGCTGGACGATGGTATTCCCCCCATCAGCCTTACCCGCTCTGTTGCGAGGGTAGACGTAGGTGTGGGTAAATGGAACGATATAAGTAAAACGTGGACGGGCAAAGACGGAAATGGCATCGACGTTCCATTCGAGCTGACCGAAATTTATGTTATGCGCCCCAACGACACATATTCGGTGGCGCCTGTAAAGACCAGATTCACGGCAGGGCTTCCGAGCGTTCCGGCCGGAGCAGAGAGCTTCTCGGCCGAACAGTCCGAAAACCTTTTTAAATACACCACCTCCACTTCGTCCATCTCTCAGAGCATTTACGTTCCCGAAGCGGACATTAAGACTCCCGACCACACTGAAAAAATGGCTCTCGTTCTGGGCGGAAGATATGGTAGTGGAAGCAGCGCCAGCTACTATCGTGTCGATTTCTTCGACAACACTTCCTTTATGGACGTAGAGCGTAATCACCTGTATCGCTTCCTTGTAACAAGTGTGTCGGGAGCGGGATACAGTAATGTACAAACAGCCTACGAGGCCAGGAGCACCAATATGACCGTCGAGGTGTTACGGTGGAACGAAAGACCTTTCGACAATGTAGTCGTTCAGGGAGACAAGTCGTTGGCCGTTAGCGAAAATCCTGTGAAATTTTCAGCACTGGCAGGTAAAAGCAAAACCGTACTTATCCGTACAAACACCGTGGGTGGCTTCGAGATGTCTGTCGGCGCGACCCGATTGTCGAGTAACGCGGATCAAAGTGTTTCTACAGACCATTTTTCATACACACTTCGCAAGACCGAAAATGTGGGCGAATGGAGCTTGCAAATCACAACCCGTAACAATAACATCGCACCCACAGGTACGCCCCGCAAAGACGTATGGACTATCGACGCGGACGGACTGCTGGAAATGCCCTTTGAGGTCGAGCAGGAGTGGAGTACCATCAATCCGACAGAGTTTGCCATCACAGTGACCTCCTCTGGCAGTGGCTCGGCAATTGCCGACCACGAAGCTGCCGTAGAGGGTACCACGATCAAAATTCAGGCGACCCCTGCGGTGGGATATATATTCGCCGAATGGAGAGTGACCGGTGCTCCGGATGGATTCTCGTTATCCGAAGAGCAGAAATTGAGAAACCCCGTGACTTTCACTATGCCTGTGGGAGAGATAGAGATAGAGGCGTTATTCCTTGACCCCGTTCCCGAAATCAGCAATCCCGCTCAGCCTTATTTTATCTATCGGGATTCCCAAGGTTACTTGCAATTGGGTTCCTGGGCCAATGGTACGGTGACTTACAGCAACCTGATGCTATTCAAGTTCGGTAGTGTTGTCGGGATGACTCAGGGAAATGTAAATGGAGCCGGATTCGTTGCCGGTGATGTGAAATTCAACCCCACCACAAAAGCGATCTCCGGTTGGGGAGATATTCCGTCATTCGTTGCAGCCGACTTCAAAGGTACGGCTGCCGCTACTCCGAGTATCTCCGATCCGAGTTATCATAAAATAACAAACATCCAGAACGGCAAGGGCGATCCGTGTAAATTAGTGGGTTTGACCGAACAACACATTCGCGCGGGCGTCATCGACAATGGCCAGTGGCGCACTCCTACAGCTAAAGAAAATATCGCCTTCGTGGGCGGTAACCATCCGAGTGCCGCCGGTTGGGAGAATGGCGGAGCGACTTTCCCATTAAACAATAGCACCTCTCCCAACGGTAGCACGAGTTTGAATTACTGGAGTTCAACACAAGTTCAAGGGGCTTCCGGAGCCTGGTTCCCTGGTTCTGTCACCTCATCGCTCAACACTTCGGGTGCGTTTTGGCCGGCGGTCGGTCTCCGTACTAACACCAATGGTGCGGTCTCGGAGCGTGGCACTAATGGTTATGGCAGATCTTCTACCCCTTTCAGTAACGCTAACGGACACTATATCGCCTTCAACGGTGTCGATGCTTATCCCGTCCACAACGGCAGCTACTCCTACGCTATGCCCGTCCGCTGCGTGAGGGATGAGACTTACGACATCGTAATGACCGATGTGACAGGCGGTATAACAATGGCCGACCACGAAGTGGCTTCGTATGGCACCGTAATAAAGGTTCAGGCGACTCCTAACTCTGATCAGGCTTTCGTTGGCTGGGAGATTCTCAGCGGCAATGTTACGTTGAGCTATGCACAAAAAACCGGCAACCCGATGCAATTCGAGATGCCCGCGGGTGCAGTGGAGGTCAAAGCAACTTTCCACAGTACTATTCCTCCAAGCGAGGTTATGGTAGTCAATACCGACGGTTCGACCACAATTTGGGCCGGATCTAATCTTTCTGCCAATGGCGCTTTTGCACCCAATGCCGCCGATAATGGCGCCCTGTTCCAGTGGGGTCGCAATGTGCCGCTGCCTTATGAGAGCGGTACGGCTTCTCCCTGGAACACTATCGACGCTGCAGACAATCAATGGCTTGTAGGCAGTCGAGGCCCTGCCGATCCTTGTCCAAGGGGCTGGAGAGTGCCCGTCCAGTCAGAGATCAATTCACTGGTTGGAAATTCTACCAACATCGGTGTTGTGTGGACTTCAGGTGCCGGTAATGGTTTCGTCGTTACTCCCAAAACCGGCAAAGACAGAGGCAAGACGCTCTTACTACCCAATGCCGGATACCGTGCCGTCACCGGTGGTAACGGTCGTCTAAACACTTATGGCTATTACTGGAGCGCAACGGTGAACGGCACGAATGTGCGCCACCTAAAATTTGCCAGCGACGCCACCGCAGGCAGTGTAGATAACGGAGCAAAAACCAACGCTATGTCTGTTCGTTGCGTGAAGGATGCGACCAGCGAGTTCTCCGTTACAATGACAACTACAAGCGGCGGTTCAGCGATCGCCCATAGCATAGAATCCGAAGGCGGCACGCGCACACAAATTCAGGCCACACCAAGTGCAGGCTATCTGTTTGCCGGCTGGGAAGTGAAGAGCGCACCTGCAGGATTTTCGCTCAATGCTTCCCTCAATCCTGCTATCTTTGCTATGCCTGGAGGTGATGTCGCCATACACGCTATGTTCGTCCCCAGCGAAGTAACCATCAACGGAACCATCTGGGCCGGCTCGAACCTCTCTGCAAGAGGCGTGTTTGCAAAAAACGCAATCGATTACGGGGCTCTGTTCCAGTGGAGCTATTACGACGCGCTGCCTTATGCGAGCGGTACGTCCTCTCCCTGGCACCAAATTGCCAAAACCGGTACGACAACCTGGAGTTCGGTGGATGAGCCTTGCCCTGCAGGTTGGCATGTTCCCTCTCGACAACAAATCGCAGACCTAATAGGCGTCACCGGAACAACGACCGGTATGGGTTCTCAGAATGGCACTTATACTACGGTCTCTTGGACAACCGGTGCAAATACCATCTCGAATACGGGACTCAGGATCACCTCCAAGGCAGACCCATCCCAGGTCCTTATATTCCCCAATGCCGGAACCATAAATACGGGAACAGCCTACAGTAGAGATCAAGATTGTTATTATTGGTCTGGTAATCAAAGCAATAATAACCAGATGGCCTACAACTTAACAGTATACGGGGGAACGCCAAACGGCAATGTCGATAGTAACAACAAATTATGTGCAATGTCCGTCCGCTGCGTCCGGGGTGTTACACCACAAAGGTATAACGTCGTTGTTACGGCCGCTACGGGCGGAGAAGCTGTATCCGATATTCAATCGGCTATCAGTGGCAACAGCGTGAAGATTCTGGCAACCCCGTCGGATGACTATGTGTTCATCGGCTGGACTAACGTTCAGGGCATCACGCTCTCTGCCGCTCAACTGATCAACCCCTCGCTCACTATTACAATGCCGTCCGCTGTGGTGAAAATGCAGGCGACGTTCGCTTACGCAGCTACAACTGCTGCCGCACCTTATATTGTATATCAGGCTGCCGACGGACGTTTGGCAGTAGGCTCTTGGGCCGCTGGTACGGTGACATATAGCAACATCCGGATGTTCAAGTTTGGTAGTGTTGTCGGTATGGCTCAAGGCGCCGCCAATAACGCGGAATTCGTCGCTGGTGACGTGAAATTCAATCCTACGGGTACCGGCACGACTCCCAATTCGATTACAGGTTATTACGCTGTAACACCGTTCACCTCGACCGATCTATCCGCCGGTCAGACCGTCTCCGATCCCGCATATCACAAGGTTGCAAACATTCAGAACGGCAAGGGCGACCCGTGTAAGTTGGTCGGTTTGACTCCCGATCAAATCCGCGCAGGCATAATCGACAACAGAACCTGGCGTCTGCCCACAGTCAAAGAGAATATTACTCTTGTCGGTGGTGACCACTCATCCGCTATGGCTTGGCAAAATGACGGATCAGATTTTTCATTCGTTGAAAGTACTTCTCCCAATGGCACCACGACATTGAATTATTGGAACTCGACTAATGTGAACGGTGCTCCGGGAGCCTATCTGCCAAGCTCTACGACCTCGTCGCTCAACACTAACGGCGTGTTCTTACCGGCCGTGGGTTATCGTGACTACACAAATGGCAAAACATCTGGTATAGGCACCAGCGGAGGTTTTTGGTCGTCTAATTGGAACAGCTCTTATGCACGCCGCCTACGCTTTGAGTCCGGCATCGTATATCCTACGTATCAATATTGGAACTCTTATGGCTGGCCCGTTCGTTGTGTCGGTCAAACTCCTTATAATGTTTACGCGACTGTGAGCAATCCTCAGGGAGGCACAGCCAGGATAGACGACGGAACTGGAGCCGCTCTTGTCTCAGTTCCACGAGGCGGGGCAGCAAGATTCACAGCCACTCCTGCGCCGGGCTATACCTTTAACGGATGGACGGCGACCGGTACAACACTGACCGCAGCTCAAGCCGCCCAAAACCCTGTCACCATAATTATGGATAAGACAGAAATAAGGCTTACGGCAAACTTCAGGTAACAAAAAGGGCGACCTTTCGAGGTCGCCCTTAAATTTGAATTCAGAAAATTACTTCATCGACTTGAGGTGTTTTTCCAATTCGGCAGCGTTCACGGCAGCCTGATTGCCACCGGCCTTGAAGTAAGCCTCGGCGCGTTCTTTGTTACCCTGGAGCCACGAGAGGATACCCATATTGTTCTGCCAGGCAGAATTCTGATCCTTGATCTTGCCAAGGAAAGCGGCAGCTACGGTAGCATCTCCACGTTCCAAAGCACTTGCAGCAGCGTTCATATTGGCAACATCGCTATTGGGATACGTGCGAGCGGCTATCTCCATAGCTTCGTGATACTCCCTGCTGTTCCTGCTATAGCTGTCGGCCACAAGGAACATCTCGTTCAATGAGAGGTGGGCAGGACGAATAAGGATCACTTCACGGGCACGTTCGGTGGAAATAGGAGCCACTTCATAGTCGATAAAATAGTCCGTACGACGGAGCTTCGGATAGATCTCCGTCTTAATTGCGTTATAGGGACGGCCACCGTCTATCGCACGGATTTCACGTTCGCGGATATCGTAATCGGGAGTCCCATTGTTGATTATGCGGATAATCTCATCCTTGTGCGCAACATTCGAAGCTTCTACAAGATCACCAAGAGTAGCCCAGTCTTCACCCTTGCCCTCTGCTTCTACAACTTTCGAGTCGATACCATAGTTGGTTTCGATATAGCGTTCGAGAGAAGCAGCGCGGTTTTCGGAGAGCTTCATATTGCTGGCCCAAGTGCCTTCCGGAGATGCCCAGCCGTACAGACCGATCGAAGTGATGGTTGCATCGGAATTGTTCTTAACATCGTTAATCGTCTTTTCGATCAAGGCGAGCTCGGTAGCGTTGTTACGGAAATCCTTCACGATGTCGGATTTACCGACCACATATTCCAAATAAGCCTTGCCGGATTCCTGACGAACCTTAACAGGCTCGGCAGCGGGAGTGATGAAGACAACCTCGAACATAGGCTCATAGCGTTCCACAACCACGATGGGTTCGGGAGCGGGAGCTTCGATCTTCTTGGCACCGAAACCGAAAATCAGGTTCAGACCCAATTTGGTGGGACCAAAATAGTTCTTGGTCTTGTTACCCAGAGCTTCGTCGCACTCCAGACAAGCATACTGACCAGCATATTGGTCATAGTCCAGGTGTGCATAACCTACGCCCACGGTAGCTTCCAAACCCCAGTGGCGCGAGAAGTTCCATCTGTAACCCCAGCCTATACCGACACCATAAACCTGACCGTCGAAGCGATTGTCCTTCATATACTGAGTGAAGGGACCGTTCCACAGACCGCCTACGTTATAGTCGGCCCAACCGGCGTGGATGTCAAACCAATGGCCGCGGAAGGTCTCTTTGAGCCAGTAGCGGAACTCAGGTTTAACCTCGATGTGTTGGAACCGTGTGCTACCGCCGCTAAACGACCAGGGATTCCAGCTCACGGGAATGTCGATGGAGGTGTGACCGCCGGTACGGAATTCGATGCCGAGGTTCATTGTGGTAGTGATGTCACTCAACAGGTTGGTTTTAATGTTCCAAGTGGGAAGGGTGTATTCATCCTTGTCCCTGCTTTGCGCCATAAGCATCGTCGGAACGATCAGGAGCGCCACGAGAATAAATTTTTTCATAATCTTAATACATTATTAGTTGGTTAAACTTTTCGTAATGGGTCTCTATGCACATTTCGTGCCAAACCCCCTTCTACAATCCCGTGCCAAACCTACTCTTCCTTGAGGTCGGCGTTACTCGAAGCAGCGATCAGCGCGAGATTCATCACGGAGCGCTCGTCGGCGGTTTCGCTCTGCGGATGGATATTTTTCCACAACCCCAGCAGCACCGGCCCTGTGATTTCGGCTCCGCCCAACATATCCATCATCTTATAGGCGATGTTGGCCGAAGCGGCTCCTGGGAAGATCAGCGTGTTCACTGCCCTGTCGCCCAGCTTATTGAAGGGATAATAATCGCGCCGCAGATTCACGTCGAGCGCCGTGTCCGCCTTCATTTCGCCCTCGACCAACAGGTCGGGATGGCTTTCTTGCAATATCTTCACGGCAGTGGCCATTTTCACGGAGTCGGGCTCGGTATCGGTACCAAAGTTAGAGTTGGACAATAACGCAATCACCGGTTCATAGCCAAAATGTTTCACAGCCTGAGCCGCCCGTAACGTTATTTCAGCCAACTCCTCGACTGTCGGATTCGGGTTTACCACAGTGTCGGCAAAGAACATCGGCCCCTTTTTGGTACTCACGATGTGCATCCCGGCAAGGGTTTTGCCCTGAGCATCGAAAATTTCGCGCACGGGTTCCAACGCACGAGTATAGCGACGGCTGTAATCCACAATCGCACCGTCGGCATCGCCCGCCACAACGGCCATTAGTGTAAACCACTGCCTCATCCCCATTCTGAACACCGCCTCGTTAAGGCTCATTCCCTTGCGTTGTAGCCGCTCGTGCAACATTTTACCGTATTTTTCGCGACGATATTTTTCAGCGTCGGAAGCAAAGTCGATGATCTCGACCCCCTTAAGCTCAACGTGTTGTTCGGCAGCAATTGCAGCGATGTGTGCACTGTTACCAACCAAAATGGGCACTATGAGCTCCTCGCGCGCCAATACAGAAGCCGCACGAATCACAGCGGTCACCTCGCCATTACTGAACACAATCCGTTTCCGGGGAGCAGTAACTACCATCGTACGGATACGACGCATCAGTCGGTTGTCGCGCCCCATTCTATGCTCCAACTCGTGACTATAAACCTCCCAGTCGATGATTTTCTTGCGCGCCACACCCGAAGCAATAGCCGCTTTTGCCACGGCCGTGGAGATGCGCGACAAAAGGCGGGGATCCAAAGGTTTGGGAATCAGATACTCCTTACCAAAACGGATACTGGAGTTGCTGTAAGCCGAGGCAACGCTTTCCGGCACAGGTTCGCGTGTTAGTTCCGCCAGAGCGTGCACCGCAGCGATTTTCATCGCCTCATTGATTGATGTAGCGCGAACGTCGAGTGCACCTCTGAATATATAAGGGAACCCAAGCACGTTGTTCACCTGATTGGGATAGTCACTGCGGCCCGTGGCGAAGATGATGTCGGGACGCGAGGCCATAGCTTCCTTGTAAGAGATTTCGGGATGCGGATTGGCCAGTGCGAACACGATCGGATCCGAGGCCATCGAACGCACCATCTCTTTTGTCACAACATCGGCAACCGAAAGACCCAGAAAAACGTCAGCGCCCTTTAGAGCATCCCCCAGAGTGTCGGCAACGGTGTCTACGGCGAACTCTTTCTTGGCAGTGTTCAAATCGGTACGTCGCAGGTTCAAAACCCCCTTACTGTCGCACATTATCATATTTTCGGCTTTCACACCGAGTTCCTTGTAGAGTTTTGCGCACGACACGGCGGCGGCCCCGGCGCCATTAACTACTACGCGAACTTTTGCTATATCTTTTTTGTTGATCTTGAGAGCGTTAAGCAGCGCAGCAGCCGAAATTATGGCCGTACCGTGCTGGTCGTCGTGCATAACGGGGATGTCGAGCTCCTTTTTAAGCCGCTCCTCGATCACAAAACATTCCGGCGCCTTGATGTCCTCCAAGTTTATACCCCCGAACGTGGGCGAGATGCTCTTGACCGTCTCTATGAAGCGATCTACATCAGAGGCATCCACTTCGATGTCGAATACATCTATATCAGCGAATGTTTTGAATAGCAGACCCTTACCCTCCATAACAGGTTTACCGGCGAGAGGGCCGATATTGCCGAGACCCAAAACGGCGGTACCATTGGAGATAACTGCTACCAAGTTGCCCTTAGCGGTATATTTGTATGCATCCTGCGGATTTTTCTCAATCTCAAGACACGGCTCCGCGACTCCCGGTGAATAGGCCAACGCAAGGTCGGTCTGCGTGGAGTAAGGTTTAGTTGGAATAACTTCGATCTTGCCCGGACGACCCTCCGAGTGATAGGCGAGGGCTTCGCGGCGAAGGCTTTTAGACGACGACATAGGTTTCAATTTTTAAGCGTACAAATTGGTTCAAAATTACGCATTTTTTCACAATAAAACACCCTCCCACGCCATTTTTGGCGGGGAGGGTGTCAATTCCTACTGTTAGCCTCACGCCCTTTTGCGAGTGAACAGACTTACAATAAGCAGCAAAACCACGGCACCGATCACGGCCACAATGAGTTGCCACAGAAGGCCATAGCCGCCCGCACCTGCCAAACCCATCAACCAACCACCCAGCACAGCGCCCACGACGCCAACAAGCAGATTAATCCAAAAACCTGAACCTGAGCCCTTAACGATGAGGCCGCCCAACCAACCGGCCACCAGCCCGATGAGAATAAACCATACGAAATTCATAGTACGAAATTTTTTTAATGAGTGAATGTTTTCAACGAGAAAGAGTGTCAATCATCGTGCCAAAAACATCGTTCCGAAGAATTTTGGTTGGTGAAAAGTGGGTAGCGAATTCTCGATGGGACTCCACGACAGATAATGAGGCGTGGGCAGCCGGTCACCGCACTTGTAAAAGTTGGCCCGTAGCGCTCTTCCGGGCAGCGTTGGCACCCGTGAAAGCGAGAAAACCTCTACGGGAATAGCCACCGTCAGCGTCCAGTGAAAATCACCTTCCATTATTCCGAAAGCCTTCCGGGGCAGAGACGGGAGACGCCGGATTCTCCCGATGGCATCTTCCAACATCACAAGTGGCTCGCTGGGTGTTCGGGCGTGCAAAATCCCATAACCGATGCAGTTCATTTCAAAGTTATAGTAGATGTCGGGGCTGTCCGGGTCGGGTGCAACGAAAAACTCCACACAAGAATCCTGCCAGGGACGGCCGTTGTCCGCGATAAACGTCGCGCGAATCTGGCTCTCGTGAACGTAGAACTTGATGTAAATCTCCTCTTCGGAATATGCGATTTTGAAGACGGCTTCGGGTTTAGCAGGAAACTGTTGCGGCCAGTTCACCTGATCAATGGCGTGCGTCTCGAAATAGTCCACTTCAAAGAGCGAATCTACCCTCTCTATCGCCGGAGCAACACCCCAATCGACCAGCGGCACGGTCAGCTCGCGCAGTTGTGTCACCGCCGATCCTTGGGCTTGCGCCGCCGTTACCCACGTTATTGACCCAAGTAGAAGAGCGCCTGCCCACTGACCTGCAAGAGAGATATTTCGCATATTTTCGTATTGTATTGCGCTACCAGCAGACGCTCCTCACTATCCAGCAGGCTCTTCTGTGCCTCTCTCATCTCGATGCCCGACAGATCGCCCAGCAGGTTGCGCTCCCGTGCGATCTCATAATTCTGACGTGCCGACACGAGATTTTGACGCTCCAGCGAGAGCAACTGCAGGTTATTTTGGTAGGCTTGCCAGAACGTCGCCAGATCGGCGATCAGCGTTGTCTCCACTTCGGCTCGACGCAGCCCGGCATTATCGACCTGTATACGCGCGTTGCGAATCTCGCGCCGACGATTACCATCGAAAATCGTGAAACCCATCTGCAGATTGGCATCGGGGCCCCAAGTGTGTCTTTTACGTGTACCGCCGCGATCATAGGTATTTGCCGCATAGCCATATCCGGCATTCAGACGCAGGAAAGGATAGTTGCGAGACTGAACCATCTTCAGATCGAGTCCCGCTACCGTTTCGCTCCGCCGAATATGCTCAAGTTCAGCGCTCTGGGCCATCAATCCTTCGAGCAATTCACTCCACCGCAGGCTCTCATCGATTGTGATCACCGAGTCGCTCACGGCAAAATTTTCATCCACCACGGGGTTGGCCATCATCTCGTTAAGATTGATACGGGAGGTTGCGATTCGCTCTTTTTGAGTAATATACAGCGACGAGTCGGCATTGAAGTCCACCCTCGCCTGCAATACATCCAAACGCGACCCCTGGGCATCACCGAGCAGATAACGCGACTCGACAATGCGTAAACGTTCGCGGGAAAGCCCCACGGCATATTCGTAGTTGCGAAGGCGGATAGTTTGTTGAATATAATTGTAATATTCCGCCGTCAGTGAGGCCACAAAATCCTCGATCGTGATGCGCGCTGCCAGCTCGCCCATCTGTTCCAACTCTCTGAGTCGCTTCCAGTTGGTAAGCACACTGAAGCCATTCGAGATCGTCCACGAAACATCCAGCCCGGCCGAAAGTCCCTGAGTGACGGCACCGTGCTCTTCAGTCGTCTCTCCCTCGAAAGGTGTCGTGCGCGTACCGTCCGAAGCCACATTATACCCCGCCGTCAGCCCCACTTCGGGTAGAAAACCTGCGTTCCCAAGGGTTGCATTGTTAGCAGCGATCTGACTCTCCCCTCGCGCTATGCGCACAGAGTAGTTCTTCTCCAACCCAACCTGCAAACACTCGCTCAAGGAGTAACTCCTCTCCTGCGCCTTCGCCGGAACGATCGCCAACAACGCCACAACGACAGTTGCGATAAGTCCTTTAGGAAGTTTGCTATGGTCGGTGGAGATATAAGAATAAATAGCCGGCACGATATAGAGCGTCATAATAGTCGAAATAAGCATCCCGCCCGTTACCGCCACACCCATCGCGATGCGGCTCTGTGCCCCTTCGCCCGACGCGAACGCCAGTGGCAAAAGGCCCAAAATGGTAGCGAAACTGGTCATCAAAATCGGCCTGAGGCGTTGTAGCGATGCATCCAAAATCGCCGTCCCTTTGGCCTCGCCCGCAGCCTGTTTTTGGTTGGCGAACTCTACGATCAAAATCCCGTTCTTTGCTACAAGACCGATCAGCATAATGATACCGATCTCAGAGAATATATTCATCGTGATCCCAGCCCCGAACATAAATATCAGTGCTCCTGCAACAGCCAAAGGCACGGTGAGCATAATAACCAGAGGATCTTTGAAACTCTCGAATTGCGCCGCCAAAACCAAATAAATCAACACGATGGCAAGAATAAACGCAAACATCAGTGACGAGGCGCTCTCGCGGAATTCCTTGCTTTCACCCGACAACGCAGTACGGAACGTATCGTCCAACACCTCTGCTGCGATCCTGTCCATCTCGTCGAGCCCCTGCCCTATCGTGTAACCCCTACTCAGCCCTGCCGATACCGTCGCCGCCACAAAGCGGTTATAGCGATACAGTTGCGGCGGAGCAATACTCTCGTCGATAGAAACAAGGTTGTCCATCTGGATCATCTGACCGGCGTTGTTGCGAATGTACATCGAGCTCAGGTCGGTGGGTTTGTTTCGTTGTTGGCGGTTGATCTCCCCAAGAATCTCATACTGCTTGCCGTTCATATAGAAGTATCCCATTCGCTGACCGCTCAGGCCATATTGAAGTGTTTGGGCAATATTCTGCGTACTAACTCCCAACAGGTTGGCCTTATCGCGATTGATCGAGATGCGCGCTTCGGGCTTGGTGAACTTAAGGTTCACATCGGCCATCTGGAACACCGGGCTCTCGTTCACTTTTTGCAGGAACTGGGGCAATACCTCTCTCAGACGCTCGATGTCCGTAGCCTGCAAAACATACTGTATAGGCATCCCGCCACGACCGCCGCCGAAAGTGGATTGTTGCTGCACAAACGCACGCGCCGCACTCTTGGAGCGAACCGCCGCACTGAGTTCCTCGGCGATCTCCATTTGGGAGCGATCACGATCGGCCAAATCCTTGAGCTGAATCTGAAGGTTACCGCCGCCACCCATAACGCGAGCCGTGATAAACTCCGACTCGTCACCCACCACCTCTTCGGCCAACAGGTTTATGTCCTCGGTGTAATCGCGCATATATTCGTAAGTGATCCCCTCAGGCCCCATCGTACGCACCGACACGGACGAACGGTCTTCCAGCGGTGCCAACTCGGCCGGGACCAGGTTCCACAACAATACAATAAGAACAACCATCCCGCCCACTATTGGCAGGGCTATCCAACGCCGTTTCAGGAATGCTGCCAATGAACGCCTATAGAAGTCATTCAACCACACAAAGAACGGTTCGGTCTTGCGATAGAGCCAGCTCTGTTTTTCGTGCCGCCGCAGGATTCGGGTCGAAAGCATCGGCGTCAGCGTGAGTGCAGCAAATGCCGAAATGGCCACCGCTCCCGAAATCACAAGGCTGAACTCGCGGAACAATCGCCCCGTCATTCCGCTCATAAATACGATCGGCAAGAACACTGCCACAAGCGTAATTGTCGTGGAAACAATGGCAAAAAAGATTTCTTTCGCCCCCTCGATACCTGCTTCGCGCGGTCTCATCCCACGCTCGATCCGGATGTAAATATTTTCCGTCATCACAATTGCATCGTCCACCACAAGCCCGATAGCCAACACCACCGCAAGCATTGTGAGCGTGTTGATCGAGAACCCCGCTACATACATTATAAAGAACGTCCCGATCAACGACACAGGGATTACCACAACAGGAACAAGTGTCACGCGCCAGTCACGCAGGAACAGGAATATAATGATGATCACCAGCAAGAATGCCACCCAGACCGTCTCCACCACCTCGGAAATAGACGCGCGAATGAAGCGTGTGTTGTCGAACCCGTAACTCGTCGTAACGTCATCCGGCAGGTCTTTTTGCATCATCTCGATACGCTCATACACTGCGTCGGCAATCTCGATGTGGTTGGCCCCCGGCTGCGGAATCACGATAACCCCGACCATCGGTATACCGTTGATCTTCATATAGGAGCGCATATCGCGCGGACTCAACTCGGCGCGACCCACATCCCGCAAGCGAACTACCCTCTGACCGTCAGTACGTATAATCAGGTTGTTAAATTCGTCCGCCGTGTGCATAAGGCCCAATGTGCGGATACTCAGTTCTATCGTGTTACCCTCTATGGAACCGGAAGGAAGTTCGACATTCTCGCGATCTACGGCGCTCTTGACATCCATCGTGGTGACGCCGTGAGCCGCCATCTTCACCGGATCCAACCACAGACGCATCGCATAACGCTTCTCGCCCCAAATCTCCACGCCACTAACGTTGTTGATCGTCTGCAACTGCTCCTTAATGGTCAGGTCGGCGATCTCTGAAATCTCCAGCAGCGAACGTTGATCACTCTGCACGGCCACCATTAAAATCGGATTGGCATCGGCATCGGCTTTGGTCACGGTTGGTGGATCACAATCGCGCGGCAGATAGCGTTGCGAACGGGAGACCTTGTCCCTAACATCATTTGCAGCGGTCTCCAGCGGCACCGAAAGTTCGAACTCGACGGTAATGCGGCTCTGGCCCTGCGACGAAACGCTGGTAAGTGACCGGATACCGGGAATACCGTTAATGTTCTGCTCCAGGGGCTCGGTGATCTGATTTTCGATAACGTCGGCATTCGCTCCAGGGTACGAAGTGCTGACCGTGATGATGGGGTTGTCCACCGATGGATATTCCCTTACACCCAACGAGTTGAAGCCGATGAACCCGAACAGCAGGATCACCAGCGAAAACACCGTCGCCAAAACAGGACGCTTTATACTGAGCTCGGAAATGTTCATCGTAAGTTCTGAAGTTTTATGGGTAAGCCTTCACGCAATTGCAATGTTCCCGTAGTAATGAGTGTATCGCCGGGCATAAGGCCCGTAATGACCTCCACCTGGGAATCGGTCCGCTGGCCGGCCTCGATATTAACCCCTCTGGCAACCCCGCCGCGAGCCACGAACACTTTGTCGATACCCATCTCCTTGACCACCGCCTCGGAAGGGACCACAATTGCGTTGCCCTGCTCATAAAGTGTTATCGACACTGCTGCATAACGCCCCGGCATCAACTGACCACGATAGTTGGGATAGAGAGCCTTGACGTCCAGTTGGCGCGTGCTCAAATCCACCTCCGACGAAACGGCATAGACCTCGGCCTGAAACGCATCCAGATAACCATCCACAGTGAAAGTAACCTTGGTGCCCTGACGAACGGCATCGACATATTTTTCGGAGACGGAGAAGTTGAGCTTCAGCGGAACGATCTTTGTGAGGCGCGCAACAGTCGTAGTAGGTGACGCCCAAGCCCCCTCGCTCACGTAACGGAACCCGATCACCCCGTCGAACGGAGCGCGAAGTTCGGTTTGAGCAATGTTGGCCTTCACCAACTCGATATCCGCTTGAAGCATTGCCAGCGAAGTTTGAGCCTGCTCGTAAGCCTCGCGGCTGACGGCATCCCTTTCTAAAAGTTCTCTTTGCCGATAGAGTCTGTCCTCAGAGAGTTTGAGCTGTGCCTCTAATTTTTTGAGTTGGGCCTGTAGCGGTTCGTCGTTGATCTTGGCCAACAGCTCGCCCTTTTTCACCCCTGTGTCTTCACGGAAATAGATATTCGTGATCTTTCCGGAGGTTTCGAAGGCCAGATTTACCTCTTCGTCAGCCGTAATGGTAGCGGTGATGTTATCCAGCGCAAAGGTCAGCGGTTGTTGGCCGATGATCATACCCTGCACTTGCAGTGCGTTCCGTCCTCCACTGCCACCTGTCATTACTCCGGGCCCTTCGTCGGTTTTTTTCCACACCAGTTGGTAGAGCACCACTCCCACTATTACTATTCCGATGGCCCCCAGTGCCACCCACCTGTTTGTAGATTTTTTCATTGATTAGTGGTTTTGTCGATAATTTTCAAAGTTAGAAAAAATCGACAAAACCACAAAACCAAATCCGCGAATCGGAAAAAATCAGTCGTAAACCAGCTCCAGTTCGTCCACGTACATCAGACTGCCCGAGGTACCTGCTACGGAGCCTGTGCCGGCTATGAAGTAGTTACAGTTTTTGGACGAGGTCACGAGCAAATACAGCTGAGTATTAGAAGGTAGCGGCGCGTCGGTAAAGTACTCCATATCGACGGAGAATTCGCTCCAAGAAGCCTGCTCTTGGGCACTCACGAACGACCCATAGGCGAGAACGCCGTCCGCATCGCGCGAAAAATCGACGAACGAAGAGATGTTTGTATCCACGGTGAACGGAATGTCCCTCCCGTCGGGCGAGGCCCACAAAGCAACACAAACGTGCAACGAGTCGGGTGAGCCCATCCACTGATCGCGTGTGAGGCCAAAGGGATGGATCGCCACGTGCGCATCACTGACTCGGTCGATGGGTTGTGGAAAGTATTTGTACCAACCCTTGAGTCCACGCGGCTTGCTCTGCCAGTTGTGACCCAAATCGCAGGTCGCGTCCAGACCGTTGAACTTACCGAATTTACCGAAATAGATGTTCCCACCGGCAGCCTTGAAGACGACCCACGTGGATTCCAATCGCGCAGCGCGACCCGCGGGATTTGCCGGAGAGCCCTCGCCGGGTTCCGTCGGGGTGGAGTTACTCGGCCCAAGCAAGGCGACACCCCCGTTGCCGGTATCCCACCAGCGATCCTGTTCCCAAACGCCGCCTTCCGGCCACGGGTTCCAAGTGCGGGTGCCGGTCATATTCCACTCATCGAAATTGCCTCCGGGCAGCGCTCGTTTAAGATCGAACGTTCGCGTTGCCGAAACTGTCCAGGTATATGAGGCGATTGTCGTGATGACAATTTGGAGCGGAGCCGAAAGGTCGATCACATCGCCGACCCCTACGCTACAGGTCGCCGTTGGGCCAAGTGTAAGTTTCGTGACGCTGATGTGAGTCAGATCCACTCCCTCGCCCACCTCTATACTTACCGTGCGTGTTGCTACGTTGATCTGCGAACGGGTTTGTCCCTCTACCTCAAAGGCCGTGATGATCCCCTCGATATCGGGTGCCAGCTCCAGCTGCTCGATCTGGCCACAAGAAGTCCAGGCGACGAGCGCCAAAATCAAAAATCGTTTCATAAATAAAACGTCATACCGAAGGCCACCGACCAGAAGTCGAACTTGGCCGAGATATTATGCGTGGTGCGCGAACCGAGTTCCGGCGGAAGAACTTCATCCGAAGTAGGTGCAACGGTGGTTTCCTGAGTAAGTTTCTTATACTCATAGCCCAGCAGGCCAATCTGCAGTTCGATAGCCAATGAATTGGTGATGAAACAAGTAGCTCCAGGAGCAAATCCAAGACGGAAATTGCGTGACTTTTGATAGGTCGAGCGCTTGAAAGTACCGGCATCGGTCACCCCGCTGTCTTCGCGCTGAGTGCCGCCGCCATAACCTGCCTGCACCTCGTTAAAGAGTAGCAGCCGCCTGCTCGAACCCAAACCTATGTAGTAACGATAAGAGATATATCCCATATAGGTATTGCTCTGATACTGATACTTGAGTCCGTCTTCTCCAAATAGCATAGAGTTCAATTCCGGCGTGATATGGAACACCACATCGTCCATATCTATGAGCTGGTGGCGGTACTGGAACCTCACTCCGATAGACTGGTTGTTGGCAAACACGTAGTGCACCATAGGACTGATATTCAAAGAATTACCCTTGCCTGCAAGATCATTCACGATGAACACGTCATAGTTGTCATTCGAGCTGTTGGAGAACGAGGCGTTAATCCCCGCTACCCACATTCCCTTCGGCATTGATGGGGTTCTGGTATCGAACGCGAGACCGCGGTCAAACCTTTCACGACGCGAGAGTCCTCCCTTATTTTGCGCCAAAGCCGCCTCGCTACAAAGCAAGACGGCTAAGGACATCATTAATATTGCGCGTTTCATTATTCAGCGGCAACAAAGTTCAGTTCGAGATCTTTGGTCAGTTCGTGACCGGCAGGATCCTTAACGGTGAGAGAGAAGGTAGCGCTGAATTCGGTCTCGCCGGCTCCGGCGGCTATTCCGTAGAGCATAGGAATGAACTCGGAAATATCGAAGTTCACCGCGCTTTTGCCTTTCACGGCATCGCCGTTAGGCAATCCGATAGGGGTCAAAACGTCCGCCAAAGGGCCGGGATTGGCAAGGTCGATAGCAGTATCGAGATGCATTACGGCCAAACCGGCAGTGAAAGCCTGACTGGTGGAGGAGATTTCGACGATAAGATTTTCAATAGTCAGAGGAGCGTTAATGCCGACCACCACTTCTATACCGCCGAGAGCTTCCGCGGGGGTAATTTCGATAGGTTCATCGGCACCGGTTATGAAAACATACTCCAAGTCATCGACGAATTTCATCTTGGCGGTTTCGGTCTTAGTGACATTTTTAGCGTCCTTTGCAGTGATGGTCACGTCGAACTGATTGATACCGCCGGGAACAGTATAGATCATCGGCATAAAAGCCACAAGGCTGAAACCGACATTCTTTGCACCGGCAACTTTACTGCCGGTGGGGAAGCCAAAACCTTCCATAGCGGCAGCCTGATCGCCGGTCAATGTAGCCAAATCGAACGTACCCGCAAAACCCATTTCGGTCAGAGCGCCGTTGATGGCTGCATTGTCCGTGGTGAGTTTCAGAGACAGCGAAGTCAGACCTTCGTCGGCCTTGACAACGATCGAGAATGGTGCCTGACTGGCCGGCAAATCTGCGCGAGTATTATTCACAGGCAAGAACATCGCCAAATCGCTGTATTTGATCTCGTTCACCTGAGTGAAGCTCAAATCGGAGGTAATGGTCAATTCAGAGGGCTTGGGATCGCCGCCATTGTCATCGCAACCGGCCAAAACAGCGCCGATCAGCGCAAATGCAAGAAATACAAACTTTTTCATAACGTCTTTTTTAAGTTTAATGTTGGGGGCAAAGGTAATCTTTTTTTTCGGATCGGCACCAATTCGTCGATAAATTTTGCCTGTTCATCGATAATGTTATCATTTCGTTAAGTCGTATTGCGTTCGGGAATTTATCCCTACTTTTGTCGCTATGAAAAGAGCAGTTATCCGCGGAATCGAAGCTTCGATTCCAGAGTACGTACTTAACAATCAAGAAATTGAACAACTCGTCGATACCTCCGACGAGTGGATTCGCGAGCGCACGGGCATCGTGGAGCGCCACATTTTAAAACAGGACGGACTGGGCACCTCCGAGATGGGTGCGGACGCGGTTCGCAAGCTGTTGGCCGCAACCGGAACGAGCGTCGATGAGGTAGATATGTTGGTCTGTGCCACCGTTACGCCCGATATGCTTTTCCCCGCCACGGCCAACATCATCTGCGACAAAGTCGGCATAAAAAACGTCTGGGGATTCGACATCAATGCAGGGTGCAGCGGTTTTATCTATTCGTTCACGGCGGTGGATGCGTTCATACGCGCAGGGCGGGCTAAGAAGATCATTTTGGTCTGCGGCGAGAGGATGAGCGGCATAACCGACTACACCGACCGCAACACCTGCCCGCTGTTCGGCGACGCAGCAGTGGCAATGCTCGTCGAGGGAACGGACGATCCCAACGAGGGCCTCATAGATTACGAGCACCACGTGGATGGCATCGGTCGCCACTATCTCTATCAAAAGGCAGGTGGCAGTTGCTACCCTCCTACGGCAGAGACCGTTGCAAGACGCGAACACTTCATCTATCAGGACGGCAAGACAGTCTTCAAGTATGCCGTCAGCAATATGGCCGATGTGTCGGTGGCGATGATGGAGAAGAACAATCTCAAGCCCGAAGACATCGCCTATCTGATCCCCCATCAGGCCAACCTGCGTATTCTCGCAGCGACGGGCCACCGGATGGGTCTTTCGGACGACAAGATTCTGGTAAATATCGAGCGCTTCGGTAACACCGCCGGCACATCCATACCGCTGGTGTTGTGGGACTTCAAAAACCGCTTCAAGAAGGGCGACAATCTGATTATCTCCGCTTTCGGTGCCGGCTTCACTTGGGGAGCGTTATATTACAAGTGGGGGATTTAAGCAGCGTCACCTACGCACGACAAATTTCCACTATGACTTCGACGGCCTTCCTCATTTCGGTGAGGGAGGCTTTTTCCTGAAGGCTGTGGAAGTTCTTTCCGCCGGTGAACAGATTCGGACACGGCAGGCCGAGATACGATAGTCGCGCACCGTCGGTTCCGCCGCGGGCAGGCACTATCACCGGCTCCACACCCACCGCCCGCATCGCTCTTTCCGCGCGCTCGATGATATGCGGACATAGGACCATCACCTCATACATATTATAATACTGGTCCTTGATGTCCATCGTCGCCATCCCCTCACCCTTATTGACACGCTCCACCGCCTCGGTCAGTGCTCTTTTACGGATCTCGAAATTCGTGCTGTCGAAGTCTCGGATAATATACTCCATCTCGGCGTGCTCCACCGTTCCCACCAGTCGAGTCAGGTGGTAAAAACCCTCTCGCCCATCGACCAACTCGGGCCTTTCATCTTCGGGTAGCATCGCATCGAGCTCGATGGCTATCCGTAATGCACTCACCATCTTACCTTTCGCATCACCCGGATGGGCGCTTTTGCCGATGATCGTTATGAGCGCCTCGGCAGCGTTGAAGTTTTCATACTCCAGCTCACCCAAGTATTCGCCATCCATCGTGTAGGCAAAATCGGCTCCGAACGCCTCTACGTCGAACCCATCCACCCCGCGCCCGATCTCCTCATCGGTGGTGAACGCCAGCCGTACTTGCCCGTGCTTCACACCTCCCGCGAGCAGGATCTCGGTGGCGGTCATTATCTCTGCCACACCGGCCTTGTCATCCGCACCCAACAAAGTCGTGCCGTCGGAGGAGATGGTATCGCCATTTATCTGAGGCTTTACCCCTGCACCGGATGCATCGGGGGAAGTATCCACGTGGGCCAAAAAACCTATTACCGGTTCGTCTTCCCGTCCCGCACTCGCCGGTATCGTTGCAGTGAGGTAGCTCTCGTGTAACTCCACCTCAGCTGCTCCCATCTCTCGCAACTCCTGCGCAAGATACTGTAACATAACGATTTGACCAGCGGTAGACGGTGTGGTCTCACTGCGAGGGTCGCTCTGCGTGTCGAATGTGACATATCTAAGAAACCTGTCGAGTAATTTCATCTGCAATCTGTTCCATTAACCAGCGGGGGGTGGATGTGGCGCCGCAAATCCCGACAGAGACTGCCGCGGCCAGACTTTTGCGTAGCTCCGATTCGCCATCGGCGTTCAGACCGCTGGTATTCTCTATTTTATAGCTATTAGGATTTGCGGCCCTCACCGCCTCGAACAATGCTTTACCATTGGAGCTCTTGGCTCCGGTCACAAAAATCACAACATCGAACCGGCGTGCGAATTCAGTCAAATGCTCCTCACGACCTGATACTTGCCGGCAAATCGTGTCCTTAATCGTGACGCCATCCGTTCCTGTCCCGTCCCTTTGTTCCGCCCGCCGCCGAATCTCTTCGCTGAGCCGCCGGAATTCAGCAAGACTACTGGTGGTTTGCGCCAAAAAATATATCGGGCGTGCAAAATCTACCTGTTCGAGGTCGCCCTCGCTCTCGACGACAATCACCTGTCCGTCCGCGCAACCGGCGAGTCCGCGCACCTCGGCGTGACCGGGCTTGCCGAATATAACCACCTTCCCGCCCACACGTTCCATTTGCGCATACGCCTCGGCCACAGTACGTTGCAGGGCTGCGACCACGGGGCAGGTCGCATCCACGAGTTCGATGCCGTATTCACGCGCCGCCTCATAAGTTGCCGGTGGTTCGCCGTGGGCACGAATCAGTATCCGCCTTCCAGCAAGGTCGGCCAAATCGGCATCTTCCGGCACTACTTCCAGTCCCAGTCCAACCAGTCGCTCCACCTCGGCACTGTTATGAACAATGTCGCCCAAAGAGACAAGAGGTTTTTTACACACAGCCATTTCGCCGTCGGCGTTCCCACTCACTGCAGCCGTTGCGGCCTCGGCCTGCGAAATGGCGCGAACTACCCCGAAACAAAACCCCGATCTGTCGTCTATCTCAATCTGCATAGTTGTTCTTCCACCCAAGTCATCTGCTCATTGAGGGTCATATTGCTATTATCCAACACGATAGCATCAGGAGCCTGACGCAAGGGGCTGATTTCGCGTGTTTGATCCAACAAATCGCGCTGACGGATATTCTCTTCGATCTCGGCGAGCGACACCTCCTGACCCGCAGCTTGTAACTCCTCATAACGCCGCCTCGCACGAACAGCGGGGTCGGCCGTCAGGAAAATTTTCAGGTCGGCGTCCGGAAAGACCACTGTGCCGATGTCTCGCCCATCCATCACCACGCCTCCCCGTCGTCCCATCTCCCGCTGTACCGCCACCAACTTTTCGCGCACCGCCGGCAACCGACTCACCTGGCTCACCAAATTACTCACCTCAATCGAGCGGATTCGGGGATCGGCAGCCAACTCGCGAACATCTATGCGGTCGAGCGCGGCGATAAGATCACTCTCGTCCAGCACACCGCCGCGAACAATTCCGTGCTCCAAAGCCCACAGGGTCACAGCACGATACATCGCTCCGGAGTCGATAAACTCATACCCCAGCCGAGCTGCGATCGCACGTGCAAAGGTGCTCTTGCCGCCCGATGAAAATCCGTCTATCGCGATGGTCAGTTTTTTCATATCCGCAAAGATAACTATATTTGTGGTATGAAAAATTTTCTTTTGGTCCTGGCTGCGGCGGTGTTGATGTCGCTGGGTTGGTGGCAGGCTACCGGGCTGACTATGCTCGTGGGGTTTGTTCCGCTTCTGATTCTTGCATCGCGTTACGACCGTTCAGCGCGCTCGTTCTGGCGGATGATGGGCTGGGTGATGCTCTTTATAGTGCTGTGGTATGGGATGAGCGTTTGGTGGGTGTGGTATGCGACTCCAGCTGGCCCGATCGCGGCGACGTTCTTCGCGTGCATCTACACCGGCCTTGCTTTTATGCTTTGGTTTTGGATCTCCAAGCGCGCACCTAAGGCCCTATCGTACACAATCTTAGTAACAGTTTGGACTCTCGGCGAATGGGTTTACAATTTCTCTCAGGCTTCGTTTCCGTGGCTGAACATCGGCAACGGATTCGCGCACGACATTTGGGCAGTGCAGTGGTACGAATGGACAGGCGTTTACGGCGGAACCATCTGGGTATTAGTTACTAACATACTTATTTACGAGTATGCTATTTTACGGCGACGCTGGTTGGCGCCCACCCTCTCCGTCATTATCCCCTTGATTATTTCGCTGACCATCTACTTTACTTACAAAGAACCAACGCGAACGGCCAGAGTGACCATCGTCCAGCCCAATATGGATCCCTACTTGGATGTGGATCGAGATGTGAGGCTCCAAAATTTGCTCGATCTGGCCGGTGAAGCTCCCGCCGATGTTCAGTTTATCGTGATGCCCGAAGGAGCTTTGGATGAGTTTCTTATGGAGGGTCGGTTGGGCGATTCGCCTTCGCTGGTGACCTTTCGTAACCTCGCGGCGCAAAAATTCCCACAGGCGACCATAGTTCTGGGCGCGACCACCTATAAACCTTATGGGACGACCAAAGCCACCGAAACCGCACGCGGCGATGCCCAAAACGGATTTTATGACATCTACAATACCGCCATCGCAATCGACTCGACCGGCCGTGCCTACCTGCACCACAAGGCAAAACTGGTAATCGGCACCGAGATGATGCCCACCTGGCGCTGGATCGGGGCGCTGAAATGGGTGGTAAAAGATTTAGACAGCTACGTGGGACAATTGGGATATGGTACTGTGCGTCAGGTGTTCGATAACGGCGAGGTTTATGCCGGTGCTGGGATCTGTTGGGAGTCCGTCTTCGGCGAATACTTCGCCGAGTTCGTTCGAAACGGCGCCGAAGTGATGTTCATCATCACCAACGACGGCTGGTGGCGCAACACCCCCGGCTATCGCCAGCACTTTGACTATGCACGCCTTAGGGCCGTCGAGACTCGCCGCTCCGTCGCCCGAAGCGCAAATACCGGCAAAAGCGGTTTCATCACTTCGCGCGGCGACGTTCGCGAAACTTTGGGTTGGAACGAACGCGGCACTTTGACGGACGATGTTTCACTCAATCGCAGCCTGACTTTTTACGTTCGCTTCGGCGACTATCTTTGTCGTATATCTCTGCTGATCTTTGGATTAAGCATCCTTTATTTCATAGCTTATCGCATAAAGCGACGTGACCTACTCTGAGGCCATAGACTTTTTGTTCAACTCGCTACCCGTTTGGGAGCAGCAAGGTGCAGGAGCGTATAAGCCTGGAATTGACCGCATTGCTGGATTCTTACCAACACTCGGCTTGGATGCCCACACCGTTCCTGCCATCCACGTCGCCGGCACGAACGGCAAAGGTTCCACGGCGAGTATGTTGGCTGCGGTATTACAGTCTGCAAGCAAAGAAAACGGCGGCGGCGCTGTGGGTCTTTTCACCTCACCTCATCTTGTCGATTTCCGCGAGCGCATTCGGATCGACTGTCAGATGATCAGCGAGGAAGCCGTGATTGAATTCACCGAGCTTTACAAAGAGGAGATGGTGGCTCTGGGGCTCACTTTTTTCGAGATGACGACCGCAATGGCCCTGTGGTGGTTTTCGCGTGAGGGAGTCCAAATCGCCATTATAGAAGCGGGACTCGGCGGGCGACTCGACTCGACCAATATCATCACTCCATTGGTCAGCATAATCACCAATATCGGACTGGAGCACACTCAATATCTGGGCAGTACAATCGCCGCCATTGCCTCCGAAAAGGCCGGCATCATCAAGCCCGGCGTACCTGTCGTCGTCGGCCAAACCGACCTCGAAAGCGCCCCCGTTTTCCGTGCCTGCGCCCAGAAGTTAGGCTCGCCTATTATCTTCGCAGACTCAAATCAAACACCTCAACTCCGACTCGACCTGCAGGGCGATCACCAGAAAAAAAACTTAGCCACGGTGCTTGCGGCGGTGGATATTCTGCGCGCTCAGGGATTCAGGATTTCCGACGAAGCCTTGCGCACCGGACTTGCCAACACCATATCGCTAACTGGTCTTCGCGGTCGTTGGGAGATGCTGCAGCAGACACCTTTAGTGGTTTGCGACACTGCTCATAATGCCCACGGATTCAAAGAGATAGTTTCCCACATAGAGCGTACCCTCGCCGATCTGCGCCATACCATCCCCTACGCTCGGCTTTTTATGATTCTGGGGTTCGCTGCCGACAAAGATCTCGATGCCATCATCCCCCTGCTTCCCACCGACGCCCACTACATCCTCACCCAAGCCGCCACATCTCGCGCAATGCCTGCCGAGGATCTCGAAGCCCGCTTCAAAGTACACGATTTCGACGCCGAAACAGTCGTCCCTGTCGCTGCCGCATTAGAAAAAGCCCTCTCGCTCGCCTCACCCCGTGACCTAATATATATAGGCGGCAGCAACTTTATTGTCGGCGATATGTTAATAACTTATCACGGCAAAGAGCACAGTAAGGAGCAATAACCGTTATTTTTGTTTTTGAAAAACTTTCTCGAAAATGCCTGAATCAAAAATAGACCTCGAACTGGACGAGGCAACCGCCCAAGGTCACTATGCTAATCTCGCAATAATTTCACACTCGGCGTCCGAGTTCGTGATCGACTTTGCCGCCATTATGCCTGGACTCGCAAAAGCCAAGATCAAGAGTCGCATAGTCTTAGGCCCCGAACACGCAAAACGACTGTTGTTATCGCTTCAGGACAATGTCACGCGCTATGAGAGCAACATAGCCCGCATCGACCTTCACGGGGTCGGTCTCTCTTCCTCCGCCGACGAGGGAGCTACACTCGGTTTTGTACCCGGAGAAGCATAATTAATTCACAAATTCTTTTTATCTTTGCCCCGCAGGATTCCGATGGGGAGCCTCGGCGTTTGCATCCGTGGTTCTGAGTGGAGTTCTAAGTGTAATTTTTAACTAATTAAAAATCAAAACTATGCAATCAATTAAGTTGGCTGCCAAAAAACGCGAGGAGTTTGGCAAAAAGAGCACCAAAGCTGTGCGCAAAGACGACAGAATCCCTGCCGTGATCTACGGTCAGGGCGAGCCGGTCAATTTTTCACTCGACGTCAAGGATGTTAAGCCTCTCATTTACACTCCTAATGCCTACATAGTAGAGCTCGATATCGAGGGTAAGACCGAACACGGCGTGCTTCGCGAAGTGCAGTTCCACCCGGTAGAAGAAAAAATCCTGCATATGGATTTCTTCCGCGTGAGCGAATCCAAACCCATCACTATTGACATCCCCGTTCGCATAACCGGTAATTCCGAAGGTGTGAAAATGGGGGGTAAACTTGTTCAGAACAAGCGCAAACTCACCGTCAGCGGCCTGTTGAAGCATCTGCCGGATGAACTCGTTGTCGATATTACCAATCTGAGCATCGGCAAAACTATCTTCGTGGGCGACCTGGCCTATGATAATCTTCGCCTTCTTAATCCCGCTTCCACTGCAGTTTGTGCCGTTCGCGTGACCCGTGCTGCCGCTGCTGCCGCTGCTGCTGCCGCAGACGCTAAGTAATGAGGGGATCGGGGCAATAATGGCCAAGTTTCTGATAGTTGGGTTGGGCAATCCCGGCGCTGAATACGCCGAGACCCGCCACAACATAGGTTTCAAAGTGTTGGATGCCCTTGCCGGGGCGTCCAACGCTGTTTTTGGAGCCGGCAGATATGGCGACACCTGCACCCTGCGGCATCGCGGTCACACGCTCGTGCTGATCAAACCCCAGACCTTTATGAACCTCAGCGGCAAGGCCGTGCGCTATTGGATGCAGACCGAGAAAGTGGAGATCGAAAATGTACTTGTTGTCGTAGATGATATTGCCCTGCCGTTCGGTAAGTTGCGTATCCGTGCACGGGGTTCCGATGGGGGTCACAACGGGTTGCACAACATAATTTGGACTCTCGAAGCGGACAATTTCCCGCGTATGCGATTCGGCGTAGGCGGCGATTTCCCGCGGGGAACCCAAGTCGATTATGTGCTCGGCTCCTGGAATTCCGAAGAACGCAAGGAACTGCCAGAAAAAATCGACACCGCCGTCAAGGCCATCCAATCATTCGTCTCGGTCGGTATCGAGAGGACGATGAACCTTTTCAATACGAAATGAGGATCGACAAGTGGCTTTGGTGCGTTCGCATCTATAAGACTCGCACGCTGGCTGCCGAGGCTGTCAAGATGAATCGCGTTTGGGTCGGTGGAGCTTGGGTCAAGCCTTCGTACGAGATTAAGCAGGGTGACGTTATCGACATACACAAGGGCCAGATCACGTTCAGATTTCGGGCTCTTGGTTTTCCGGGCGGCAGACAGCCGGCCAGCGAGGTCGAGCGCTATGCCGAAAACATTACTCCGCAAGAGGAGCTCGACAAACTCACTATTCCGCGCGAGACTATTTTTGTGAGTCGCGATCGGGGCACAGGCCGTCCTACAAAAAAAGAGCGCCGAGATATCGACGCCCTGATGGAAGACCTACTTTAACGCCTCGTCCACCTTGACTTTCAACAACTTTCTCAATGCCTTGAATATCGGGTGTCCGCTGATGTCTGCCGCATTCTCAAGATAGCTCCAAAACTCCACACCGCACACAAAACCAGTGAAGATCTTAGCCAGATGCAGCTCCACGAAGGTCAGAACAACACTGTCCAACAGCCACGCGAGAATGATTCCTGCCATCACCAAAACCAGTTTGAGGGCCGTGTCCCAGGCCCGACGACTTGAAAAACTCCACTCGACTCCGGCCCTACTTGCCCGCCGGTGCGAGGCAATCACTCCCGTCACAAAGTCAATGGTCACAAAAATTACCGCGCAGATAACCAGCCCCTGAACCGGAGCCATCAGTGCAAGCAGACTCGAAAAACCTCCCCACAGATATTTAACTGCACTTTCCATCTTTGTCCATCACAATACCGCCTTCCGTAGAGACGTGGTTAAGAATGTTTTCGCGCGGGTCATATTCAGGATACATAGCGCTCACCTCGATATGCTCCACAGCCCTGCGCATAAGGGCCGCGGCATCGCTTCGTAGGCGCCTCAACGCCTCCCGCATTCGCTCTTCTCCTGCCCGCGCAAGATTTTTGCTTGTCACCTCGACGACCCCTGCCGCCCCCACCTGTACCGCCAGCGAGGGCATCATCAGCATCTTTACATAAATGGCCAGCGGCGGAGCAATGTACTCTTCCAGCAACGTAGGATGGTCACCTGCGCACAATTTTTCGTACAGCCTCGCTCCCAGTACCGGTTTTATGAATTTTTGTTCGGCAGCCAGAATGGTAGCTTCCGGTATCGCATCGGCAGTGATAAAATCGGGTGCTCGAAAGGCCAACCCGACCACTTGGGCCGGTGTAATCAATGTCTTCATAATCAGTCGATGTTTCGCATATTATACTTTGTGATTTGCGCCAGATAGAGTTGTTGGTTTTCGTCTTCCGGATCGTAATCCAAACCGTCGGCTTTGCGCGCCTCCCACACCTTCATATAGAGTGGTTTGGCCTTTGTGGGCGGGCGATTCACAACCTCCAGCGACGAAGCATCCACACTCAACACCAGTTCTATCACTCTTCGGACGGGCTCCAGCAGTTCGGCTTGTTCGCCGAGGATCACGGTGTTGAGGGCGATCTCATACTCGTGCAGGATCCGCTGGTCGTTGAAACCCGCGCCATAATCCAATCCGCTCAAAGATCGGAACCACGAGTGGGCCACAACAATGTCACTTGTAGCCTGATCGTGCAGCTCTTTCCAGTCACCGTCGTTATCCGAGGCGATAGGTATGAACCGTGAGTTGTCCACCTTATTGCCTTCGCGGACGACAAACATCACCTGTCCGGGTTTTCCGCCGAACTTCTTCTCCGCCGTTCTCATCACCTCCAGAGCCGCTGCTTCGTCATCCACCCCACCGTCGAGCATCATCACTCCGGAGAGTTGGAACGAATTGTCCAGGCGCGAGATGTTCCACTTGTCGGTTTTGTATGCGATGCTCGAAACGTTCATTCCCGCAATGTACGAGGGCACTCCGTAGTGTTGAAACATCGGTTCGTAGTCCTTGTAGTGCACAATGCTGCGAAGCAGTCCATCTTTACCCTTCTCGAAGTCGGGATATAACGGCAAGCGCTGAGCTTCCGCTGAACGATAGTGGGCCCAGTCGTGATGCAGAATAATCGCGCTGTCGTCCTTTGCCACTCGACATCGGGAGGCGTCCTGATGGTGTAGCGACAGGAACGAATGCTCCGCGTCGGTAACTATTTCCAGGAATGCGTTCCCAAACAAGGCCTTGTCGAAAGCCAGCTTGTTCAGCACCTGCCGCAATGTTTCGCCACTTCCGTTAGCCCTATCCACGATGCGCGCAAGGGAGAGCGTCTCTCCATCGAACGAGAATCCTTTGCCGGATATGTAATCGGCCTTATCGTTTATGATCCGTCTATGGGTCGTGGAGCACCTCGACATTAGCGCCAAAGCATTGGGGAATAGGTTGTCGTCGCCCCAGCGCCAAAATCCGCCGTTTAATTTTTCATTTTCCATTTTTGGGTTTTTAAGCATCAATACATTCAAGGGTGAGGATTGTGGCAGGAAAATCTCCCGGCACATATCCCGAAGCAGTGGCAACCTTGGCGACCCGAAGCGGATAACTCGCCCCGAAACACTCCGAGTAACCCACGAGTAGCTCTTCGCCCGAAGCCAGCGTCACCTGCGCCACAAATCCGCCGCCCGCCATCGCAAGCAATTCATTCAGAGCACCCCGTGTAACTTCCGTAGCCGGCAGTTCCATCTTCAGCGTTCGTCGCACAATCGGTCGAGGCCCTTCATCGACGTTCTCTTCTGTATAATCCGCGCGGTCTTCGCGAAACACCCACTCGGAGCCCGCAATATCCGTCTGAGCTGAAAACTCCGAGGCGGGGGTGAGCCTCACGCTCACCACTCCGCCACGGGGTTTTGTCGAGATTCTTTCCAATCCTGACAGAGGCATCTTCGATTAGCCTTTAAGTGCAACCGAGATGAGCTCCGGTAACAGATAGTCGCAACCGGCAGCAAATACGGCCCTTTGGCGATTCTCCATCTGGTCCGGGTTGTACCACATACGAATTTCTGTTCCGGGGAAGTCGGCGGTATTCACGGCCAACGCGATGTTCCGGCGGTCGGTCAGAATGGCCCACGACTTAGGCAGGTCACCTACCTCGGTCAGATAGCCTCCCACCTGCATATCTATCACGGGGATTCCGCGGAACGAGAGCGATTCGCGACCCTCTTGTTTGGCGATGTAGGCGGCTTCGAGTGTTGCACTGTCCAGCGACTCTTCGTACTTGGAGTAGATATCACTCGTTACGAAGAATGCCAATTGCCCTTCGCCTTTCAGGTCTTTGAGTTGCTCGGAAGCCTGACCCCACACGCTTTTCAGGATCGTTTCGCCTGCGTCCGCGTCGTTGTAGTCGTTATCCATCAGCGGCAGAACCGTAATCTGTGGTTCATAGCCATCGGCATCGACCATAATCTGACTCAACAGACCGTCAAACGTATCGAACTTGCCATTTCCGCGCGCGGTTTTGCCCACCCACATAGTTGCACGGATGCTCTCTGCAAGCGCTTCACGAAAAATCCTGGTTTCGGCTTCTTCGAGTTCGGTTCCGCTCAGATCGTCCAGGTTCACATCAGACTGGGCCGCGATCAGCTCATATACCATCGAGAAGTAGTCCGAGGCGCTGTAGCCCATCTCTGCCTTCACTTTGCTAAGATTAATGGTTTTTTGGAACTTTTCGGATGACGCTCCTCCGCTCCAGCCCGCAGTGTATTTCTGAAGCACGTTACTCGCTCCTCTCCAGAAGTTCAGCGTGGTGGGTACGGGCATATTATACATCACCCTTATTCCGAGGTCTTTGGCTCCGGCTCCTGAGAGCATCGGACGGAAAAAAATTGTTTCGAGATCTTTGCCCGCGTATGTTTTGGGCTCTACGATTTGACTCATAATTTTAGTTGGTTTTTAGGTTAGGTTGGTTTTGGTTAGTTAAGGAAATTCTCCACATCCCTTCTATAGGCATTCTCGTTGGCCGAACGGCGGCTCTCCGTAGGGGCGGGGTCTTCCGTGATTTTGGTTTGGGTCGGTTTTGCACGCAGTTGCGCGTTTTCACTTTCCAGAGCGCCGATCTTCTCTTGCAGCACTTCAAGTTCAGCGCCGGGCTCTTCTTTCTTGCCTCTAAATCTTCTCATAGGTTTACATCTGTGTAGTAGTACATTGCTTTTCTGACATATTCGTAGGTTGCGCAGAAGTGTTCCGCGGCCAGCCACATCGCATCGACCTTACCTGTTCCCTGCTTAACCTCATCCTCCACCCATCGGCGTACAGCCAACACCTTGCAGCGCGTGTAATCGATCACACCGATCTTACATAGTTGGGCGACAAGTTCCGCAGGGGACATTTCACCATATTTTTCGGTAATTATTTGTGCAAGCGCTTTTTCGTATCGCGTCATCGGCTTCAGAATTTTGCTTTTTCTTCGATTGCTTTGTCCGCTTCGATCTGTTCGATAATCTCTTTGATCTGCTCAGTGTTCATTTTCAGGGTATGTGTTTAATAAATACGCATTTTGTCGAAGGTGCTCCGGGGGTGTAGTCGCATATCTCTTCCAGTTGATAAAGACCCGGTTCGCCGTCAATCGTCAGTCGGTAGAACTTTCTGAAATCTATGCTCTCCACATCCACAGCTTCCATAGCCAGCCACAGCGTGACCCTGCGCGAGTTGTTCCACAGCCTCACATCTCTGTCATAGACTATGTGCAGCCCCACGCATCCGTCGCGATCTTCGAAACATAATGTATGATTGCTTTCAGGTGCGTGAAAGGCGATCTTCGGATAGGCATCTCCCACCTGTGGCCAGCCCCAGGTTTCGCCCGTCGGCAGTGCTTTCATCCCTTCGTAGCGCACGATCTTTGGTAAAAAGTTCAGATTTTCCGTCCTCTCCAGCACATCAGCTTCGTTGTTTCCGGCCTGCACTATAAGCGCAGATGGGGCTCCCTGATATACTCTTGCTGCGTTCAGCGACGGTGTGAAAAGCGGATTTTCCCACACCGAGACGGCATCAGCAGCGGCGGTGTTTTCCACACGTGCACTCCACTTTCCCATCTGTCCTCCGTCGGCTCGATTCAGTTTGCTCACCGCTCCGTCGCCAGTGCGGTAGCTCCACACCATCTCTCGCGACAAGTCTGCTCCAAGCTCCTCCACTTCGATCGGTTTCCCAAGGTCTATACGTCCAGTCCAGTCCACCTCCCACCAGCCTGCGTGAAAGTCTGTTTCTGACTCCACTCTCACCATCTTTCCTCTGTTGTCGGTTTGAAAATAGAGGTTGAACATCTGCCTCAATGCGTCGATCAAGTCCATTTGGGTAGCGTCGTGTGCACATACATCGGCAAATGTCAGTCGTGTTCCCTCCGTGGGTTGGGCATAGAATACCGGACGTAGCCAGGTCTTTTCGCTTAGCGTGATTTTCATCCCCGGCTCGGCACCTCCGAACCAGATCGAGTTGAAGAACTTCGGGGCACTTAGTGAAACGTTTTCGGGTGCTGTTCTCAGCGTCAGCTCCACATCCATAGTCCCGGTCTCTCCCACAAATCCGTCGTATAGCGCCCAGTCGCCCGTGTAGGGCACAAAATTGGCTCCGTCCGCCGGCGAGTTGCGATAGTAGAGTTCCGGCGGGCTCACCGACACGGCGTCCGGGATCGTGACGTTGGAAAATGCTGCACTTCCCGCCATTTGACTCACCTGATAACTTTCCGTAGCATCGGTTCTGGTATATTTCAGTACATAATCCCTCCCTGCCATGTGACTGAACACCGCCAGTTTGTAGCTCCTTCCCGGCCTGAACGATGCCCGACGATCAGGATATGGATTCACCAAGGAGAACTTTCGCGACGCCTGTTCTCCCAGATAGACTTCGTTGAAACCTGCCAGTTCCGTTCGGCTTTTCATCCTGTAATCGGTCGTGTAGCGCAGATGGTATTGAAATCCCAATGTCACCGGCGTTGTCGGTATGAATGCTATCCGCTCACCATCCATCTGAAAGTAGCCGCCGTTCGAGAACGTATCCTCTCCAGCACCCACATCCACAATATTACCAAGCGTAAATCCCACCTGATATGGATTTGCATAAACCCTTCCCTGAGAGTTTGCCGCAACTGAACCTGCCAGTGCTCGCCGCGCCAAAAAATCCATATTAGCCTTCAGCACAGCTACATCTTTCGTGGGATAGTTCCCGCTGATGTACAGATTATCGAAGCTCGCAAACAGATCCGACTCCATCGTGTAGCCGTTCTGCGCAAAGATCGCCCGCAACAGACTCCCTACGTGCAAAAACGGATGGTAATCGTCGGTCGATAGAACTTTCACAGCCGGTATCACACTTCCGGACGAATAATCGAGCTCTCGCTTCTCTCTTGCCACCGGAAAAAATCTCACCACAGCGCCGGCCGCCGTCCAACTCGACGCAATTGTCGAACCTGTCAGCGTTGCCGTCCAGGGAATCGGTGTGTCTGACAGCCTCCTTGCAGAAGCTCCTCTCACCCACTCTTTCGAAGCTCCGATTATGTGCAGCTCGTAGTATTCTCCTTTTCGCGTACGGCTCAGATAAAGTGGACCTTCGATCAACACAGCTCCTTCGTGCTCCACTCGCCCCGTATGCGGACGCGTGTTAAAGCCGTCGCGAGCGTGAATTTCCCCAGCCCAGCCCAATATCGCATCGTTGGTAGGAGTCGCCGGCACTCTCAGCGTTCGGGTATATCCGGCGCGCGACTTTCGTGGATCGGTCACTGCAGCCACCGCCAGCGAAACGGCCACTGAACTTTGCGCGTCGGTATCTAACTTTTTATTATCGACGTACAGTTCCATATCGGGCTCCCGTTTTAGCGATTTCAACATTTACTCTTGTGGGTTGCAGAGGCGAGCTTACTACTTCTCCCCCCGATACCTCTACCTTTTCATATTCCGAACCTTTTACGAGCCATACATCGGGCGACGAAAATATCTCAGCCAGCCAATCCACCATCACCCCGTCGCAGGGTTCCGAGACAAGCGTTTCGTGCTTCGAGGCCATCGTCGTGCGCGTTTTGTATCCATCGGTTGTTTCCATTCTCGTTCGGCTGCCGGTATTACGGGTTTTACTCACCGTCGGGAATGTGTAATAGTCCACCCCTCCGTAGCGATTCACCCACGCCAGACGCCTTCCGCCCACACCGTAATAGTCTATTATGTATCGTCGCGACAGGATTTTCTCCGGTTCCGTGCCACCGGTGAGTCTCAACTGAATGGTAAACTCGGTAATTTTATCGAGCTCCACTTGCAGCGCATTCGCAAACACCCCACACAAAGCCTTTGGATCCACCACCGCAGTGATCATATTCGATGAGATCACATCCGAGAGCGTTTGATAGTCGAAATGTTCCTCTCCGCCGTAAACACTCGCCACTACGGGATCGACGACCCGACTCGTTATCACCGAAATTTCATCTTTCTCTCCGTAAGCGATTCTCACTGTATCGGGCGCTGCCGAGAGTATCGTGTCAATCGGCAGATCTTCCACTCCTCCGGAGAGTATCACCGTATTCGAGGTCAGCCCAGCGGCCGAGATCGCGCAGGGAATTGTTCTGTCGGTTCCCACTACAAGCCCGTGAGGTTTGTCACACACGGGCTTGACCTCTATCATCCCCCTCACGTAAGGAGTTACATTTACACTCGCCTCGTTTTGGGCATAGATTCTCTTCACTCCGAGGGGTTGTCCCGGCTTCAGGGGAGTATTGATCGAAATGTCTACCCCATTTGAGCCGTTTACCGCTCCGAGCACGAACAGGGCTTCCCTGAAGGCGCTTTGATAGGCCTTCGGATAGGTTGTTACAATCATTTTCTAAGAATTTTAGATGTAATACCACATCGTTACATCGCACTCCAGCACCACGGATTGTTCTCCGTGCGGGGTAAGAGATTGTTTGGCAGGTGTGCAGCTCAGGTTTGCTATCGCGCACACTTCCGGCTTCAGGGCGATCTCCGTTGCAAAATTCAAGGCATCTCTTTCGAGCATTTCCCAAGGGGTTTGTTCGTCTCGCGAGCTCGGTAGGGTCATCACGTGTAACGCCACACGATAGGTCAGTTCACCCTCTTTTCGTCCCGTGCTTTTTTTCAGCGTCGGGGGCGCCAGCCACACAGCCGGATACATTCTCACTTCGCCACTCAGATTTTGCATTTCGCCGGTATGAAAAGCGTAGCTTTCGGCCGTAGCCACGTTACTGACGATTTCGAGGAGTTTTTCACGCTTCATAGGCCGACATCACTTTAATCAGTTCTCGCAACTCACGCGCAACGCCGGCAAGTCGCGACACCGACAGTTTAGCTTTTTGCCGCGCCACCGAAAGCTCTCTCACCGCCGTAAGTGCACTCTCCAGCGAATTGACGCTTTGCTTCTCAAGGGTTGGTAGTTTTTCTTTGTTGGTTTTTTTCATTTAGCTTGATTTAGGGAGTTTTATGTGATTGCGACTATTGCTGCCGCTGTCGGCTCTCCGACCGGCGGCAAATGTAATACGCCACACCCCCCTTGTCAATACCCCTGGTGATTTATTCCAAATTTTTACAAAAAAATCCGACCCCTTCCGGGACCGGACTTTTCATTCTGCGTAACTAAACCGCAGTCGGCGTTCCGAATTATTCGGCAACGGGAGCGGCAGCTTCCGCGGCGGGGGCTGCTTCCTTTTCTGCGCAGCAGCATTCGCCCTCTTTGCAGGTGCACTCACCTTCGGCGCAAGTGCAGCCTTCGCCACAGCATTTGCCTTCAGCGCAGCAGGCAGTGGCTTCAGTTGCAACTGCTTCGGCTTCGGTTGCAGCGGCGTTTTTGTTGGTGTTGCAATTGCAGGCAGCGAACAGAGCCACCACGGCGATCAGTGTAAAAATCTTCTTCATCTTATTTAAAATTGTTTGGTTGGGTTTGCTATCTCGTGTTGTATGACCACCGCCTTTGTAAAGTGTGGTAATGCTTTGCCACACAGCGCTATGGCGTCTATTTTGTCAATGTATTTCCCTGCCGTAACCTTAAAATGAGGGCTTTCGTAGCTCACTTCGACCACCGTTTCTGGGAATATGTCCGCGAATCGCCCTGCCACCGATCGCGCATTTTCTCTCGCGTTTTGGGTGTTGTCGCTAAACAATAACACTCCGTAAACCAGCATCTTGCTTCCCCCCTCGATCCATTTCAGATCACTCAGAGCCGCCGCCGCATCTGGCGTTTCTACCACCTCCACACGAGCTCCGTTGAGCGAATCGGCCATTGCCAACCCCCAGCGTACCCTTTCCAACCCTTGCGCCTGAGCTCCCAGCCCAGTCATCAGAGCCACAAATATTAACACACAATACTTCACGGTGCAAAATTAGCAATTATTTTTTCAATCGGTACATTTTTCACCTCTACTTTTTTTCTCTTTTTCCCCAGTTGCACGATCATCTCCACATCGACCACCGCATCGCGCGGCCCTCTCATCAGCGTTTGCAGTCCCGCGAGCGACACTCTACTAAGTACCAGTTCATAATCAATCTCCGTAATATCCCTCGCCGGAGCCCTCAGCGGCTCCACTAATCGCGCCGTAGCCAACTCCTTTTGTCTAACTTTTACTACAAACTCGGCGCTCTCCACAACCACCTCCTGCTTTCCTCGGTTCTCCACCTCCAGCTGCCCGCTCACTGCCCCCATCCCCTTCAGCCTTGGCGCTCCTATTTCAATAACGTCTATTTTGGCTGCCGGATTGCATCCAGCCACGACAACCAACAACAAAATGTAAACTATCTTTTTCATTTTTCTCCTGTATAAATATATGCCACCCCGCCAGTCAGTTTCCGCACATCGACGCCGGAAAATCCCCCCTCCAGCATCATTTCACTGAATTTCTCCGGTGTCGGAAACTCTCCCACCGATCTGGGCAGATAGCTGTATGCTCCCTTGTCTCTCGACACCACCCGACCCATCCACGGTAGCACCCTGTGAAAATACCACCTGTAAATCTGTCCGAAAATCGCTCCTCTCGGCTCCGAGAATTCCAGTATCAGACACTTTCCCCCCTTCTTAGTCACCCTGCACATCTCCTTTAGTCCCGCCTCCAAATTCCCGAAGTTCCTCACTCCGAACGCCGCCGTCACACAGTCGAACGCCCCGTCCTCGAACCCCAGTTTTTGGGCGTCTCCCTGTTGTAATTTCACCCTCTGAGCCAGTCCCGCTGCCTCGACCTTTTTTCTCCCCACAGCCAGCATTCCTTCCGAAATATCTACTCCCGTAATCCGCACCAATCCCAATCCCAATCTCTTCGCCATCGCAATTGCCAGATCGCCAGTTCCTGTCGCAACATCTAAAAGTCGAACGTCCCCCTCGGACTGCACACTCCTCGCCACCTCTCGAACCACTTTCCTTCTCCACCCCCTGTCTATCCCCAGCGACAGCACGTGATTCAGCACGTCGTAGGTCGGGGCTATCTGGTCGAACATCTCTTTTACCATCACTCGTAACGTATTGTTTTTTCGGGACTCACTCTTCCCACTATGCTTGTCGGCAACACCAGCAGAGCCAATATCACCACAAATGTTCCAACGTTCAGCGCCACGATCCATCCCGCATTAAGCTCGATGGGCACCACCGACAAAAAATATCCCGAAGCATCCAACTTCACCAGCCCCATCTGCTTCTGTAACAGTGCCAATCCCACTCCCACAGCCGTCCCGATCAGCAATCCCAATGCCAGAATTCTCGCCGCTCGCATCAGGAAAATTCTCCTCAGCGCCCCGGTTCGCATCCCCAATGTCTTCAGGATCCCTATCATCTTTATCCTCTCCAGCACGATTATCAGCACCGCAGACACGCAGGAGATCAGCGCCACCACTATCATAATCGTAATTATCACCGCCGCGTTCACATCGTGAGTCGCCAGCCAGTCGAACAGCTGCGGATATTCGTCCATCACCGAGCTCACCACCACTCCCTCACCCACCATTCCTCTTATCTTCCCTTGCACCTCTCCCAGCCACTCCATTCCGTCCAGCACGATTTCGTATCCCTCCGCCCGATCGCTCTCCCAGCCGTTCAATCTCTGAATATTCGCTATATCGGTGATCGCAAATCGGTTATCCATCTCTTCCAGCCCCGTCACATATAGCCCGCCTACTTTGAACAGATCCCTGCGCACCGGCCTCTCACCCCCCACGAACAGCATCTCCACCTTATCCCCTTCTCCCAGCTTCAACAGTCTCCCCAACGTACTCGAAATCAACACATCCCGTCCTTCCAAACTATCCCTCACCCCCTTCAAGACAATCCCCTGCGTCGCCTCATCCGTCTTCACAATCCCGCCTTTCAGCGCATAAGGCTCAACCGACACCACACCCTCGAATGCCCTAACCACCTCTTCAAACCCCTCGTCCGTCTTCACCGACATCCCCTCCAGCCCTCCGTGTACTTTCAGGTGGCCCGCAAAGGCGCTTATCTTCCCTGCGATCTCACTCCGAAAGCCCATAATCACCGCCACGGCGAGTATCATCACCGCCATCGACACGGCACCCGTCGCCACCGCGATGCGTACCATAGCCCCTGAGCTGCCTATTCGCCGCGCAATAAAAACTTCCGCATTCATTTTCGGAGCAAAGTTAGAAAAAATTCATTACCTTTACCGAATGAATACCAAGCAAATCGCCCTAATCACGGGGGCCACTTCGGGGATCGGGGAGGCCGCGGCTAAGTCTTTGGCCGGGGCAGGGTATGATTTGATCATCACGGGTCGTCGTGCCGAGCGTCTTCGCGACCTCAAGGAGGAGCTGCAAAAAACGTACGGAACCGACGTTCTCACGCTTGCTTTCGATGTTCAGGATCCCCATCAGGTCGCCGCAATGTTGGGCACGCTTCCCGGCAGGTGGCACGGCATCGATGTATTGGTCAATAACGCAGGACTCGCTTCTGGCCTCGAACACATCGACCAGGGCGCGCTGCACGACTGGGAGGCTATGATCGACACTAACGTCAAAGGCCTTCTCTACGTCACGCGCGTTATTTCCCGTTTTATGATCGAACGCGGCAATGGCCATATCGTCAATATCGGTTCCATCGCCGGTCGTCAGGTTTACGAGAACGGGGCCGTCTATTGCGCCTCCAAGCACGCTGTCAATGCCCTTTCTCAGGGTATGCGCATAGATTTTCTGCAGCATAACATCCGCGTCACCGAGATTCGTCCCGGTATGGTCGAAACCGAATTTTCGCAGGTTCGCTTCCACGGCGACACTGCCCGCGCCAAGGCTGTTTATCAGAGAATTACTCCTTTGCAGGCTTCCGACGTTGCCGAGGCGATCATTTGGGCCATCTCCCTGCCTTCTCACGTAAACATCGACGAGATCACTATCACTCCCCGCCAGCAAGCAAACGCATATTACACTTATCGTACATAGATTATTATGACTTTAGATTGGATTCTCCTCATCGTTATCGCCGTCGTCGGTATGATCGTTCAGGGTCGCCTTCAGTCGGTGTTCGCAAAGTACTCCAAGGTTCCTTTCCACGGTGGTCTCACCGGTCACCAGGTAGCCGAAAAGATGCTTCGGGATAATGGCATCACCGACGTTCGCGTCACTTCCACACCGGGTTCTTTGACCGACCACTTCGATCCTCGCAACAAAACAGTAAACCTTTCCGAGCCTGTTTATAACTCGAATAGTGTTGCGGCGGCGGCCGTTGCTGCTCACGAGTGCGGCCACGCGGTTCAGCACGCCACTCACTATGCTCCCCTTGGGCTTCGTTCGGCGCTCGTTCCTGCCATCAATCTCACTTCGAGGTGGGCTATTTGGGTCATAATAGGTGGCCTTGTCCTTATCAACACACTCGGCCCACAGTACGAATTGGTGTATTGGATCGGCATCGGTATGATCGCCCTTTCGGCTCTTTTCGCTCTTGTTACGCTTCCCGTAGAATACAACGCCTCTAACCGCGCAATGCGTTGGCTCACAGATAGCGGCACTCTCCACGGCGAGGAGGTTTCTCAGGCTCGTATCGCGCTTAATTGGGCTGCCTGTACCTACCTTGTAGCCGCCCTTTCCGCCGTCGTCACGCTGATCTATTACCTTGGCCTGCGCAACAGACGATGACGCATATTCCCGAAGGCGCCGTCTGGGATCTCGATCGTAGCCTGCTACTTGCCATTAACGGCAGTTGGGGCGCGGGGTGGGACACTTTTTGGTATTCCGTATCCAACCCTCTTTATTGGATGCCCCTGTATGTTCTTATGATTTGGTTGCTCTACAAGAAACTCGGTTTGCGCGGTATGCTGGTTGCTCTCGGCCTCGTGATCTTTGGCCTCGCCCTCGCCGACCAGACTGCCAATTTCTTCAAAGGCCACACACCCAAATTCCGTCCGAGCCGCACTACTACCCTTCTTTGGGATGGGCTTCCTTATAATGAATTGGTTCACACCGTCAAGGGTTACACCGGGGGCAGGTTCGGTACCGTATCGGGTCACGCCGCCACTTCGATGGCCATCGCCTTCACCGCCGCCGGTATTTACCGCCGCCTCTGGTTCTCTCTGCTCGTCGGGTTTTACGTCGTAATGACTTGCTTTTCACGTATGTACCTTGGCGTCCACTTCCCTCTCGACATCGTTTTCGGCCTCACCGCCGGCACCCTCATCGGACTTTTGATGCTTTGGTTTTGGAAACTTATAAATAAAAAATGGAACATTTCACATCCGTTGCCGACATAGGCGACTTGAAAAAGGCAGTCGCCGAGGCGCTCCAAGTTAAGCACGACCGTTTCGCGTGGGACACGTTGGGTCGCAACAAGACCCTCGTTATGTTGTTTTTCAACAGCAGTCTCCGCACTCGCCTTTCCACTCAGAAGGCGGCCCAGAATCTCGGTATGAACGTTATGGTTTTGGATGTCGCCCAGGGTGCCTGGAAGCTCGAAACTGAGCGGGGCGTTATTATGGATGGTGACAAACCGGAGCACCTCCTTGAGGCTATCCCCGTTATCGGGTCATATTGCGACATTATCGGCGTTCGCTCGTTCGCGGGTCTCACCTCCAAGGCTGATGACTATAACGAACTTGTTCTCAGCCAGTTTGTTCAATATTCCCGTCGCCCAGTGGTAAGTCTCGAATCGGCTACTCGCCACCCGTTGCAGAGTTTCGCCGACCTTATCACCATCGAGGAATATAAGCGCACCCCTCGCCCCAAGGTCGTTCTCACTTGGGCTCCCCATCCTCGCGCACTACCTCAGGCCGTTCCCAATTCGTTTGCCGAGTGGATGAACGCCACCGATTACGATTTCGTTATCACCCATCCACACGGTTACGAGCTCGATCCTCGGTTCGTTGGTTCAGCCCGCGTCGAGTACGACCAGCACAAGGCTTTCGAGGGCGCCGAGTTTATTTATGCCAAGAATTGGTCTGCTTGGGCCGATCCCAATTACGGTAAGATCCTCTCCTCAGATCGTTCCTGGACTGTCGATTCCGCCAAGATGTCCCTCACCAGCAACGCTTTCTTTATGCATTGCCTTCCCGTCAGGCGTAATATGATAGTGAGCGACTCGGTAATCGAATCGCCCACTTCCATTGTTATTCCTGAAGCCGCCAACCGCGAGATCTCCGCCCAGGTCGTCCTCAAAAGAATTCTCGAAACACTTTAACCGAGGAATCCCAGCAGTATCCCCGCCGCCACCGCCGATCCGATCACCCCGGCCACATTCGGGCCCATCGCGTGCATTAGCAGGTGGTTTGTTTTGTCATACGACAATCCTACATCTTGCGACACGCGTGCGGCAGCCGGAACCGCGGATACACCGGCATTGCCGATCAGCGGATTGATCTTGTTGCCCTCCTTGAGGAACAGATTGAGGAACTTCACGAAAGCCACTCCACCGAAGGTTGCGATAAAGAACGAAACTGCTCCCAAACCGAATATCGTCAATGATTTCCAGGTCAGGAACGTCGTTGCCTGAGTCGATGCGCCAACTGTGAGGCCGATCAGAATCGTCACTATGTCGATCATCGGGCCACTGGCTGTGGTCGCCAAGCGCTTCGTAACACCACTCTCTTTCAGCAGGTTGCCCATAAACAACATCCCCAACAGCGGCAGCGCCGAAGGCACCACAAAGGCGGTCAGCAAAAAGCCTATTATCGGGAAGAGGATTTTCTCTGTTTGCGACACCTGACGCATCGGGCGCATCCTGATCAGGCGCTCTTTTTCCGTAGTCAGCATTCGCATAACCGGTGGTTGGATTACCGGCACGAGGGCCATATAGGAGTATGCCGCAATGGCAATGGCACCCAACAGTTCGGGAGCAAGGCGACTCGCCAGGAAGATCGCCGTCGGGCCATCCGCACCGCCGATGATACCAACTGCGCCTGCTTCAGCACCCGAAAAACCACAGGCCAACGCGAGCATATAGGCCCCGAAGATTCCCAGCTGGACCGCAGCACCTATTGTCAGTAGTTTCGGGTTTGAGATCAGCGCCGAGAAATCGGTCATCGCGCCGATTCCAAGGAAAATCAACGGGGGATAGACCCCTTTCAACACCCCGAAATAGAGGTAGTTTAGCACCGATCCCTCTTCGTATATCCCCACTTCCATCCCCATCGAGAACGGTATATTTCCGATCAGTATCCCAAAGCCTATGGGTACCAACAACATCGGTTCCCATTTCTTCGAGATTCCCAGCCACAGGAAAATGAGTCCCACAAGGATCATCGCCGCGTGGCCCCACGTGACGTTGTAGAAGCCGGTAAAGCTCCAAAAGACTCCGAGATTTTCGGCTATAAAGCTGCCGAAACTGCTTTGCAAGAACGTAAACATAGGCTCCGTCCTCCTATTCGATTGTTAGCAAAACATCTCCCTCCAACACCGAGTCGCCCTGACGCTTTTCGATACGTCTCACCACTCCGGCTTTGTGTGCGTCGATGTTGTTCTCCATTTTCATAGCTTCGAGGATCATCAGCAGTTGTCCTGCCCTCACCTCTTCGCCTTCGCGTACTTTCACATCGAGGATCACTCCCGGTAGCGGACTTTTCAGCGGGCTCGCTCCACTGACGGGAGCACTTTGGTCGATTTTTGCCGGGCTCACCGGAGCGGTTGCCGAATAGGTTGCCGGCGCCACGTGCGCAGTTTTTGCGGGTTTGGGCTTGAGCAGTGTGTTGCTTTGAACCTCTATCTCGTAAGGGGTTCCATTGACCGTCACCTTTGCGGTGCCGCTTTCGACACTTCCTACGGCGACTTCGTATTCGTGGCCGTTGATCTTGAATTTGTATTCTTTTGCCATAACTGAATTAATTTTTAACGGGTGTTGCGGGGATTCCGTGAATTTTCGAGCTCCAGGGAGAGTAAACTCTGCTGGCTCGGTTTATTGTGATGACGGTCGATTCCTTGATGTGCTGCTCCTCCTGATACATCTTCAGAGCCAGTGCAGCAGCTGCAATCTCTTCTTCCATCTTCTGCAGTACGGGCTTTCTCTTGGGAGCAGTTGCAGCTTCGGCCGTAGCCGCCTTGGCAGCTTTGCGTTCGGCGAAGCGGATCATCAACATTCCGAATCCTTTGATCGACAGAAAGATCAGTATCAGCGCCATCATCACTATCGATATAGCGATTATAGCCATTATGATCCCGTGCGGGTCACGTTGGACAAACAGGTCTGCATTCATTATAGTGGAATATTATTATGTTTCTTCGGGGGGTTCACCAAACGCTTTGTTGCCAGCGACTGTAATGCGCGAATTATTCTGAAACGAGTGTTTCTCGGTTCTATCACATCGTCGATGTAGCCTCTCTTTGCCGCTTCGTATGGGCTCGAAAACTTTTCGGTGTATTCGGCCTCTTTCTCTTTGATGAAAGCAGCCCTCTCTTCGGGTTTTTCGGCCAAAGCTGCAATTTCCTTTGCGTAGAGCACTTCCACCGCTCCACTTGCACCCATTACTGCGATTTCCGCACTCGGCCAGGCGTAGTTGATGTCGCCGCGTATATGTTTCGAGCTCATCACGATGTATGCTCCTCCGTAGGATTTTCTCAGCGTCACCGTCACCTTTGGCACCGTAGCTTCGCAGTAGGCGAACAGTAGTTTCGCTCCGTGTGTGATCACTCCTCCGTACTCTTGACCCGTTCCAGGCAGGAATCCCGGCACATCAACAAAAGTTACGATGGGAATGTTGAACGCATCGCAAAATCTGACGAACCGCGCGGCCTTTCTCGAAGCGTTGATATCCAGCACACCGGCCATATATTTCGGCTGATTGGCGATTATACCCACACTCTGTCCGTTGAAGCGTGCAAAGCAGGTAATTATGTTCTTCGCGTACGAGTCCTGACTTTCGAGAATATATCCGTTATCGACCACCGCACGGATCACCTCATACATATCGTAAGGTTTGTTGGGGCTGTCGGGAATTATCTCGTTCAGCGAATCTTCCAATCTTCCGATCGGATCGATGCACACTGCCAGCGGCGCATCCTCCATATTGTTTTGCGGCAGAAAACCGAGCAACTTGCGGATCAGCTCGAAGCCCTCCTCTTCGGTATCTATTGCGAACTGCGACACACCGCTCTTTGTGGTATGCATCGAAGCGCCGCCCAGATCCTCCTGCGACACGTCCTCTCCCGTCACCGTCTTTACTACTTTCGGCCCCGTCAGGAACATATAGCTGGTATTCTTCTTCATAATCACGAAGTCCGTCAGCGCCGGAGAGTAAACCGCACCTCCTGCCGACGGGCCGAAGATTGCCGAAATTTGGGGAATCACCCCTGAGGCCATCACGTTTCTCTGGAAGATATCTGCATAGCCTGCCAGGGCATCGACCCCTTCCTGGATTCGCGCACCGCCGGAGTCGTTGATCCCAATGACGGGGGCTCCGTTTCTCATCGCCATATCCATCACCTTGCAAATCTTTTCGGCCATCGTCTTGGAGAGCGATCCTCCGTAGACCGTGAAGTCTTGCGCGAACACATAGACCAGCCTTCCGTCTATCGTGCCGTAGCCTGTCACCACTCCGTCTCCGAAGTAGTGCTCTTTTTCCATCCCGAAGTTCGTGCATCTGTGTTCGACGAACATATCGAACTCTTCGAAGCTTCCTTCGTCCAGCAGCAGGTGAATTCTCTCCCGCGCTGTAAATTTGCCCTTTGCGTGTTGGGCGTCAATTCGCTTTTGGCCTCCTCCGAGAGCCGCCTGCTCGCGTCTTGTGATCAGCTGACCGACTTTTTCCTGAATGTTGCTCATTTTTTTATGTTATTGTTGTTGTTTAGTTTATTGCAAGTTTGTTTATTTTGACTTGAACCAGATTGCTCCATCCCGAAACATTGTTGCCTGAAGCGTCGGCGCACTCGACCCACTGACAAGATTCAAGTCCCTTTGGACATTACTCAAAGAGTATGGGTCATCAGGGTTGATTTGATAAGTGGACGAAGCTCGTGTCTCAAGTGTGGACCCAGGGTTTTCCGCCTGTTTTAGAGATTCTATCAGTTCATTTGTGATGAGGAGAGTATATGTTGCGCGATAAGCCTCATTTGAGAAATTCCAATACTTTCTTTTGAAAATCTCTTCGGAGACAACCCTGCCGTTCACTTGTATTTGAACTGTCATATCAGACGAATCAGTTATGTGCATAATTTCTTCATCGGGGAAAGGATCGTCAGGAATGGTGTTTTTATCGCAATGTCCGTACGATTTGTAAATTGTACGTTCGCTGCCGGTCGGAACAGATTCTACTGCCCCAGTTTTAATTATAACAGTAATAGCGTAGCCGGTTTGATTTGCGACATTAAAATATCGGGAGCAGCTGTAGTCTACAATCTTACATCCAGCTAACGCGAGTCCCAATGCCGCAAAAAACAACAACTTTTTCATCTCTATTTTTTCTCGCAGAACTCCGTCAGCACCCCTCCGGTGCTTTTCGGATGCAGGAAAGCTATGGTCAGCCCCTCGGCTCCTTTTCGCGGGGTTTTATCTATCAGCCTCACTCCCTTCTCTTCCGCTTCGGCCAGTGCTCCTTCTATATCTTTCACTGCAAATGCCACGTGATGTACTCCTTCGCCTCTGTTTTCGATGAATTTTGCGATGGTGCTCTCTTCGCTGGTAGGTTCCAGTAGTTCAATCTTCGTGTCTCCCAGTTTGAAAAATGCTGTTCGCACTTTTTGGTCGGCGACTTCTTCGATGTTGTAGCACTTCAGGCCTAACACGTTTTCGTAGTACGGAATTGCTTCTTCGAGGTTCTTCACGGCAATGCCCAGATGTTCAATGTGAGAAAGATTCATAAGGTTTTCGTTTTAATCCGACAAAATTAATATATTTGTGCAAACAAACAAACTAAAAGTATTATGAAAAGCGTAAAGGGAACCAAGACCGAACAGAATCTTCTCAAATCGTTTGCGGGTGAGAGTCAGGCTCGTACTCGTTATACATTTTTCGCCTCCAAGGCCAAGAAGGAGGGTTATGAACAGATAGGCGGAGTATTCGCCGAGACGGCCGATCAGGAGAAGGAGCACGCCGAGCGTTTCTTCAAATTTCTCGAAGGCGGCCCTGTCGAGATCACCGCAACTTATCCTGCCGGCATCATAGGCACAACCGAACAGAATCTCACCGAAGCCGCCGAGGGCGAACACGAGGAGTGGGACATTCTCTATAAGAACTTTGCCGCCGAGGCTGATGCCGAGGGATTCCCCGAAATCGCCGAGACTTTCCGTCGCGTCGCTATGGTTGAAGCCGAGCACGAAAGGCGCTATCGCATCCTTCTCGAACGCGTTAAGTCCGGCCACTTCTTCGATCGGGACGAGCCCATCGACTGGCAGTGTCGTAATTGCGGATATGTTCACTCCGGTAAAAAGGCTCCCGAACTTTGCCCCGCCTGTCAGCATCCCAAGGCCTATTACGAGCCCAAGAAGACCAACTATTGATCCTATGAGGCGATTACTTCTCGCGTCTGCAGTGTTGCTGCTGGGGGCCGTTCCGGCTTTGGCTCAACAGACCTACACCTATGGCCCTTCCCGAACTTCAGTCATAAATGTCCCCATCAATTGGGAACCCGACTCTCCCAATGTGCAGCGTTACACCGTTGCCGTAAGGCCTTTCCGTATTCTCCGCAACGGTCTTCAGGTCGATTTCGAGGTCGAGTTGCGCGCTCCCGGTGAGTGGTTCCAAACGAGCCTTGCCGTCTATTCCGCCTCCTCAGAGCACAATTGGGGTTGGTGGGGTGACGATGGCGACTATTATGAGAACAACCATTGGGGCCCTGTTTCGGGTTTTGAGGATTATCACGATATGTGGGGCGTCGGCACTTCGGCGCTCTACAAGAAATTCTTTTCCCCTCGCGGATGGTACTTCTCCACCGGGGTTTCTCTCGATTATTTCCGAGTAGGCAGAGTGGGATATAATTTCGACTCTTCCGGCGAATGGGGACTGTATCGCAAATCTTATATCAAACCCACCGCTCAGATCAATGTCGGTAAACATATGGCCCTTTCTCCCCGATGTTTTTTCGATCTTTACGTCGGTCTTGGGATCAGCCATTCGTTCTATTCCGATCAAAATCTCCGCCATTTTTACGACGACTTCAGCTCCCTTGGAGGCTTTGCCTATCGCGGTTTGCTTGCCACGGGAGGGTTCCGTTTCGGCGTTATATTGTGGTAAAGTCTTACAAGGCGCGGGGTATCGTTTTGCACACCCTCAAGTATGGCGACTCTTCTCAGGTTGCCTGCCTTCTCACCGACGTTCACGGCCGCCAAAGTTATATGGTCTATAAACGTTCCGGGCTTCTCCAGCCTATGTTTTTGGTCGAACTGGAGGGGCTGGAGAATCCCAAGGCCGAGATGCACCGTTTTCGCGAGATCCGCGCTGCCGTGCCGCTTCTTTCTGTTCCGTTCGATGTTCGTAAGAGTACTTTGGCTCTTTTTATGGCCGAGATTCTCTATCGTCTCGTTCGCGAGGTAGAGCCCAATTCACCTCTTTTCGAGTTCGTTTGGCGTGCGGTTGGCGATCTCGACGCCGCTTCCGACCCTTCCGCCGTTGCCAACTTCCATCTTTCGTTTATGGTAGGTCTCTCTCGCCATCTCGGATTTTTCCCTGGTAACGAGTGGTCGCCGGGGCATTGGTTCGACATCCGCGAGGGTCTTTTCACGCCTATCCAGCCTCACGGCGACCACTTTTCTCGCGAGAATGCCGCCTTGTTAGCAAATCTTATGGACGTTGCAACGAGCCCTGACCAAAGTGATCCGCCGCCGTTCCGGCTTAATCGTTCCCAGCGCACAGATTTCCTCAACGCTATGCTCTCTTATTTCGGTTATCACCTCGATGCCGTCCGCGACATCCGGTCTGTCGATATCCTCCGCGAAGTCTTCTGATCCCTGAACTCGATTTTCACGCAAGCGTCCCCCCATCTGATCATTCTTTTCTTCATAGACCCAATTTTTTCATTAACTTTGTCCCCCTATGAACGACATTGTTTTGCTTCACGGTTGGGGCTGTTCTCGTGAGATCTGGGCGGGGCTGCAACAACATTTGGAGACCACCTCCAAACACGGTGCAAAGTTTCGCGTCACGGTGCTCGATTTTCCGGGCTTCGGTGCCGAGCCTCAGCCCTCCGGGCCGTGGGGTATGGAGCAATACACTCAGTGGTTCGAGCGCTTCCTCTCTGAGCATAACATCATCAACCCTATCCTCGTCGGTCACTCTTTCGGCGGTCGCGTCGCTCTTATTTTCGCCTCTCGTAACCCCGTTTCCAAACTTATTCTGGTCGATGCCGCGGGGGTTAAGCCTCGCCGTAGCGCTCGCTATTACTTTAAGGTTTGGTCGTTCAAGATTCTTAAACATTTCGCACCCCCCAGCGTCGTCGAACGCATTCGCTCGCGCTCCGGCTCGGCCGACTACCGTGCCGCCTCTCCCGTAATGCGTGGCACTCTCTCCAAGGTTGTGAATGAGGATTTGCGCCGCTTTATGCCTCTCATTTCCGCGCCCACCCTTCTTGTTTGGGGTTCGCTGGATACGGCGACTCCTGTTCGCGACGCTCGCATTATGGAGCGCCTTATCCCAGACGCCGGACTCGTCGTACTCGAAGGTGCCGGCCATTATAGTTTTCTCGACCGCCCTCAACAATTCAACGCAATAATAGACAGCTTTCTCAACTCGTGACAGTCGCCATCATCTATATCGTCTCTCTGGTTTTCGTCGCCTTTTACGCCGCCGTCCGCTTCCGCTATGAGTTGCAGATGTTGCAGCAGAACTCCTATCGCCTCTCTCGTTATTGGCGTTGGTTCCTTGGCGACAGACACAATCCCGACCGCCTGATCGATCTGTTGATTCTCGCCATTTCGCCATTTTACACTATTCTTCCTTTCGGCGCTCGTTGGGCTCCCTACTTCATCGGTGCAATAGGCGTTTTGGCGCTTTACCGTAGCGTTCGCCAGCTCTTGAGAAAATACAAAAAGCCTCTTGTATTCACTTCCCGCGCTGTTCGTATCTTCTTCGTCGGTCTTCTTCTCCTCGCCGCCACTCTTCACTTCACTCCGTGGCATCTCGTTTCCGCCACAATCCTTTCGATGGCTTTCGCCACGTTTTCGCCCCTTTGGATCTCGCTGGCTCTCATCCTTTTGATGCCCGTCGAGCGCCTCATCAATGCCTGGTACATTCGCGATGCTCGCCGCATCCTCTCTGCAATGCCTCGCCTTATAATTATCGGCATCACCGGCTCTTATGGCAAGACCAGCACCAAGCATTATCTTTATCGTATTCTTTCCGAGCGTTTCAGCGTCGTTATGACTCCGGGCAGCTTCAACACCACCCTCGGCGTCGTCCGAACCATCCGCGAGCACCTTAAGCCTTATACCGAAGTTTTCATCGTTGAGATGGGAGCCAAACAGCCGGGCGATGTCGCCGAGATTTGCGACCTCGTCCACCCCTCCATCGGCATCCTCACTTCCGTCGGCGAGCAGCATCTGGAGTCGTTCAAGACCATCGAGAACGTGCAAAAAACCAAGTTCGAGCTCATCGACTCTCTCCCTGCCGACGGAGTCGCTATCCTCAACGACGACTTCCCTTATATCGCCTCCCGTCCCGTGACGAATGTCGCAACCGTCCTCCGCTACTCTTCCGACGATCTCAAGAATCCGCCATTCACCACACGCCTCGTCGGCGCTCACAACATCGGCAACATCTACGCTGCCTGGCTTGCCGGTAAGGCTCTCGGTATGACCGACGACGAGATGCTTTACGCCATTTCCGACCTCAAACCCATCGAACATCGCCTCGAAGTCAAGCACGTCGGCGGTCTCACCATTATAGATGACGCGTTCAACTCCAACCCCTCAGGTGCCGCCGCCGCACTCGATGTATTGGCAGGCTTCACCGGCGGCCGGCGTATCGTCGTCACTCCCGGTATGATCGAACTTGGCACCCGTCAATACGAACTCAACCGCACTTTCGGTAACCAAATTGCCTCTTCTTGTGACTATGCCATCATCGTCGGCGAATACAACCGCGATGCAATTTTGCAAGGTCTTTCCGAGGCTTCCTTCCCGTCCGATAAAATCTTTGCAGCCCCGACCTTCAACTCTGCCTCCGCCCACGTTCATCAGATCACAAAACCCGGAGACACAATACTTTACGAAAACGATTTACCTGACACCTTCAAATAGATGAAAACCACCATAGGAGTATTTTTCGGGGGCCGTAGCGTCGAGCACGAAATTTCTGTTATCTCGGCCCTTCAGGCCATTGCCGCCCTTGACCCCGCGCGCTACAACCCCATACCTGTATACATAACCAAACAAGGCAATTGGCTCACCGGTAAGGTTCTGCTCGACACGGCAGCTTATCGCGACCTTCCCCGACTCGAACGTAAAGCCAAACCCTTTCGCTATCAGGATATCGCCTCCAGGCTCGACATCGCCATTCCTGTTCTCCACGGCACAAACGGCGAGGACGGCACCTTTCAGGGTCTGCTCGAAATGACCGGTATTCCTTACGTCGGTTGTAACGTGCTCTCTTCGGCCGTCGGTATGGACAAGATAGCTATGAAGATGATGCTTCGCGAAAGTGGTTTGCCTGTAATAGATTACATCTGGTTCACCGACCGCCAATGGGGTCGGAACACCGACGGCGAAAATAACGAGCGCAATGCTCTCATCTCCCGCATCGAAGCCCAGATCGGCTATCCCGCCATCGTCAAGCCTGCCAACTTAGGTTCGAGCGTCGGTATTTCCCGCGCCCTCGACCGTGCCGAACTTGTTCGCGCGATCGATGAGGCTTCCGGTTACTCCTCCCGCCTTCTTGTCGAAAAGATGATCGACCCTCTTCGCGAAATTAACTGTTCGGTACTCGGTAGCGCCGACGATTGCCGGACTTCCGTATGCGAGGAACCTATCCGCAATAGTGAAATCCTCACCTACACAGACAAATACACCTCCGGAAACGGTTCAAAAGCCCAGGATGGCACCAAGGTTTCTGGCGGAATGTCGAGCACTAAGCGCCGCTTACCCGCCGACATTCCTGCCGACGTAACCACTCAGATTCAGCACCTTGCCACCGAGACTTTCCGGGTTTTGGGTTGTGACGGCGTTGCTCGTATCGACTTCATCCTGGCTGAAAAGTCCGCTCACGCCAGCGCTCCCGATGCCGCTTCACCCACCGTATATATCAACGAGATCAACACCATTCCCGGCTCCCTTTCGTTTTATCTTTGGGAGGCTTCCGGCCTTTCGTTTTCCGACTTGATGGACACTCTCATCGCCCGCGCCCTTAAACGCGAGCGCGCCAAAAGCCACAAGACCGTCTCCTATTCCGCCAATATCTTCAACCTCGGCGGCACTGGAAAAGGAAGTAAGATCACCGGCAAGAAGTAAGCGCCAACCTCAGCACTTCCTCGTTATTGCTCACGTAGTGGAACGTCAGTCCGTCTATATATTCCGGCTTTATTTCCGAGATATCTTTTTTGTTCTCGTCGCTTAGAATGATCTCTTTAATTCCGGCCCTTTTTGCTGCCAGAATCTTTTCTCTGATTCCACCCACGGGCATCACTCGACCTCTGAGGGTCGTCTCTCCCGTCATCGCCAGTCTCTCTTTCACTCGCCTTCCCGTATAAGTGGAGACTATCGAGGTCACCATCGTTATCCCTGCGCTCGGTCCGTCTTTTGGGATCGCTCCGTCTGGTACGTGAATATTCAGGTCGCTCGTTTTGAAGAGTTCCGGGTCTATTCTCAGCTCTTCGTAGTGTGCCTTTGTCCATTCCAGTGCGATCGTTGCCGACTCCTTCATCACATCTCCCAGATTCCCGGTCAAATGCAACTCTCCCTTTCCCGGCGTCAGTAGCGACTCTATGTAGAGAATATCGCCTCCGACCTGAGTCCACGCAAGACCCGTCACCACTCCCGGCATCTGGTTTGTTTCGTATTCGTCTTTTTTATATTTCGGTACTCCGAGAATCTTTTCCACATCGGCAACGCTCAGTTCGGCTTTAAATTCCTCTCCGAAACCGATTTGTTTTGCTCTGTATCTCGCTATTTTGGCCAGATGTTTGTCAAGCAGTCGCACTCCCGATTCACGGGTATATTCGCTTATTATTTTTTCAAATACTTCCGGTCTTATATTCAGCGCGTCGTCCGGAATTCCGTGAGCTCCACGTTGTTTTGCCAGCAGGTGTTCGCTCGCGATTCTCACTTTTTCTTCCAGCAGATATCCCGGAATATCTATCATTTCCATTCTGTCCCTCAACGCCGGCGCAATTGCCGAGTTGTCGTTCGCCGTAGCTATGAACAGCACTTTGCTAAGGTCATATTCCACGTCTAAATAGTTGTCGTGGAACGTTGTATTTTGTTCCGGATCGAGTACTTCCAGTAGCGCCGACGAGGGGTCTCCGTGGTTACTGTGGCCAACCTTATCCACTTCGTCCAATATGATCACAGGATTCGACGAGCACGCCCGCTTTATGGTTTGGATTATCCGTCCGGGCATTGCTCCAATGTAGGTTCTCCTGTGGCCTCTTATTTCGGCTTCGTCGTGCAGCCCTCCCAGCGATATGCGCCCGAACTTCCTTCCCAACGCTTCTGCCACACTCTTCCCCAGCGAAGTTTTCCCAACTCCCGGAGGCCCGTACAAACACAGTATCGGCGATTTCAGATCACCTTTCAGTTTTATCACCGCCAGGTGCTCCAGTATTCTGTCTTTCACCTCGTCCAATCCGAAGTGGTCTTTGTCCAATTGTTCTCTCGCACGACTCAAATCCAGATTATCCTCGGTAGTTTCCTGCCAGGGCAGATCGAGTAACGTTTGCAGATATGTCACCTGTACCGAATATTCTGACACCGAGGGATTTAGTCTCTCCAACCGGCTCAGTTCCTTTTCGAACATCTCTGCAATCTCCTTGCTCCACTTTTTGGTTTTGGCCTTCTCGCGCATCTTCTCCACCTCGTCGCTCGACCCTTCGCCCAGCTCGTCTTGTATAGTAGAGATTTGTTGGCGCAGGAAATAGTCTCTTTGTTGGCGATCGATCTCCTGTTTTACCTTTCCCTGTATCGTATTCTTCAACTCCACGTGCTGCTGCTCGTTGATGAGTATTTCCAGCAGACATCTTGCCCTTGCCAACAGCCCTGAGGCTTCCAGCAGCCTCTGACGGTCGGCATCTTTCAGGTCGAAGTTCGTGCATATAAAGTTGATTATCCCCCGCCGCGAGTCTATGTTTTTTATCGCAAAGACCGCCTCTTTCGGCATATTCGGCGATATATTTATTATCTCCAGCGCAATATCTCTTATCGAATCCACCAGCGCATTGAACTCCACGTTATTTTTATCCGGCGCCGTGTCTCGTATCGATATAACCGAGGCCCTCAGATATGGCTCCGAGGTGACGTACTCCATCACTTCTATCTTCTCCAATCCGTGTATTATCACCGTAAGATTTCCGTTGGGCATCTCCAGTATCTTCAGTATCCTGGCCGCCGTTCCCACCCTGTAGAGATCCGTAGGTTTGGGATTCTCTATGTTGTGCTCTTTTTGCAGTATCGCCCCCAATAGTCCTCCTGTCGATTCCACGTCGTGGATCAGTTTCATCGACTTTTCGCGCCCCACGGTAATGGGCGTAATCGCTCCGGGAAACAGCACCGAGCTGCGTAGCGTCAATATCGGTAACACCGAGGGTATGTTCACATCGGGTGTTTCGTCGTCGTCTCCCTGTACTATCGGTATTATCTGGTGGTGTACTTCCACCATATCTCCCGCCATTTCGGCCGCATCGTCTATTTTATTTCTTTTACTCATATCGATGCAAAGATAGTCTCTTTGTTTCAATCGACAAAACAGTATCCAACCATTGCTTTCCACCTCGTCCCTTCCAGAGATTTAAGATGTTTTTCTTTTTCGCATATCCAAATCACTGAAAAATCAGTACATTTCCACGTACATTTTTCCTATCTTTGCGCCTATGAAAAATTACGATCCCTCCTCTATCGAGAGCAAATGGTATGAGTATTGGATTTCGCGTGGATTTTTCCATTCCGAGCCCGATTCTCGCGAGCCTTATACCATAGTCATTCCTCCACCCAATGTGACGGGTATCCTCCATATGGGCCACATCCTCAACAACACTCTTCAGGATGTGCTGGTTCGTCGCGCCCGTATGATGGGTAAGAACGCTTGTTGGGTTCCCGGTACCGACCACGCTTCCATCGCCACCGAGGCCAAGGTTGTTGCCAAACTTGCCGAGCAGGGTATCAAAAAGTCCGACCTCTCTCGCGAAGAGTTTCTCCAGCACGCCTGGCGTTGGAAAGAGGAGCACGGGGGTATCATTCTCAAGCAGCTTCGTACTCTAGGCGCTTCTTGCGACTGGGATCGCACCAAGTTCACTATGGATCCCGCAATGAGCGAGAGCGTTATCAAGGTTTTCGTCGATCTCTATAACAAGGGCCTCATCTATCGCGGCGTCCGTATGGTCAATTGGGATCCCGCGGCTCAAACCGCCCTTTCCGACGAGGAGGTTATCCACCGCGAACAGCAGGGTAAGCTTTACTATTTGCGCTACAAAATCGAGGGTGGACCTGTCGATGGCAAGGATTCCGTCATTGTCGCTACTACCCGTCCCGAAACCATTCTCGGCGACGTTGCCGTTTGCGTCAATCCCAATGACCCTCGCTACACATCTCTCAAGGGCAAGCGCGTTATCGTCCCTCTTGTAGGTCGCTCCGTTCCTGTTATTTACGACGATTATGTAGATATGGACTTCGGTACGGGCGCTCTTAAGATCACTCCTGCTCACGATGTGAACGACTATGTGCTGGGCGAACGCTTCGGCCTCGAAGTTATAGACATTTTCAATCCCGACGGCACCATTAATGAACGTGTCGGCCTCTACGTCGGCCAGGATCGCTTTGCCGTTCGCGACCAGATTTCGAAAGATTTGCAGGCTGCCGGGCTTATGGAAAAGGTCGAGGATTACACTAATAAGGTAGGCTTCTCGGAGCGTACCGGAGCGGCCATCGAGCCCAAGCTGTCTATGCAGTGGTTCGTCAAGATGGATGGCCTCGCCGAGCCTGCTCTCAAAGCCGTTATGGACGACACTATTCGCTTCGTTCCTTCCAAATATAAGAACACTTATAACCATTGGATGTCGAATATCAAGGATTGGTGCATCTCGCGCCAGCTTTGGTGGGGTCAGCGCATTCCGGCATACTTCCTTCCCGCCGGCGGTTATGTGGTGGCCCAAACTCCGGAAGAGGCTCTCGAACTCGCCCACCGGAAGGACCCTTCGCTCACTCTTGCCGATCTCCGTCAGGACGAGGATGTTCTCGACACGTGGTTCTCTTCGTGGCTTTGGCCGATCTCGGTTTTCGACGGTATCCGTAATCCCGACAACGCCGACATCGGTTATTACTATCCCACTAACGACCTTGTCACCGGCCCCGATATTATCTTTTTTTGGGTAGCCCGAATGATTATGGCCGGCGAGCATTTCCGTCATAACAAGCCTTTCGGTGCGGTTTATTTCACCGGCATCGTTCGCGACAAGTTGGGTCGTAAGATGTCCAAGCAGCTCGGTAACTCTCCCGATCCGTTGGAGTTGATCGAAAAATATGGCGCCGATGGCGTTCGTATGGGTTTGATGTTATCAACTTCCGCCGGTAACGACGTTATGTTCGACGAGGCAATGTGCGAACAGGGCCGTAATTTCGGTAACAAGATTTGGAACGCCTGGCGTCTCATCGAATCTTGGCAGACCACTCTCAGCGACAACGGTCACAGCGATTTGTGCGTAGCCCGACCCACCGAGGGCGTTCCGACCGCCGAACAACCCATTTCCGACCGCCTCGCCGTCGAATGGTTCTCTTCCAAACTCGATTCTTCACTGGCCGAGATCGACTCCCTTTTTGCGAATTACCGCCTATCGGACGCCCTGATGGTAGCTTACAAGCTGTTTTGGGATGATTTTTCCGGTTGGTATCTTGAGATCGTCAAGCCTGCCTATGGCACCGCAATCCATCCCCATACGCTCGCTTCGACCAAACTGTTTCTCGAAAAACTGCTCCAGATTCTCCATCCGTTCATCCCGTTCATCACCGAGGAGTTGTGGCACAGCATCCGCAACCGCGAGGCCGACGACTGCGTGACTATCTCTTCGATGCCGACTTCCCAAGAGGCGGACGATCGGAACGCTGACGGCGGGTCGGGCTACGCAGAAATTTTGGCGCGGTTTGATCTCATTCGCGAGGCGGTTACGGCCATTCGCGCCATTCGTCGTGCCCGCAACATTTCTCCCAAAGAGCCACTGGAGCTCAAGGTTGTTCCGGATGAGAATTTTCCCGCCGAATTCGATGCCGTATTGCAAAAGATGGCCGGTTTGTCGTCCGTAGAGGCTGTCGAGGGTAAGGATCCTGAGTGGGAGGCGTTTATCGTCAAGACCACCCGTTATTTTGTTCCTCTTCCTGCCGGTGGTATAGACCGCGATGCCGAACTCGTCAAACTTCGCGAGGAGTTGGCTTACCAGCAGGGGTTCCTCAACACCGTAATGCAGAAGCTTTCCAACGAACGCTTCGTCGGTTCGGCTCCTGCTGCTATCGTTGCTAACGAACAGACCAAGCGTTCGGACGCAGAAGCCCGCATCGCCGCCCTCAAAGAGCGCATCGCCCAACTATCGTAGTTGTCGCGCCCTCAAAGTATTCCTCATCAGCGAGATGATCGTCATTGGCCCCACTCCCCCCGGTACGGGCGTGATGTAGCTGCACTTTGGCGCCACTTCGTCGAATTTCACGTCGCCAACCAGCCTGAAACCGCTCTTTTTCTGGGGGTCTGGTACTCGTGTGATTCCCACATCTATGACCACCGCTCCGGGTTTTATCATATCCGCGATCACAAATTCCGCTTTCCCCAACGCAGCTATCACAATATCGCCTGTAGCTACCACTTCCGCCAGATTTTCCGTTCGGCTGTGACACATCGTCACCGTGCAGTCCCATCCTTTCTGGCTCAGCAGGTTAGCCACCGGTCGTCCCACGATATTGCTTCGTCCTATCACGACACAGTGTTTTCCCGCAGTCGGAATTTTGTAATATCTGAGCAACTGTAAGATGCCATCAGGCGTTGCCGAAACAAACGCCGGCAGCCCCATCACCATCCTCCCGACGTTCTCCGGATGGAATCCGTCCACATCCTTGCGTGGATCGATGGCTTCGATGATCTTCTGTTCATCGATGTGTTTTGGTAGCGGTAGTTGCACTATGAATCCGTCCACATCGTCGTCACCGTTCAGGCGCTCGATCTCGTCCAAAAGGTCCGCCTCACCGGTTTCGGCAGGCAACCGCAAAACAGTCGAGCGGAAACCCACTTCGCCGCAGCACTTTTCTTTGTGTCCCACGTATGTTTGCGAGGCACCGTCGTTGCCCACCAATATCGCCACCAGATGCGGCGTCCTCTCTCCTCTGGCCACCATTTCGGCCACTTCGGTCGCTATTTCGCGACGCAAAGCCGCCGCCACTTCTTTCCCGTCAATTAATTGCATCGTTCAATGTGTTTTCTATTAAAGGTACCGACATCACATCCTTGAGCATCACTTTTTTGCCTCTATCCAACAGATACAAAGTCGGTATCGCCTTCAAATCGTACAACTCTTCGCCCTTGATTTTCATCTCGCCGTCATAGCCATTCACCCACTTCGTTGGGAAATCTGCTGCGTGCTCCCTCCAGGCTTCGAGGTCTTCGTCCGGATATATCGCCAGCACTCTCAACGTTCCCTCTTCCATAAGGCGCGACAGAAAAGCGGATTCGCTGAGATCCTCTATCATCAGCGCACAAGCGGGACAGCCCGGATTATTAAAGAACAGTAGCGTGTACGGCGCCCTGAAAGAATACAGCGTGCTCTTCGCGCCCGAAGCCACCGTATAGCTGAAGTCGGCCGCCGGATCCCCCACACGGTTTTTCATCGCCAACCTCAACTGCTCCTGTGGGCGGATTCTCTCATACTGGTCCAGCGATGGGTTTGCCAGAATGGCGTTCAACACCGTAATGTAGTAATCCTCATCGCGGAACGGCGAGTTGGGGTCGAACAGATACTTTTCGGCTATCTCGCCCATCTTCAGCACGGAGTATTTGTCCACCGCCGCTTTTTTAAACAGTATTCCGATCGACTCGTCCCCCATATCGCGCGGGATGTGGAACAGCAGCTGCAGATAGTTCGCGAACGCCGTTTCGGTAAATTCGTCGTCGTTCACCGCCATCGTGTCGGCAAAATCGTAGTTGTCCCAATAATGTTGCTCGGCCCAAGTGATCATTTGCAACGTGTCGGTGATCATCTTCGGCGGTTGGGGAATTGCATACTCGGCCCGCTTCATCGGGGGAGCTTCGGTTTTTTTCTGGCTGCCGCACGCAACACAGGCGCTCAAGGCGGCAAGGATTACAATAATTCGTCTCATAGTCTAAAATGTCAAATTTTTTTACGCGATTGTCAAAATTTTTGACAGTGTTTGTCTAATTTTTTGACAGCTTTGGCTCTATGGCTCATAGCGTTCTTTTTGTCTGCGGGCATTTGGGCAAACGTCTGTCCCCCAGCGCCTTGTGGTGCAAAAATCGGATCGTAACCGAATCCTCCCTCTCCGCGACGCTCTTTTGTGATCTCTCCCTGGATGACTCCCTCGAAGAGGTGTTCCTCCCCGTTTTGTATCAGTGCAATAACCGTGCGAAAGCGCGCAGAGCGGTCTGTGTGGTTTTCTAAATTATTGAGTAACAGACTATTATTGTCGTCATAACTGCATCCCTCTCCTGCATATCTTGCCGAGTATACCCCCGGAGCACCGCCTAACGCATTGACTTCCAGACCACTATCGTCCGCAAATACGTCCAAACGCGTTCGCTCGTGAATGTATCTGGCTTTCTGTAATGCATTGCCTTCCAGCGTATTGTGCGTTTCAGGTATCTCTTCCATTATGCCGACTTCGCGCGGAGTCACCATCTCGAATTCCGGGCCCAGAATCGCCGACACTTCCTCCAATTTGTGTCTGTTATTTGTCGCAAAAACCAGTTTCATATCTTCGATAGCACAATTTCGGCAGCGATCTTATCCATAATAGTATGCACCACTCTATCAAGCACTTGACCCTCTCTATAGTCGGCTGGTAAGGCAAAATTTACTCGATTTTCTTCAATCAATTTTTCGGCCGCGGCTCTTTCTGCGTGGCTTGAATCGTCTGTGCGGCTCGCACTGGTCGGATTGAAAACCGCAATGGAATATCCCCCGGAGGCCTTCACAAGGCGCATACAGGGGATGTCGGTCGTCCCATCGCCGAAATATATCATCCGAGAGAATGGCACAGGACGCTTATGTTCAGGTATATAGCAGTTCACTGCCTTGCCGTCCCACACCGGTTCGACCCCCTTATTGATTTTATAAATGAACTGCGTTTTGTTGGTATAATTTATTGCCACTCCAGGCCAATATGCCTCATTGTCAGCATCATACAGGAATGAGCACGCATAAATTTTTTTGAATTCATCGGCGATAGGCGTGCCTTCTATCATCTCCCTGATTCCCGACGAGTTGATATAATGGACGATGTTGAGTCCCTTTGAAGCTCCGTAAGCGTTGATTCGTGCAAACCACTCTGTTACACCGGGATAAAGTTCGATTTTGGAGCCCGATTCACGAAACATTTCACGCGTCAGAGGTATTTTTTGCTTTCGCGCTTCGGCTATCATCCGGGCCATATAGGTCAAAATGGGGTCGGCATCTTCGTCGCGCGCCAGTTGGCTGCTTTCGAACCAAAAATCGTGATTGCTCTTGCCCACCGCGGGAATAAAATCGTATTCCTGCATATTTCCCGGCGAGAGCGTCCCGTCGAAATCATAGATCAAAGCCACAGTGGGGGTTTCCATTCTGCAAAAATAAGGATTTTTTATTAGATTTGCCGCGTGAAATCGGGTTTTGTAAATATAATCGGCAACCCCAATGTCGGCAAATCGACACTGATGAACCGCCTCGTGGGCGAGCGAATCTCCATCATAACGTCCAAAGCCCAAACAACGAGGCACCGCGTGATGGGGATCGTGAACGGTCACTCGGATGGCGATGATGGCGCTGATTTTCAGATAATTTATTCGGATACGCCGGGGATTTTGAAGCCCGGATACAAGCTACAGGAGTCGATGATGCGCTCGGTGAGAGGAGCGGTGCAGGATGCCGATGTGATTCTATATGTAACTGACGTGACCGAGGATGGACTGTCTGCGCGCAACACGGAGATCGTGGAAAGCATACGTGCGAGCGGCATTCCGACAATAGTGGTAATCAACAAGATAGACCTCTCGACGCCCGAAGCGGTAGGAAAGATGATCGAACTTTGGGAAGGTTTGTTGTCTGATGCGCAGATAGTTACCGCATCGGCGCTGTTGGGTTTCAACACCGACGGTTTGTTGGGGCGAGTGCTTGAACTGCTGCCGGAAGGCGACCCATATTACGATCGTGATGCGCTGACGGATAGGAGTTTGCGTTTCTTTGCGAGTGAGATCATTCGCGAAAAGATATTGCTTAATTACGACAAGGAAGTGCCCTATAGTGTTGAGGTGGCCATCGAGGAGTATAGCGAAAGCCCCGCGCTCGACCGTATCAGGGCCGTAATCTACGTTTCGCGTGCATCGCAAAAGGGCATCCTGATAGGCCACAAGGGCGAAAAACTAAAACGTGTGGGCACTGCCGCCCGAAAAGACCTCGAAGTGTTTCTGGACAAGAAAGTCTTTCTGGAACTCTTCGTCAAGGTAGCCGACGGCTGGCGTGATAACGAAAATCAACTAAAACAATTTGGATATGAAAACCCTTAAGATCCGCGACCTCACGCTACGTGACGGCCAGCAATCATCGTTCGCAACCCGAATGACACAGGCACAGATCGGCCGAGTACTTCCGCATTACAAGGATGCCGGATTCTATGCAATGGAGGTGTGGGGCGGGGCGGTGCCCGACAGTGTGATGCGATATCTTGGCGAAAATCCGTGGGACAGACTCGAAAAGATCCACGCTGAAGTCGGTTCGGCATCACTGCTGACGGCTCTGTCGCGAGGACGCAATCTGTTTGGCTATCAACCCTATCCCGACAATATCATTGAGGGATTCTGCAAGGAGAGCATCGCTTCGGGCCTTGGGATTATGCGAATTTTCGACGCCTTGAACGACGTGGATAACGTGGCCTCGACCATAAAATACGTCAAAAAATATGGCGGCATTGCCGATTGTGCGGTTTGTTACACGATCGACCCGAAGTATCCGCCGCTGACACTGGCCCAAAAACTGCGCGGTAAGAAAACCCCTACGCCGGTTTTCACGGACAGCTATTTTCTCGACAAGGTGTTGCAAATGACCGCTCTGGGCGCAGATATGATCACCATCAAGGATATGAGCGGACTGATCCCTCCCCGGCGAGTGCACGATCTGGTGACACTGTTCAAGAAGCACATTTCGGTGCCGGTCGATTTTCATACTCACTGCACGCCCGGATATGGTCTGGCGAGTGTTGTGGCGGCTATGGCAGCAGGTGTGGATGTGGTCGATACCAACATCTGGAGTTTTGCGGGTGGTCCCGCCGCGCCGGCGCTGGAATTGGTGTGGGTGTTTGCAAAAAAGATGGGCATAAAGCTCGATATCAATATGTCGGCCGTCACGGCGATCAATAACGAACTGGTGTCGATACGTCAGGAACTGGCCGATTTCGATGCCGTGAAGTGTGTCGCAAAACCCTTCGACCCGACCAAGGATACGCTACCGGCTGAAATAGATGCCCTTTTTGACAAGGCGGTTGCTGCTGCGCTGGAAGGCGATGAGGACACGTTGGTGGATGCCTGCCACAAGATCGAGGCCCATTTCGGATTCCCGCCGCCCAACGAATTAGTGAAAAACGCGGAGATTCCGGGCGGAATGTACACAAATATGGTGGCACAACTCAAGCAACTCGGCAACGAGGAGATTCTGCCCAGGGCGATGGAGTTGATCCCAAGAGTCCGCTTGGATGCGGGTCTGCCGCCATTGGTAACCCCGACCAGCCAAATAGTCGGAGCCCAGGCGGTCAATTGTGCAATGGACGAAAAGAACGGCAAGCCGCTCTACACGACCAAAAGTGTGCAATTCGTGAATCTGGTGAAGGGCGAATACGGCAAAACACCTGTGCCTGTAGATCCTGCTTTCCGTGAAAAAATCACCGGAAGCCCTGTGGAGGCCACATACGATACTTCGAAACACCAGATGCAACCCAACCCTGCGTTGGAGCAATGCGGAGGTATGAAGCTCGCTGAAAACCAGAAAGAGATGTTGCTCCTGGAGCTCTTCCCGATTGTGGCACGCGATTTTCTTACACGCACAAAGTGTCAGCGATACGAAGCCAAAGCGGAAGCCACCCGTAAGGCCGAAGAGGCTGCCCGAATTGCCGCTCAACCCAAGGTCGAACCCATTACCGGCCCAACGGTTAATGCGCCACTACCCGGACGAGTGCTCGAATTCTTGGTCAAGCCGGGCGATACGGTCACCGAAAAGAGCGACGTCTTTGTTCTCGAAGCGATGAAGATGGAAAACAATATCGTCGCCGAAAGGGCCGGAGTAGTCAAACGTCTGCTTGTCGAGCCCGACTCGAATGTCGCCGCCGGAGCACCGGTGGTCGAATTGGAGTAACCGGAACAGCGGCGGTGATTTCTGGCAATAAATTTGCAGATAAATTCGTAAAATATCTGCTATGAACACTTATCCCGAATCCGAAGACCAGGGCAAGGCACTGGAAAAGTACGCACTTAACCTTAACGAATTAGCACGGGCAGGAAAGCTCGATCCGGTCATTGGCCGCGACGAGGAGATTCGCCGTGTGCTGCAAATCCTGTCGCGAAGAACCAAAAATAATCCCATACTGGTGGGTGAACCGGGAGTGGGGAAAACCGCCATTGCCGAAGGGATAGCCCACAGGATAGTCGATGGAGATGTGCCCGACAATCTGCGAAGCAAGCAGGTCTTCTCGCTCGATATGGGAGCGTTGGTCGCGGGAGCAAAGTACAAAGGGGAGTTCGAGGAGCGACTGAAAGGCGTTGTGAACGAGGTGATCGCATCGGACGGAGAGGTGTTGCTCTTCATCGATGAGATCCATACTCTGGTGGGTGCGGGCCGGAGCGAAGGGGCGATGGACGCCGCCAACATTCTGAAACCCGCGTTGGCAAGAGGAGAACTGCGCACTATCGGCGCCACGACATTGGACGAATATCAGAAGTTTTTTGAGAAAGACAAGGCCCTGGAGCGTCGTTTTCAGATGGTTATGGTGGATGAGCCTACAACCGAGGACGCGATCTCTATCCTGCGCGGCCTGAAGGAGAGGTACGAAAGCCACCACAAAGTGCAAATCCGCGACGAGGCCATAATAGCAGCCGTGGAGCTTTCACACAGGTATATCACTCAGCGTTTTCTGCCAGACAAGGCGATCGACCTGATAGACGAGGCGGCATCGCGACTGAGGCTGGAAATGAACTCGGTGCCGGAAGAGATAGATACTTTGGACAGGCGAGTGCGCCAATTAGAGATCGAACGAGAAGCGATAAGGCGCGAGAACGACCCTGAAAGACTGAAGGCTCTGACGGCCGAGATAGAGGTGCTGAATGGTGAACGTAATAGTCTGAGAGCCAAGTGGGAGGGCCAACGCGGACTGTTAGAAAAGATTCAAAACGGCAAAGACCGAATCGAAAAATACAAAGTGGAGGCGGTGGATGCAGAGAGACGGGGAGATTATGGTCTTGTGGCAGAGTTGCGATATGGGAAAATTCGCGAGACGGAGGCTGAGATCGCGCGCTTGCAGGCCGAATTTGAATCTACGAGCGGCGACGAGGCGATGATCAAAGAAGAAGTCGATGCTCAGGATATTGCGGAAGTGGTTTCGCGCTGGACTGGCATTCCGGTGAGCAAAATGCTGGCCGGGGAGCGCGAAAAATTGCTACGAATGGAGGAAGAGTTGCATAAGCGCGTGGTGGGGCAGGACGACGCCATCAGGGCTATATCCGACGCCGTCAGACGCAGTCGCGCAGGCCTTAACGACTCCAGAAAGCCGATCGGATCGTTCCTGTTTCTGGGTACTACGGGAGTGGGCAAAACCGAGCTGGCCAAGGCGCTCGCCGAGTTCCTGTTTAACGACGATAACTTGCTGACACGCATAGATATGAGCGAGTATCAGGAGCGCCACTCCGTGTCGCGACTAATCGGGGCGCCTCCGGGATATGTCGGTTATGACGAGGGTGGCCAACTCACCGAAGCTGTAAGGCGGAAGCCCTATTCTGTGGTGCTACTGGACGAGATTGAAAAGGCCCATCCCGATGTGTTCAACATACTGCTTCAAGTGCTCGACGACGGGCGACTTACGGACAACAAGGGGCGCACGGTCGATTTCCGAAACACGATCATCATTATGACCTCGAATATGGGTTCGCAGATCATTCGCGAGAATTTTCAAGAGGCGGCCGATGCAAAAGGCGAAGTCTCCGAGGAAGTGGTGGAGAAGACACAAAACGAAGTGATCGAGCTGATGAAAGAGGTGCTAAAGCCGGAATTCCTGAACCGAATAGACGAGATAGTGATGTTCACGCCCCTGACCCGACGCGATACGCTGGAAATAGTCGATATTCAGATCGGCATCATCGAGAGAATGCTACATCACAACGGAATCGAGCTGAAGGTCGATAGAAAAGCACGCGAATGGCTCGCGGACGAGGGTTACGACCCTGTGTATGGCGCCCGACCGGTGAAGCGAGCAATACAGCAAAATCTGGTGAACCAACTCTCGAAAGAAATTTTGGCCGGAGCCATCGATCGTGAAAAACCCGTCTCGGTCACAGCGGACGAAGACGGGTTAAAGTTCAAAAATTAATTTTTTGTGAGCACTACCGGCCCTTCGGATTACCTTGCACTCGACAAATAGATCGGAAGCAGGATACGAACTTGTGCGCGAGCGCGGGTTGTGTTGGAACGAATCATTCTGGTTTTCATAGCATTACGTTTTTTATGGTTAAACTTTGTGTGTCTTTCTTGTTGTTTGACACTGCAAAGATAAATATAAAAATAATACTATGCAATACATAATACCATTTTTTGCAGAATATTTTAAAAATTTTTACACGAGGTCGGGCAAAAAAAGAGCGACCCCTTTCGAGATCGCTCTATTCCGTGTTTTTTACGGAAACTTAGAGAGCTCCGATATCTTTCAGGACGGCATTAGTCTTACGGACAGCATCGGCGGAAGCGGAGAACTTTGCTTTTTCGTCGGCGGAAAGTTCGATCTCAACGATGCGTTCGACGCCACCGCGACCGATAACAGCAGGAACGCCGATACAAATATCCTTCTGACCATACTGACCGTCGAGAGCCACGCACGAAGGGATCAACTTCTTCTGGTCGAACATAACAGCCTCAACGACTGAAGCGGCGGCGGCTCCGGGAGCATACCAGGCCGAAGTACCGAGAAGGCTGGTAAGGGTCGCGCCGCCCACCATAGTGTCGGCCACAACCTTGTCGAGAACCTCTACCTTGGCGAACCTGGACACGGGAACACCCTTATAAGACGCCTTATCTACAAGAGGTATCATAGTGGTGTCGCCGTGGCCGCCGATAACCATACCGTCGATGTCCGACATAGCGGCGTCCAGAGCCTTGGCAAGGTAGCAGCGGAAACGAGACGAGTCCAGCTGACCGCCCATACCGAAAACCTGATTAGCAGGAAGTCCACTACTCTTGAGGGCAAGGTAGGTCATAGTGTCCATCGGGTTGGATACTATGATGAAGATCGCCTTGGGAGAGTGCTTCATAGCTTCGCCCATAACTGCCTTGACTATGCCGGCATTAACGCCGATGAGCTCCTCGCGAGTCATACCGGGTTTACGGGGAACACCCGAAGTAATAACGACAACGTCCGAACCGGCAGTAGCGGCATAGTTATTAGTGACGCCTGTCACCTTGGTGTCGAATTGGCACAGGGTGGACGTTTGGTAAATGTCGAGCATCTTACCTTCCGAAAGACCCTCCTTAATGTCGATGAGGACAACTTCACTGGCCACTTTACGCATTGCCAGCACGTTCGCACACGTGGCGCCTACATTGCCGGCGCCGATAACGGTTACTTTTGACATAATGGTTTATGATATTAGTTTCTTGTACTCATCGGCAGTCAGGAGCCATTCGTGAGCGGCGCCGTCCAACCCTACGCGGATGATCCAACCGGCGCCATAGGGGTCGCCATTGACGGCATCGGGAGCATCGTCCAAAGCCGTGTTGAATTCGAGAATCTTACCGCCCACGGGGCAAAACAGATCGGACACGGTCTTAACGGCCTCGATGGTGCCGAAAACTTCGTGAGCCTCAAGGGTCTCGCCAACGGTAGGAATGTCGAGGAAAACGATGTCGCCGAGCTGGCTCTGAGCAAAGTCGGTGATGCCAACCGTGGCCACATCACCCTCGATGCGAACCCATTCGTGGTCCTTGGTGTACTTAAGTTCTGATGGAATATTCATAAAGTCGATTTTTGAGTTGCGCAAAGATACAAAACTTTTTCGGCAATAACTTCGGGTGGAATCTCCCTCAAGCAACGAAGCGATCCGTCGCGACAAGGCAGCACCCCACCCACAGAACACGGGCGACACTCGATGGGAAGCTGAATTGCGTTTTCGGGATCCTGGCCGAGTCCGTAAAAGCCGGCATAGGGATGAGTAGCGCCCCAAACAGAGATAACGGGAGTGCCAACCAGCGAACCCATCTGCATAGCCACGGAGTCCATAGTGAGCATAACATCGAGATTCGACATAAGGTTCAACTCGTCGCCAAGGCTCATCGTGCCGATCACCGAAATTATGTTGTCACGCTGAGAAGCGATCTGAGCCGCAAGCCTCTCTTCCTCCTTACCCCCGCCGAAGACGAACACCTTTTGCGTCTTATCGGCGATAATAGCAGCAACCCGCTCCATCAACTCGATGGGATAGATCTTGGCCTGATGAGCGGCAAACGGAGCGATACCCACCCAAGGGCCGCTCTTTTTGCCGTGAAGATAACCGATCGCCAACGGCACGGGAAGAGTCATATCTATGGCCGGCTGGGGAGTGACTTCGAAACCAAGGTCGCGAAGAGTGTCCGCATAACGCTCGTGAGTCGTTTTGAGCTGGTGGAAATTGAGATGGCCCCGACGGCACAAGCGCCGTTTGGAACCCTTACCCTTGTCGATATGAGAAACGCGACAACCAGTAATCTCCAACAACTTACGGATAGTACTACTGGAAATGTTGTCCTGCATATCGGCCACGGCGTCCACTCCATCCTTTTTAGCGTCATAGGCGAGGCGGAACAATCCCCAAAAGCCTTTATGACGAACCTTAAGGTTGAGATGGAAGAAGCGCATATCGCGGATACCGCGGAAGAACGGAGCATAGAAAGGTCTGGTGAGAACAGTGATCTTAACGCCGGGATATGTCTTACGCAGAGCCCTTATGACAGGCACGGTCATAGCTACATTGCCCATCGAAGAGAGGCGAATAATAAGGATATGTTTAGGCAGGGGCTTCACAGGCTTCAAAATTAGAAAATTTTCTCTATCTTTGCAAGGCCTTATGAACAGATTACTAATTCTATTTTGTGTCGCACTCGGAGCGGTGCAGGCGCAAGCACAGCAAAACAAGATCACGCGCGAGCAATACATCGCGCGCTGGCAGAAAACTGCCGTGGACGAGATGGAAAAATTCGGCATTCCCGCCAGCATAACAATGGCTCAAGGATTGTTGGAGAGCGACAGCGGCAATAGTCGATTAGCCAAAGAGGGAAACAACCACTTCGGCATAAAGTGCAAAAGTGATTGGGGCGGCGAGAGGATCTATCACGACGACGACCAGCTGGGAGAGTGTTTCCGCCGGTACGATTCCGCCCAGGATTCGTGGACAGACCACTCGGTATTTCTCGACAGCAGCGAGCGCTATGCCTTCCTGTTCACGCTCGACCAGACCGACTACAAAGGATGGGCCGAGGGGCTGAAGCGCGCCGGCTATGCAACCGACCCGAACTACCCGCAGAGGCTTATCAAGATAATCGAAGAACACGAACTGTTCCTGCTCGACAGGGGCGAGAAACTCAACACCGTCGAGGTTATCGAAGCCATTGCCGAAGAGATCAAGCAAAAAGCAGCAGCAAAAGCACACCCCAACGTGACAGCCAGAGGAGGAATAGACGTGGATAACTATACGATCATAGTACGCCCACCCGCCAAACAAAGACGATTCTAATGGAAAGCGAAACCGGATTGAAGCCGCACATACTGCAGGCAATAATCGACAAATCCAACCTAAGTCAGCGGATTTACGACAACACCTACGCCGTTATGACCAAACTCAAGGAGATTCTGCACGAGCTGGCATCGGAATTGGACGAAGAGCTCGAAGAGAGTCTGGACGAACGTGTGAGAATCGAATACAGAGACAGAGGGAAATACGAAGCGCACTTCATTTTTGGCGAAAACCTGCTGATCTTCTCGATGCAAACAGACATCTTCCGATTCAGCAAAGACGACGCCGTATGGGGAAACGAGTACGTTTCCAAGGAGCCCGACAACGCTTCCTGCGGAATAATCAACGTATGGAACTTCCTGAAAGACTCGTTCGAGTACAAGCGCCTTGCAGATGAGGGGTATCTGGTGGCGCGAATCTTTGTGAACAGGCAGATGCATTATATGGTGGAAGGAAAAGGCCAAGGAGCCTTCACGCGAGCAGAGTTCGGACACCATCTTGTCAATAAAGAAGGACTTACGGATATCATCGAGTCAGCGATCGATTACGCGCTCGCGTTCGACCTGCTCGTGCCCCCTTACGAGAGCCAAAAACTCGCCACCGCCGAACAGTTCAACACCAAACTCGAAAACTCAAAGATGAGAACGGGAAAGAGGCTGGGATATGAATTTAGTACGGGAGATATAAAATAGGGGAATCTGTCCGAAGAGATCCCCCCTGAGGAGAGTGATGCGACAGAGGAGCCCAGAATGTATCGTACCGAGATATCGCCGATTATGAAAAAGATTATCTTATTTTACCTTTGTGGGGCGGCAATAAAGGAGAAGGGTTTGTTGTTTTAATAAGAAAAAACAACTATGAAAAAAACTGAATTTGAAAAATTTGCAAAAGGACATCTGGGGCTCAACAGTCTCACGCTACACGACTACGCCGCGGATGTGGCCAGAGGAGTGAAAGCAGAAGCAACCGGATATGTGTCACCGACGATCATCGAAGAAAGGCAACTGAACGTGGCGGCTATGGACGTCTTCTCGCGCCTGATGATGGACAGGATAATCTTCCTGGGAGCACCCATCTATGACGACGTCGCCAACATCGTACAAGCCCAACTATTATTTCTGGAGAGCAGCGACGCCGACAGGGACATACAGATCTACATCAACTCGCCCGGAGGAAGTGTCTCGGCAGGTCTGGGGATCTACGACACGATGCAATTGGTGAAGCCCGAAATCGCAACGATATGCACGGGCCTTGCGGCAAGTATGGGAGCGATATTACTGACGGCGGGAGAGAAAGGAAAGCGCTCCGCGCTACCCCACTCGCGAGTGATGATACACCAACCTCTGGGAGGTGCACAAGGGCAGGCATCGGACATCGAAATCACGGCGAGAGAGATCGTAAGAACAAGAAAGGAACTCTACGAAATACTCGCACAGCACAGCGGCCAAAAGCTCGAAAAAATCGAAAAAGACGGCGACCGAGACTATTGGATGAGTGCCGAAGAAGCAAAAAATTATGGCCTCATAGACGAGGTCGTCGCAAAACGGAAATAATGAGTGAAGAGAACCACGTTGCGGGATTACTTAAGCCGCAGCAAATCAAGGCCCGGCTGGACGACTATGTGATCGGGCAGGAAGACGCCAAACGCTACCTCGCGGTGGCGGTATATAATCACTACAAACGACTACTACACAGGGTCGGGGCAGCGGGTGGAGCAGCGGGGACTGTTTCGCAAGAGGTGGAGATCGACAAGAGCAACATCGTGATGGTGGGGCCGACGGGAACGGGAAAGACGCTACTGGCAAGGACGATAGCGCGGATGCTGGATGTGCCCTTCACAATTGTCGATGCAACGGTGCTAACCGAAGCGGGGTATGTGGGCGAAGACGTGGAAAGCATACTGTCGCGTTTGTTGCAGGCGGCGGACTACAATGTGGAAGCAGCCCAGATGGGGATAGTGTTCATCGACGAAATCGACAAAATAGCCCGAAAAAGTGACAACCCCTCCATTACGCGAGACGTCTCGGGAGAAGGGGTGCAACAGGCATTGCTGAAGATTCTGGAGGGAGCCGTGGTAAACGTACCGCCGCAGGGAGGAAGGAAACATCCCGACCAAAAGTACATACAGGTGGACACGACGAATGTGCTGTTCATCTGCGGAGGAGCATTCGACGGAATCGAAAAGGTGATCTCACGACGACTGGGGACAAGGGCGATAGGTTATGAGCGTGCCGGAGAAAGTGGAAAGACTTCCGAACGGGCGGTGGACAGGAGCAATCTGCTACAATATGTTCTGCCGCAAGATATTAAGAGTTTCGGACTGATTCCGGAACTGGTGGGACGTTTGCCGGTGCTGACCTATCTGAGGCCCTTGGACAAGACCGCCCTGCGACAAATTCTTACCGAGCCCAAAAATGCCATCACAAAGCAATATGTGAACTTGTTCGCGATGGATGGCGTGACCCTGACCTGGGATGACGAAGCACTTGATTACATCGTGGAAAAGGCGATCGAGTACAAGCTGGGGGCAAGAGGACTGCGCTCGATATGTGAAGCGGTGATGATGACCTCGATGTTCGAAGTACCGAGCGACCCCAACCGAAAAACACTGCATATAACACGCGAGTTTGCCGAAAAGCAACTCGAAAAAGCCGCATAAAGATATGACCGCTGCCGACAACATCAGAATCCTCGCCCTCTCGATGGTCGAAAAAGCCAAGTCCGGCCACCCCGGAGGTGCAATGGGAGGTGCCGATTTCGTGAACGTACTCTACTCGGAATTCCTAAGGTATGACCCCGCGGACACGAGCTGGCCTTGGAGAGACAGATTTTTCCTCGATCCGGGCCATATGTCGCCGATGCTCTACGGGGTGTTGGCGCTGGCAGGATTTTACTCGAAAGAGGATCTGGAAAGGTTCCGCCAATGGGGAAGCGACACTCCGGGACATCCTGAAAGAGATTTGGCGCACGGGGTCGAAAACACCTCGGGGCCGCTGGGTCAGGGACACGCGATGGCACTGGGAGCAGCGATGGCAGAAAGATTTCTGGCAGCGAAATTCGGAGAGTGGACGGCGCACAAAACCTACGCTTACATCTCGGACGGAGGCATTCAAGAGGAAGTTTCACAAGGAGTGGGCAGAATAGCAGGACACCTGGGATTGAGCAACTTCATAATGTATTACGACGCCAATAACGTGCAACTTTCGACAACAGTTGAGGAGGTAGACACGGAGGATGTAGCGGCAAAATACAGAGCCTGGGAGTGGAATGTGCTGGAAGTAGACGGGAGTTCGGAGGATGAGATTCGCACGGCTTTGCGGGCAGCGGGCGCTGAGACCAAACGGCCGACACTGATAATTGGACACACGAGGATGGGACGAGGAGCGAGGGGGCCGTCGGGAGAGAGTTTCGAGAACAAAGTTTCGACCCACGGACAACCACTCTCTGCCGCAGGTGCGGACGTAGCTGCCACAATTCGCAATTTGGGAGGAGATCCACACGATCCGTTCGCAATTTCGACTGAAGCGCGTGAGCTATATGACCGGCGCCGAGAAGAGTTGCGGGCGTGGGTGGCTGCGCAACGTGGCATCGAAGCGCAATGGAGGACGGCGAACAGAGAACTCGCACAAAAGCTCGACCTGTTCCTGAGTGGAAAAACACCGAAAATAGATTACGACGCGATCGACCCGGGAAAGGATTCGGCAACACGAAACGCTTCTGCGATGGTGCTGGGTGTACTGGCCGAAAAGATCGAAAATATGATAGTCGCATCGGCAGACCTGAGCAACAGCGACAAAACAGACGGCTTCCTGAAAAAAACACACGCGATCGTTCGCGACGATTTCAGTGGGCGTTTCTTCCAGGCGGGAGTGAGCGAATTCACTATGGCCTGCGTGATGAACGGGATGGCGTTGCACGGAGGTGTGATACCGGCCTGTGGAACGTTCTTCGTCTTCTCCGACTATATGAAACCGGCGGTAAGGCTGGCGGCATTGCAACGATTACACGTCATCTGGGTATGGACGCACGACTCGTTCCGCGTAGGAGAAGACGGCCCAACGCACCAACCCATAGAGCAGGAGGCACAAATCAGACTGATGGAGCAAGTGCACAACCACAACGGAGAAAGATCGGTGGTGGTACTTAGGCCGGCCGACGGTGCCGAAACCGTGGAAGCCTGGAGGTGTGCGATGGAAGAAGAAAGGCCTGCAGCTCTGATACTTTCGAGACAAAACGTGCGCGATCTACCCTCAAAGGGTTCGCGACACGAAGACGCGCGGAAGCTGGCTAAGGGAGCTTATGTTGTTTTAGACGACGCGGCGCCGGATGTGGTGATGATCGCAAGCGGTTCGGAGGTGGCAACGCTGGTCGAAGGCGCAGAAAAGCTGAGAGCAGAGGGGGTGAAGGTTCGGGTGATTTCCGCTCCATCCGAAGGACTTTTCAGAGACCAGCCGGCTGAATATCAAGAGGCGGTTCTGCCTGCCGGTGTGCCCCGCTACGGACTGACTTCGGGACTACCGGTGACACTTAGAGGGCTGGTGGGCGACCAAGGAGTGATCCACGGACTCGACCACTTCGGATTCAGTGCTCCATACAAGGTACTGGACGAAAAATTCGGCTTCAGTGGAGAAAATGTCTATGAACAGGTGAAAAAATTATTAACTTTGCAGACTACCTAAACTTTTATCGCACTATGAAAAAGTTCATTTTAGCAGCGGCACTCCTGCTTATAGGGGCTACCGCAGCCAACGCCCAGAAGATCAATGTCCACGCAGGTTATGCCTATTCCACCTGGAGAGGAGACAGCGGTTCCGCTTTGCACGGAGTCAGAGTGGGTGCATCGTACGACCTTACGCTGAACGCCTCCGAAACCTTTTCGCTTCGTCCGGGGCTCAACTACACCTTCGCAATGGACAAGGGCAATCACCTGACCAACAATAACGGTTTCGTTCTGGTGAGCTCAAACATCTCGGAACATACGGTGGCCCTACCGATACATCTGAAATACTCTTTCACAATGGGAGAAAAGAGCCGATTTTATCTCTTTGCCGGCCCAGGGATGAGCTATGGAGTCAGCTTCAAAACAAAATACAAGTTCACACCCGATCCGGATGTGAACTCCCCGTTACTAAACAATTACGACGGCTACATCTCGCGTGACTTTTTCACAGGCGAAGCAACCTCGGACATAGACGATCCGCAGCTCGTAGCCGACTATGAACAAAACGGCATTCCGCCTCTTTCTCGCTTCGACGTATTTGCGAGCGGAGGAGCAGGAGTCCAGATCGGACGCATTTTTCTGGAAGCAAGCTATGACTATGGTCTGCTGAACCGCTTCAAAGACAAAAACGACGGAACCATCGGCCGCGACCAACTCAACGTCAGCATAGGCTATACATTCTGATGAAGAGACTCCTCTCTCTCGACGTTTTTCGCGGGCTGACGCTTGCGTTGATGCTCATAGTCAATAATCAGTCGGGAAAGGCATTCGAAGCGCTACGGCACAAGCCTTGGGACGGCTGCTCACCAACAGATTTGGTGTTCCCATTCTTCCTGTTCATAGTGGGAGCATCGATGTGGTTCTCGTACCGCAAAACAAATCATGAATTTAATCGTGCGGCCGTGTGGAGACTCTTCAAGCGCGGAGCACTCATCTTTTTGGTGGGACTTGGACTCAACTGGTTTCCGTTCTACGACTTCGGAGCGCACGAGTGGAGGGCCTGGGAGAACCTGCGCATTATGGGGGTACTACAACGAATCGGGCTGACATTTTTCCTTGGTGGCGTGTTGGCGTTGTGGCTGAAGACTTACCGACGCATTCTAATCGCTGCGGGGATTCTTCTTGTGGGATATTGGCTTGGAGTTGAATTTCTCGGCGATGCTACAAGGGAGGGGTATATCGGTTGCCGCATAGACGCTTTCCTGCTGGGAACTAACCACCTGCACCGTCCCGCGCAATCGTTTGATCCGGAAGGATTGTTCAGCACCATTTCCGCCGTGGCCACCGTGCTACTGGGGTATGTGACGGGAATGTTCGTGGGGACTCGGAACGCCGACGCCGACACAGGATACTCGAAAGTTCTTGGCGGACTGGGAATTGCGGGAGGATTGTGCGTGGTGGCCGCTCTGGCTCTAAACACCATTTGCCCGATCAATAAGCCGATATGGTCGTCGAGCTTTGTGCTTTATACTGCAGGACTTGCGATGATGGTTTGGATGATCTTGTTGTGGTTCTACGACTTTCGCGGAAAACGTTTTGGAGCAACTTTCTTTTCGGTTTTCGGAACCAACGCGTTGTTTGCTTACGTACTGGTCGGAGTTTTGATGCGTGTTCTGGGGATGCCATTCCTGCGATTCACGGTCGGCGAGCAGAGTTACACCGTCTATTCGTGGTGGGCACACTTCCTGGTCGATCTCACTACCCCGCAGATCGGTTCGCTGCTGGCCTCGATCACTCTGATCGGCGTGATTTGGTGCATTGTCTATCCACTGTACCGAAGGAAAATTTTTATTCGTCTCTAAAGGAGGGGGAAATGTATCCCCCTTATCGTATCTTGGCATCATTGCACGTAACTATCTGAACTACTGACGATCATACCATTACTGAACCCAGCGCTCTCAAGAGCATAACCATTGGCGGATTTCACGTAAATCAAAGAACCCAAATAAGCGAACCCAGCCCCGGTGGCATTCTTCACTTGCGAAAGTAAAGATAACAAAAAAGCGGAAGTTGATTAAACTTCCGCTTCAATACTTACTTCTTTATCAGTACTAACTCATAATTCGTACTCCTACCGCCGCTGTCGTCTTTGCGCAGGATACCGCGAGCCATTAGGTCGTTGATGTCGCGCAGGGCGGTGTCGGGAGACGATTTAGTGATCTTCGCCCACTTCGATGAGGTCAGTTTACCATCGAAGCCGTCAAGTAATTTGTTCAGCATCAGTCGCTGGCGATCGTTCAAGGCGGTTTGAGCGTATTGTTCCCAAAACTTTGCTTTCGTGAGTACCGATTTCAAGACCTCTCCGCTACTGATCAGCGCCCGTTCAAGACAAGTCAGGAACCATTCGAGCCAAAACGTGATATCGCTGTCGCCGTGCTGGGTTTTCTCCAAAACCTCGTAGTATTGCTTGCGCTCGGCAAGAATTTGATTTGACATACTATAAAATCGCTGTGGACTTCCATCGCCACGGGCTAACTGCATATCGGTGATCGCACGCGCAATACGACCGTTTCCATCGTCGAACGGGTGGATAGCCACAAACCAAAAGTGAGCGATAGCAGCTTTCATAACGGGGTCGAGATTCGAGCCGGCGTTGAACCACGTTAAGAATTTGGTCATCTCCGCCTCTACCCGCGTCGCTTCGGGAGCCTCATAATGCACTCGCTCCTTACCCATCGCCCCTGAAACGACCTGCATTGCGCCGCTTCGATATTTTGCAACTTCGATTTTGTACAGCCCGCTGAATCCCGAAGGGAATAGTGCATTATGCCATCCGAACAAACGCTCATCCGTCAAGGGGGAATTGTAGCATTGTGTGGCATCGAGCATCATCTCCACGATGCCGTCCACATTGCGAGGCGAATTCACGAGACCCGCGACCTCCAGTCCGAGCCGCCGAGCAATGGACGAACGCACCTGTTCGGGGTTGAGCAACTCACCCTCGATCTCGGAAGATTTCAATACATCGAGCGTCAGAGTCGTCAATACTGCCTCTTCCTGTAATGAGAAGCCAACAGCATTCATTTGTCCCAATAGTTTGCCCTGCAAATGCCTGACACGCCCCAACAAAGGGAGCAATTTATCGTTGTCCCAACGAAAATCAGTCCAGTTTATGTGGTTATGGATATACATATTCTCCGCAGATTATACGGCAAATATAATGATTATTCTCCGCGCAGCAAACAATTATCGCAGAAATTTGGTATCCGTAGGAGATTCTTAAACTTTTTAAGACAACCTACTCTACCTCGTGATAGTTAATGATTTTTTGTTTGTAATTAATAGGTAGCAGTTTTTCTTTTATCTTTTTACCTTGCCATATTAGACTTAGTGAATCATTACTTATCTGAATATCATTATATAACAACTCTATATAGCCAAAACTAAAACAGGGATCGATGATATTCTTTGTCTCGTATAATGATTTGTCTTCATAGTCATAAAGTATGAAGTGGATCATATCATCTTGGCCACTTGTGGACATTGTGAATAGCTGATAGGGAGACTTATGATTAATTATCAATGAGTCTGAAAGAATAAATTCATCCCCACCCGACAAAACCTTGAACAAAATATCATCTCCTGCATACACGTAAGAAGCGTCATAAACAACATCATCGAATGTCACCGTATCTTTGATCATTCGAATGGGGCGTACACTTTTGTATTTGGGGTGACAGGATACCAAAGTGACACTCCAAATCAATACTAACAATACTCTTTTTACCATAATAAATTCATTTTTTTCTTTATCTCCGTTTTGTTCTGTTTTTATCACACCAACGTCTCCTTGCGGTTTTTTCTCCGGGTCTTGTGATTCAAATTTTGTATCTATAAGTTCATTCGGATTGCGTTTTCCTATTAAACCGAGAGCACCTGCTTTTTGTGTCCTGTGTTCAAAATGTAAATGCTGTTCCTTAGCACCCTGTCCTGCCGAATTACCTATTGTTCCGGACTTCGCAATCACATCTCCTTCTTTAACTTCATCACCGACTTCTGTCAATGTCTCCGACAGGTGAGCATAAAACGAGTAACGTGCTGTACCATCGTCGGCATTGGAATGCCGAATTGTAACAGAAGTTCCATATTCGATATGTCCTGTTCTAACATCTACAACTTTTCCATCAAGCACCGACATAACAGGAGTCCCTTCCGGAGCATAATAATCAAAACCCTGATGTGTTCTTGGTCGATCATTTAATATGCGTATATTTTCTCCATACAAATTACTTGCCCTGTTTCTCCGAATCTGTGGATTTTTTATCGGGTCTCCTAAGAACATCCCGAAGACATCTACATACCTCGCCGGATTGTTTGCAGCGTAAGAGTAAGGACTTATGCCGTAGTACAGTTCGGCAAAAGGGTCGAGAGAAGTCCAAATTGGCAACCTACCACCGAAGAA
>DBDK01000006.1 GCA_002293535.1 Alistipes sp. UBA934 | reverse complement strand
GGCAATATTTCGCTCTCGAAGCTCATCCGAATCCTGCGAGCGTTGGGACGATTGGAGCTTTTGGAACCGTTTTTCGCACCGGCTCCCGTCAGTCCTATTGCAGCCGCGAAAGCTGCCGCCACAGAAGTTAAACCGCGTAAACGAGTAAGGAAATGATTGCCGTTGCCAATATAAAACTTTGGGGCGACTTCGTGGGCGCCGTGCTGTGGGAGGAGGCGACACAGACCGCTTCGTTCGAGTACGATCGTGCGTTCGCGGCAAAAGGGCTCGATTTGTCGCCGATCCATATGCCCGTCGCCACGCCGAGGATATATTCGTTCGGCGGGCTGTCGAGAGATACTTTTATGGGATTGCCCGGCCTGTTGGCCGACTCATTGCCCGATGCCTATGGTAAGGCGATGTTGGATCGCTGGCTTGCGTTCAACTCCCGCACGGCGGCCAATCCGGTCGAGCGGCTCTGCTATCAGGCCGACCGTAGTATGGGTGCATTGGAGTTCGAACCGGCGCAACGGATCACGGAGAACGACACCGAGCAGATCGAAATATCGTCGCTTGTAGAGGTGGCGCGGCAGGTGTTGGAGAATAAAAAGAAGTTGCAGGTAAACGTGGGCGACAACACCTCGCAGGCCGTCTCGACGATTATCAGCGTCGGGACTTCGGCAGGCGGGGCACGAGCGAAAGCGGTGGTCGCCTTCAATGAACAGACCGGCGATGTTCGTTCGGGACAGATCGCCGCGCCCGAAGGATACAGCCATTGGCTGTTGAAACTCGACGGCGTGACCAACAACGCCCTGGGCGATCCGAAATTCTACGGTCTTATCGAATATGCCTATTACCGGATGGCTATCGCGGCGAGGATCGAGATGATGGAGTCGCGTATTTTGGAGGAGGGAGGCCGGAGCCACTTTATGACGCGGCGTTTCGACCGCATCGGCTCGAACGAAAAACTGCACACCCAAACACTGTGCGGGCTGGCACATTTCGACTACCGGATGCTCCGGGCGTACTCCTACGAACAGTTGTTCGAGGTGATGCGCCGCCTGAAACTGCCCTACAACCAGCAGGAGGAGATGTTCCGTCGGATGGTGTTCAACGTCGTGGGACGCAATCAGGACGATCACACCAAAAACATATCGTTCATCATGAACCGCACGGGCGTTTGGTCGCTCGCACCGGCATACGATATGTCGTGGGCCTACAACCCTTCCGGCGAGTGGACTTCACGGCATCAAATGTCGATAAACAACAAGTGGGACGATATTTCGCGCGAGGACTTGTTGGAATTCGCCCGCCGGTGCGATATTTCCCGACCCAGTCCGATCATTGAACAAGTCGTGGAGGCCGTGTCGAAATGGAGGGAGATCGCAGGCGAGCTTTCGATTCCCGACCCGCAAATCAGCGCGATCGAAAAAACGCTCGTTACATTATAAATGAGTGCCGCTCAGAAATTCCGGCTATCTTTGCGATAAAGGCACAACGATGAATAGGGGCAAGATAAGCGTCGAGAAGAAATGCGTAAAGCACAGCCCTCCGAAAGTGTAAAATGAATCACTCTAAATATGTAAAGTGAAAATCTCGAAATATGTAAAATGGGAGTATAAATCACGTTCCTTCAACAAAAGAAGAGCGAATCTAATATAGTCAAGCAGAATTAGCTATGGAACTCACAATCTTGATATTGGCGCACCCGTCGCTGTTTTGGCTTCGCTAACCGACGAGCGGTTGAGATTATCGAAGAAATTAAAGTCATAACCTATGAGTAAGCGAAAGAGCCATCACTATATACCTCGTTTCTACTTAAAACGTTTCTCCGATGTGCCTGGTCAAGGCACTATATCGCTATATAACTACAATAACGGTAAATACATCCCTGTAGCGCCAATCAAGTCGCAATGCTGTGAGGACTATTTGTATGGAACAGACGATGAAATTGAGGGAGCCTTAACTAACTTAGAGACAGTTGTCTCACGGTTATTTGATATATGGACAGTGCAACAAGAATTGGTTATTCCTCCAACGCCCAGTGGAAATGAAGCTATGCGGGTCTTGAAACGATTTATCTTATATCAACTGTTTCGTACTCCTTATGCCGGAAAGAAAATGATAGATGGTCTAAATGCTACCGTAAAAAAGATACTACCCGCCATAAATCCAACGATAGCAAAAGAGATGGAAGGAGGGTTGTTAGTATATGACAATCCAACTCTTATCGCTCTTGGAAACGCAATAGACAAAGAACCTCTTCTTAATTATCTTGATTTCAAGTTTATAGTAAATCTAAGTGAGCAACTATTTATAACATCAGACTCACCGGTTATATGTTATAACCAATACGCGGAATCTTTAGGAAATTATATAGGGGCTACAGCGATATCGTCTACGGGGTTACAGGTATTTTACCCTATTCATCCACGTCTAATGGTATGTCTATACGACTCAAATATCTATGAATGTGGCACTTCCGCACATTGTGTTGGTACGGAAAACTTGGAAGACATTTGCAATCTTAATGGGATGCAATATGTAAACAGCCACCACCAACTTTTTTTTGTGGGCTGCACATCACAAGAGTATATTCATTCCATAATTGAGCGATTCTCACCTCACAAAAACACAGACAGGAATATCAACGAAATAATTCCTGTCTCGGAGGAGAGGTTTATGATGTTTATGGGAAACGAAAGTGCTCGAATCAATATGAAACTCTCTTTCTTTAATATAAAGCCTAATCCCAATCGCACATATCCTTCGTTGAGACATGATTCTTTCCACGAAGAGATCGAACGCATGAAAGATATGCGTTGAACTGACGTTTCGTATTCCAAAATAATTCACTACATTTGCACCGTAAGCTGATGCGAAACAGTTTCGAGAAGAAAGAGTCCGGCAAAAGCCAAAAAACCGCTCAGAAGGCTCTCTGGGAGGATTTTTAAGGGAATTGTCCCGAAAGTGTACCCAAAAGCAGGGAAACAACCCGGAAAATCAAAGGGAATCACCTGAATTACAGAGCATTGCAAAAACGAGGGTCAGAGTCTCGTTTTCCGCTCTGAAACGGGAGGTCTGAGAAATCAGGCCTCTTTTCTTTTGTAGGTCAGCGACTTACGGTGGCCTGAGCGGTAATGCAAATCTTGCAGGTAACGATTTGGCGAAAGTGCGCTTTCATTCGTTTGCTTCGTCTTTCCTGACGATTGACTCTGTTTCAAAGGTACTACATTTTTTTGATCTTCATTCGGAATCGGTAATTGTCCGGCTCTTTTTCCACGTCTTCAAGGTCGTATTCGTCCCCGCTAATATGCTCCACCCGGTAGCGGTNNGATGTTCACGAACCCGTCCGGCTGTAAATAGTCCGAACGATCGATATACAGCAATCGATCAGCCGAGCAATTGGACAAATTTACGATTGGAAAATAAATTTGGCCGACGGCGTCGGTTTTCAATTCTGCTTGTTTATCAGGTTTACGACGACCTTAATCATTACCTCCATCTCTTCGGGACGACTCTCGGCAATCATCAGCGTTAGGGCGACGAGGGTGTTGTTACCGATCAGTGCGGAACCGTCGGGCTTGTACAAAATACCGTTGCCGGCGAGGAACCACAGGAACAGAAATGCCGCGATACGCTTGTTACCATCTGAAAACGAGTGGTTTTTGACGACGAGGTAGAGCAGCATCGCCGCTTTTTCCTCAACGCTCGGGTATAGCTCCGCGCCGTCAAATGTCTGGTAAATCGTGCCGATGGAACTACGGAACGAACCGTCCTTTTCGTTGCCGAACAACCCACCGCCTCCAAATTTGTCTCGCAATTCGCCGATGGCAGCCATTGCCAATTCGTATGTCGCGTGGAAGCCATCCCTGCGTGTAGTGTCGCTGATTTCGAGCTTTTGATGGTCGTAATTGTCTAATGTATCAAGAGCATAAGTATAGTCTGTCAGAACTCTCAGCAACCCAATTGCCTCCTCGCCAGAGATTTGATGTGCGTCCAATACACTTGAAGCTATTTTGACAGCAACGCGAATTCCTTCCAACTGTTCGAGATTTCTCTTTATTGCTTGTCCGTGAATTAAGTATTCTTTTAATACTCGACTCGCCCAGATACGGAACTGGGTCGCATTCTTGGAATTTACCCGATACCCGACGGATAAGATTGCGTCCAAATTGTAAAACTGTGTCGCATAGCTCTTCCCGTCGGCGGCAGTATGTTCCAAAATGGAACTAACTGAATTTTCATCGAGTTCACCACTGTCAAAAATATTTCTCAGATGCTTCGTGATAGCAGGCCGCTTCACGCCGAACAGTTCGGCAATTTGCATCTGCCTAAGCCAGATCGTTTCACGCTCAACCTTTACATTAAGCTCCGTCTGCCCGTCCGGAGTCTGGTAGATTATGATTTCTCCCTGATTCATTTTGCAAAGATAGCTAAATCCAAAAACTTTGATTACCTTTGTAATCGTAGCATGGTAATGCAAACGAATGCGCAAAAGCCACTCCTTATGAGTGACCTCTGAATTAGAGAAGCATCCGAAAATGCTGATATATAATGGATTGAAACCGAAGGTTCGGTTTTCGTTTTCCGCTCTGAAACGGGAGGTCTGAGAAATCAGGCCTCTTTTCTTTTGTAGGTCAGCGACTTACAGCGGCCTGAGCGGTAATGCGAATCTTGCAGGTAACGATTTGGCGAAAGTGCGCTTTCATTCGTTTGCTTCGTCTTTCTTGGCGATTGACTCTTTCACAAAGATGCAAAACATTCTGATTTGCCGCTAAAAATGGAGTGGTAGGTTTCCCACAGCCGAACCAAACCATTGCTTGTCGGCAGCGACCAGCACCTGTATTTCATTGTGTCAGTAAAACTCTCAGCAACCGACGGCTCGTCTGGAATCTTCGAGAAAGCCAAGTCAGTCAATTCATTCTGATAGGTGAAACGCAGACCGCTATGGTTTTGCTTGCCAGCCCTGTGGTTCATCGAATTCCCGTTGGTCGTGCGCAAATAGCTCCGATAAATCTTTCTGGAAATCAGCGACCGAATGTAATCTACACACTCGGCATCATTGGCCAAATAGTATAAATCGTAGAAATGACGGATATTATCTGCCGTTTATACAAAATGTCGATCGAGAACGGCGATAACTAATAACCTTCAATCGCCCTACACTATACTACCCTATAATTACTCGATATAGCTAAGGATCATTTCCCTCAAATTTTCTCTCTTTTGAGTAAAGCAGATATCATTATCATCCTTCAAATTAGCTTCGAGTCTGGCCAAAGGGCATCCACCCTCACACATTGGGAAAAAGACACATTCCCTGCAAGTTTTATCAAAAACATAATCTGAAGCGCAAAGGAAACGTGCGTTCAAAAATTCATTTATTTTACTGACATCTGAAACATTACCAAGTCTATACTTACTGTTACTTAATGCTACCCAACATTTGTAGATATCCCCAACAGGGTCAATCACAAAACTATATTGATTATTTGCTATGCAAGTTTGATATTGAACTTTTTTTATTAACTCATTTTTTATACCCGCTTTTTTTGCTCCTGAACGATAGGCAATCTATTATTAAAGCCTCCGATATTATTAGACTCCACCGTACATCCAGAATTAAGGATGTCCTGCACATAGCCCATATATGGTTTTACCCGATCATTATTCAATCGATTGGTAATGTATTTATAGAATTCAACATACCCCCCGACATTCTCCATATCCATATTTGACCTCAAATTGATTTCAATGTCAGGGCAAACACTTAATAGATATTCAATATTGCTAACAATAACATCAAAAGTCCCTTTTCCCGAACATAAAGGTCTCCTCTTATCGTGTACTTCTTTTAACCCATCGAGAGTAATTTGTGCTTTTCTTATAGCTAAATCGGAGAATTGATCACTTATTTCTTTAGTTAGCAGATAACCATTTGTAATTATCTCTGCACCGTACTTTATCCCCAACTTTTTAAACTTCTCTGTCAATCGTTCTATTGACTGAAAATTCATTAATGGCTCACCTCCATACCAAACCACGGCAAGCTCTTGCAGACTCGAATTTGTTTTGATAAAATCTATAATATGATTTTCAGTGGTCTCATTCAAATAAACAGGGGGACGATCTGTTTCGTAACAATATATACAATTAAACAAACAAGCCCTGGTTACGGCAATTGTCAGACTCATTACATTCGGATTATATCGTCTACGCAATATTTCATTCAAATGATATGAGAAAATATCTACGTCAGAATCGACGATAATCATATTTTTTGTAAGAAAATCTGCATCTTCGAACTCTGTGTAGCTGTCTGGATTTTCTTTGAGATAGAGAAATTCGTCATATGTCTCTTTATCAAATGTCAGCAACGTTCGCGATGAAGTATTAAATAAGGCATAACTGCCATCATCCACATCAAGCAACAAATTATATTTCGACCAGATCATTTTGTTCATTTGCAAAGGGCCTATCTTAAATTTAGATAGGCCCTTGATTAAACTCAAGTTCAAATTTAAGTATACTTCAATCCATAAGGATTACCATTGGACTATGTAGTCCTGTCGTGAAGCATTCTTTTTATACTCCACATAAATCTCCGCTACAGCCATCACAACAGCAACTTGCTGGAAGTACACAACAATTAAGAATGGTATGATTCGGATCTTTAATAATCTCCGCCACTCTTGTAAGGTTGAATTTCAATTTCCTTTTCATATCACACAATTTTATGGTTACTAATTTCTGTCTGATTCATAAGTTTATAATCATACGTTTATGTAATGACGAAATTAAAAATTATTTTTGAATTTGTTGTCCGGTTTATATAACTTTTTTGTTTTGAGCCGGATCATTACTACTTTTTTTAATAAAGCCATTTCCGACAGCTCGAAGTACATAGCCTTACATAGATCAAGGACTTCAACCTGTCCGAAAATATCAATTGCAAGCTTAGGGGGTCAATTTCATACGGTTTTTACATTCCTTTGGTTTTTAGAAATATGTTCTATTCAACCATATTATCTCTTTGGGGAAGGCACATCAAAATTATTCAGATCAGAAAGTCGCGCCGAAAGATCATTCGGGCACGCCGTGGGAACACTATCGGTGCGTCGTGTCACCCGCTAAGAATTTGTAACCCCGGCTTGTTTCGTTTTTGCAAAACTTTTCACTAAATTCGCAACCAAAACTAACCCGAAAGTATGAGAAAAATAATCCTGTTAATGTGTGTGGCGGCGATGGCGGCCTGCTGTGGAGAAAAGGCAGAGGCGCCGCTAAGTGAAGTGATCGACATAGCACTGGAAAACGCAAGAACACAATATACCCTGATGGCGGAAAAGTATGAACCGCAAGAGGGGCGACTACCGAAAAGCTGGGTCGGAAAAGTGGGCGAAGAAGGCGGAGAAGACATCTCGTCCGACTCGCGCTGGTGGTGCAGTGGATTCTTTCCCGGAACATTATGGTACCTTTACGAAAATAGTGGGGACGAAAAGATGCTCGCCTGGGCGCGCCAGTTTACCGACAGAGTTGAGAGAGAAAAATACACGACGACGAACCATGACGTTGGTTTTATGCTGATGAACAGTTTCGGCAACGGCCTGAGGATCAGTCAGGACGCGGCGGAAAATGAGCGTTACAAAGAAGTGCTGCTAACGGGAGCCAGGTCGCTGGCTACAAGGTTCCAACCGCACATCGGGCTGATCCGCTCCTGGGATCACAACCGCGACAAATGGCAATATCCGGTAATAATCGACAATATGATGAACCTGGAGCTGATGCTGTGGGCTGCGAATTATGCAATGGAGGAGGGTTTCGAAGATGCGGCAGCACTGCGAAAAATAGCTCTGTCTCACGCGGATAGCACGATGGTAAACCACTTCAGGGAAGACTTCGGGAGCTATCACGTCGTATCGTACGACACGCTGTCGGGCAGGGTGGAAATGCGCCAAACGCACCAGGGTTATGCGGACGAATCGACCTGGAGCAGGGGTGAAGCCTGGGGGCTGTATGGCTATACGATGATGTACAGATTGACGAAGGAGCAGCGATATCTGACTCAAGCACAGGAGATTGCCAAATTTATGATCCATCACAAAAATATGCCGACGGACTACATTCCTTATTGGGATTTCGACGAGCCGGCGATTCCGAACGTACCGAGAGATGCTTCGGCAGCAGCGATTATGGCCTCGGCGTTAGTGGAATTAGCAGATTTTTCGACGCCGGAGCAGGCTGCTGAATATATGAAAGTAGCTGAAATTCAAGTGCGTACGCTTGCATCGCCGGAATATACTGCGCCGGTGGGTGAAAACGGGAACTTCATTCTGATGCACTCCACGGGTGGGTTTCCGTTCGGCTCGGAGGTAGATGTACCGCTCACGTACGCCGATTATTACTTCATCGAAGCATTGACAAGATTAAAAAACAGATTATGAAAAATTTAATGATTTTTTCAGCAACGCTGATGATGGCGCTTGCGACGGGGCTCACCACACAAGCCGAGCAGGCGAAAAAACACCCCTATCAAGACGTTAAACGACCTGTGGAAGAACGGGTTGCGGATCTTGTGGCGAGAATGACGCTCGAAGAAAAACTGGGGCAACTCACACAACTCACGCTGGGACAAAACACCAACCATAACAATATTGCCGACCCCGTGGGCGATGTGGCGGGAGAGACAGGCTCGGTGATCTATTTCGGTGAAGATCCTGAGATTCATAACCTTATGCAGGAAAAAGCGCTGAAAACAAGGCTCGGAATTCCGGTACTGTTCGGCTATGACGTGATCCACGGTTTCAGAACGATCTACCCCATTTCGCTGGCGCAAGCCGCCTCGTGGGATCCGGAATTGGTGGAGTTGGCTTGTGCGGTGGCTGCGCGTGAAGCGAGAGCTTCGGGCGTGGCTTGGACATTTTCGCCGATGATCGACGTGGCGCGAGATCCGCGCTGGGGACGCATCGCAGAAGGCTACGGTGAGGATGCCTATACTAACGGAGTGTTCGCAGCGGCATCTGTAAGGGGCTATCAGGGCTCCGATATGTCTGCTGCCGACCGAGTTGCGGCCTGTCTGAAGCATTATGTGGGCTACGGTGCAAGCGAGGCCGGGAAGGATTACGTTTACACGGAGATTTCACGACAGACGCTGTGGGACACCTATCTACCACCGTATCAGGCTGGCATAGAAGCAGGTGCGGCAACGGTGATGAGCTCGTTCAACGACATAAGCGGCGTTCCGGGCTCGGCAAATCCATATCTGCTGACCGAAGTGCTGAAAAATCGCTGGGGCCACAAAGGATTTGTAGTGTCGGACTGGGGTTCGATACAGCAACTTGTGAATCAAGGAGTTGCGGCAGACAATAAAGAAGCGGCACTGAAAGCGTTTACTGCCGGAGTAGAGATGGATATGATGAACGGAGCCTATGCACCACATATGGCCGCACTGATCGACGAGGGTAAAGTGACTATGGCTCAAGTAGATGATGCGGTTTCGAGGATACTGACCTTGAAATTTCAGTTGGGGTTGTTCGACAAGCCTTTTGTGAAAGTTGTGCCTGAAAGTGAGAGATACCTGCAACCCGCATCGCTCGCAGTGGCCGAAAAACTTGCCGAAGAGTCGATCGTGCTGCTGAAAAACAAGGATGGATTGTTGCCGTTAAGCGCTGATGTGAAGCGAATTGCACTCATCGGGCCAATGGTCGAAGGCGACACGCATCTGCTGGGCTCGTGGTCGTTCCACGGTAGGGAAGAGGATGTTTTCGGAATTCTGGAGGGAATGAAAGGTGAGTTTGGCGGCAAGGCGGAGTTGCTGATCGCACGCGGATCTGACTTCGATGGAGAAGATCGTTCGGGCTTCGAGGAGGCTGTTCGCGCAGCTTCGGCGGCGGATGTCGTTGTGCTTTGTCTGGGCGAAAAAAAGCAGTGGAGCGGTGAAAATGCATCGCGTTCGACCATCGCCCTGCCGGAAATTCAACAAGCACTGGCCGAAGAAATTGCGCGTGTCGGCAAGCCTGTCGTGTTGGTGTTGTCGAACGGAAGACCGCTGGAATTGCGTGGTCTTGAGCCGATTGCAGAATCAATTGTGGAGCTGTGGCAACCCGGAGTTGCGGGTGGACGACCACTGGCAGGAGTGCTGAGCGGGCGAGTGAACCCGTCGGGCAAGCTGGCGGTGACCTTCCCGTACTCTACCGGACAGATACCTATTTACTATAACCATCGTCAAAGCGCGCGCCCTTGGGGCGGGCAGGGTTTGTATCAGGATATTCCCTCGACGCCGCTGTACGACTTTGGCCACGGGTTGAGCTACACGACTTTTCAATATGGAGACGTGGTGCTACCAAAGACGGAATTTACTGTGGGTGAGAAATTTACTGTGCGAATTTCTGTTCGGAATTCAGGCGATCGAAGTGGGATCGAAACGGTTCACTGGTTTATCAACGACCCCGTGTGCTCGATCTCGCGACCGGTGAAAGAACTGAAACACTTTGAACGTCAAGAGATTCCAGCTGGTGAAAGTCGCGAGTTCGTTTTCGATATCGACCCATTGCGCGACCTGGGTTATGTGGATGCCGACGGACGGCATTTTGTGGAGCCGGGCGACTATTTTATCATCGTCGGAGAGGCGCGTGTTCGGATTGTGTTGAAATAATTTGCGTGATTTTTGCGCGTTTCGTTGCGCATTTCACGAAAATGGATTAGCTTTGTGGTCCGCTTCGGAAGTCGGCTTCTTTTGTTTTTGGGTCGCTTACGTTTTTCGGGGTCGCTTCGGAGCAGAATCTTGTCGAGGAGAGATGGGTGAGTGGCTGAAACCACCAGTTTGCTAAACTGACGTACGGGCAACTGTACCGGGGGTTCGAATCCCCCTCTCTCCGCCAGAAAACGCTTATTTTCAAGTAGTTACAAAACTACGCCCGTTTATACACCCAAAAGTGTGAGGCGGGTGTTTTTCTTTGGGTGTTGTGGTGGGTGTACCGATGTAACCGGCTGCTGTCGTACGTTATCCAAAGGGGCGACAAAATATTTAACGCGGGAAAAATCGATCCGGTTAAGGTCGATACTGCGGATTTCGCTGTTGTACATCGTACGGAAATAGATAATGCGACCACCCAAATCGGAAGTCGAAGTCCACTGAGTCGCACTGGGAATGTCGGCAGGAACCTGACCTACGGGAAACTCGACGCCGATGGGAATATCGAAATTATTCAAAATCTGGAAACTCTGTAACACGGTCTTAAGCGCCGAATCTTGTCGGGGAGCAGTGGCTTGGAAAAATGCCGCGCGGACAAATCGTGATGGAGGAGTGACATCGCCCGGAAGTCCCAACATACCACTGCCGGCACCGAACTGGGAGAGAGGAAGAGAGCCGAGTTTTTGCGGAGAAGCAGCGCCGGAATGGAGATTGACGTAGTTGTTCAGGTTGGTGAGATGCCAGTCAAGTGAGGGTGAATTGGTGAGAACACCCAATTCGTTTTCGTAAAAAACAATTTGACCGTCGATGATTTCCAATACGATCTGGCGACCGGAAGTATCGGCAAATCGCCAGTGAACGGTCGATGCGCGAGGGTCGGTGGCGGTAATGTGGATGCCCTCGATAAGCCGTTTCACATCATCGACAGTCTTGCAGGCACCGAGCACAACCGATAAGAGATGCAGATCGGCAACGCTCGACGAATGGCGCGCAGGGTCGAAATCCTCATAACGGCCATAATCGGGAAAGTAAAACAGACCGGCTGAAAGTCCCTCTTCATTAAGCCCCTCAACCACGAAATCGGCCTGCTCGACGGCAAGACCCACATATCCGTAACGGGCATCATTATGCCCGCGCGGAACGATCACATACTGGCTATTAAGATCACTGCCACCCCACTCTATCGTGCGGGCGAGGATGGTGCGACTGCCGTCGGGAGCACAAAGCGTGATGCCGGTGCAAGCATCGGCAGGTTGGAAGATTACGGAGGCGACGATGAGAAAGAGAGATAGGTTTTTCATAATCACCTCTTGCGTGCAAACTTTGTGCCCAAATATTTGCGAATAGGGAGGTCGTAGAACTTCAGGCAGAGCCAAGCCAAAGCGATGCTGCCGACAACAGTTGCAGCGGCACCGGGGAGGGATTGAGAGAAAGTCAAGCCGTGGTTCTTAACCCAAGCATAATAAAGGTAGATGAACGGATAATGAACCAGATAGAGCGGATAGGAGATCTCGCCGAGGAACTTGCATAGGCGGGATGTGAATTTACCGGCGGCGCGACCCCACGCACCAAGATAGACGATCAGGGGAAAGAGCGCAACGCAACAAAGAGTGTCATAGATCCCATTCATCCAAAGGTGATGAGCGCCGCCGATTCGGGGAACGGCCAAGAGAACAACAAGGAGCACGGAGCAAATCCAAAAAGCACCACGCAAGTTAGCAGCAGGCTGTTTAAAGAGACGCGAAAGCAGCAGACCCGCGGAGAACGAGAACAACAGTCGCAGTGAGCCTCCGGTAAACTCCGTTCCGGTAAGAGAGTATCCAACACAGATATCACCCAAAGGCCCGAAAATGGCAAACACCGCAAGCCCTGCACCGGCAATACCCACCAAAACAGAGAGGGCCCACGTGGGAAGCCGGCGGATGAAAAGCGCATAGAGAATATTACCGATATACTCGAAAAACAGCGACCAGCTGGGCCCATTCAAAGGGAACATCTCGCCAAGACCCCGAACCTCCGTGCCAACAGAAGCAGGGATCAGCAATGCATTCATAAGAATGGCAATAAACAGCGATCCGATTCCTACCGCAGACACATCCCAAACGTCGCAACGCTGGGTATAGAACATCACACCTCCGATCAAAGCCCCCATAACGACCATCGGATGAAGGCGGATGATGCGCCGTTTGAAAAACTCCCACGTACTCATCCTGCCTTTGCCCCAGCGCTCATCATAGGCGTAACCGACCACAAATCCGGATAGGATAAAGAAAAAATCTACGGCAAGGTAGCCGTGATTGATGCGCTGATCGAGATGGGAGGTCGCAAACGCTTCGAAAATGTGAAAGCACAGCACAACCAAGGCGGCTACTCCGCGCAGACCGTCGAGCAAAAGGTAATGAGGTTTGGAATTCATAGGGAGGGTTTCATTTTAGCACAAATGTAACAATTTCTTCGTATCTTTGGGCAATGCAGAAACACCACAAAACAATCGTGATATCGGATGTGCATCTGGGTTCGAAATGGTCGAAAACCAAAGAGGCGACCCGATTTCTCAAAGACAATACGTGCGAGACGCTGATACTGTGCGGCGACATAATCGACGGCTGGGCAATCCTCAGAGGTAAAAAAGCGAAGTGGAAAAGGCGCCACACCAACTTCATAAAGACCCTGCTGGATATTTCGCACACCACGCAGATAGTTTATGTGAGAGGCAATCACGATGATTTTCTGGATCGCATAGTCCCCATCGAATTTATGGGAATGAGCATAGTGCGCGACTGGATCTATGAGAGCTTAGGAAAGCGATATTTCGTGTTGCACGGCGATGTATTCGACCGGATAACTTCTACTATGAGTTGGTTGTCGCGCCTCGGCGACGTGGGATATTCGATGCTGCTTTGGATTAGTCGTTCGCTTGCCGACAAGGCCAAAAAAAGCGTTAAAAGATCTGTGGCGAAAATAAGTGATTTCGAGAAAAACATTGTGGAGATAGCGCGGCACAAAGGTTGCGATGGAGTGATATGCGGCCATATCCATAGTCCGGAGATCAGAGAGATCGAAGGGGTGTTGTACCTCAATTCGGGCGACTGGGTGGAGTCGTTGTCGGCCCTGACACAAGACCATCAGGGAAACTGGGCCATTTACAAAGACACTAAAGAAGAGCAATGAAATACCTGTTCATAGTTCAAGGCGAGGGGCGCGGTCACCTTACGCAAGCGCTGGCGCTGGCCCAAATGCTGCGAAAAGCGGGTCACGAAGTGGCGGAAGTGCTGGTGGGCAAGAACCCAAACAGGGTACTGCCGCGTTTCTTCGAAGAGAAGGTTGGATGTCCCTTACGCACATTCGATTCGCCTTCGTTCGACTACGGAAAGAGCGGCAAAAAGGGTCGCCTTACAAAGACGATCATTGCAAACACAACCCCGCGTAGACTGGCCCGATGGAGCAAAAGCGTAACCACCATCGTGCGACGCATCGAGAAAACCGAGCCCGACGTGGTTGTGAATTTCTATGAGATATTGACGGGTGTCGCATCGCTGATGTATCGCTTCAAAACCCCTGTGGTGAGTATCGGTCATCAGTTTTTGATCGAACATCCCGACTATCAGCATCGCTCCACAACCGATCAGGGGCAATTTGCGCTACGCCTAAACAATACACTATGTTCGCTGGGCACGACCAAAACCCTCGCATTGTCGTTCTATCCGCTGAAAGATTTCTATCGCGAGAGGATGGCCGTGGTGCCGCCGCTGTTGCGCCAGGAGCTCTTCGAACTGGAACCGCGCAACGAAGGTTATCTGCTTGGATATGTGTTAAATCCGGCTTATGCCGACGAACTGAAGACCTGGCACAGGAAGCATCCGGGACAGGATATCCACCTGTTTTGGGATAAGCGCGACGCCCCCGAAACCCTCGAACCGGAGCCGGGGTTTGTACTGCATAAATTGGATGACAAGCGCTTTTTAGAGATGATGGCGAGCTGCGCCGGATATGCCACCACGGCGGGCTTCGAGTCGGTGTGCGAGGCGATGTGGCTGGGAAAACCGACGCTGATGATCCCCGCCCATCTGGAGCAACAGATAAATGCCGAAGACGCCGTAGGGATAGGAGCGGGAGTGGTGGCACGGGAGTTCGACCTCGACAAGCTGCTCGACTCGATACCACACTATAAGGCCGATACCGAGGCCTTCCGAAAGTGGGTAAGCAGGGGTGAGGAGCTATTTGTGAGGCACCTGACGACACTTGTATGATGAATATCTACAGTAGAGAGATCAGTTGGTTACAGTTCAACGATCGTGTGCTACAAGAGGCGCGCGACGGAAGTGTGCCTTTGGTGCAAAGATTGAGGTTTCTGGGGATATTCTCTAACAATCAGGACGAATTTATCCGGGTTCGCGTCGCCAACATAATCCGAATGGCCGAACTGAGAGGACAAAAATTGCCGCGACTGACGGGAGGATACACCGCAGGAGATCTGCTACCATTGATCGATCGCCATCTTTCTTCCTCACGTGATATTTTCTACGAGACCTACGCCGGAATTCGGGCCGAGTTGGAGAGCTATGGGGTCTATGTGGTAGATGAGAACGAGCTGAGCGACGCGCAGCTCGCGTTTTGTCAAAACTATTTTTCGAGCGTGGTGAGCACCCGGTTAGTGCCACTGCTGCTGAGAAAAAGTGTGGAAATACCGTTCCTGCCCGACGGAAAGATCTACCTGGCCGTAAAGATGACCGGCACGGCGAGCAGTCGTTATGCGATCTTGCAAATGCCCGTGAGTGATGCCTGTCCGCGGTTCGTGGTATTGCCCTCCCAGACAGGTCGAACCGACATTATCTTTCTGGACGACATTGTGAGGTTGTTTTTGGACGACATCTTTTTTATGTTCAACTACGAAAGCATCTCGGCCCACACCTTCAAGATCGTGCGCGACGCCGCGCTGACGCTGGATGACGACGCCTCCAAGAGTATCTCAGAGAAGATGTTCCAAGGCATCACCAAGCGTGAGCACGGCCGGCCCGTCAGGTTGATTTACGATGAAGCGATGCCGCCCGACGTTTTGGAGACCATTGCGCGGAAACTGGGAATTCGCCGGGCCGGGCAACTCCAGGCCGGAGGACGCTATCACCAAATGCGCGACCTGATGAAATTCCCGTCGGTACACCCGGAATTGGAAGAACCCCGAAGCGCACCGATGATCCATCCGCAAATCGACCCCCGCGAAAGCGTGCTGGGCGTAATCCGAAAAGGCGACGTGCTGCTGGCCTATCCTTATCATACGTTCAACCACTTCATCGACCTGTTGCGAGAAGCGGCGGTCGATCCGAGAGTGCAGTCTATACACATTACGCTCTATCGCACGGCACAGCACTCGAAGGTGATACACGCGCTGCTGAGTGCCGCCCAAAATGGCAAGGCAGTGACGGCGATGGTGGAGCTGAAGGCGCGATTCGACGAGGAGCAAAACATAGACAACACTGACCTGTTGCAACAAGGCGGAGTAAAGGTGGTGCATAGCCTCGAAGAGTTGAAGGTACACTCAAAGTTGGTGCTGATAGAACGTCGCGAAGGGAATACGACGAGGGGTTATGCTTATGTGGGAACGGGAAATTTCAATGAGGACACAGCACGGATCTATGGCGATTTCGGGCTGCTGACGACCGACGAGGCGGTGGTGGAAGATGCACGAAAGGTGTTCGACTTTCTACAAAACACACACAAACACCCAACCTACAACAAGCTCGTCGTCTCGCCATATTATATGCGTTCCAAGATCGAAGCGATAATCGACGGCGAGATAAGGAATGCCCGCCGAGGTAAAAAAGCGTACATCCACGCAAAGTTCAACTCTCTGACAGACGAGGCGATGGTCATCAAACTATACGAAGCGTCGAGAGCCGGAGTGGAGGTGAGGTTGATAATTCGCGGAGCCTGTTGCCTGCAAGCCGGAGTGCCGGAGCTGAGCGAAAACATAGAGGTGAGAAGCATTGTGGATAAATATCTGGAGCACGCGCGGCTACTGATCGCCTGCAACGGAGGAAAAGCTCAAAGCTGGATTATGAGCGCCGACCTGATGACCAGAAATCTCGACCGAAGAGTGGAAGTGGGGATTCCGATTCGTGACAAGGGAATACACAAGACGTTGGAGGGCTATTTCGCAATCCAATGGGGAGACAACACAAAGGCGCGCCTGATCGCCCCACCCTACCTGAATGCCTACGTACCACATACCGAAGGAACTCCGACTCACCGCTCACAAACAGAACTTTACGACTACTTTGAAACTCTGAACAAATGACAACGCCAGTAAAGACATTAAATAAATTTAATGTCTTTACCTTCCACATATTTATTTTTTTATTATCTTTGTGCGGATAGGCTTTACCACTCAACAACAGCGATTTACATATTGACATCTAAGATTACTATTTGATAACACTTTACAAGGAGAATATAGGAATGGGGCTAATAATTGATGATTTAGAGAAGTACCGGGAATATTTAGAGAATTTGTCAAAAACCGATTCTCCTGATATTTTTTTCAATAGCGGGAGCAATCACGCCGAAATATTAATGTCCACATTGTTCCAAAAGACGAATAACGACATTAAAATGTTCTGCAGAGGATTGATGCCCGAACTGACAAGTCGGAACGTATATTTCGATGCTTTCTCAAATTATATAGAACGAGGAGGGCATCTTTCTTTGTTAGTGGAAACGAAAGACTATATGAATGAAAGGATGTTCCGCTTCCTATTGGATAAACTAAGAAATGGAAACGATAGGATCCAAATAAAACAAATAATTGAGAAGGATAAATGTGAGTTATTTAAGGATCTAAAATCCGAACACTGCAATTTCGCCGTTTTCGACGAAAAAATCGTGCGATTCGAATATAACCCTGATAATTATTTGGCTTTCGGGTCTTTTAATTATCCCGATATGGCGAACTTTTTGACAAATAAATTCAATGACGTCTTTAAGAGTGCGACGGACATAAATTAGTCTCGGTCTTGTCCGCAAAATAGCCCAAATATAATGTGCGATCCTATAGAATTGGAGCTAATTCACTTTGCTCCGCTGATTCAGTTTTTAGCAGCGATATATCTCGCGTGCCTTTATGACGATATTCTCAAGAAAATTCCTGTGGGAGAGCATATAAATCAGTTTAATGCACAAATAGATGGATTTCTACTCAAACATCAAGGTAATATAAGCGAGAACAACCCTCTTCGCTCATCTGGTTCATCCCTTTCTGTAAATTGGCAGAAAACCGAGTTACAAAAAATTAAACGGATATTTATTATGTCCGCATCATTTTGTATTTTTTTGTTGTGCTATATCGGATGTCACCATTATAACATCAGATATGATTTAGTTTTCAACAACGGTATTGTTGTTGTTGGAATTATAGTTCTAGTATATATTATTTTATGCTTTTTCTCTAATAGACAGAAAAATTTTCTTAATCCATTTTTTTGGATTGTTTCTTATCTGATACTGTTTCACTTCTCAAGAGGCATAGAGTTATGGTTATCGCCTAAAATAATGCCGACAACCTTTGTTGTTGCTTTTTCAATAAAAGTAGTGGCTTTGTTTGGTTTTTTGACTATGGGTATTAAAACATATCAATATCATCGCAAAGTAAAAAAATGTAAAAGAAATCTTTCTACACTGGATGATGACTTAAAAATAATAATTGATTTAAGGCTTGGGCGAGATAATAGACTTGACCAAGCAAGCGCATCTGCAAAAGCCGCTATTACGAGTAATTTAAGTGGTGATTCGCAGCCAACTAATTATGATAATGCGATTAGAAATCTTATCGAAGATGAATCTAAAAAAATCCAATCTATTATAGAACAAAAAAACTATCTGAAAAGTTTCTGGGAATTTTGTAAAGTGCGGCTAAAACATAATACACAATGACCCGCGACACCTACGCCGCAATCGACATAGGCTCCAACGCATTCCGACTGCTGGTGAACTATGTGGAGAAAAATGGCACCACCGAATTCAAAAAAGCAGCTTTTATCCGAGTCCCGGTCCGACTGGGAGAGGATGTCTTTAACCACGGAGCAATAGGAGACGAGAAGCGCGCCAAGCTCGTCGAAGCGATGCAAGCTTTCGCTCACCTGATGAGAGTGTTCAACGTGAAAGCATACAGGGCCTGTGCAACCAGTGCAATGAGAGAGGCGCAGAACGGAAACAAGATCACCAAAGAGATCTTCAAGGCGAGCGGAATCAGGGTCGAGATAATTTCGGGACAACAGGAGGCAGAAACCATCTTCGAAGCGGGCGATATAGCTGGACTGATGAACAGCGACAAGCGATATCTCTACGTCGATGTGGGCGGCGGGAGCACCGAGGTGACAGTATATAGCAACCACAAGAGGGCCTGTTCGGAATCGTTCGCACTGGGGACGGTAAGAATGATAAGCGGTACTACCCAGAAGGGTGAGATAGAACGTTTCCGAAAATGGCTCAAAGAGGTACGCGCCCAGTACAAGCCCGTGGCTATAATCGGCTCAGGCGGAAATATCAACAAAGCCCACAAGATGCTCTTAAAGAAGGAACGTGAACCTCTGAGACTGATTGAGCTGGAACTGCTGGCCGAGCAATTGGGAGAGATGAGCCTCGATGAGCGAATCGAAAAGATGGGACTGAACGACTACCGGGCCGACGTGATTATGCCTGCGCTGGAGATCTTCATCCTCGCCGCACGCACCTGCCGCATCAACGAAGTGATAGTCCCCAAGATCGGCCTCGTGGATGGGATCATTCATCAACTGTGGCAGCGTTCACTCGTGCTCAATCGCGAGAGCGCACTCTAAACTCGGAAGGCGTGCAACCCTTGATGTTTTTGAACTGGCGGGCAACATTTTTGTAGTCGTGAAAGCCCAACTCAAGTGCGATCTCGACGATGCCCTCATCCGTCTCCAGAAGTCTTTTGGCAAACCTCTCTACGCGAAGATTCGAGATATAAGAATAAACCGACAAACCCGTGACCTGCCGGAAGCGAATTTCGAGCAGGCGACGTGAAAGAGGAACCAGACGAACAATATCTTCTACGTGAAGCCGCTGATCGATGTTCTGGTGAATGTGCCTTAGAGCCAGTGAAATATAATAATCCTCCGAAGCATACATCTCGGTGGATTGGCGCGTGACGATGCGAGTCGGATTGACCACTACATCCTCCAAGTGCCCTTCGGGTTCTTCGATCATTCGTTCAATGAGCGCCGCAGCCTCCCAACCACCTCTTTCTACATCCTGCTCGATGGATGAAAGTGGAGGATCGGAGAGCGTCGTGCACACAAACTCGTCGTTGTCTACGCCCAAGACCATTACCTGATCGGGAATCCGCAAACCACACATACTGCACGCCTCGACAAGGTGATGGGCGTGGGCATCATTACAAGCCATAATCCCTACCGGAACCGGAAGACCAACGAGCCACTCCATAAGCGGGGTGGAATCGTAAAACCATACGTCAGGATTGTGATATTGCGAAAAATTGCCCTTGAAGCCGTGCCGCGCTATCTCGCCGACAAATCCCTCGACGCGCTTCTGAGACCAAAGAACCCCTTTGGCCCCGTAAAAAGCAAAACTACGCAGACCTCGCTGCAGAAAATGCGTAGCGCCGATCTCTCCTACAGTCAGATTTGCACTGGTGATATTTGTCGCAGCAATGCCGTGCTGGCGGAACAAGGCGACGGCATCTTCGCCGCCACCCGCACCTCTGTCGCTCGAAAACTGAGCGATTATACCGTCCGCTTTCCACCGCAGAGCCCACTCGAGAACACCTCGCAGGCCGTGATCGTCGCGATACGAAAGTGGCATTTTGCACAAAACCCACGTTCCACGACCTGCGGGGTGCCCTTCACGCCCCTTTGAATACTTCACAACACCCCTTAGCAGACTATTCGCATATCCTTCACCGAAGTCAGCCAGCAGAATGATCCGGGGCATAGTTTTCCTGCGTCCCTCGTTAGTTTATGTTCCAGCCACTCACTTCGAGAGTCGCCTGAGTGGGGTCTGCAACACAACACTCTACCGTGCGAGTCTCGCCCGGAAGGATGTTGAGATAATTGTCGCTCCAGAAGGCCGGAGTAATCATCTCGCCATCAGCGGTTTTCAGCTTAAGTGTAGTGAAAAATGCGATCACATCGGACGTGTTGGTCACCTCGACCTTCAGGGTTTTGCCCTCGCTCGTCGTGTTTATCGTAAGCGTCGCGGTGGGCAGGTTGCCAAGGTCGGCGAAATCAGCGTAGACGCTTATCGGCGTCGTCTCCCAGCCTGAGCGGGCCCAATTGTACTCGTCGTGTGTGGCCGAAAGAGCGTAGAAGTTTTCGGCGATCTGCTTACCCTCTTTGTTGTGCAGAGTGAGTTGGACGAATATATTCTTGGCCGCAGTGGGATCAATTCCCGCGATCTCCTTTGAGGAATTGGCCGGGGAAGAGATGGTGAGCTGCTGCTCGTGCAGAAGTATAGAGTGCAGATCGAAAGTCTTGATAGTCGCTTTGAGGCCCTCGGCATACTCGCCCAATTCGTTCACCAGATAGATGCCGTTGTCCTTATAGTTATAAACCAACTGGTGAGGTGTATTTGCCTTTTTGACAGCGTAATACGACGCCGTGGGAACTCCATAGAAGTCGTACAACTGCCAGTACATCGACGGCCACGCCGAGTTCAACATCCACTGGATAAGGCCGGTAGTTGCAGGTTTGTTGGCGCGGAAAGCCTCGAACATACTTTTGGTCGATTCGTAGGCAACCAAGTCGGCCTTGCGCAAATAATCGTTCAGGTCTTTCGCCTCGCCATACTTCGCGTTGATAACTTCGGTCATCCTCTTCAGGGAGTTCATCGACGAGCCGGAAGTGGTGCAATGATAATCCCAAGAGGGACCCATAGGCCAAAGTTCGTTCTCAGGAATAAATTTTCTAATAGACTCCAACACAGGCAGTTGTGCGCCGGGGCCGGTCTCGGTGTTGAAACCGTAAGCACCGCCGTTACGAGTGTCGATGAACCAATAGTTCGGCCCGATGTACTCATAGGGGCCGTACATCTTCATCCCGCTGGGGCCCGTAACCTCACTGGTCATTTTTTTGGCCGATCCGATATAAGGACGATTGTCGATCGAGGGCAACATCGCCATATAGTTTCGTTCGAGTTCGGGACGCGCGAGTTTGTCCGACCCGCCATACCACGCGATGATACTGGGATGGTTGCGCAGCCACAGAACCTGATCGTGCATATATCTGGTAACCAATACGATATCTTCCGGAGTGCGAATGCTCATAAACTCATCCTCCGGCGTACCGAGATAGCCCTCCCATTCCCACTGGCAGCTCCATCCCACCAGCGCCAAAAGACCGTAACGGTCGCAAAGGTCGTAGATGTTTTGGGAAGTACCCCAGATGTTCTCAAAGCGTATAGTATTGAGATTCATATCCTTAACATACTGCACCTGAAGTTCGTTGCTGGCAGGAGTGTCACGCAGGAAAATGTCGTCGGCCCAACCGGCCCCCTTGATGAGCACTTTTTTGCCATTCAGTACATAACCACGATGGCCTTCGGGTGTGAAATAGGTGTCGATGGTGCGGATACCGAATGTGACTTTTTCAGCATCAGATACCTGCTTGTCCGCCACGAATTCTACTTCGAGATCGTAAAGCTCCGGATTGCCCAGGCCAACACTCCACCAAATGCGAGGATTGTCAATGTGCAGTGCGGCAACCTCGGCGGGAGTGATCTTCACGTGCTTGTGCTCACCGGCAGAGAGCGTCATCTCCTTGGCGAACTCTATGACACCGATCTTTCCTTTGAAAGTACCTTTCACCGTCTTCCGAGAGTGGTTGGTAACATCGCTCTCGACAGTCAAATCGGCGCTCTTCAAAGTCTCAGTGTCGAGACCTGTGCGCACCCAGGTGTTACGAACAGCCACAGGGCCACTAATTCGAACCTCAACCGGACGGAAAATACCCATACTCTCGTCCAGAGGGCGAGGATTCCAATCCACGAAGCCGATGTTGGGTTCGCCGCTTTGAGCGCGGAAAACCTCCACTTCGAGCTTGTTATGCTCGCGTGCAAAGGCTGTGATGTCAAATTCCCAACGGCAGAAAACCCCGAAGAGCTCCTCCTTGGGAGCAACAAGATGGCCGTTCAGCCACACGTTGGCGCGATACGAAATACCCTCAAACAGAAGGCTGACCTTTCTGTCCTTCGCCAGTTTAGGCAGCTTGAATTCAGTGCGATACCACCACGAAGAATCGAACGGAGTGCGATCGGCATTCTTGTAATTGGTGCCGTCAAGCAAATCTTTATAAAGGCCGTTCGCTGTGAGCACGCCCATCACTGTCGAAGGAACCGTGGCCTTGTAAACTTCATCCGAATCGCTCTGCTGGAGAGTCCAACCGTCGGAGAGTAAAATCTGCTGTTGCGCGTGAGTCGCTGTCACGCCGCCGAGCACAAGAGCCAGCGTCGTCAAAAAAAGTATTTTTTTCATAGTTTTAGTATGTTGATATTCTGTGTTTTGCTACTGCCGCCGCACCGAGAATGCCGATGTCACCGTTCGTGGAGACCTCGATGCGGATATTTTTAATCGTTTCGGGATAAGGGAACTCGGTCATCTTCTCGTGCATCGCACGCTCAAAAAGAGGATAGGCGCCGGCGATCCCGCCACCGAAAATGATCAACTCCGGGTCGAAAGTGAAAAGCGTCGCCTGAACCAAATTACCGATATGGCCGCCGAACTCATCCCACATTTTCAGCGCCTCGGCCTCACCGGCACGAGCCTTTTCGGCAGCCAGTTTACCCGTCGTATCGTGCTTATAAATAAAGAATTCACTACTACAATAGCGTTCCAGATTGGCATCGAGGTAAGGAAGCGAGGCTACCTCGCCGGCGCCCGTGTTGCGACCGCCATAAAGTGTGTTATTGATGATGAGTCCGGCACCAACGCCCGTACCAAGCGTTATGCCAACGATATCCCTATATGCCTTCCCCAGGCCGAACTCCTTCTCACCCAGCGCAAAGCAGTTGGCGTCGTTGTTGATGTAAACCGGAACACAGAACTCCTTTTCGAGCACAGCCTTGAGCGGAACCTCCTTCCACGAGGGGATGTTTGTGACGTTATATACAACACCCGTAGTAACATCCACAACAGACGGGACACCGATGCCTATGCTCTCCACCGCGGGAGTCATCATCTTTCTGATGTGAATTTTGAGATACTCCAGCGACTCCTCCAGAGTCATCTGCGACGGGCTGGGCTCTGAAATTTTCGCGATAAGCTCACCTCCCTCACTGCATCCCGCCCCCTCGATCTGCCCGATGCGAATGTTCGTTCCCCCCAGGTCTATTCCTAAAATCATAATGGTCGTAGTTTTCCACAAATATACTAATTTTTCCCGACAAAAAAAGGCCACCCCTAAGGGCAGCCTTTTTTTATTTAGGTTACTCAGACTATTCTTCAACAGCCTTGAACACCCACATAGTCGATGTGGTTGCCCACGCAGGGTCGAAGATGACGGCACCCGGAGCAGCGTAGTTGAACACCAGATGGTTATCATCGGTTCTAAGAATGTCGAATACCTGAGGAATGGCGCCACCACTATAGTACTCATAACCCGCAGGGATCATAGCACCGCCACCGATGGTGAGCTGACCGATCGAGAAGTTGGCAATAGCCTTCTTTTCGCTGAACGAGAACGAGCCTTTCTTGGATCCCGTAGAGTCGGTCATAGTGAAGTTGGCTCCACCGTTCGTGTCGAAAACCATCTTGGCTTCAGGATCGACGAAAATACCGCCTCCCGTAGTAGTGCCGACAGCATTATTACCCCAGTTGGGCACCTTGGAGTGACCATAACCGCCAGCGCCATAGACGCCACCGCCGTTAGATTCGCTGTCCCATACCCAGGTTTTACCTTCGGGCGTGGTGCCAGCAAACAAAAGCCACGAATCGGGAATAACATCCAACTGATTGATGGTAACAGAAGTATCCTTGGAAACCGTACCGCCATCGCAAAAAGCAACGAACGTGAGGGTAACTTCGCCCAAAGAAGCGAGAATAACAGGAACTTCGTCACCAACTCCCAAGATGTCTTCGCCCTGTTTCCACTGGCCGGTAACTCCCGGAGTAAGATTTCTCATAATAACCGAGTTGCTGCCGGGAGTAACGTTATCCACCCTGATGGACAGATCATTGGCATTGAGAACTCCGCCCATTTTAACGTCCTTCTTGACGGGCTCACAAGCGCTCAACACAACCAGCGCCCCAAGCAGTAACATTATAATCTTTTTCATACTTTTAACTTTTTTCTTAAGTTTAACACCTTATCTACTACCAGCCTTCGGTCTGAACCAAAACACCGCCCGACTTTTCGATCTCCTCTTGAGGAATGGGGAAGAAACCACCCGTCCTTCTGAGTTGGGCAGCCTGATCACCATAGTTGATCGTGGTAACGTCGATCACTTCGCCCTTAGCACTGTGCGAGTTAGTAACAGGCACGCCATTTTGCGAGTTCAGAGCGGCACCGGCGTAATCGAGGCCCCAACGGAGCATATCGAACCAGCGGATACCTTCGAAAGCGAGCTCCCAACGACGCTCGTTCTGGAGAGCTTCCAACGAATAAGCAACGGGAGGAAGACCGACGCGAGCACGTACCTGATTCAGAGGAGCAGCGTCGCCCTTCAATTCGGCAGCCATCAACAGAACGTCTGCGAAACGGATCATAACCAGATCCTGCGTGTTGTTGTTGTTGTAGCCGACACCGGCCTGAGCAGGATACATATACTTCGAGATATTCACACGAGCACCGCCGCTACCGGTAACCGTACCTGCAGCATCGTCTTCAAACAGAATAGGCATATATTTCTTCTGGAAATAGCCTGTCTCCGCCTGCCAGTTGTCCGCACCGGGGATATAGCCGGTTGCTTCGAGCGGGTCGTTGATGTCGATGATCGAGCCCTTCTTACGGGGGTCGTTATCGGGCCAACTGTCCCAAAGCCTGGAATTAACGGTTCCGAAGCCCCAGCCCGAACCGAATGGGAACGTGCGTTGGGTTTGAGCGTCGTGCGTGTTATTGTAATCCATCATACGCATACCGAAGAAGAGGTTCAGCAGGTTGCCTTCATACGTTCCGCCACTGGCAGCAAACTGCCAAGCGAAGATGGTTTCGACGTTACCGCCCTCTTCACCTGCCCATACGACTTTCTTGTCGGGATCCACATCGTCGAGCCATTTGTAACCACCGTGCTCGCGGGTGATCTCGTTCGAGTAGGGCCACAGAGAATAGAAACCACCGCCATCGACATCGCCTGTAGACTGCAACAACGAATAACCGCTGTTTGCGATACAGTCGTCCAGATATTCGATGACGTCTGCCTTGGTCAATGTACCGGCATCACCGGCCATAACGATGCTGTCCTTATTATAATAACCAGTGTAGAACAGGAACGCACGAGCCAAAAGAGCTTCGGCAGCCCACTTCGTAGCACGACCTCTTTCGGCAGCGCGGGGAGTGTTGGGCATAAGTTCGATAGCCCTGACCAAGTCGGCTGCAACCTGACCGAAAATCTCGTCGGCAGAAGACCTCGGAAGATTGGCGGGCTCGGAAGCCATAGGCATAGGAGCCGTACCGAACATACGGGCAAGGTAGAAGAACACATAAGAGCGAAGGAACAAACCCTGACCTTCGGCGTAGTCGCGAATCGACTGATCGCTCCAGTCCACCAAAGCAAGACCTTCGATCATAGTGTTGGTTCGGAAGATAGTGCGGTAGCAGCAATCCCAAACCGCAGCAAAAGCATTCTCTTCAGAGTTGATGAACTTCTCGAAGTCGGAAATGTTCAAGTCCTGTTGAGAGGTATCGCCGGCGCCACCGAAACGGTCGTCCGACATAAGTTCGGCCATAAGGAATCCACCGCGAGCAAACGAGGGAGCGGTCTCGGCCTCACGAGCCAAACGATAAGCACCCGTAAGCAACTCCTGAACTTCGTCCTCATTTTGGGGATAGTTCGATGTATCCCTTTTCGTCAGGTTTTTCGTATCGAGGAAGTCTTCACATCCCGTCAGTGCAAAACCTACTAAGAGCGAAAAAACAATTAATATCTTTTTCATATCTTCTTACTGTTTTAGAATTTCAAATTTGCACCAATCATCCAGGTGCGAGGAGTGGGATAATAACCTACGTCGATACCCGAAGACCAACCGAAGCCGTCGCCGGCACCAGCCTGACCGAGTTCAGGATCCATACCCGAATAACCGGTAATGGTAAAGAGGTTCTGAACAGTAACATAGAGACGCAACTGCGACAGGAAATTAGCCTTGGAAAGCAGGTGTTTAAAGTCGTAGCCCAACGTGATGTTCTGCATCTTCAGGTAATCGCCGTCTTCCATAAAGAGGTCGGATACCCTTTTGTAGTTACCGTTGGGGTCGGCTTTCGAAACGCGAGGCAGACGATCCGAGGTACCCTGACCGTGCCAACGACCGAGAATTTCCGAAGTGTAGTTGTCGGTTGTGATACCCCAGTTACGCCACGAACGGATGATCTGATTGCCGAACACACCGTTCATAGTGAGGTTCAAATCGAATCCTTTCCAAGCGAAGTTCAAGCCAATACCGAGATTGAAGTCGGGATAGGGATTACCGATCATATCCTTGTCATACTCGTCGATGATGTTGTTACCATCGCGGTCGAGCCAAATAACGTCACCGGGTTTCGCATCCATTTGGATGTCTTCGTGAGCTGCGTTATACGAGTCGATCTCGGCCTGAGTCTGGAAGATACCCAAACTTTTGTAGCCATAGAAGAAGCCTACCGGCCTGCCGACCTGAACACGGTAGAACTCAGCGCCCGAACCCATTTCCCAAAGGGTCGAACCTGTTTGTCCCTGAATAATACCCTGTTCGTTAGCAATGCGGGTTACTTCGTTCTTATTGTAGGAGAAGTTCACATTGGCACCATATTGGAATTCACCTACGTTGTCGCTCCAATCCAAGGCAATTTCGACCCCACTGTTGCGGATGTCACCACCATTGATATAAGGAGCACCCGTACCGTAAGAGGCCAACTGAGGAGCGCGAACCAACCAGTCTTTCGTGTTCTTAACATAGTAGTCGAACACAAATCCCAAGCGGCTGCGGAAGAAGCGGGCATCGAAACCAAGGTCGATCTGCTCGGAGGTTTCCCAGCTTACGTCCACGTTGGGAAGAATGTCGGCGAAAGAACCCGAAGTCGGCGCACCCTTGTCTGAACCAAAGTTGTACGATGCACCCGAAGCGATCGTTGCCAGATACTGGAAGTTATCGATACTCGAATTACCGTTCTGACCCCAGCTCGCGCGGATCTTCAGGAAGTCCATAACGGGAAGGACTTTCTCCATCCAAGGCTCGGATGTCATAATCCAACCTGCAGAAACAGAGGGGAAGTAGCCCCAACGGTGACCTCTTGCGAAGTTCGACGAACCGTCGGCACGAAGAACGACAGTAGCCATATACTTATTCTTATAATCATAGCTTACACGACCGAAGAATGAAGCCAAACGGCCCATTCCCCAAGGACCGCCTTCCATATTGGTAGCAGGATTAAGTACGAAAGGTCCGCCGACAGTGTTGTCGATATAGGCGTGTTCGAAGTCGTGGAAACGGGGATTACCGTTCGTGGCACTCAGACTTTCACCCATACCCCACTTTTCGAGCGACTGACCCAACAGAGCAGTGAAGTTGTGCGCGTCGTTAATAGAGAATTGATAGGTCAGAGTGTTTTCCCAGTTCCAGGCATAACCGCCGCTCATATTCTGCGATACGGATTCCACGGTATTGCTGGCGCTGCCGAGCGAATAGAGAGGAGAGTGGCTCCTGCCGGTATCCATAGAGTAGTTGTAGCCGAACGTGCTCTTGAAGATCAGGTCCTTGATCGGCTGAATGATCAAATAAGCGTTAGTACGGAGAACGTGAGCCTGACTGAGATTTTCTGCACGGTTGTATCGCGTCATCGCGATGGGGTTATTGAGCTGGGTGTTCACCAAGCTACCGGGGAACCAGGCTTTGATATCGTCGTTATCTTCCGGGCCGTATCCTTCGTTATAAACCGGAGACAGCGGGTCGGTACGCATCAAAGAGTAAAGGTCACTCCAATACATATCGGCACCGTTACGGATCATACCCGAAGATTTTCTATAAGTATAGGTAAGGTTTTCGCCGAATTTAACAATGTCGAAAGATTTGCCTTTGACCAGCGTATGTTCGGAGTTCATACGAGCCGAGTAACGTTCCCACGAAGGAACATTGGGATAACCGAAAATACCCTCTTGAGAGGTATAACCCAGACCCAACGAGAAAACCGACATATCGCCACCACCCGTAACGTTGAAGGTGTAGTTCTGTGTCGGAGCGTTCTTGTTGCGCGATTCGTTCACCCAGTCGGTACCTTTCCAACTACCGTCCATAATCCTATCGTAGATGGCCCTGTTGTCACCGAGGAAGTAGTTTTCCCAAGCGGTTGCGGGCTGACCGTCCTGAAGACTGCCTTCGTCTTGGATCATCATATACTCCTGTGCATTGAGCATATCGGGCATACGATAGACGTTTTGCCAGCCGTAATAGGCATCCAGAGAGGTTTGAACTCTGCCTTTGCGACCTTGCTTGGTGGTAACCAGGATAACGCCGTTAGCTGCACGCGAACCGTAGATCGCAGCAGAGGCGGCATCTTTCAACACGTCGATAGACTGGATGTCGGCAGGGTTAAGGTTATTGATGTCACCACCGGCAACGCCGTCGATAACATACAAGGGACCATAGCTGTTGATGGTACCCATACCACGAATGAACACCTTGAAACCGGAACCCGGCATACCCGAAGCCTGAGTGATGCTCACACCGGGAGTCTGGCTCTGGAGTGCACCTAAGGCGCTGGTAGTGTTCAATTTGGTGATGTCGTCGCCGCTGACCTGAACGGTAGCACCGGTAACCAGCTTTTTCTGCTGCACACCATAACCGATAACGACAACGTCTTCGAGGACGCTCGCATCGGTGGCCAAAACGACAGCGATCTCATTTCTGCTACCTACGGCAACTTCCTGAGTCACATAGCCCACGTACGAAAAGCGCAAAGTGGCATCGTCACCCGGAACGCGAACGGTAAACGAACCGTCGGGATTGGTAATAGCAACGGTCGAAGTGCCTTCGACCGAAATGGTCACGCCAACCAAAGCGTCACCCGAATCATCCGTAACAAAGCCGGATACGTTTCTTCCCTGTGCCTGTGCGGAGATGCTCCAGGGAGCACAGATCAACAAGAGCAATAAGGTCTGTAATAACTTCTTCATATAAAATTAGATTTTTGTTGTGTTAGTTGTGATTTTCGATTTTTTCAATACTCTCATCTGTTTTTTCCCATAGAATTAAATGATTTTTTAAGGTTATTATATGTTAGGTTAGGTATTTTTTAGCCTTATTATTCAGCAAATTTAGGAATTTACCCGTTAGTGGGCACCTCATTTTGCGCATCTCTACCCTCATTTTGCGCAAAGTATTTCTTTTCTGTTACAAAACAAAAAAACCGGCCGGAAATATCCGACCGGAAGCTATAAATATGGGTAAATATTTAGTAGATATTCGGAAAAGTATGGGCTGCCCTGCCACGATTGTGACCGGGCTTGATGGCGTCCGAAACCAGTCGGCTGGCGCGATCCAGGGCTTGCTTACCCATCGAGGCGAGGTAGATCTCGGTGGTCTTTTGGTTGGTGTGACCCAGGCCCTCGGAGATCACCGCCAGAGGCAGCCCCTCGTTCTTGGCCACGGTCGCCCAAGAGTGGCGCGCAGAATGGGTGGAGAAACGTTTGTCGATACCGAGCAGAGTTGCAATTTTTTTAAGCCGCTGATTCTGCAATCTAAGGCCGCTATTATATTGGAGATTAATATCCCCGGAAGGGTCCGATATGATGGGAAAGAGATATTCGCTGCCCTTTGTTTTGGGCGAGAACCAGTCGAGAATACGACGCAACGCCGGATGGATCGCAAGTTCGATCATCTGTCCCGTCTTGCGACGACGATAACGAAGTGTTCCATCTCGCAAGTCGCGCTTCTTGAGATAGGTCAAATCGACAAAACACATCCCACGAGCGTGATAGCAGAACAGAAACATTGCCAGGGCCTCCTCCAATGAGTGGTCAAGTTGGATGTTGCCTCTGGGAGCTTTACTGCCGAGTGACGGGTCGAGCGCCGCCAAACGAGCCAACTCTTCGGGCTCAAGGGCCAACTTGCGAGTAGTCTGCAAACCGGTATAAGCGCCGGCAAACGGGCTCTCGAACTGACGCGGAATGCGACCGTCGGCTATGGCCTTATTATATATCGAACGCAACGTACGCATATAGAACGAAATGGTATTCATAACCACCCCCTCTCCCTTGAGCTGGTGCTGGAAGTCTGCGATCAGGGCCGGCGTGATCTGTTCCAATTTAAGGTCGCGATTTCCAGTGAACTTCAAGAAACGGGTAGTGGTCGTGCGGTAGGAGCGGGCTGTGCGCGAGAAGCCTTCCCTCTCGAAATCGGTTGCCAGTTGCTCGGCAAACGCGGCGAGAGTGTTACCGAACATCACAGAACGGTAACGGGCCATAATCTCGTCGATAGTATAGGAGCCCCCCTTGGTCAGTTCTTTGATAATATTTTCGAGGCGCTGAGTGTCAGCGTGCATCGATCCCTGATACTCAACGAGTTGTCGATAGCGATCGCTACGACCAAGCGGAAGTAGCAGTCGCCTGCCTACCGGATCCCACTCACCGGGAAAGACATAGTAGTCGGTGGTCACGGAGCGGCTCTCGCCTCCGTGAACGACTCTGAGATAGAGCCGACCCAACTGCCTGTCTTTTCGGGTTGTGGCCCGAAAACTGAATCCGTAACTGGTCATACAACGAACAAAATTAATCATCTAACGTGATTTTCGGCCCGAAAATTGCGATAATCATATTACCTTTGTTAAAACAAGCTGATTACTATGGGATTTCTACAGGAATTTAAGGCGTTCGCCCTCAAGGGAAACGTGATGGATATGGCCGTCGGTGTGATAATCGGCGGAGCGTTCCAAAAAATTATTTCGTCAGTAGTGGGTGATGTGATTATGCCTCCACTGGGAATGTTGCTCGGCAAAGAGGACTTCTCGAACCTGGCCGTTACTTTGAATCCGCACGCAGTCGCAGCGGGTGCCGAGCCCGTACTCTGGCGCTTGGGTGCATTCGTTCAGACCTGTATCGACTTTCTGATTTTGGCCCTGTGCGTGTTCCTGCTTGTGAAGGGGATAAATATGTTGCACAAAAAGCGCGCTGACGCGCCGACTCCTCCAACAAAAGAGGAGACTTTGCTTACCGAGATCCGAGACGCACTAACTGCCAACGCTCATAAGCGTGGTGAGCAATGATAATTTCGCGCTCGCGGCAAATGTGAGGTTTATCCTCAAAAAAATAGAGCCACAACTCGCCTGGGGAGCCATCCGGGCCGCCGGTGAACACGCAGCATTCGAGGAACTCTCCTATCCTGTCGCGGTAGAACGAGATTATTCCGGTTGTTTCATTGAAATCCCAAAAGCTGGCCAAAATCTCCGCCGGCTCGTTATTCTCTTGGGAAATAACGTCGAAATCGCCACCGGGCAGAAACGTCACGACACACTGCTGGGACTCGCTCTCACGGAGCCATTCGCCGCCGATGCGGTGCTCTTGCAGGACGACCGACCAGTCGCCCAGAAAGGGGAGTTTTTTAGTTTCCATAATTAAAAAGGCGCGGCGACAATCCCAGAGACGTAGGTCGAACGAAACCTCCCATTCAAAAGACTGCCCCACGCCCAAAGTCGTCATAGCATAACTATAACGTACTTTAGGTTGGCAATCTTTTTTGAATGTGAAACCCGTTGAAGATCAACGGTTCGTTCGTTTACGCCTCAAAAAAGAGTTGTTACCCTTTAGTTAAATTATATTGCAAATATAATAACTTTTTCTATCTCTTCACCTCGACAGTTTCGTAACCCTCCACTATATCGCCCACGTGGATGTCGTTGTACCCGTCGATGTTCAGACCGCATTCGAGCCCCGTTCCGACCTCCTTAGCGTCATCCTTGAAACGTTTCAGCGAGCCCAGTTTACCTGTGTAGACCACAATACCATCGCGAATTACGCGGATCGGAGTGTTACGAGTGATCTTACCCTCGCGAACGATACAACCGGCGATCGTACCGACCTTGGAGATCTTGAACGTTTCGAGAACCTCTACCGAACAAACGATCTCTTCTTTGGTGACGGGTTCGAGCATACCCTCGATAGCGTCCTTGATGTCGTTGATTGCATCGTAAATGATCGAGTACAGGCGAATTTCTATCTCCTCCTTTTCGGCCAGCTTGCGAGCCGACATAGAGGGACGGACCTGGAACCCGACGATAATCGCATTCGACGCGGCAGCCAAAAGAACGTCGCTTTCAGAGATCTGCCCGACGGCTTTGTGAATTACGTTCACCTGAACCTCCTCCTTGGAGAGTTTCACCAGCGAGTCTGTCATAGCCTCGATAGAGCCGTCCACATCGCCCTTGACAATGATATTGAGTTCCTTGAACGACCCGATGGCTATGCGGCGACCGATTTCGTCCAGCGTGACGTGCTTCTGAGTTCTGAGGCCCTGTGCGCGCTGCAACTGTTCGCGTTTATTGGCCAACGCACGAGCGCTCTTGTCGTCGTCCATCACGTTAAAAGTGTCGCCTGCCTGCGGTGCGCCGTTAAGACCGAGTACCAGAACCGGAGTAGAAGGGGGAGCGACCTCGACCTTGCGACCGTGCTCGTCGTACATTGCTTTCACGCGACCGGTGTTAGTGCCGGCTAACATAACGTCTCCCACTCTCAAGGTACCGTTTTCTACCAACACTGTGGAGACGTAACCGCGTCCCTTGTCGAGCGTCGATTCGATGACAGCACCGGTGGCTTTACGATTCGGATTTGCCTTGAGGTCAAGCAGTTCGGCTTCCAGCAAAACTTTTTCGAGCAATTTGTCGAGATTGAGTCCCTGCTTTGCCGAAACGTCCTGCGACTGGTATTTACCACCCCAATCCTCAACCAGATAGTTCATTTGGGCGAGTTGCTCCTTGATCTTTTCCGGATCGGCATTGGGTCGGTCTATCTTATTGATAGCGAACACCATAGGTACTCCGGCAGCAACAGCGTGGTTAATAGCTTCCACGGTCTGAGGCATCACGCTGTCGTCCGCAGCCACAATGATAATCGCAACGTCGGTAATCTTGGCCCCGCGTGCACGCATCGCCGTGAAGGCTTCGTGACCGGGGGTGTCAAGGAACGTAATCTTCTGCCCGTTTAGTTCGACGCTATAGGCGCCGATATGTTGTGTTATACCGCCCGCTTCGCCCTCTATCACGTTGGTTTTGCGAATGTTATCGAGCAGCGAAGTTTTACCGTGGTCTACGTGTCCCATCACCGTAACGATCGGTGGACGCGGCGAAAGGTCTTCGGGCTTGTCTGCCTCTTCGGTCTCGTCGATGGACTCCTGAATCTCGGCCGAAACGAACTCTACCTTGAATCCGAACTCCTCGGCAACGATCACGAGGGCCTCGGCATCCAAACGCTGATTTATGGAAACCATAAGTCCCAGGTTCATACAAGCCATAATGACGTCCGTTACAGGCACATTCATCATCGTGGCAAGTTCGCTCACGGTAACGAATTCGGTCACTTGCAGAGTCGATCCGGCTATTTCGCTGCGTTCCATCTCTTCGGAAGCGCGCTGCGATGCGGCGTCTCGTTTGTCTTTGCGATACTTTGCACCCTTACCTTTTGTACCCTTGGAGGTGAGACGCGCCAAGGTTTCCTTGACCTGCTTTTGTACCTCTTCGTCGTTCACTTCGGGACGCACGACGGGTTTGGACCCGCCTTTCTTTTTGCCGCCACCGGAGTGGGGGCCGCCTGAATTCGGACCTCCCCCTACACCCTTTTGCGCATAGCCCGGTCCGCTACCACCGTTGCGGCCACCATTCGGTTGAGGTTTGGTCACATCGACCTTATCTTTGGTAATGCGTTTGCGTTTTTCACGACGCGAGCCTCTCGAAGGATCTGTGGGCAGGGTCGAGACATCTATCTTGCCCAGCACCTTGGGGCCGTTGAGTTTGCCTTCGTCCTCGGCGCGGAACACGTTTGTCGTGCTCTCCGCCATACGCTCATCGTAAGTTTTGGTCTGAACCACAACCGGCTCCGGAGCAGGCTTTGGTGCAGGAGCAGGTTGAGGCTTAACCACGGGTACCGGAGCGGGTCTCGGCGCCTCGACCGGCTTTGGAGCAGGGGATGGTTGTGGCTTGGGCGCAACAGGCTTAGGCGGTGCGGGTTTTGGCTTAGGCGTCAGGTCGATCTTGCCCAGCACTTTTGGGCCGGTCGTGTTGCTCTTGATTACGATCTCCTCCTTGAACTCCTCAACCTTTGGGGCTGCAGGCCTATCGTGAAGCGACACGCCCTCGCCCTTGAGACCGTCCAACCTCTCGCGAATAATCTGCGACGAACCGGTGGGACGCCCTGTGCCGAACTCGCGCTCGATAATCTCATACACATCGGGTGTGATGGGCGTGTTGGGCGAATTCTCGATCGCGACTCCCTTCTTAGCAAGGAAATCAGTGATCGTAGCAAGGCCCACGTTGAACTCGCGGGCTGCCTGCAAAAGGCGTATCTTCTTCTCTACCATATTACTTATTCAAACTCGGACTTCAGTATGTCCATAACTTCTTTTATCGTCTCTTCTTCGAGGTCGGTGCGCGCGGCCAATTCTTCGACACTGTGGCTAAGGACGCGTTTTGCCGTGTCACAACCGACGCTCTTGAGCGTGTCGATTATCCACTGATCGATCTCGTCCCCGAATTCGTCGAGGTTCACGTCTTCTTCCTCTATCTCGCGGTAAACGTCTATATCATAGCCCGTCAGCATACTTGCAAGGCGAATATTGAGTCCTCCCTTACCGATGGCCAGCGACACCTCGCTCGGCTTCAAATATACCGCTGCTGTTTTGCGATCCTCGTCGATGACTATGTTGGATATCTTGGCGGGATTCAGCGCGCGCTGGATGAACAGATTGGGGTTGGTGGTAAAGTTCACCACGTCGATGTTCTCGTTGTGCAACTCCTTGACGATGGAATAAATCCTCTGACCTTTCATACCCACGCAAGCACCCACCGGATCGACCCTGTCGTCGTAGGATTCGACAGCGACCTTCGCCCTCTCGCCGGGGATGCGGGCGATCTTTTTGATTGTAATGAGGCCATCGAAAATTTCAGGCACCTCCAGCTCGAACAGCCTTTCGAGGAACTCGTTAGCCGTGCGACTGAGGATGATCTTGGGCGAGTTGTTGATCATCTCCACCTTGGAGACGATGGCGCGGATGGTCTCGCCCTTGCGGAAAAAGTCGCCGGGAATCTGTTCGCTCTTAGGAAGGATCAGTTCGTTGTCGTCGTCGTCCAAAACGAGGGTCTCTTTTTTCCACACCTGATAGACCTCGGCGGTAATGATCTCACCCACCTTTTCCTTGTATTTTTCGTACAGGCTGGCCTTCTCCAAATCCATAATGCGCGAAGCGAGATTCTGACGCAGGGACAACACCGACCGGCGTCCGAACGATTCGAGTTTCATTTCGTCGGCTATCTCCTCGCCCACCTCATAGCTGGGGTCTATCTTTTGCGCATCCGAAAGCGAGATTTGCTGATTGGGATTTTCGACCTCGCCGTCGGCCACAATGGTACGGTTGCGCCAGATTTCCAGGTCGCCTTTGTCGGCGTTGATGATGATGTCNNAAGTTCGAGTCGTCCTCGTATGTCTTTTGCAACAGATGGCGGAACACATCTTCCAGAACTCCGATCATCGTGCTCTTGTCGATATTTTTCAGTTCTTTGAACTCTGCAAAGTTGCTGATAAGGCTGTTAGTGCTCATATTGTTATTTGAAATCTATATGTTCCTTTGTTGTTTTTATCTCCGTAAGCGGAGTCTTTTCTCCGTTTATCGTAATGCTCTCTTCGTCGGCGGCCTCCAGCGTGGCGGTTAGTTTTTTGCCGCTCTTGGTCACCACATCCACTTCACGGCCCAGCAGTTTTTGGTACTGGCGCAGCATCTTCAGCGGCTGGCCCACCCCCGCACTCGAAACCGTGAGCGAATAGTCGTCCAGTTCCTCGCCGAAGTGCGCGTTGATAGCACGGGTAAGCGCAATGCAGTCTTCCACACTCACACGTGAGTCGCTGTCGATAAAGACCTCGAACGCATCGTCAGGCAATTCCTTCACCTCCACCAAGAACAGGTCTTCACCCAGTTCTATCGCATTTATTATCTCCTGTTTGGTCACCATTTTATCTACGAACAAGGGGGCACTCGCCCCCTCGATTCCGCTGCAAAGATAATAAAAAAATTATTTATATCACAGGTTTTATATCTTTTACTCTCAATTGGGGTGTTACGTTGCCTCTGAAATGGTTCTCCACGATGGTGTAACAAGCATCCACCTGACGACCGCTGCGAATCCACTCATAGTGTGCAGGCTGTTGGAAAGCGATTGCCGGAATTGTTGTGTTGGGCTTTTCGCGTTGCATCAAATCCATCTTGAGATGTTCTCCTTCGGCCCCGACCAGCTTCGCATCCCCTCTTCCTGTAGCTCCGTAAGTTGCAAATACGGGCGCCTGATTGCCCGGCCCGAAAGGTTGAAAGCGCAAAAGGTCGCGCCGGAATTCGGGAGTAATGTCGCTGAACAGCAGCGGCGAGTCTATCTCCACCATCGGGGTCAGCAGGTCGTCGGTTATATTTTCTTCCACGTAGGCATTGAAGCGGCGGGTGAATTCGTCGATATTTTCTGGCTTCATAGTCAGTCCCGCAGCGTACATATGGCCACCGAAGTTTTCGAGCAGATCCGCGCAAGATTCTACCGCGCCATAAAGGTCGAAGCCGGGAACCGAACGAGCCGAACCGGTAGCAAAACCGTTGCTCATCGTAAGCACCACGGTTGGACGGTAATAAGTCTCGATAAGACGCGATGCGACGATCCCCACGATGCCCTTCATCCACTTGGGATTATAGATCACCGTACACTTCATCGCCTTTAGTGCGGGATTGCTTTCGATGTAGTCGTGAGCTTCCTGTGTAACGGTACGATCTATGTTTTTGCGATCGGAGTTCGCTTCGTCGATCTGGGCTCCGAACAGTCCCGCGGCATCTTCGTCACGCTCGATCATAAGGTTCACGGCCGAGTGTCCTCCCGAAAACTCATCCTCCTCTCCCATCCTCATTCTGCCGGCGGCGTTGATGCGCGGGCCGATCTTGAAGACTATGTCGTCGATGGAGATCCGGTGACCCTCGCCCAAACCGCATATTTTGATTATCGACGCGAGTCCCTTGTTGGGTTTGGTATTGAGCCTTTCAAGGCCATAGTAGGCCAGTATTCGGTTCTCACCTATGACCGGAACGATGTCCGAAGCAATGGAGATCACGACAAGGTCGAGCAGACGTTCTATCTCCGCGAAGTCTATGTCGTGGCTTTGACAGTAAGCCTGTGCGATCTTGAATCCCACACCGCAACCGGAAAGTTCCTTGAACGGATACTCGCAGTCGGGTCTCTTGGGGTCGAGCACAGCCACAGCCTTGGGAAGTTTGGGTCCTGCGAGATGGTGGTCGGTGACAATAAAGTCTATTCCCAGTTCGCGAGCATAAGCCACCTTCTCGACCGCCTTGATTCCGCAGTCCAGAGTGATGATCAGCGCCACGTCGTGCGCCTTTGCGTAGTCGATACCTCGCTTGGAGATGCCGTAGCCTTCCTTGTAGCGGTCGGGGATGTAGAACATCAGATTCTCGTGACCCAGACGCCTCAGAAAGATGTACAGCAGTGCAACAGCACTCGTTCCATCCACATCGTAATCGCCCCAGATCATCACTGTCTCCTTGTCTGCCACCGCGCGCGAGATGCGTTCGATGGCCCTGTCCATATCCTTCATCAGGAACGGATCGTGCAAATGGTCAAGGGAGGGGGAGAAGAATCCCGCCGCCTGGTCAGGGGTTTCCACCCCCCTTTGTACCAGCAGATTTGCCAGCACCGGCGACAGACCCAGCTCGCGGGCCAACCCCTCGACCTTCGCCGAATCGCCCTGCGGGAGGACGACCCATTGTTTTTCGATTGGCATAACTATATATTTTTATATTCACAATTTTGTCGGAATGCCGACGGCGATTTTTACTCTTCGCCGCTTAAAATCGCCCTGATCGAAGTGGCCTTTGCATCTGCCATTCCGCAGGGATTAATATATTCGAACCACCTCAAATCCGTCTTCACGTTGAGCGCCAACCCGTGCATCACCACCCCCCTCGAAGCTCTCACCCCTATCGCACAAATTTTCTTCGCTTCTTTTTGGTCGCCCACTCTCACCCACACTCCTGTCTTCCCTTTTATACGTTCCCCCACAATCCCCCACCTATCCAGTATATCTATAACGCACTGCTCCAACAACTCTATATATTCCCTCAGTCCCAAGCCCAGCTTTTCCAGGTCGAGTATCGGATAAACCACCAGTTGCCCCGGCCCGTGATAAGTAATATCTCCTCCTCTTTCCACCCTGTGCACCGTCACCCCTTGTCCCCGGAGCCATTCTTCACTCATCAACAGATTCTCTATCTTCCCGCTCTTCCCCACCGTGTAGACGTGCGGGTGTTCGCAAAATACTATCCATCCGGCATCGCCCCTCTCTCCTCTCTCGCCTCTTTCATCTCTCTCCTTCCCCTCTCGCTCTTTTATCAGCTCCTCGAACAGCTCTCGCTGCCTTTCCAGCGCCTTCTGGTAATCTATCAGCCCCCAATCGAGCACCTCAACTTGCATCGGCCATATATGAAGAACGCACCAGGGGACCGCTGCTTACTCGCGTAAATCCGCGATCCGCAGCCGCCTGACGGTAAAACTCAAACATTGCAGGAGTTACATATTCCACCACTTGCAAATGGGCACGGGTAGGTTGTAAATATTGGCCGAGCGTAATGCTGCTTACACCCGCCTCCCTAAGATCGTCCATCGCTGTTAAAACTTCTTCCGCAGTTTCACCCAGACCCACCATCAAACCACTTTTCGCCACAGCACCGCTCGCTGCGATATGCCGCAACACCCCCAGGCTCACATCATACCGGGCTCGTGAGCGCACTTCCGGGGTAAACCGCTTCACCGTTTCGAGATTGTGGCCCACAATATCCGGACGCGCTGCCAGAACGATGTCCAACAGCGCCACATTCCCGCCAAAGTCGGGAATCAGAACTTCGATTTTTGTATTAGGATTTTTCGCGCGAACCGCCTCGACGACCGCCCTCCAATGTTCGGCCCCTCCATCTGCAAGATCGTCTCTTGTAACAGAGGTTATCACGGCGTGCTTCAGTCCCATCAGGGCGACAGCACTTGCCACCTTTTCAGGTTCGGCAGGGTCTATCGGTAAAGGTTTCCCAGAGTTTGTTGCACAAAATTTGCACGTCCTTGTACAAATTTCGCCCAACACCATAAATGTTGCGGTTTTTCGGCTCCAACAATCCGCCTTATTGGGACATCTCCCACTTTCACAGATCGTATGCAACCCGTTTTCCTCGACGATTCGCACGACTTCTCCGTGCGCCTCGCCCCCTTTGATTCTAACTTTTAGCCACTCTGGTTTTCCTTTAACGCCTACCTTGTTTTTTTCACAGGTTTCAGGCACCTTAGTTTTTTTGTTTATTATTTTCCAATTGGCGCAAAGGTAGTAAAAATTTTTATTATCTTTGTCTGTACACAAAAAATCTATCGAAATGGAAGAAAGTGTAGTCATTGTCACCGAAGTTCGCCGGTCGAACGGGCTTGGTGTAGCAGGGTTTGTGTTGGCTTTGCTTGGAATCTTTTTCTCTTGGGTGCCCGTACTGGGTTGGATTATTTGGGTTCTCGGACTTGTATTCTCGTTTATCGCCGTCTTCCGCAAACCCAGGGGTCTTGCCATTGCCGGATTGGTTCTCTCGCTGATCGATCTGATCGTATTGATAGCGTTTGTGGGTATGATCAGTTCAATGTTCTAAATAAAACAGAAAGCCCTGCCGAAGCAGGGCTTTCTGTTTTTAAGTAATACATAGCGACTTATTTCGTGAATCGCAGTGCGATGTCGCGATCGGGAGCTCTTTGGACGTCCGAAGCTGTTTCGGCAACCTTTGCGTACTCTTCACCGAAACCTTCCACAGATACGTGATCTGCGTGCACACCGGCCTTTTCAAGAGCTGCTTCAATGTTTTCTGCGCGTTTTTTGCTTATCGCAAAGTTCACGGCGCGTGTTCCGGTCTTGTCGGCAAAAGCTCCGATCTTGATCTTTACGCCCGGATAGTTCTTAATAACGCCCACCAGATTAGCCAGCTGACGTTCTCCACCTGCCATAAGATCGGTTGCGGAGTTGTGTTCGAAGTCGATGTCCGAAAACTCGAACCATACGCTGCGAAGCTCGGCATCGGTCGCGTTCTTGAACTTGTCACTATCGAGGAACGCTTTGATTGCCGACTCGACATGGCCGCGGTACATCGTGATCTTCGTTCCGTCGGGCAGAACCATCGGGATCGCCTCGTATGAAGGCGGGTTGTGAATCTCGGTCACCTGTTCGATGGTGGTGATCTCCTTCTTGGGTCCGGTGCAATGGCGGCAGCAATAGAAGATGATTGCAGCCAGAGCCAGAATACCCAGCAGCCACCATAACCAACCCAAACCGCACTTCTTCTTACCATCCTTGCCCACTCTGCCTTCGACCACTTCGATGATGGTCTCTTCGCGATGAGTTGCAGCCTTGTGAGGAGCAGCAGCGGCAATGCCCAGAGCGTGTTCCAGGCCCAACATTTTGATGATGTCGGCGGAGATCATACCTTTCAACTCGGCCTTCTCTTTGCCCAGTTCGTCCAGGATCGACTTGTAGCTCTTACCCTCGGCCATTTGCTGAGCGATCCAAGCGGCAATGGTACCCGAAACCCAGTTTGTGAGGCGGTCGGCGTGCTCCTTTTTGATGCCCGCTTTTTCGCCCACCGCGGTGTTGAATTGAGGGTCGTGCGGACTCAGGAGTCGATTCTCCATACGTTCGCCGATGTTTTCGTGCTCATCGACACCGCTGCCGCGCCAGATTTTGTCATAATCCTCATAAAGTTTGACGTGCTTGGCAGCAAGAAGAACCTCCTCGATCTCCTTGGAGTCGTGTTTTTTGAGCATCTCCGCCAGCAGGGTCGGAAGAATAATGTCCACGCCCGCGGTGATTTTGTGCTGTGTTTCGCTCAGCACCTCGGATGCCGTTGCAACTCTCGCAGGCTTGATGAGCTGCATAATTGTCTGATAAATGTTTGCCATAATGTGTAAGATTTTAAGAGAATGATTAACTTTGTGTCGAGGATATAAACAACTTTCATACCAAACTACTATGAAGACCCCGAGAGTGATTCTTTTGCTGACAGCGGTGGCGTTAGTCGCTTCCTGCTGTGTACCCAAGGCCCGTGTGGCCACCGATTACCCTATGTTTTGGACCTGGATGGATTACCGTCCTGGCGTAAATTTCGACTCTCTGTGCGTAGTGATGGCCTCCAGCGGGATCGACGGCGTAATGCTCAACGCCCCCACTCCCGATCACTATCGCGAAGCTATTCCCATTGCCCTGAAGCACGGAATCGAAGTCTATGCCTGGTTGTGGACGATGAATCTTGAACACGACCGCGAAACTGTGGTAGCCCAACATCCCGAATGGTTGGACGTGAACCGCTTGGGCGAAAGTCTGGTCGATGTGCCGGCTTATGTGGGTTACTATAAATTTATGACCCCCGCACTGGACGAGGTGAGAGAGTATGTCCGCGCAAAGGTCAAAGCCTATTGCGAAGTGGAAGGACTGAACGGTATAGCAATTGATTATCACAGACTTGTGGATGTGATCCTGCCCACGACCCTGTGGCCCAAATATGGCATAGTTCAGGACAAAGAATATCCCCAATGGGATTACGGTTACCACCCCGCTATGATCGAAAAGTTCAAGGCACTGCACGGTTACGACCCTCGCGAGCAGCAAGATCCTTCTACCGACGAGTTGTGGCTACAGTTCCGTTGCGATCAGGTTACCGAAGTGGCAAATATGATCGCGGACGAAGTACACAAACACGGCAAGGTGATGGCCGCATCGCCATTCCCCACTCCCGCGATGTCGCGCAAGATGGTTCGTCAGGATTGGGGTAAATGGAACCTCGACATAGTCTTCCCGATGGTCTATCACAACTTCTACACAAAGGACGTGAGTTTCATCTCCGATTGCACGATCGACAATGTGGCGCAAAAGAATCCTAAAACCGTTTTGTATTGCGGAATGACCGCCACCAACGGGCCTGAAATGTTCGCTCAGATGGATGCTGCGCTGGATAACGGTGCCCAGGGAATTGCGATCTTCACGGTGGGTGGTTTGAGAGACGCCGCGGTTCGCGAGCAGTTCAAACAGTATGCCGACGCCAAACGTGCCGAGCGCCTCGAAGGAAAGATCACAGACACCGCAGACCCCTCGAAGTTGGAACGCGATCCGTTCAAAAAGCCGACCATTATGGCCAAGATCGACCAGAGCATCGCAACGCTCACCGGTGTCCCCCAGGTTTCGCTCGGCGAATTTCAGCTGATCGAATCCTACGGTGCAACGAGGCATTACCGCGTCGAGGAGCAGAACTCAAAGCGTCAGTTCGACGTAACGTTTTATCTCTATGGGGATTTGCTCTCCGGCTGGGACGTTTCGGTGTCAGATCTTTAGCCTGACGCCAAGATAGCGATTCATCGATCCGGCCAACTGCACGACCAACCACGCGAATACGAGCGAACCGATGAGGCCCCAGGTGCCCGATTGGAAGATTTCAGGGCGGTGAATGTGGAGCAGCGAGCGGACGCTGTACCAAACGTATGGTATCACATAGCAAGTGAGAGTCACGATGCCTGCAGGAGCTATGAAGCTGAACCAGTGCGCTTTATGCTTAGTTTCAGTAAGCCAGTAAATAATGCCGAACAGCGGAAGGAACATCGCCAGACACCAGAACAGCCACGTCGGAGTCGCTTGGATTTTGGAGACGATCCAATAGTTATGGGCCACACAGCCTGCCACCGCCATCACCGCCGCCAGCCCAACCATCCACAGTAGGAACTTTTGCGGTTTTTCCGGCGTGGCATAGCGCTGCATAAGCGACGAGACCAGCAGACCCGAAATTCCGAAAGCGTGCAAAGTGATGCTGCCGGGAATGGGGTTGCCGAGGATTCCTGCACTGCCCAAAATGCAGTATGCGACGATCAGCATCCAGGCTATAAAGTTGTAAGTCACGTTGTTTCTCACGATAAGGTATACCGCCGAACTGACAAGATATGTCCACCCGATAAGCCCCAAAATTCCCCACCACCGAGTACCGAACGAGGAGCCTCCGCGACCAACATATATTATATACAGGTATGCAAGTACTCCCACACCTGCCAGCCGCATCATAGTGAATAGCCATTTGCGACCCCTGCTTTCAGGCTTTGGATAGACCGCCCACACCAAAAAGAACGCCACTATCATCAGGATGGCGAACCACGGCCTGCCGATGCCTACAGCAGCACCGTCGAGCGATTCATAATTGACCGTATAGAGGCCCATCACGACCAGCGCGACACTTCTGAGAAGAATGTGAAGAATGATTTTCGGCAGTGAGTCGCCTTTTCGTAGACGGTTTTGAACGGCGAACGGGACCGAGACGCCCATAATAAAGAGGAATGCCGGAAAGATCGTGTCCGAGAAGCCCATCATATCTTCGCTCCGTCCTGCGTGTTCCAGCCAGTGTGGGATATTTTCAAGACCGGCCATATCGTTCACAAAGAGCATCATCAGCATCGTGAGTGCCCTGAAAACGTCTATCGCCGCGATGCGCTTCATTAGAATTTTGTGGCCTCCGGCCCCCTGTGACACCACCAGGACTCAAACCTGGAACCTTCTGATCCGTAGTCAGATGCTCTATTCAATTAAGCTATGGTGCCTTATGTGATGCGCCACTTAACGCGGGGACAAAAGTAATAAAAAATTATAAATACAAGCGCTGCAAAGAGAAAATATCTGTATTGCTCGTCGTATTCCTCGAACATTTGGGTCGTGAACTCCTTGCTCTCGGTTTCGTTTATTCGGGAGATAATTTCCTCAAGACCAAGGCTTTGCTGTGTCGAACGGATGTACGCTCCATCTGTTTCGATGGCAATTTGACGCAGTGTGGTTTCATCGAGTTTCGACACCACCATCTCGCCGTTCTCGTCACGTATGAAGTCGTCCTCAATGCGGATCGGGGCTCCTTGTGGTGTTCCTATGCCGATCGTATAGATCTTTATACCCTTTTCCGTAGCTCTTTGGGCTGCAGCAAGCGCATCGTCTTCGTGGTTTTCGCCGTCGGTTATTAGAATTATCGCTCTGTTGCTCGCTCTTCCGTCTTCCTCCGGGCCACTTTCGCTCGAAAAACCTCTTGCCGCCAGGTCTATTGCCGCTCCTATCGCCGTCCCTTGTTTCGACACCATCGTAGGCGAAATTTGCCTCACAAAACTCTGAGCCACAAGGTAATCTGATGTTATGGGCAGCTGTACATAAGCATCGCCCGCAAAGACCACCAGCCCTATCCTGTCTTGTTCCAAGCCTTCCAGCAGACGCCCGATGGCATACTTGGTGCGTTCAAGGCGACTGGGCTCGAAATCCTCCGCCAACATCGAATTTGACACATCCACAACCAGCATTAACTCGATCCCTCTAACGGTCACTTCTTTCAGTTTACTGCCCACTTGCGGACGAGCCAATGCACAGATCATCAACACTATCGCCACTCCCATAAGCACCGTCTTCATCGTCCACAACCTTGGCGAAGCGTCGGGCATCAGTGGTGCCAGAGTTTCCAAATCGCCGAACCGTTGTAGCCGTCTCCATCTCCTGTAGGCCGACAATACGAACGCCCCAGCCACCGGCACAAGTAGCGTCAGCAACCAAAACATCTCCGGATTCGCAAATCTAAACACTTACGGTATCTGTCTTAAGTATAACAAGTTAAGTAAAAAACCGGCAATCAGCACGATAAGCGCCGCTAAAACATAGCGACCAAAAAGTTCCGTATGCCGTGTAAATTCATTTGTCTCTATCTCGCTCGTTTCCAGCTGATTGATCTCATCATAAATCGCTTGTAGCGATCGTCTGTCGGTCGCTCTGAAGTATTGCCCTCCTGTTTCGCTGGCTATGTTCGTCAATACCTCTTCGTCGATCTCTACCGGCATATTGACCATCACGGGATTGCCCCACGCGTCGCGAGCCGGATATGGAGCGGTGCCGTGAGAGCCGACTCCGATCGTATAAACTTTTATACCCAGGCTTTTAGCGATCTCGGCTGCTGTCAGTGGAGCAACGCGACCGGTGTTGTTCACCCCGTCTGTCAGCAGAATCACCACCTTGCTCACCCCGTCGGACTCGCGCAGACGATTTATCGCGGTAGCCAGACCACTTCCAATAGCAGTTCCATCCTCGATCAGGCCTGTTTCGACCTGTGCCAGGAGCGTCAATAGCGTAGCGCAATCGGTCGTGAGAGGACTCTGGGTGAAGCTCTCTCCGGCAAAAACCACCAATCCGATTCGGTCGCCTGCACGATCGTTTATGAAGTTTGCCGCCACATCTTTGGCCACCGCAATGCGGTCGGGATTGAAGTCGCGCGCCAGCATACTGCTCGAAATGTCCAACGCCAGCACAATGTCTATCCCTCGCGTTGTGGACGAACTTCCGCTTTCGGAAGTTTGCGGACGAGCCAACGCAATGATTATCAATATCGTCGCCACACACACGCACATAAACGGCAGATGCCTCAACCACCATCTGAGCGTCCTTCCTGTCGCCCTGAAACTCTCCAGCGTCGAGATTTTCAGCGCCGCCTCACCTCGCCGCAAGCGCCACACATACCATCCCACCATCGGCACCAACAGCCACAACAGCCACAACAGAGCGGGATGTGCAAAAGTTATCATTTCAGTATTTCGACCAGACGACCGAATTCGACTTGTTGCTGCTCACCGCTTTTCATATTTTTCAGCGTAGCTTTCCCGCTCACCAGCTCTTCTTCCCCTATGATCACCACCCAGGGTATCTCCCTCTTGTTCGCCCACTCCATCTGCTTTTTCATCTTGCTTGCGTCCGGATAAACTTCCGCCGCAACACCCGCCGCCCGCAACTCGCTCGCCAGCCTCAACGCCGTGAGCTCCTCCGTGACCAGACTGCGCGGATCGCCTCCAAAATTCAACAACAGCACTTTCGTTCCCGCCACCACTTCGGCCGTGAAAAGTCCCAGACCGTCCATCACATCGTAAATTCTGTCGGCGCCGAACGAAATTCCCACTCCCGAAACGCCCGGCATTCCGAAAATCCCCGTCAGGTCGTCGTAACGTCCTCCGCCACAGATGCTTCCGATCTCCCAGTCTTTCGCCTTCACCTCGAAAATCGTTCCCGTGTAGTAATTCAGTCCTCTCGCGAGCGACAGGTCGAGTTCCACATCCAGCTTCACTCCCAGCGCCTCGACATAGTCCAGCACCTGGCGCATCTCTCCTATTCCCACCATTCCCACTTCCGAGCCTGCCAAAATCTCCGCCAACAGATCCAGCTTCTCCCTCCTATTTCCTTCCAGCGCCAGTATCGGTTCCAGCTTTCCTATCGCCTCTTCCGAGATTCCCTTTTCCGCCAGCTCCGCCTTCACCGCCTCTATCCCGATCTTGTCGAGCTTGTCTATCGCCACCGTAATATCCACCAGACGCTGGGGATGCCCTATTGTTTCGGCTATTCCGGCAAGTATTTTTCTGTTGTTTAGCTTCAGCGTCACAGCTACTCCCAACCTCCCGAATACCTGCTCTACTATCTGAATGAGTTCCAGCTCGTTCACCAGACTTTTGCTCCCTATCACATCCACATCGCACTGGAAAAACTCTCTGTATCTTCCTTTTTGCGGTCTGTCCGCCCTCCACACGGGTTGTATTTGAAACCTCTTGAACGGAAACGCGATCTCACTCTGATGTTGCACCACGTACCTTGCAAACGGCACCGTCAGGTCATACCTCAAGCCCTTCTCCGGTGGATTTGCTGCCTGCTCGCCTGAGTTCATCACACGGAACAACAGTTTATCTCCTTCCTCTCCATATTTCCCCATCAGCGTCGAGAGATTTTCCATCGCCGGGGTCTCTATAGGCGCGTAGCCGTAGAGGCGGAAGACCTCGCGGCAGGTGTCGAAGATGTGGTTCCTTCTCGCCGTCTCCGCTTGCGAAAAGTCCCTTGTTCCTTTTGGTATGGTTGGTTTTTGCGCCATAGGTTATTCCACTAATTTCCTGTATTTCACTCTTTTCGCCGGTTCTATTCCTTGCGCTTTTTTGTGTTCTTCGTATTCGGAGTATCCTCCCTCGAAGAACACCACCCTCCCGTCGCCCTCGAACGACAGTATGTGCGTTGCTATTCTGTCGAGGAACCACCTGTCGTGCGAGATCACCACCGCACAGCCCGCGAAGTTTTCCAGCCCTTCTTCCAACGCCCTCAGCGTGTTTACATCTATATCGTTCGTCGGCTCGTCGAGCAACAGCACATTCCCCTCCTCTTTCAAGGCCAACGCCAAATGCAGCCTGTTCCTCTCCCCTCCCGACAGCACTCCGCACTTCTTCTCCTGATCCGCCCCTCCGAAGTTGAACCGCGAAACGTATGCCCTTGCCGGCACGCTTCGATTCCCCAGCTGTACGTGCTCCGAGTTCGCGCTTATCACCTCGTAGACACTCTTTTGGGCATCTATCGACTTATGTTGCTGGTCTATATATGCCAGTTTCACCGTCTCTCCCACCTTGAAACTCCCGCTCGTAGGCTCTTCCAGCCCCATTATCATCCTGAACAGGGTCGTCTTTCCGGTTCCGTTCGGCCCTATCACTCCCACTATTCCCGCGGGGGGTAACGAGAACTCCAGCCCTTCGTAGAGCACCCTGTCTCCGAACGCCTTGCTCACTCCCTGTGCTTCTATCACCACATTCCCCAGCCTCGGCCCGTTCGGTATGAATATTTCGAGTTTTTCTTCCTTTTCACGCCCGTCCTCGTTTAGCATCTTGTCGTATGCTCCCAGCCTGGCCTTGCTCTTTGCGTGTCGCGCTTTCGGGCTCATCCTCACCCATTCAAGCTCCCGCTCCAATGTCTTTCTTCGCTTGCTTTCCTGTTTCTCTTCTTGGGCCAGTCGGGTCGATTTCTGCTCCAACCAGCCGGTGTAGTTGCCCTTCCAGGGTATTCCCTCTCCTCTGTCCAACTCCAGTATCCACCCCGCAACATTATCCAGAAAATACCTGTCGTGCGTCACTGCTATCACGGTTCCCTTGTATTGTTGCAGGTGTTGTTCCAGCCAGTCTATGCTTTCCGCGTCCAGGTGGTTCGTAGGTTCGTCCAACAGCAGCACATCGGGCTCCTGTAGCAACAGCCTGCATAGCGCCACCCTCCTTCTCTCCCCTCCCGACAGATGCTTCACCGGCTCGTCGGGATCCGGACAACGCAGGGCATCCATCGCCCTCTCCAACACTGCATCCAGTTCCCAGCCGTTCACCGCATCTATCGCTTCCGTAAGTTCTCCCTGTCGCTCGATCAGTTTAGCCATCTGGTCGTCGTCCATCGGCTCCATAAACTTAGCATTCACCTCCTCGTACTCTTTCAGTAGCGCCACCGTTGCCGCACATCCTTCTTCCACTATCTCCCTCACGGTTTTAGTATCGTCTAATTGCGGCTCCTGCTCCAGGTATCCCACCGAGTATCCGGGCGAGAAGACCACCTCTCCCTGATATGCTTTGTCTATCCCTGCTATTATCTTCATCAGGGTCGATTTTCCGCTTCCGTTCAGCCCTATGATGCCTATTTTGGCTCCGTAGAAGAACGACAGGTATATGTTGTTCAGGATTTTTTTGTTGTTTGTGAGGACTTTATTCACCCCCACCATTGAAAAAATTATCTTTTCGTCTGCCATACCTTATTAATTTTCAAGGCTCAAAGATAGTAATAAAAAAATAATTCGACTTCAGTTAAACTTTTAGTTATATAATTAAAACTTTAGCTATACCTTTGTCCCGACGAAACGATACTACTGCTTATGGAAAAAGAACTGACACGCTTCGAGCTCAAGCTTATGAACATCCTCTGGGACAAGGGTAAAGCCTTCGTGAACGACATCATCGAGCAAATGCCCTCGCCCAAGCCCGCCTACAGTACCATCTCCACTATGATGCGTATCCTCGTTCAGAAGGGCTACGCCGATTACGAGGCTTTCGGTAAAAGCCATCGCTACTATCCCGTCGTGGAGCGCCAGCAATACACCAAAGCATCCCTTCGTAACACCCGTGACTCTCTTTTCGGGGGTTCTTACAGTGCTATGATCTCGTTTTTCGCCGAGGCCGAAGAGCTCTCTCCTGCCGCAATAGAAGAATTAGTTAAAATCTTAAACGAATCGAAATGATAATTCTTTTGAAATTACTTGGCTCGTCGGCGCTCATTATGGCATTCTATTTCGCGCTGTTCCGAGGCAAGTCATCCCTGAGGGCGAGTCGGGTATTCTTGCTTGCCATTCCGTTGCTCAGCATCGTTTTTTCGCTTGTTTCGATCGAGGTCGGCCAGCCGGTTCCTTCTTTTTCGCACTTCGTGGAGCCTTCCCGATCGTCGTCTGTTATTCTCCCCATCCAAACCCCCGACAATATTCCTGCCGTCTTTCTCGCGGCGCCCTCTCCCCCCTGCTGCTGCTTTTCCTCTCCACACGGTTGCGTTTGTTCTCTACCTTGGTGGGGTGTTGGTTATGGGCCTCGCCATCACAAGGTAGACATTCATACTTTGGCGCATAAGGCGCACGGCCGAGAGAAAGATTATCCTCGGCTCCACGGTCTATTTCAGTCCTTTTGTTAAGAGTGCTTTTTCTGTGGGTCGCAGGATCTATGTCAGTTCCGACGTTTCGCAATCCAAACTCTCCATCGTTCTTGGTCACGAGCGGGAGCACATTTCCCTGCGTCACTACATCGACCTTGCCTTTATGGAAACCTTTACACTTCTGCTATGGTTCGATCCGTTTATTTGGATCGTTCGCAGGGAGTTACGCAGTATTCACGAGTTCGAAGCCGATCAGGGCACCCTCGAAAGCGGTGTGCCTATGAAAGACTATATGTTGGCCATTTTGGAGGACACAGCCGGCGTGATCCTCTCTCTTGCCAACGGCCTTCGCAGTTCAATCACTAAAAAAAGATTTCTCAAGATGAAAACACCTGTCAAAATTCGTATGCGCGCTCTTCGCGTTGCCCTCACCGTGCCTTTTGCGGCTGCTTTGTTTCTCTTTTTCGCTTTCCGTCCTGCTCCGCCTCGCCACGTCGTGGCCACCGGTTCTCAATCCAAGCCCGACACCGAAACTTCCGCCGGTAAGCAGTTCGGTCAGCCTTTCAGCCATCCTTTCACCACCAAGGATTTCCCTTCTAAGGACTATTCCCGCTATGGCCTCTCAGTCGGTAAGGACGGCACTCTCCTCGGCGTCGATGGTTATCCTGTCGCCGAGACCGAGATCGACTACTTCAACCGTTTCGACGGTATGCTGCTCGATCCGGCCAAGATGGTATTTTACGACGGTATGCCTCGCAACGGTCAAAGGCTCAACCCGATGCACATCGTCAGCATCGAGCGTAATAAGACCGAGACCCGTATCACTCGCGTCCAGCCTGTTTACAGTAACTGGTATTGGGTATTTTGGGGTAATGACACTTGCCTTGTCGATCCTCAGAGTGGTGACCGATATATGATTCGCGACATCGAGGGCGATCAGCAGGTCGGACGCCTCGGTATCATTCGTGGTTATATGGGTAAGGTGGTTCTCCAGACGCTCGTTTTTCCGCCTCTCGACGAGAACATTAAGACGGTAAATTTCTTCGAGCCCGAAAGTTTCGAGGCTGTTCCCATCGAATGGTCGAGCGGTGAGACCCGATATGACGGCATTGTTTTGGATAACTATGCCGTCGAGCCTCAGGGTCGCGTAATCAGGTAATAGACATCTTCGCCCTGCTTTCTCATCAGGTAATTTTCGCGCGCGTACTTCTCCAGGAACGCGGGGTCGTCCAGATTTTTCAGCAACAGGCTGTCTTCGGTTATGCCTGCTTCCAATTGTGTTTTGCGTTTTTGCAGGTTCCGTATCTCCGCACGAACCTGCAAGGACGCGATCACATCCCTTCCGAAAAGCACAATCAGTACCAGCAGCACCGCAAAAGCCACTGCCCGTGATGGTCCGTTCACCCATCCCAGACTCCTGCCGAGCCAGCCCTTCTCTCCCTCTTTCACGGTATGCGCATATATTTGTGCGACTGGAGCGAGATTCTCCAGCGCGGATTTTCTTTTATGTAGTCCACTATCATCGGCATCACTTCTTCCCTGCGACTCCATTCGGGTTGTAGAAATAACCTCACATCCTTATTTGCTCGAACACCCTCCACTCTCGCTCTCTCCACTCTTTCCGCACACTTTTCCGCCCAGCGCAGATCATCCTTCCCCTCCACTATCACTTTCAGCTCGTCCGCGTGCGCCCAAGCCTCATCCAATGGCGGTTGTCGGCGCTTCGGTGACAGACACACCCAGTCGAACTTCCCGCTGAAGGGGTGCGAGCCCGATGTTTCCAGAAAAATTTCTATCCCTTCCGCCTTTAGCGCCTCACAGAGCTCTCCCAGTGGATACATCTGCGGTTCACCTCCTGTAATCACCACCGCTTTTGCCGGCACAGCCGCTGCCCTTGCCACAGTTTCAGCCACCTCCACCATCCGATGCACCCCTGCTTTCCAGGTCTCCTTTGCATCGCACCAGCTGCAACCCACATCGCACCCGCCCAGCCTCACAAAGTATGCCGCCCTGCCCGTTTGCGCCCCCTCACCCTGAAGCGTATAGAACTCCTCAATTATTGGTAACAACATAAATGTCCTTGAAATTGCGCCCCAGTTCGTTGTAATCCAGCCCAAAACCGACAATGAATTCGTTTCCTATCTCCAGCGCCCTGTACTTAACCGGAAAGTTTTTTTTGAATGCTCCGGGCTTAAAAAACAGCGTCACGATCTCTACGCTGGCCGGCTTGTGACCCTCCAGCGAACGTAGCAGGTGTTCCATACTCTCTCCCGTATCCACAATGTCCTCGACAATGATCACGTGCCTTCCTTCCACATTATTACGTAGTCCGATGAGCTCCGACACCTTTCCCGTCGAGCCCATCCCGCTGTACGAGGCCAGTTTGACGAACGAGAGCTCACAGTTGAACTCCACTTTTTTCATCAGCTCCGACATAAACATAAACGCACCGTTCAGAACTCCCAGGAACAGAGGTGTTTCCCCTTCCCCCACCTTATCGGCATAGTCGGCGTTTATGAGTGTAGCCACACGGTCTATGGCTCGGTCGAGCTCGTCGGCCGGTATCATCACACGAAAAGTGCGATCGTGCAGTTTTACAGTTTTTTTCATAACTTTGTCTGCAAATATATGAAAAATCTATGACACCACGCGTAAGTATAATAATGGGTAGCACGTCGGATCTGCCCGTGATGGAGGCTGCGGCCAAGTTTTTAGATTCTGTGTCAGTTCCTTACGAAATCAATGCTCTGTCTGCCCACCGCACGCCGGCTCAGGTTGCATTGTTCGCCGAGAGGGCGGCATCTCGCGGTATCGAGGTGATCATCGCTGCGGCCGGCGGGGCGGCTCATCTTCCCGGAGTCATCGCCGCTTCCACTGTGTTGCCGGTAATCGGTGTTCCTATCCGCTCCTCCAACTCGATTAACGGTCTCGATTCGCTGTTGTCTATCGTTCAGATGCCTTCCGGAATTCCCGTGGCCACTATGGCTATCGACGGCGCTCAGAACGCCGCCATCTTCGCTTGCCAGATCCTTGCCACCGACGACGAGTCCCTTCGCGCCCGCCTTTCGGAGTTCAAAACTTCCCTGGCCTCCAAGATCGAAAAAGCCAACGCCGACCTGGCCGCCGTCAAGTTTCCTTTCAAGACTAACTGATGCTTAAATGGCTTCGTAACCGCTCGCCTGCCGAGCGATGGATGTTGGCGCTGATCGCCGTTCTTTTGATCGGTATTGCGGTACGTTGGGCTTTCGTAAAAAAAGAGGCCGGCGAGGCGATCCGGGACAGGATCGAGAAGTTTCAGCCGCCAGGGCAGGCAGATTAAAGCAACCCGCCCATCTCCTCGGCCATTTTGCGGGCTTCGGATGCGGCAGCTTCTGCAAAATCTTCTCCCGACGAGGCATAAATTATTCCTCTCGAAGAGTTTACCAGCAGGCCGCACTCTGCATTCATTCCGTATCGTGCCACTTCTTCCAGACTCCCTCCCTGGGCTCCCACTCCCGGTACAAGTAAAAAATGATCCGGTACTATCTTTCGCACCTCTGCCAGCATTTCTGCCCTCGTAGCACCCACCACGAACATCGTATTATCGGGGGTTCCCCATCCCGACGCCGTTTTCAACACTCTCTGCCACAATGCTTCACCACCTTCCAATCGTAGCGTCTCGAAATCGTCTGCGCTTGGGTTGCTCGTCAGCGCGAGAATCACCGCCCACCTTCCTTCATATTTCAGAAACGGTTCCACAGTATCCCGACCCATATATGGCGCGAGCGTTACGGCATCGGCCAGCCAGCCTCCAGCACCATTTCCTTCGAAAAACGTCCTCGCGTACATCTCGCTTGTATTGCCTATGTCTCCCCGTTTTGCATCGGCTATGATCAGGATTTCGGGATATTTTTCGCGAATATAGCGGCAGGTTTTCTCAAATTGCTCCACTCCCCGCGCCCCGTGCGCTTCATAAAACGCCAGATTGGGTTTGAACGCCACGGCATAAGGCGCTGTGGCATCGACGATTTGGCGATTGAACTCAAAAAGCGGCTCCTCTCTCCCTTGCATCCCCTCCGGCAGTTTTCTCACATCCGTATCCAATCCCACACACAGAAAGCTTCGCTTCGCTCTGATTCGCTCGTATAAATTTTTGCGTGTCATAAAATAATCGCTGCCGGCGTTCCGGCTCATAAGGAGGCCTCTTTTAATCTCTCCGCATTCTCCGCCACCACCAACTGGTCGAGCATATCCTGAATATCGCCATCCATAAACGGCCCCAGATTGTATATCGTATAGCCGATTCTGTGGTCCGTGATTCGCCCTTGCGGATAGTTGTACGTGCGAATTTTGGCGCTTCTGTCACCCGTCGAAACCATTGTCTTGCGTTTTCCGGCGATCTCGTCGAGATATTTCTGGTATTCGAGGTTGAAAATACGCGTCCTCAGCTCCTCCAGCGCCTTATCGAAGTTCTTTAACTGCGACTTTTGGTCTTGACATTGAACGACAATCCCCGTTGGTATATGGGTCAGGCGAATTGCCGAATAGGTCGTGTTCACACTCTGGCCTCCGGGCCCTGAAGAACAGAACGTGTCCTTACGTATGTCGTTCATATTTAGCTCTATATCGAACTCCTCGGCCTCCGGAAGCACCGCCACGGATGCCGCCGACGTATGCACTCTCCCCTGGGTTTCCGTCTGTGGCACTCTTTGCACGCGGTGAACCCCGCTCTCGTACTTTAGTACGCCATAAACTCCCTGTCCTATCACCTTCAGTACCACTTCTTTATATCCTCCCGACGACCCTTCGCTTATCGAGTTCACCTCGTATTTCCAGCCCCGGTTCTCGATATAATGGGTGTACATCCGGTAGAGATCTCCTGCAAAAATCGCCGCTTCGTCACCGCCCGTGCCACCGCGAATTTCCAGGATCGCATTCTTTTCGTCCTGTGGGTCTTTCGGTATCAGCAGCAGTTTGATCTCCTCCTCAAGGCGCTCAAGTTCAGGCTCCAGCGTTGCGATCTCTTCTCGCGCCATTTCTCTGAACTCCTCGTCCTTTTCGTTAGCCATCACGTCCCTCGCATCGGCGAGATTTCCCCAGGCCATCCGATATTTCTCGCTCGCCTCTATAATGGGGCCCAGCTCCTTGTATTCTTTGTTAAGAGCCACAAATCGCTTCATATCGCTCATCGCGTCGGGCTCAGTCATCTGTGCCTGTAGTTCGTCGTATTTCGCCCTCAGCCCTTCCAGCCGCCCAAGTATAATGTTATCTGCCATAGTCGGTGGCAAAGTTAGTGAAAATTTCCTATTTTTGCATTGGTGAACACTTCGCATATATCTTTGAGCGAGTTGCAGACGCGGGTCGTGCGAGCGCTCGACGGAGTTTTTCCTGTTCCTGTATGGGTGGTAGCGGAGGTTGCGGAACTGAAAGTGAACGGGGCCGGCCATTGCTATTTCGAGTTGGTGGAGAAGGGTGCCGGCAAGGCTGCGACAGTCAAGGCTGCAGCACGCGCTGTGGCCTGGCGGGGTACTTGGGCATCGCTTTCAGCCTATTTCCGCGGTATCACCGGCGACGATCTCGCGTCGGGTATGAAAGTTCTGCTCAAAGTCGTTGTGACGTATCACGAGTTGTATGGCTTTTCGCTCGTAATTAACGACATCGACCCCTCTTACACCCTAGGTGATCGCGAGCAGCAGCGCCTTGCCACCATTGCCCGCCTTAAGGCCGACGGAGTTTGGGATATGAACCGCGAGTTGGGTTTTCCCTATTTGGTTCAGCGTATTGCAGTTGTTTCGTCATCTTCGGCGGCAGGCTTTCGCGACTTCGTGCAGGAGCTTTCTCGTTTTCCGTTCCGGTTCGAGGTTACTCTTTTCGAAGCTGTGATGCAGGGCTCTTCCAGCGAGACTTCCATCGTATCCGTACTCGAAACTATTGCCGAGAGGGCCGACGATTTCGACATTGTCGTCATCATCCGCGGTGGGGGTTCTGCCAGCGACCTCTCTGCGTTCGACAGTTACAGGCTTGCTTCCCACATTGCCCAGTTTCCTCTTCCCGTCGCGACGGGCATCGGCCACGACAAAGACCGCAGCATAGCCGATATGGTTGCCGCTCTGGAGCTCAAGACTCCCACTGCCGTTGCGGTTTGGCTTGGCGAAGGACTGGAAACCGAATGGTTGCAGCTGGAGAGTCTTGCACGTGTTGTTGCGGCTGAGGCCGTAGAGCTCACTCGCACCTTGGAACTTCGGCTTCAGCGCCTTAGCGGGGAGATCGCACGCCGCACCGGTGAGGTTTTCCTAAAAGAGGGGCATCGCCTTGCCCTTTTCGAGAGAACCGTTTCTCTTCGCAGACCGGAAAATATCCTTGCTCTCGGATACGCGATCGTTCGTGCCGACGGTAAAGCAGTTCTGGACGCGGCAAAAATCGTAAAAGGCCAGCCGCTCGACATCACCCTTCATAAAGGCACCCTTAAAGTAACCGCAAAATGAGACTTGTCGGAATAGCCATTTTGATTTCGTTCTATGCGATCTATTTCGGCAAGATGGTTGCTCAGCGGCGGCAGGGAATCCGAACGGACCAGCTCGCCTGGGGCGGAAAACCTCGTAAGGTTATCGCCGTCGAGTTCGTTATGAAACTGGCGACGTTCGCCGTAGTGGCTGCCGAGGTGGCGAGCATTTTTTTGTACGGTAAGGGCACTCCGAGCTGGCTCTTCCCCGCGGCCTGCCTGCCTTTGCGCATCGCAGGAGCGGTCATCGGTATCGGCGGAGTCGTAGTTTTCGGCTTGGCGGTGCACGAAATGCGCGACAGTTGGCGCGCCGGAATTCCTGCCGAAGACCGAACGGAGCTGGTGACAAGCGGGATTTTTCGCTTCGGCCGCAACCCGGCGTTTTTAGGATTCGACCTTCTGTATGCCGGGTTGTGTGCGATGTTTTTCAACTGGGTTTTGCTCGCGTTCACCCTTTGTGCGATCGTAATGCTCCACTTGCAAACACTTCAGGAAGAGAGATTTATGGCCAAAACTTTCGGCCCGGCTTACCAAAATTATAAAAGCAGAACAAGAAGATATTATGGCAGAAAAACAACCGAAAAGTTACGCTGAAGCTATCGGCGAAGTCGAACAGATTTTGGCCGGTTTTTCCGACGGAACGCTCGATGTGGACACTCTGGCAACCCAGGTCAAGCGTGCTACGGAGCTGATAAAGTGGTGTAAATCGCGCTTGGCCAAGGTAGAAAAAGCGGTCGGAGAAGTATTGGGCAACGATGATTAGGCTCATTCTGAATCTTTTCCCTCGCCCTCTCCTCCAAAGGCTTGCGGGCTTGACGGCTCCCCTGATCGGCCTTTTCTATTCCGTTGGACGAGGCCAAAAAGGTAGCGGTCACGGCGTCCAGTGTCCTCTGTGTGGCGCGCGTTATCGTAAGTTTATGCCTTACGGATACGTCGAAACGCGGCCCAACGCCCTGTGTCCCAACTGCCTGGCCCTCGAACGTCATCGTCTTTTATGGTTATGGATTGAGCGCCAAACTGACCTGCTGCAAAGCGCCGCGGAGCCCACGACCGCTCTTCGACTTTTGCACATCGCCCCCGAAGTTTGCCTCTCTCGAAAGTTCGAAAAGATCTTTCCGCCCGAAAACTATGTGACCGCCGACTTGGAAAGTCCGCTGGCCAAGGTGCGCGCAGATGTTCAGGCATTGCCTTTCGAGGATGCGAGCTTCGATGTGGTGATGTGCAATCACGTTTTGGAGCACGTTCTCGACGATCTTCTCGCTATGCGCGAATTGCGCCGCGTGACCCGACCGGGCGGCTGGGGCGTCCTCCTTGTTCCCATCGACGAGGCCCGCACGGAAACCTTCGAGGACGATTCGATCACCGATCCGGTCGGGCGAACAAAAATTTTCGGTCAGTACGACCACCGACGTATTTATGGACACGATTATGCCGATCGTCTGCGCCACGCCGGTTGGAATGTCGAAGAAATTGATTATCTTGCACACCTCACTACTGACGAACGAAGCCTTTACGGGCTGCGAAAAGAAATTTTATATATCGTTCATAAATAACTGCCTATGAATAGATAACAACCTCAAGGACACATAAATAAAAAGCGTTAGCTTTTATTTCGGGTATCTGAAACTTAGACAATTTCAACTGTCACCCAAGGAATAAAGTTGATGCTCACGCCGAACGGCGTGGGCTTTATTCCATTATTAGGGTGATAGGTAGTCTAAGACCTCAGATACCAATAATCGGCAATTTAGTCCGCGCTTTTTATTTTGTCCAAATCCAGGACTAAGACTGAAAAACAATCCATTAAATATTTAATTATGAAAAAATTATTGTTGTTAGTTATAGCGAGTGTCTCTCTCCTAAGTTCGTGCGGCAAAAACGAGGACACGATATTAGAAATTACCCCAGAGTCTCTACAGTTCGATGCAGAAGGTGGTTATCAAATCATCAATGTCATTAGCAATATCGATTATTGGTCCGCCGGAAACGGTTCGTGGTTCTACTTGGGCGATGACATTAACGTCGGATATGCGACAGGGTCTGGAAATGGCTCTATCAAAGTTGTTGTACAACCAAATAATTCCGCGACTTCTCGTTCTGAAAATTTAGAAGTGAGGGACCAAAATAATCAGATTTTCAAAAAGTACGTAACAATCTATCAAGCCGCAGGGGCGGGTAATAATGGAGGAGGAAACAAGCCTGCGCTTTCAGCACCGACCAATGTCATTTCAAAAAAAGATCCGGACTCTTCCGATGCTATTTTTATTTCCTGGAGCACCGTTCCTGGAGCATATAGTTATAACATCTATCACAGTACCACAAGCATAAATGACGGGTATCACAAGTTGTTTAACATTGTAGGGCAAACTCATTGTTATCACGTTAATCCGACAAAAGGTTATAATTGGTTCAAAGTTACAGCTGTAAGTGGCGCAACAGAAAGTGATTTTAGCCATCCAACGACTCACAACTGGATTCCAAGCAATGGCGGTAACGGCGGAGGGACAACAAAACCAAGCGCCCCAAAAGGCGTGTCGGCAACACAAAATGGGACATCTGTTCGAATCACCTGGAATAGTGTATCTGGGGCAACCGGCTATAAAGTTTTTTACTCTGCCTCGGCAAATGGTCCCTATACTCAATTCACGAATTCCACAAGCAACACCAACTGGACAGATCCGGCACCTTATAAAGGTGCGAATTATTACAAAATAAAGGCCATAAATAGTGCTGGCGAGAGCGATTTCAGTAGCTATGCATATTGCAGCTACAATTCCAATAGTGGCGGTGGATCGACAACTCAAAAACTGAGTGCCCCAACAGGACTTCAGGCTTATTCAGGTGGAGGTTTCGTGCAAATATCTTTTAATCCGGTATCGCTTGCAAATTCCTATGAGCTATATCGCGCAACAAGCGCGACGGGCTCATATTCTAAAACAACTGCCTCCGGTGGTCCATCGGGAAACAAATATGTTCTTACGGATTCAAACCCTCGCACAGGCACGACTTATTACAAGGTAAAAGCAATTCCGCTAAGTTCAATGACCAATTTCACCGCGAGTGATTTAAGCAACTATGTTTCAGTGAAACGATAATTACAGCTATTGTAATTAGAGAAAATTGAAAAAAGGTCGGAATATTCCGACCTTTTTTATATCTTTACCTCCGAAACCCGAACGTGCTATGCTGAACGTCAATCTTATAAAAATCTACGAGCAGAGCTTCCGGCAAAACCGCGAACTGCCTGCTCTCACGGACTATTTCAAGAAGGAGACCTTCTCGTATTTCGAGATGGCGCGCGAAATTGCCAAACTGCACCTGCTTTTTCAAAAGGCCAGGATCGAGCCCGGCGACAAAATTGCGCTGCTTGGGCGCTCCAATCCGCGTTGGTGCATAACCTACTTGGCAACGATGACCTACGGCGCCACGATCGTGCCCATCCTGCAGGACTTCAACAGTAACGACATCATCCACATTATCAACCACTCGGAAAGTCGGCTGCTGTTCGTAGGAGACAACTATTGGGACTCGATCGAGCCGGAGCAGGTCGAGAAGATCGAAGCGGTTTTTTCGCTCACCGACCTGCATTGCATCTACGAGCGCGACGGACACGGCCTGACCAAGTTCCAAAAAGAGGTCAGCAAGCACTTCCGCGACATCCATCCGAACGGGTTTACGGCTGAGGACATCAAATACCCGGATGTGCCGAACGACACCGTAGTGTTGTTGAATTACACCTCAGGCACAACCGGTTACAGCAAGGGAGTTATGCTCACGGTGAACAACCTTACGGCCAACGTCCAGTTCGCCATCGACGTGAGGATCTTCTTCCGCGGCAGTCGCGTGTTGTCGTTTCTGCCGCTGGCCCACGCCTATGGTTGCGCATTCGACTTCCTGAGTCCCATCGCCGAAGGGACCCACATCACACTGCTGGGCAAGATTCCTGCCGCAAAGATACTCCTGGAGGCGATGAAAGAAGTTCAGCCTCACGTGATTTGCTGTGTGCCGCTGATTCTTGAGAAAATTTACCGCAAGCAGGTAGCACCTTTGTTGGAGAAAGGTGCGATGCGTTGGGCGTTGAAAATTCCGCTGCTCGACCAAGCTATCTACTCCACGATTCGCAAAAAACTTCTCGACGCATTCGGAGGTGCCGTAGGTCAATTCATCGTCGGGGGAGCAGCCATAAGTCCCGACACCGAGGCGTTTCTGATGAAGATCCGCTTCCCTATAACCGTCGGCTATGGAATGACCGAAACCGGACCACTCATCAGTTATACCTATTGGACTGGGTTCAAGCCGGGCTCGGTAGGTCAATATCTCAAGGGTTATCTCGATGTGAAGATCGACTCTTCTGATCCCGAAAACATTGCTGGCGAGATAATTGTGAAGGGAGAGAACGTGATGAAGGGCTACTATAAGAACGAACAGGCAACACGCGAGGTGCTGCGGGGCGGCTGGCTGTATACGGGCGACATCGGTACTATGGATCCCGACGGCACGCTCTACATCCGCGGGCGTAGCAAAACGGTGATCCTGTCAGCGAGCGGACAAAACATCTATCCCGAAGAGATCGAGGCCAAACTGAGCAACCTCTCTTTGGTTATGGAGTCATTGGTCGTCGAGCGGGAGGGAAAACTTGTCGCGCTGGTCTATCCCGATTATGAGACCGCCCAAACCGAGGGAGTTCCCGACGAGGCGATTCCCGAAATTATGGAGAAAAATCTCGCTGAGCTCAACACTCTTGTCGCTCCTTTCGAGCGGGTGTCGAGCATCGTTATTTATCCCACCGAATTCGAGAAAACCCCGAAAAAAAGTATCAAGCGCTACCTCTACCAGCTCTGACAGACCCAGACCCAGACCCAGACTCAGCCCCTAACGGGCTCGTCTCCCACCACGAACTTTCCGCTGGAGTACATTTCGCGCACCCAGTTGGCATCGTTCTCGATCCAATTTTCGATCCCGACCGCTTTCATCCGGCATAGGTTGTAGAGTTTGTAGTTGTGCGGATAGTTCTGCACCGCGCTGTCGATCGAGGGAGCTAAGCGACGACACGGGAACTCGTCACACTCGTGGCAATACTCCACGCCTTTTCGCTCCACGCAGGCCCAGGTGGCACACAGGCCGCGTGTCCACAGGCAATTTCCCTTCACGGCCCGGCAGCCTCCTTTACAGGCGGCCTCTTCGGGGGCGACACCAAAAAGTTCGGCAACCCTGATCCGGTGTTCGGGCGTTATGTTGGCCTCGTGCGAAAGGCAGTTGAAGCAGTCGAGTCCGCAGGGCGCGGTCGATGCGATTTTTTCTTGTGTTGTCATATCATTTCCGGGTTAGAATGTCAAATTTTTTGACACTATTGTCAAATTTTTTGACATTTTTGTCTTTTTTGGACTACCTCAACGAGTGCATAATACTGTTTCTATTTTCGCGAGTTCGTCGGCAGTGAACTCTTTGGAATTCAACGTTTTGAGATTATCTCGAAGTTGCCCGACCGAACTTGCACCAACCAAAACGCTTGTAACGCGCCGATCTTTCAGCAGCCACGCCAAAGCCATTTCGGCGAGTGTTTGACCGCGCCCTGTAGCGATCCCATTCAAGGCGGATATCTGCTCTAATCGACTTTGTGTCAATTCTTTAGTCTGTAAAAATCCGCTCGGTTTCGCAGCGCGCGAATCCTGAGGAATACCGTGTAAGTATCTGTCTGTCAGCATTCCTTGCGCCAGCGGCGAATACGCTATCAGCCCAACTCCCTCACGTTCAAGCGTTTCCAGCAATCCGTCCTCCTCCACCCAGCGTACGAACATCGAATATTTCGGCTGATGAATGACGCACGGCGTGCCATTTCGGCGTAGAATCTCCACAGCCTCAGCGGTTTGCGCATTATCGTAGTTGGAAATTCCCACGTACAACGCCTTCCCCGCACGCACCGCATCCGACAGCGCCCCCATAGTCTCCTCCAGTGGCGTTTCGGGGTCGGGACGGTGCGAATAAAAGATATCCACATACTCCAAACCCATTCGCTTGAGACTTTGGTCGAGGCTGGCCATCAAGTATTTACGACTTCCCCACTCGCCATAAGGGCCATCCCACATCAGGTAGCCGGCCTTGGTCGAGATGATCATCTCATCGCGGTACGGATGAAGGCTTTCGCGCAGGATCCGCCCGAAGTTAGCCTCCGCAGAACCCGGCACAGGACCGTAATTGTTGGCAAGATCGAAGTGCGTAATCCCAGCATCAAACGCCTCCAGAGCGACTTTGCTGTAGTTTTCGTAGTCGTCGATGCTACCGAAATTGTGCCACAAACCCAGCGAAATTTTGGGTAACTTCAACCCACTTTTACCGCAACGACGGTACTCCATTTTTTCATAGCGGTCAGCCACCGCAGAATATTTTTTTTCCATAACGCAAATATAGTGCAAGGTGAGAGAAAACGCAAACTTGTTTGTGGTTTTCCGAACCGCAACCTAATTATTCACAAAAAATATCACTTTTTGTAACGATAATAAAAAATTTATTCTACCTTTGTAACCCAAACGTTACATAAAGTCACCCTAACAACTCAAAATTATGACAACACAAACAATCGAACAGATCGAGAAAATCGACAAATCGCGCTACAGGCTAAACCTTTGGCGCACAATCGCCTTAGTGCTTTTGGTAGGTGGAGTACTGGCGCAGGGAATCTTTCCGGAGAACGGTTTCGTATCATATATTTACGGCATAGGTGCGATACTGACTTGTGTGGTGAACGGCGCGTTCATAGCGTTAATGGCAAAAATCCGCCGCGAGCCCCAGCTAAACGAGGCCCTCAACAATGAAATGTTTCAACTATACACCTTAAAATCAGCGCTATGCGGATATTATGCGATGGTGGCTTCGGGACTTATTTTGGGTGCCTTGACGTGGGTAGAGATTGTGCCCATACCCGCCAAAATCTGCTGCCTGGGCATATTGTTTTGTGGCGCTGTTGCCCAAGCAATTGCATTGCTTGTTTATGACCGGTCGAGATAGGAGTGAGTGTGGATTTTGAAACGCAATGATAAGAAAGTGAACGACATATCGTTGCTTGCGCCGGAATTCCTGGTCAGGGTGGCCGGAATCATCGCCGCAGTCAATATTTTCATCGTTCTGAGGCGTGTCGTACCCTGCTATCGGAAGACATATCGAGAAATTTAAAATAAAGATTATGGGACAGAACGAACTTACGAACACGCTAAAGGTGCAGCGGGCGATAAGAGACATCACCCAGGAGGAACTGGCCGCGGCGGTGGGGGTAACACGGAAAACAATCAACACGATCGAAAACGGAATTTACACACCCTCGACGGCATTGGCACTGAAACTGGCAAGGTTTTTCGAAGTTTCGGTAGAGGAGATTTTTCAACTTGCCGGATGACAATACGGCGACCGAGCGACGACGACCGAAGGGAGGAGACTCTCACCGCGAGGGAGGGCAAGATGCTGCCAAAGGCATCGCGAAGAAGCCCGAACCGCAGCGTACCGGACGTACGTGAGGATTCGGGCTTCCAGAGTAACGCCACAAGTGGGCGTTTTTCACGGAAACTTAGAACTTTGGACCGGCGGGAACAAGCGACTTACCGTGCTCGGTGTCGGTGTACTGTTCGAAGTTCTTAATGTACTTGGCGCCCAGGCTACGAGCCTTCTCTTCCCAAACCTTAACGTCGGAATAAGTCTGACGAGGATCGAGAATACCTTCCGAAACATTGTTCAACTTGGTGGGAACGGTGAGGTTGAGGATCGGAATATGAGTCGTGGGAGCCTTGTCGATCGAACCGTCGATAATAGCGTCGATGATGGCGCGAGTGTCCTTGATCGAAATACGCTTACCGGTGCCATTCCAACCCGTATTCACCAGATACGCCTTGGCTCCGTGCTCCTTCATCTTCTTGGAGAGAGTGGAAGCATAGACCGTGGGGTGGAGAGTGAGGAACGCCTCACCGAAAGCAGGCGAGAACGAAGGCACGGGCTCGGTGATACCGCGTTCGGTACCGGCGAGTTTCGAAGTATAACCGCAAAGGAAATGGTACTGGGCCTGAGCGTCGTCGAGAATAGAGACCGGAGGCAAAACACCGAAAGCGTCAGCCGAAAGGTAAATGATCTTGGAAGCGTGACCGGCCTTCGAGGGAAGCACGATCTTGTTAATGAAATAGATAGGATAGGAAACGCGAGTGTTTTCGGTGATGCTGCCATCGGAATAGTCGGGAGTACCATCGGCCTTGATCACAACGTTTTCCAGAAGTGCATCGCGACGAATAGCGCGCCAAATGTCTGGTTCGTTTTCAGCCGAAAGGTTGATCGTCTTGGCATAGCAACCACCCTCGTAGTTGAACACGCCCTTGTCGTCCCAACCGTGCTCGTCGTCACCGATGAGGTAACGCTTGGGGTCGGCGCTCAAAGTGGTCTTGCCGGTACCGGAGAGACCGAAGAAGATAGCCACATCGCCCTTTTCGCCAACGTTGGCCGAGCAGTGCATAGAAGCCATACCCTTAAGGGGCAGGTAATAGTTCATCATAGCGAACATACCCTTCTTCATCTCACCACCATACCACGTACCGCCGATGATCTGAACTTTCTCAGTGAGGTTGAACATCACAAATACCTCTGAATTAAGGCCTTGCTCCTTCCAATTGGGATTAGTGGTCTTCGAACCGTTCATCACAACGAAGTCTGGCTCGCCGTAGTTTTCAAGCTCATAATGCGACGGACGGATGAACATATTGGTCACGAAGTGTGCCTGCCAGGCGACCTCCATAATGAAGCGAACCTTCATACGGGTGTCAGGATTGGTTCCGCAGAAAGTATCCACAACATACAACTTCTTACCGCTCAGCTCTTTTTGCACCAGAGCCTTGCAATGATTCCACGTTTCGGGCGAAACCGGCTTGTTGATCGTACCGTCCCACCAGATGTGCTGATCGCTGGTAGCATCCTTTACTATATAACGGTCCTTGGGCGAGCGGCCGGTGAAGATGCCGGTCTTGACCGAAACGGCCCCTGTGGTGGTTTCAACGCCTTTTTCAAACCCTTCGTTCTTGGGATTGACCTCATCGCGATAGAGCTGTTCGTAGCTTGGGTTGTGAATAATTTCCACCGCACCCGTAATTCCGTACTTTGAAAGATCGATTTTTGTCATAATTGTTTGTTTATTATAATAATATGATTACCTTTGTCTATTGGTATGGCAAAGGTACAAAAGGTTTTGGAAAATGAAAAAAATATTGAAAAAAGTGCGGTAAAGTGTTTTTATATTAAAAAAGTTCGTATATTTGCCGCCATAAAGTGGGCCCAAAGAAGTTGGGCCTGCCTAAACTGGAACACACAAACTAAATATAAAACAACTAAAGTATCAATTAATTTAATTCCTAAATTTTTAATGAGTATGAAAAATTTGTTTAAGTTTTTGCTCCTCGGAGCATTTACGTTTTCGCTCGCTGTCGGCTTCGTAGGTTGTAAGAACTACGACGACGATATCGACGCGATTTGTACTGAGATCGACGCGATGAAGGAAGATATCGCAGACATCAAGGCTAAGCTCGATGGGCTGGTTGTTGGCAAGTATGTGGCTAATGCCACTCAAGCTACTCCGGGCGGAGACGTTGTTATTACGTATAGCGATGGAACTACTGTTACCCTTAAGTTTGGTGGCTCCACCGCTCTTCTTCCTTATGTTGAAGAGAATGAAGATGGCTCTTACACGCTGTTTATTGCAGCTGAAGGTGATGACGAATATACCGAAATCCTCCTTCCCGGTGCAGCTTCGGCAGTATCTGCTATCAACATTTTGGGTTGGTATACCGCTCCCGGATACAAGGGCGCGGACGGCTTTAAAATGGACGAACTCAGTGGCCGCGCAGGTACCTGGAACGCAAAAGCAGTTGCTCTCAATGTTAAATGGGCTGGTGTTGCAGCATTCCTGATGGAACCTGTTGCCAGCAATCTGGGTACAGACAACGGCACTCCCGGAACCACCGGCCAGCTCGACAAATGGGATGGTGGCAAGATTCCCGTTGTTAAGAATATGGTTTTGAACACTCTGAGCGGTGAACGTACCGGTCTGATCGTGGAAGTTGAACCCGCAACTGCGGACATCACCGGCCTCGACCTCTCCTTGGTAAACAGCAAGGGTGGTGTTCTTCCGATTGCCTTAGGTACACCCGAAGCCATTACCGGTCTTGCAACTCTTACCAGAGATGCTTCTAAAAGTGCATTCTACTTCATCCCCGGCACCTACAACACGGAAACCTATGCTGCTGCAAACACGTACAAAGCATACACTGATCTTTATGTAACCGATGCAGTTTATTCGCTTTACGCTAATGGTACCCGTTTCGCAGGATACACCGATTTCACTTCTACTGCGACTCAAATCACTTCTGTTAAAGAATCTCGCGCAGGTGCTTTGGCTGAAACTGCCGATCTTTCCAAGACTCTCGCAGGTGCTTTGATCGGCTCAGGTAAGGACGTTAATCTGACACAGTACAATCCTGTTCAGGGCGTTGCTTACTCTATCGCAGCTTTCACTCCGTCAAGCGGTGCTGCTCTTCTTGCCACGACCAACAATGAGGCTGTTGTGGATTACTATCTGGAAGTCGCAGACAAGACTGACTTTGAAACCGGTAAGTTCGGTATCACTATTCCCAACCCCGACAGGACCTCTTTCACCGTAACCCGCCTTCCCGACGACCTGACCCTTGCTACGTTCCGTTTGAACGTCTACAAGCTCACCGTCAATGGTAGCGTGTTCTTTGAACAAATCGTTATCCGTCCTGTACGCAGCGGTGAATCCGTAACTATTCCTCTGGGTGAATACGTCATCACTGACGAAGCTACCTATGCCGGCGGCGCACAGACATCTGCCGGTACCGTTGGCGGAAACGCCGACTCTTTGAGAAGTGCGCGTTTGGTTGTGCCCCTCACAGCGATGTTCGAAAAACTCGCAACTATCGACGCAGGTAGCGGAACCACTATGGAACAGCGTTGGAAGAATGCCGACTACGGTGCAACTTCTTACTCGATCAAGGCTATGTCTATCGGTGACAAAGATTTGACCGACACCGAAATCGACGATCTGTTCACTGCTTTCGACGGTTCGTCTCCCACAGGCGCGGTAGGTATATTTGCCAACACAAAAGCCGATGGTACAGGTACGAGCGTTGCAACTTCTCCTTATGCCACCGGTAAGATGTATCAGGCTCAGAGTCTCGTGATCAAGATGCCTTACGCTATTGCGGATGCCGACGGCGTAACTACCGACAACTTCCCCTATATCGCTAACGGCACTTCTGAACTCGACCCCGCTTTCAGCGTAGGTGAACTGTACAGTGTAACTATTGACTTCGTCGATAAGGACAATGACTACCTCAACACGATCGTTTATACGTTCACTCCGGTTCTTCCTCCGTTGGCAGATCTGTTCAAACGTGAAAACGGTAACTCGGAAGTCGGTACTCGCTACTGGGAAGGTAATACCCTGAACGCTTACTACAGGACTCCGGATGCTTGGGCTAATACTTACTTCTTCACGGCAGGTATCGACGGTGGTGCAACAACTTCGACCTACTACAACGTCTTCAGGCCGGCTTCAAGCATCAATCACACTGCAGCCGCTCCTTCGGACGGTGGTTTCACCAAGTTCGGTATCGCAGCCGACACTGACAAGATGTGGATCGACTTCCCGGAAACGAATCTGGCATTGGCCGACGACGAACAGCAAATCGACGGTGAAGATGCGTCCACCCTCGTAACCGCTTCTCGCGCCGTGACCGTTGTGGATGGAGGAGTTTCGCCTGTTACCTATGAGGCTCTCAAAACGACTGTCGAATTGCTCGGTCAGACTACCAGTCCGCTGCCCGCACCTACGGCTCCCAATGCTTACGGTGACGTGCTCAATATGCGTATAGTTCCGGGTCTCTACCTCGGCGTATATGAATACAGCGACGAAGAGATCGAAGAACAGGATTTCGATATGAAGATTATGAGCGCCCTCTTCGAAGGCGAGATCAAGGAAACCGGCGATGCAATCACGCGTCCTGCAGGTTCGATCGGTGCCGTTCTGAAACTCGACGACAGCCACATCTCGGGCTACAACTACGCAGGTCAGAAGTACAGCCTGTTCCAAACGGGTCAAGATAAGAATGCCGACAAGGATATAGCTGACGCAGGTGAAACATTCTATGTCTATACCTACATCCAGAAAGTCGAGTTCTCTGTTCCCGCCGGTGACACCACCTACACTATCGTAGGTGCCGATGGTAACACTGCATCGAATACAGCTGTTGCTCCGACGTTGGATGGTGACGGTAATCTTGTTCCCTCGTATGTCAATATCAAAACCAGTAGCCTCTCGCCCGGTAACAACAAAACCGGACTTGTTGTGAAGGTTTACGACCGCTACGGTAAGGTTAAAGAAGAAACTATTCCTTTCACTATCGTTCTCTGATAGCGAACCGAATCTGAATAACGGAGCGGCTCCCAACACGGGGGCCGCTCTTTTGTTATGGGGTTGGGGGGGGTTGGGGGTTTTGACTATCTTTGCAAAATGTCCGGCCTGTATATACACATCCCACTATGCGCCTCGAAGTGCAACTACTGCAACTTCTATTCTGTGGGTCGGAACTCCAACGGCGATAGGAAAGATCTGTCCGCGCACCTCGTTGCTGCCCTTAAAGGAGAGATGGATGAGCGTCGTGGTCGGAGCGCCGACAGCAGCGACTTTTTGGCAAACGCACCCCTTACCTCTATATACATAGGCGGCGGAACCCCAACCCTACTGGAACCAGCGGGACTAAAAGACATACTGGAACACGCAGGAAAACTGTGGAACTGCGCGGGACTGAAGGAAATAACGTTGGAAGCAAACCCGGAAGACCTGACTGACGAATATGTGGTAACACTGGCGGGGGTCGAGGCCAAAGGCGAGAGCGTTCCGACATTCAATAGGCTGAGCATCGGGATACAGAGTTTTGACGACGGGCTACTGAAGCTAATGAACAGGCGACACGATGCGAAGCGGGCGAGAGAGGCGGTGAGAATGACGCAAAAAATCGGCGGAAGTACGGGGGGTGTCGAGCACGGAGCGAAGAGGCATACGGCGGGTTTTGGAGCGAATATTTCGATCGACCTGATATGGGGCATACCGGGAATGACGATGGCGCAATGGGAACGCACGCTGGACGAGGCTGCAGGGCTGGGAGTGCAACATATTTCCGCCTATCATCTAACAATAGAGCCCGGAACGGTATTCGGAAAGTGGGCGGCTGGAGACAGGCAACTTCGAAACGATGCCATCTTCGCCCCGATACCGGAAGCCGAAACCGAGCGTCAATATGAACTGCTGTGTCGCAAACTGAGCGACGCAGGTTTCGAGCATTATGAAATCTCAAACTTTGCAAAACCGGGCTATAGAGCGATTCACAACAGTGGCTACTGGAGTGGCGAGGCGTACCTGGGGATTGGGCCGAGCGCGCATTCGTTCGACGGGAAGAAACGGCGCGAGTGGGTGACGGCGGATCTGGAAAAGTATATTACGGCGTTCGGCGAGAATACAGGTAGCGGAAGGATGGGAGAAATTTACGACGGGGAGACGCTAACAGACCGCGAACTGAGAAACGAGAGGATAATGACCGGACTGAGGCGGGTGGAAGGGATAGATATGGGAGATTTCGAGAAGCAGTTTGGAAAAGGAAAAACCGATGAATTAATTGAGAAAGCGGAGAGATTTGTGGTCAAAGGGCTGTTGGTACAGGAAGGAAAAAATAAATCGCTACCGACATTCCGACTCCCGGAGGAGAAATTCCTGCTCTCGGACTACATAATAGGTGGGTTGTTTGAGTGATAATTAGTACCTTTGCAAGGTAAAATCCAAACTTGAAAACTATGGGAAAAACTAAACATAAAGAGCTCGCCGGAGTGGACAATCTGTTCGAGGTGAGCTGGGAGGTGTGCAACAAGGTCGGCGGGATCCACACAGTCGTGGCAACGAAAGCCTTGGTGGTCAATAAAGCGCTGGGTGACAACTACATACTGATCGGACCGGACATTCACCGCGAAGGAGACAATCCCGAATTTGCAGAAGACACGGAACTGCTTAAAGACTGGCGCCAAAAGATGTATCGCGAAGGAATTCGCATAAAGGTGGGTCGATGGAAAATCGAAGGAGAGCCACTGGTGGTGCTGGTCGATTTTACCTCGCTATTCGCCAAGAAAGATGACGTGCTGAAGTTCCTGTGGGAGACGTACAAGGTGGATAGTATCACGGGAGGATGGGATTACATCGAGCCTGTACTGTTCGGTCACGCGGCAGGTCTGGTAATCGAGAGCTATATAACGACTTTTTGTCGCCCCGCCGATACAATTGCAGCACATTTTCACGAATGGATGACCTCTTCGGGCGGGCTCTATCTGCGCAAAAATGCACCGCGGGTGGCAACTGTTTTTACAACCCACGCAACGGTGATGGGGCGCTCGCTGGCAGGAAACGGATACCCTCTATACAGCGATCTGGAAACATTCAATGCAGACGAAATGGCGCGCAGGTTTAACGTGGTGGCAAAGCATTCCCTTGAAAAAACTGCCGCGCAGTTTAGCGATAGCTTCCTGACAGTAAGCGATATAACAGCACAGGAATGCAAATATTTACTGGGGCGCGAGGTTGATCTGGTAACCCCGAATGGATTTGAAGACGATTTTGTGTGGCGGGGCGAAGAATTCGAAGCAAAACGCAAAGCAGCACGCGAAAAGATGATAACAGTGGCGGAGGCCTGCTGGGAGCATAAATTTGAGGGAGAACCGCTAATTGTCGGCACCAGTGGACGTTACGAATACAAGAATAAGGGCTTGGATGTTTTTCTGGAGTCGCTAAAGAAGTTGGCGTCACAAAATCGCGATCGAGAGATTTTGGCCTACATAACCGTACCTGCAGGCAATGACGGCCCCCGAAAAGACCTTTCGGTGCACGACACACTTAATTACACAACGCACTATCTTACGAATCCAGACTGGGATCCGATCGTGAACTCGATGTCGGGCAGTGTGCTGACTGATCCTGCCAGCAGAGTTAAGGTAGTTTTTGTACCGACATATCTTGATGGAAACGATGGGATTTTCAATCTGCACTACTACGAACTACTCGTAGGAATGGACGTTACGGTCTATGCATCGTACTACGAGCCGTGGGGTTACACGCCGCTGGAGAGTATTGCGTTTTCGGTGCCGACGCTTACAACGACACTTGCGGGCTTCGGAGCCTGGGCGCACAACGAAGCTCCGGACAGCGACGGGGTGAGAGTCGTGAAGCGCACGGACGACAACGACAACGAAGTGATCGACCGAATTGCATTCCTGATAGACGAGTTTGCCGACAAGACAACCCATCTGGTGGAAAAAGCGCGCAAAGATGCACGTACACTCGCCGAAAAGGCCGAATGGGAAAAGTTCATCGCATATTACAAGAAAGGTTACAGCAAGGCGTGCGAAGTGGCGGCGGAAAGACTGAATCGCGACGATTATGCCGACGAGCGTGCTGACAGGAAGAAAGTAAGTGTACACACCCCCTGGAACACGAACGCCCCTGAATGGACCCGACTGATGATAGAAAAGAATCTGCCACCAAGGCTACGCGCGCTGGAAGCGATCTCGCGAAACCTGTGGTGGTCGTGGACGCTGGATGCGCACGAGCTGTTTATGTACATCGACAAAAATCTGTGGCTGGCAACCGACCGCAATCCGATCGCGATGCTCGACAGACTAAGTCAGGCAAGGCTGGTGGAACTCGAAAAGGACGAAGCATTTCTGGCAAAACTCGACGCAACATACGCTGCTCTGGAAGCCTATATGGCTGAGAAAAAGCACCAAAAAGGACCGAAGATCGCATATTTCAGTATGGAATACGGGCTGCACGCCTCGCTGAAGATATATTCGGGAGGGTTGGGCATTTTAGCCGGCGACTACCTAAAGGAGGCAAGTGACAGAAATTCACCGCTGGTCGCCGTGGGGTTGCTGTACCGTTACGGCTATTTCACGCAAAAACTCTCGGCCGCAGGAGCTCAGGAGGCGACCTACGAAGCGCAAAACTTCTTCAAGCTGCCGATCTCGCCGGTGAGAGACGCCAAAGGAGGCTGGGTGAGCATTCAACTGGCATTACCGGGACGTATTGTGACTGCTCGCGTGTGGAAATGCGAAGTCGGGCGCACCGATCTTTACCTTCTCGATACCGATCACGAACTGAACCTGGCCGAAGATCGAAGCATAACGCACCACCTGTATGGGGGAACGTGGGAGAATCGCCTAAAGCAGGAAATGTTACTGGGCTTGGGAGGGATCAGGACACTCAACGCACTGGGTATCAACCAACAAGTATATCACTGCAACGAAGGTCACGCCGCATTTATAGGTATCGAGAGGATTAAAAACCTGATACAGGAGGACGGGCTGACTTTCGAGGAAGCTTACGAGGTGGTACGTTCGAGCGCTCTGTTCACGACCCACACCCCCGTGCCGGCAGGACACGACGCATTCGACGAGTCGATGATGCGCCAATATCTGAGCCACTATAGCGATATTTTTGGAGTGAGCTGGGACAAATTTATGGACCTGGGGCGCGTGACGGCAGGAAACAGCGGCGAAAAGTTCTCGATGAGCGCACTGGCTTCGAGACTGAGTCAGGAGGTGAACGGGGTGAGTTGGCTACACGGAGAGGTGTCGAAAGATATACTGGGAAACCTGTGGCCGGGATATTACAAGGACGAGCTACACATCGGCTATGTGACGAACGGCGTGCACTTCCCGACCTGGACGGCATCGAACCTGCGCAGACTCTACTCGGAACACTTCCCCGAAGGTTTTGCACTACCGGAATACAACCGTGAGGCGTGGCAAAAAGTTAAGGAGATCGACGACAAACGCCTGTGGGACGAGCGTCTGGTGTTGAAAAACAGATTGATAGACGTAATAGACAAACGAATAGCCGATCCGGCACAAGCGCGGTTCGACAATCCGGGCCACGTGGTGAAAGTACGTGAAATGCTGGGCGAAGAAGTATTGACAATTGGCTTTGCGCGCAGGTTTGCGACCTACAAGAGAGCACACCTGCTCTTCAAGAATCTGGAGCGGCTGGAGGCGATTGTCAATAATAAGGAGCGACCGGTGAGGTTCGTGTTCGCCGGAAAGGCCCACCCCAACGACAAACCGGGTCAGGATCTGATCAAGCGAATCGTCGAAGTGAGCAATATGCCACAGTTCGTGGGAAAGGTGATCTTCCTGCAAAACTACGATATGGAACTGGCTCGAAGGCTGGTTCAAGGCGTGGACGTGTGGCTCAATACACCCACAAGACCATTGGAGGCAAGTGGAACGAGCGGCGAAAAGTGCGTGATGAACGGTGTGATGCAGTTTTCGGTGCTGGACGGCTGGTGGGTCGAAGGCTACAAGCAAGGCGCAGGATGGATGCTACCGATGGAGCGCACCTACAAAGATCAGAGCTTCCAAGACGAACTCGACGCGGAGATGATCTATACCACCATAGAACAGGAGATCGCGCCACTCTATTACCGACGTGGCGAGGATAATGTGCCGCACGACTGGGTGCAATATATAAAGAGCTGCGTGGCAGATGTCGCTGCAAACTTCACAACCAACAGAATGATGGAGGACTACGAGCAGAAATTCTACCACAAGCTCGCAGAAAGAAGCGAAAAAGTCGATGCCGACAACTTTGCGATGGCGCGAGAGCTTGCAGTGTGGAAACAGCGTGTCGAAGCGGCTTGGAACGATGTGAAAATCGTACAAGTGAAGCGCTTCAATCTCGACAGGGAGGCGATTATGGTGGGCAAGAGTTACGGCATAGAAGTTACGCTCGATACTGCCAGCCTCTCGCCCGAAGACGTTGGAGTAGAGTTTGTTATCGCGGGCCAAATCGAACCCGGCCAACCAGTGAAAGTCGTGGCGACACGAAAGCTCGACTACAAGGGCACCGAAGGTGGAAATGCGGTTTACTACATCGATATGACCCCGAAAGAGACCGGCTCGTTCGATTTTGCGATACGTGTCTATCCGGACAGCAAAATGTTGGCTCACAGGATGGATTTACCTTTGGTTAAATGGGCGTAAGCCGGAAATTTTTTATTAACTTTGAGGGCCTTTACTAAATAAATGAATTATGTCGGTGTTAAAGTTCGATAAACAGAGCCTCGGAAACCTGGAATATTCGCTGAAACGCGAAATGCTGGCCACCGACCGCAGCGGCGGATATATGAGCACCACAATAGTGGGCTGCAACACGCGAAAGTATCACGGCCTGATGGTCTGCCCCAAGGATGCCTCCGAAGACGACTATGTGATGCTATCCTCGCTGGACGAAACCGTGATACAGCACGAACAATCGTTCAATCTGGCAATACATAGATTCCCAGGCACATACGAACCACGCGGACATAAATACATAACTGACTTCGACTACACCCCCACACCGGCAATTACGTACCGCGTCGGGGGTGTGGTACTTAAAAAAGAGCTACTCTGGATTCACAGCAAGACCCAATTACTAATCCGATACACGTTGGTGGAGGCGACTTCGGAAACGCGATTGAGGCTGAGACCGTTTTTGGCATTCCGGAATAAACACACTGTCGGTCAGGCGAATATGTTTGCCGACGGACGGACCTTTGGAGTGCGGGGCGGGGTGAAATGCCGGCTTTATAGCGATTTCCCCTGGCTATATATGCAAACGAACTGTGGGCCGGACTGTGAGTTCGTAGCGGCGCCGGATTGGTACTACAAGTTCGAGTATCTGGAAGAAAAGGCGCGAGGGTACCCCTTCGAAGAGGATCTGCTGACGCCGGGCTACTTCGAATTCCCGATCAAAAAGGGTGAAAGCGTGATATTCTCGGCCGCGTTGGACGAAATGTGGTCGGCAGAGACGATAAACGAGATCTTCGAAGAAGAATTGGGGCGGCGGAGTGACAAAAAAGACTTCCTGTCCTGCCTGAAGCACTCTGCACGTCAGTTTATTTCACGCAGAGACGACCGTACAGAAGTCGTGGCCGGCTGGCCGTGGTTCGGGCGCTGGGGAAGGGATACTTTCATTGCGTTGCCGGGGATAACCCTGACGAGAGGGGACGTGCAAACCTGTGTGGATGTGGTGGATACGATGACCAGAGAGATGAAAGACGGACTGTTCCCCAATATGGGAGAGGCATATAACTCGGTCGATGCGCCACTATGGTTCTTTTGGACACTGCAACAGCTGGAAGAGCACGTGGGAAGCGAGAGAATCTGGACGGACTACGGGGGAAAAATGAAAGATGTGCTGAGAGCCTACAAACGCGGGATTGGAGACGTGATTTCGATTCACGAGAATGGCTTGGTGTGGGCTGGACATCCGAATCTGGCGATGACGTGGATGGATGCGGTGGTGAACGGGAAGCCGGTGACGGGTCGAGAAGGACATCAAGTGGAGATCAACGCACTGTGGTTCAATGCAGTATGCTATACACTAGAGTTGGCGAGAGCCGCTGGAGACAAAGACTTCGTGAGCGAATGGGAGGAGATGCCGGAGATGATAAAGAACTCATTCGTGGAAACTTTTTGGGACGAAGCGAAGGGCTATCTGGCAGACTATGTGAACGATGGAGGCCAGAATATGTTCGTGCGCCCCAATCAGGTCATTGCCTGTTCGCTACGTTACACGATGCTGAGCGAAGAACAGCAGTTGGAAGTGTTGAAAACAATCAAGCGGCACCTGCTTACGCCGAAAGGTCTGCGTACACTGTCGCCACAAAATCCTCTGTACGAGGGGCGTTACGAAGGCGATCAACCCACGCGCGACAGAGCCTATCATCAAGGGACGGTGTGGCCGTGGCCGCTGGAACACTATGTCCGCGCTAACTTCGACATCTGGGGAGCGGCGTTTTTGGAGAAGGCCGAGGAGATTTTGGCCGGCTTCGAAGAAGATATCGACAGCTACGGAATCGGCTCGATACCAGAAATTTACGATGGCGATCCACCCCACACCCAACGAGGAGCGATATCGCAAGCCTGGAGCGTGGGAGCCGTACTGAGGATAAACGAAATGATACAAAAATACAAGGCGCAATGAAAGTATTGATGTTTGGTTGGGAATTTCCGCCCCACATTGCAGGGGGGTTGGGTACGGCGACTTACGGTCTGACCAGAGGCCTGGCCAAGCACGGAGTCGAGGTTAAGATGGTTGTCCCTAAGGCGTATGGCGATGAGGATCAGCGCTTTGTGAGAGTAGTAAACGCATCTGACGTTGTGACCCGCTTCGGCGACGAACGACACCGCGAAATCTGGGACAAGATGACTTTCATTGAGATCGACTCGAATATGATCCCCTACGCCACGCCGGAAGAGTGGGAACGAAAACGCGAAGAGTGGGAGCGCACGGGAACAACCTCGGAGTCGCGCGATATGTGGCAGGGAAGATTCTCGTTCTCAGGCCGTTACGGCGAAAACCTGATGGAAGAAGTGGCACGATATGCGATGGTGGCAGCAGAGGTCGCGCGGCAAATGGAGGGAGAGTTCGACGTGATACACGCCCACGACTGGCTGACATATTACGCCGGAATTGCAGCTAAAGCGGTGAGTGGCAAACCATTGGTTGTGCATATGCACGCAACGGAATATGACCGCAGCGGAGAAAACATAAATCGCACGGTGTACGACATCGAGCGAGCAGGAATGGAGGCGGCGGACAGAGTGATAGCGGTAAGCAATCTGACACGAAATATTGTCATAGAAAAGTACGGAATACCAGCCCACAAAGTCGTGGCAGTACACAATGCAGTGAGATTCGCAACGGGCCCGGTGGAGGATGTGGAGCGCGGAGTGGAAGACAAGATCGTCACCTTCCTTGGCCGGATTACCTACCAAAAAGGGCCGGACTACTTCGTGGAAGCGGCAGCAAAAGTGCTAAAGAGACTACCCAACGTGCGATTCGTGATGGCAGGAAGCGGCGATATGATGAACCACGTAGTGAGACGAGTTGCGGCATTGGGAATAGCGGACAGATTCCACTTTACGGGCTTTCTGAAGGGAGACGACGTTCATAAGATGTTCTTGTTGAGCGATGTGTATGTTATGCCATCGGTTTCGGAGCCGTTCGGGATCTCGCCCTTGGAAGCGATGCGTTCGAACGTACCGGTGATAATATCGAAACAAAGCGGCGTGGCGGAAGTTTTGGAATACGCCGTGAAGGTCGATTATTGGGATGTGGATGCGATGGCCGATGCAATTTACGCATTGGTGGAATATCCTGCGCTAAGCAAGATGTTCTCAGCCAAAGGATTAGAAGAGGTAACGGGCCTGAAATGGGACAACGCTGCTGCAAAAGTGAAACAAGTTTACCAGGACGCCATAAACGGATAAATATGAAAACAGTTTGTTTGTATTTTCAAGTTCACCAACCGATGCGACTACGCAAGTACCGCTTCTTCGATATGGGAAAGAACCACAACTATCTGGACGACGCAGCCAATCGATCCATTATGCAAAAGGTTGCGCGAAGGTGCTATCTACCGATGAATGCTCTGCTACTCAAACTGATAGACGAACACAAGGGGGCGTTCAGGGTGACGTTCTCCATATCCGGGCCGGCCATCGAACAGTTCAAAGCGTGGGCACCGGAAGTGTTGGAGTCATTCAAGAAGCTGGCTGCAACTGGCAGTGTGGAGTTTCTGGCCGAAACCTATTCGCACTCGCTGGCCTCGCTGGTGGATATGGAAGAATTTCGCGCCGAGGTCGAGCGGCACAGGCGAATGGTGCACGAAGAATTCGGGCAGATACCGACGGCTTTCAGAAACACGGAGTTGATATACTCGGACGCGATCGGGCAAGAGGTCGCACAAATGGGTTTCCAGGCGATGCTGGCCGAAGGAGCGAAGCACGTACTGGGATGGAAATCACCTAATTATATCTATGCGGGAGCGCTCGATCAACGATTGCATTTGCTACTGAGAAATTACAAACTTAGCGACGACATTGCGTTCCGTTTCTCGAATCGCGAATGGAGCGAATGGCCGCTGACTGCAGAAAAATATGTGGGCTGGCTGAACGATCCCCAGACTCCGGGCGAGGTGCTGAACCTGTTTATGGATTACGAAACCTTCGGCGAACACCAGTGGGCCGACAGCGGTATTTTCGACTTCATAGGGCGTCTGCCAAAGGTCGCGCTGGCCAAAAGCAACGATCTGGAGTTTGCCACGGTGAGCGAGACGAGCGCTAAGTACCAACCGGTCGGAGTACTCTCCTGCCCCCACCCTATGAGCTGGGCGGACGAAGAGAGAGACGTGACGGCCTGGCTGGGCAACGAGCTACAGGATGAAGCCTTCAGAAAACTTTATGCACTGCGTGACAAGGTACGCACGGTCGGAAACCCCGATTTCGACTTCGTGTGGAACTTTATGCAGAATTCCGATCACTTCTATTATATGGCAACAAAGTGGCTCTCGGACGGTGATGTACACACCTATTTCAATCCGTATGGATCTGCCTACGAGGCGTTCATCAACTATATGAACGTGCTGGCGGACTTCTCCAACGAACTGGATAAGCAGTTGCCAGTGCTCTAAAAAGGATAGCCGATGGCGAGATGAAAGCCAAGGCCGTCTTTGAAGCGAGGGATGTTGTAGTAGGGGCGACGGCCATCTGAAGAGCGTACACCGGTGTCGTAAGGCAGGTGGATGCCGACACCGAGATCGACCCGCACGACTATAAACGAAAGGTCATAACGAAGTCCTGCGCCGGTACCTGTGGCAACTTGTTGCCAAAACGAACCACTTCCGAGCTTACCGCCGGGTCGATCAGGATCGTCTTTCTGGAGCCAAATGTTACCGGCATCGAAAAACACAGCTCCGTTCAACGAGCCGGCGATCTTAAACCGAAACTCTGTGTTGAACTCCAACTTAAAATCTCCGGTCTGGTCGTAATAGGCATAACGATCCTCCGTGATGGGTCGATACGAACCTGGGCCCAGCGAACGGATCGTAAACGCACGGATCGAGTTGGCCCCACCGATATAGAACTGTTCGGTGTAAGGCAAAACCTCAGAATTTCCATAGACGTGGCCGGCGCCGACAAACCACCTGAAAGCCAGAGTATTGACTCGTGCAACGTTTTTGTAAATCCTTAGTTCGGCAGTCTCCTTGAAGAACTGGGAAAGGGGCTGACCGAAGAGTTTTTTCGCGCCCAAAGCCGCCCAAACGTTACCCGCGGACATCATCGTCACCTGAGTCACAATGCGGTCGCGACGCTGCTTGCCATAACGCTTGTCGTAAGTGTATGTGTATGAGCCGGATGGAATGAACTGATCGTCGAAACTCATAGCAATTGCAGCGTTATCCTCCATCGTCTGATCGAAATCGGGTGTGGTGCTCAGCAACTTGTTATACACCATCTTAAACGGCGTAAAACTGTGCGAAACAGTCGAAGAGGTACGAAAATCGTATGTGTTAGAGAAGTTAAACGACACCATTCGGAAGAATTTCGGGCGATTCACCAGACTCGCGCCCAGCTGATAGTAGGTCGTTCCGGGTCGGCTCATCGCGCGGAGTATGAAATTGGGGACGATCATTCGCGGAAACGTGAGCGAGGCGGTCAGGCCAACCTCATAGGAGTTCACTGCAGTGGAATTAGCTGAGGATGAGGTATTTCCTGTCTGCCATTCGTAAGAACCGTTCAGCTTGAGGGCCAGCACCTCGCCCCCCTCGAAAATGTTGTTGTGACTAAGGCCCAGCACCAACGACGGCCCAAGGAAACTACTCGATTTATACGCCAGATCAGCCTCGATCGTCGCCTCCATCGGAGTGTCCATAGCTGCAGAAAACGTAAGATCGAGCGGATGCGGGGGGGTACCAGGAGTCGAACGGGCTGCTAACGAATCGAGTGACGGTACCTCCAGATTGACGTAGCGAAACACTCCGATACCAGTGAGGTTGTTCATTACGCGATCGATGTCAGGCAAGCTCGCCACGTCCCCGGTATGCAAGGTCATTGCCTTATTGATCACGTGTTTACGTACCCGTCGCGGCGACTGGAACCACACCTTGACGCCGTTCATCTCGGTCGAGTCGGCCACACCCGTTCCATCGGCACTAAATAGTTGCAGCGTCACATTGCCCACACGATAAGGTTGGAGCGCGGCAGGCGGAATACTTTTTGCCAGTAGAACACGCAAATCCACGCCATACGGAGTACGCAGAGTATCGGCCTGATATTCAACATACTCAGGACGGAAATAGTAGTAACCCTTAGCGCGATAGAGATTGGTTATTCGCGCACGTTCGCGTGCGAGAGTGTCAATGTTGTACTGCTCACCCTTGCGTACATCAGAGTTTCTGGCCAGCGAATCGACCCAATATTGCACCCTCGAATAATACCACGGCCTCGCAAGATCGACACTATAACTCACCCGCGTCTTCTTGGGATTCTTCTTGGGCACAAGCTCATAAGACGCTGCCGAGCCAAAATAACCGTGATTATCGAGTATATCGCGCACCATCTCGGTACGAGCCTGGGGCTGGACGTCGCGCTCCAAAATTATGGGCTGCTTGGCAAAAGTACGGTACATCCAAGCGCGGAAACCTTTCTTCTTGTCGGTGTAAAGTGAATTGTAGGCCCACAAACCGACAGGCAGCGGCGTGCGAACCCACGGGGAGAAGAGCGGATTGTTGGGTTTCACGCTAAGGGGCTGGCGCACTGCCGTCTTGACACTGGCGGGAACTTTGGCGTGCCTGGCTGCAGAGTCGGCATCGGGAGCCATCTCGATGCGCATTTTGTGAACACCTGTATAGAGAGTCTGGTCGTCGGCCAGACGTTTGGTCGTCGAGCAGGAGACCACAAGCAATGCCACCAAAAGAAAAATGCTATTTCTTATCATTCTTTTTCCTCCTTTTAAACAGGTCGCCCAATTTGTTGATCTTCTTGCGCAACATAAATCCGCCGCCTGTCTCGGTGACCTCGCCCTCAAGGATACTTTCGCGGGCGGTGGTGCGGTAGAGTTTGGCAAACATATTGTCACGCTGGGTCAGGCGGTATTCAAGCTGCACATCGCCCAACAGATTATCCGCAAAGTTCTGACCTGTAGTATTATCACTAACCCTGCCGCCAACCGAAATCTTCATACGGTCGTTGATGAGGCTCTTGGACACACTATAGGAATAGTCGGTGCTCGTACCGCCGCCCAGATCGTTGTGTGAAGCGATACCCATCTGGAAATCGACACCTTTTAGATTGTTACGGGCCCACTGATTGACCTCCTTGGAGATGAAATCGCCGATCTGTTTGCGTGCGTCGAACGCCACCCCACTCTTGGACGAGGCGCTCATACCATTGTACTGACCGCTGATAAGAAGCATAAGCGCCTGACGCATACGTTCTTCCTCGCTCATCGAAAGCAACTCGTTCTGGATGGCAAGGTTATCAGGCGCTTCCACATCGAATCGCATATCGATCGCAGAGAGCGACCCCTGGACGTCGATCGAGATGTCAAAAGCGACCTCTTCACTCAGACCATCGTCATAAGTGAGCTCAATATCAGAGGTTTGTGTAGCCGTTACGTGGAATTCAGGATTCATAGCCACACCCGACCAACCCACATAGCTGCCATCGCTCACAGCAAAGATCTTCTGGCCGATCATCGGTGGTTTATAGTATATTGTGCCGCCGCTAAGCGTGTAACGACCCGCCAAACGCATATCGCCCTGAGCATTCATAGAATAGGATAGCGTGCCACCACCGATGAGCGCAATGCGGTTTTCGCTCAACTCATCCAAGCTCATTGTCACTCTGACTCCGTCCGCAATATCCACACTGACAAGCATATCCACGCTCGGACGAAGCGGAGCAAGAGCCTCGACAGGTTCGTTGAGGGCGGCATAGAGAGAGTCTGCGACAAAATCGCGAAACTCCACGATATGCTGTTTTTCATCCTTCAGGCGCGAAGTGTTACGCATAATATATGTGAGGTTGGTGGCCTGAAGAATGTTCACCGAGCCACGAACTAACATTGACGACAGAGGGCCACGGGCCGTGATGCCGGCATCGAATGCAGCGGTACCATAGACCTGCGATCCGCCGATATGCTGAGAATCCACAACGCGGAAATTGCTGGCCGAAAGCGCCAAATCGGCAATAGGATTCTTCAGGTCGGCAATGTTCACGCTACCCGTGAGAGCGAGTTTTTGATTATTCGGAGCGACGATCCCAAAGCCGTTCAGCGCCGCGCGACCGTTAGCAATGGTGATGCGATCGGGCGAGATTTTCAGCATCGTTCCGGTCATCAACACATCAGCTATACCGTCAGTAAAGCCCACGTCGCCACTAAGAGTCGGATCAGCCGGTATACCCGTAACGTGCAGATTACCATTGAAATTACCTGTGAGAGTGGCGGTTTCGGACGGAACGAATCCATCGGCGAGCGACAGCGGCAAATCCGGGATCTGAATGGCGAAATCCATTGCTTGAGTCGTGTAATATCCTTTCGCAGTTAGAGCGGTTTTGTCCTCCAGTTTCACGCCGGCGTCAAGAATCATCCGCCCGCGCGAGTCGGACTGGAAATCGATGTCAGCATCCACATTGGCCACACGACGCTCGTGATAGCTAAAATCAGCCACGCCAAGCGCACCCTTAGCAGCAATAATACCTTTGTTGAAACCGAAAGTAATGTCGCTCAACAGTTTACCTCCGAGAGGCGGCGGCGCAGGCAGCAGGTCGAGCAGCGAGCCCAGATCGAGCCCCTCCATCGTGAGTGCAAGTGCACCGTTCGGAATATCGGGCAACGAGGCAGAGCTAAGATTAACATATTCGGTGGTCGTAGGCCCCGTGAGGTGGAGATCGGCGCGCATCGCCCCATCCATATCCCACTCCACCCAGTCACCGCCACCAACACCACTCCCACTTCCGACGCTCCACGGTTCGTAGGCAAAAATCGGATTATTGGGCGTCATATCTGCGTGCAACGTTTTGCCGGCCAGTGAGGCCTGAACGCCGAAACGGAAGCCGATGCTGTCGCTACGATTGCGTTGCTGGACATTCACGCTCAAAGTGTTACCTCCAGCACTACCTGATACCTCTATCAGACCAAGATGATCGTTATTTCCGGGACGATTGGCTACGCGGAGATCATAATCGAGTTGGTTCGCATTACGATGAGCGAAGAAATTGAGCGTGTCAAGCGTAAATTTCCCAGTGCTGAGTCCAAGCACACTTGCATCTATACTGAACGGTGCACCGGCGATAGTGGAAACGTCTGCCGAAAGTGAGCGGAAATCGAAACCCCTGAGCATCACTATCTCGCGCAACAGATTGACCCTTCCGGCGCTCGCCGTGAGCTGAACACTCGGGAATGCGCTCTGAAGAGAGTCGGCACTAAAGTGGCGAGCGCGAAGCTGACGTTGTATCTCCTTACCCGTACCGGTAGCACCCCGGATGAGCGAATCGAGAGCCAAAGGAGAAGTGAGATCCAGCGCAAGGTCGCCGGTGCGGATACCGGCGGAAGTTCGGGTCGGATCGGAAGCGAACCGCACAGCCGTCGAGTCGATATGATAGAGCGTCGAATCTACCCGAACGAAAGTCTCGGCAATCTCGGCTGTGACGTTGTAACGTCTTTGGGCCATATTACCGTCCAGAGTGCCCTTCATAGTAGTCTGAAAATCAAGCATCTGATTAGCCGACGAAGCACGCAAGTCGAACCTGCCCCGCGCAAGCCCCGCCGCCAACCTCACATCGTGATAATCGGTGTTCTTGTAAACAAGGTGCGCAACGCCGAGCCGAACCCACGCAGCCATCCCGCCGAACGGATCGAAACCGCGCCCACGAGCCGCCAGCGAAAGGGTCACGTCGCCCAAAGAGTCGCGCGGAAGAAACTCGCCGAAAGGAAAATCTGTGAACCTGATTTGTACATCGTAGGTTTTTTCGCGAAGACCGAGGCTGCCTTTCACATCGAGTTCACCTGCATCGGCAGTAAGCGTAAATTCCCTAACATCATACTTTTCGGGGGAGAAATCAGCGGTGGTTTCGAGTTTCATCCGGTGAGGAAAAGCAATGCGTTTTTGGAGCATCGTGTCGGGTAAAAAGGCCTTGGCGAAATCGAGATCGGTAAGCTGTGCATCCAGCGAAACATTACCGGAAATGTTGGCCGGAGCGGTCACCGAACGCACCTTGCCGCTGGCCGTGAGGTCGATTTTGCCAAGCATCGTGGCAGCCAGGTGCTCGATCGTGATGTCGTTCAACGTGCCGTCGAGCGTGGTGGCAAGAATTAATGTTTGGGAGTGGAGCGCTCCTGCAATGTTAGGCGGAAGAGGAGCAAAATGCATTACCTCGTCCGCCGCTATCTCGCCCGAAACAGACAGGGTTACAGGAGTTTGCGAATCCAGATTAGTGATGCCTGAACCAACCTTAGCGTCCGCCTCGATGTGCGAAGCGGCAGTGGCAAGTGAAAAATCGGAAAGCGAAAAATCGGTGGCGGTCATCGCGAAATCGCCACTGCCACTCTTTACCTGAATCCCCGAAACACGCTCGGAAAGCGCTAACCGCCGCAAGCTTGCAGAAATATCGCTGCCGGCATAGGTAATGTTACGTGCGGAAATCTGCAAACTATCGACCTGAAGATCGGGTGAAGGGAGCGAAACACGACTGCGCGAAATCTCCAATCGGCGCACCTCTATCGTCCACGGGAAGGCTGTAGGCAAAGTGTCCTTGGAGGCCTTGGGAGCAAAAAGAGTGGTGTCGGCCATCAACGGCCCCAAGCGGATATCAGCCCCGTCCAGCACCACGCGCCGAACCATAACATCGTGATTTTTAAAGCGTCGGAAGCTCGCGGAAACATTCGTACGCAGCCTGTCTATTCGCGCCAATGTGTCCCCGGAAGGCATCACGACCTCGGTGCCGCGCAGAGAAACCCCGAGAGGAAAACGAATTCGAAAACGCTCGACAGAAACGTGCATTCCGGTTTTCTCGGCCAGAATCTCCGACGCCTTATCGACTGCGAATTGTTGAACAGGAGGAAAGTAGGCCAACAAACATACACATACAACCAACGCGAGCACACTAAAAAGCGTCCAACCAACGATCCTGGCTATGGTGCGAAAGACTTTCACTCTATCATTTCAGGTGTCACGCCAAACGGCTCGGCCGCGTGGTGTGCTCCCTGTGGTTCGATGTGAACCTCAATATCATACACATTTTCTACCGACCGGCAAATACTCTCTTCGACGCGATCGGCAATATCGTGCGCTTCGGCAACGGTCATCTTCCCCTCGACCTCTATGTCCAAGTCGATCATATACTTACCTCCGATGAGGCGCAGGCGGAGGTGGTGGGGATTGAGCGTCTCGGAAACAGACAATACGGCCTCGAAAATCCGGCGATATATAGTGTCGTCCTTCACCCCATCCACAAGCTCGACACTCGATTCGAGGAATATCTCGATCGCGGTCTTGATAATGAAAAGTGCTATTACACACCCCGTTATCGAGTCTAAAATCGGCAGTCGCAAAACGTAAGTAAAGAACAATCCCACCAAAACACCTGCAGAAATCAATACGTCGTTGCGCATATTTTTAGCGTTGGCAACGATCATCTCACTATCGACACGACGCCCAACGCGGAACTGATACCACGACAATGCCAACTTACCGCCAATAGACAACACAGTGACCCACAACGCGATAGTACCAGGCAACGGACGTTCTTCGCCCGAAACCATCGCCCCTAAAGAGGTGACGAGCATCTGAATGCCGGCATAAAAAATCACCAGCGACAACACCAGCGTGGCGACACTCTCCGCCTTGTCCAAGCCGAACGGATACTGCCTCGAAGGCGGACGACGAATAATGTAGGCCGCAACCAGCATAACGAGTGACACCACAACATCGGCAGCCGAGTCGATGCCGTCACCCAGCACAGCCATAGATCCTGCAAAAAGTCCTGCAGCAATTTTTACGCCAGAAAGCAGTGCATTGCCAACTACACTAATCCACGACGTGACCACCAGCGCGTGCTCTTTCGCTTTTTTATTTTTCTCTTTATCCATTTATCGCTAACTTTGACTTCGTCTTAGAGTAGGATACGCCTCGGAAAACTGCAAGCTTGCTTGCGTTTCCTCTCGGCTTTCACTACCTTTGCATAATAAATTTGTTCAAGCAAAAATAGCATAAAATATGCCATTATTCGATATTTTCAAAAAGAAAGGTGGCAACGGCCACAGAGAGTCGGGGGCAGCCGGTGAGGCCGAGCAGGTTATCGCCCAAGATCAACAACGCAAAACCTTGGACGCCGGGCTCGAAAAGACGCGTCAAGGACTTTTTTCAAGACTATCGAGGGCTGTTGCAGGCCACTCGAAGGTCGATGAAGAGATGCTCGACGAACTGGAAGAGATACTCATAAGTGCCGACGTGGGGGTTGAAACTACCGTGGAGATAATCCGTCGGATAGAAGAGCGGGTCAAACGCGATAAATTTATGAACGCCAGCGAATTGCAAGGGATTCTTCGCGATGAAATAGCAGGGCTTTTACAGGAGAACGAGAGCCGGCAGCAGGAGTTCGGAATCGCACCTCGTGACAGCGAACCCTATGTTCTGATGGTCGTGGGAGTGAACGGAGTGGGCAAGACGACAACCATAGGAAAGCTGGCGGCGCAACTCGTGAGGACAGGAAAAAAGGTTTACATCGGTGCAGCGGACACATTTAGGGCGGCGGCTATAGATCAGCTGCAAGTGTGGGCCGACAGAGCGGGAGCGACTTTGGTTAAACAACAAATGGGTTCCGATCCGGCATCGGTAGCGTTCGATACGCTACGTTCGGCCGTAGCAAACGACGCCGACGTGGTGATAATCGACACTGCAGGAAGGCTACATAACAAGGTGGGGCTGATGAACGAACTCACCAAAATTCGCAATGTGATGGCTAAGGTGATTGCGGATGCACCGCACGAAGTGATGCTTGTATTGGACGGAAGCACGGGCCAAAACGCCTTTGAACAAGCAAAACAATTCACCGCCGCAACATCAGTCAATTCGTTGGCTATTACTAAGTTAGATGGTACGGCAAAGGGCGGCGTAGTAATCGGTATCAGTGAGCGTTTCCACGTTCCGGTGCGATATATCGGTGTGGGCGAAGGCATCGACGATCTGCAAATTTTTGACCGACGCCAGTTTGTCGATGCGCTCTTTGCTTAAGCCGGAACGCCGGCAGCGATTTATGAAGCCCACGCTAAACATCGTGACATTGGGTTGTTCGAAGAATCTGGTCGATTCGGAGCATCTGGCAGCGCGTTGCAAGGCGGCAGGATGCGACGTGATGTTCGACAGCAACTCGACTGACGCGCAAGTGGTCGTGATAAACACCTGTGGTTTTATCGGCGATGCCAAACAGGAAAGTATCGACACGATCCTCGAATTTGCAGCGGCCAAGACGAGGGGCGAGATCGACAGACTCTACGTGATAGGCTGTTTGTCCGAGCGTTATGCAGATCAACTGAAAGCCGAGATTCCGGAAGTAGATGGTTTTTTCGGGGCGCGCGGGATGGAGGAGATCACGGCGGAGGTGGCAACGGCCACGGCGGATTGGGCTACGCAGAACGCAAAATCGCCTAAACGCATACTATCGACCCCGCCTCATTACGCATACCTCAAAATCTCTGAAGGATGTGACCGCAGGTGCGGGTTTTGTGCCATTCCGTTGATCCGTGGGCCACATATATCGGTACCGATGGAAGAATTGATCGCAGAAACAAAAGAGCTTGCAGCACAGGGAGTCAAAGAGCTGATCGTCATTGCTCAAGATACTACTTATTACGGGCTCGACCTCTATGGCGAAAGGCGCCTTGCGGAACTTTTGCAGCGACTCGCAGCGATCGAGGGCATAGAATGGATAAGACTCCATTACGCTTATCCGGCTGGTTTTCCGCAAGATGTTGTGGATGTAATGCGCACTGAGCCAAAGATCTGCAAATATATCGACATTCCCTTGCAACATATCTCAGACAGCCAACTGCGCTCGATGAAGCGAGGTCTGGGAGCTGCAGGAACGCGCGAGTTAGTGGCCAAGCTACGTGCCGAAATTCCGGGTCTGGCCCTGCGAACAACGATGCTTACAGGCTATCCGGGCGAAACCGAAGAGGATTTCGAAGAGCTGTTGGCATTCGTGCGCGAGGTGAGATTCGAGCGACTGGGAGTCTTCCCATACTCCGCCGAAGAAGGGACATATTCGGGAGACAAACTGGAAGACGATGTACCTGAGGAGGCAAAACTATCTCGTGTGGAGCGACTTATGGAAGCGCAAGCGGAAATAAGCGCCTCCCTCAATGCCCTACGGGTTGGCAAAACGGAACGAGTGATAGTCGATCGGCAGGATGGCGAATATTGGATATGCCGCTCGCAATGGGACTCGCCGGAGGTGGATACGGAAATTCTCGTCGAGACGCAAGAATCTCTGGTTCCGGGCAGTTTTATAGATGTAAAGATCACTGGCTCTGCAGAATACGATCTGATGGCCGAAAAAATTTGTAACTGCTGATTTTTTTCCTACCTTTGTGAGGTTATGTCTGCTAAGGTCATTTTGGATAGTGTGGAACGTGGGGTGCAGAAGCTGATAGGAGAAAATCGGCGTCTGAAGGGGGAGAATGAGCGACTCTCAACAAGAACCCAGAGGCTGAAAGAAGACAACGAACGGCTGACGGATGAGCTGAACGAGGCGCAAAAACGGCTGACAGTTAAAGATTTGGCACAAGGTTTCGGAGACACGGCGAAAGTCGATCGCTTGATTCGAGAGGTCGATATATGTATAGGATTGTTGAATGGCTAAACTGTCCATAACACTGAAGATTGCCGGAACGAGTTACCCCTTTCCGGACATAGACGCCGCCGATGAGGAGCTCTACAGGCACGCCGAGAGAGAGGTGAACAAGCTCTTTTTGGCAAACGCCCACCCTGCCCTGCTGCCAAAAGACCAGCTGGCGCTGGCAGCTCTCACACTGGCGATGGAAAACGTGGAACTGAAGATGGGCCATTCGCCAAGTGAAGAGGCCCAGAGACTGGCAATGATAGAAAAACAAATTAATGAATATTTAGATAACACAGGTTCTTGAAAATATCTTACCCGCGATTCCTTAAGCTTTGCGAAACTAACATTTTCTAAATCAGGGTGCAAGTCTGACCGAACAGAGCAAGCCAAAATTCCGGAAGCTCGACGCGGGAAGCGGGCCTTGGGAATGACGCGTTGAGAGATTCGTCAAACAAAAGAGGGATCGCGGGTTTTATGGCAACGGCCACGGCGGCCGGAACGCTGACGGCGATTTTTTGAAACCCACTAAAAACTAACGAAATGAGCATAATAACAACAATAGTCATCGCCCTGGGGGCAGCAGCAGTGTCGTGTGGATTGTCGGTCTATCTAATGGGCAGCGGCACGAAAAATCGCCGTACGTCCATCCTCAAAGAGGCCGAAGCAGAGGGTGAAATGATCAAAAAAGAGAAAATCCTACAAGCCAAAGAAAAGTTCATTCAACTCAAAAGTGAGCACGACCGTGCAGTGAACGAACGCAATCAAAAGGTAGCCCAAAGCGAACAACGCATAAAACAAATGGAGAACTCGCTCGAAGGGAAACAACGCGACCTGGAAAACAAAACTCGTGAAGCAGAAGGACTTAAGGAGAAGGTGGCGAGCCAGATGGCTTCGCTGGACAAGAAGAAAGAGGAGCTGGCCGCGGTCATAAAAGAGCAAAACACGCGTTTGGAGCAGATCGGAGGAATGAGTGCTGAAGAGGCCAAAAATATTCTGGTCGAAAATATGAAGGCAGAGGCCTCTGCCGATGCCGCGGCTTATGTGTCGGAAACGCTCGAAGAGGCCAAGATGACAGCCACCAAGGAGGCCAAAAAAATTGTGGTACAATCAATCCAAAGAGTTGCTACAGAGACCGCTATCGAAAACTCGGTGACAGTGTTCAATATTGACAGCGACGAAGTAAAGGGGCGCATAATCGGCCGCGAAGGACGCAATATCCGCGCGCTGGAAGCCGCCACTGGAGTCGAAATAATTGTAGATGATACCCCCGAAGCGATCATCCTTTCGGGTTTCGATCCGGTGCGTCGTGAAATAGCAAGATTAGCTCTACATCAATTGGTTACTGACGGCCGTATCCACCCCGCGCGTATAGAGGAGGTGGTGGGGAAGGTCGAAAAACAGATCGAAGAGGAGATTGTCGAAGTGGGCAAGCGCACGGCAATCGACCTTGGAATCCATAATTTGCATCCGGAGCTGATCCGCCTTATCGGGAAGATGAAATACCGCTCCTCGTACGGCCAAAACCTGCTGCAACACGCCAGAGAGACAGCCAACCTTTGCGGAACTATGGCCGCCGAACTGGGGTTAAATGCAAAAACAGCGCGCCGTGCGGGCCTCTTGCACGATATAGGAAAAGTGCCCGACGATCAACCCGAACTTCCTCACGCTCTGATAGGTATGCAACTGGCCGAAAAGTACAAGGAGCGGCCGGAGATCGCCAATGCTATTGGTGCTCACCACGACGAGATAGAGATGACCTCGCTAATCGCGCCAATCGTGCAGGTGTGTGACGCCATTTCGGGAGCCCGTCCCGGAGCCCGTCGCGAAGTTGTGGAGTCCTACATCAAGAGGCTCAAGGAGATGGAGGACATTGCAATGGAGTATCCGGGCGTAATGAAAACCTACGCTATTCAGGCAGGCAGGGAATTGCGTGTTATCGTCGGTGCCGACAAGCTGGATGACGCCCAGAGCGACCAGTTGGCCCACGACATAGCCAAGAAAATTCAGGAAGAAATGACCTATCCGGGTCAGGTGAAAATTACGGTAATTCGCGAAACAAGAGCAGTAAGCTACGCTAAGTAATTTGGCGAAAGTAACGATCTATACCGACGGAGCGGCAAAAGGGAATCCCGGCCGAGGAGGCTACGGGGTTGTGTTGCTGGCACCTGCTGGCGGACGGGCGATGCATCGCAAAGAACTGAGCGCCGGATACCGCCTGACGACCAATAACCGAATGGAACTGATGGCAGTTATCGTGGGGCTCGAAGCGCTTAAGAATGACGGACAAGAGGTTACGATTTACTCCGACTCGCGCTATGTGGTCGATGCCGTCGAGCAAGAGTGGGTCTTTGGCTGGGAGCGCAAACGCTTTGCCAGCAAGAAAAACCCCGATCTGTGGATAAGATTTCTGAAGGTGTATCGACGCCATAAGGTGAGCTTCGTGTGGATTAAAGGCCACACATCCATCCCCGAAAACGAACGCTGCGACGAGTTGGCAGTTGCCGCAGCCGAAGGACCCAATCTACTGGAAGATAGCGGATATGAAAAATAGAAAAGACCCGACAAGAAATCGGGTCTTTTCTATTTAATCACTGCCGGCATTCCGGCCGCTGTTGGCCGTTGCCACTACATCATTCCCATTCCGCCGCCCATACCTGCCGGGCCTGGCATCGCGGGAGTATCCTCTTTCTTGTCCGCCAACACACACTCGGTAGTGAGGAACATCGAGGCGACTGATGCGGCGTTTTCAAGTGCCACACGCGCAACCTTGGTGGGGTCGATGATACCGGCTGCGAACAGGTCTTCGTACTTTTCGAAACGGGCATTGTAACCAAACGAACCCTTGCCCTCGCGAACCTTGTTCACAACAACCGAACCTTCGCCGCCGGCATTGGCAACGATCTGACGCAGAGGCTCTTCGATAGCACGACGCACGATAGCGATACCGGTAGTTTCGTCCTCGTTGTCGCCTTTCATCTTGTCAAGCACCTCGATCGCACGAATGTATGCCACACCGCCACCAGGGATAATTCCCTCTTCGACAGCCGCACGCGTCGCCGCCAGAGCATCGTCCACGCGGTCTTTCTTCTCTTTCATCTCCACTTCGGTCACGGCGCCAACGTACAAAACAGCCACCCCGCCAGCCAGTTTGGCCAGACGTTCCTGAAGTTTTTCGCGGTCGTAATCCGATGTGGTTTGTTCAATCTGCTTGCGGATCTGAGCAATGCGAGCAGTGATGGCTGGCTTCTTACCACCTCCGTTCACCACCGTGGTGTTCTCCTTGTTGATAACCACCTTATCGGCTGTGCCAAGTTGTTCGAGTGTGGCCTGATCGAGCACAAAGCCGGTGTCTTCCGAGATGACCGTGCCACCTGTAAGCGTAGCAATGTCCTGCAACATCTCCTTGCGGCGGTCGCCAAAGCCCGGAGCCTTAACGGCAGCGATCTTAAGAGTGCCACGGAGTTTGTTCACAACCATCGTCGCAAGCGCCTCGCCATCTACATCTTCAGCGATGATAACAAGCGCGCGGCCCTGTTGAGCGATGGGTTCCAGAACGCCCATAATCTCCTTGAGGGTCGAGATTTTCTTGTCCGTAATCAGGATATAAGGCTTCTCCATCACGGCCTCCATCTTTTCGGAATCGGTCATAAAGTAAGCCGAAATATAGCCGCGGTCAAACTGCATACCCTCCACGACGTCCACGTATGTGTCTGTACCTTTGGCTTCTTCGACTGTGATGACGCCCTCCTTGTTCACCTTGCCCATAGCTTCGGCGATCAGAGCACCGATCGCTTCATCGTTGTTGGCAGAAGAGGTAGCGACCTGCTTGATTTTTTCTATGTCGTTGCCGACCTTTTTGCTCTGTTTGGCCAGCGAATCGACCACTGCACGAACGGCCTTGTCGATACCGCGCTTAAGATCCATAGGGTTAGCACCGGCAGTGACATTTTTGATACCAACGCCGATAATTGCCTGAGCCAAAACAGTTGCCGTGGTCGTGCCGTCACCCGCGTCGTCGTTGGTACGTGAAGCGACCTCCTTGACCATCTGGGCGCCCATATTGGCGAACGGGCAGTCGAGTTCGATCTCCTTGGCTACCGTCACACCGTCCTTGGTGATCTGGGGTGCACCATATTTCTTGTCGATGATCACGTTGCGACCTTTGGGGCCGAGCGTGACCTTGACAGCATTGCTGAGCGCATCGACACCCTCCTTGAGAAGTTCGCGCGCCTCGGTATTGTATTTAATTTCCTTTGCCATAATAGTTTAGCCTAAAATTGCCATTACGTCGTTTTGTTTCATAATGAGGTAGGTTTCGCCATCGTGGGTGATCTCGGTGCCGGCATATTTGCCATAGAGCACCTTGTCACCCGCTTTGACCTCCATTTTCACCTCGTCCGTACCGGGGCCTGCCGCCACAACGGTTCCTGCGAGGGGTTTCTCCTTTGCGGTTTCAGGTATGAAGAGTCCGCCTGCTGTTTTTTCTTCGGCAGCATTGGGCTTAATTAGTACCCTGTCTGCCAATGGTTTGATTTTCATAACGATATTAACGATATAGTTTACAGGTTTATTATGTTTAAAACACAACGAGGGGCCCTTCACAAGGCCCCTTGGGGTGGAAGATGGGGCTCGAACCCACGACCTTCGGAACCACAATCCGACGCTCTAACCAGCTGAGCTACGTCCACCATATTTCAGGCGACCGGGCGCCCATCGGTAGATTACAGCGCGTTTACGTGCTGCTGCAGAGAGCTTTTCAGGTTGCCGGCTTTGTTTTTGTGGATCACGTTTGAGCCGGCAAGTTTGTCAAGCATAGCCGTAACCTTCGGAAGCAGAGCTTCGGCGGCGGCTTTGTCGGAGGTATTGCGCAGGGCCTTGACGGCGTTGCGCGTGGTCTTGTGGTAGTAACGATTCCTCAAACGCCTTGTTGCGATCTGACGGATCCTTTTGAGTGATGACTTGTGGTTTGCCATATTTTGTTTGCTTTGTTTGCCTCCCCAGTTACTACAGGGTGCCCTTTCGTTGGCACCCTGTAGCCCATAGGAGAATCGAACTCCTCTTTCAAGAATGAAAATCTTGCGTCCTAACCGATAGACGAATGGGCCAAATTTAGAGCGACAAAGATAGATATATTTTTTTGTTGTGCAAAAAATTTCCTATAATTTAATCACTTTGTCGGCAAACTCCTCCACCAGGTCGAGTTCGTGGGAGGAAAAAATTATAGTTTTGCCCTGCTCCTGAGCTAAATTCACCAGCAGCTCCACTATCTCGCGGCGACTGTGGTAATCCAGAAAAGCGGTCGGTTCGTCGAGCAACATCACGGGAGTATCCTGAGCCAACGCGCGCGCAATCATAACCCGCTGGGCCTCGCCATCGCTGAGCGTGTCAATATATTTATCGGTAAATGAGCTCATCCCCACAAGTTTAAGTGCTGTGTCGATGGAATCGTGATCTTGCTCTGTCAGGCGTCCGGCCCAACCCGTATAAGGCGCTCGCCCCAAGGAGACCAGATCACGAACACGCAAATTCAGCGCCCGAACACGTTCGGTGGAGACAAGGCTCACACGCCGTTCCAGGCTGCCATCGCCTGCTATAAGCACCTCTCCCGCAAGTGGCTTCGCCAATCCGGCCGTCACCCTTAGTAGCGTACTCTTACCCGAACCGTTTCGCCCGACGATGGCATTCAGCGTGCCTTTTGTAAAGGTTGCGTTCAAATTGGAAGCGAGCATTCGCGACCCATATCCGATCGTCAAGTCGCGTAATGTTACCATATTTTGCGCCCTCCACGCACCACTACCAAAATTATCACAGGAATGCCCACAAGCGCAGTTATAGTGTTGATAGGCAGCGGAGTGCGACCAACCGAGCTCGACAAAACATCGCACCCAAGCATCACTGCGGCGCCTAAGATCATCGACGCGGGCATCAAAACACGATGGCTTGCTTCGCCCGACAATATCCGCGCAATATGCGGAATGGCCAATCCGAGAAAACCAATCGGGCCACAAAAAGCCGTCAGCGTGCCAGCAAGTAATGTGGTGTTCACAAAAACCAGCGCGCGCGTCAGTTTTACATTCACACCCATCGTGCGTGCATACTCCTCGCCTAACATCAAGATATCAAGCGGCTTAACCAAGACCAATGATCCTGCCAACGCAGCAAGCACAACCGGCGTAAGAATTACCAACTGTCCGGTCGTAACACCGCCCAGCGAACCCATTGTCCATACAACGAACGACTTGACCGCCCCCTCGGCGCTAAAGTACTGCAATACCTCTACCACAGCCCCAGCCACGCTGCCCAGCATCATACCTATTATAAGTATGGCCAAAATATCCTTAATACGCTGACTGACAGCCATAATAAGCAGAAAGATCAATCCCGCTCCGATCCAGGCCACACCCACGATGCCAATGTTTTGCATAGCTGCGCTGATACCCAAAAGCGGCGCCCCCAGCAGGAACAATGCCACCCCCAGACTGGCTCCCGAACTGATACCCAATACATAAGGCCCCGCCAAGGGATTTCGAAACAGTGTCTGCATCTGAAGGCCGCTCGCCCCCAGAGCAGCCCCAGCCAGCACTGCAACTATAGCCTTAGGCAGCCGGAACTCCAATACGATAATCCTTGCAACATCGCCCAACCCACTAAGTCTCACCGACCCGACCAATAAATCGAGCCCGAAAAGCACAGCCACAGCAAGTGCCGAAAGGATGAACAACTTTCTCATTGAAGCCGTCTATAATAATATAATGTATCGGAAGCAAGGTTTCCGGGATGCAAAATCTGCACAAGGTCGCGCAATATGCGATCGGGACGCACAACACCCGATTCCCAAAAATCGCTGCCCCCCTGTGGTGTCACACGCGCGTTGTTGTTGAAGACCTGCCCTGCGAGCACTGGCCGCGTCTCTTTAAAGCGCGAATTATCGACCAAAAGCGCCGTCAGCGAATCATAATCATTCGTATTCAGCCACACGTCTGCCTCCTGCATTGCCAGCCAAGCCTGCTCGATATCAATTGGATAGCTCTCACTACCCGGCCTGCTGAAAATCCATTCTCCGCCGGCATCCTCTATAAGTCGCACCATATAGTTATCGTCTCCAGGCACATACCAGACATCGCGATAGGGTGCATTCAACATAACACGCGGACGCTTTTGGGTACGGCTCGCCACTTGGGCGGCAAGTTCGTTGTATGCACGCGAGATTTCGGCAAAACGTTCTTCGCCCTTTTCACGTACACCACAAAATTCAGCGATCCTGACGATCCACTCCGCCCTGCCCAAAGGCGTCGTTTCCAGCCACTCCTCGACTACCTCACATCTGAGGCCCATTTGCCTTAGTCGTGCCCCCTCTTCAGACCAACTTACTAATACCAAATCGGGCTTCAGGCTCAATATTCGCTCCAGATCGATGGTTCGCTGATAATCTACGATCCGATCGGCTTCGCCCAGTTCGGTCAGGAACGCCACGTGGCTCGTGGAGAGACAAATAATGCGCTCCGCGGGTTCTTCGTCCTCCGATGCCTGCCGGCCGCGGCAGCCGAGAACCAGCAATAGTAAGATAATTAAGAGATAGTTTTTCAAAGATTGCCTTTACGGCTTTTTATTCAACCGAATCAGATCCTGCAAGTGGACGTACCGGGAGCGGATCTTCTCCCATTTTGAGGGTTTGTCCGAAAAACGGAGCCTCTCCTCACTCTCGGCCGAAGAAAACACCAGAGCGAACGGCTCGACAGAGTGGTACATAGCCTCCCACTCCTTATAGGGTATAACAGTACGTATACGGCACTCCCAACAGTTTTTAACAGGGTTATAGTACAGAGTTTGCACACCATATTTTCTACTCTGCCCCGATGGGGTCTCTATCTGCAGTGAGTCGGCCCGGAATATTTCTTTGGTAGTCAGCGTTAAGAGCAATGTGACCGAGTCCCGCGAGTCTAAATAGGTGTAGTCATACGACAATGACTCGCACAACATACCGTTCTGCGATTTCGCCTCAGACATCTGCTGCGGGAGAACAAAATACAACGCCCCCTCGGCGTGTGGGGCCTGCCTGTAAAAATTCTTTAGATTTTGAGCCGATACCGTAAGGCAGGTACACAACATAATAAGAAGGGTGCACCAAATCTGATGCCCCCTTCCCCTTTTACCTGTGAGTGGATTATTCTCCGTAAACGTACAATTTGTAAGTGCCATAAACACCCAGAATACCTTTTTTCTCGCTGTCCACGTGGCTGATCTTAGTGATGCCGGCAGATTTTGCAGCAGTTTCAACCGAGGCATCTCCTATTGCAACCAAACCCAAAATATTTGTGGCAGATGCAGTTCCGACTTTAGAGCCGAGTGCATTGGAGGTTACCTGTTCGCCAGTCTTTACATCGGTGTAGATAGCGCCAGTACCTGCCTGAGTAGCCATTACAGCACCACAGCTGGACAATCCTGCAGCTGCTACAGCCACGAGGAGCAATTTGATCGTTGTTTTCATTTTTTAAAGATTTTTAATTGGTGAAGAAACTATTTTTTACCGCTAAATGTATATGTTTCACCACTTTCCATATTGAACGTTATGGTCAGATGATCGTTAATCACGGTGCCGGTTATGGCCTTAGAGGTGTGGGTGAGAGCATAGGAACCATCGCTACCGACCACATCCAATATGATGGCATCGGGATGGAGATCTATGGCATCACAATCGAACAGAAAGGAGACTGCGTTTTCCGAACGCCTTGTCAGGGTTACATAAGCCTGATAAGTCTCAGTGTAGCCGATTTCCTGAACCGTTCCACCATAATCGCCCGCAACGGCTTTTCCGGCATCTTTTTCTTTGTCCTTGTCGCAAGCCACAACAAGCACGCTCAATGTTGCCATCGCAACCAGCATCAACAAATACTTCATAGCTTTCATAATCTTCTCTTTTAAAATTTAAGTAACCAACGGCAAAAGTATGAATAATTCCCTGACTTTACAAAATAAATTTGCATTATAGTCGGGCTTGTACTATCTTTGCGGTCTCAAAACCGTTCGGGGTGTAGCTCAGCCCGGTTAGAGTACACGTCTGGGGGGCGTGTGGCCGCTAGTTCGAATCTAGTCACCCCGACAACAACGATAAGGTCGCCCTTAAGGGCGACCTTTTTCTTTTTTACCGGTCGGATTTCGGTTTATCATAATGCAAATAATATTA
>DBDK01000002.1 GCA_002293535.1 Alistipes sp. UBA934 | reverse complement strand
TGGGATCCCGCCGCGCGCCAGATAATGGGCGGCTACCGATACATAGTCTGCCACTCGACCCATCCGGCGCACCTCTCCTCGGAGCACTACTTCCGTTTCAGCGATCTGTTCCGAACCAAGTACCTGCCCTGGACTATCGAACTTGGGCGTTCGTTCGTCATTCCGCGGCGTGGCGAGTGGGGGGTCTCGAACCCCAAGGTGGTTTATGCGTTGGATAACCTGTGGGACGGACTGGGGGCGCTGATGCTCGGCAACCCCGACTCGAAGTACTTCTTCGGCAAGGTGACTATGTATGGCGACTACGACCGCGAAGCCAAGGAGGTGCTGCTCTACTTCCTGAACAGATATTTTCCCGACAACGAAAACCTGCTCGAACCGATCCATCCGGTGCGCCTGACCATCAACCACGCCCGTATGGAGGCTCTGTTCTGCGGCGGCAGTTACGAGGAGGACTTGAAGATTCTTAACCGCGAGTTGCGGCGTTGGGGCGAGAGTATTCCGCCTCTCATCAACTCCTATATGAACCTTTCTCCCACTATGAAGATCTTCGGCACCGTTTCGAACCCCGACTTCGGTAACGTTGAGGAGACTGGCCTGTTGATCACCATTCCCGACATCTACCCCGACAAAACCGAGCGCCACCTGAACTTCTCCCTACCCGATATCGAGGTTGTCTGACCCGAGGGAGGGGGTCGCTTTTGTCTGCTGCGCGACAGAGATTTGACGATGTAGTGTTTTGGTTCTTCGGGAAATAGTTCTTAGCTTTGTCTCAAAGTGAGACTCTAAAACGACTTTGGTTATGAAAAAGTTTGCGATGCTCTTAGGTTTGGCGGTAGTTTGCGTCGGGTTTTCGACCTGTCGCGACAAGAATTCGGAGAAGCCCGAGCCGCCGATAGATATGACTCAATACGACAACTATTACATGTATTATGAGGAAAAGATTGAACTCGAAAAATTAAACAATAAAAGCTATATTTTGTTTGAAAACAAAGACATACAAGTAGTTTCTCAACAACTTACAGATATTGGCATTGAAATGGAAGCTTGGCCATTGAATATATCTAACAGTGCCGAAAACCCTAACGGGTACTTGAAAAATTGCACTCAAGCAGTGGTTTATGTGGGCATTGAGGAGATAAATGAGATCAAAAAACTTATTTACATCGCACCATTCTACACGGATCTAAGTAGAGAAGAAATAGGCATAACCGCTGAGTTGAGTGTCGTATTGAAGAGAGAAAGCGATCTTCCAAAATTGAAACAATTGTGTGAAAATAACAGAGTCTTGTTTTTGGGTAAAGATACTATTCGAACAGAATATTATATATTAGCTTGTACTCAAGCGTCTATGGGCAATGCACTCCAGATGGCGAATTTATTTTACGAGACGGGACTATTCGAAACGGCTATTCCTGGCTTTATTACAACAATTCATCCCATAAACTAAAGACTGAAATTGATGAAAAAAACACTAGTAATCCTGTTGGCGATAATCGGATTGAGTGCTTGCCAAGACAATATTTCTGAAAATGTTCAAGAAATCACTATTGGAACACGTTCTGCAACAAATACTTTGGAATATTACTATTGGTGTAATGAAGAGAAAATTCCATTGAGGATTCTTACTGACAAATACTTCGTACTGACGGAAACTACTACCTCAGAAAACCTTGTTCAAGAATTTGAAAAAACGGGACAAAAAGCGCTGTCTTTTCGGAGAGAAAGGAATTTTTCGTATATAGAGGGAATCTCCGACAATAAATTTGAGATTTTCAAGAAGGCGCACTCCTACATTGTCTCGGGGGGCAGGCCCAATACAAAAGATAAGATACTTTATTCCACACCATTCTATAAAAACATTCAAGATGAAGAGATTGGAATAACCAATGAATTCAGTGTTATCCTAAAAAACGATGCAGATCTTCCAAAACTAAAACATTTGGCTGAAGAAAACGGAGTGTTATTTTTAGGCAAAGAGGCTATTCGAAAAGAATATTATGCTCTTGCTTGTACGATCGATTCCAAAGGTAATGCTTTGGAAATGGCGAATTTATTTTACGAAACAGGGCTATTTGAAGCGGCTAATCCAGAGATGCTTACGAAGATTAGTCCCGGGGTAATTATGGACCCAGCGTTTCCCGATCAATGGAATTTGCATAATACCACCAACCTTGGTAATGATATTAATTACCTTAATGCATACTCATTAGGTTTTCCCCACATTGATGATGTGATAGTTGCGGTCATCGATAACGGAGTAGTATCCCATCATCCCGATCTTCCTCTGTATCACTTAAGTTTTGACGCACACACACTTTCTACTCCGAGTGTCGTATATGGTTCTCACGGTACAAATTGCGCCGCATTAATAGGCGCACAGCATAATAATGAAGGTATTGCAGGAATAGCACCCGGTGTTAAATTGATGCCAATAAGTATAAAATATGATGCCGATCCAGGAGATGGATGGACCAGTAGTGCCGATATTGCAAGGGGAATTCGTTGGGCTGTCAACAATGGTGCAGATATTTTGAGTTGCTCTTGGGGGAATGGAGGTAGTAGTGTAGATATAAATAGGGAGATACAGTATGCTTTGACAGAGGGTAGAGATGAAAATCGCGGATGTATTGTTGTATTTGCAACGATGAACGACTCGAGAAGTACTGTAAGTTATCCTGCCAATTCCAATCCTGGTATTCTTGCAGTTGGCAATATGACAAGTATTGGAAAAAGAAATGGAAGCAGTAATTATGGTAAAGAATTAGATATTGTTGCTCCGGCATCTCATATCCCGACATTATCAACAAATTTAGGCACAACATACTTTAGCGGCACTTCTGCCGCCTGCCCTCAAGTCGCTGGAGTTGCTGCATTGATCCTGTCGGCGAATCCAAATCTGACCAGCAAGCAGGTCGGTGATATAATCGAATTGACGGCGCAGAAGGTCGGAGGTTACGGCTATTCGCTCAAACCGGATCGCCCCAACGGAACCTGGCACAGCGAGATGGGTTATGGGTTGGTCGACGCTTACGCCGCTGTTGCTCTGGCTCCACACTTTTCGGTGATGCCGCAAAGCATTTCCGGCCCTGAGTCGGCGGTGTGGGATACGGCGGTGAGTTACAGTGTTTCGACGAGCGGTTTGCAGGCGGCGGGAATAACCTTCAACGGATGGAGCGTTGTGCCCTCGGCGGCCGGCGACGGGTGGGCTTCGTCGAACTATTCGAGCACGACTTTCAACGTCACGTTCACCGGTATGGGCGAGTACACCGTCAAGGCCAACTTCACACTGCCCGGTAACATTCCTTACTCGTTGACCAAAATTGTAAACGTGCCTGTTAACCTCATCACGCCTCAGATTGCTTTCTTGGGCGGCGATCCCTCTCCGATCGGACGGTATGGGGTTGTTAGCGCGGGCGTGACCAATCCTCAGTATGTCGGTGGTCGCCTGATGCCCGGGATGTCATTCGAGTGGCAGGTCAACGGCGAGACATTTGCCGAGGAGATAGGTGGATACGGAGCATTTCCTAACAACGGGTTGGGAAGTAGTTTTGCTCTTCGTTGCCGCAGCCACCTCCGTAACTACGTTTCTGAATGGAGTAACACTCTCTACGTCACCGTTGGGCCCGGTATGCGCGGCCAGCCCCTGAGTCAGCCAAGCCGACAGGAACTGGAACGCCTGTGGTTGGAGATGGTCGAGGCGGCCCGGGAAGAGGCGGAGTCAAGCCGGGCCGAGTGAATGAAATATTCTTCGGGCGTTTGTAAAAATATCGTTCAAAATCAGAATATTTCGTTCAAAATCCGCGCCAGGCGCAGGCCCCCTTCGAGGAGCTGCTCTTCGACGAGGGGAGAGAAGCGGTTGATGTAGTCCCACGAAAGCGACTCGTCCTGGGGCGTACCGGCGTAGATCGAGTGCGACAAAACAACAGTCTGCTCCATCCACTCCAAAGGCGTACCGGCCTGCAACTCGCGACGCTCGCGGCGACGCATCCGCCGGTCGATGTTCTCGGCCCACTCGGCGGCGCTCCAAACGTGAGCACCATCCACCAGTCCCGAATCCCACAACGAATGCAGGTTGGTCTTCCGGCCGCGAAAAGTTACCTGGTAGCCGTTCCCGCCGCGATCGCTGGCGTAACCCGCGTGCATCGGGCAGTGCATATCGCCCATGAAGTGGATCAACAGCTTGAGGTACATCGCCCGCAGCGAGTCGTTGCTATTCTTGTCGCGCAGCCGCTCCATACACTCTACCACCGCAGTGTAGACATCTCCCTTGGGAGCTTTCGGGGCCGTGGCGTAGGTCTGACCCTCGTCGGCATTGGCGTAGTGCCACGTGGTTAGAAAGTTGTAGCGCCCGTCGCCCCGCAGTCCGTCGGCCCACGACGACCAGTAAGCCATATTGTATCCGCCCAGCAGTCGGGTGACCTCCCGCTCGGCGCCGCACGACAGATGCTTCTGCGCAATTCGGGCCGTTGCGTTGTGTCCCTTTTCGCCCCAGCCATAGACATTTGCGGCCGCCGCCAGCGCAAAACAGATTAAAAGTATTTTCTTCATTTTGTCGATAATTTGTTGGCACAAATGTAGCGAATTAATAGGAAAGTAATAAAAATCCCATAATTTTGGAGCGTAAAGCAATCACTAACTAAATGTATGTTTATGAAAATGAAACGTTTACTTCTTATGATCGTGGCCCTGCTCGCTTGTGTGAGCGTGGGTGCCCAGGTGACCACCTCGTCGATCGACGGACGGGTCGCCGATGCCTCGGGAAGTCCGTTGCTCGGAACCACCGTCGTGGCCGTGCACACCCCGACAGGAACCTCCTATGCAACCTCCACCGACGCAGCGGGTGCCTATCGCCTGCGTAACCTGCGTCCCGGGGGACCCTACACCGTGACCTTCTCCTATATGGGGTATGCGACGTCGGAACAGACCGGAATCCTGCTCACCGTGGCCGACTCGCGAGTGGTGAACGTCACGATGGAGCCCGACGCAAATGTGATCGACGATGTGGTCGTGGTGGCACACACAAATCTGGATACCGACCTTGCCGGCTCGGTGACCTCAATCTCCACCCGCGACCTCAACCTGTTGCCGACCACCTCCCGCAGCCTCACCGATATGCTTGCCCTCACTCCGCAGGCCAACGGTGCGAGCATCGGCGGTGGCGGTTCGCGCGACAACTACATCACGGTGGACGGCGGGTCGTTCAACAATATGTTCGGTATCGGCCAGTCGATCCCGGGTGGCGGCACCCCAATCTCGCTCGACGCCATCGAACAGATGTCGGTTTCGATCACTCCATACGACGTTCGCCAGAGCGGATTCACCGGAGCTGCCGTGAACGCCGTTACCCGCTCGGGTACGAACGAATTCAGCGGTTCGGCCTACACCTACTTCACGAATGAAAAATTCCAGGGTGTCAAGGTGGGCAACCAGAAGAGAAACCGCAGCGAAAGCAGCTACAACCTCTATGGGGTGCGTCTCGGTGGCCCGATCATCAAAGACAAGCTGTTCTTCTTCGGTTCGTTCGAGTATGAGAAGAACGTCGAACCCGGCCCGTCGCGAATGCCCTCCACGGACGGCGTGGTCAACAACGATAAAAACATCGCCCGCCCGACGGACGCCGATATGAAGATGATCAGTGACTACCTCAAGCAGGAGTATGGCTACGAAACCGGCCCGTGGAAGGACTACTCGTTCGACAGCCCGGCAATGCGTATCCTGGGTCGCGTGGACTGGAACATCAACGACAACCACCGCTTCAACGTTCGCTTCAGCAGGATGACATCGAAGTATAACAACTACCCCTCAACCTCCTCCTCACCCCTGTCGAGCAGCCTGTTCGCAAGCAACAACAACCGCCAAAGTATGAGTGCGATGTGGTTCAAGAACTCGGGCTACTATCAGGAGCAGAACTTTACCTCGCTGGCCGCCGAGTTGAACTCGTCGTTCGCAGACGGCCGGGTGAACAACACTCTGCGCTTCACCTACTCCGATCAGGACGAACCGCGCTCCACCGACGGCGGGCTGTTCCCGTTCGTGGATATCAAGAAGGACAACCTGATCTATACCAGCTTCGGTACCGAGCTCTTCTCATACGGCAACCTGCGCAAGGTCAAGCAATGGACCCTGTCGGACGACGTGAGCTGGACCTGGGGCCGCCACGATATGATGGCCGGGCTGCAGTACGAGCACACCAACACCAAGAACGGCTTCCAGCGAATGGGTATGAGCTACTACCTGTTCTCCAGTTGGGAAGATTTCGTGGGTGGTGCCGACCCCGAAGCTTATGCCATCACCTATCCCATCTCGGAAGGATACAAGCAACGCTATCCGGCGTTCAACTTCAACCAGTTCACGGCCTACGTTCAGGACGAGTGGGACATCACCGACCGTCTCACCGCGACAATCGGTCTGCGACTCGACCTGCCGACATATCCCAAGATGGACGAACTGGTTACACACCCGATGATCGCCAATCTGGCTTTTGCAGGCGTGGATGGCAAGGGAGGTGTGCACTACGACACCGCAAAGCTGCCCAAGGCAAAGGTGATGCTCTCGCCGCGTCTGGGCTTCAACTGGGACATCACAGGCGACCGCCGTTGGGTGCTCCGTGGTGGTACGGGTATCTTCACCGGACGCATTCCTTTCGTGTGGATCGTTTCGCAGTCGGGCGACGCGGGTATGATACAGATCTCGCAACAGTTCACCGGCGACGACGTTCCGGGGCCGTTCTCACCGGGTCGTACAGACTATCTGCCCGAAACTCCCGCCAAGGCCGGAACGACAATCCCGACGGGCGGATTCACGGTGTTCGATCCCGACTTCAAAATGCCACAAACGTGGAAGTCCTCGCTGGCTGTCGATATGAAACTGCCGTGGGGTATGAAGGGTACGCTGGAGGGGATCTACAATCGTGACCTCAATCCGGTACACGTCTTCAAGGATGGACTCGAAGTGATCGGCAATATGGATGTAGACGGCTACGGCGACCACCGCCTGATGTATCCCTACAACTATGGCGACCGCTACACCCACCTGCTCGACGGCTCGGGTAACCTGAACCCCACCGGAACCTACGGCGCGACACCTTTCGTGGTGACCAACGCCCCTTACAAAAAGAGCGGCTACTATGCATCGCTCACAGCCAAGATCGAAAAACCGTTCCACAACGGATTCTCGGGTATGATCGCCTACACTCACAGCTGGGCAAAGAGCCTGTCCGACGGCAGCGGCGACCAGATGTACTCCGTGTGGCAGAACCGCGTGACGGTAAACGGATCGAACGCACTCGATATGGGCTTCTCGGGATTCGTGGTGCCGGACAAGGTGGTGGCTTCGTTGTCCTACCGAATCGAGTACGCCAAGTTTATGGGCACGACCGTCTCGTTGTTCTACTCGGGTAGCAGTGGCGGAAGATTCTCATACACCTACGGCAACAACTTCGTGAGCGACGGTGCGGGTGCGACCTCTAATCTGGTCTACATTCCCAAAGACGCAAGCGAAATCCAGTTCGTGGACTACACCTACAGGGACGGAAGCAACAACATTGTAAAGTGGACGGCCCAGGAGCAGAGCGACGCCTTCTTCGATTATATCGATCAGGACAAATATCTGCGCACGCGCAAAGGCAAGTACACCGAGCGCGGCGGAGCGGTTCAGCCTTGGGAAAACCACTTCGATGTGAAGATCCTGCAAGACTTCTTCGTGACCACCCGCAGCGGCAAGCGCAACACGCTTCAGGTGAGCATCGACATTATGAACGTGGGCAACCTGCTGAACAAGAACTGGGGGCTGGCAAAGCAAACATACGGCAACGCTTATGGCCAGACGGCGCTGCTGAACGTAACCAACTCCTCGGCCGTGGCAAACGGTGCCAAACCGACATTCACCTTCTCGCCCCAGAACGGTACCTCGGGCGCCAATGCGCAGATGCTGACCAAATCGTATCGCAACGCACTGAGTATGGCGAGCACATACTCGTTCCAGATCGGGATCAGGTATCTGTTCAACTAAACTTTTTAGTTCTGATTCGTTCGAAGGGCCCCGGGATTTCCCCGGGGCTTTTCTTATCTTTGCGGAATGAAGAATATTCGCTTCGGTGTGGTCGGCACCAATTTCATAACCGACCGGATCATAGCAGCAGGAAGGCTGACGGAAGGGTTCGAACTGGCGGCGGTGTGTTCGCGAACACAAGTCAGGGCAGACGAGTATGCCACGCAACACGACATCCCGCATACCTTCACCTCGCTGGCCGAGATGGCAGCCTCGCCGCTGGTGGATGCGGTCTACATCGCCTCGCCAAACTCGTGTCACGCCGAGCAAACCATCCTGTGTCTGGAGGCAGGAAAGCACGTGTTGTGCGAAAAGCCGCTCGCCTCGAATGCCCGAGAAGCACGAGAGATGATCGCTGCCGCCCGACGAACAGGACGAGTGCTGATGGAGGCGATGAAACCGACCCTAACCCCCAACTTCGCCGTCGCCCGAGAGTATCTGCCGCGGCTTGGAACGATCCGACGGTGGTTCGCGAGCTTCGGGAAGTATTCGTCGCGCTACGATGCGCTGCAAGAGGCCGCGGCCGGTCGCGGAGAACTGCCCAATGCCTTCAACCCGGCCTTGTCGAACGGTGCCGCGATGGATATAGGGGTCTATGCACTCTACCCGATGGTGGCGCTGTTCGGGCGGCCGAGAGAGGTGCAGGCGGCGGTGGTGATGTTGCCATCGGGAGTGGATGGCCACGGGGCGGTGAACTTTGTGTACGACGGTGGGATGCTGGGAACGGTGCTCTACTCCAAGATGGTCGATATGGGACTGCCGTGGGAGATCGAGGGCGAGGAAGGAACGCTACGAGGCAATGCCATCAACTCGATCCGGCAACTGGAGTTTAGGCAACGTGGCGGCGAGTGGGAGGATATTTCGAGCCCCGAATGGACGGGCAATGACTACACGTATGAACTGGAGGAGTTTATGGGGCTGGTTCGCGGGGTGGAGAGCGAGGAGCGCGGGGTGGTTTCCGGGTCTTCCGGCGCGCCCCGCGAGTCGGCTGTCAACTCTTTGGATGTGAGCCTCGCCTCGATGGAAGTTCTCGACTCGATCCGCGCCCAAGCGGGTGTCTGGTATCCGGCGGACGAGTAAGCGGGCGACGGAGATGGGTCTGTGTAAAGTTTTGGTTCTTGGAAAAATAGTTTTTAGCTTTGTGACGGAGTATATAAGCTAAGACTGTCTCGGCTATGAAAAAGTTGCTGTTATCTCTTGTGGGTTTCGTGTTCGCAATGATTGGTTGCGACCCCACTACGTCTCTTCAATATGAGATAAAAAATGAGACGCAATCTGAAATTATTGTCAAAATCGGCGACCATAAGCCAGTTTCAATACTGCCCGGTGACAAGAGGATGGTATATTCCGATGGTATGCTTGGAGGCTCGGATCCCTTGTCTGACATCATTACCGCTGGGTTGAAAGTGGTTATCAACGATAAACAAATGTCTGAATATTTTTGGCAGAAAGAATATTGGAATGTAAATAGGAAAGGTAAACATAATTACACCTGCCTTTTAATATTAACCAACGACCTTATGGATACTCTTTCATCTGAAGACCTGCAATAAAGCCAAAATTGAGTTAATTCGACCGCCTCGCACGACGGAGGGGGAGCAGCGTAAGATTTTGGGTATTTGAGAAATACTTTTTAACTTTGTGGCAGGAACAACCTAAAACTGTTTTGATTATGAAAAAGTTATTGTTTTTTCTGAGTTTTGCGGCGCTGTTCGTCGGCTTCGTCGCCTGCAATGATAAAGAACCGAAGGGAAAGGATATTAAACTTTCTGACGAATACTATTGGTTCGAAGATAGGAAAATTCCCCTTGAAAGGCTTGAGACTAAATATTACCTGATTTTCCCTACCGACAAAACTGACATTGTAGTTGAGAAACTACGCGATAACGGTGCCGAAATAGATGAATCGCGTATTCCAGAGTACACAATCAAGGGATTTACTACTCCGACAGAGTTGTCGAATTGCAGTTATTTATGGGAAGTCGAAACCACGAGGCCGCTATCTCTCGAAGAGATTCCCGAACTCGTTTATCTCGCAGCGTATTACAAACAAAGTGGCGGTGCCGAAATGGGGATTACAAACAGTTTTAGTGTTCGACCAGACGACGTTCGAAGATTCGAAGCTATGGCCAAAAAATACGGGTTTACCGTATTGGGACGTAATCAGCACGATTCGTCGATATACATTGCCGTCTGCAATAAGAAGACGATCGGTAATTCATTGGAAATGGCAAACTTTATGCGTGAGGCTGGTGGGTTTTCTTATGCCACACCGGAGTTTTTAGCAGAAATAGTCCCTACTAATTAATGAGATTATGAAGAAGTCTATTCTTTTGTTGGCTATCATCGCGTTTTGTGGTTGCCAAAAAGAAGTTACTGAACAAGTAGTACCAACAACACGTGCGATTTCAACGGATTCCGAATACTATTATTACTGTGAAGGAGTAAAAATTCCGCTAACGATCAACGAAGAAAAATCTTACGTGTTAACTAAATCAGCCAGTAAGAGCGATATAAAAACTTATAGCAGTCGACAAGCAAAAGCGATAAAAGAAGAAGAAATTGTTTACTCTGCCCCATATTACAGAACAAGTAATGGGGTTGATATTGGGATAACTAATATTTTACAAGTTCGTCCCAAAAATGAGCAAGACATTGCGATACTCGAAAAATTAGCTAAACAATATAACTTTACCATATCTGGAAAAAACAAACACGATCCAACAATATATGTTCTTGAGTGTTCGAAAAACACTCAAGGCAACGCGCTCGATATTGCCAACATACTACATGAGGTCGGGGGATTTGATTATGCCGTCCCGGAATTCCTTATTGATATAGAATTCACTTCCAACGATGAATACTTCCAAGACCAGTGGTCGCTACATAACCCAGGTAATCCCGAAATTGACATTAACTGGACTGGTGCTTATGCTCTCGCTTCTCCCAATATAGGAAACATAATTGTTGCTGTTATAGATAGCGGGGTAGAACCTAATCATCCCGACTTACCTGTTTACCATAGTTATGATGCACATACCTATACATATCCCGGTAAAGTTTATGGAAGTCATGGCACAGCTGTGGCAGGCATTATTGCGGCGACTGCGAACAATAGTATCGGTGTGGCAGGCGTAGCATCCGGTGTAAAACTGATGTCGATTAGTTTTTTATCAAGCGATGATGCGAAGCTATTAGGGGTTGAACCTTCGAGCACTGCAGATGTGGCCAATGCTATTCGATATGCGGCAAATAACAATGCAGATGTTATTAATAATTCTTGGTGTTTCCCTTTAATGATAAATCCTAATGCTCAAATTAGCGATGCCATACGATATGCCCAAAATAAAGGTTGTGTGGTTGTTTTTGGAACAGGAAACAACGGTAATCGCGTCAGGCAACCCGCTGCAGGTCCGCCCGATGTGATAGCAGTCGGAGGAATTTATGACGCAGGCATAAGATCTTCATACAGTAACTATGGATCGGAACTCGATGTTGTTGCTCCGGGTCACAGAATTCCAACAACCGATTTGCTGGGCGCTGCTGGATATAATGTCGTGTATGATTATTACGGATTCTTCAATGGAACCTCTGCCGCCGCCCCTCACGT
>DBDK01000005.1:146425-189670 GCA_002293535.1 Alistipes sp. UBA934 | reverse complement strand
TGTGTCGCCCGCTAAGAATTTGTGAGGGGCGGTGTTCCCGCCACGCACAAATCTCAAAAATTTAATATCAAGCCGGCGCATTTAAGAGCGCCGGCTTCTTTTTAAAATCCTAAATCTATTTGATTTAGGATTTTTTTAGTATATTTGTACTAAGCAAATTCCAAGATCGATGACAAAAAAAGAAATTCTCGACATCGAAAAGACCAACGACGACAAAATCCATCTCTACAAAGAGGGAATGTTTTGGATCGCCTACGAAAAATCTGCCTACCGATTCATTACATCGGTAAGACCTTACCGCGCTACCAGAAAATTTGTGCAACAGGTAGGCGAAGAAATGGTCTCAATCGGTTTCCCAAGTGCGATTCTTGACGAAATCAATGTCGAAGTACTCGAAAAATCGGAACGCCAAATCACCCTGCAAGCCCCTGAAAATGAAGGTGCTACCGGTAAAGAATTCCAAGCCTGGAAAGCCCAGACAGCGCTACACATACCTCGACTACAGATAAAACCAAACCAAGTGAAAACGCGAGAAGTGACGCGAGAAATGTCGGCGCCACTACCACTACCGCCAGTCCAGCAGCAATCAACCATTACAGAAAAACTACGTGACTTCAATCTCGCGAACAAAACCCCGATGGAATGTATGATGTTCGTTCTCGATCTAAAAAACTCGCTCGGCTATGAAGTATGACCAACTACCGGTCTTCAAAGAGGCATACGACCTGACACTACAAGTCTACAAGTCGAGCCAAACAATGAAGCGAGAACTGAAATACACCCTCGGAGAAAAACTAAAAGAAGACGTAAGTGCATTACAGCTAAGTATCTACAGGGCCTGTATGCGTACCGAAAAAATCAACCACATCATCACCGCGAGAGAACACATCGAAGCAATAAGGATGAAGATAAGACTACTGAGAGACCTGGGACAAATGCCAGTCACAAATATGGCGCAACTAATCGCCCACACAGAATCCGTCTCCAAACAACTCGCCGCCTGGCAGAAAAAACTCACAAAAGAAAATGAAGAAAAAACAGAAGAAGAACTAATATCAGTCTAAAAAGCAGGGAGTTACGGGCGGGAGTCTTTGCCGATCGAGGTTGCGAAGAGAAAAGCCCTTACAAATTCAGTAGTCCACTGGGCCGGAGCGCCGGCAGCGAGTTATTGCTACGCGAAACACTCAGTTATAGGCTCCGGAGAGCCATTCGGAAGGCCGTCATTGTCCGGCCCTCTCGAAAAGAAAAGTGACTACTATAGGATTGGCCGCTGGCAACCGTGATTACGTGAGTGGCGCAGTTACAGTTCAGGGCACCTACGGCTACGGCTGGTCTTCCACGCCGTACAATGAGAATAACGGGCACAACCTGGACTTCAACAGTAACAACGTGTACCCCGTAACCAACAATGCTTACTCCAACGGCTTTACGGTGCGTTGTGTCGCCCGCTAAGGATTTGTTACCCCCTGCTTGTTTACGGAACAAAAATTGCTACTAACAAAAGCAAGATGAATCGAAGCAGGGTATGAGGGGCGAGAGTCGCCGCGATCGAGGTCACGGAGAGAGAAGCCCTTACAAATTCAGTAGTCCACTGACGGAAAGTCAGTTATAGGCAAAAATGCCATTCAACCGGTCGTAATACAAAACTCCGACTCTTTGAAGAAAAATAGTGACTACTATCGGATTTGGCCGCAGGGTACCGTGACTACATCACTGGAGCAGTCGGTGCTCAGGGCACCAACGGTTATGGCTGGGCTTCTACGCCTTACAGTGAGTCTAACGGGCACAACCTGAACTTCAACAGTAACGGCGTTTGGCCCGTGAACAACAATGCATACTCCAACGGCTTTACGGTGCGTTGTGTCGCCCGCTAAGAATTTGTTATCCCCTGCCCGATTCATCCTACAACGATACAAAAACAATGTCGAAGCAACTACTCGAAGATCTGATAAAGGCATACTACGATGCCCGCCGCAATAAGCGAAATACGATGAACCAACTAAAATTCGAGCTACGAATGGAAGAGCGACTAATGGCCCTCCACAAAGAGCTCGTGGAGAGAACCTACCGCGTGGGGCGCTGTGTGGCATTCATAATAGAACATCCGGTGAAGCGAGAAGTTTTCGCTGCAAGCTTTGCCGACCGTGTAATTCACCACCTGTTCTTCAACTATACGAACGAAATATTCGAACGCTCGTTCATAGACGACTGCTACTCCTGCCGAAAAGGGAAAGGAACCAGCTACGGGATAAAGCGTCTGGACCACCACATAAGGAGCTGCTCGGAAAATTATACGAAGGACGCATACGTGTTGAAACTCGACCTGTCGGGCTACTTTATGAATATCGACCGCCAAATACTGCACGACAAAGTGGTGGGGGTACTAATGAAGTATGCCGACAGGAAAAACAACTGCGGAGAGAAGTTCAATGAAGCAATAGATTACGACCTGGTACTCTTTCTGGCAAAAGAAATAGTCTTCCACGACCCGCTACAGAGCTGCTACATAAGAGGGAATATGTCGGAATGGAAGGGACTACCCACGGACAAGAGCCTATTTACCTCGCCGGAAGGCTGCGGGCTACCGATAGGAAACCTAACCTCGCAACTCTTCAGCAACGTCTATCTAAACGATTTCGACCAATGGGTCAAGCGAGACCTGAAAGTGAAGCACTACGGCAGATATGTAGACGATTTCTATCTGATACACCCCTCGAAAGAGTTTCTGGTCTCCTGCATAGCGAAGATAAGGGACTACTTACACGACAGCCTGGGGATAAAACTACACCCGAAGAAGATCTACTTACAGCACATAAGACGCGGGGTACCATTTCTGGGAGTGATAGTGAAGCCCCACAGAACATATATGAACCGCCGAGCGATCGCCAACTTCAAAAAAGCGATGGCGAAAGGAGAAAGATACTACGAGCGGCACCCCCAAGAACTAACCTCCACGCTAAACAGCTACCTGGGACTAATGTATCACTACAAAACCTACAAGCTAAGGAAAGGAATAGTAGACAAGCACGACTGGATCTACAAATACGGCTGGAGAGATGCAAGTTGCAAGAAATTTATTAACGAAAATATAACATAAAAAATCATTTCTTTTACCTACCTTTGTATATGAGAATCCTACTACTAACCACGGTGGCCCTGCTGGGGGCAATGCTACCGGTGAGGGCGCAAGTCAGCCCGCAACTCAAAGAAGACATAAGGAACACAGGCTACGTGCACAGTCCATTACCCCTGGACTACAGCAAAGCTTTTGAAACCTGGGCGCTACACAAAAAGGTGCTGGCAAGTGATGTGCTTACGGAGATGGAAAGTCTCAAAGGCTGGAAACACAGAGGCCTGGGCGGAATGTCGCTATCGACCGACCATCACAAAAGTGGCAATCACAGTCTGTTACTCGAAGCTCCGACGAAGATCGAAGTCCTACCCCCGGTATTAGGAATCGGAGCCGGAACCTCGATGGCAACCTTGGCTGTGGGAGGCAAAAACTGGGAGAAGTATAATCGGTTACATTTCTGGATATACCCCGATTGTGAAGGAGCGAGGAGCATCTATCTGAATCTCTACATCGAGAACGACGGGAAAATCAAAGTCCCGGATCCCTACAGCAGAGAGGGAATACACGAAATAAACCTCGTGGGCGGTCAGTGGAACGAATGTTTCCTCGAAATGCCCGAACTACCGCGCGATAAAGTGACGGCCCTAACCTTCGCGATCGAAATCTTTGGACGAGAAATGACGATGGGCGACAAGCTCAAATTCTACATCGACGATGTGTTGCTACAGAAGATCGAAAACCCTGAAGTAGCAAGCGGATGGAAACCCGCAGAAAACAGGATCATCTATAGTACAACAGGTTACGGAACTGAAAGCCGAAAAACAGCCATCATAAATGTTGCAAACCACAACGGAAAATTTGAGTTGATAGACCAAACAGGAAAGGTGGCACACGAGGGTGTGATCGTGCGCGAGAACACTCCGATCGGCACTTTCGAAACAATCGACTTTACAGAGTTTAGGCTACCGGGACAATACAAAATACGTGTGAGCGAAATCACCACCCTACCCTTCTACATCGACGAAAACATCTGGGACGACTCAGCCTGGAGGGTCTGCAATTATATGTTTGTAGAGCGTTGTGGCTACCCGGTACCCCAGCATCACGGCACCGAACACTCCGACCTGAACGGCGAGCACAACGGAAAACTATTTACGGTGAACGGAGGCTGGCACGACGCGGCAGATATGTCACAACAAAGCCTTCAAACAGGAGAAATAGCCTACAACATAATCGAAGCAGCCCTGAACGCCAAGCGAAAAGGAAATGTGGATTTGTATTTACGATTGATGGAAGAGGCGCAATGGGGATTGGATTTCATACTCAAAACCCGCTTCGGAGACGGATACAGGGTGCAAACCTGGGGAACAAACCTATGGACGGACGGCTTCATAGGCACAATTGACGATGCAGGACGGAGGCAGGTAAGAGTGCACAACAGAGCATTCGAGAACTTTGTGTTTGCCGGAATAGAAGCGTACGCCTCGGAAGCAATAGAGCAAGATAAGGTGCTGAGCGAATACTTGGTGAAAGTCGCAAAAGAAGATTTCGATTTTGCTCTACAGCGTTTCGAAAAACTGGGATTCGACGAACTTCTGAGTGGCGGTGGAGGTGGTGACCACGCAGCAATGGCCTCCAGAAGCCAATATATGGCAAACATATCCTGGGCTGCAAGCCAACTCTACAAGGCTACCGGAGAGCAGTGCTATGCGGACAAAGCCGCCGAAGCAATAGAATATACACTACAATGTCAGCGTACCGAACCGCTGGGCGACAAGGACGGGATTCGAGGCTTCTTCTATCGTGATACCGACCATATCTCGCCGGTGCACTACAACCATCAATCGCGCGACCATTACTATATGATGGCCCTGACGTTGCTGTGTGAGACCCAGCCGGATCACAAAGATTATGCGCGCTGGGTAAATGCTATCGAACTCTATGGCGCTTATCTTAAGGCGATTATGCAGTATGTGGCGCCCTACGGGATGATGCCGAGCGGAGTTTATTATAAAGGCGAAGCGGTGGAAGACCCTGTGAATTTCTACCTGATGCAAGTGGGTGTGAGAAGCGGGCAAGAGGAAAACTATCTTGAGCAGTTAGAGAACGGAGTGAAACTCGACGAAAAGCACTATTTGAAGGTATTCCCGGTGTGGTTCTCGTTCCGCGGGAACGTTGCAGTGCATCTGGCGACGGGCAAAAATGCTGCGCTGTGCGGGAAATTCCTGAATGATCCCGAATTAATGCAAATAGCTGAAGAACAGCTCTTTTGGATAGTAGGAAAAAATCCGTTCGGCCAGTCGATAATCTGGGGCGAGGGAAGCAACTACGGTCAGCAATATGTGGCCTTGCCGGGTGAAACAGTGGGCGAAATACCAGTGGGAATGCAGTCGCGAGGAAACGAAGACACCCCCTATTGGCCGCAATTCAATACCGCTACATACAAAGAAGTGTGGGGCTCATCGGCAGGGAAATGGTTTACGCTAATCGCTGAATTCTAACGAGATATGAAAAAACTGATGATACTTGTTGTGGCGGCGCTGGTGAGTGGCACTGTCGCAGCACAAAATATTGAAGCCTGGGTCACAACGGCTGACCGCTCGATGCTATTTGAAAAAGAGAAAGAACCAATCGCCTTCTCAGCAGAAGGACGCCGAGGCGGGTTACCGATAATTGTCGATGATCGCCAAGAGTTCCAAGGCATCGATGGCTTCGGATTCGCTCTTACAGGTGGCAGTGCCGAACATCTGATGAGGATGAGCAAACGTGAGAGGGCGAAAATCCTGCACGAAATGTTCGCAACGGACGAAAAAGGTGTGGGTTTCAGCTACATACGCCTGACTATCGGTGCCTCTGATCTCAATAGTTTTGTCTTCTCCTACAACGATCTACCCGAAGGAGAAACCGATTACGAGATGAAAAAATTCTCGCTTGCGCAAGACCTTAACGACGTGGTACCGGTAATGAAGGAGATACTGGCTATCAACCCCGATATCCTCATTATGGGCTCGCCCTGGAGTGCTCCGGCGTGGATGAAAACCGCCTACGACGTGCGTGGAGGCAAGCTACGCGAAGATTGCTGGGAGGCCTATGCGTTATATTTTGTGAAGTACGTCGAAGCGATGGCAGAGCAAGGAATTCGAATAGACGCGATAACAGTGCAGAACGAACCGATCAACACGAAAAATACCCCCTCGATGGCGTGGTTTGCGTGGGAACAGCGAGATTTCATCAAGAAAAATCTCGGCCCGGCACTTGCTGAAGCTGGCTTGGAGGAGGTGAAAATTGTACTTTTCGACCACAATCTGGATCGCCCCGACTTTCCGCTGGCTGTGTTGAGCGACCCCGAAGCTGCCAAATATGTGGACGGAAGCGGGTTCCATCTTTATGTGGGAGACGTGAGCGCGATGAGCCAAGTGCACAACGCGAGGCCCGACAAGAATCTATACTTCACAGAACAAATGACCGTCGAACGTCCCGGAAGCGACCGAATTGAGATTGCAGCGAGTGTGAAGAGGCTGATAGTGGATATTACGCGCAACTGGAGTCGCAATGTGATTCTGTGGAACGTGGCGGCCGACCCGTTGAATGATCCCCACACTGATAACGGAGGATGCTCGATGTGTCAGGGAGCCATAACGATCGCGGGCGACCACGTAACTCGCAACATTGCTTATTACGTAATCGCCCACGCGTCTAAATTTGTTCGTCCGGGTTCGGTGCGCATACAGAGTAATACTCACGGAGATGCAGTGATGGCTCTTTATCCCGACGAGCAACGACCTGAAGTCTATCGCGCAGTTCAGATGGAGGATCAACCTACGCTGCCGAACGTTGCTTTCCGCACTCCTACCGGAGAGATTGTTCTGATCGTTGCCAATAACACCTGGAATCAGGCCGGCTTCACGATTCGCCACAATGGTCTCTCGGCCCCTGTCCGATTGGCTCCGGGCAGCGTCGGAACCTACGTGTGGAAACCCTGATCTTACCTGACCTGTCCAGCTACCTTCAGGGCGTAACCGGTGCGTGCCACAACTGGGTGACGTGGAAAGGCATTTGGATTCGGCCGTTGGCGTTAATCGTCCATCTGTCCGTCGGCTGACTACCTTGAGTTACAGAGATATTATCTGTACGAGTTTCGATGGTCAGCGAATATTCGTCCGCCCCAGCCTCTTTTCGCAACGTATAGTTGAAATACATAGTCGAGAAGGTTTGTCCAGCAGGTCCGGCGGCCAATGCTTCCGTGCTTGACAAAGAAGCTGCCACACCGCTACCAAGCGACATCTGGAAAGAACTGATATTGGTAAGCATTCTCACGACGAGCGAGCTACCACTTTCTGCCTGTAGTTCGGCGGGATTTTTGCTTACAGCCAGATAGTCCTCCTGACCCCAACGAATCTCACTCATAAGGCCGTCCTGCCAATCGATCATCTCGGCCATCATACTGGATTCGGCCTCATAAGCCCCTCTCGGAGTGTTTTGACCTGAGTCACGCACGGTTGTGATGCTAAATCGGTACAGGTGGTTACGCAAAATATCCACGAGGCGTCCATTTTCCACAAAATCAACACGATAGTAGCTCGTAGCTTCACTATTGTTATATTTACCACCCACAACGAGGGCCATTCTTTCGGCGTGATTAGAGTCATTTCTCACACCATCGGACAATTTTACCTCAGGAACGTAAATCGTCTGAGTAGTGAAAAGTCCGTTCGAGACATTATAGCGGAACTTTGTCCACGAATCTACAGCCGAAAACATCTCCGTATCAGCGTTGATGGTCGGGGCGACAACTGTGGAAGTATCCAAATTTTCGAGAGCAGGCAACAACGATACGATGTTGTTCGGACGGGCGACATAAACCTCTGTGAGTTCGAACGGAATACGCTGACCCCTGTCGTTGAAACCATCCCACGACCAAGGATATTCGGCCGCAGGGTTATAATTGGGCTGATCGCCTACCCCGATGTCGATACGGGCCACGGCGCGAGTCAATCTTACGCGGATCTCCTGAAGTTCGGAGGTCACAACGACACCACGCTCTTCACCCCACATAGGGATCGTACCACCGTTGAGATACAAAGCTCCGGTGATTGTGGTCGTGAGCACTTCACAAACCTTGTCGTATGTTTTGTGGGACAGCGGAAGAGCGCTCGGATCCTCCCCAAGAGCTCGTCTAACTGCTGTAGAAGCGTTTGCGAGCACCACAAAGGTGTAGACCTGATCCTCGTTTACAGTGGGCGGAACGAAAGCCGAAAAGTGACTGACATTGCCCTCTTGCTTAACCGATATGGCGTGCGAAACGGTCACCAGCGAATTGAGCTCGTTGAACACCAACACATCTACCTCGGAAACCTTTTTTTCCTGACTTTGAGTAAGCGCGCGAGTACTGGCAACTGCAAAGTCGTCGGGCATCTGCACTTTGAAGACTATTTGCTTTGAACTTTCCGATGCGGGTCCCGGTTTCACGGATTCTTCCATCACACAAGAAACGGCGGAGATGAGCAAGCCGACGCCGAGCAGCGTAGTTTGGAGTAGTTTTTTCATATCGTTGTGAGCTTTTACCTATGTAAAACTGTACAAAGATATAAAAAATTGTTTACATCCAAATATTTTTACTCTCTAATACAGCGAACAGCAAAGCCATAGAAGAACTGATGTTGATCTAAAAAGACTCTGGATGCATCGAAAGACAATCTATATGCATTGTTATTGTCATAGAGTGTGCTCGACCAATATTCGCCAGCCCTGAAATCAGAATTGTATATACCGTAAAACACATATCCTGTAGCCGGAAGAACAGAACTGTATTGTGACTGGAAACAATCGACAACAGGAAAACTACCCGTGTGGGGATCGTTCGCCGTACCGGTGGCACCAGAGGTCGCGTGGTCGTAATAAGGATAGCTGGCATTGATAGGGCCGTTATAGGTTGTTCCCGGTTGCCAACTCTCCCAAGCACCGCCCGGTTCGCCGCCGATGAAATTTGCCTGCTCTTTGGCTGTGGGCATACGCCAACCGCTGCGATGATTATTCAACTCTGAATGGGACAACTCATTGACCTTATTCGCTGCCAAACCTACCAACCGACAGGGATCGCCCTTACCGGTGCGGATGTTCGCGGCGTTGTGATAGCTGTCCTCCGAAATGTTTCGAATGCCGCCGGTGGTGTAGTCGGCCGGCACGAAAGCCGGAATTCCCGGCAGAATGTCTCCATACGTTGCCGGATCATAGTATGCCGTAATGTCCGTGCCCACGACGAGTGCCGAGGGATTGAAAAGTATGTCGTCGAGAGCAAAGTTTCCCGACGGTTCGTTGGCATTGAATCCGATCACGCTACCGAACTTGAACAGCAACAGATTAGAGATATTTACCGTGCCGTCGGAGAATTTACCGACAGAGAGTCTGCCGTTCGCGTCCAAATAAAGAATATCGTCCTGGCCACCTTCCACTGGAGGAGCAGGCATAGGTGCCTGGGCGGTCGTCTTCACTAAAATCTCGCTCGAAACCACAGGCAACAGATCGCTAAAAACGTAGAAACTAAGCGTACGCTGGGTTTGCTCGTCGGCCGGTGGAATGGCGATCGAAATACTCTTGACATCAGCGCGTGTCTGCGGAGCCACATAATGTTCTACAATGGGAAAACCGGTGGGTTGCGGATCACTCTTGTCGCCCCTATAAACCTTCACACCCCAGCTGTCGAGGTTTGTCGCGACCTCTATCGTATAGATCCCTCCGTCTGCCGGAATATCGGTTTCTTCGCCTCCGCCGCCTGCGGGAATATCGTCTTCGACCGGTTCGAGTGTAGGTGGTTCGGGTTGCCATTTCTGGCTCACCTCGAAGGGCATTTGGATAGCCCCGCCGGCGTTGATCCTCCAATGGTCTATTTTGGATACCTCCATCTCGGAAATATTATCTTCGCGTGTGACAACAGTAAGCGAGTATTCATCTTCGGCGGCCTCTTTTCGCAGTGTATAATCGAAGTATGTGGTCTGATAAGTTTGACCTGCCGCACCGGCTGCCGTAGCAGTATCGCTCGATAGCGAGGCATTTGAAGCACCTCCGAGCATCAGATCGAAACGGGAAGCATCGGTGGAGATCTTTACGACGAGCGTTTCATCCTGTTCGGCCGGAAGTTCGGCCGGATTTTGACTTACGGCCAAATAGTAGTTACCGAAGACGATGTATTCCAACAGACCGTCTTCCCAATCGAGTAACTCGGCAGACATATTGGCCGACGATTCGTAGGCCTGTTGGGGAGTGGCCTGACCGGGGCCGGTCACTGCGGTGATACTGAAACGGTAGAGATGGTTACGCAAAATATCCACGAACTCACCCTGCTCCAGGAAATCTATGCGATAGTAGGTCGTGGTGGAACTGTTGTCATAACGTCCGCCAACCACGATCGCCATTCTATTTGTGTGGGAAGCGTCCCCCGAAGTCCCTGTTCCGGCGAGTTTCGCTTCCGGCACATAAATATCTCGTGAAGTGGACAGTCCGCCCGAAACGTTGTACTTGAATTTGTTCCACGAGTCGGCAGCCGAAAAAGAGACCGTCCCTGCGGGAATGGAAGGTGATGCTGTCGGCACGAGACCATAACGATCATTTGGTCTGGCGACATAGACTTCCCGCAATTGGAACGGAATTATACGTCCTTCGGCGTCGATGCCATTCCACTGTACGGCATTCGCACCCACTCCGACGTCAATTCGAGCTACGGCGCGCGTCAATTTGACGTCGAGATTCAGTCCTTCGGTCGTCACGGCCTTGTTTCCAGTCTGACCCCACATAGGGATGATACCGCCGTTGGTATACATTGCCCCTGTTATTCTTTCTACGAGGGCTGCGGCCACTGCCGTGAAAGTTTGATCGTTGGGCTCGTTCCCGAGCACTGTTTTAATGAGTGAGGAGTCGTTGGCTATTACCACGAAGTTGAAAATCTGGGTTCCCGTTATTTCTCGCGGAATCGAGATCGAAAACTCATTACCCGTGGCCGTCTGTTCGATCGTTTGGGCATAACGAATGTAGGTGAGCACCCCCTTATTGTCGAATATAAGTACGGCGATCTCCTCGATGGCCTTTTCCTGTGCTTCGGTAAGTGAGCGGCTTTGTTGCGAGACGAGAAAATCGCCAGGCGTAGCCACGTTAAATGCTATCCGGTATTCTTGGGAAGTCGGAGTGGTGACTTCGTGAACGAGGCAAGAGGCGGTACCCAACAGAATGGCAACCCCAAGCAATGTTTTCAGAGTTTTCATAATATTATCGTACTAAAAATTGTCTGCAATCCTTCGGAGCGCACGGCAACAACAGTCTCTCCGCCCTGCTTCTCTATTTTTATTCGTGCACGACCATTAGCGGCCTGCACCTTACGCGAACCGGTGGCAGTACCCAGATCGTCAAGAAGTTTGCCGTCGCCCGCTTTTTCAAAATAAATCCACGCACGCGAGTCAAGGCAGGGCACCCCGGCACTATCTACGAGTTGTACATCCACAAACACCGTGCCATCACCGTTGTCAGTTACAGTGGTCTCGATCGCGGCAGGAATGCTCCAGGAACGGGTCTCATATCTCAGAACAATTTGATCCTCTACCTTCTCGCGCCCACTAAAACCTATCGCCCGAACGTCGTTTTCGTCAGCCTTAAACGTCACGTCCCAACGAAGCCCTGCCGCAGGAAAGTCGGCCGGATTACGTTTGCGACGACCTTGCGAAACACCATTCACAAAGAGCTCGACCTCGTCGCAATTCGAATAAACCTTGACGGTTCGCGCCTCTCCTTCGCCACCCCAACGCACCGGCCACGAATGACCGTAGATGTGTACCATCGGTTCGGTAACCCAGTAAGATTGAAATACATAGAACGACTCTTTGGGAGTGAGATCACGCTCCACTACCCCTTTTTGATTAACGTAGGGCACCGGATTTTCGGGCCGCAGCGGGGTCGAAAAATCCTTGAATGGCCAGTAGGCCGTCCCCGTCAGCCACGGCATCGTCAGCTGCTCCTTTAAATGCCAGTCTATCAGGTCGCAAACGTAGCTCTCACTCCAATCGCCCACTGCCGGAGCCCTGCCGCCGTTGCGTTGCCAAGCCAGCGGATCTTCCGAGTGACGACCGGCGTGAGAATCGCCTCCCCATTCTACGTGCAGAAACCGCTCGACGTTATTGAAAGCATTCTCTGTCAGGCGCTTGTAATCTTTGTATGAATCCGAAGAATACCAACCCGCCCAGATCGACGGCGAATAGACATCGACCACATCTTTGCAAAAATCGCAGCGCCGGATCGCCGTCAAACGCGTCGGATCGAGCTCGTGCGAGAGATTATGAAGCTCAATCATAAATGCTCGAACAGCCTCACGATCAAAAGTTTGAAAGTCGTTAGGCCAGTCGTTCTCGTTGCCCATTCCCCACAGGATCACCGAAGGGTGATTGCGGTGCTGTGTGATCATATTATTGAGCATCCGACGTGCCTGAGCCTTATATTGCTCGCCTCCGAGACCACCGCGACACCACGGAATCTCCTCCCAAACGAGGATCCCAAGTCGGTCGCAATCTCGAAGCACGATGCGCGACTGTTGATAATGACCCAAGCGTATGAAATTGACTCCCATTGACTTAATCATCTCCATCTCACGTACGATCGTCTCTTCATCCATCGCCGCTCCCACTCCTGCGTGGTCTTCGTGGCGATGGGTTCCGCGCAACAGCAGTCGCTCACCGTTGAGCATAAACGGCCCGTGCTCAACAAACTCGAAGTGGCGGAATCCGAACCGTTCACTCGCCTGCATCGTTCCGGATGGCGAAGTAAGCGTCATTTCAGCAGTGTAAAGAGCCGGCTGTGAGGGTGACCACAGGGCTGGCTTGTCGAGGGAAAATTCTATCGTGTGGGTTTTTTCGGCCGCACTCGCGTGTCTGAAAACTTCTTTGCCTGCCGGGTCGAGCACGCGAAGAGTTATATTTGCATCATCAGTAATCCGCTCATACTCAGGCGTTATCACTACCCTGCCCTGTTTGCCCTTCGAATCGACAGAAGCATCGGTGTGCAGCCCCGAAATCGCCACAGCCGGCGTGTAAACAAGGTTCAGATAGCGATAAATGCCGCCGTAGATGTTAAAATCGGAGAGATCGGAAGGGATGGTCTCGGTGTCGCGCGTGTTGTCGCAACGGATCGAGAGTGGCACTCGACCCTCGAAGCGTGCCGCATCCGGCGAAGCCAAAAATTCTGCCACAGCATCGGTAATATCCACATTCCATTCGTCGTAACCACCCACGTGTTCGGCTACCTGGGTCGTGTAAATCCAAACTTCGGTACGCTGACCCGCTCCTTCGAAATGAAGCAAGGTTCGTCCGTCGGCGTAAGGATTTTCGACTGCAATCCGGGTACGGTACCACACCGGTCCTTCGTAATAATTCACATCTGGATCAACGGCGTCCAGAGCATTATAACAATGAGGCAGAGTGACCTGGTTCCACAATGGTACCAATTCAGCAGGCTCGCCGGTGGTGGGAATCGGACGCACGGCCTCCCAAATATTACCGATGTCACCTCGCAGGAAAAGCCAACCGTCGTTCAATCGACGTGAGTTTTCGTATGTAATCTGTGCGTTCGCTGTGCCGAAGTGACTGAATGTGCTCGTCGTCAGAACCACTAAAAGCGTGAATATCAGTCGTTTCATATCAAATATCGTTAAGGTCGAATCGTTCGAAATAGTCCAGTCCGCGCTGGTCGAGGGTACGGGCGCGTCCGCGGGCGCGTTTGGCCAGGAATTCTTCGTAAGACTTTACCGCATAGTGATTTATGCGAATATCGTCCATTACGGGTGGGCGTGAAAAATGGTTTTTGTGACAAGGCGTGCCCGCCGAATCGACCGACGGCCCGACGCCCGGCAGACGCGCTGCCTCGTGGCAACCGGTCATACAAGCCACGCGTCGCGGATCGACAACGCTCTTGACGTGCCGATTGAGCGGATGCGCCGGCTCCGAGTGCTTTATGAAGCGATCCATCACGTTTCCGGGGCGTTTTTCACGTTCACCATTACTGCCGTAAATTAGCCAGTTGATCTCCACCACAGGATGCTGTTCCATCCGTTGCAAGAACTTTACCAGCGAGCTATCTTTCAAAGGCACAATGAATTCGTCCAGATCGAGGAAAACCATCCAGCGCGCCTCCATCCGGTGTCGTTCGATGCAGTCGTCATAGGCAGGAATTTGCTGTTTGGGTCCCGGCCAAAAAACGTACTCCACAAGCCCTGAGGCCACGTAAGGAGCCAAAACGGAGGCCGTGTCGTCGTCGCTATCGTTGTCGTAAATGTAGAATTTCTCGACCCCTTGCGTCTTATGCCATTCGATCCATTCGATAAAATATGAGCCCTCGTTTTTTGCTATGGCACATACGGTTAGATAGTATTGCGGTTCGTCGATTTCGCTTTTGAGTCGCCGCTTCAACCGCAGAGCGCGCCACGGGCCGTAACGAAGCAACCCCCGCCAACGATTGCGCTCCATCTGGTGAGGAATGAGACCTGCAATTGCTTCTGCCAGCGCTTTTTTTGTTCCGGGTCTCATAACTCTATGCTCCTGCCGATCGACTCTTCCAACCGCCGTTTGACAATGGGGTATCGCTGCAAAATAGCCTCCAAGACTAATTTATTGACATCCACACCCGAACGCGTATTACCGGTACCGAGTGCAATCTCAGCAGGCTTGCCCAACGGGTGTGACTTATATTGTCCGAATGGAATCGGAAGTACTTTAGTTCCGTTGGACGTTGCCGCAGCCCAAAACCAGACGTCGTCCACCGTGGGAGCCACAGGCATAAACAATCCGGAATCGAGCATCTTGGGGTCGAGTGAATGGGGCGGATAGAGCACCCCTCCAAGGCCGAACAGCAGGTTTCGGAAACTGGCTTTCGGAGGATGCCACAAGTAACGAACCGGCTTATAGCGATCCCAATCGAAATACCCTTTCAGTTTTCCGTTGCGGTCGGTCATTATGCGGCGGACGTTGTGGGCGATGATCATTTCGGGATATCGGGCGTGCCAGAGCAGCAGGCGTTCGAGGGTGCGACGAGGATAGCACTGGTCGTCGTCGATGGAGACCACAATGTCGTCAGGAAAGTCGTGCAATGCGGGAATCAACTTGGTGTATGAGCGGATATTCTCGCTCCAAAACCGAATCTCGAAGCGGGGATCGCTCTTGAGTAGCTCGATAGAGGGAGGTACCACTTCGTTCGGAAACTGCTCGGCGGTGAGATAAAGGACGATTTTATCAGGCAAAACCGTGCCTCTCAATATGGATTTCACAGCTTCCGGAACCAGGTATATGGCTGCCGGGAACGATGTTAAGGAGACAATCACTCGCATAGGCGTTGTTTTATTACGGGATACTTGGCCAGTATAGCTTCGAGTGCCGTTCGATTGCGGTCGGTGCCTGTTTTGAAGTTTATGGTTTTGAGTGATAACTCTTTGGGTTTACCCAATCCGCTTGGCTTATTGTGGGGGCCCCAAGGTACAGGAACGACATAGGTCCCACGAGCCACAGCCGCAGCCCAGAACCAAACATCATCGTTCGTGGGAGCCAAAGACATAAACAGTTCGGGCCGAAGCATTTGCGTCTCCAGCGAATGAGGCGGATAGAGCACCCCTCCGATACCGGTCTGCATTGTGTGATAATCGAAGCGAAGGCGGCGGAACAGAAAATGGTACCATCTGTATTTCGGCCACTTTTTATACGGCTCATCTATCCTCAGCCGTTTTGCACGATGTGCCAGAATGGCGGTGGGTACCTTGGCATTGAGGCGCAACAGCGAGCCGAGCATATCACGCCGATACCATACGTCGTCATCCAGCGTCACGATCACGGCTTCGGGGAAGTCCTTCAGAGCAGGGATCAACTTTTTGTATGAGCGGATCTCATCTTCGTACCAACGAACCTCGAAGAGGAGATTTTCACGGGCCAGGGTTTCGAGTTCGGCAGGAATCTCTCCATCCGGAAACTGAGGTCGGGCGAGGTACAACACGATCTTGTCGGGGAGAGTTCTTCCCGCTAAAACCGAGCGAACGGCCTGTGCTGCGTAACCAATCGCTTCTGGAAACGATGTTAGAGAAACGACTATCATAACTCAAAGCTGGATTTTTCGGGTAAAATGCTCGCAAAGGCACTTTCCAGGTCGGCCATCACTTGCGCATAGTTACGAATATGCACGTTGTCATTGAGACAAACCAGTTTGTAGGTCTGCTCGCGCACTGCCTTGATAGCTGCGCCGGGCATTGTTACGAGTGGAAACATCTTTGTGTCTTTATACGTATTATAAGGCGTGAAATCGCCGCGACAGATCTGCCAGGTGCGAATCAACTCCGGTGTGAGGTCGGCCGTCGAGCGGAACCTGTGCGTGGAGGTTTCCAGCAGCTCGGCTTCACAGTGGCGCCAAAGATCCTCGAACGTACTCTTCAGGTAAGGCTGGGCATTGTGGGGTACACGCAGCGTGACGAATTTGGGATAATAGCGCAACAGATAGTTGAGCCACGCCTTACCGCCATACTCAGGAGTAAACCACTTGTCGTGGAACTCGCGCTGCACTGCCGGTTTGTCGAAATGTTTATTGATCAGACGTACGTTATTTTCGATCCGTTTCGACCATTGCCCGATGCCCGAATTATAACGAAAAACGGCTATGTCGCACGGCAGGGAGGCGTTGGGAGAGCCGGCCGGGCCAGGGGCAAAAAAGCGTTCCGGCGGCGTAAGGGCGGTGAGAAAAAAATCGTCGTTGAAATAGACGAACCGTTCGGCCAACCCCGGAATCCGATGCATCCACATCTCTATGGAGGCGGAATTGAACAGCGGCAAAAACTCCTGCGGAATGAAATCGGAATGGTTTACCAGATTCAGCCGTGGATTGGACGTATCTAGCCACTCAGGCTTTTGACCACAGGTCACAAAATGTACCTTGCGCACCCACGGGGCGAAGCACTCCACTCCGCGGAACCAATAACGCAGGAAGCCGTAATCTCTGAAGCGCGCCTCCGAGGTAGAGTTATGCGAATTGTCTGTGGTTGCAAACCCCGACCAGCGGGCAAACTCTGCTCGCCATACCGGGTCGTCCATATCGACCCACGTCACCACAAGGTCTATTTCCATAACAGGGTCGTCCTAATAAAATATTACGGACAAGTTACTGTACAGGAACGAATCTGAACCACGCAATATCGACACCCGGAGAGGTCACGGGAAAAGTCCAGGCAATCTCTCCTGCGGAGAAAGAGACCTCGCCTGCAGAGCGATTCGTCCAATTCTTACCGTCTTTGGATTCGCATATAATAAGGTTATAGTTACCCGGCTGAGTAACCCTCAAAGTGTATTTCAACCACTCGCCCTCTTCGGTCGAACCGACATAATAGCCGTTGCCTTCGGGAGCATTGCCGGCGTAAATATCCACCCCGTCGTTACGATAGGCCCTACCGCGGTTGCCACCCTGTTCTTGCGGATTGGACGAACGATAGTTTGCAATGTCCAGATCGTGATAGGCATAGCCCTCGCGCCCGAGATCATAGTCCGAAGCGAAGATAGTGCAACCCTCTTTGCCGACGTTGTGAACGATCCAGGGCTTGGTGTCGGTGGTGGCCACCTGACGGAACATTGCGTCGATATAGTCGCGGTGGAAAACGGTGTTCTCCTGCTTGTAGTTTTCGGCCAGGGTTTGCAGAGCCGCCCAAGCCTCATCGGCAGTAGGACGCGGTCCGCGACCGGCCCAGTAGTCCAAAATACGAAGATAGCCGTCGCCGGGAATGATCTCCATAGGCGTGCCCAGACCGATTCGCTTGTACGTCCACCAGCACCAGCCGATGTTCTGACTCTCCAGCAGCGAGATGGCGTCGGTGAACCACGCGTTGGAGTTCTCGCCCGATTCGCTCATCCACAAAGGTGCATTCTGCTCCTCACGCATTTTGACCTGACCGTCCAGAGAGCCGGGAGTATTATAGTTCCAGTATTTGTGGAAACTTATGGCGGTGTTGTCGTCCCAATCCAGCGGGAAGACGCCGTTGTAGTTGTTACCCCAGCCGTTACCCTCGATGACGACAAGGTGGTTTTTATCGACGGCGCGGATCGCTTTTGTCACATCCACGAGGAACTTCTTCAGCGGTGCGTTCACCTGCTCCTTAGTACCGTTGCGGTCGCCTTCGGGATCAGTGAAACCCCAGTTCGGTTCGTTGATGACGTCATAACCGCCGATCCACTCCTCGTCCTTATACCTTTCGGCCAACTTGACCCACAGCGCGATAGTCTTTTCGATATTGCGCTCGTCCTGCCAGAATCTCACTGGCGAGGCATCCGAAATTGCGATGTCGTTACCCTGACCGCCGGGAGCTGCGTGCAGGTCGAGAATGAGATACATTTTGTTTGCCTTGCACCACTCCAACAGGTTGTCGGTGATCTGGAATCCATCGTCGAGCCAGGTCTGCTCGCCGGCGACAGGCTCCTTTTCGATAGGCAGTGTATATATATTATAGTGCATAGGCATTCTCACGTGGTTGAAGCCCCACGAAGCGAGCGAGTCGATGTCGCGCTTCTGAATGCCATTGTGCCACCATTGTTTGTAAAATTCGGCCGTGCGTTCTTCGCCTACAAGTGCCACCAGAGAGTCACGAAACTGGGTTTGAGTGCCGATGCCGCCTGTCAGACGCAGCATATAGGGCTCCTGAAGCACCCAGCCGCCCAAGCCGAAGCCGCGCAGGAGCACTTCGCCCTCGTTGTTTACAATTCGACCGTTCTCGGCCCTCAGGAAATCTTTTTTCGGGGTGCAGCACCTGACGAGCACATTTCCCAGCAGTACCAGTCCCACGAAATAGACGACAAAAAGTAATAAAGATTTTTTCATAATTTGGTTTGGGTTATTGTTTTTGGTATACTCTGACGTAATCCACTTCCATTGTTTGGGGCAGCACACTCTCGTCCACACCACCACCTGCCGCTCCCCAGTCGCCTCCCCAAGCTATGTTGAGAAGCAGGAATTCGGGTTTGTTGAAAGGCCAGTTACCCAGATCGTACGCCGTGGGACGGTATGTGAAATACTTCTTGCCATCAACTAACATCGAAATTTCGAGCCTTGTCCATTCCAGCTCATAGACGTGGAACTCCTCCGAGCAGTCAGGCACCTGGGTTATGGCGGTGGCTTGAGTGTTTATTGTGTGGTTACGGTCGCGGGTGTGTACCGAGGCGTGCACCTGCCCCTGATTATAACCCACGTGCTCCATAATGTCGATCTCGCCACAGGTCGGCCACCCCACCCCGTGGTTGATATTTTCGCCCAGCATCCATATCGCAGGCCACGTTCCTTTACCGCGAGGTAACTTTGCGCGGATCTCGAAACGGCCGTAAGTGAAACTCCTCTTGTCGGCTGTAATCAGGCGCGCCGAGGTAATTCGGCCGTCGTCCTCTTTAATAAGGTTAATCTTCAGCGTGCCGCCATTTACGATGGCATTCTTCTGGCTACCGGTGTAATACTGCAGCTCGTGATTGACCTGTCCGGGGTTCCAGATCTCCCTGCTCCAGGCGGAGGAGTCGGGCTCTCCTTCATAGTCGAATTCGTCTGCCCATATCAGCGCATACTCCTTTCCTTGGTCAGGATCGACCGTGGTCACAGCGCAGGTTGCCTCGTGTTCCCCGTCGTAAGTCGTTACGGTTATGACGGCAGTACCCGGTGTCAGGCCCGTCACATTGCCGTCGGTATCGATCTTTGCCACACGTATATCGCTACTTGTCCACCATACTCTTTTCTCACTGGCGTTGGCCGGCAGGATGGTTGCAGTAAGTTTTTGAATCTCACCGAGGTTCAACGTCAGGTCTTGTTGAACCTCGACGCTTTCGACTTTTATGGGGTCGGGCTTTTCGATGACCGGTGGCTTTGTAGGGCCGGAGTTGGATCCGCACGCTATAGCGCTCAAACCAAACAATAGGGTCAGTACAATCTGTTTCATATTATACAAAGGTATAAAAAAATAATTACATTTTTAATAAGAAAAATAAGCTGTTTATTTGTTTATCCCGAAAATCGGATGTAATTTCGCATCGAAAAGTTTCTAACCAAAACATTTACTTTATGAAAAAAATCTTGACTTTATTGCTTTGCTGCGTAGCTTTCGCAGCTAATGCGCAGGTGCACTCCATCAGTGGTACCGTGACGTCGGATACCGACGGTTACGTTATGAGCGGGGTGATGGTGCAGGTTCAGGGAACCGGCACCCTTGCAATCACCGACGCTCAAGGCGAGTACACTCTGTCTGCTCGCGAGGGCGACGTGTTGGTGTTCTCTATGCTCGGTTACATCACACAGAACATCACGGTGGGCGTTTCGACGGACATCGACGTTGTGATGTCGGCCGATGCGACTGCCATCGATGACGTTGTCGTAGTGGGTTATGGCGTCCAGAAAAAGAGCGTCGTCACCGCTGCTATCTCCAGCGTGAAGGCTGCAGATCTGGAAAACCAGACTCCGACCCGTGTCGAAAGTATGTTGCAGGGTAAGATCGCCGGTGTGAGCATCGTGCGCGACTCCGGCCAGCCCAACTCCGGGGTTAAGGTCCGTATCCGTGGTGTCGGTTCATCGACAGACAACGGTAACGCCTCTAACCCTCTGTACGTTATCGACGGTATGCAGATGGGTTCTGGTGACGGTATCAACCAGCTCAACCCCTCCGACATCGAGTCTATCGAAGTTCTTAAGGATGCTGCTTCGGCTGCCGTCTATGGAACAAAAGGTGCGAACGGCGTTATCATCGTTACCACGAAGCGTGGTAAAACAGGTGATGCCCGTGTAACCTACGATATGCAGTATGGTTGGCAGAATCCGTGGAAACTGCGTCCCGTACTCAATTCGTTCGAGTATCAGACCTTGATGAACGAAGCCAATCTCAATCAGGGTATGGACATTATCTATGCCGATCCTTCGCAGTATAACAACGACACAAACTGGCAGAAGGAAGTTTTCAACAAGAACGCTCCCGTTCAGAATCATCAGATCTCTGTTTCCGGTGCTAACGATCGCGTAAACTACTATGTTTCTTTCGGTTACCTCGATCAGGAAGGTATCGTGGGCGGTAACTTCGGCAAGTCTAACTTCGACCGTATCTCGATCCGTACCAACAGTACCTATAAGATGATGGACAAGTCGGCTTCACGCGACTTCCTCGCCAAGGCTAATCTGGGTGTTTCGGCTCAGTATGCCCACACTAACGATACAGGTGTGAGCGCAAACAGCATCTCCGGTGGTGTGCTTATGAAAGCCCTTATGATGCCTCCCAACCAGTCTGTCTATCTGAAAACTCAGGATGAGATCGATGCGCTGTTCCAGGCTGCAGAAAATTTCCAGCCGGGAATCCCCGTCTTTTCAGATGGCAAGGGCGGATATTTCAATCCTTATGAAAACGGTGAAATCAGGAACCCTGTTGCCGATATGTACACCAATACTCAGAAAAACTGGGGTGACAAATTCTTCGCTTCTTTCTGGGCTGACCTCGAATTGTATAAGGGCTTGACTTTCAAGTCTTCTTATGGTGTGGATATGGCTTTCTGGGGTAATAATCGTTGGGGCCGTCCTTATTACAGGAGCGCAACCGACCACCCCACCGACTCAAGTGCAGGCGCAGAAATGCACCGTGGCTTTACCTGGCAGTGGGAAAACACACTGACCTATCAAAACACCTTTGGCAAGCATAGCCTGGCCGTTCTTTTGGGTCAGTCTGCTCGCTCGAACAGGAATTCGCAATGGATAAACGGTACCAAAAGAGACTTGCCTGCCTTGGTCGAAGACAAGGCTTATATCAGCTTCGCAACAGCTGCTATGGGTGAGGTTACCGGTCGTGCAGATGATCCTTACCGTTTGGCTTCTTATTTCGGTCGTATCAGCTATAACTATGATGAACGCTATATGGCTGAAGTCACACTCCGTCGTGACGGTTCCAGTCGCTTCGGCGCCAACAACAAGTGGGGAACGTTCCCGTCGGCTTCTATCGGCTGGAATATCACCAACGAAGCGTTTGCCGAAAACTTCCCGCGTTGGATCTCTAACCTGAAACTCCGCGGTAGCTGGGGTCAGAACGGTAACGACGCCATCGGTAACTTCAACTATACCTCTAATATCAGCTACGACAACCTCAATAAATATTTGTGGGGTTATGCGCGTGACCTCTCTATATATCAGGTAGGTGGTGTTCCGGGTCGTTTGGCCAACCCCGATTTGAAGTGGGAAGCCTCTGAACAGATCGACGTGGGTATCGACGCCAGCTTCTTCGGCAGCGCTCTTAACGTTTCGCTTGACTGGTATAAGAAGACTACCAAGGGTATGCTCGTGGAAATGCAGCTCCCTGACTATGTAGGTAACTCCAAGCCTCAAGCCAACTCTGGTGATATGTCCAATACCGGTGTTGAACTCGAAGTAGATTATCGTTTCTCTCGTGGCAAATGGAGTTTCGGTGCTACGGGTAACCTGACCTATTTGAAAAATACGCTCGATAACATCGGTAATGCCGACGGTTTCAACAACGTAGGTTTCGATAACGATAGCTGGGGTCCCGGTACTTTCCGTCGTGACGAAAACGGTAAGCCTTTCCACCACTTCTGGGGTAAGAAGACCGACGGTATCTTCCAGACCGTGGACGAAATCAACAACTATGTGAATTCCGAAGGCAAATTGCTCCAACCCAACGCGGTTCCGGGTGACGTTAAGTTCGTGGACTACAATAACGACGGTCTGATCAACGACGCAGACAAGACGATGATCGGTAATTACTTCCCCGCCTGGACTTATAATATCACTTTGGATGCAGCTTGGAACGGTATCGACATTTCGATGTTCTGGCAGGGTGTTGCCGACGTGGATATCTTCGACTTTACTCGTCGTTCCGACCGTCCGTTGGCCAACCTTCCCGCTCATTACCTCGACAGGTGGACAGGTCCCGGTACATCGAACTCTCTTCCCCGTTTGACCCGTCAGGAAACCAGCAATGGTAACCTGTCTTCGTCCGACCTTTATGTTCAGAATGGCGCTTACCTTCGCCTGCGCAGTTTGCAGATCGGTTATACGATTCCCGAATGGATTACCAAGAAGGCTCTCGTTTCTCGCCTGAGAGTTTACTTTATGGCAGAAAACCTGTTCACTATTACCAAGTATCGTGGTTTCGATCCTGAAGTAGATAATGGTGTTGATGCTGGTTTGTATCCTCAGGCCCGTACTCTTTCGGTAGGTATTAACCTTGCGTTCTAAGCTAAGACAAAAAAGAAAATAAAGTAAAAAGCTATGAAAAAAATTAAAATATTTGGAATTGCGCTGGTGGCAATGGCTATGGGTCTTGCCTCCTGTAGCGACGACTTCCTGACGGTTTATTCTCCCTACCAGATCGGTGAGGAAGACTATTACAAGACCCAAAAGGATGTCGAGGAAGCTTTGGTGGCCGCCTACACCCCTATGCAGTGGGATCCTTATTGGGAAGGTTGGGGATCAACCATCCAATTGTCGGAAATTTTGAGCGACGATGTACGTTCGGGTAGTGACGATGGTGACAACCCCTATCTTCACCGCTATGACAACTATACCGTTATGCCGACCGGAGACTCACAGAAATGGTGGAATATGTCTTTCAGGGGTGTTTACCGTTCGAACCTTGTGATCGAAAATCTCGGTAATGCTCTTGAGGCAGGAATGGATCCTGATTTGGTGGCTCGCTTTAGGGCCGAGGCCATTTTCCTTCGCGCTTACCACTACTTGAATCTGTGGAAGTTCTATGGCAACATTCCTTATTATGAAACGAACCTGACCTATCCTTATGTTTGTCCGCAGGTTACTCCCGATGAAGTTTATCAGGCGGTGGTTTGGGGTGAAAACGGTTTGGACTCGGTTATCGATGACCTGCCCGATTTGAATTCTTCCAAGGCTGGTGGTGCTAACTCGCTGCCCGCCGGGGAGATCGGTCGTGCAACTAAGGCTGCCGCTCAGATGCTGAAAGCTCGTTGGGTGATGTATCAAATGGACGAAAGCAAGTTTGCCGACGTTTTGGCCGATATGAAAGAGATTATCAATAGCGGTAATTTCGCTCTCAAAACAACTCGCACTGGTGACTATTTGGTCGCTCAGGATGCTGTCACTCCGGCAATGAGTTATCAGCCGAACGTTTTCGAGACCCTCTGGATGGACGAAGGTGAATGGTGCCTGGAAACCATTTTCGACGTTAATTACACTGACGAAGGTTCGACGAACGACTGGAGTAATGGTGGTAGAGCAGGTGGTACGGTTGGTGTTTATATGCAGAGCCCTCGCGGTCTTGGCACTAACGACGACTTTGCTGCAGGTGGATACGGCTTCAGTACGGTAATGAAGAATGCTTATGATATGTACGATGAAGCCGATATGCGTAAGGATGGCGGTATCATCAATATGGTGAAATGGTATGATAACTATGTGGCTGTTAAGGGTGCAGGATTCAAGGCTTCGGAAGTTGTAGAAGATTATTTCTACAACAACACCAAACCCAAAGAAACCGGTTTCTACCTTAAGAAGATCATTGCCCGCCGTGGTTACAACCAGAGGGGTTCTGGTGCAGGTGTGGAAGTGATGGCATTCCGTAACAACGTTCGCATTTTCCGTTATGCCGAAACTTTGTTGAATGCTGCCGAGTTGGCCGCCCGTACAGGTGACACAGGTTCGGCTCAGGCCTATTTGGATCAGGTTCGCAATCGCGCTTATGATGTTGCCAACGGTGGCACTGCTCCTGCTTTGAGCGCCACGATCGACAACATTATGCTCGAACGTCGTAAGGAATTTATTGGCGAGGGTATTCGTTATTGGGATTTAGTTCGCACAGGTCAGGCTGCGGCTGTTCTGGGTCCGTTGGGTTGGACTTCGAACATTACCTGGAATGGTATCGCCCGCTGGGTTGCGCCTATTCCCGAAGGTGAAGTTTCCACTTCTGCCGGTACTGAGTTCCCGCTGAAACAGAACGACGGTTTTTAATCTTTAATTTAAGGGATGAATATTATGAAAAATACATTCAAATATCTTTTATGTGCTGGTGTGGCGTTTGTGCTTGCAGCCTGCGCACCCAATGAGCTGAGCAAACCGGATATGGGCTCTTTGCCCAACATCAGCTCGATCCAGTATACCGTCGAGCAGGGCGATGAGCCTTATCGTTACATCTTTGATGTCAAGACTCCCGGTGTTGTCGGTATTTGGGATTTCGGTGAATCCGGTGGTGTGGTAACAGGTAACCACGTTGTTATGGATATGCCGTTTTCCGGTGCCCAGACTGCTTCTTTGAAGGTTTACGGCAAAGGTGGTGTTTCGGCTGATAGCGTTGAAATTCCGTTCACTGTTGAACAGGGTAATTTGTCTATCCCCGGAACTCCCGGCTATTTCCTGACACAGTTGGGCGCTTGGGTTTGGGATAAGGACACCCAGGGCCACATCGGTAACGGTGCTTCCAATGCTACTGCTCCTCAGTGGTGGAATGCCGGCGCCAACGAATTGAAAGATGCCGGTTGCTATGACGACATTATGCATTTCTATGACACTGGTGCATACCTTCTTGAAGCTCACGGTGATGTTGCTGTAAACGAACGTGCTGCGATCGAGTATGCTCACGTTTCAGAAGCTCCCGGCGGCACGACCAAGTATCCTTATGTCGAGCCGACCGCTCCTCAGAGATGGTCTCTTTCTGGCACTTCTCTGAAGATCACCAACGGTGGTTTCCCCTCGTATGTGCTGCCTGAGTGGGCTACTCTTACCTACACTGTGTTGGTATTGAACGAAACCACTCTTCAGATTTGTGCGCCTAACACCAAGGATGGTAACAACCGCTTCTTCTTCCGTTTTATCCACCCGGCAGAATAATTTTCGGTCAAGATATTTTTCGAAGCCGGCCTCGTTTTTCGGGGCTGGCTTTTTTGTAGGAACGCCGACAGCGAAATATTTTTCGTATCTTTGCCCGCAATGGAGGAAGTGTTGCAGACAGACTGGTTGATGGATCTTGGTTATTGGGGTCTGTTGTTGGGTACATTTATTGCGGGGACGTTCGTGTCGCTCAGTTCCGATTTGTTGATGGTTGCCGTATTGCTCACGGGGGCCAATCCGTGGATTTGCCTTGCCGCAGCCACCGTCGGTTGTGGAACCGGAGTGCTCACCACCTATCTGCTGGGTTGGCTGGGTAAATGGCAGTGGCTTGAGAAGTGGTTCAAAATCAAACACGAGACTCTGGAAAAGCAGAAATGGAAAGTTCAGAAATATGGGGTGTGGTGTGCGTTTTTTTCTTGGTTACCTGTTATCGGTCAGATATTTATGATCACGCTTGGATTCTATAAGGTTCGCCCGCTGGCCACTGTTTTGCTTGCTTACGCCGGTTGTTTTTGCCGATTTTTAGTTTGGGTATTGCTCTACCAACAGTATGGTCAGGCTTTTTTGGATTGGATAACCCGCACGCCTGTAAATTAAAGTTCGCTTAACCTCGCTTTGAGCATAAATTAGTAGTTTTGCCGATTATGAACAAACTCAATAGTAGCCTTTCCACGGAGGGACGTAAGATGGCGGGTGCCAGAGCACTCTGGCGGGCAAACGGAATGCGTGAGGAGCAGTTCGGTAAGCCCATCATCGCAGTTGTAAATTCTTTCACACAGTTTGTTCCGGGACACGTGCATCTGCACGAGATCGGCCAGCAGGTTAAGCAATGGATTGAAGCTCAAGGGTGTTTCGCTGCAGAGTTCAATACGATCGCCATTGATGACGGCATTGCTATGGGCCACGAGGGGATGTTGTATTCGTTGCCGTCTCGCGAGGTTATTGCCGACTCGGTGGAATATATGTGTCGTGCGCACGCTGTAGATGCTATGATCTGCATCTCCAATTGCGATAAGATCACTCCCGGTATGTTGATGGCTGCTATGCGGTTGAACATTCCGGCGGTTTTCGTCTCCGGCGGGCCTATGGAGGCCGGACGCGTTGGTGGCAAGGATCTTGATTTGATTGATGTGATGGTTCGTGGTGCCGATCCGGCTGTCAGCGATGAAGAACTGGCTTTGGTCGAGCGTGGCGCTTGTCCCACTTGTGGCTCGTGTTCCGGTATGTTTACCGCCAACTCGATGAACTGTCTCACTGAGGCGTTGGGATTGGCTTTGCCCGGCAATGGTACTCTTCTCGCGTCGCACGTTGAACGCACAGAACTATTCCGTAGGGCGGCTGAGCTCGTTGTTCGCAACGCCCATAGATATTACTTTGAAGGAGACTTCTCGGTTTTGCCACTCTCCATAGCCACTCGCGAGGCTTTCCTGAATGCAATGTCGCTCGATATTGCAATGGGAGGTTCGTCGAACACAGTTTTGCACCTGCTGGCAGTTGCTCACGAGGCGGGGGTCGATTTTTCAATGGCTGATATAGATGCACTTTCGCGGCACGTTCCGGTACTTTGCAAGGTCGCACCTAACAGTCATTTCCACATTCAGGACGTTCATCGTGCGGGCGGTGTGGTTGCAATTTTGGGAGAATTGGATCGTGCAGGATTGTTGGATACTTCTGTGAGGCGTGTGGATGCTCCGTCGTTGGCTGAAGTACTTGCTTCTCACGACAGTGCGGATTATTTGGCTGCTCCGGCCGGCAAGTTCAACATAACTCTTTCATCACAAGATACTTACTATCCCACTCCAGACTTGGATCGTACTGACGGCTGTATTCGTGACCTCGCTCACGCTTATTCGCAGGATGGCGGGCTCGCTGTGTTGTTCGGTAACATTGCGGAAAAGGGCTGCATCGTCAAAACGGCCGGGGTCGATGCGTCGATCCTGAAGTTTACAGGAGCAGTTCGAGTGTTTGACTGTCAGGAAGATGCGGCCGAAGGAATCCTCGATGGCAAGATTAAGGCGGGGGATGTTGTTGTGATTCGCTATGAAGGGCCGCGAGGGGGGCCAGGAATGCAAGAGATGCTCTACCCCACTTCATACCTGAAGTCCAAGCACTTAGATCGACAGTGTGCCTTGCTCACCGATGGCAGATTTTCGGGGGGCACTTCCGGGTTGTCCATCGGTCACGTCTCGCCCGAAGCTGCGGCAGGTGGTGCAATTGCCCTTCTCCGAGATGGCGATCGGATCGAGATCGACATTCCCGCACGTACAATAAACGTTGCTGTGAGTTTCGAAGAGTTGGCCGCGCGCCGCGCCGAGCTCGAAAATTCGGGAGGCCCGCGACCAAAGCGCAATAGAAAAGTTTCAAATTCACTAAAGGCTTATGCTTCAATGGTTTCATCGGCAGATAAAGGTGCAGTAAGATTGATGAATTATGGAAAATAAAAAAATATCGGGCGCGGAGGCACTCCTGTTTTCGCTTAAGGAGGAGGGCGCCGACACGGTTTTCGGCTATCCTGGTGGCACTATTATGCCGCTCTATGATGCGCTCTACGTGCACTCGGATAAGATCCGGCACATCCTTACCCGCCACGAACAGGGTGCGGTGCACGCCGCCGAGGGCTTTGCAAGGGCTTCGGGGCGCGTAGGAGTGTGTTTGGCGACGTCGGGCCCTGGCGCTACGAACCTGCTCACGGGCATTGCCGATGCGATGATCGACTCTACGCCGATTGTTTGTATCACAGCTCAGGTTCCCGCAACAGCTCTTGGGACGGATTTTTTCCAGGAGGCCGATATGATCTCGATGACCTCGCCTATCACCAAGTGGAACTACCAGGTAACCAGCGCAAAAGAAATTCCAGGTGCTATTGCTCGTGCGTTTTTCATTGCTCGCACGGGTCGTCCAGGGCCGGTCGTGGTAGATGTGACCAAAAATGCTTTTATTGAGACGCTGGATGAATTTAACTATAAAAAATGCACAGCCTTAGGATGTTATGACGCTCATCCTGTGGCTGATCCAACTGCCATTCAGAGTGCGGTCGAGCTGTTGAATTCCGCCGAACGGCCGTTGATTATTTACGGACAGGGAGTGATGATCTCCGGGGGCGAAGAGCAACTGCTGGCGCTTTCTGAAAAAGGTCATATTCCGTTGGCTTCCACTGTGTTGGGTCTTTCTGCAGTGCCGTCAGATCACCCGAATTACGTAGGTATGGTGGGGATGCACGGAAACGCCGCGCCGAACTGGCTAACGAGCCACGCCGATGTGATTTTAGCTGTTGGGATGCGCTTTTCCGACCGCGTCACGGGCAACGTTCGAGAATACGCTAAACAGGCAAGGATCATACAGATAGATATCGACGCCTCGGAGCTTGGGCGCATAATTTCGCCTACCGTAGCGATTCTTGGCGATGCAAAAGATGTGTTGGGGGCGCTTGCTAAAGGTGTTGCCGGCAAAGATCATACGGACTGGTTCGTGAAGGCTGAGGCGCAGCGCGAAAAAGAGCACAACGAGGTGATTTGCAAAGACTTACAGCCAACTAAAGAACGAGTGACGATGGGCGAAGTGATCGATACCGTAGCTCAGGCGACTGATGCTGAAGCGATTATCGTTACCGACGTCGGCCAACACCAGATGGAAGCTGCCCGTTATTCTCGCTACAAGAGACCTCGCTCCCTTATTACCTCAGGTGGCTTAGGCACAATGGGTTACGGTCTTCCGGCGGCCATTGGGGCAAAAATCGCGGTTCCTGAACGTGAGGTTGTGCTGTTCGTAGGTGATGGAGGGCTGCAAATGACTATTCAGGAGCTTGGAACGATTATGGAATGGGCTGTGGGAGTGAAAGTTGTGTTACTCAATAACAACTTTTTGGGAATGGTACGCCAGTGGCAGCAGTTATTTTTCGACCGTCGCTACTCCTCTACTCCGATGACTAATCCCGACTTCCAGAAGATCGCCGAAGCGTATGAAATTCCTCATTGCCAGGTTATTAGACGTGAGGAACTTGCGCCTGCGATAGCTGAAATGTTGTCCACCTCTGGTGCGTATTTTCTCGAAGTGAAGGTGGATGAAGAGGATTGTGTCTTTCCGATGATTCCGGGTGGGGCTGCACTCGACGATATTATGTTTAATGCAAACGTGTAAAGCTATGGAAATCAGAGAATACGTTTTTTCGATCCTTACCGAAAACCATCCGGGAATCTTACACCGCATTGCGTCGGTTTTTCTGCGTAGAAAGATTAATATTGAGACGCTAAATGTCTCTGCCTCAGCGATGCAGGGGTTCAGTCGTTTTATCATTCAGGTGCTCATCGACCAGGTCACTGCTCGCGCACTTGAACGCCAAATCCAAAAGATCGTCGGCGTAGTAAAAGTAGATTTTAACTAATACCTTATTATATTATGGCAAAAATGAATTTCGGGGGTGTGGAAGAGAATGTCGTTACGCGCGACGAGTTCCCTCTGAAGAAAGCACTCGAAGTGCTTGGTAATGAAACTATTGCAGTGATAGGTTATGGCGTTCAGGGCCCCGGTCAGTCGCTCAATATGCGAGACAATGGCTTCAATGTGATTGTCGGTCAGCGCAAGGATTCACCGTCGTGGGATCGCGCCGTGAAGGACGGTTGGGTGCCGGGCAAGGATCTTTTCGACATCGAGGAGGCCTTGGAGCGCGGAACGATCATTCAATATCTGTTGTCCGACGCGGGACAAATCGCTGTGTGGCCGACAGTTAAGAAACATTTGACCGCCGGCAAGGCCTTATATTTTTCGCACGGTTTCGGTATCACTTACGCCGATCGCACGGGCATTTTCGCTCCGAAAGATGTGGATGTGATTCTTGTTGCTCCGAAGGGTTCAGGCACGTCGTTGCGTCGTCTTTTTCTCGAAGGTAAGGGGCTTAATTCGAGCTATGCGATTCATCAGGACGCTACGGGTCGTGCATTCGAACGCGTTGTGGCTCTGGGAATTGCAGTCGGAAGCGGCTATCTTTTCGAGACCACTTTCAAGAAAGAGGTTTTCAGCGACCTCACTGGCGAGCGTGGCACATTGATGGGCGCTATTCAGGGTATCTTTGCCGCTCAGTATGAGGTGCTGCGCGAAAATGGGCACTCCCCTTCCGAGGCTTTTAACGAGACGGTTGAAGAGCTAACGCAGAGCCTTATGCCGCTTGTGGCCGAGAACGGAATGGACTGGATGTACGCCAACTGCTCGACAACTGCTCAGCGCGGTGCGCTCGACTGGTGGGGGCCGTTCAAGGAGGCTACGTTGCCGGTTTTCAAGAAGTTATATCGCGAAGTGGCTTCGGGCGAAGAGGCCCAGCGTTCCATTGACTCGAACAGCAAACTCGATTACCGTCAGGGGCTCGAAAAAGAGCTCAAGTCGCTGCGTGACAGTGAAATGTGGCAGACCGGGGCTGTGGTTCGCTCGCTGCGTCCGGAACGCAACAAGAAGTAAACGCCCGGCCGGAGAGAAACAAAAAGTAAAGCAGGGTTACAAATTCTTAGCGGGCGACACAACGCACCGTAAAGCCGTTGGAGAATTCATTGTTCCAAACGGGCGTAGCGGCGTCAGCGTAGAAGCGCAGATTGTGCCCGTTAGACTCACTGTACGGTGTAGAAGACCAGCCGTAACCGCGAGTGCCCTGATTCCCGACTGCACCACTTTGGTTGTCACGGAGGCCTGCGGTTCAGGTCGATAGTAGTCGCTTTTTTCTTCGGGTAGCCGGACAAAGTGACGACTCCGAAATGGCAACAAACCTATAACTGGCGAAAGTCGCGTAGCGATAACTCGCTGCCGGCGTTCCGGCCAGTGGACTACTGAATTTGCAAAGATGTATATCCCCGCGACCTCGATCGCGGGGACTCTTATCTTAAACCCTGCCTTAATAATATCTTAGAACTGCACCACCGGAGCGACATCGGAGCCGGGGGCAGCCTCGAAATAACCACGCGGCTGGAAGCCGAACATACCGGCAAAGATGCTGCCGGGGAAGCGGCGAAGCGATGTGTTGAAATCCTGAACAGTCTCGTTAAAGCGCTGGCGTTCAACGGTAATCCGATTCTCAGTGCCCTCCAGCTGAGCTTGCAATTCGAGGAAATTTTGGTTGGCCTTCAGGTCGGGATAGCTCTCGGCAACTGCCAACAGGCGACCCAATGCAGAAGATAATTCACCCTGCGCAGAGTTATACTGGGCAATGGCTTCGGGCGAGAGATTGTTCGGATCCACAGTCACTTGCGTGGCCCGTGCTCGCGCTGCGATGACACCTTCGAGGGTCGAAGATTCGTGCGCGGCATAGCCCTTGACAGTGTTCACGAGGTTGGGGATCAGGTCAGCACGCCTCTGATACTGGTTTTCGACTTGCGCCCAAGCCTGCTTGACAGCCTCTTCTTTTTTGACGAATCCGTTGTACGCGCTCACGCCCCAAAGTGCTAACAGAGCAATAATTACGATGATTACAATCCAAGATTTTTTCATAAATCAATATATTAGTTTATAGTTTTGTAACTCAAAATCCACTTCGCGCACCGCCGCCGCCTGAGCGACCGCCACCGAAACCTCCTCCAAATCCGCCTCCAAAGCCTCCCCCACCACCGAATCCTCCACTGCCCAAGCTGCCGCCGAGAAAACCTCCCAAGAACGGGCCGATAGTGGGGCCACCGAAACGGCCTGTGGTGGCATTATCGTCGCCATTGCCGCCTTTGCCGCCGCGTTTGCTGCGATGCACAAGCGAAAAAATAATGATGAACACCACGGCGAAAATCAGAAACATAACGAACGACACGAGGAGATTGCCCTCATCATCGACCTCAGCATTCAAAGCGCCGAGCTCTTCGGTATTGTTCATCAGAACGTTATATACAGCCGTGACACCAGCCAACACTCCTGTGTCCCAGTCGCCCTCGCGCAGGGGCGGGATCATATACACGGTCTGGATGCGTTTGCAAAGGGCGTCCGGAAGCACTCCTTCGAGGCCGTAGCCCGTCTCGAATTGGATGTCGCGTTGCTGCTTTACTACGCTTATAACCATACCGTTATCCCGACCTTTCTCTCCTACTCCGAGGTCGTTCAATTGACGATGAGCGAAAAGGTCGAGCTGGTCTTCTGGTACCGAATCGAGAACCAAAACCGCAACCTGAGCCAAGTGTTTATCGTTGAGTTCCACACACATACGGTTGATTTCGCGTTCGGTGGATGGCGACAGGATGCCATCGGGATCAGATACCCACTGGGCGGACGCAGAAACAGTAGCGGAAAGTGCGCACGTCGAAAAAAGCAATATGAACAGAAGTCGTCTCATAATCAGTACACAAAGGTAAGAAAATAATCGAGCGGAAGAATAGAATATAACTATAATCTATACGGTTGATGAAGCTATAAGAAAATAGTATAACAAGTATTGTATATTCAAAAAGTTTGCGTATCTTTGCAGCCCGAATTTAAGCATAAATAAGCATAAAATTAGAGCGAAATGCCAACTATTCAACAGTTAGTAAGAAAGGGGCGGGTCACGATCGAGAGTAAAAGTAAGTCTCCGTCGTTGGATGCTTGTCCCCAGCGCAGAGGCGTATGTGTGCGCGTTTACACGACAACCCCCAAGAAGCCCAACTCGGCAATGCGTAAAGTTGCCCGTGTCAGGCTCGTGAACGGAAAAGAGGTTAATGCCTACATCCCCGGCGAAGGTCACAATCTGCAGGAACACAGCATCGTGCTGGTGCGTGGAGGTCGTGTAAAGGACTTGCCCGGTGTGCGTTACCACTTGGTACGCGGAGCATTGGACTCGGCAGGGGTTGCCAATCGCAAGCAGCGCCGCAGTAAATATGGAGCTAAAAAACCAAAAGCCAATTAATATATTAAGCAACAATGAGAAAAGCTAAGCCTAAAAAGCGAATTCTACTTCCGGATCCGAAATTTTCGGATACTCAGGTGACACGTTTCGTGAACTCCCTGATGCTGGATGGCAAGAAGAGTATTGCATACACCATCTTCTACGACGCGTTGGATATGGTGGGCGAGAAGATGAAAGACGCAGACAAGGCTCCTCTGGAGGTCTTCAAACAAGCACTGGAAAACATTACACCTCAGGTGGAGGTCAAGAGCCGCCGCGTGGGTGGAGCGACGTTCCAGGTGCCTATGGAGGTGAGACCGGAGCGCAAAGTCAGCATCTCGATGAAGAATATGGTGATGTACTCGCGCAAACGTGCCGGGAAATCTATGGCTGAGAAGCTCGCAGCCGAAATTATGGCCGCTTACAACAACGAAGGTGCCGCTTTCAAACGTAAAGAAGAGATGCACCGTATGGCCGACGCCAACAAAGCATTCGCACACTTCAGATTCTAAGAGCCGGCATTAGGGAGACAAAGACGTATGGCAAGAGATTTAAAATACACCAGGAACATAGGCATTATGGCGCACATCGACGCGGGGAANNGGCGAAACCCACGAAGGGTCGGCGACGATGGATTGGATGGCTCAGGAGCAGGAACGCGGGATCACTATCACCAGCGCCGCCACAACTGCCTTTTGGAACTATAAGGATCAGCAATATCAGATCAACATCATCGACACTCCGGGCCACGTGGACTTCACGGTCGAAGTGGAACGCTCGCTTCGTGTGTTGGACGGCGCGGTTGCGACTTTCTGTGCGGTCGGCGGTGTCGAGCCCCAGAGTGAGACCGTGTGGAGGCAGGCCGATAAATATAAGGTACCCCGCATCGGTTATGTGAACAAGATGGACCGCACGGGTGCCGACTTTTTGAGCGTCTGCGGCGAAGTGAAAGAGAAGTTGGGTGCGACGGCTCTGCCGGTTGTGTTGCCTATCGGTCACGAACACGAGTTCGAGGGACTGGTAGACCTTGTATATAACAGGGCTTACTACTATTTTGACGACAAGAACGTTCGCGACAACTACCACATCAAGGATATCCCCGACTCGATGAAAGCCGAGGCTGCCGAATGGCGCGCAAAGCTCATCGAAGAGGTGGCCTCGATCGATGAAGCGTTGATGGAGAAATTCTTCGACGATCCCGACAGCATCACTCCCGAAGAGCTCATCGCAGCAATTCGCAAGGCGACCATCGAGATGGTTGTTGTGCCTATGTTGTGCGGCTCGTCCTTTAAGAATAAAGGTGTTCAGATCCTTTTGGACTATGTGGTGGCTTTCCTCCCCTCGCCTCTCGATGTGGATGCGATCGTGGGTACGGATCCTCGTACGGACAAAGAAGTAGAACGTAAGCCGACCGAAAGCGATCCGTTTGCTGCATTGGCCTTTAAGATCGCTACCGACCCGTTCGTGGGCCGCTTAGCGTTTATTCGGGTCTATTCGGGCAAACTGGATGCGGGTTCGTATGTTTACAACTCGCGCTCGGACAAGAAAGAACGCATCAGTCGCATCTATCAGATGCACGCCAATAAGCAAAACCCCATTGAAGTCGTGGGCGCAGGCGATATCGCCGCTGTCGTGGGCTTCAAGGATGTGCGCACGGGCGACACACTGTGTGAGGAAAAGAATCCTATCGTTTTGGAATCTATGACTTTCCCCGATCCTGTGATCGGTCTGGCCGTCGAACCCAAAACGCAGAAAGACCTCGATAAACTCGGCGTCGGCCTGTCGAAGCTGGCTGAAGAAGACCCCACTTTCACCGTCAAGACGGATGAAGACAGTGGTCAGACCATCATCAGCGGTATGGGCGAATTGCACTTGGAGATCATCGTCGATCGCCTCAAACGCGAATTCGGTGTTGAGATCAACCAGGGTGCGCCTCAGGTTAATTATAAGGAAGCGCTCACCAAACCCGTTCAGCATCGCGAAGTGTTCAAGAAGCAGACCGGGGGTCGTGGTAAGTTTGCCGACATCATCTTTGAACTCGGCCCGGCCGATCCCGACGCTCCGGAAGGATTGCAATTCGTGGATGAGGTAAAGGGCGGTAATATTCCCAAGGAATTCATCCCCGCTGTGCAGAAAGGCTTTGCTTCGGCAATGGCCAACGGCGCACTGGCCGGCTATCACGTGGACAGTATGAAAGTCAGGCTGCTGGATGGTTCGTTCCACCCGGTGGATTCCGACCAGCTCTCGTTCGAGATCGCTGCCCGCACAGGTTTCCGTCACGCTGCACCCAAAGCAGGCTCGGTGATTATGGAGCCCGTGATGGCGGTAGAAGTGGTGACACCAGAAGAGAATATGGGTGACATCATCGGCGATTTGAACAAGCGTCGTGGACAGGTTCAGGGTATGGAACAAAAGGGCAATGCCCGTTTGGTGAAAGCCCGCGTTCCTCTTTCGGAAATGTTTGGTTATGTGACGGTTCTGCGTACCCTTTCGAGCGGTCGCGCAACCTCGTCGATGGAACTTTCTTCTTACGAAGAAGTTCCGCAAAACATCGCGAAGGACATTATCGAAAAATCGAGCGGCAGACTCAAAAAAGAAGACGAATAATATAACAGATATGAGCCAAAAAATCAGAATCAAACTCAAATCGTTCGATCACAATCTCGTCGATAAGTCCGCCGAGAAGATCATCAAAACGGTGAAAGGTTCAGGAGCGGTAGTCAGCGGCCCGGTGCCCCTGCCCACCCAGAAGAAGATTTTCACCGTGAACCGCTCGACCTTCGTGAACAAAAAGGCGCGCGAACAGTTCCAGCTCTGCACCTTCAAAAGGATCCTCGACATCTACAGCTCGACCTCTAAAACGATCGATGCACTGATGAAACTGGAATTGCCCAGTGGTGTCGAAGTTGAAATCAAAGTGTGACAGAGGGCGGGATTTAGTGAGAACTTGTAATTAATAAATAAGTAATGTCAGGAATTATTGGAAAAAAAGTCGGAATGACTTCCGTGTACAGCGCCGAGGGCAAGAATGTCCCCTGTACTGTTATCGAGGCTGGTCCGTGTGTAGTTACGCAAGTTAAGACCGTTGAAAAAGACGGTTATGCAGCAGTGCAACTTGCCTATGACGACAAAACCGAAAAGCACACCAGCTCTGCACTTCTCGGCCACTTCAAGAAGGCCGGAGTGACCCCTAAACGTAAACTCGCCGAATTCCGCGATTGGGAAGGACGCGAACTCAACCTCGGTGATGCCGTCACCGTGGAAGACTTTATCGATGGCGATTGGCTCGACATCACGGGCATCTCCAAGGGTAAAGGTTTCCAGGGGGTTGTCAAGCGCCACGGCTTTGCCGGTGTGGGCGGACAAACCCACGGTCAGCACAACCGTGCCCGCAAGCCGGGTTCGCTCGGCGCATCTTCGTATCCTTCGCGCGTGTTCAAAGGTAAGAAATTGCCCGGACAGACCGGAGGCGACAAGGTCACCGTTACGAACCTCAAAATCCTCAAGATCATTCCCGAAAACAACCTTCTGCTGGTTAAGGGCTCGATTCCCGGCGCCAAGGGTTCTTATCTCGTAATCCAAGACTAAACTATGAAACTGAAAGTATACGATATTCAGGGTAACCAGACCGCCGCGAGTGTAGAGCTTGCCGACGGGGTCTTCGGGATCGAACCCAACGACCACGCTATTTGGCTCGATGTGAAGCAATATCTGGCTAACCAGCGTCAGGGTACCCATAAGTCGAAGCAGCGCAACGAGGTTGCCGGCTCGACCAAGAAACTCAAACGTCAGAAAGGAACGGGCGGCGCTCGTGCGGGTAGTATCAAAAACCCGTTGTTCGTCGGTGGAGGTCGCGTTTTCGGCCCTCAGCCCCGCGACTATAGCTTCAAATTAAACAAGAAACTCAAAGCTCTGGCTCGACGTAGTGCACTGACCTATAAGGCTAAAGGTGAAGCAATTAAAGTGGTTCAGGCTCTTTCTTTCGAGGCTCCCAAGACCAAGACTATGTTGGCTGTCGTAGGCGCCCTCGGCGTGGCGGACAAAAAGACGCTGGTGCTTGTGCCCGAAGGAAATCTGAATGTGCAGCTCTCCGCTCGCAACATCCCCAACGTTAAGGTGATGATCGCGCAGAACGTGAATACTTACGATATTATGAACGCCCAACAGCTGGTTATGGTCGAGGGCGCCGTGAACACTCTCAACGAATTGTTAGCATAAACCCCGAAGACGACTATGGAAATTATCATTAAACCTATTCTCACTGAGAAGATGACGGCCGCCGGCGAAAAGCTGGGTCGCTATGGTTTTGTCGTTGCAAGGGATGCCGACAAACCTCAAATCAAGGACGCTGTAGAAAAGGCTTATGGCGTGAAAGTTACGGATGTGAACACGATGATCTATATGGGCAAGGCTAAAAGGCGCTTCACAAAGGCGGGGTTGCTGCAAGGCCGTACAAACCACTTCAAGAAGGCGGTTGTGACTCTTAAGGATGGCGACAAGATCGATTTTTATTCTAATATCTAACGTAAGATGGCTGTAAGAAAATTCAAACCCATTACTCCGGGGCAAAGGCATAAGATCATCAGCACGACGTCGGATATTACGACTTCGACCCCCGAAAAGAGTCTGCTCGCTCCCAAAAAGAGCAGCGGCGGACGTAACAATACCGGTAAGATGACCGTACGCTATATTGGCGGCGGCCACAAGCAAAGATACCGCATCGTGGATTTCAAACGTCAAAAGGACGGTGTTCCTGCTGTCGTGAAAACTATCGAATACGACCCTAACCGCACGGCTCGCATCGCGCTTGTCGTGTATGCGGATGGTGAGAAGACCTATATCATCGCTCCTAACGGATTGCAGGTCGGTCAAACTTTGGTGAGTGGCCCCGGCTCAGCCCCCGAAGTGGGCAACTGTCTGCCGTTGGCCGAAGTTCCTCTGGGAACGGTAGTGCATAACATCGAACTCTATCCTGGTCAGGGGGCCGTTATGGCTCGTAGCGCCGGATCGTACGCTCAACTTCTTGCTCGTGAGGGTAAGTATGCTATTTTGAAACTTCCTTCGGGCGAAACCCGTATGGTTCTCACCACTTGCCGTGCTACTGTGGGCGTCGTATCTAACGTAGACCACGGCCTGGAACAGCACGGTAAGGCGGGTCGCAACAGGCACCTCGGTCGCCGTCCCCGTAACCGCGGCGTCGTGATGAACCCGGTGGATCACCCGATGGGTGGTGGTGAAGGAAGGGCTTCGGGGGGACATCCCCGTTCGCGCAAGGGCTTGCTGGCCAAGGGCTACAAGACCCGCGCAAAGAAGAAAGCATCGTCGAAATTCATTGTGTCTAAAAAGAAAAAATAGCATAATATGAGTCGTTCATTAAAGAAAGGTCCTTACATTGAGCCGAAGCTGGAGGCAAGAGTCATCGCCCAGAGTGAAAGCAGCAAGAAGACCGTAATCAAAACCTGGTCGCGGGCAAGTATGATCTCGCCCGATTTCGTGGGCCAAACGATCGCCGTCCACAACGGGAATAAATTCATCCCGGTGTATGTGACGGAAAATATGGTGGGACACAAACTCGGCGAGTTTGCCCTAACACGAAACTTCCGCGGTCACGCAGGTAATCGTAAAAAATAGTAAAGGCTATGGGTGTAAGAAAACATAATACGGCTGAACAAAGAAAAGCCGAAAAGAAGCAGAAGGCGATCGCGATACTGCGCGACTGCCCTACCTCGCCCCGTAAGATGAGGCTCGTGGCCGACATTATCCGCGGTGTGGAGATCAACCGCGCCCTGGGTATCCTGCGCTATTCCAAGAAAGAGGCATCGATCCGCGTGGAGAAACTGTTGCGTAGCGCAATTGCTAACTGGGAAGCCAAGAACGAAGGCGAAAGACTGGAAGACAACGTGCTGTGTGTTAAGGAGATCTTCGTGGACAGCGGTCGCCAGCTCAAGCGTATTCAGCCCGCACCTCAGGGTCGCGCGCACAGGATCCGTAAGCGCTCAAACCACGTGACGATCATCGTCGATAAGATGCCGGTGGTAGAAAAAGCCGCTAAGGCACCTAAAAAAGAAGTTGCACAAGAAGTAAAAACTGCTGAATAAAGATGGGACAGAAAGTAAATCCGATAGCTAACCGCCTCGGCATCATCCGCGGTTGGGACTCCAACTGGTACGGCGGCAAAGACTTCTCTGCAAAGTTAGTAGAGGACGCAACCATCAGAAAATATCTGAACGCCCGTCTGGCAAAAGCAAGCATCTCCAAGATCATCATCGAACGTACGCTGAAGCTCGTCACAGTGACAATCTCTACGGCTCGTCCGGGGATCATCATCGGCAAAGGCGGCCAGGAGGTCGATAAACTCAAAGAGGAGTTGAAGAAACTTACCGGCAAGGATGTGCAGATAAATATTTTCGAGGTGAAACGCCCCGAAGTGGATGCAGTGATCGTGGCGAGCAACATTGCCCGTCAGTTGGAAGGCCGCATCTCTTACCGCCGCGCAATCAAAAGCGCCATTGCTTCGACAATGAGGATGGGTGCCGAAGGGATCAAGATTCAGATCTCAGGTCGCGTGGGTGGCGCCGAAATGGCTCGTAGTGAGAGCTACAAAGAGGGTCGTATTCCTCTGCATACCTTCCGCGCGGACATAGACTACACACTCGCCGAGGCCTTGACCAAGGTCGGTATTCTCGGTGTGAAAGTTTGGATTTGCACAGGCGAAGTTTACCAGAAGCGCGATCTGTTCGAGTATCAGGGTGCAAGCGCATCGTCATTCAGTGGCGGCGGCGAAGGTCGTGGCGACAGGGGTGACCGCAGAGACAGAGGCGATCGCAGGGATAGAGGAGATCGTCGCGGAGGCCGCGGTGGTGACAGACGTGACGGTGGAAGAGGTGAAGGTCGGTCTGACAGAGGTCCGCGCTCAAACAACAGATAAGTAGAACCTTAAGCGAATAAGAAAAAATGTTACAGCCAAAAAAGACCAAATTCCGCAGAATGCAGAAGGGCCGTATGAAGGGCCTGGCCGGAAGAGGAAATCAACTCGCATTCGGTTCGTTCGCAATCAAGGCGCTGGAATCCACTTGGATAACCGGGCGTCAGATCGAAGCTGCGCGTCAGGCGATTGTCCGTCATATGAAACGTGAAGGACAATTGTGGATCCGCATCTTCCCGGATAAACCGATCACCAAGAAACCCGCNNGCCGAAGTGCGTATGGGTAAGGGGAAAGGTGCTCCCGAAGGTTTCGTGGCGCCAGTGACCCCAGGCCGAATTCTCTTTGAAGCAGAAGGTGTACCTCTCGAAATCGCTAAAGAGGCGATGAGACTGGGTGCGCAGAAACTGCCGATAACAACCAAGTTCATCGTAAGACGAGATTACACAGCAGAAGTATGAAAACAGTAGAAATAAAAGAGTTGCCGGTGGCCGATCTTGTGGAAAAGATCGCGGCACAGAAGGAAGAACTGGGCAAGATGAAACTCAACCACGCTGTGTCGCCGCTCGAAAATCCGGGAAAAATCAAACAATCTCGCAGGGACATTGCCCGTATGATGACCATCCTGCAACAAAAAAACGCAAAGTAGGGCTATGGAAAGAAATCTGAGAAAAGAGAGGATCGGGACGGTCGTGAGCAACAAGATGCAGAAGAGCATCATCGTTGCCGTGAAACGTAAAGTGAAACACCCGATGTATGGCAAATTTGTGAATAAAACTACCAAGTTTGCCTGTGAAGACAGCGAAAACACCTGCAATGTGGGCGATGTGGTCAAGATTATGGAAACACGCCCCCTCTCCAAGACGAAGCGCTGGAGGCTTACAGAAATAATTGAAAGGGCTAAATAATTATGATACAGCAGGAAAGCAGACTGACCGTCGCCGACAACAGCGGGGCAAAGGAAGTCCTTTGTATCCGGGTGCTGGGTGGAACAAACAGGCGTTATGCCTCCATCGGCGATAGAATCGTGGTGAGCGTCAAGAGCGCCACCCCGGCAGGCGATATGAAAAAGGGGACGGTCTCCAAGGCCGTTGTGGTAAGAACCAAAAAGGAGATCAGGCGTCAGAATGGGAGCTACATTCGCTTCGACGACAACGCCGTAGTGCTCCTTAATAACCAGGGAGAAATGCGCGGAACGCGTATCTTCGGGCCTGTCGCTCGTGAATTGAGGGACGGATATATGAAAATTGTTTCATTAGCACCGGAAGTTTTGTAGAGATGGCACAGAAATTACATATCAAAAAAGGCGACACGGTGAGAGTCATTGCCGGAAACGACAAAGGCCAGACCGGTAAGGTGCTCAGCGTGAATGTCGAGGACAATCGCGCCGTTGTCGAAGGGGTGAATCTGGTCTCCAAGGCAACCAAACCCAATGCGAAAAACACCCAGGGGGGAATCGTCAAGCAGGAAGCTGCTGTGCACGTGTCGAACCTGCAGTTGATCGACCCCAAGAGCGGAACTCCGACAAGGGTCGGTCGCAAGGTGGGCGCAGACGGGAAATTAGTTCGTTACGCTAAAAAATCCGGGGAGGAAATCAAATAATGAAATACACTCCTACATTCAAGACCAACTATAAGGAGCAGATCGTACCTGCACTTATGAAAGAGTTTGGCTACAAGAGCATTATGCAGGTGCCCAAGCTCGAAAAGATCGTCATCAATCAAGGGATGGGTCAGGCCGTGGCCGACAAGAAACTCATCGACGTGGCCATTGACGAACTCACTAAGATCACGGGCCAGAAGGCCGTGATGAGCAAGTCCAAGAAGGACATCTCGAACTTCAAGCTGCGTAAGGGAATGCCTATCGGTGTTCGCGTGACTCTGAGGGCGGAAAAGATGTATGAATTTATGGAGCGTCTGGTTGCTGTGGCTTTGCCTCGTATTCGCGACTTCAAGGGGATTAACGAAAAGTTCGACGGCCGTGGTAATTATACCCTCGGTATCACCGAACAGATAATTTTCCCGGAGATCGACATCGACAAGATCACCAAGATCCTGGGGATGGAGATCACCTTCGTAACCTCGACCGACAACGATGCAGAGGCTTATGCACTGCTGCGTGAGTTTGGCTTACCGTTCAAAAACGCTAAAAAAGCACAATAAAGAGTATGGCAAAAGAATCGATGAAGGCCCGCGAGGTAAAACGCGCAAAATTAGTGGCCAAATATGCCGAAAAACGCAAAAGGCTGAAGGAAGAGGGTGATCAGGTGGGGCTTAGCAAGCTGCCCAGGAACTCGAACCCGATCAGAATGCACAATCGTTGCAAACTGACCGGAAGGCCCAAAGGCTATATGCGTCAGTTCGGTATCAGCCGTATCCAGTTCCGCGAAATGGCCTCACAAGGGTTGATTCCCGGAGTGAAGAAGGCAAGCTGGTAAGATAAACAACAAGTTTAATTTTAATATTCTAAATCATTATGACGGATCCTATTGCGGACTTCCTCACTCGGATTAGAAACGCGGCGAAAGCCAACCACAAGACGGTTGAAGCTCCCGGTTCCAA
>DBDK01000005.1:68737-146403 GCA_002293535.1 Alistipes sp. UBA934 | reverse complement strand
CAGGATGAAAAGGGGCACCCTTCGATTAAGATCGCCCTCAAGTACAACCCACAGACCAAGATGCCGGCCATCAAGGAACTCAAGCGAGTCTCAAGGCCGGGTCTTAGGCAGTATGCAAGTGCCGAGGATATGCCTCGCGTGATGAATGGCCTTGGTATAGCTATCGTTTCGACCTCAAAAGGCGTGATGACCGACAAGGCTGCACGTACGGAGAATGTCGGCGGCGAAGTTCTGTGTTATATCTATTAAAAAAGTTAAAAAATGTCAAGAATTGGTAAATTACCTGTAAACCTGCCCGCCGGCGTGACCGCAGAGGTCTCTGCCGACAACGTGGTTAGTGTGAAAGGGCCTCTCGGACAGCTTTCGCAGGCCGTCGATCGGGACATCGCCGTCAAAGTTGAAGACGGCGTCCTGACGGTTACGCGTCCCACCGACCAGCCCCGTCACCGCTCGATGCACGGGCTCTATCGCGCTCTGATCAACAATATGGTCGTGGGCGTTAGCAAAGGATACGAGATCAAACAGGAACTCGTCGGTGTCGGTTTCAAAGCCGAAGTCCAGGGCAACGTGCTACAATTGAGCCTTGGTTACTCTCACGATATTTGGATTATGCTTCCGGATGAGGTTAAGGCTGAAGCCCTGACCGACCGTAAGGCAAACCCCATCGTTACGCTTAAAAGTATCGACAAACAGCTCATCGGTCAGGTCGCAGCTAAGATCCGTTCGTTGCGTAAACCTGAACCCTATAAGGGCAAGGGTATCAAGTTCGTCGGTGAACAGTTGCGTCGCAAGGCGGGTAAATCTGCAGGTAAATAATTGAAAGGCTGAAAATTATGGCATTGACAAAGACAGAAAGAAGGGCGCGAATCAAAATGCGTATTCGCAAGGTGGTTACTGGAACCGCCGCACAGCCCCGTATGACCGTATATAGAAGCAACAAGCAGATCTATGCGCAGTTCGTGGACGACGTGGCAGGAGTGACCCTTGCTGCAGCTTCGTCGCTGGACAAAGAGATAGTGGATGCAGCTAAGGGAAAGAAACCTCAGGAAGTGGCAGCGATGGTTGGCAAATTGGCTGCCAAACGCGCTACCGAAAAAGGTATCTCGACCGTGGCTTTCGACCGTAACGGTTACTTGTATCACGGTAGGGTTAAAACATTGGCCGACGCTGCCCGCGAGGGTGGTCTTAAATTCTAAGAAGATATGGCAAATAGCAATATACAGAAAGTCAGAACCAGCGACTTGGAACTGAAAGACAGATTGGTGAGCATCCAGAGGGTGACCAAGGTTACCAAAGGGGGCCGCACGTTCAGCTTTTCGGCGATCGTGGTCGTGGGGAACGAAAATGGCGTCGTGGGTTACGGCTTGGGTAAGGCCAGTGAAGTGACCGCAGCCATCGCGAAGGGCGTCGAAGATGCTAAGAAGAATCTGGTGAAAATCCCCGTGTTGCACGGAACCATCCCCCACAAACAGGAGATGCGTTACAGTGGTTCGTTGGTTATGATCCGTCCAGCAGCGCCCGGTACCGGTATCATTGCCGGTGGTGCAATGCGTGCGGTGCTCGAAAGCGCCGGTGTGAAAAATGTGCTCGCAAAGAGCAAGGGCTCGTCCAACCCTCACAACCTTGTGAAGGCGACGATCGGTGCTCTGCTCGAATTGCGCGACGCTTACACCGTGGCCGGTGCTCGCGGTATCGCAATGAACAAGGTGTTTAACGGCTAAAATTTGAGGAAAGTTATGGCAAAAATTAAAATTACTCAGGTGGTTAGCCGAATCGGAAGCACCGCTCGTCAGAAAAAGAATCTCGACGCACTGGGAATCAAGAAGATGGGTCGCACTGTTATCCACGAGGACTCCCCTATCATCAAAGGTATGATCGAAAAGGTGAAGCACCTTGTGAAAGTAGAAGCAGCTGGTGCCGGCGATCAAACCAAGACGGCGAAAGCTAAGGCGGCTCCTGCCCCCAAGGCAGCAGAAGCCCCAGCGGTTGAAAAAACCAAGGCGGCTGCTGCGGCAAAGCCCGCGGCGGCCAAGAAGCCTGCGCCTAAGACAGCAACAACGAAGGCGACCCCCAAGGCTCCGGCTACTAAAAAACCGACTGCAGCAAAGGCTCCGGTGAAACCCGCAACTCCCAAGGCGGCTAAGAAAACTGTAAAAAAAGAAGACTGATAGATTATGGAACTCAATAACTTAAAGCCCGCAAAAGGGGCGACGCACAGGGAACGCAGAATCGGACGGGGTGAAGGCTCCGGAAAGGGCGGAACCTCTACGCGCGGTCACAAAGGCGCTCAGTCGCGTTCGGGTTACTCAAGCAAACTCGGCTTCGAAGGTGGTCAGATGCCTCTTCAGAGGCGCTTGCCCAAGTTCGGCTTCACCAATATCGAGCGCGTGGAGTTCAAACCCATAAACCTGAGCACGCTGGAAGAGCTGGCCGAAAAGAGAAAATTGAGCGAAATCTCAGTGGATACTCTGATCGAAGCTGGTTTCGTGTCGAAGAACGACCGTGTGAAGATTCTCGGAAACGGCACTCTCACGAAGGCTCTCACGGTGACGGCTCACGCATTCTCCAAGAGCGCTCAGGCCGCGATCGAAGGTTTGCAGGGAAAAGCGATTAAATTGTAAGGGAGGCCGAAAGGGGGAATTATGAAATTCATTGAAACCTTAAAGAATATATTCAAGATTGAGGAACTGAGGCAAAAACTTGTCTACACGATTCTGCTCGTTCTTGTTTATAGGTTCGGTAGTTATGTGGTGATCCCAGGGATCAACCCCGTTGCGCTGGCCGACCTGGGAAGCCAAGTGAGCGGAAACGGTCTTTTGACCCTGCTCGACATCTTCTCAGGGGGTGCGTTTTCCAATGCGTCGATCTTCGCACTGGGGATTATGCCTTATATCTCGGCGTCGATCGTTATCCAGCTACTGGGTATTATTTGGCCCTATTTCCAAAAGCTGCAAAAGGAGGGCGAGAGCGGTCGCAAGAAGATGAACCAGTGGACAAGGTACCTCACCATCATCGTGTTGTGCTTGCAGGGTCCGGCCTATTTGGCTAACCTGCACGGGCAAATCCCGGCCGAGGCGTTCGTGCTTAGTGGTCCGTTGTTCACGGCTGTGGCGTTGATGTGCCTTATCGCCGGAACTATGTTTACGATGTGGTTGGGCGAGAAGATCACCGACAAAGGTATCGGTAACGGTGTGTCTCTCATCATTATGGTGGGTATCATTGCAAGGTTGCCGTTTGCTTTCTGGTCGGAGATCACCACTCGCTTCGGAGCGAACAGCGCCGGCAGTGTGGTGATGCTGGTTGTGGAACTGGTTTTGCTTTACCTTATTTTTATGGCGGCGATCGCTTTGGTGCAGGCCGTGCGGAAAGTTCCCGTGCAGTATGCCAAAAGAATCGTCGGTAACAAACAGTATGGAGGGGTGCGTCAATATATACCTCTGAAAATCAATGCCGCAGGCGTGATGCCCATCATCTTCGCTCAAGCCTTGATGTTCATCCCGATGCTCTTTCAGGGTTGGGGTAACGGCGGTTTCGCTGCTGCCTTCGCCTACCAGAGCGTTTGGTATAACCTCGTGTTCTTCCTGTTGGTGGTCGCATTCACCTATTTCTACACTGCGATCACTGTGAACCCCGTAATGATGGCCGAAGATATGAAGCGCAACGGCGGATTTATTCCCGGTGTGAAGCCCGGAAAACAAACCGCAGCATATCTGGACGACATTATGACGAGAATCACCCTGCCAGGGTCGATCTTCCTTGCAATTATCGCAATTTTGCCGACATTTGCAACGGAACTCGGTATCAATCAGCAGTTTGCGTACTTCTTTGGAGGAACCTCATTGTTGATCCTTGTGGGTGTGGTACTCGACACTCTAAGACAGATCGAAAGCTATCTGTTGTCGCGACACTATGACGGCCTTATGAAGACCGGCCGCATCAAGGGACGCGGAGGAATGTAAATGATCAAACTCAAGACGAAAGAAGAGGTAGAACTGCTCCGCGAAAACAACCTGCTGGTGAGCAAAACTTTGGCTGAAGTGGCAAAGTATGTAAAACCGGGGGTGACCACAGATGAGCTGGACAGGGTGGCGGAGGAGTTCATACGGGACAACGGGGCTATCCCCGGTTTCCTTGGGTACAATGGATTTCCGAAGACGCTGTGTGTTTCAGTGAACGATGGAATTGTACACGGAATACCTTCTTCTTATGCTCTCCGCGAAGGGGACATCGTTTCGATCGACTGTGGCACTATTCTAAAGGGGTTTTATGGCGACTCGGCCTACACATTTGCGGTGGGCGAGATTGATCCGGAAGTTCAACGACTGCTGGACGTAACCAGAGAAGCTCTTTATAAAGGTGTCGCACAGGCAAAAGCAGGAAATCGCGTAGGCGATATTTCCGCGGCTGTGCAAAAACACGCCGAAACGAATGGATACTCCGTGGTGAGAGAACTCACCGGACACGGTCTGGGACGAAAAATGCACGAAGACCCCGAGGTTCCCAATTTTGGAACAGCAGGGAGAGGGCCAGTCCTCAAGGAGGGAATGGTGTTGTGCATAGAGCCTATGATCAATGCCGGAAAGAAAGCCGTAGTTTTTGAAAGTGACGGCTGGACTGTGCGAACGCGTGACCGAATGCCATCCGCGCACTTCGAGTGGGCGGTTGCGGTAAGAGGGCCAGGGGCGGATGGGAAGCCCCAGACTGCGGATGTATTAACCGATTTCACTATTATTGACGAAGCTGTATGGCAAAACAAGCTGCAATTGAAAAAGACGGAACGATAATCGAAGCGTTGTCCAACGCGATGTTTCGTGTGGAACTCGACAACGGTCACGTTATCACTGCTCACATCTCAGGCAAGATGCGTATGCACTACATNNATCCTGCCCGGAGATAAAGTTAAAGTGGAGATGTCCCCCTATGATCTCTCTAAGGGGCGTATTTCTTTCAGGTACAAATAATTAAGACTATGAAAGTAAAAGCATCAATCAAGAAACGTAGCGAAGATTGCAAGATCGTGCGCCGCAAAGGCAAACTTTATGTGATCTGCAAAAAGACCCCGAAGTATAAAATGCGCCAGGGTTAATTTTCGTTAAACAACAAGTAGAATTTATGGCACGTATAGTAGGTGTAGATTTACCTAAAAACAAGCGAGGCGAGATCGGCCTGACCTATATCTATGGGATCGGTCGTTCGACGGCTCGCAAACTGCTCGACACGGCAGGAATCAACTACGACAAAAAAGTCCAGGACTGGAGCGACGACGAAGTGGGCAAGATCCGTTCGGCTATCGCCGACAGCGGAATCAAGGTCGAAGGCGAAAACCGCTCCATTGTTCAAATGAACATCAAACGACTGATGGACATCGGCTGCTATCGCGGTATCCGTCACCGTCTGGGTCTCCCTTTGCGCGGCCAGAGCACTAAGAACAATGCTCGTACGCGTAAGGGTAAGAAAAAGACTGTCGCTAACAAGAAGAAAGCTACAAAGTAATCCGCAGGTAGAGAATTATGGCTAAAAAAACAACAGCAGTTAAGAAGAAAGTCGTTAAGGTCGGTGCTATGGGCGCGGCCCACGTTCACTCGACGTTCAACAACGTTATTGTGACTATCACGAACGAGAACGGCGACGTTATCAGCTGGTCTTCGGCAGGCAAAATGGGTTTCCGTGGTTCCAAGAAGAACACCCCTTATGCCGCCCAAACCGCCGCTACGGATTGCGCAAAGGTCGCTTTCGATATGGGTCTTCGCAAGGTGAAAGTCTATGTGAAGGGCCCCGGTCAGGGTCGCGAGTCGGCCATCCGAACCATTCACGGTGCAGGAATCGAGGTTGTCGAGATCATCGACGTCACTCCCCTGCCCCATAACGGTTGCAGACCTCCTAACCGAAGGCGAGTGTAATTTTGCGCTTCAAGGTTAAACACTTAAACGATTAAAAACAATGGGAAAATACATAGGACCAAAAACAAAAATTGCACGCAAGTTCGGGGAGCCTATCTTCGGGGCCGATAAAGCTTTCGAAAAGAAAAACTACCCTCCCGGAATGCACGGGCAGATGCGCAAACGCAAAAAAGTTTCGGAGTACGGAACACAGCTGACCGAAAAGCAAAAGGCAAAAGCTATCTACGGTATCCTCGAAAAGCAGTTCAGTGTAACCTATAATCGCGCCGCAGCAATGGGTGGGATTACGGGTGAAAATCTGCTTAAGTTGCTCGAATGCCGTTTGGATAACGTGGTTTACAGGCTCGGAATCGCTCCCACAAGGGCTGCGGCGCGTCAGTTGGTGAGCCATCGCCACATTACGGTGAACGGTGCGGTTGTTAATATTCCGTCGTACAGTTTGAAAATTGGCGATGTTGTCGGTGTCAGAGAAAAATCCAAGAGTCTTGAAGTGATCACCGAAGCCCTTTCGGGCGGAAGGAACCGCTACTCGTGGCTGGAATGGGATGGCCCGACAATGTCCGGAAAGTTCCTCCAAAAACCCGACCGCGAAGATATTCCGGAAAATATCAAGGAGCAGCTTATCGTCGAACTTTACTCGAAATAGTAACAACTAAAACGTAAATTATAATATGGCAATATTAGCATTCCAAAAGCCTGAAAAGGTCATTATGCTCGAATCCTCATCGACGCTCGGAAAATTTGAATTCCGACCGCTCGAACCCGGATTCGGTATGACCATCGGCAATGCTTTGCGCCGGATCCTGCTCTCCTCGCTGGAGGGGTTTGCGATCACGAGCGTGAAGATCGCCGGTGTAGATCACGAATTTGCCGCAATCCCTGGAGTGATGGAGGGTATGATCGACATCATACTGAACCTCAAGAAGGTTCGCTTCATCCGGACTGCGGAAAATATCGACAGCGAGAAAGTGACGCTGAACGTTGCCGGTGTGACCGCCCTCACGGCTGGTTACATCTCCAATTATCTCTCGGCATTCAAAGTGCTCAACCCCGATCTGGTCATCTGTCGTCTGTCACCCGATACCAAGCTGACGATCGAACTGACTATCGGCAAGGGGCGCGGCTATGTACCGGCAGAGGAAAACCAACCCGAAGAGGCTGAGTTCGGCCGACTGGCCATCGACTCGCTCCACTCGCCTATCGTGAACGTAAAGTATGCGATTGACAATTACCGCGTCGAACAGCGTACGGACTACGAAAAGCTGAGTTTGGAGATCACAACCGATGGCTCGATTCACCCCAAGGAAGCCCTGAAGGAAGCTGCCAAGATTTTGATTCATCACTTTATGTTGTTCTCTGACGAGAAGATCACGATGAATCAGGACGAGGTGAGCTCGACCGAAGAGTTCGACGAAGATGTGCTTCATATGCGTCAGCTGTTGAAGACCAAATTGTCGGATCAGGACTTGTCGGTGAGGGCTTTGAACTGCCTGAAGGCCGCGGAAGTGGATACTGTGGGCGATCTGGTGCGCTTCAATCGCAGTGACCTGTTGAAGTTCCGCAACTTCGGCAAAAAATCGCTCTCGGAATTGGACGACCTGCTAACCACGCTGAACCTGCACTTCGGAATGGATGTCACTCCCTATAAACTCGATAAAGACTAAGCAAAGATGAGACACAATAAGAATTTCAACCACCTCGGTAGAACGAGCTCGCACCGTAAGGCGCTGTTGGCCAATATGGCTACCTCGCTGGTTTTGCACAAGAGGATCCAAACTACGGTGGCCAAGGCCAAGGCTCTGAAAATGTATGTCGAGCCTTTGGTGACCAAAGCCAAGGAAGACACCACCCATTCGCGCCGTGTGGTTTTCAGCTATCTGAAAGATAAACACGCAGTTACTGAGCTCTTTCGCGTGATCGCACCTGCTGTGGGCGATCGTCCCGGAGGTTACACCCGCATTCTCAAGACCGGTTTCCGTCTGGGCGATGCCGCCGATATGTGCATCATTGAACTGGTGGACTTCAACGAAACGTTCAAGACGGGTGTTTCGGGCGCCGGTACCGGCAAGGCGAAAACTCGTCGTTCCGGCAAGGCCGCTGCTCCGAAGGAAATCGAAGGTGAGGCAACAATTGGCGAAGCAGCCGATGTCGCTGAAGCTCCGACTGCAAAACCTGCAACCAAGAAAGCCGCCGCGAAACCTGCTGCCAATAAGCCGAAAGCTGCACCCGCACCCCGCGGAGCAAAAACTTCTGGTTCGAAGGCAAACGCCGGACGTTCGATGGCCTCGAAAAAGGGCTGATCCAAGAGAGTAACGGCAATTATCTGCCGCTATTTTGAAAAAAGTGCACAATTTTGTGCACTTTTTTTGTTAAAAATAGTAGTAGGTATTGCATAGTATTATTTTATGTTGTATATTTGCACCATAAAACAAACTAAACACGATTGCGACCTATGAAACAGACCTACAATGTGAACATCGGCGGACGAGCCTACAACATCGACGCTGACGCCTATGAACTGCTCGACAAGTATCTGGGCGATGTCTCTTCGAGGCTCCGAGATACCGATGTCGAGTCTATGGAGGACATCGAGACCAGAATCGCCGACATCTTCGACGAGAAGATTTCGAGCACGATGCAAGTGGTGAATCTTGAAATGGTGCGCCGTGCGATGGCTGTAATCGGCAGACCCGAAGTTTTCGGTGCGCAAAAACGAGGATTCTCCTATAATGGAGGTTCTTGCAGCGAGGCTCCAAAGAGACTTTATCGCTCAAACGACAAAGTTTTGGGCGGTGTGTGCGGTGGCTTGGCCGACTACTTCGACGTAGATCCGAGTGTCGTTCGACTCATTGCAGTGCTATTGCTCTTCTTGGGCGGCTTGTCGTTCTGGGTCTATGTTGTGATGTGGATAGTCGTTCCGAAGGCTCCTAATTATGTTAAATAGATAAAGCTATGAGTGAGGAAAACTTAAAAAATGTGGATAATGTCAAGGCGCAGATGCGGAAAGGGATCCTTGAGTATTGCATCCTTTCGATCCTCTCGCGCGGTGACAGTTATGCTCCACAAATCATATCTGAACTCAAAGATGCCGATATGATCGTTGTCGAGGGGACGCTATACCCTCTGCTTGCAAGGCAAAAAAACCAGGGCCTGCTATCCTATCGCTGGGAAGAATCCCCACAGGGACCACCCCGCAAGTACTATATGATCACCGAGAGGGGGCGTGAAATTTTGAGCCAACTCGATGAGGTGTGGGACGAAATGGTTGAACAAATCAAAATTATCCGTTACGGTAAACAGATATGAAAAAAGTTGAAAAAGTAAGCATCGCAGGTATATCATTTACGCTGGACGACGATGCGTATAACTCTCTGAAACAGTATCTTAATTCGCTGCACAGCTACTATGACGGCGATCCCGACGGGGGCGAAATAATCTCTGACATCGAGGCGCGCATAGCAGAATTGATCCTCGACGAACAGGTATATACAAAAGTCGTGTCGTTGCCTCTTATCGACACTATCGTGGCTCAGCTGGGTTCTGCGGCGGAGATCGATGACGATACTTCTGTGGAGGGAGCTCCGGCGTGGTCGCTTGGAGCAGGCTCCGAAACTACCTCCTCAATTCCGCGCAGATTGTATCGTGCCAGCGAGGGCCGGATTTTAGGAGGTGTATGCGCCGGTATAGCTAACTATCTGGACGTTAGTGTGGCGTGGATTCGTTTGATATTTTTGGTTCCTCTTTTTCTGCGTGGGATCGCCATTCCCGGACATTGGCATATCGTGGGCGATTTTGCCGAAGGTTGGAGTAGTGTTTTCGTGCTGACCTACATCATACTGTGGATTGCTATGCCGGTAGCAAAGACTCCGCGTCAGAGGCTGGAAGCGCGTGGAGAGAGAATAACTGCCTCGACGATCCGCCAGTCGATGCAAGAGATTGCGACCACTCCGAGCACAAAAAAGGCAGCTTCGGTGTTTGCCGAGATTTTTACGGTTTTGGGTCGTGTGGTGCTGTTCTTTGTGAAATTTGTCTTCGCCGTCACGGGGTTTGCGTTCCTTGTTTGGGCAGTTGGACTGTTCATTGTTATGATAATCATAGTGTCCAATCCGAACTCAGTGGGTAATTTACCATACTTGTTCTCTGCGATAAGAGATATGACCATCCTCTCGCCGCTATGGTTGTTAGAATTGGTGATTTTCTGTATTATGATTCCGGTGCTGGTTATCGGTATGGCGTTTTTGAGTTTTGCGTTTTCCTGGAAGATTCGGCGCCAGTTCTATGGTTTCTGTCTGATCGTATGGGCGCTTGCAATGGTGTTCACCTCGGTGGTACTGATCTCCAATGCTGGTTATCTGCGAGACAATATGCCCGATGGGAAGATATATATTTGGGACAGTAACTATAAATGGGACAGTAACTATAAATATGATAACGACCCGAATAGTGTTGAAATCAGAAGAATAGAAGAATTTGTCGTCGAGCCGGACAGTCTGGCCGTCGATAGTCTAAGTCGGGAGACTTTAACCCCCCTTAATTAAGTGAAAAATTAGGGTTTTTAAGATTGATTAGTGGAGGTGGCGGTAGCTTTATGCTGCCGCCATTTTTTTGAGTTCCGCGATCTCGATGGGCCAGCGGCTTTCGTCCGGAGTTTCGAGGATGAGCGGAATGCCGTCGAAACGCACATCGGTAGCGATAAACCGGAAGCAATTCCAACCCAGGAGTCCATCGCCCAATGGAGCGTGCCTGTCCACGTGGCTGCCAAGAGGTTTGAGTGCATCATTGAGGTGCATTCCGCGAAGGCGTTTGAAACCCACTATGCTCTCGAACTCTGCAAAAGTTGCCCTGAAGGTCTCGGCTGTGCGCAGGTCGTATCCCGCGGCGAAGGTATGGCAGGTGTCGAGACAAACCCCTACGCGAGATTTATCCTCCACACCCTCAATAATTTGAGCCAAGTGTTCGAAGCGCTGACCGACGCCACTCCCCTGCCCTGCAGTATTTTCGATGACGGCCGTGACACCTTTTGTTTTGTCGAGCGCAAGGTTGATACTATCGGCGATCCGAGCCAGACACTCATCCACTGAAATCAACCCAAGAGTCGCTCCCGGATGGAAATTTAGTCGGTCGAGACCCAACTGTTCGGCGCGTTGCATCTCGTCGAGAAACGCTTCGCGCGATTTTTCAAGTTCCGTAGCCGATGGGTGTCCAAGATTGATAAGATAACTGTCGTGAGGTAAAATTTGCGCCGACCCATAACCAAGTCGCTCGCATTCAGCACGAAAAGCAGCTATAGATGCAGTTGAAAGAGGTGTCGAGTGCCATTGGCGTTGGTTTTTGGTGAACAGTCCGAAGGCCGTGGCTCCGATTTCCTGTGCACGCAGAGGGGCTTTCTCTACCCCGCCTGCAGCGCTAACGTGTGCTCCAAAGTATTTCATAATACCAAAGATAGCGAAAAAATTTGTACTTTTGTGAGTTATGAAAATTAAGTATATTTTTTGGGTGACAGTAATGGTAGTGGCTTTTTCTACATCTGCTACCCCTGCAGCAGCCCAATTCTCGATAAACAGGACGAGCGAGAATGCCAATATATCAGTACCGATGCCCGCTACTCCGTCCCAGGTGACCATAGATGTGACCAATGAAACCAAGGCGAAAATGCTGCGAAAACAATTATGGCGCAGACGTAACGATGTCGATTTCCGTGTGAGCGCTACCGGAATGGTCACCCAGTTCAACAAATATTGGACCACGAACAACCAGAACGCAGTATCGAGCGAGCTGGCAGCATACTACTATCACACCTTTACCAAGGGTCGCCATACGTCGATTTATAAGTTCGACGGAATCTATGGGATGAATTATATCGACGACATCTGGTTCAAGAATCAGGATATGTTCAAGTTCTACTACCTCTCGTCGTGGAAGCTCAAAGAGCAGGGATTTCTGCGAAATTGGGCCTACAGTTTGACAGCCAGTTTTGCCTCACAGTTTGCCGAGGGATTCAAATCGCGCACCGAAAAGATTTTGTGGAGCAACTTTATGGCTCCGGGAACCGCAAACGTCGGGGTCGGGTTTACATACACCTCACCCAACAAAAAATGGCCGTTCATCATCACGTTCAACCCCGTGTCTGCCAACGGGCTGTTCGTGTTGGACGATCGCATAGGCGAAGAGAGGCGTAAAACGCTGGGTATCACCGAGCCACGCGATGCAGAAGGGAATTTGGTGAACCACAAGATCGAAGGCGGTTCGAGCATAAATATCGGCTTCAACAGAACGTTCGCTTTTGGCAAAAAGGAAAATTTTACGCTTCAGTACAATACCACTCTGGGATCGTTCTACGGCTGGATGACTGATATTGCGAGCCATAGCGGAATTGCTGGCTCGGAAATTGCTGTTCTACCGACCGTGAACTGGACGAATTCGTTCATACTGAACCCGATACGGTTTCTGGCTATAGAGTTCAGAACGACAGCGTTTTATGACCGCAGTCAGGTCAATAAATTGCAGATGCAATATTATCTGAGAGTGGGACTAACATACAGATACAGAAATAGATGAGAAAAATTTTAACGGCACTTTTGATTTTGAGTCTTGGGGCGTGTGTGCCGCGTCAGGGTGGCGAGGACAAGGTTTCCTACACAATGCGTCTCATTGAGCAGATGTATGTCGATCCGATAGGTGCCGATTCGCTGGCCGAAATGGCTATACCGTTGATACTTGAGGAATTAGACCCTCATTCGGTTTATATTCCCGCGCGCGACCTGAAGGCCGTGAGCGAACCTCTCGAAGGGCAATTCGATGGTATCGGCGTGATGTTCAATATGCTGACTGACACGGTCGTAGTACTGAACGTTATCCCTTCGGGGCCCAGCGACAAGGCGGGTGTCCAGAATGGCGACAGGATTATTCGCATCGACGACTCGTTGGTGGCAGGGCGAAAAATCCCTCAGGATCAGGTTGTCAAAAGACTCCGTGGGCCTCGTGGAACCCGTGTTAAGTTGGGCATAGAGCGTCGTGGCGCTTCTTCGTTGGTACCTATCGTTGTCGAGCGTGATGTGATCCCGATCAAGGCGCTTGATGCGGCGTTTATGATCGAGCCGGGCATTGGATTCGTCAAGTTGTCGGCCTTTTCGAGGGTTTCGGCTCAAGAGTTGTATGTTGCTATGACAGAACTTGTTGCGGCAGGAATGGAACGTTTGATTTTCGACCTTCGTGGCAACTCCGGTGGTTATCTCGATCAGGCGATCGCTATTGCGAATATCTTTCTGCCCAGAGGTGAACTGATCGTTTACACTGAGGACAGGGTCGGTAAACAGGTGCGCGAATATAGTAACGGGCGTGGCGGGTTCGATGAAATTCCGATGGTGGTGCTTATCGACGAGGGCAGTGCATCGTCGAGCGAGATCCTCGCAGGAGCCATTCAGGACAACGACCGTGGAATGATAGTAGGACGGCGCTCGTTTGGCAAAGGCTTGGTGCAGAGGGAGATACCATACTCTGACGGTTCGGCTCTCCGACTTACCATTGCGCGCTATTATACTCCTTCGGGTCGTTCGATTCAGAAACCATATAGTGCTGGTACCGAGGAATATGGGCGTGATATTTGGAATCGTTACAGTGCCGGTGAAATGTTCGCAGCCGACAGTACTCGCCAGGACACGACGAAATATTACACTCGCGGGGGGCGCGTGGTGCACGGCGGTGGCGGAATTATGCCTGACTATTTTGTGCCGATCGACACCCTTGGTATGAGCCCTTACTATCACAAAGTCAATGGGTTGAACCTTATCTATCGCTATACTTTGGATTGGGGCGATCGTCATCGTGCGGCGATGAATGCCGTGGAGACGCTACCTCAGCTGGAGGCGATGCTGGATGGCGCTCCGGGTATGATGGACGATTTTGTCGCATATGCTGCTCATAACGGAGCTGCTCCTGATTATCAGCAAATCGCAGTGTCGCGGAAGATTCTCGAAGCGCAACTTCGGGCGCTTATAGGTCGAAATACGGTGCTGGATTACAACGGATTTTATTCGCAGATCTACCCCATCGACCCTACGATCGAAAAGGCATTGGAGGTTCTAAAAAAATAGTATATGTTGCAGAGAATCATAGGAATAGTGGGTGTATTGGTGGTCGCAGGAGTGATCACGATGTTGGCACTAGAGCCACGGGCAGAGGGATTTTATCCGAATCTGTTCGACTCTTTTGAGCAACGTAACGCACCGGCAAAAGAGGTTCCGACGAAAAAAATCACAGTTCCCACCGCGGAGGATGTAAAAACAGTTGAGATCAATGGGTAAGAAGAAAAATGTAAGATGGTCACCGCCGCGGGGAAAAGCTGCGTCTCAGACCTATGTCGGGGTGGTCGATATGATCGCTTCGGGTGATATGTATGTGAAAGTCAATGATTTGGAGGAGGATATTTTTGTCGATTCGCGCGATGGTTTGCGGGCTTTGGATGGCGACAAGGTGGAGGTGGTTGTGACCAAGTACAAGAAAAACGGAAATTTGCAAGGGGCGGTTGTTCGTGTAGTAGAGCGCTCGCAGCACAATTATGTCGGAGTGTTGGACGTCACTGAGCACGCAGTGTTCCTGCGTCCCGATTCGCGCCGGATTCCTGTCGATATTTATATTAAACGCGCGGAAGGACAAGAACTCATTGACGGTCAAAAGGCTGTGGCTAAGATAGTTGATTGGCAAGAAGGCAGTCGTTCTCCCGTTGGCGAAGTGGTAGATGTGCTGGGTGAGGCGGGAAATAACGACACCGAAATGAATGCCATTATGGCTGAATTTAACCTGCCTTGGCAGTTCGAACCGCAAGTCGAGCAGGCCGCAGATACTATTCCGAGCGAGATTACTGAAACTGAGGTTGCGCGTCGTCGCGATTTTAGAGGTGTGACGACCTTTACGATCGACCCGGAGGACGCCAAGGATTTCGACGATGCGCTGTCGATCCGCCGTATTTCTGATGGCGAGAATGGAAGTGCAATGTGGGAGATAGGGGTGCATATTGCTGATGTAACTCATTATGTATCACCGGGAAGTATTGTCGATGAGGAAGCTGAGAATCGCGCTACTTCTGTCTATCTGGTAGACAGGACGGTTCCTATGTTGCCCGAAAAACTGTCGAATGACCTGTGTTCACTGCGACCGAATGAGGACAAATTGTGCTTTTCGGCGGTGTTTGAGATGGACGAAGAGCTGACGATTCACAACGAATGGTTCGGACGTACGGTGATTCGTTCCGACCGCCGCTTCACCTACGAGGAGGCGCAGGCAATTATAGAGGGTGGCGAAGGAGATTTCAAGGCTGAAATACTGAAATTCAATCAGTTGGCACAGGCGATGCGGAAGCGTAGATTTGCCCACGGAGCCATAACATTCGACCGCGAAGAGTTCAAATTCAAACTCGATCCAGACGGGAAACCAACAGGTATCTACCACAAAGTGCAGAAAGAGTCGAATCAACTCATAGAGGAGTTTATGTTGCTGGCCAACAAGCGAGTAGCCGAATTCGGAGGTAAAAATCCGCAGACAGGCAAAAGATCTGCTCGTACGTTTGTTTACCGCATACACGACAAACCGGATGAGGAAAAACTGTTGAAATTCAGTGACTTTGTCATCCGATTCGGTTACTATTTTCGCCCCGATCGCCTCAAGGACGTCTCGCGCCAGATGAATACCATTATGGACAAAATCAAGGGCAAAAGCGAGGAGAATGTTATCTCTACGCTTGCGATTCGCACGATGGCCAAGGCGGTTTATTCGACCGATAACATCGGCCATTATGGTCTGGCATTCCCATACTATACGCACTTCACTTCACCGATTCGCCGCTACCCCGATATGATGGTACACAGGCTGTTAGCTCACTATCTCGAAGGAGGAAAGAGTGCCGACAAGCCCAAATATGAGCGCCTGTGCGAGCACTGTTCGGATATGGAAGTCAGGGCTGCCGATGCCGAGCGCGCTTCGGTTAAGTACAAGATGGCCGAATATATGCAAGATCGTGTAGGCCAGGAGTTTAACGGTCACATTTCTGGTATCACCGACTGGGGAATTTATGTGGAACTGGAAGACAGTCTGATCGAGGGGATGGTGTCGATGAGGGATGTGGCGGATGACTTTTATCGTTTCGACGAGAATATCTATGCAGCTGTGGGTCAGTCGAGTGGGCGCAAATTTACCCTTGGAGACCTGGTTAGAATTCGCGTTAAGGGAGCAGATCTTTCGCGCCGTCAAATCGACTTTACGCTGGTTGGGACGATAGATTTCGAAACCGGAAAAATCAAACCCCTGCCGGAGGTTCAACTTCGCGACGATTCAACAGGGCGTGGGAAATCGTCAGTTCGTCGGCATACTCAATCTCGTCGCCAAAACCAATCCCGCGGGCGATAGTAGTGATTTTCAGGTCGTTAAATTGTTTGAGGCGGTTCAAAATGTAAAACAGAGTGGTTTCTCCTTCGACCGTAGTGCTTATGGCCAAAATAATTTCGTGCACACCACCGGCAGCTATGTTGTTGATTAGCAGATCTATTTTGAGATCGCTCGGTGCAATGCCCGACATTGGCGAAATCACCCCGCCGAGCACGTGGTAGAGACCGCGAAACTGCCCGGTTTTTTCGATCGACATCACATCGCCGACCTGTTCGACCACGCAAATTGTGGAGTGATCGCGGTTAGGGTCACTGCAAATTTCGCAAAATTCATTGTCAGACAGATTGTTACACCGTGCACAATGACGAATCCCCGTACGGAAATCGTCGATCGCCTGGGTCATCGAGGCAACGTCATCCTCACGCTGACGCAGAATGTGCATCGCAAGACGCAGAGCAGTGCGGCGACCGATTCCCGGAAGACGGGAAAGTTCGCGAACAACGTCATCTAACAATTTGGACATCAGTCAATAAGAGATATTGCGCCGGAGCGGATCCAGCCGCGATTGCCGTTTGCGATCGTGATTTCGCTCCACTCGCCCAAGGCGTCACGCACCTCGACGCGGTCGCCCTCAAAGAGCACAAAAAGGTCTTTGCCTGAGCTGTCGGGCGAACTTTTGACCGCTGCCGAAAGAGTCGTGACAATGCCCGCCGAAGGATTTTTAGCCTCATTATAAGCACTTTGCGCGAACGAGAAAGCAAAAACCAAAAGCGTCAGCGAAGCGATACCACCAAAAAATCCGGCACGGCGAGCGTGAACAGGGAGCGGCAACAGATAAAGTAACACTCCTGCCAAGGTTAGAGCAAAGAGTATCAGTGATATAGTAGCCCAGGCGTTACCACTCATAATCGCTGCGACACCGCGGATCCAACGCTTCAGAAACAATTCCGGTACTGGATCTATGCGATTATGAGTGAGACCGGTTGCTATGGCGAGGTTGTGGCGAATATCGTCGTCACCAGGCGCAAGTAGCTCAGCTTTAGAATAATACAAAATAGACTCGCCGATCTTTCCCATTTTGAACAGCGCATTACCTTTATTATAATAGAGGTGGGCACTGACTTGACCCGTCTGCTCAATGGAGTCGTAAAGTGCTGCTGCTGAGGTGAAATCACCTGCATAATAGGCTGTGCCTGCCTCGTTCCAAAGAGAGTCTGTATCGGGCCCGGCAGCTGCCACCGATGGCACTGCCAATAATGATAACAGGCTTATAATCAAACCTTTCATAGCTCCATTTGGGATACGATCGCGATCCCTTCGCGGTAAAGTTCGCTCATTTTTGAGCTCGAAACGGGCGAATACTGCGCCTGTTCGCACTCTGAAATTATGCGGATATATTCGTCGGCCTGTTCAGTGGACACGCCACGCTCGAACAACTCCTCTCGAATGCGTTCTTTGCCCAGATCTGCCATCGGAATATCAAGCTTATCAGACATATAGCCCCACAGTGCCTTGAGCATTTCATCATAAAAACCTCCCTTATCGTCACGACCCATTGCTGTTTCGGCAGCACGAAAACGCCTGAGAGCTACCTTGTTAGCGCGCTTATTACGTACAAACCGGTCGCTTTGCATATTCCGGACATAGCGGCGTAAAAATATGAGTGCACCAGCGAATATCCCAGTGATGAGGAATGCCGAGACGATGTAGAGCGGACTCCACAGGAAAGTTCTGCCTTTGGGTCGCAAGTTTGGCGAGCCGCGCTTGATGAAGCGGATGTCTTGACCGAAAATTTTGAGTTCCTCTCTCGACATACCGCTCATAAGGCCACCGGAGGTCGAAATGGAGGTGGAATCGGCGGCGACTTCGAGCGACATTTCGCGTGATGCCAAGGTCACGAAGCGTCCCTGTCGTGGGTCGAAGAACGAAAATTCGATGGCCGGAATAGTGTAAAGTCCGTCCGAACGCGGAATGAACGGGTAGGCAAATTCACGATAACCACTGGTACCCTGTGTAGTGTGGCGAGTGTTATCGGAGGTTGTAACGTTGTATTGTTCAAACGATTGTGGAAGTTCCAATCTTGGTGCGCGAATTAGTGGAAAGTTACCCGTGCCGCTGAGCTTGAGTGTGTAGGTAGCCGAGGCGTTGGCTTTCATTGCACTCGCCGGGGGCGTAGTTTCGAGCGTAAACTCGCCTACGGCGCCGTCGAAACTTGCAGGGGCACCGGCAGGCCAATCGCGAACGTTGATTTTAACTCCTTGAGAAACAATATGTTTGGGTATCTCCTGAATACCTGCACCGGCGAGACCCATCAGTTCATCGAAAATGTTGCGTGGCGAGCTTGTTTGGGTTTGCAAAAGCACGGTTATTTGGGCGTCGAACGGCTCCACCATCAGTGAGCCAGACTGCTGAGGATAAAGCAGATACTCCTTCAAAGTCCAGGTGTCGTAAACTTTACCGCCGACGGTTTCGCGCGTTGGTGCAGGAGGTTCAGCGGGACTGATATCCTGTTGCCAAAAACCGTTGAAGGCGGGCAACTTCAGATCGCTCAGACCACCGATCGGTACGCGCGAAAAGAGCTTAAGCGCCACGACAATAGGTTCGCCCTTATAAACGTCCGTACGAGAAACCGTTGCGCGAACAAGGACATCGTCAGCCGAGATCGGTGAAGGGCCTTGGGAACCCTGCGTTGCACCACCCTGTGAAGTTGCCTGCCCTACTCCACTCTGAGGTGCCTCACCCACTACCTCGATGGTAATAGGACGCGTAGAATAGGTCGTTCCTTTGACGGAAACACTGGCTGCGGAAATGGTGTGTAAACCTGCCGTAAATCCCTGAAGGATATATGTATAGGTGGTGGTTTCAGTACGAGTGAAGTTGCCGTTTACCATCTGGGTGCTGGTGCTACGTGATTCCTGAGGGCCTGCCATCACCTCCAGACCCTCGATCGCAGGCGGCGTAAAGACCACATCCTTGACAGCATTGACGACGAACTCGATACGAAACAACTCACCCGTTCCAACTGCTGTAGGAGCAGCCACATCGAAAGTTACACTCTCCTGTGCGAACGCTGAAAACGCTCCCGTCCACAAAGCTAATATGGTGAGTATCAGTTGCCTCATTTAGTAGCGAAAAAGTCGTTGCCTTTGTCATCCACGATGATGAACGCGGGAAAATCTTCGACGTAGATTTTGCGCACGGCCTCCATCCCAAGTTCCGGAAAATCAATCACTTCCACTTTCTTGATGCTGTCCTTGGCAAGAATCGCGGCCGGGCCGCCGATAGAACCGAGGTAGAATCCACCGTGTTTCTTGCAGGTGTCCGTAACTTGCTGAGTGCGATTTCCTTTTGCCACCATCACCAGCGAACCGCCGAGGCTTTGAAACAAATCCACATAGGGATCCATCCTGCCTGCTGTCGTTGGGCCGAAGCTACCAGAAGCCATTCCTGCCGGAGTTTTGGCCGGGCCTGCATAATAAACGGGATGTCTTTTGAAATATTCCGGCATCGGTTTGCCCTCGTCGATCATCTTTTTGATCTGTGCGTGGGCAATGTCGCGCGCCACGATCATATGGCCGCGAAGATTCAGTCTGGTTTTGATCGGGTATTTCGACAGGGTTTCGCGCACCTTGTCCATCCCTTCGTCGAGGTCGATATCCACGGCCGGAGCAAGATACGGAGCCTCTTTTGGCAGGAAGCGCGATGGATTTTTCTCCAGCGCTTCGAGCCATATTCCTTTTTCGTCGATTTTGGCCTTGATATTTCGGTCGGCCGCACAACTCACACCCATCCCTACGGGGCACGAGGCGGCGTGGCGCGGCAGGCGGATAACTCTCACGTCGTGAACAAGATATTTGCCTCCGAACTGAGCTCCGATACCGCTGTCTATGCAGATTTGTTTGATGCGTGCCTCCCATTCCAAGTCGCGAAACGCCCGTCCACCCTCGTTTCCTGAGGTGGGCAGATTATCGTAATAGTGGGCCGACGCCTTTTTGACCGCCGCAAGGTTGGCCTCTGCCGAAGTACCCCCGATGACGATCGCAAGGTGATATGGCGGACAGGCCGAAGTACCCAGATCGCGGATATGTTCGCGGAAGAAATTTTCGAGCGAGGTGTCGTTCAACAGGGCCTTGGTCTGCTGATAAAGAAAGGTTTTGTTGGCCGATCCCCCACCCTTTGTGATGAATAAAAACGAATATACAGATCCCGGTGTAGAGTAAATGTCGATCTGCGCGGGGAGGTTTGTGCCGCTATTTTTCTCCTCGGTCATCGTCAGTGGAACTACCTGAGAATAACGCAAATTGCGTTCGGCATAGGTCTCGAACACGCCGCGTGAAATAAACTCGGCATCATCCACACCGGTGTATACATCCTCGCCTTTTTTGCAAACCGCGATGGCCGTTCCGGTGTCCTGACAGGTAGGCAGCTCGCCTTCCGCCGCAACAACCTGATTGAGAAGCATAGTGTAGGCCACAAATTTGTCATTATCGGTCGCTTCGGGATCGTCCAAAATCGAACGAAGTTGCTGCAAATGTTCGGCGCGAAGATAGAATGAAACGTCATTAAACGCCTCACGGCCAAGCATCTCCAGCCCTTGGGGTTCGACCTTCAAAATTCGCCTTCCGCCGCACTCCTCCACCGATACGTAGGTATTCGTCAGTAATCGGTATTCCGTTGTGTCCGGCCCCAGCGGAAAGGGCTCCTGATATTTAAATTGACTCATAGTGGTTGTGATTTTTCGTTTTGCAAAGATAACGCTTTTTCGTATCTTTGTAAAACCTAAACCCCAAGTAATATGAAAAACAATATTTTTGATCTGACGACCGAGGAGTTGAACAAGATCGCCACTTCGCTTAAAGAAAAAATAGAGGAGGGTCTGAAAAAAGAAAATCGGGAAATTGCTGCAATTCCTACATATATCAATCCCCCGAAAGACATTCCCGATGGCAAGGTTCTCGCATTGGATTGGGGTGGTAACAACTTCAGGGCCGCTGTCGTGGAGTTTAAAGGCGGTGTGCCCACCGTACTTGGTGAACCTGCAACGAAGTTATTGGATGACAAGGCTACGGATGGATTCAATCGCGACGATTTGTTTCAGGAGATGGCTGCCACGATCGTTGAGTTGGGAGATGTTCTCGACAGCTCGGTAACGCGCATCGGCTTTTGTTTCTCTTACGAGACCGCTTCCCGTCTCAATGGCGATGCCGTCGTGTTGAAGTTTGCAAAAGGGATCGACATTCCCGATATGATTAACAAGCCTCTTGGAAGGCCTTTCGTCAATTATTTGAATAAATATCAGGGAATCAACACCGAATTTACCGATATTAAAGTGATTAATGACACTGTCGCCAGCCTGTTTGCCGGATTGGACTCTACAGGTTATGATTCCTACATTGGTCTTATTGTCGGTACCGGTAACAATATGGCTGTCCAGATGCGTTTGGATAAGATCGACAAACTCAATAATCCCGGTAGCACCGGCACTATTCCCATCAATTTGGAATCGGGAAACTTCAATCCTCCGTATCTGACTGTTATTGACGGACTGGTGGACGCAATGTCCAGCAACCGCGATTTTCACAGATTCGAGAAGGCTGTCTCCGGCAAATACATTAGCGAGTTGTTCAAGACGGTGTTTATGTGCGAAAAGATCAAGCACGACTTTGATGGTGGGGATCTTGCCGATATGGTCAATAATCCTCAGAAGTACGATCCCGAACAGGCTAAGGTAGCCGGTTGGATTTACGAACGTTCGGCCAAATTAGTCGCTGCGTCGGTTGTCGGTTTGGCGCAGGTCATCGTCGGGCAAAATCCTCAGGCTAAAAAGATTTGTCTTGCCGCTGAGGGCAGTGTGTTCTGGGGTAAAGACGGTAAGGGTGGTACTCCTTACCGTGACATCGTTGCCAGGGAACTCGAAACTCTTTTGCCTAAGGGTGTCGCGGTAACGATTCACGCCGAAATCAAAAAAGCAAACCTTATCGGCGCTGCTATCTCGGCTCTGTCTCCTTCGGGTAAAATAGTTTTCGATTAAGTGCCTGAAATTAAAATTATTTAATATCTTTGTGCATCAAATTTCAAAACCCAATTAGACTATGATTTCTTACAAAGAGTTAGGCTTGGTGAATACCCGCGAGGGGTTCAAAAAGGCCATCGAAGGCAAGTATGCCATTCCCGCGTTCAATTTCAACAATATGGAGCAGATGCAGGCTATCGTGGCAGCGTGCGTCGAGACCTCTTCACCCGTTATCCTTCAGGTTTCCAGCGGTGCGCGCAAATATGCCAACCAAACCATCCTGCGTTATATGGCCCAGGGTGCTGTCGAGTATGCTAAGGAACTTGGCAAAAATATTCCTATCACGCTTCACCTCGACCACGGCGATTCATTCGAGCTGTGCAAGAGCTGTATAGATATGGGATTTTCGTCCGTTATGATCGACGGTTCGCACCTTCCTTATGAAGAAAACGTAGCTTTGACGAAGAAAGTTGTCGATTACGCTCATCAGTATGACGTGACCGTAGAAGGCGAACTTGGCGTGTTGGCCGGCGTGGAAGACGAGGTTTCGGCCGAGCATCACACCTACACCGAGCCCGATCAGGTTATCGACTTCGTTACCCGCACAGGCGTCGATTCACTCGCTATTTCGATCGGTACTTCGCACGGCGCCAACAAATTCAAGCCCGAACAGTGCACTCGCAATGCCGAGGGTATTCTGGTCCCGCCGCCTCTTCGCTTCGACATTCTCGAAGAGATCGAACGTCGCATTCCCGGTTTCCCAATTGTGTTGCACGGCGCTTCGAGCGTTCCTCAGCAGTATGTTAAGATGATCAACGAGTATGGCGGCGCGCTGAAAGATGCGATCGGCATTCCCGAAGATCAGCTTCGTAAGGCTGCCAAGTCGGCTGTTTGCAAGATCAATATCGACTCGGATGGCCGTCTCGCTATGACTGCCGAAATCCGTAAGGTATTCCACGACAAGCCCGCCGAATTCGATCCTCGCAAGTATCTGGGCCCGGCTCGTGACGAGCTCAAGAAGCTCTATATGCACAAGTGCGAGCACGTCCTCGGTAGCGCCGGGAAGGCTTGATCTATTATTTATCTCAAAACAAAACCAGCGCTCCTAAAAAGCGCTGGTTTTGTTTTGAGTATGCGGGGCCACGTAGCTATCCCATTTTTCTATTACGGCCAGAAAATCGGGCGGCAGGGGACTTTCGAAGTGCATTTCGGTGCGTGATGTCGGATGTACGAATCCCAGTGAACGGGCGTGGAGAGCGTGGCGGGGCATCAAGGCGAAGTTGTTATCTATGAATTGCTTGTATTTGCTGAACGTCGTTCCCTTCAGTATTCTGTCACCACCATAGCGCTCGTCGTTAAACAGCGGATGACCGATATGCTCCATATGGACGCGTATTTGGTGGGTGCGACCGGTTTCGAGCCGCAGTTCGACCAGTGTCACATAGCCGTAACGCTTTAGCACTCTGTAATGTGTGACTGCGTGTTTGCCTTCAGTCTCGCCGTGAGGGTTGTCCGGAAACACCGCCATTTTGAGCCGGTCGTGGTGGCTGCGGCCGATATTACCGGTTATCGTACCCTCGTCCTCAGGCAGATTTCCCCACACCAGCGCGACATATCGCCTTTCTATTGTATGGTCGAAAAACTGTTTTGCAAGGCGCGCGTGAGATGTCTCATTTTTGGCGATGACCAACAGGCCACTGGTGTTTTTGTCTATGCGATGAACGAGTCCTGCACGCATATCACCCTGTTGGAAAAGCTCGTAATCCTTTAGGTGCCAAGTCAATGCGTTCACCAATGTGCCGCTGTAATTTCCGTGACCTGGATGAACCACCAGTCCCGCCGGTTTATTGACAATTATCAGGTCGTCGTCCTCATAAACGATGTCGAGCGGAATATCTTCGGCGATAATTTCGATCTCTCGCCGCGGATACGGCATTACGATTTGGATTCGGTCGCCGGGCTTGACCTTATAATTGGACTTGACCGCTATGCCGTTCACCAGTATGTTCCCGCTTTCAGCAGCCGTTTGTATTCGACTGCGTGAGACGTGTTCCATTCTGTGTGTCAGTAACTTATCTATCCTCAGTAGCGACTGGCCTTTGTCTGCTGTCAGTGCAAAGTGCTCAAAGAGTTCATCGCCCTCTCCACCGAGACCATCATCATATTTTTCCTCGTCTGTCATTCGTCGAGAGCAATGGAAAGCGACACACGAGTTCCGAGTTCGACCTCGTTGCCAGCAGCCATCGATTGTCCGGAAACGTGTGCATCTTTCTGATTCACAAGGTTTATTCCTGCCCCGCGTGTGATGTCGCCGACGTTCAATCCGCGCTCCCAAAGCCGACCTTTGGCTTCACTCAGCGGCAATCCGACAACTGCAGGCACAGCGACCCACGGCGCATCGGCGGAGCGGCCCACGACCAGTGTGACTCCGGAACCTACTTCAAGTCGTCGATTCGAGTTGCGACGAATGGTGTCACGACCGGCCAGCTCGGCAAGGATATTGTTCGTGGCGATATTTGGAACGTAGTGTAAGTCTCTGATTTCCAGTCCCGCCATCTCGATCATATTCTTGGCCTGTCGCAAGCTGAATCCTGTAACATAAGGTACCGGAACCATTTTTTGTTGATGCGAAGTGACGATCACGAACACTCGTCGCCCGTTTTTGACCTCCGTGCCGGCCGTCGGTAGCTGTTCGATAACTGTTCCACCCGGATAGCCGGCTGCCCAGATCGAGTCGGTCACTTCCAGTTCGAGGTGTGCACGGTGGGCCAGATTCCTGACCTCCGAAATGTGAACACCGACAAAATCGGGCACGGGTTTTTGTTGATTGTGACGAGTTAAAATACTCAGTGTCAGCGCACTGATGCCTATAAAAATCCCGATGGCACACACGGCCAAAATCAAATTACGCGCGATAGTGTTGCTCCAAATTTTTTGAATCATAAGATGTTATATAATGTGTCTCGTTCTACTGCTCTCAGGCTTGCCGAGGCGGCCATTTTTTGTATCTCATTGACAGTCAGGCGTGGTTTTTCATCACCGCCCGCCATTGAGAAAATTTTCGTGCTGTCGTCGATGGTTCCGTCCAAGTCGTCTGCCCCGAATGCCAGAGCCATCTCTGCCACAGCCTTGCCATACATCACCCAATAGGCCTTGATGTGTGGGATGTTGTCCAGGAAAATGCGCGCCATCGCCAGCATCTTCATATCTTCCACGACACTCACCTCCCCCGCCGCAGCCATTTGGTTGTGTTTCGCCCTGTATTTCAGCGGTATAAATGCATTGAATCCTCCTGTTTTGTCTTGCAGTGTTCGCAATCTTTCAAGGTGGTCGATCCGCTGCTCCAGAGTCTCTGCGTGACCGTAAAGTATTGTAGCATTGGTTGATATGCCGAGTTTGTGCGCTGCTTCGTGAACTTCAAGCCATTCTTCTGCCGTACCCTTTTCGGGACAAATTTGCGAACGCAGAGCCGCATCGAAAATCTCCGCTCCACCGCCAGGAATCGCCTGCATACCAGCCTTTTGCAACTCTCTCAAGCCCTCTTCCAACGACAGTCCCGCTTTTCTGATCATATATGCCAACTCAACCGCCGTGTATGCCTTTATCGCGGCATCCGGCAAAATGGCCTTGATGCGGCGAATGAGCTCGGTGTAGAACCAAAGATCGTGCTCCGGATGAACCCCCCCCACGATATGAACTTCCGTAATCCCCTTACCGACAAAACTTTGCGCAATTTCCTCCATCTTCTCGATGGATAAATCCCAAGCCTCAGGGTCGCCGGCGCCGCGCCTGTATGAGCAAAATTTGCACGCAAACGCACAAACATTTGTAGGTTCTATATGGAAATTGCGATTCCAGTAGAGCGCATCACCATTCATCGCTCGGCGCCGCCTGTCTGCCAACTTTGCCAGTAGCCACAATGGAGCATCGCGCCACAACCTGAGAGCCTCCTCAGGAGTGACACGAGCGCCGTTTTCAACTTTTCGCGCGAGTTCAATCACGCCCCAAAAGTACGAAAAATTGTCCGAATTATCTTAATTTTGCGTGACTCATTTCGCTGTCGGCGTACCGACCTTGCCGTCTAAGGCCTTCTGGACAAAGTGTGATCCAATAATCCCAATGCCACCGAAAAACAGCGCGATGGCTAATATCAGAAACACGAACCAAGCTGTCTCATCGACCCACGAGCCTGCGAAAATTCCATTCAGACAGGGCATTAAAAGGCAACCGATAGCCGTGCCAATGCCCGCGCCGGCGAGGAATCCACCCACACGGAACCACGAGTCACGTGAATATTGAGCTCTTGCTTCGAGACGCTGGGTTCTCGCCTCAATACGCTCGGTCTTCGCTTCCGCCTCGACACGAGCTAAGTCGGCCGGTGAACAACCCTGCGTAAAGTGCCCATACATAATCGATTTTGTGCGGTTCTTAAAATAAATGTTCAGCGAGATCGCGGTAAACAGTCCGATGACGAAAAGAATCGGAATTAACAGAGCGACTAAACCTTCGGTGTGCATAATTTTTAGTTTTTTAAGTTTAACTTCGTAATTTTGACGCGTTCGGTAGAAAAAGGTTACACTGTAACTTTTTTGTGCCTCGTGCGTCTCAATACTAAGATGGAGGATTTTGCTAAACTTGTGCGTGACTACTCGCCGCGACTCTTAGTTCTTGCGCAAGGTATTGTGCATCAGCGCGAAGCAGCTGAAGATGTGGTGCAGGATGCGCTGGTTAAGGCCTATTTGAAGCGACACACTTGGCGTGGCGAAGGAGCGCTCTCGACTTGGCTTTACAGGATTGTATATACCACGGCCGTGTCGTCGTTGCGATCTCGGCGCGAATTTTTCGATGGTCCGGCAGACATATCCGAAGCGCCTGAGCCTGAGAACAATTGGGAATTGACAGAAGTGAATATTGCCAAGATGCGGCGTGCGTTGGAACTTTTGCCGCCGCTGGACAGAACGTTGGTGACGCTTTTTTACACGGACGACAAATCTGTGCGCGAATGCGGCACGATTTGTGGCCTTAGTGAGGTGAACGTTAAGGTGCGACTGCACAGGGTGCGAACTCGGTTGCGCGAATTAATGGAGGGAATGCAATGATGGAAGAATTGATTAAAGCGGCTCACCCAGAGCTTGTTATGCCGGCAGGGTTCGAGCGTCGTGTTTTGTTGGCAGCGGCGTGTCAGGAGGCCGCGCGCCTGCATCGGCGGGCAAATTGGACTTTGATTGCGGCTGCAGCTTGTTTTGCGGGGCTTATTTTATCGTTCCCGTTGGCATCTATCGTGTCGAGTGTGAGCCGTCTTATCGAAAATCTATAACCTCAAATCCTTCGTAGCGAGCTGAGTTATAGTTAAATTCTGCTCCGAGCGAGATGTGTGGTGTAATGTGCGCAACATCAATGACTGCGTCGGTTCCCAGCAGTGCCATACGATAGCTCAAACGCACGGGTAGGCCTGTTGCCGTGGAAATATAAGCGTCACCCACTCCGTGTAGTTCTATCTTGTTGCAGTTCACCCCGTTGATCAATGCCGGCCCTGCGTACCGATGAGTGTAGCTCCCGTCCAAAAAATCAAAAAGACGCGTCGGATTGTTTAACACCGTGCGATCCGTGGGATCCACTTCATCTATAATGACTTCACGATCAATCAGATGCACCTCCCACTTTGTCATACCGTCGCAATACAGTACGATTTCCGGGGTCGTGACAAGGTAACTCTCACCACTCACCTCGTATTTTCCTTCAACAGACTCTCCGTCTATGGTCACCGAAAACTCCACTCGGTAAGGGCCCATTTCAGCAATTTTTTGCTTCAGCGCACCGAGCAATGCACCCGACTTCTCATCCGCAAAAGAACTGACGGAGAATAAGGTAACAACTAAAATAAGCAATAGACGTTTCATATAAATCGCTGCCGGCGTTCCGGTTCTCATAGTATATCCTCAAAAATTCGCTCCAGGCTGCGCGGATCTTGTATAAGCACTTCGCGAGGCTTGCTTCCCTCTGCGCGACCAACAATGCCTGCCCTCTCCAATTGATCCATCAACCGTCCGGCGCGATTATACCCTATCGCAAAGTGTCTCTGAATGTTAGAGGTCGAGCCTTGCTGATTATTGACCACAAAACGCGCCACCTCCTCGAACATCCGATCCACGTCACCAATATCGCCACCCGCAGCCCCATCCCCACTGGACTCCGGGACGTAGTCGGGAAGTTGGTATGCCGCCGCATAACCTCGCTGATCCTGAATAACTTCGGTCATCTTTTCGATCTCCGGCGTGTCGATAAACGCACACTGCACACGCGTGATCTCACCGTTAAGCGAAATGAGCATATCTCCCTGACCAATAAGTTGATTGGCCCCTGTTTGGTCGAGGATCGTGCGTGAATCGACGATCGAAGTCACGCGAAATGCGATGCGTGCCGGGAAGTTGGCCTTGATGAGTCCAGTAATAACCTTAACATCAGGGCGTTGAGTTGCGATAATGAGATGGATTCCCGTCGCGCGTGCAAGTTGTGCCAGACGCGTGATAGGTTGTTCGACCTCCTTGCCTGCCGTCATAATCATATCGGCAAACTCGTCGATAACCACCACAATATAAGGTAGATACCTGTGTCCCTTTTCGGGATTTAGGCGGCGATTCACAAACTTCTCGTTGTATTCGCTAATTTTTTTGACTTCCGCTTTTCGTAGCAACTCATACCTTGCTTCCATCTCGCCGCATAGTGAGTTGAGGGTATAGACAACTTTTTGAGTATCAGTCAATATTGCATCCTCTTCGCTCTCCATTTTGGCCAAGAAGTGCTTTTCGAGACGCGAGTAAAGCGACAGCTCTACCTTCTTGGGATCGACCATCACGAATTTGACTTCCGCCGGATGCTTTTTGTAGAGCAGCGACGAGATTATCACGTTGAGGCCCACACTCTTACCCTGTCCAGTGGCGCCGGCAATGAGAAGGTGAGGCATTTTTGCCAGATCGACCAGAAACGTCTCATTCTGAATGGTTTTGCCCAATACCAGTGGCAATTCGGCATTGCTTTCCTGGAACCGCACCGATTTCACCAGCGAGTACATCGACACGATCTCCCTGTTCTGGTTCGGCACTTCGATCCCGATAGTCCCCTTGCCGGGCATAGGAGCGATAATCCTGATTCCTAACGCTTTTAGACTCAGAGCGATATCTTGTTCAAGGCCCTTGATCTTGGAGATTTTTACACCAGGCGCCGGAATGATCTCATAAAGAGTAACCGTTGGGCCTATTGTGGCCTTTATCTTGCTTATCTCAATTCCGAAGTTCCTCAGAGTCTGCACTATACGGTTGCTGTTCGCCTGAATCTCTTCGTCCGTCACCTCCACCTTTGTGCCGTGATCTTTCAGAACTCCCTCGATGTCGGGTTTTCGATAGCTCGACAGTTCTTTGAGCGGGTCGTAGAGCCTGTTTTCGATGTCGTCGTCTTCTGCTTCCGGTTCCGGTTCGAGCTCCACGATCTCAAAAACTCCATCCACAGTACGTCTTGCGGCGGGTTCTTCAAGAGGCTTGTCTATCTCTATAGGGTGCTCTTCTTCAAGCGGTATGGTTTCGAAAGTATAGTCAAATGGCGGCACGCCCGACACGTCTGTCGCTCCCGTCACCACCGGCTTACCTGCGAGCATCTCTTCTTCGGCAGCCTCCCTTGCCTCCTCCTGGAAACTCTCATCGCCGGGCAATGGATCGGATCCCACTCGCGTGATAGTCGTGACAATTGCTCGTCCTGTTCGATTTAGAGCTGCGATGGTTTCTCGGCTGATGTAGACTGCGAGCAGTATCCACAGGCACAACAAGCCAAGGGCCGCACCGGGGAATCCGATTTTAGCACGCAGCCATTCGGCGGCAAAAATACCCAATTCGCCTCCCAGGCCGGTTCCGAAAACGCCCCATTGTGTGCCGAAAACCAGCCCCAACGACACCGATCCGAGGATCATTCCGATCAGTGTTATGCGTAGTGAACGTTCCAAAGCCGCGGGCCTGTAACGCATCATCCGTAACCCTAAAATAATGAGCATCACCGGAATGGCTATTCCGAATGCGCCGAATCCGCGAGCGATCAACCACTCACCGAGTCGTGCTCCAAGGGTTCCTTTTTCTCCGGTCGGCACAGCGTCGGCGGCGCTTCCCATCACGTCCGATAGCGACGCGTCGGCGCTCCAGGTGAGGAAGTAACTTGCGCATATATATAAGGTGTAGAGGCCCAGGAAAAACAGCACCAGTCCGCCGACCCATTTTTGATTATCGCTGAGACGCAGGGGTTTCATATCGCAAAATTACATTTTTTTCTCAAACGCCGGGTGTATTCTTCGCCTGCGAACGACAGAAATTCGTGCTTCGGAGCATTCGTTGGGTCGGCGTGTAGATTTTTTTCTGTAAGCAACTGTTCCACTCGTCGGGCAATGGCCGGGGCCGAATCGACTATTTGTGCCTTTGCATTGCCTGTTTTCGCGGCGTGTTCGGTAATAATTCGCTCCATTGTCGCTGCCAAAAACGGATAGTGCGTGCAGCCTAACACTATTCGATCGGCTCCGTTTTCGAGCATTGGCTCCAGCGCGGCTTTCACGGTTTCAAGTGCCTGGGGAGTTTCTTCGTGGTCATTTTCAACGAGTTCCACGAATCCCTCACCCACCCGTTCTATGATCTCCACTTTTTCGCGATGTCTCGCAGCTGTGGTCTTATAAATCTCTCCTTTGAGCGCTGCGGCAGTAGCCAGAACGCCGATAACACCCGTTTCGGTGCTTAGTGCGGCGGGTTTCACTGCTGGCTCCATACCTATGATCGGAATGTCGTACGTTGCTCTCAGATGGTCGATCGCCGCTCCTGTTGCCGCATTACACGCCACCACAAGCATCTTTATCTCCCTATCTATCAGTAATCTGACGGCACCATCTACAAATTCCGTTATCTGCTCGTGAGTCTTCGAACCGTAAGGTACGTTCGCTCCGTCGCCGAAATATATCAGCGATTCGGCAGGCAGCGCTCGCGCGATTTCTGCACGAACCGTCAGCCCGCCCATTCCTGAGTCAAAAATCCCTATCGCCCTGCTATTCACGTTCTTGGATCCATTTTTTTGCGTTTACAAATGCCTCTACCCAGGGCGAGATGTCGTCTTTTCCGGCGCGATCTTCAGGGTAATATGCCCAGTTCCAAGGTTTTAGCGCACGCTCAAGGTGTGGCATCATTGCCAGATGACGACCGTCCGGACTGGCGATCCCTGCGGCACAAAAATCGCTGCCGTTGGGGCTCGCCGGATAGCCTTCGTAGCTGTATTTCAGCGGAATATTATAATCGTCCTCGGCTCCCGGTAACGAAAATTTGCCTTCCCCGTGCGCTACCCACACGCCCAGGTTCGATCCGGATAACGAACTTAGCATCACCGAGTTGGCTCCTTCCGCAATCTCCACACCAATGAATCCTGATTCGAATTTATGGCTGTCATTGTGCAACATCTTCGGCTTTTTTCCGCTGTCATTCAGTGACTTGATCAGCCCCAGCTCAACCATTAATTGACATCCGTTGCAAATTCCCAGCGAGAGAGTGTCCTCTCGCGCATAAAAATTCTGTAACGCCTTGTTAGCCTTTTCGTTATATAGAAATGCACCTGCCCATCCCTTGGCCGAACCCAGCACGTCGGAGTTGGAAAAACCGCCCACAAAGACGATCAGATTTACGTCTTCGAGCGTCTCGCGCCCGCTCACAAGGTCGGTCATATGTACGTCACGCACGTCGAAGCCCGCCAAATGCATTGCCCAGGCCGTTTCTCGCTCACATTGGCAGCCTTTTTCACGAATTATGGCAGCTTTCACACCTGTTTTTTGCTTACGGTGCGGATCGATTCCCCATTGTTCATACTTTCCTGTGAAGTGCGCCGGAAATTTGAATTCCAGGGGTTGTTCCTTATAATTGGTGTAACGTTCTGCTGCTTTGGCAGTTGTGCTTTGTTTTCTATCGAGCAGATACGACGTCTTGTACCACACATCGCGCAGTTGGTTCTGCAACAGATCGAACTCCACATTGGCAGTTTTTATACTGAAGCGACGCTTTAGATTTATGCCTCCAATTACGTATGAATCAACATTTTGTTTGGCCAATTCCGCTTGAATTTTTGCGCTATTTAACACCTGTAACAACAATGCCGGTTTTTCACTGAACAGCAGTTTCGTCAGGTCGCTTTTGCCGCCCAAGCGCGCACTCGCACCACTCAACTCGCTCAAATCGACATCTATTCCCGTCTTGTTATCCGCAAAGGTCATTTCGAGCAATGCCGTTACTAATCCTCCCGCCGAAACGTCGTGACCAGCAAGCACTTGGCCCTCTTTAATTAGTCCCTGCACCGCATTGAACGCACGTCCAAAATATTCCGGATCAGCTACGCTCGGCGTCTTATCTCCTACTCCATCGATCACTTGCGCAAAACTGCTGCCACCCAACTCGAAATCGCAGCGACTCATATCGACATATAGAATTTCACTTTCAGTATGCTTTAGTGCCGCGCCGACGCTTCTTGAAATATCCGAAACCTCTGCTGCTGAGGTGATTATCACTGTACCTGGCGCCAAAACCTTGTTGCCTGTCAGACCCGCATTTCCCTCTCCATCGGGGTATTTTTGCGTCATCGACAATGAATCTTTTCCCGTAGGAATGTTGATACCCAGTGAGATAGCAAATTCGCTCGCTGCTTCGACTGCCTTATACAACCGCGCATCTTCTCCCGGATTTTTGCAAGGCCACATCCAGTTAGCGCTAAGCGAAACACCTGATAGTCCGTGAGTTAGCGGTGCAAAAACAAGATTTGTCAGCGCTTCGGCAATCGCCAGTCGCGATCCTTCTTCCGGATCGATCATTGCCGCCACCGGAGCGTGCCCGATAGCCGTAGCAATACCAGTAACACCTTGATAATCAAGCGCAACCACGGCACAATCATTCAACGGCAACTGCAACTGCCCGGTGCATTGCTGCATCGCGACGCGTCCACCCACCGACCTATCGACCTTATTCGTGAGCCAGTCTTTGCACGCCACAGCTTCGAGTTGCAGCACCTGTTCGATGTATTTTACGACTTGCCCGTCGTTATAAACCAATGGTTTAAATAAATCCTGTAATGTTTTGTCCGCCATTACAGTACGTGGTGCTTTGCCAAACATATACTCCAACGGCCAATCGATCGGGCGTTCACCCGTGATGTTGTTTACAAATGTGAAACGTCCGTCGCCCGTAGTCTCGCCGATGGTGTAAATCGGGGCGCGTTCGCGTTCGGCAATGGCACGGAGATAGTCCAAATATTTTTTGCCAACAACCAGTCCCATACGCTCTTGCGACTCATTGCCAACAATTTCTCTCGCCGACAATGTTGGGTCGCCAACGGGCAGTTGCTCCATATCTATTCGCCCGCCCGTCGCCTCGACCAGCTCGCTCAAACAGTTCAAATGGCCGCCTGCGCCGTGGTCGTGAATCGAGATTATCGGGTTCGTATCTGCCTCACTCACAGCACGGATTGCATTGTAAGCGCGTCGTTGCATCTCTGGATTCGAGCGCTGTACGGCGTTGAGCTCTATCTGGCCGGCAAACTCTCCCGTCGCGACGCTCGAAACGGCTCCTCCACCCATCCCGATGCGGTAATTGTCACCGCCAAGCAGCACCACGGCATCACCTGCAACCGGTTCATCTTTCAGACTGTCAGCTTTTTTCCCGTATCCCACTCCGCCGGCCATCATAATGACCTTGTCATAACCCCAGGTCTTGTTGTTCTCACGGTGCTCAAACGTTAATAATGAGCCACATACGAGCGGTTGGCCGAATTTGTTGCCGAAATCGCTGGCGCCGTTCGACGCTTTGATAAGGATCTCTTCGGGACTCTGATACAGCCACTTACGGGCAGGAACGGCTTGTTCCCACGGGCGCCCACCATCGAGTCTCGGATACGAGGTCATATATACCGCTGTGCCTGCCACCGGGAATGCCCCTTTTCCGCCGGCGATTCGGTCGCGAATCTCTCCGCCTGAGCCGGTTGCCGCTCCGTTGAACGGTTCGACGGTTGTTGGAAAGTTGTGAGTCTCGGCCTTGATCGAAATCACGCTCTCGAAATCTTTGGTTTCGAATTCGTCCGGCTTATCGTGAGTTGCGGGGGCAAATTGCTCAGCCACAGGCCCTTGTAGAAATGCGCAATTATCTTTGTATGCCGACGTAACTTGCCCTGGATTAGCTTTAGTTGTTTTTTTGATCAGCCCGAAAAGGGTCTCAGGTTGCATCACACCGTCGATTACGAACTCGCCGTTAAATATCTTATGCCGACAGTGTTCCGAATTGACCTGCGAAAACCCGAACACCTCGCTGTCCGTAAGCGGGCGCCCCATCTTAGTGCTGACTTCTTGCAAATAAGTCACTTCCGTATCACTTAGGGCCAGTCCTTCCTGTTTGTTATATTCTGCAATGTCGCAAACATTTCGCACTGGTTCCGGTTGTGCAGTGATAGCGAAAACATCCTGATCCAGAGTGTTATAGCGTCTGTTCAGCATCGGATCGAACGTCACTTCTGCCCCCTGTTCCTCGCGTACAAATTCCTCGATTCGCCTTATCCCCTCGATACCCATATTTTGGGTGATCTCCACGGCATTGGTGCTCCAGGGGGTGATCATTTCTCGGCGCGGGCCTATAAACTTTCCTGTAACACTCTCTTTATCAAGGTGTTTAGCATCACCAAACAACCATTCGAGTCGTTCGATTTCCGTAGCGTCGAGCTCCGCAAAGGCGTCGAGGGCGTATATTTTGTGGCCTTTGCCACCAAAAAACAGTATCATAATTCGATAACGTAAGTAGCTTGATTATAGTATTTTTCGCGTTCCGGTAGAGTTTTTTCAATATATGCGAGTAGATTCTCGTCGTTCATTCCGGCGATTTTCGGTCGTCGCGCTCGTGCCAGTTCTCCCATTCGCCCGACCAGCCGCGCTGGCTTCATTTTCAGGTACAGGGTTTCGCCTGCGTTGTTCAGCATCTCCATCACCCCTTCGCGACAGACAGCCCCGCCGCCCAAAGAGACGACCGTATCACCTTCCCTTGCCGCCGACTCTTCGATCACCTGCTTTTCCAGCGCACGAAAGCACTCTTCGCTACATCGCTTGAAAATCTCGGCGACGGTCATTCCTGCGAGTTGCTCGATAGTGGCGTCCGTATCGACAAAGTCCCATCCCAACTGGCTCGCCAAGCGCCTTCCGAAGCTGCTTTTTCCGCTGCCCATAAAACCCACAAGGAAGATTCGGTGCGACATCTCAAAACAGGTTAAGTTGTTCACTTCTAACGATTTCTATCTCTACAGGCGCCGGTTCTTCAGTAGCCTCCACTTCTGATTCGGCCTCCGAAGCATCTTCTGTCGGAATACTTTCAATTATCTCCTGGTCAGGCACATACAAATCGTCGGCATTCTCCGGCTCCAACTGCTCCACAAACTTCAGACCTCCCACGTCGTAGGTTGTTATTCGTTTCCCCTTTGCCTTGTGACTTTTGATCCCGATATACTGCCCGACATCCACCATATCTGCCGCCCGCGAAGCATTTGCACCCTTATAGCTGACCTCCAATCGTGGCGCCAGATCACTCGAAATCTCCACCAGACGACAGTCGGCTTCCAAATATTCTTGCATCTTCTCGCCGGCCACAACTGCGAACCTCTTGACATAGAAGTAGTTTTGCCCTTCGTCGAAATATGTTACGCTGTAAATTCGCTCCGCATCCCACTTTTCGACACGAACCGTATCTTCCGGGAAGTGGTGCGTGAGCTCGTACCCTGTTATGTAATAGCTATGTTGCCCAAAGACCACAATGCGATCGTCGCCCGAAAATTCTCCCAGCAGCACTCCCCTTCCGTCTGCATTCAGGCGCCTCACATCCTCGTCGAACCAGATATTTTGTCCTCCCAGCGTCGAGGTTCCTTTCTCCTTTAGCACTACTTTGTTGATTCCGTAACGCGAAAACAGATTGCCTTGCGAACTTCTCCCCTTGATCGCGAGGACTGAAAAGTCCAGATCGGTTATCACTTTCTTGAGTCGCGGCCTGGGTTTGAAATAGATTTTCAGCACCTCTGCCTCGCCGTTCGGATTGACACTCAGCCACATAATCTCGCTTCCGGGCGTGCCTTTCGTCAGGTCGTACTCTTTGTCGCGCGTTATTCCCACGATTGCGCATCGTTTCATCATCACTGCTCCGGCCTTCCCGTCTCTGTACAGTACGTTGTAGATCGTCCGCTCGTCTCCACGCTTGAACACCCCTATATAGAGTATGTTTTTGTGGAAGAATGCCTTGTCGCTCACCTTCGTGATCGTGTATCTCCCGTCTTTGCAGATCACTATAACGTCGTCGATATCAGAGCAATCGCACACGAACTCATCTTTTTTCATCCCTGCACCGATTCCGAAAAATCCTTCCGTCTTATCGACATAGAGTTTTGCGTTTGCCACGGCGACTTTGGTCACTTCTATGCTGTCGAATTCGCGAATTTCCGTTCTGCGTTCCTTTCCCGCACCGTATTTGTCTTTTATCCGCTCGTAGTATGCAATCGTGTAAGGTACAATGTGTTCTATGTCGTACCGCACCTTTGTCATCTCCTCTTCCACGCTCTTTATATGCTCATCCGCGCGCGTCTCATCATATCGGCTTATCCTTATGAATCTCAGCTCTGTCAGCTTCACTACGTCGTCCTTCGTGACCTCGCGGCGCAGTAGTTTTTTGAAAGGCTCAAGTCCCTCATCCACAGCCGAGTAGGCTTCTTCGCGAGTTTTCGCCCCTTCGATCAGAGCGTAGAGCTTGTTTTCGATAAAGATTTTTTCGAGCGAAGACAGATGCCAATCTTCCGACAGCTCGTCGAGCCGAATGTGTAATTCGCGTAAAAGCAACTCTCTTGTGCGATCCGTGCTGCGGGTAAGTATCTCGCTCACTCCCAGGAAGTGCGGCTTGTCTTCCCATATCACCGTCGAGTTGGGCGAGATGCTCACTTCGCAGTCCGTAAAAGCGTACAGTCCGTCTATGGTTTTGTCACTCGATTCGTCGTTGGAGACGTGGATTATTATCTCGACCTTTTCCGCGGTGTTGTCATCGACTTTTCGGATCTTGATCTTGCCTCTTTCGTTGGCCTTGATTATCGATTCTTTGATACTTTCGGTAGTCGTTCCATAAGGGATTTCGGTTATCGCAAGCGTTCTCTTGTCAATTTTGGAGATCTTCGCCCGCACCTTCACGGCACCGCCTCTCAGCCCGTTGTTGTACCTCGAAACGTCCACCATCCCGCCCGTAGGGAAGTCCGGATAGAGCTCGAACGCCTCGCCACGCAGGTAAGCGATCGCCGCGTCGATCAGCTCCACAAAGTTATGTGGCAGAATTTTCGAAGCCAAACCCACCGCGATCCCTTCGACCCCTTGTGCCAAAAGCAATGGAAACTTAACCGGCAGAGTCACAGGTTCTTGGTTGCGCCCGTCGTACGAGAGCATCCATTCGGTCGTCTTGGGATTGAACACGACGTCCAGCGCGAATTTCGACAACCTCGCCTCTATGTATCGTGCCGCTGCCGCCCCGTCTCCGGTTAAAATATTTCCCCAGTTCCCCTGACAGTCGATCAGTAAGTCCTTTTGCCCCAGTTGCACCAGCGCGTCTCCGATAGAGGCATCTCCGTGGGGGTGGAACTGCATTGTGTGGCCGATTACGTTTGCGACCTTATTATATCTTCCGTCGTCCAGCCGCTTCATAGAGTGCAGTATACGCCTCTGCACCGGCTTGAGGCCATCCTCGACGTGTGGTACGGCCCTTTCCAGAATCACATAGGAGGCGTAATCCAGCCACCAGTCGCGGTACATATCATTCAACATAGTCTGCCTCGATTCTCAGGTTATCAATTACAAAATCACGCCTTTCCGGGGTATTTGTTCCCATATAAAAAGAAAGCACATCACCGATGCTGTCGCCCTTGCTCAGCCTCACCGATTCCAGTCGCATATCTTCTCCTATGAACTCTTTGAACTCATCGGCCGAAATCTCCCCCAGCCCTTTGAAGCGTGTTATTTCTGCTCCTGTTCCGGAGGCTCCTCCCAGCCGCTTCACTGCTTGCGCTCTTTCCGTTTCGCTGTAGCAGTAAACCGTCTCTTTTTTGTTTCTCACCCTGAAAAGTGGCGTTTGTAGCACAAACAGGTGGCCTTGCCTTATCACTTCGGGGAAGAATTGCAGGAAAAAAGTCATCATCAGCAGCCGTATGTGCATCCCGTCCACATCGGCATCGGTAGCGATAATCACCTTGTTATAACGCAGGTCTTCGACTCCCTCCTCGATATTCAGCGCGGCTTGCAGCAGATTGAACTCTTCGTTCTCATAGACCACTTTTTTTGTCAGTCCGTAAGTATTCAGCGGTTTACCTCTCAGCGAAAACACAGCTTGGGTATGTACATCCCTGCTTTTCGTAATCGAGCCGCTCGCCGAATTCCCCTCCGTAATGAAGATCATCGTCTGCTCTGCCCTTGCATCTTTGTCGCCGAAATGCACCTTGCTGTCGCGCAACTTCCTGTTATTCAGGCTTACTTTCTTGGCCAGCTCGCGTGCTTTTTTCTGCACGCCCGAAATCGCCTTTCGTTCCTTTTCGTTTTCGGTAATCTTTTTCCCCAGTGTTTCCGCCGTTGCCGGATGTTTATGCAGATAGTTGTCCAGTTGCTCCTTCACGAAGTCCAACACAAACTGCCTTATGGTAGGTCCTCCCGGCGACATTGTTCGGCTTCCCAGTTTTATCTTCGTCTGGCTCTCGAATTCCGGCTCTTCCACGCTTATGCTTATCGCCGCTACGATCGAGCCTCTTATATCTTCCGGTGCGAAATCCTTGCGGTAGAACTCCTTGACAGTTTTTGCGATAGCCTCCCTGAATGCCGCCTGATGTGTTCCTCCCTGCGAGGTGTATTGACTATTGACGAATGAAAAGTAGCTCTCTCCGTAGCCTGTTCCGTGCGTTATTACCACCTCTATATCGTTACCTGTCAGGTGAATGGGCTCGTACAGCGGCTCCTCTCCCAGATTTTCATTCAGCAGGTCGAGCAAGCCGTTTTTCGACACGTACGGTTCGCCGTTTAGCTTAATGGTCAGGCCCGTGTTCAGATATGTGTAGTTCCTCACCCGCTGCTCGACGTACTCCATATTATAGACGTACTCTCCAAACACTTCCGTATCGACCACATAGCTTATCAGTGTACCGTCTTTTTCGTTCACTCCGCTCTCCCACCTGTCGCTCGTCTCCACGCCTCGCTCGAAAGTCACCGTTCTCGCTTCTCCTCCTCTCACACTTCGCGCCATAAAGCTGCTGCTTAGCATATTAACCGCCTTTACCCCCACTCCGTTCAGCCCCACTGTTTTTTTGAATGCCTCGCTTCCGTACTTTCCGCTGGTATTGATTTTGCTCACCGCATCGGCCAGACTGTTCAGTGGAATTCCTCGCCCATAGTCTCTGACAGTCACCACGTTACCCACACCTATGGCCAGTTCTATGCTCTTTCCCGCACCCATAATGAACTCATCCACGGAGTTGTCCATCACCTCTTTTATAAGGGTGTATATCCCGTCGTCGGGTTGGCTTCCGTCGCCCAGCTTGCCGATCCACATCCCCGGTCGCAGACGCATTTGCTCGCGCGTGGAGAGGGTCTTTATATCGCTCTCTGTATATTTTACTTCACTCATTGCTTATTTTCATTGTATCTTTTTCCTCGCTTCGATCATTCTCTCCCTGACCTCATCCATCAGCTGTTTCGTCTCTTTCGCAGCTACTTCTTGGGCGCTCACCGGCTCCAGTACTTTCACCGTAAAATTATGCTTCCAGGGTAGTTTCCCTCTCTTTCCCACTACATCGCTTCCGCTCAGCACCACCGGCAAAATCGGCACTCCCGCCTCCTTTGCAAGTGCAAACGCTGTAGGCTTAAATCTTTGAATTTCACCTGTTTTGGATCGTGTTCCTTCCGGAAAGATGGCCACACTCACTCCTGTTTTCTTAAGCCACATTTGCCCCTTTTCCATAATCATTTTTATGGCTTCACGCGGATTATTTTCAGGGATCAAAATATCGCCGTGCAACATCAGATATTGCCCTATGAACGGCAGTCTGGTCACATATTTCTTCGACACCCACCTGAAATTCAGTGGTGTCCAATACAGCATCGGTATATCGACCATCGAGCGATGATTCAGCACAATTACGTAAACCGCCTTAGGATCAATGTTTTCCAGACCCTCCACTCGCGTTTTCCAGCAAGGCGGCGTCCTGAAAAACACCATCGAGATCCCTCTTGACATCGCGTGCACCGCCTTCCTTTGCGGATCGCAGATAAAGCTCAGGGGCCACACCAACAGCGTTGCTATCAGAAAGATAGTCACTGCCACAAGTATTATAATGTAATAGAGGATGGTAAACATAATCCGCAAAAATAGAAAAAATTTCATTAACAATTAATTAAAAAAAATTATTAATTTTGCGGCGCACAAAAACCAAAAATTTTAGAATTATGGCAAAAGCATTCGTCTTTCCCGGTCAGGGAGCACAGTTTACCGGAATGGGTAAAGATTTGTATGACAATAATTTAACTGCTCGCGAACTGTTCGAGTCGGCAAATGAGATATTGGGTTTCCGCATTACGGATGTGATGTTTACCGGTACGGCCGACGAACTCAGGCAGACCGCTGTCACTCAACCCGCCGTTTTTCTGCATTCTGTGATCGCTGCTCGTGCCCTTGGCTCCGATTTCAATCCCGATATGGTTGCCGGCCACTCTCTCGGCGAATTTTCCGCTCTGGTTGCTGCCGGTGCTCTCGGTTTTGAAGATGGTCTCAAGCTGGTAAGTATCCGTGCCAAGGCTATGCAGAAAGCGTGTGAGGCTCAGCCCTCTACGATGGCCGCTGTGCTCGCATTGGAGGACGAAAAGGTTGAAGAAATTTGCCGGAAAACAGCTGCTGCCGGAGGTGTTGTCGTTGCTGCGAACTACAATTGCCCTGGACAACTTGTGATTTCGGGTACGATCGAGGCTGTGGACGCGGCGTGCGAACAGATGAAGGCGGCCGGTGCCAAGCGTGCTCTCAGACTTCCTGTCGGGGGTGCATTCCATTCTCCTTTGATGGAACCGGCGCGCGTCGAGTTGGCAGCAGGCATAGCCGCAGCACCGTTTAAGACTCCTGTCTGCCCTGTATATCAGAATGTTGATGCCAGACCTTACACCGATCCTGCTCAGATTCGCGAGAACCTCATAGCTCAACTCACCTCGCCTGTTCGTTGGACTCAGACGGTGAGGAATATGGTTGCCGATGGTGCTACGGAATTCGTCGAACTTGGGCCTGGTAATGTTTTGGCGGGTCTTATCGCAAAAATCGTATGATATCTCTCCAGGAGTTTTTCAACCGCCACCACGACGAGCTGCAGAAAAGCGGCATCGACCACAAAAACAACCTCATTAAGAGGAACATAGTGGCGTATATGGCGGTGAACGGCCCCTCGACGCTGGCCGAGCTCACCGGCGCGCTTCACGTCAGCATTCCCACGATGACAAAACTTGTCGGCGAGTTGGAGGAAGATCACCTTGTGACCGAAAACGGTAAGATCGAGACCACCGGCGGCAGACGACCAAATATCTATGGACTAACGAGTTCTGCCATCTATTTCGCGGGTGTGAACATCGGTCGCGACAACATTCAGTTCGTCGTCACCGACATCCAGAACAACATTATCGCCTCTCGCGAGGAGACCGATTTCGAGTTGGATGATACTCCCGCGTGCCTTAAACGAATTTGTGCGGGCATAGAGGATTTTATTTCCAGTTGTGGTGTTGATCGTGGTAAGATTTTGGGCCTTGGGGTTTGTATAGCGGGGCGCGTAAATCCCAACACGGGAAGGAGTTACAAATATTTCACAGGCGGCGACGAGTCACTCGTCGAGATCTTCGAATCGATCACCGGCATACGAACTTTGCTTGAGAATGACACCCGCGCTCGTTGCTATGCCGAGTACAATTCCGGTGGCTCCGGCGATGGCGAAAACATTCTGTATCTGCACCTTGGACGTGGTGTGGCCATCGGTATCGTGATGGACGGTAAGCTGTTTTACGGCAAATCCGGCTTTGCCGGCGAGTTTGGTCACACTCCGTTTTTCGATAACGAAAAGATCTGTTCGTGCGGTAAAAAAGGTTGTCTGGAGACCGAAATTTCCGGCGTTGCGGTGGAGGAAAAATTAATTGACCAGTTACGCCGCGGTAGTAATACCATCCTACGCGAAAAATTCGAGCGTGGCGAAAATATCCACATCAACGACATTGTTGCTGCTGCTCGAAATGACGACACGTTGGCCATCGAGCTCATCGAAGAGGTTGGCGAAAAGGCCGGCAAAAGTATCGCTTTTTTGATCAATATTTTTAATCCGGAGACCGTTATTATCGGTGGAAATCTCTCACACGCAGGCGATTACATTATGCTTCCGCTCAAGGCTTCGACCAACAAATATTCGCTCAATCTGGTCTATAAGGACACTCGTTTTCGCCTCTCGCGTATGGGTACCAATGCCGGTGCTCTTGGGGCGGCTATGCTTATGCGTAACAAAATCATCGGGCTCGCGTAATGACTTCAGGCAGAGTTTTTTCGGTGGAAAAGCCTCTTCTGGTCGGCGAAAAGGTACGACTCAGGGCCCTCGAACCTGAGGATATCGACGTTTTGTACGGTTGGGAAAACGACCCGCGGGTTTGGTCCGTTAGCGAAACTCTTGCTCCTTTTTCTCGCGCAACTCTCCGCGAGTTTATTGATAATCAGCAATATGACATCTTTCGTACGCGGCAACTCAGGCTCGTGATCTGCCGCGCCGACAAAAACTCCACACTTCCTCTCTATCCCCCCGTTGGCTTCATCGACCTGTTTGATTTCGATCCTGTGAATCTGCGCGCCGGTGTTGGCGTCCTCATTTGCGACGAGTCAGATCGTCGTAATGGCTATGCTTCTGAAGCTCTGGAACTTGTTTGCGATTACGCTCGGCAAGTCCTGAAACTCCATCAATTGTATTGTAGTGTTGGCGCCGAAAATTTTTCCAGTTATCAGTTGTTTTGTGGCAAGGGGTTTGCAAAAATAGGAGTCAGGAGTCAGTGGTTTCGTCGTAAAAATGGATGGGAAGACGAAATTTTGCTCCAAAGATTGTTTTAAAAAGACATTTTTTTCTACTTTTGCGCACGATTTTATTGTTACGATGAAAAATTTTAAAGACTATATCTCTGGTGAAGATCTCACGCTGGTTGATTTCTATGCCGTTTGGTGTGGACCTTGCAAAACTATGCATTCTATCCTCGAAGAGTATAAAAAGCTCGTTAGCAACACGATACACATTTTGAAGCTTGACATCGATGCACCCGTAAATGCCTCCAAGTTGCGTGAATACAAAATCGGTTCGGTGCCGACGCTTATGTTTTTCCGTCGTGGCGAGGTTCTGTGGCGCTTTTCGGGGGTTATTTCTGCTGCCGAGCTTAAAGAGGTTTCTGATAAACTTGCCTGAAAAACGGATTTCCCACAGCTTCGGCTTCGGCAATTTGTGTTGCTCGACTCCAATCTTGCGATGGGCTTTCGAAACATTCCGGACACCAGTGCCCACCTTGTAACACCAGCGCGGGCGATGCATTGAAACGATGTCCCGATCGACACTCCCACTCCAACTTCGTCGCCATATCCCCGCGTACCATCTTGTCTGACAGACATTTGCCTCCTCTGAACTCTGCTACTCGACGCATATCTTCAATATCCAATTCCGACAGTCGTTTTGTCTCATCCCAGCCGTGATCTATGTTCACCGGTTCGCTCGAAGGCTTTCCTAAATCCTGCTCCGTCCAATCCGGAATCGCCTTCCAGGCTTCGTAATGGCCAAAATATGAGCGCGTTTTCTCTTCATCTCGGCTTTTTATCCAATCCATCGTCCCGTGGCCTTTTCGGTGTGCCAGAGTTCGCATCACACCTTTAATAACGCGTGCGGGAGCCAGTTTTGCCAGCTTAAAATAAACTGGCAGACTTGCTTTCAGTCGTTCGAAATAGTCATCCAGAGGAACGTTTTCGCGAAAATGCAACAGCCGTTCCAGCTCATCCGAATCCAAGTACCACTGTCCGTGAAAGTTACGTAGCGCAAACCAATTCGCATCGAAAATTTTTTCCGGTGGCGGACACGAGATCGCTTCCAGTAGACGCTGCATAAACTCGTGATTAGTAATGCGATAGCTCTCGCCGCTCCCGATGTTATAAAACCTGTTCCAGAACTCCTTCGGCACGTCCGCCTCACAAACATTTGCCAGCAATCGCCCCGAATCTTCCACCGTAGCCCACTCCAGCACGCCCTGCAGTGGCACGTGAAACATTATCGGATCGAAATTGTTTAGAACTCCGGGGTGCAGGATCCCTGATTGGCGCAGACACACCCAATTCCTGATTCCGCTCTCTACAAAAATCCGTTCCGCAATGGTCTTCGATACCGCGTAATGATCATAAACACTGATAGTTATAGGATCACCCGTCCGTCCCCAATGCAACGGTGGATTCCGGTCGCTGGTTTGGGCTACCGATCCTATGTAAACCACTTTTATGTCGTCCATATTCGGCTGAGTCACAACGGCTTTCGCAATATTCTCCGCAGCGGCGATGTTCACTTTCATCGTCAGTTCGGGCAGCCGATCGGCCTTGGGCGAAACCATCCCACCCACGTGTAGCACATAATCGGCGGGCTTGTCGCCTGGATTCGCTCCCGCAACACCTCGCAGAACGTCGTCCGACGAGGTCAAATCACCCCAAACGAGACTCACACCTGGTTCATTTTCAAGAGCTTGCATCTTTTTGCGATTGGCCTTACTTGGGCGCACAAGCAAACGAATATCGAACCGGTCGCGTCGTTTCATAAGTTCGGCCAATCCTGCTCCGCCCATTACGCCGGTCGCCCCGGTCAGAAAAACGGTTTTCTTCATCTGGTTGTTACTGAGCGAGATAGACTATCCTGCCAAATTGATTCACGGGCAGGATCGTCGATGCCAATTCTTCATCACCATACAAAACGCGACACAGCACGTCGGCAGGAATCGTGTAAGATATTGATTTAGAGGAGGGTTTATCTGTCACTCCGAATCCTTCGAGCGAGGGTATGCCGAGTGTTTTCAGTTCCAACACAACCTCTTCGCCACTATCATTGTCGGCAGGCAAAGTGTATGTAAGGGCATTGCGTGAAGGCGTGATTCTGAATTTTTTTGTGGTCACCTGACGGTTTTGCTTGCCCAAGAACAGGGCCAGATACTCCTCCTCCATCCGGTCGAGTTCAGCCAGTGCGCTCGATAAACCTGCTCCAAAGACGTTTTCACCCACATTTCCGGTGATCAGATCGAAGCGGTTGCGGCGAATTTCAAAAATCCGGGCAGCTGCCAATCTCGCGCTTTCCTCTGCTCCGAGGGTTGTGCCGGAAGTTCTGTCGATCGGCAGTTTCGAAAAATCGCCTTCCGATGCAGCATACTCATCGCTATATGTTAATTCGTTGGTATCGGATACATTAGCCCGCGTTACCTCGTGTATTACTTTATCTGCCAATGGGGCGCTAATGCCCAGGTATTTTTGAGCATAACGGGCATAAGGGCCTGCCACGATCTCTTGTCGCTCGACAGAGATGTCGATGTAAAGCGTTGTGAGATTGGGAGTTTGCGCAGTTGCAACAAGACTTGCGAGCGTGGCCACGCATAAAAACAACGTTTTTTTCATTTTTTCGGTTTTTTGTTCAAACAAAGCTACGAATTTTTTCAGAAATGGAGATAAAAATCTCGTGTCAGGGCGCGATATTCCGCCGAAAAACTTCCCGGCCCGGCGTCTTCTATAACGAGTGACGAGATTTCAGGAACAACCCCTACTCGTGAAAACTCTACCAGAATGCGTTTTGGGCCACTTTTTAGAGTAGAATGCACTTCTGTCAAACGCGAAATTACGAATCCGTGCGTACTTGCCAGCTCCGTCATTTTTTTGCTTTCCGCTCCGGCAGGTAAAACCAGCGAGATACGTCCTGTCGGGTATAACATACTGTCACACACCGACATAAGTTCCTCATACGAGAGCAAATCCGTATGGCGGGAAATATTTCTTGCGAGGTTGGGAGACGCAAGCGAATCCGTAAAATATGGCGGATTGGAAACTATGTGATCGAATCGCGCACAACCTTGCTTTGCCATCGTAGCAGCCAGTTCTTGCACCGGCATCTTATGAAGTATCAGGCGGTTAGCCCACGGACTGGTGGCAAAATTGCTTTCAGCCCGTAACGCACTCGGCTCGTCTACCTCCACCGCTTCGACGATCGCGTCCTGCACACCTGCCATTTCGTTCACCGTACGCTGTGCTAACTGCAAGGCTATTACGCCAGTGCCAGTGCCTATATCAAGTATTGCTTTATCTGAATGCAGCACCCGACACCACGCTCCAAGTAGCACAGCGTCTGTGCCGACTTTCATCGCAACGCCCTCCTGCTCTACCGAAAATTGCTTGAATAGAAACGTGTTACGGCTCATTACCTTAACTTTCAGATTATCTCGCCCGCAATGCCGGCTCCAAACAGTGCAAAATCGAATTTCGCGGGGTCTGTCGGATCAATTTTTCGAAGGGCAGCCGTTACTTCTTCGACCGCTTTCCAATCGTTCTGCCGCCGCTCCAGAAGTCCAAGTGAACGCGCTGTTGCAGCACTATGAACATCCAACGGCAGGTATAGGGCGGCTGGCGGAATACCCTTCCACAGTCCGAAATCGACTCCACGATCATCCCTGCGCACCATCCAGCGCAGAAACATATTTGTTCGCTTGCAGGCGGCTCCGTGCTCGATATTAGAGAGATGTTTTTCGCAGTGATAGTTATGCGGTGGCGTGAAAAATTCGCGCCGAAAATTGGCAATCGCCACTCGCAGATCACCCTCGCCATTTTCGGCGGCAGAACGTGCATATTCGCTCTCGAAATATGCACCCATCGAGCCGTATTTTTGGTAAATATGGCGCAACGAAAGTACGAATGAACGAAAATCCTGACCGTTGAAAGTGCGATGAACATAGCCCAAAATCCCATCCAAATCGCCCTCAGAGGCATTTTTTACAAAATCGTGGGGAGTGCCCATCAACTCGATCATCCGGCTGGCGCTTTTTACAATGGCTTTGCGGTTACCCCACGCGATAGTCGCGGCAAGGAAGCCGGAAATCTCTATATCTTCTTGAGTTTCAAAACGATGTGGAATAGAAATCGGATCTGCAGCAACAAAGTCTGGTGTGTTGTACTTATCGTGCAGATCTTCAAGTAGTTGGCGTATATAACTCGCTTCGTTAGATGATGATGCCATCGGTCATTGTAATTTTGCGATCGGCCATTTCTGCCAAATTGTTATCGTGTGTAACAATGACGATGGTTTGGTTAAAGCGCTGACGCAGAGAGAGAAACAGATTGTGAATTTCGTCACGATTTTTTGAATCGAGGTTACCGGAAGGTTCGTCCGCGAGAATCACCGAAGGCGAATTTATGAGTGCGCGAGCAATGGCAACGCGTTGCTGTTCGCCACCTGAAAGTTCAGCGGGTTTATGGTCGCGACGTGACGTAAGTCCCAGTTCTTCAATGAGTTCTGAGGCACGCTGTTCGACGCCATTGCGCCTGCCGATGTAACCCGGAAGGCAGATATTCTCGAAAGCGGTGAATTCCGGGAGCAGATTGTGAAACTGAAAAACGAAACCTATGTGATTATTACGAAAAGCAGATAACTCATTGTCTGTAAGCTTACTAACATCGGTTCCATCGATAATTACACTACCGCTGTCAGGACGACTGAGAGTGCCTACAATCTGTAACAAAGTTGTCTTGCCCGCACCGCTGGGGCCGACTACAGAAACGATCTCTCCGCGCCGAATATTCAACGTAATATCCTTGAGAACAGCAAGTTCGCCGAAGCTTTTGTGCAAATTTTTGATTGAGATCATTTTGTCAAAAAATTTTACAATCGTGTCAAAAAATTTGACACTTTGGGCGACCACCTTACAGTTTGTTACCCATTCACGTTTTTGTAGTAGTTGTGGATCTTGATTACTTCGATGGCAGCCAGCGTGTCGTGAACGCGCAGGATGTTGGCTCCGCCGCGAAGGCACGCCCAGTTGAGCGCAGCGGTGCCGGTGAGAGCTTCAACCGGCGAACTTTCCAATACGTTGTAGATCATTGATTTACGCGAAATACCGGCCAAAATCGGCAGCTCGAATTTTTGCAGTTCGGCAAGATGGTGGAGCAGGCGGAAGTTCTGCGGCGTGGTTTTGGCAAACCCGAACCCCGGATCGAGAATAATATCCTCTACGCCGTGAGTGCGTAGCAGAGCGATCTTTTCGGTGAAAAAATCCTTGACGTCAGTCACAATATCTTGGTAATCAGTCATATCTTGCATCGTGCGGGGATTGCCGCGCGAGTGCATAAGGATGTAGGGCACGCGATGCTTTGCGGCAACATCGAAAATTTCAGGACCCTCGGAGCCTGCCGAAATGTCGTTAATAATGCAAGGACCGAAGCGTTTAATTACTTTGGCGGCAACCTCGGAGCGAAAAGTGTCGAGCGAAACCACAACGCCGGGGGCCCTTTCGCGCACGATCTCGACGCCCAGCATAACGCGGCTAAGTTCCTCTTCAACAGGTACATCCTCGGCTCCTGGACGCGACGAATAACCCCCTATGTCGATGATCTTTGCGCCCCACCCGACCGCTTCCTCGACCCTCATTGTGATCTCCTCGACGTGCATACTGCGGCTGCCTGCAAAGAACGAATCGGGCGTGACATTGACTATGGTCATCACCGCAGGTCGCTGCAAATCAAGTGTTTGCTCACCTATTTTCATTGTTTCAGTAGTTTGTCAATTTCTTCGACCTGTGCGGCTAATTCGCTGAGCGTGCCGCAGTTGTCAATTACATAATCTGCCTTCGTTTCGCGCTCACTGTCAGTCATTTGAGCCGCCATTCTTTGCCGAGCCTGCTCGCGGGTAAGCGCTCCTGATCGTGTAACAATCCTTTCGAGGCGGGTTTCGATCGGCGCGGAAACGGTTATCACCCTGTCCATCAATTTGTTGAAACCACTCTCGAAAAGTATTGCGCTCTCCAGAACGGCGTAACTGGTGGTTTCTTGTCGGCGAGCCTGTTTTTGCGTCCACGCCTCGAAATCTTTAGCTACGACCGGATGAACCAATGCTTCAAGTGAAGCCAACAACGATTTGTCTTCGAATACCTTAGCGGCAATATAAGAGCGATCGGAAGTACCGAACAATGCCTCGATCTGCTGCCGCAATTCACCCTCCTGCATCAATTCGCGCGCGCGACGGTCGGAGTCGTAAACCGGCACGCCGAGCAGTGCAAATATCTCACATACAGTGCTTTTCCCACTGCCAATACCACCTGTGACGCCGACTCGGATCATTGCTCGGATTCGAGTTCTGGTTCTGTCCGAGGCACAAACTCCGGCGCATCGATAACCTCGACGACCTGAAGGCTGGTGAGGTGGTTCGAGAGCACCTTTTGGAGTGATTCCGGTGAGATAACGAGAGCCCCTTCGGTATCCGGCGAGGGTTTGGCCGAAAGTTCGTCGAGCGTGAAATCGAGCCTGCTCTTGAGTGACAGGCGCCACGCAACGAGGGTCGATCCGCGTCCGGAAACGATGGCTGTGAGGCGATATCTTTGGCCGTCAATGCGCACATTCAGAGGCATTTCGGTGGTGTAATCGTAACTCAGTTTGGAGGTGTACCAAAGCAGGCACGAACCCAATAAAATGAGCAAAAAGGCGGGCGACAGGGCCTGACGCAGCACTTTTCGTATGTTTTCGCCGAATTTCATAATTACAAATGTAGTGCATTTTACTATCTTTGCAAAATGAAATTCCGAAAAGCAACAACGAATGACTGCGAGCTGATCAACGCGATAGCGGCGAAGATTTGGGCACCCACATACGAACACCTGATGAGCCCTGAGCAGCTGGACTATATGTTCGAGATGATGTACGCACCTGAGAATCTGCGGCTGGCGATGAAGGAAGGAGGACAGACGTTTCTGATATTTTCGGAAGACGAAGGCTCAGACTCTCAGGACATTGGCTATGTCTCATACGAGACACTTGGCGATCATAACTTTTACCTGCAGAAGATATATCTGTTGCCATCGAGACAGGGGCGCGGTGAGGGAAAGCAGATGTTGGAGATGTTTTTGGAGCACCTGCGGGCCCTGGATCCACAGGCGCGACGATTGGGGCTGAATATGAACAGGGATAACAAAAAGGCGCTTGACTTTTACCGTCGGAACGCCTTTGAGATAGTTGGTCGCCGCGACAAGCCTATCGGCCACGGCTATTTTATGTACGATTATATCCTGGAGAGGGATATTTAATCTTCGATCTGGTTGGGGATCAATTCTTCGCTACCGGTTTCAATGTCCTGCATAATAGCGTTTTCCACACCGGTGCGACTGCGCTCTATGCGGTCTTTGGGCATTGTCATAGTGGCGGCGAGACTCAAAACCAAAATTGCGATGGCCAGCCCCCAGGTCGATTTTTCGAGGAAGTCGGCAGTCTGCCTGACACCCATAACCTGGTTGGAAGCGCCGAAGTTGGCGGCCATACCACCCTTGGGACTCTGAGACAAAACGGCGAGTATAAGAAGTATACTTGCGATGAAAATCAGTACGATACAAGCGATGTACATAGTGTTTAGCGGTTTAGTTGAGACGCAAAATAAATACTTTTTTACGAATTTCGCAAACTTAATATGCGATATATTGCATCGGCCTTTTCAGTGAGGCCCTGAGCGAGGTAAATTTCGGCCAACTCGGCGCTCACCATTTCGGGATCGATGTCGGTTTGCGAGTCCAGAGAAGCATCGGAGGTGCTGTCCGAAGGGGTGATGCGGTAGCCGCCGTGCTCGATGAAGCGATCGATGGCGTTTTGAGGTGCGGGAATGGCTTCGGAGGCCGGTTTAGGCGCGAGGGTCGGCCAGAATGACAGCGGAAGTATCAGTGCGGGATCGGGTTCGCCCGTGAGAAGCACACGAGCACGGCGGGCGGTCGTGAACCACGGGTAACGGTCGATGAGCTTATTGAGCTTCTTGGGCGAAGGAGCCTCGTCCCGACCTGATAAATAAACGTTGAGTTCGTTCATAGCATTGAGTTTAATCGCCGTCGGCGTTCCGGCTTACCAATTGGCGACGCTGGCGTTAAAGATGTTATCGACGAGAGTCTCGACGACTTCGGGGATCAGTTCACCCTCGACTTCCGAGAGCAGTCGGTTGCCAGGGTAATCGGCTGTGGCGGAGAACGATCTGCCGTTCTCAAAACTCCACTGAGGATCGAGCACGTTGGTGAAACGAACCTGCACGGTAACAGTCAGGCGCATAGTCTCGGCCGTTTCGTCGGCCCCGATACCAGCCGGTGCCGTCGTATAGTTGGTGATCTCGCCCTCGAAAGCCAAATCTCCACCGTCCGGAATCTGGGCAAGGCGGGTTTGGCGAACGAAGCGGTCGCGAAGAGCTTCGGTAAGTGCGTTACTGAGAGTCGGGGCGACCTGAGTAGCGTTATTGGGGAAATAGGTCACGGAAAAGGTCTGAGCGGCAAGCGGGATCTGTGCTCCGGTGAACGAATATTTGATGCTACAGCCGGTGAAGGTGGCAATAGTACTCAAAAGGAGGATGGAAGCGCTCAGCTGGGCGATAAGTTTTTTCATATTCCGAGTTCTTTTATTTTGCGGTAAAGGGTTCTTTCTGAGATATATAGCAGGTCGGCGGCTTCGCGACGTTTACCTCCGGTTTTTTGCAGTGCACGCACGATGGCCTCGCGGGTGGCGTCGTCCTTGCTGATCTCGTGGACAGGCAAAAATCCGGCAACAGGTTCCCCGGGAGCGGATGGTGTGGCACCGAAATCTTCGCTGCGGCGGCGCAATTCGTCCAAGGTGCGGCGGATATCGGCAATGTCGGCGCGCATATCGATCAGGAAGCGGAAAAGTATCTCCCGCTCGTCGCCGAAAGGCTGACTGCCTGTGTGGGTTATTGCCGAACTACCGAATTCAGGGGCGGGAAGATATTTTCGTACGATGGGAGCGGTGATGAACCGTGTGGATTCCACAGCGGAGATCTGTTCGGCAACGTTTTTCAGCTGACGGACGTTACCCGGCCATGAGTAGCTTTCGAGAGCGACACGGGCATCGGAATCGAGCGTGATGGCAGGCATACGGTACTGGGTGGCGATGGTCTCGGCAAAGCGGCGGAACAACAGAAAGATGTCCTCACGACGCTCGCGAAGAGGCGGAACGGCGATGGGAACGGTATTCAGACGATAGTATAGATCCTCGCGGAAACGACCTGCGGATACGGCATCGGGGAGATTTTTATTGGTGGCTGCAACGACGCGCACGTCGGTCTTGATGGTGCGGGCAGAACCTACACGCATAAACTCGCCGGTCTGGAGCACGCGAAGAAGCCTGACCTGGGTGGCCAAAGGAAGCTCCGCAACCTCGTCGAGGAAAATCGTACCCCCGTTGGCCTCCTCGAAGTACCCTTTGCGGGCCTCCAAAGCGCCGGTGAACGCACCCTTCTCGTGGCCGAAGAGCTCGGAGTCGATGGTACCTTCGGGAATGGCACCGCAGTTTACGGCAACGTATTTTCCGTGCTTACGGGGACTGTAGGCGTGAATCACCTGAGGAAAAAACTCCTTACCGACGCCGCTTTCGCCCGTCACCAATACGGACAAATCGGTGGGAGCAACGCGAAGAGCTATCTCCAACGCCGCGTTCATCTTCTCGGAGGAACCGATGATGCCGAAGCGCTGTTTTACCGACGAGATGTCCATTCGAAGCCGAAAAGTTTTCGCTGCACGGCCGTCTCCTTCGAGGGACGGGCCTTGGATGCGTGAGTGAAGCGGTAGTGACCGCGAAGGTCGAGAGAAATGGTGCCGAAATCTTCGAAAACCGCGCTACCGGTGTGCTCAATGGCGTTCTTGGTCTCGAAAACGAACCGATCGACAAGCGCCATAGCCTCGACCGGTGAATAGTGGCCATAATCCTCCACCAACTCGCCCAGACGACCGTCGTCGGTACGCAGGGAGTCATTGAAAGTGACCTCTGCCCTGCCCGCCTTGCGAATGAAAGTACCGAAGCCCGGAAGAGTGAGACGCCGACCGTCGCCAGCTGACACATAATCGCGTATGATTTTTGCAACCATTAGTATGCGCAAAATTAGAGTTTTTTTGGTTAAGTCCCAAAAATTTATGTACTTTGCGCTCGCTATGAAAAACAAGTACGCAGACCTCATCGAGCAGACTTTCGAGTTCCCGACGGAAGAGTTCACCGTCGAGGACAACGAACTGAATTGGCACGACGTTCCACTGATGGAACTAATCAAGCAGTATGGTACGCCGCTCAAGATAACCTACCTGCCGAGAATCTCACATCAGATCAACAAGGCCAAGCGACTGTTCAACGTGGCGATGGCAAAGGTGGACTATAAGGGTACGTACAACTACTCCTATTGCACGAAAAGCTCGCAGTTCTCATTCGTGCTGGAAGAGGCGCTCAAGAACGATATTCATCTGGAAACATCTTCGGCGTACGACATTCATATCATCAACTCTCTATACGACCAAGGGCTGATCGACAAGAACACCTATATTATATGTAACGGCTTCAAGCGACCTCAGTATGTGGAAAACATTGCAGGGCTGGTGAATACAGGTTTTCAGAATACGATACCCATCTTCGACAACAAAGAAGAGGTGGAACTGTTCAACGGAGTGCTGGAGAAGAAATGCAAAGTGGGGATCAGAATTGCAGCAGAAGAAGAGCCGAAGTTCGACTTCTATACGTCGAGGCTGGGGATACGTTATAACGAGATACTGGAATTCTACAAGCAGAAAATAAAGCCCAACAAGAAGTACGAGATGAAGATGCTGCACTTCTTCATCAACACTGGGATAAAGGACACGGCATATTACTGGAACGAATTGAACCGCTGTGTGAACCTCTACTGCGATCTGAAAAAGATCTGCCCGGAGCTGGATTCATTGAACATCGGCGGAGGTTTTCCGTTCCAGAGTTCGCTGGGAATGGAGTTCGACTACGAATATATGGCAGAGGAGATAGTCGCGCAAGTGAAGAACATCTGTAACTCGCAGGGAATCGAAGAGCCTCATCTGTTTACGGAGTTCGGGTCGTTCACGGTGAGCGAAAGCGGATGTGTACTCTACTCGATCGTGAACCAAAAACAACAGAACGACCGAGAGTTCTGGTATATGATAGACTCATCGTTCATCACCACATTGCCGGACACCTGGGGAATCCATCAGCGCTACATAATGCTGGCCATCAACAACTGGGACAAAGAGTATCAGCGAGTGTTCCTGGGAGGGCTGACCTGTGACAGCGAAGACTATTACAGCGGAGAAGCGCACACGAACGCCATATTTCTACCCAAATTGTGCACCGAAGAACCTCAATACATAGGGTTTTTCCACACGGGAGCCTATCAGGAGTCCCTCGGCGGGTTCGGCGGCATTCAGCACTGCCTGATCCCCGCGCCGAAACACATCATCATCGACAGAGACAAAGGAGACACGGAGTACTACACCCGCCTGTTCGCAAAAGAACAGAGCTACCGCTCGATGATGAGGATCCTGGGGTACTGATTTTCTAAATGCTTATTCGAATTGCTCTTTGTAGAGGGCGGCATATTTGCCGTTCAGAGCGAGGAGTTGGGTGTGGTTACCGCGCTCGATGATACGGCCGTGCTCCATAACGAGGATTGTGTCGGCGTGCATCACAGTCGAAAGCCGGTGGGCGATAATGAGGCTCGTACGACCCTCCATTAATTTGTCCAACCCTTTCTGAATCAACATCTCAGAGCGAGTGTCTATATTACTGGTGGCCTCGTCCAAAAGAAGGATGGGCGGGTCGGCAACAGCTGCACGGGCGATATTGAGAAGCTGACGTTGGCCGGCGCTGAGATTGGCTCCGTCGTTCTCCAATAGAGTGTCGTAACCTTTGGGAAGGCGCTTGATGAACGAATGGGCGGCGGTCAGGCGAGCTGCCTTCTCGACCTCGGCATCGGTCGCATCGAGCTTCCCATAACGAATATTTTCGCGCACGGTGCCCGTGAATAAGTGGGTGTCTTGTAGTACGATAGCCATCGAACGACGCAAGCTTTCGCGCCTGACGGTGTCGATGGAATGGCCGTCTATAGTGATGGAGCCCGACCAAAGATCGTAGAAGCGGGGAAGAAGGCTGAGAACGGTGGTCTTACCGGCGCCGGTGGTTCCTACGAGAGCGATTTTGTGGTCTGGAGCGGCGCGAAACGAAATACCGTCGATAATCACGCGCCCCTTTTCATAACCGAACACAACGTCCTTGAGAACAACCTCGCCCTGAACGTCTTTCAGCTCGATGGCATTGGGAGCGTCGGCAGGTTCGGAAGTCTCGTCGATGATCTCGAAGATGCGCTCGGCTCCGGCGATAGCAGCCTGAATGGAGTTATATAGAGTGGCCATATCGTTGATGGGCCGGCCGAACTGGCGGGAATACTGAAGAAAAGCAGCGAGACCCCCGACATCGAACCCACGGAAAATTGCGAGAAGACCCCCGACGATGGTTACGAAAACGTAGTTCAAAGTACTGAGATTCTGCATAATGGGCATCATCAGGCCGGAGTAGAACTGTGCCTTTTCGCTCTTGTCGTTAAGGTCTATGTTGAGACGGTCGAAGTCGCGCTCGGTGGCAGCCTCGTGGTTGAAAACTTTGATGACCTTGCTGCCGCTGATCATCTCCTCGGTGAAGCCGTTGAGGTCGCCGATGGAATCCTGCTGGGCGGTGAAATAACGGCGCGAACGACGAACGATCCAGTTGGCGGTGAGCACCATAACAGGAACCATAACGAGTGTGACGAGAGTGAGCAGAGGACTGATAACCAACATCATAACAGTGATGCCGATGAGCGTGAGAAGGCCCGAAACCATACTGGAAAGACTGTCGGTGAGTGCGTCAGAGATGCGATCCATATCGTTGGTGTAACGGCTCATAAGGTCACCTGCCTGATGGGTTGTGAAATATTCTACGGGAAGATGCTCCATCTTGTGGAACAGTTCCTGGCGCAACCGCGAAGTTGTCTTGAGGCCGAGAGAGTTGAGCAGGCGATATTGACCGAGATCGGCGGTGGCATCGACAAGGTAGATACCAAGAAGTATAATGAGAATCCGGATCAGGCCGGACCAGTCGCCTGGAAGGATGAAATTATTGATGATAGGGCGAATCATATATGATCCGGCAGTACTTGCCGCAACACTTAATACCAGCAGCACGCCCGCGAGAACGAGCAGTCCGCGCTGATGATCCAGGTACGAGAAGAGCCTGGCGAGAGTCTTGCGCCCGTGTTTAGGCTTTGTACTGTTGGGAGTCATAGATTTCGCGGTAAACTTCGGAAGTTTTCATCAGGCGGTCGGGGGTGTCGAAACCATCGATCTTGCCGTCTTCGAGTACCAACACGCGGTCTGCCGACTGCATTGTGTTGATACGCTGAGTTATAATAAATACAGTGGTGTTATGCAACATCGTTTTGAGACCTTGACGGATCTTGAGTTCGGTGTCGGAATCCACGGCGCTGGTACTGTCGTCCAAAATGAGGATGCGAGGCTTGCGAAGAAGGGCGCGGGCGATGCAAAGGCGCTGTTTTTGGCCACCGGAGACGTTCACCCCACCCCGCCCCAACTCGGTGTGGTAGCCCTTGGCGAAACCGGTTATGAAGTCGTGGGCGTGAGCAACTTTGGCAGCCTGCTGGACCTCCTCAAGAGTGGCTTTGGGGTTGCCCCAACGCAGATTTTCGAGGATAGTGCCGGAGAAGAGCTCGTTCTTTTGGAGCACCATACCGATGCTAAGTCTAAGTTCTTCAAGGCGATAATCCTTAACATCGCGACCGTCGATGAGAACCGAGCCGGAAGTGACGTCGTAAAGGCGAGGGATGAGCTGCACGAGAGAAGTTTTGCCCGAACCGGTACCTCCTATAACAGCGACGGTCTCGCCGGCGTGGGCAGAAAAGTCGATGTGACATAGCACATTATCGTCACCCTCGGTGCCCCCTTCGTAATGGAAACCCACGTTCTGGAACTGTACCGCACCCCGCTCGACCTCGTAATTGTGGGCCAGTGCTTCGGGAGTATCGGTCAGTGAAGGCTCGGTGCGGAGAACTTCCAAAATGCGTTCCGACGAGGCCGATGCGCGAGCGAAGTTCATAACAACCATCGAGAACATAATGACAGCCATCAGGATCTGCATAAAATAGTTCACGAACGAAATGAGCTGCCCAACCGTGAGTGAACCCTCGATGACGCGTCCGCCGCCCATCCAAAGAACTACCAGGATCGAGATGTTGAGCACCAACTGCATAAGGGGAATGAGCGACACGATGATGTTAGCGGCCTGAATGGAAGTGTCTCGAAGCTCGCGGGAAGTGTGCTCGAACTTGGAACTCTCGAAATCCTCGCGAACGAACGATTTGACGAGGCGAATATTTATAAGGTTCTCACGAACAACGGCATTGAGGCGGTCGATGCGGCGTTGAACCTTCAAAAAGAACGGAAACCCACGCTTCATTACAACCCAAACGATCACAACCATAGCAGGAATTGCCGCAGCAAGAACAATAGCCAACCGAGGATCCAGCACAAGGATGAAAACCAGAGCCATCACGAACAGCATCGGCGCGCGCAACATAATACGCATAGACATAAACACGATCTGCTGCATACGGGTGACGTCGCCGGTGAGACGGGTGATGAGTGACGCCGACGAAAAACGATCGACATCGGGGAAGGCAAAGCTATCGACACGAGCGAAGAGTTCGCGACGAAGGTCGGTGCCGAAGCGAGTGGATGTACGGGAGGAGAGGTAAGCATTGGCAATGGCGCAAGCCAGACCGATAACGGAGAACCCGACCATCCAAAGCCCCGTGTTAAGGATAATGGACAAATCCTGCTTCATAACCCCCTCATCCACGATGCGAGACATATAGAGAGGCTGGAGGGTCTCGAAAAGCACTGCTGCGGCAATCAACAGAGGGCTTGCAAAGAGACTCCAGCGGTACTTGCGAAGGATTTGCCAGTAGAACTTCATTTGCGGAAAGCGAAAAATACGGCGAGAATAAGGAACAGAAACGAAATGATATGGTTGAAGCGGAAAGTCTCGGTCTTAAAGACGAGCAGCGTGAATACCGTGAAAACCGACAGGGAAATAACCTCCTGAATAATCTTGAGCTGAATGAGCGAAAACGGGCCGCCGTCGCTGGCAAAACCTATGCGGTTGGCAGGAACCTGAAGGCAATACTCGAAAAAGGCAATGCCCCAACTAACTAAAATGATGAGAATCAGCGGCACAGGAGAGCCACTCCTGGTGGTGCCGAATTTCAAGTGGCCATACCACGCGATGGTCATAAAGATGTTGGCCGCAAGCAGCAGCCCGATGGTGTAGAGTCCTTTCATATCTGTTTATCGTCGATCTCTTTCATAGCTTGTTTGAGGTCGGCCTGCTGCTGCTCGGTCAATTCGGGATAGTGCAAACCAAGTGCTTCCATACGCTCGCAGATAATTCCTGCAACGACAGCGCGCATAAACCACTTGTGGTCGGCAGGAATTACATACCAGGGAGCGTGGGAGGTCGAGGTGTGGGTGAGCATATCGGAGTAAGCCGACTGATAAGCATCCCAATACTCGCTCTCGCGAACATCGGCGAGCGAAAATTTCCAATTCGCAGACTCGTCGGTGAGGCGGTCGCGGAAACGACGATGCTGCTCGTGACGAGAGACGTTCAAAAAGAACTTAATGACAACGGTACCCGTCTCGGTGAGATAACGTTCGAAGTCATTGATCTGGCGGTAACGCTGAAGCCAAAAAGTTTCGTCGATGTCCGAAACGGAAGAGATGCCGACCAACTTCTCCTTCAGCAACAATTCCGGATGAACCTTAGTTACGATAACCTCTTCATAGTGAGAGCGATTGAAAATGCCGATGCGACCCTGTTCGGGAAGATTTTTGTAAATCCGCCAAAGATAGTCGTGATCCAACTCCTCATAAGAGGGTTGTTTGAACGAAAACACCTGACAACCAACGGGATTGATACCGGTCATAACGTGCTCGATGGTGCCGTCCTTACCGGCCGCATCCATCGCCTGAAAGATTATAAGAATCGAATGTTTGTCCGAAGCATAGAGTTTGTCCTGCAACTGGCGCATACTCTTGATGCTCTCGGCCAGATGATCCTCCCCCTCCTTCTTACTCCAATGAGCAGTGTAGGAGGGATTGAAATCACTGGTAGAGTATGCTCTACCAGGCTCGGCGGTCAAGTTCTTTAGTAGAGATTTTTTCATTTGTGATGTTTTATCCCTACTTTGAGCAATATTGATGCCAGTGTTTTAGCGCACGGGAGTTTTCAGAGGATCGGCAGCCTCTTTGAAATATTCGGCCTGAAGTTTCAATGTGATATTGTCTTCCTTGACCATCTTCACGACGTCGGCCAGCTGGTTTGCCCACTGAGCGAGCTTCACTTCTCCCATTTCGGGAGTTGCACCGGAAGCCTCGCCGGCATAGTGGTTGGGATACTTGGCATACCACCAAATAGCTGTGTAGGCATTGCGAAGAGCGAGGCGAGCAAGGTCGTCGCCGGACTCGGCATTAACCTGATCCATACGCATAAGATCTGGAACGATGGCAAGAAGAGTGGCGGTTTCGACCTCGTCGGCGTGGCCGGCAGTGGTGGATTTACGCATCGAAGCGATCTTCTGAGCGGTTTCGCGATCTACGGTCGGCTGGTAGAGATAAACAGCATAGTCCTTCTGAGAAGCAAGCTGGGCCTGGCAGAAGTATTCGAGGAACATAGGGTTGCCGCCGTGAGAGTTGCAGATGATGATCTTCTTCATACCGTTACGGGCGATCTCGCGGCAAGTTTCGTCGAGCATCTTATAGAGAAGTTCGGGACTGTAGGCAACGGTACCGGGTTGCTGCTTGGCTTCGTTGATCTGGCCTACATAATAGAACGGGAAAACAACTGCATACTCCTTGGCAGCAGCGCGTTTGCTGACCTCGCGAGCCGAAAATACGTCGGTTCCGAGCGGCATATGAGCGCCGTGCTTTTCGAGAACACCCATCGGCAGAATACAAACACCCTCGGCAGCCTCGACCGCTTTTTTGAAATCGGGGCCGGTGAGTTCCTCCCAACCAGTGTGGAGATTCTGGGCTGTTACCGTTGTGGCTGCGATTGCGAGCGCGACAGCAGAGAAAAGTAGTTTTTTCATAGTAGTTAGTTTAGGGTTAAGTGAAGTGCAAATATAGCGAAAAAAGAAAAAAGGTCGCTCTTTCGAGAGACCTTTTTTTCGTGGGAGTTGAGGGATTCGAACCCCCGGCCCTCTGCTTGTAAGGCAGATGCTCTGAACCAGCTGAGCTAAACTCCCGAATCGGGACTGCAAAGGTAAGCGAAAAAATTATACTGCCAAATTTTTTGTTCAAAAATTCGCGTCACCGGAGCGGAAAACGGGATTCGAACCCGCGACCCTCAGCTTGGGAAGCTGATGCTCTACCGACTGAGCTACTTCCGCGAAAGAGAGGGCAAAGGTACGAAAAATTAGGAAACTCAAAAACTTGTCTGCAAACCAAGGCCGAAAATCTCACGAATCTGGAACCTGGAACCACCCATCGAACCATCCTTACGAGGAAACTTGACATCGTCGTCGTAAACCATATTCAGGGTCAGGTTAGCCGATAGCCAACGAGTCAAAGAAGCCGATAGGACAATATCCCACTGAACGTCAATGTTTTGAGGCTTATGCAAGTAGTTCGAGAACAGATCCAGACGACTGTATAGATTGATGTTATGGGTGATGTCGTGCTTAACCTCCAGGCGGATGTTCGCTCCCAGTTCGTTCAGGAAATGCTTTCCGTGTTTAACCCCGAATGCAGAGATGGGCGCCCCGTTCGCATCCCAAAACAAGTCGTCGTCCAAAACGAAGGTACCACGCCAGGTCAGCGGCGAGAATGTGGCGGAGAACCAATCGCGAGGTTTCCAGGTGAAGCCCAACCCAACGCTCAGATAACCCGGAGCCATAAATCGTGAAATCTTGTGTTTGGGATTCAGGCTATAGTCGAAACCGTTGGCAAACTGGGTCTGGAAAGTGCCCAACGCCGAAAAATACCAATTGTGACCTATCTCGTAACCATACATAGAGGTCAGAAAGATGCGGTCGTTGTTCTTCTGCGAGCCCTTAGATTGAGACCAGATCATACCGTAAGCTAATTCCAAACGGTTGTCCCACAAATGTTTACCGTTTTTGTAGTCGGCATCGTAGTTGAACATCAAGTTGTAGGCAACGGAGCCTTCGCCACCGGCAGACCAATTACTGAGCGACACCTGAGAAAGAGTTGCAGCAGCAACCCCCTGGCGTGTCCAAAGGGAGTCGTGTGATTGTGCATCGACAGAACAGATCGCTGCGAAAGCGAAGAAAACTGATAGAACGGATAACTTTTTCATATAGTCGGTGGTTGTTTTCGAAGTACAAACCACACAAACTATGCCACACGGGCTAATATTCCTCTTTCGACGAAGGAAAATCACCGGAGCGGACGTCGCGGAGATAGTGCCGGAAGGCCTCCGTCATAACCGAGTGGAGATCGGCATAACGGCGGAGGAATTTGGGAGCAAAATCCTGAGACACACCCAACATATCCTGAACGACAAGCACTTGGCCGTCGCAACCGTTACCGGCACCGATGCCGATGGTGGGAATAGTGAGCTCCTGGGAAACCTGCACTCCAAGGTAGGCAGGAATCTTTTCGAGCACGACCGCAAAGCAACCGGCGTCCTGAAGCAGGCGGGCATCGTGGAGGAGTTTTGCGGCCTCTTGGTCAGAAGAAGCACGAAGGCCATAACCCCCGAACTTGTGGATGGATTGCGGAGTGAGCCCAAGGTGACCCATAACAGGAATACCGGCTGAAACGATGTGACGAACAGCCTCGATGATCTCCTCGCCGCCCTCCAACTTGAGAGCTGCTGCCCCACTCTCCTTCATAACCCGGACGGCGGACGCAAAAGCATCGCGCCAATCGCCCTGATAGGTGCCGAACGGAAGATCGACAACAACAAGCGCACGGGAAACCCCGCGAACAACACTGGCGGCGTGATAGATCATCTGGTCGAGAGTGATGGGAAGCGTAGAGTCCCAACCGGCCATAGTATTGGCGGCGGAATCACCAACCAAAATTGCGTCCATACCCGCGGCATCCATAACACGAGCCGTGGAGTAGTCATAAGCTGTAAGCATCGCGATCTTCTCGCCGCGAGCTTTCATTTGAACCAGAGTCTGAGTCGTCACCGGCTTTGTTTTTCCTTCAACTGACATACCTATAATAGATTAAAGAAGTGCCAAATCACTGCGCCGCCGCAAACCGAAACGTTCAACGAGCGCTTCACACCAACCTGAGGCAGCTCTATGGCGCCGTCGCAAAGTGCAACTACCTCGTTGGATACCCCATCGACCTCGTTGCCGAACACCAGCGCGTACTTTGCGGAAGGGTCGGGAGTGAAGTCGCCAAGCATTACGGATCCTGCAACCTGCTCAACGGCAAGTACAATATATCCACGGTTATGCAATTTTTCCACAGCTGCGGTCGTTTCTCTGACGAAACTCCACGACACACTCTCCTCGGCACCGAGGGCGGTTTTGTGGATTTCACGGTCGGGAGGAGTTCCACAGATGCCACAAAGCACCAACTCCTCGACCCCGAAGGCATCACAGGTGCGGAAAAAAGAGCCTACATTATTGAGGCTGCGGATGTTGTCAAGAACAATTATCATACTAAAAAACGTCACAAAAGTAGTAAAAAAGATATAAAAATTTGCTGAAACAAAAATATATACTTACATTTGCACGTTAATTATGCACATTACAAAAGCAAGCTCACATAATTAATTTATTTTAACTAACTCTTCAAAAAATGAAAAAATTCCAAATTTTCGCTCTCGCAGCTCTTGTGGCCGTTGGTCTGTCGAGCTGTATCAAGGACGTTGTCACCGAGAACAATGGAGACATCGCCGGCAACCACAAGCTCGTGGTTAAGTTGTCGGGGCTGGGCGGTACTCGTGCCGTTGAAGCTCCCGGTGCCAACAACACAGCTGCTATTATCAGCGATGGCTACATCTTCGTGTTTGAAGATGGCAAAGTAACAGCCGCAGAAGAACTGGTCGTGAATCAGGCTACCACTGCAGGTGGTCAGGTGCTTACCAATCAGGTTTCGGAAAGCGCGGAAGTTTTCGTTGTGGCTAACCTCAGGAACTATGCGGACATCATTAACTACACCGATCCCGCAGATGTTATGAGCGCAGCTTTCAACGTCAATGGATTGAGAGGAATCAGCCTTTCTAACATTCCTTTGGCAACTGTAAACAACGCTAACGACAAGGTTTTCGGTGCACAGGCTATTATTCCTGACACTAATCCTACCGACGAAACTGCCGGTACGGCTCACGTGAACATCCTGCTCTCGCCGGTTGTCTCTCGCCTCGAATTGGGCGCTGTTGCCGACTACATCAACCTGGATGCTGCTATTAGCGAACCCAATGCTTACCTTTATCGTAAAGGTGCCGCTCAGAGTGGCCACGCTTTTTCGGTTACAGGTGTTTACGTGCTGAACTATCATCCTCAGTACACTATTTCGGGTGGCAAATTGGGTGTAATGGTCGAAGGTGGCACGGGTAATGCCGACCTCTACTTTAAAGACAGGGGCGAATGGGTTGCAAATGTTGCATCTGCTCCCGGTATCGCTCGTCCTGATGTAGCAAACACCACTTCTGTTGAATCTTGGACTTACAACGTAGCATCGAGCGGTCTTCCTCTGTTGGCTATCGAAGTTGTAGGTGACGATCCCGATGATGCCGGTGACGCAACCCTCACGAAGTATCTGACCGTTCAGGGTTATATGAACGGCGCTGCCGAACTGCAGGCTTTTGTTCCCGGTGTGATCTATCGCATCAACGAAGTTCCTTTCGACGCTTCGGACTTCAGGGAACTTCCCGACCGTCCCGAATTGGGATATGTTTTGACAGTTAATGTCGAAGTTATTCCTTGGAATGTTGTCACTGTAGAACCCATTATGTAATTACCAAAGGGCATCGGCGGCTGATAACTGCCGATGCTCACCAAGAAAAAACTCCAGAAAAATATGAAGAATTTAGTACGTTTATTTGTCTCGTTGGCTCTCGTTATGGGTATCGTAAGTTGCGGTGTTACAGACGATCCGGAGCTCTGCGAAACCGGCGATCTGGAACTGAAGTTCAAGTATAAATACGTGGATGCGGGTGGAAGCGAAGATGTGACGGATCTGATTGACGAGATCTATCTCTATGTGTTCGAGCAGAGCACAGGCATACTTACCGATGTCCTGCTCATTAGCAGCAAAGATCTGAAGGACGGAAGCATTGAGGCCGAACTCGCAGTGGGCGAATATACATTCGTGGCTTGGGGCTTCAGTAAAACCGAATTCAAAAAAGGAGGCTTTAGCGACGTCCATATGATGGACTCGGTGACGCATCGCTATACTCCGGTAGTGATAGGCGAAACAACGATCGACGATTTCCGAGTGATGATTGTGGACCCTGAGGGCGGCTTCTCCGACCTGTTTCACGCAATACGAGAGGACATTGCGATCACCCCGGCCCTGGCGTCGAAAGCAGGAACGAAGATCATACCTGTGGAGTTCGACTTCGTACGCTTTAACAGCACTCTGCAAGTCAAGGTTAAGGGTATTCAGTATATCAATCCCTTGGTGACGCGCGCCGAACCACACTTGCCGCTCGATATTTTTGTGACAGGCAAAAAAGGTACCTACACTCACGCCGGCAGCATCGACCGTTATGCACCGGAGCTGCGATATAACACCAAAACCAAATCACTCTCGGACAGCGAAACCGAAATGGATATTCGTCTGCTGCGTCTCGATGTGCAACACCACGTTCAGAATCCGGTGATGCTACACCTGCACAGCACAAACACAACTCGTGCAAACAATAACATTCACGTGATACCCGACATAGATGTGTTGCAAGCCATCTTCCAGGTACGAAACGAGAAAGGCGAATACATCTACCGCGACCAGGTGGACATCGACAGAACGGAGTTTTTTCCAATCGAGATCACAATCCTGCAAGACCTTACGATCGAAATAACGGTGGATGGCTTTGTAGTTCACGACCTGGATCCGATGCTCTAAGGAGCCGGGCGGCCGCAAATCCATATTGCTTAAAAATCGCTTCCGGAAGGTGGCGATTTTTTTTGGTCTCACTTTTGCTTTATCTTTGTAGCGATGAAGTCGGAACGCCGGCGGCGATATGTATGAGGTATCTTCTTTCAATATTATTGATTTTTGTTGTGGCGTCGGCCGATGCGCAGGATGTGTCGGATATGCCACCACGCAAGAAAGTCGCCGTTGTACTTTCGGGCGGCGGTGCTAAAGGTGTGGCTCATATCGGTGCACTGAGGGTGATAGAGCGGGCCGGCATACCTATAGATATAGTGGTGGGTACGAGTATGGGCGCTATAGTAGGTGGCTTGTATTCAATAGGTTACACTCCTTATCAGCTCGACTCGATGGTTATGTCACAGGACTGGGGACTGCTGCTGAGCGACCGCACTCCCCGCTCCCGTGCTCCATATTCGAGCAAGGAGACGGGAGATAAATATCAGGTATCATATACGTTCGGTAAACGTTTCGAAGTGATGAGTGGCGTGATCAAGGGGACAAATCTCGATATGTTGTTCGCCGACCTGACTGCCGGTCATCACGATTCCATAGATTTTAGGCGTCTGCCGATTCCGTTTGCCTGTGTGGCAGCTAATATCGTGGATGGGAGCACGGTAGTGATGCAACAGGGCGAACTGCCGGTTGCTATGAGGGCGAGTATGGCCATTCCGGGGGTGTTCACGCCGGTTTACACCGAAAATATGGTGCTGGTGGATGGCGGCATTGTCAATAATTTCCCGACCGATGTTGCGCGCTCTATGGGGGCCGATGTGATTATAGGTGTCGATGTGCAGTCGGAACTTCGCTCTAAGGATCAGTTGATTGGCGCGCCGGCGGTGTTGGGCCAGATCGTCGATTTAGCAATGCAACACCAAAACTATCGCGATAATGTCGCCAGCAGTGATGTCTATATCAGGGTCGATGTGGAGGGTTATTCGTCGGCGAGTTTCAACCTGCCGGCACTGGATAGCCTCATTCAGCGCGGTGAGGAGTCTGCCGGAAGACACTGGAGGGAACTGAACCGTCTTAAAAACAAGATCGACCTTCCGCCTGACTTTACCCCGAAAAAGCACGGACCCTTTATACCGTTGCGCGAAAGAGGTGATTTTCAGGTGTATGACGTTTCATTCGACGGTCTGAGTGAGCGTGAACAGCGTTGGGTGATGCGCAAATGCGACATAGAACCGGGCGGCCAGATAAACATCACGCAACTGAACCACTGTGTATCGATGATCGGTGCAGTGGCCTCGCGTACAGGAGTTTACTACTCACTGAAAGACACCTTGGATGGCTATAATCTGACGTTCCATATAAACGACGTGAAGGAAAATTCGCTGAATGCGGGGGTGAGTTTCGATACCGAAGAGATCGCCTCGGTAATTGTTAATGGCACACTCCGGTTCGGCAAAAAGACGCCGCAAACGGTATCGGTGACGGGCCGGTTCGGCAAACGTATAATGGCCCAGGTCGATTACTCTTTACTGACTTCTCCTCTCAGTCACTTTAAATTGAGTTATACGTTTAATCATAACAACGTGGTGGTAAATTCGTTAGGTAAGCGTTCCTATAATCCTACGTACAATCACCATCGCGCCTCGCTGAGCTATGTCAATATGAATTTCCTACGCCAGAATATGCGATTGGAATTGGGATTGGCGTGGGAGGAGTATCTCTATTTGAGTTGGCTGACGGACTACAAAGACTTTGAGCACGAGGGTGATTCGATGCCGGTAGAGAATGAAAATTTTGTGAGCTACTTTGCACGGCTAAATTATGAGACACTCGACAGTCACTATTTTGCGACAAAAGGCACTTCTGTGTCAGCGAGTTACGAGTTATATACGGATAATTTTGCAACCTACAGAGGCGAATATCCATTCGGAGCTCTTACGGCTTCGTGGCTTACGGCATTTCCGATTACGGATCGTTTTTCGCTTATACCGAATATTTACGGGCGCGTGTTGTTTGGCGACAATGTCCCCTTTGCGATGCTTAATATGCTGGGAGGCAAGTGGTTCGGTCGTTATGCACGGGGCCAGATGCCATTCGACGGAGTGGTCTATATGGAGTCGGCGCCCAACATATTTTTGGCAGCCAAAATGCAAGCACGTCATCGACTTGGTCAGCGCCATTATGTTTCAGGATCAATTAATTACGGGCTGGCAGCGGGCGATTTCATAGACCTTTTGCCCGGCCGGATCACCAACACGGTGCCCGGCACAGCAAAAAGTTATTACGGGGCGTCATTGGACTATGGGTTCGATTTGCGTAACTTCCCAGTGATGGTTTCACTTGGCTGGTCGAGCGTTACTCGCCGTGTGGGATTCTACCTGCAGGCGGGCTATACTTTCTGAGTTACAGTAAATTACGAATTCATAGAGATGAGTAGCTCGGCGTTGTCACGAGTACCTTCCATATGCTTTTTCATCACCTCCATCGCCTCGACAGGGGTCATATCCGACAGGAATTTGCGCATAATCCACGTTCTCTGAAGTACCTCCTTGCTCAGGAGCAAATCCTCGCGACGCGTGCCTGAAGCGATCACATCCACAGCCGGATAGATGCGTTTGTTGGCCAACTTGCGGTCGAGTTGAAGCTCCATATTACCGGTGCCCTTGAATTCCTCGAAGATCACCTCGTCCATTTTGGAGCCGGTGTCGATGAGTGCAGTGGCTATGATCGTCAGAGAACCACGCTCTTCCGTGTTTCGTGCTGCCCCGAAAAAACGTTTGGGTTTGTGGAGTGCGTTGGCGTCCACCCCACCCGACAGAACCTTACCGGACGCAGGTTGAACCGTGTTATAGGCCCTTGCAAGACGAGTGATAGAGTCGAGGAAAATCACAACATCCTGACCGCATTCGACCATTCGTTTGGCCTTGTCGAGAACCATTTCGGCAACCTTAACGTGGCGCGAAGCCTGCTCGTCGAACGTAGACGAAATCACTTCGGCCTTGACGTTGCGAGCCATTTCGGTAACTTCTTCGGGGCGCTCATCTATCAGAAGCACAATCATATAGACTTCCGGATGGTTGTCTGCAATTGCGTTGGCGATGTTTTGTAGCAACACGGTTTTACCGGTCTTGGGCTGAGCCACGATCAAGCCACGCTGACCTTTGCCGATGGGCGAAAACAGATCGACGACACGGGTCGAAAGGTTGTTGTGGCCGTTGCCGGTGATGTTGAATTTCTCGCTCGGAAATAGCGGAGTCATAAACTCGAACTGCACGCGATCGCGTACAAGATCAGGAGACAAGCCATTGATCCTGTTTACCTTAACGAGTGGAAAATATTTCTCGCCTTCTCTGGGAGGACGGATCACACCCTGTACCGTGTCGCCGGGTTTAAGGCTGAAAAGTTTGATCTGCGCCGGCGACACATACACATCGTCGGGCGAATTGAGGTAGTTGTAATCGGCCGAGCGCAGGAAACCATAACCATCGGGCATTACCTCCAACACCCCTTCGCCTTCCACGTTACCCGTGAAAAAGTCGCGTGCCTCGCTATTATTTCGCTGACCGTTACCGTTGTTATTTCCTTGCTGCTGGCCCTTTTTTTTCTGATGACGATTATTTTGATCGTGCTGTTGCTGCTGTGGACGCGGTTCCTCGACAACGGGTTCTTCTACGGGTGCCTCTACAGCTGGTTCGGCCGTTTTCGGAGTCTCTTCGCCGATACGAATTCTCGGCTTGCGTCCCCGTTTTTTCGGCTCGCGCTGAGTATCAGTCTGTTCGGTGGGCTTTTCGGTCTCCACAGGGAGATCCATAGCGCCTTGTTGAGACGAGTCCTTGACGATGCGAGCTACGAGCTCTTCCTTCTTGAAAGCCCCCTTGATGCCGAGGGTTTTAGCAATAATGCGCAATTCGGAGAGGCTTTTCGACTCCAGTGCGTTGATGTCTTGCATATAAAGTTTAACTTTGTGGTGTGAAACGTGGGATAATCGATGTTTTTGTGGAACTGGGACGCCGTTTGGAGGCATTCGAAACTTTTGTCGGTTCCGTTGGCTCTGTAAGTTTCGGGACCCCCGATGCTTGCCGTGCCGCCCAGAGTTTAGCTCGTGATATGCTTTCGCGCGAGGCACTTACCTATTGGCTTCAGCGCTATTCGAGCACAAAGATACAAAAAAATATTTTAATTATCACTGCCGGGAACATTCCTTTTGTCGGAGTACACGATTTATTGTGCGTTTTGGCGGCCGGTCATCGGGCGGTGGTGCGTGCTTCGAGTCGTGATGTTGTGCAGATGTCGTGGGTGGTGGCGCAACTGATTGATATAGAACCATCATTACCAGTGTCTCTTGCAGATGGTGATGAGGCTTTCGATGCCGTTGTCGCGATGGGTGGAAATGATACTGTGCGTGTTTTTCGTGAAAAATATTCTGATGTTCCTCTGCTTTTGCGGGGTACGCGTTGGTCGCCGGCGATTTTGGATGGAACTGAGACTCGCGCCGAACTGAATGCTTTGGCCGACGATGTTTTGGCCTATTCTGGGCTCGGTTGTCGCAATGTCAGCCTGGTTTTCGTACCGCGAGGGTACGATTTTACGTCAATGCAAGATGCTTTGTCTCAGTACCATACGTCACAAAAGCATCGTAATAACTATCGTCAAACGCGCGCCTTGTTGGACCTGGCCGATACTCCATATATAGACTGTGGCACTTGTCTGCTACGTGAGTGTGAGGGATTTTCTGCTGACGTAAGTATCTTGAATTATGCGTTTTATGACTCGCTATCTCAAGTAATAGATTGGTTGGAAAATCACGATGACGAGATTCAATGTATTGCAGGTTTTTCGGGGCGAGTCTCGCATCCTCGCGCGGTTCGACTGGGGCAGACTCAGCACCCCACTCTATTGGATTATCCCGATGGTCGCGACACTATGGAATTTCTGCTAACCATATGACACTCATATCAATAGTTGGCCCTACCGGCTCCGGAAAAACCGATTTTGCAGTGCGGTTGGCGTGCGAATTGGGACGTCGTGGCTCGGAAATCGGCCCCGCGCCCATCATTTCCACCGATTCGCGTCAGGTCTATCGTGGAATGGCAATCGGTACGGCGCAACCTACGACTGAGCAGCAACGTGCTGTGACTCACTATTTTATCGCCGACCGTGATCCCAACGAGCGCTTCACGTGTGCTGACTTTGAGCGAGAGGCTATGTTGCGACTCAAAAATCTCTTCACGCGGCACGAATATGTGGTGGCGGTTGGCGGTTCGGGGCTTTACATAGATGCTTTGTGCAATGGGCTGGATACGTTACCGGATATAGATCCTGAAATTCGTAATGAGCTGGCTCGTAAACTACTGAATGAGGGACTTAAACCTTTACTTGAAGAATTGAGGCGACTCGATCCGGTCTATTACGGATCTGTGGACAGACACAATCCACCACGTGTGCTTCGAGCTTTGGAAGTTTGCCGGCAGACGGGAGTGCCATTTTCATCATTGCGTACAGGTAACTCCGTGAGCACAAAAACGAAAGTTTCGCGCCCGTTCGATATCATAAAAATCGGTATCGACTTGCCGCGCAACGAACTTTACGCGCGTATCGATCGTCGCGTCGATGAGATGATGACCTCTGGTCTCGAAGCGGAGGCTCGCATTCTTTATCCTATGCGTCATCTGCCTGCTCTGCAAACAGTTGGCTATCGCGAACTAAATGGTTACTTTAATGGGGAATACTCGTTGGAACGCGCAGTGGAGCTGATCAAACGCAACTCGCGCCGCTATGCCAAACGACAATTGACGTGGTTTAGGCGCGACGACGAAATCCGCTGGTTTCATCCGATCGACCTTGCCGGCGCCATCGAGTATATCACGAGAAAAAGTTAATTCGCTGCAAGCGTTTCAGTTACTTCGAAGGGCACGTTCGCAGTAGACACAAAGCCTTCTCCATCAAGCACATAAACATACAGGCGATAGTTGCCCGGTTTGCTGATAGATGTTTTTAGTATTCCGGTCTTAGTGGTTTTCACTTTGCCAACTCTCTCGGGACGAGGCTCATAGGCGCCTCCTGTCGCTGTTACGGTGGCCTCTTTCAATACCTCCCATACATAGGTCAAAAACACATTCTCGCGGTCGGTCGCTTCGACCGTTGCAACGAAGTTTTTGCCCACCTTGTCGATCGACATACTGTGGACAACCGGTGCAACATTCTGAGGTTCAGTACCTTTCCATACTCGCTCCATCGCTTCTACCATAGGTGTTTTTTCGCCCTTCAGTGGCAGCCCCTTGACATCGTTTTCTACGAACATACTGAACCAAGTGGGCGTTCGTTCCTCTTTCTGTCCCCACAGGAACACAAAGGATCCCAGGCACTTAGGCGAGTTTTTGATGTAGCTGTTGTAGCGATTTTCATATACCTGTCGCTTCTCTTCGCTGGTTTGTTCGATCGGTGCTCCCCACGGAGTTTTGGTCGTCTCCCACCATCCAGTCGGGCCCCATTCGGTGATTATGTAAGCGCCGCGGTAATCCGAATCATCGACCATCTGTGCAACGTTATCTATTGATCCATAGCTGTTTATCCCAACAACATCGAGGTCGGGTGCCCAACGAGCGATCAGATCCAGTGCCGACGGATTGTGCGCAATTACGGTCGAAACGAGGTGGTGACTGTCGATCGACTTAATGAGGAGCGCCAGCTCGTTCACAAACGCCCAGGCGGTCGGAGTATTGGCCGTGCCGTGCTCGATTTCGTTGCCGATTCCCCACACGAGGAGATTAGGGTCGTCTTTCAGGGCCTCTGCGAGAACACGAACCGACGCACGAGTACGCTCGCGAAACGCTTCATTATGGTACTGCATCGAATCCTTGGGGAGACCGATTCCTTGCATCACATACATTCCAAGTTGCTGAGCACGAGCCATATCTCGCCTCGCACTCTCGACACTTCCTCCCCAGGTTCGGAACGCATTAGCACCGTTCGCCGCCGCAACATCCAGCCGATTCGTGCCGCCTACACCTTTAATATAGGTATCCACGCCGTCGATCATCAAGTGGAACTTTTCGTCCCGTTTGACGATCTCGATTTTTTTCGAAATCGGCGCATTCCAAATATCGGGAATTCCCTCGTGACCGCGAGCTCTAACAGGCTTCTGGTCATATGGTTGCGCAGTTCCGGAGTGAACATCATACAGACGCTGAGCCGTAGCCATCATTGCCTCCACCTGAGGCTGATAGGGTCGGTCGGTCACATCCACGAGGCCGCAATTATAGTTCTCGCCATCTGAAGCACGTCCCGTCAAATCCTGATCGCACCATTGAAAATAGGCTGTTCCAATGAGCCCCGGATGCGCATAACCCCGCTCGGTGTAATAGCGATAAGCCACTCCGCGCTGTTGTTGGTTCTCCACTTGCCACAGAGACTGCGCCATCCCACCATCCACCGTACCAAAATGGTATTCGCCAATGATCATCGGTCGGTCGGTGAGACGCATTGCGCGCGACATCATATCGTGGTCAGGTTCAAGCGCATAGCAGTTGAAACTGAAGACATCGAATGCCCTTGCGCAAATCGCCATCAGCTCCTCATCGAGCTCGTTCAGATTGCCGAAACGAATGCCGAGGTTGAGATGGTTGGGGTCGTGGCGCTTCATAGTCGTGCGTACGGTTTGCAAGAACGTATCGAACGTTTTGTAAATAAACGCTTTACGAGTAGATGGCGTGTCGCCTTTTTCATTTAGAAATTTTTGCAGTTCGGCTTTAATGGGGCGGTCGGGGCCATCCAAAATCAGATCACACAAACGCGCCTCCTGCCCGATCCACGAAGGCTCGTTGCCCACGAAATAACCAAGCACCCACGGATTATCCTTATTTTCAGGCAGATACGATGCCATACTTTCATCCATTTTCGCCTCGAAATCGGGAGCATAGACATCTGCAAGTCCCATCAAACTGCCATCTACACCAAGCGACCGCAAGCCAAGAGTGTGGGCTTTGCGTTTCAAATCGTAAACCTCGGTGCTCGACCAGTTGGCGATGGTGTTCAACCCCCATTTGTCCATTCGCTTGATTGCCATCTCGTTAGCTGCCGCACGGTAGTCGTCTCCAAAGCGCCTGTGAAGATTCCATTGCCCGAACGAAGCCGACTCCGAACCGCGTCTGTCGATCGAGCGGAACTGCTGTGGCGGCAACTCTTTGAACATACCTTCGCGTAGCGCTAAATGGTTGGCATTGCCGCCGCGACCCGGAGTAACGCAATCAACTCCGTGAGACAGAAATAGATATCCCTCTGGATCGACAAACCACCAACGGCCATCCACTTTTTCGGTACGGAAGAATCCGGTGCTCTCTATCTGCCGCTGTTTGTAGCCTCCAAAGCGCGAATAGTTGTAATCCGTAAAGTTCTCGATATCAGCTTCTTCGGCACGCCAGTCGGCCTCAAGCCGGGTCAAAGAGAGAGCCTTTCCTTCATACGAAACAAGGTTGTGTTGGCCGAATTCATCCACCGCCGGAATGTCACTAAGATATTGATCGCCAGGGTCTTCAACTGCTAAGGTCACGTTTCTAAGTTCGAACTCAGGCGTCCCGATTGGCATTCTCATTCGTATGCCTATCGAATCGACCCCATGCAGCTCGCCGCGCCGTCCACCGAGATTCACCCAGCCCGTGTAGCGCGGTTGGTTGAACGTGGCGGCAAGGTCGATGCGGGCGTCCGGCAGGCGGCGAAAAAACCTCAATGGAATGGCGAGGCGATTCCAGGCATTTGGTACATAAGACATTACGCGCAATTCATTGTAGCCGCTATCGGTCGTAAAGCCGACATTGAAACGTTGTGGTGTGGTGATGCGAAACTCCAGAATCACAAACTCGTAGCCGTCCCAATCGCGTGGCAGATCGGGATTGATGTCGCGCAGAGCGAACTTCTGACCCGAAACTTCGTGGTCGGGATTAAAGTGAATAATGTGCTGTGTAGAGGTTTGGGCTTGCCCCCAAGCGGTCGATCCGAGCAGAAGCGCTATGGCGAAATAAAATATTTTCTTCATAAGTTAATGGAATATAGCGAGTTAGTGGTTGTTGCAAAGAGTGTTTTGCCGTCCTTGCCACCGATGGCTACCGAAATAGGGCGTTCGGGTAACTGGATACGATCTTCCAAAGCGCCGGTGTGGTTATAGACAAATATCTCGCCGTCAGCCACATACACATTGCCAGCAGAATCGACTGCCGTGCTATATTGCCCGTGAACGAACGCGATAGCGGTACCGGAAAGTTTGCCATCGGCCTCGACGCTCAGTTTCATCGTGGTTTTGTTGTTCTCGTGCACCACGAAAACGGGCTGATCCTGCCCCGGAGTGACGGCGATGAGCGATGCCGAGCGCCCAAGATCGTAGGTTTCGGGGATGATGGTGACGCCGTCAGGAGCCATAAAACTGGTCTGAGGCATCGAAACAACGACGCTGTCGAAATCACCTCTCCAACGGCTTGCAGGATAGATAATTCGCTGAACATCACGCGCTTCGGAGGTCGAAATTCGCTTCAGAGGAGCAAAGGTCTCGTCCGGATTCTCTGGGTCGATCGAGTAACCCAAAGCCGCCCAACCACTATTGCCCCAGCCGCTATACATCGGGTTGTCGTCCGGTAATTTGGTTACGCTTTCTTGCTGACCATCAATCATATATCCCGGCTGCGGGTCATAACGGAAAATCACGAGCAGATTGTCTTGGGTGTCGGTCGCGAGTGTAAAAGGTTTCCAGGGATAATCGGCCAAAATGGTGAGAGAGTGATTATTAGCATCCCATTTGTATATCTTCTTCAGGCGATTTTCGCCGAAATAGACGTTTCCGTGGCTGTCGGCAGTTAGACCAGCGGCAAACTCGAAGCCTTCGGCCAGTTTATTTATCGCACCGGGTGCCGGATCGAACTTGCGCAGCGAAGCTTCGTTACCCGAAACATCCAGTCGCGCGAAGTCCCAATCATATACCGGCAGCTGCTTATTCACCTCATACACAGGTATTTCGATCACTGGCAAAACCTGCGTATAGTTGTGCATATTGCGGAACTGAATATTGCGCGAATTCCACAATCGGATGCCGAACTCCTGAGGCGTCGAGGCACGAATCACGCGATACATCCACAGGTTGGCAAACATAATATCGTGACAATTAGAGACTTCCATCATCTTGCAGTCCTTGCCCTCGCGTCCCTCTTCCTCGAATTGGTAGGCGTAGATTTTCCAGTTGGCAACATTTTCGAGCCGCGCTTCGGTGCGCACGTGATGCTCCAACGACATTGCGTAAATTCGACCCGGAGTATCTGTGTTTGAGATATATAGACCAGCACCTGCATAGGTGTTCGCTGTCCAGATATCCTTGATCGTACCACCTCCACGGGTAATCCAAAGGCTCCAGTATTGGTTGTCCCACGCAAGGTCAAGTCCCTGAGCAGCAATAGGATTAGTGGGCGAAGAGATCGTATTTTGGCGAGTAGCCCCGCCTGCTCGACTGCCACCCTGTCCTGCGTTGGGCGAAGGTTTGCGCATCGTGCCGTGGCCGCCGACGAATTTCACGTCGTTCATCAACGATTTTTCGCTGGCCATCCATTTTGCACCAACTGCGCGATAGTTATAGCCACCTGTAGATATGCCAATTCCGTTCAAAATATCGTCGCCACCTTCCGACGATTCGACCACAGGCACCGGAGGACCGAAACCGCTGAATGCAGGTTCGCTCTCGTTCAAAATAAATTGAGTACCAAACGGATGCAGCCCGATAAGTGCCGTGCCTGGTTGCATTTTCACAGTTTCGGTAATGCGATACCAGCCTTGGGGCACGTAAATGTTTTTATGCCTGGCGATCGCTGTACGGAAAGCCTCGGTATCATCCGCTACCCCATCGCCAACAGCGCCTAAATCCCTGATGTTCACCCAAGTTTCCATCGCCGGCAGAGCAGGAACATCATTTTTAGCCGGAAAAGCGAACCGCGCCGAAGGGGCAATATCACGAATCACAGCGTGTTCCGAAGGTGTGGCAAGATCCTGGAGGACAACACCATAAGTATAATCTTTAACCACATAAGACGAGTGAGCCACGCTTTCGCGAGTGCCACTTTGGGCATATTCGACCAGTGTGGGAACATTTTTGCAGTGCAGATTGACGAGATTGAGTTGAGAAAAGGCGCTTCCCTCGACACTAACAACGATTCCCGCGCGCGCGATATTCTCAAAGTACGAGTTCTCGATGTGGAGCCGATCGACCCTGCCCTCCTCCATTTCAAAAGCCACGGGGACGTTCTTAACTTGCAGATTGACAATAGCAAAGCCCACCTCGCGCGACAAAATAGCTGCTCGACGCTGACCCTCGAAACGGGTATCGACCATCATCATCGGCCAACCGGGAGACGTGCGCCCCGACGAAATCCCGACCTGGCCACCGTAAAAAGCAACATTTTCGATCTCGTTCCCAACATCATAAATCCCCGCGAATCCCTCGCCTATGTAAAGGTTACTGTGCGAAATAAAACTGTGTTGGGCGAAGTGTGAACGAATGGCAACTGCCTGAGGATTACCGCTTTGAATGCGCATATCAATGTTCGACAACGCACTATAAAACGTTCCTGCACCGGCATCCTGAGGTGCACGTCCATCCTCGACAATCCCGCCGCCCGTAAACCAGATCATATAGTTCTGTCGGTCGGAAAATCCGGGCGTGTTCGGGCCAAGGATGATCTCCGGACGCTTCTTTCCATAACCGATCAGACGAATAGCCGCGGGAACGTGAATAGTGCTACTAATCAAGTATTTACCCTCTGGAATAAACAGAATTCCGAACGCTTTTTCTTTTTTCAGCTCATTGATTGCGCACTGTAATTCCGCGGTCACATCCACTTTGCCGTCAGCCTTGATATTGTAGTTTTCGGGCGTGAAGTAGAAGGCTTCGGGGTCGTTTGGCCGCTGTGTATAGACCGATTCGGTTCTTACAGCATAGAGTGGAATGGCCGCAAGGCAGCCAACTACAGTGAGTAGTAGTTTTTTCATAACGGGTTAGTTTTTAGTGTTTTACGCGTACCCGGAGCCGGGATCGAAC
>DBDK01000005.1:0-68726 GCA_002293535.1 Alistipes sp. UBA934 | reverse complement strand
ACCGATTCCACCATCCGGGCGCCTTTTTGCCGAGTCAAAGGTACAAAAAAAGCGCGAAACTTTCGCTCCGCGCCCTGAATAAATCGCCGTGGCGTTGTCACCTACCATTTTTTGCCAGTTGGAGCACCACCCAATCCGTCGTTCCAGCGGAATGATGCGTGGGTACCGTCACAGTAGGGTTTGTTGGAGGATTGTCCACAGCGACAGAGACTTACGCGGTTACGAATCTCATACGTAAAGCCATCCTGACGCGCAAATGGAATGCCGCCGCTGACGAACAAACCCGCCGAAGCGTGGATCTTGTGGTCTTCAACTAAACCCAATTCGGGTTCTAATTCGGGCTCGTGTGGCTCGCCGGTGGAGTTCTCCCAAGCTGACAAACGTCCTGCTATACAGTGATTTGCCTCACGGATGGTCATATCTTTGTGGGCCGGATTATCACTTTCGCCTACTTCGTTCCACACCCTGAGGCCGGCGTCGCAAAAACGCGCAAAGGCACAAAATTTTTGATTATCCGTCAGCGACAATTCAGGCCCATCATATACCTCTGCACCTTCTAAAAGCCCACTTTCTGAGGCAGTTAGCCTCGGATCCCAGTCAGCGTGAAGGTGGGCGCTGTCGCAATAGGGTTTCTTTTTCGATTCGCCGCAACGACAGAGCGCCACGGGTTCGGTCTTCATCTCAAAAGAAAGACCGTCCTGCAACCACCACATTTCACCACGCTCATTAGGGACGATAAATTTCTGAACCAGAGCAGGTTTGCCATAAACCATCAGGGGACCGTCGTTCTGAATAACGATGTGAAATTTCGGATCGGCTTGTTTCGAGCCTTTTTGAATTTTTGCCATTTTCGCGGGATTTTTAGTTAAAATTTTAGTATTTTTGTGCCCAACAATTATGCCAGTTATGACAAAAATAGCGAAAATTTTTCTTGTGGCGCTTTTTTTCACATTCGCCGCGTGCAATAAAGATGACGAGTCGGTCGGTGCCCTCGCCATCATAGGCGACACGTCGCTCGATTTCGAGTATGGCCAAACCAAAGAAGTGCACTATACCGTCAAGAATATTGCCTCTTTTGGTGACGTGACTTTTCCCAAAGGCTGGAGTGTGACCCGCCAAAATGGCTGGTACACAATTACTTCACCATCTCCTTCGAATTCCGAGGCGGAACTTTCGGGCGAGGTAAAGCTCGTGGCCGTCTCCACGAAAAACATAACCATCACACGCCCGATCAAAGTTGCCGTGAGAATAGCCGAGGAGATCACCCGACCGGCAAATAGTTTTATCGTCTCCGAACCTGGGGTGCGCTATAAGTTCAACGCACGTCGGCGAGGCAATGAAACGGTTGAGACTCTGACAAATGCAGCTGGTGCAACCCGCGTTTGGAGCACATCGAAAACCGGCATCACCAACGTCTCGTACGAGAATGGCTACATATATTTCGCGACGGCTGAAGGAGATACGCTTCAGGAGACCAATGCCGTCATCGCCGTGACCGACAGCGAGAAGAATGTTTTATGGAGTTGGCATATTTGGGCAACAGATTTCGATCCTGCTGCCGAGCCTGATGTACTTGCGGGTCAGCAGGTTATGAGTCGCAACTTGGGCGCATTTGCAAATTCCAACGTCTCTGCCGAAGAAGCTTGGAAATCTTACGGACTCTATTTTCAGTGGGGTCGCAAGGATCCGTTCATCGGCCCCGACGCGTGGGATTCGACTACCGGACAGATGCTATATGACGCTTCGGGCAATTCTGTGACTCACGCTTTTGCCGTATCATCGGCGGAGATAGGCTCGATAGAATATGCTGTAGCTCACCCGAATACGTTTATCGCCGGAGCCGAACCCCCATACCATTGGCTTTCACTTTATGATGGCGATCTTTGGGATTCGAGCCCAGGCGATGCTAATACGACTCCGAAAACCCTCTATGACCCCTGTCCGGCAGGCTGGAGGGTCGCGCCACGTGATGTTTTCCTGCCTCTTGCCACAAACCCGCATTTCACAACCGATCCGGCAGACTTTAACATCGTGGGCGAATACAACTACGGTTGGACATTTTTGATTGATGGTCAGGAAATTTTCTTTCCTGCGGCGGGTCGTCGCAGCTTCTCTCCCAGTCTCGCAACGTCAGCGCGCAACTACACTAACGTCGTGAATGATGATAACGGAAGCGGCTCACCTGTAGGGTTTTACTGGTATTCGGACGCTACCAATTCGTTCGCATTCAGGAAAGATCATATCGACGTGACCCTAAGAATGACCACTCCCATCGAGCAAATTGCGCGTGCCGGAGGATTCCCGGTGCGCTGTGTGGTAGAGTAACGCCTATCCTTGCCGCAGTAACTCGACGAACCACTCTGGAGCACGACGGGGCCGGCGAGTTGTTTTATCTACCGACGCGAGTGTAACTTCCCCAGTGTGAATGAGTTGGCTTTTTTCATTAAAGATCTCGAAATCGAACGTAACCTTAGCCGTCGGAATTTCGCGGATCGATACTCGTACGTTCAAAACCTCGTCATAATAGGCCGGAGCTATGAAATGTGAGCGCACGTCTCTCACCACGAGCAGCACTCCTCTCTCCTCCATCTCCCTGTAACTTGTTCCCAGTGAGCGCATTAGCTCTGTGCGCGCGACCTCGTAATAAAAAATATAGTTTGAGTGATGGACAATGCCCATTTGGTCGGTCTCGTTGTACCGAACTCGGATCGGAATATCTTTGGTAATCAATGACATAAAATCGCTGCCGGCGTTCCAAGCCTTATTCGCCGCGGGAATAGTTGGGTGCTTCGCGCGTAATCGCCACGTCGTGAGGATGGCTTTCGGCGACCCCTGACGATGTGATCCTGATGAACTTAGCCTCCTTGAGTGCTACAACATCGCGCGCACCGACATAGCCCATTCCGGCCCTGAGGCCGCCCACGAGCTGATAGATGACCTCCGAAAGTGTCCCCTTGAATGGCACGCGCGCAGCAATACCTTCGGGTACAAGCTTGCGAACATCGTCTTCGTGCCCCTGAAAATAGCGATCTTTCGACCCTTGTTGCATCGCTTCGAGTGAGCCCATTCCTCTGTAGCTCTTGAACTTACGTCCGTTGTAAATTATGGTTTCACCGGGCGATTCCTCCACGCCGGCGAACATCGAGCCCGCCATCACGCAGTCGGCGCCGGCGGCCATAGCTTTCACAATGTCGCCCGAATAACGCAACCCCCCATCTCCGATAACCGTCACACCACTACCCTTGGCGGCACGCGCAACTTCGTAAATAGCAGTGAGTTGCGGTACACCGATACCGGCAATTACCCTCGTGGTACATATCGATCCTGGGCCGATTCCGACCTTTACACCGTCGGCGCCTGCAGCGATCAAAAATTTGGCAGCCTCGGCCGTGGCAATGTTACCCGCAACGACGTCGAGTTCGGGGTGTGCCTTTTTGACGGACTTCACCATTTCACCCACATTTCGGGAGTGCCCGTGTGCCGTATCTATCACAACCACATCTACTTGCGCATCAGCAAGCGCCGACACTCTATCCAAAGTATCGGCCGTGACGCCCACCCCGGCAGCCACCCTCAGGCGCCCTTTTTCATCCTTCGAAGCGTGCGGATTATCCTTTAGTTTGGTGATGTCGCGATAGGTCAAAAGGCCCACGAGTTTGCCCGCGGCATCGACAACTGGAAGTTTTTCTATCTTATTTTCCAGTAGGATCTTAGACGCCTTTCCGAGGTCTGGATCCTGCGTAGTGATAAGGTTTTTGGAGGTCATAACGGCTTCGATCCGCCGCTCCATATCGGTCTGAAACCTCAGATCGCGGTTTGTAACGATGCCAATTAAAGTGCCGTCGGGCGTAATAACCGGGATGCCGCCGATGCGATGTTCGTGCATCAACGCCAACGCGTCGCCCACGGTTTGTTCCTTTGTTATCGTGATGGGGTCGTAGATCATTCCGCTGTCCGCGCGCTTGACTTTTCGCACCTGGGCGGCCTGTTCGGCAATGCTCATATTCTTGTGTATCACTCCGATACCACCCTCGCGCGCAATTGCAATTGCAAGGCGCGCCTCGGTGACGGTATCCATCGCCGCAGATGCTATCGGGGTGCTTATCGGAATGTTTCGCGTGAAACGCGACGCGATACTCACATCCCTGCCAACAACCTCCGAATAGGCCGGCACGAGTAACACATCATCGAACGTAAGTCCCTCTGTTACAACTTTTTCACTAAACATATTTTTTATTTTAATCGTCTTCCCAACATTTTCTCTGCGTGCTCGACCTGACCGTTCGTTATTGCCCTACGTATTTCGGTCGAACTAATCTTTTCTCCGTTCTCACCCTCCAGTCGCTCTGCTTCGTGGACGTGAAAACCATATTTTCCGCCCAAAGCCTTTAAATCTTCTGCACCGGCCCTGTCACACCCCAAACGATGATTATATCCCACCACTAACTCACTCATTCCCAGCTGCTTAATCAAGACATCGCGAACAAACTCTTCTGCCGATAGCCCGTGAACCTGCTCGAAAGGCAGTACAACGAGATTGTCGATACCTGCTTTTTCAATAAGTAATGCCTTCTCTTCAAGCGTGTTGAGTATCATCAACTCATCTTTAGGTTCAAGTATCCGACGCGGATGATCGGTAAAGGTTACCACAATAGTTTCTTCGCCTGATTCACAAGCTCTTGCGCGCGTTATTTCAAGCAAATATTTATGTCCGCGATGAACTCCGTCGAACGAACCCACCGTTACCACCGGCGCACGAAATCGAGGTAATGCTCCCTTCGCTTTCAGCGCCTTCAGATCGTTAAAAACCCGCACGGGCCTTGCCCCTCCTTACTTTAATCGACGCTGCGAAGCGATCCGCCACTGGAAACATCCTGATGGATGCGGCTTGGCGAACCTTTGTAACGCACTGAAGCTCCGCTCGATACATCCACTGTGAGTTCTTTGGTCACGTTTATTTCAACACCTCCGGCACTCGATGCATCGACCACTGCTTCGCGGCTGATCAACTCAAAACCAGCAAATTTAGCAGCACTATCTGTCTCAATATCAAGGTAGTTGGTGGTTCCGCTCATTTGGCATTTCGAGGCACTGTCTGTCTCAACGTCGATGCGGTTGGCCTTGGCAGCAATTCGTGCTCCGGCAGCGCTATCCAGTTCGACGTTCAGTTTGCTCGCTTCCACATCAAGGTCAAAATGCGCAGCCGAGGAGCCATCCAGCGTCAAATTTTCACATACGAGATGGTGGTCACTCTTTATCGAGCCAGCCGAAGAGGCCTCTAAGTAGCTGAGATTATTGCTGATAGGTATCGTGACGACGGTCTCGATCTTGGTCCTCACCACGATGTTATGCGGTCTGTAGCTCACTCTCACCTGGCCATTTTCCTCGACGATCGAGACGTGACCGAGCACTTTTTCGTCGGCGGTAATAAAGCCCTCGCCTTTTGAAGACTCGATCAACTCGACCCTGATGCCTCGATCGACCGAAATAGAGTTGTAGTTCAGCGAAATATCGAAAGCGCCGCGGGCGGTTTTTCCGTTACCTTTCACTTCAAATGTGTTTGCAAAGCCGCTGCAGGAGGAGGTAAGCATTACCATAGCCACTCCAAAAATCAAATTTTTCATAGTTTTCATATAGTATTTGGCTATGCAAAGGTATGGATTTTTCTCGAAAAATAGGCTATCTTTGCGCTAAATTTTAATCCGAAAAGTTATGTTCAAAGGAGCGATTTTCGATATGGATGGTGTGTTGGTCGATAATATGACGGTGCATATGGCGGCTTTCGCTGAGATTTCGCGTCGTTATGGTGTCGATGTAGAAACAGACAGGGTTCTCAGTATGTCCGGTCAGGGTAATCGCGAAATTTTTAGTGCGCTTTTTCCTGCCGAAGTCGTCCGGCGTGTCGGCTGGGATGGATTGGGTGCCGAAAAGGAGGCTATTTATCGCGAGATGTACGCTCCGCATCTTGCTGCTGCAAAAGGACTTATCCCTTTTTTGGATGATCTTAAGGAGCACGGAGTCCTTATTGCCGTTGGTACGTCGGCCTGTCAGGCGAATATGGATTTTGTGTTCGACGGGCTGGATATTCGCCACTATTTCGATGCGATCGTCAATGCCGATATGGTCACGCGCACCAAGCCCGATCCCGAAATTTACCTTTTGGCTCTCAGAGAATTGGGCCTTCCTGCGTCTGAGTGTTTGGTTTTCGAGGATGCTGTAGCCGGCGTTCAGGCGGCCCACGGTGCAGGTATTAAAGTAGTCGCTTTAGCCACTTCTCAACCTCGACAAAAACTTGAGCTGACACCTGGTGTTGCGCTGACGATCAACGATTTTACCCAAGTCAGCTACGAGTTATTAGAACGGATAACCTACCCCGAAGTTTAGCGCAGTGTTTCCCCATCGGAAATGGCGGATCCAGCGTTCGCCCGCTGGTCGTCCCGGATCGTGCAACTGAATACCCCAATCGAGCCGTAGCACCACAACCCTTAGATCGACCCGCACTCCCACACCGCCATCGAATCCCAATTGGCGATAGAAATTGCGCAATCGGAACACTGCTTCGTCGGGGTATTCCATTGGTTTCGAGCGCATAAACCAAATATTTCCAGTGTCGAAAAACAACGCTCCGTTCACCGATCGGAATACGGGAAATCGAAATTCCAGATTCGCTTCCAATTTCACATCGCCCATTTGTGCCGGATAATTCTGACGCGCATATGCCACAGTACCAGGCCCTAACGTGCGTACTGCCCACCCTCTCATAGAGTTCACTCCACCTGCAAAAAAGAGCTTGTCGAAAGGTGGCGACGATGAGTTGCCATAGGAGTAGATCGCACCACCTTGTAGCCTGTATGCCAGCGCAGTACGGTCGCCCAGCACGATTTTTTGGCTGAAGCTCACGTCGCCTCTCAGGTATTGCGAAAATTGGATGCCGAAAATGTTGTAATGCCCTGTCTCGGTGGGTTTTCCCAACAAATGAGCAAGTCCGCTGAGCAAATTTCCCGTAGTTTCGATGTTCGCACGAAAAACTACTGCCCCAGCCTCAAGATTACGTGGCTGGTTATTAAACACATACGATGCCGAGAGCCCTGCAATCAGCTGGTCGTCGTAACTCGCCACGAGATAGGGATTGTTCAACTGCTGCTTAAAAATAGGATCTAAGTGGCCCATTCTCACCAAGTTAATATCCGCCGGCCGCAGTGTGAAGTTCTCGAATCTCCTCACCCCCCACGAGTAACCCCAACTCAACCCGAAAAGTGCGCGCGAGTAATAGACTCTGTCCTGCCAATTAGCTGATAAAGTTAGAGTTGAGAGTGGGTTTCGTGCTCTGTTATAGCGATCTACCTCCCAGGAAACGAACCTCGGAAACGTGAGCGACACACTCCCCCCCAGTTCATAAGAAAGTTTTCGGGTGCTCGATTTCAGGAACTCGAATCCTGCCGTGAGCGACGCGTCGAATTGTTCGGCTCCCCTGAAAGCGTTGCGATTTTGGTAGCCGAGCGTCGCCCGCAGCCCATAGAAACTGGACGTGGTGCTTCCTTCCAGATCCACGCCAAAACTCTGTCGCAAACCGGGTGACAGACGTATCTCGCAATCCAGCAGGTCGTTATCTCTTGGATTCAATAGCACGTTAATGTTGCGAAAAGCCCCCAGACGCATCAATTCGGCCGAGGTTCTACTCACTGCCCTGGCCGAATAAAGCGAATCACTGTGTAGCCTGATAGCGCGTTGCAATACCCGCGGTCGCACATTCGGGTGTCCTCCTTCATATACGATTTCAAGTCCGCGTTCGTGAAGAGTATCTAATCGCATAATGCCTTCATTCATAGGATTATAGTCCGGCCTCACACGAATTTTTCCCAGAGTATAAATTCGATGATTTTCATACTCCGGCGAGCCATCTTCGCCATATCCGACCAACTGCCTACGAACGATAAGTTCAAGATTTACAAGGTGATCGCCCGCTGTCGAATCCGCAACATAGGTAACGTGACCGACATTGAAATCCCAATATCCGCGATCTTTGAGTGTTGTCGCAATTCGGGCACGTTCGGCATCCAACTCATTGATATCAAATATGTTACCTGATCTAAGCAGGGTCGCTGCGCTATCCGCCAAAACCTGTGTTCGTAGCAGGGTGTCGCGAAAAGTGTATGATATTTGCCCGATTCGCCAAGGTCTTCCCTGATGGATCAAGTAATTGACTTTCACTTTTTTACCTCGTACAGTATCGACTCGCGTATCGATCTGTCCCTGAAAAAATCCGCGCGAATATATATATGTCTCAATGTATTCCTCGGATCGCCGGGTTGCTTCCGGACTCCACACCACAGGTTCCTCGCCTAAACCGCGCAAAAACCGATTCCAGCCATTATTTTTGTCAGGATCGGCGCTCGCATAGAGTCCTGCGTAGAGGTTCGTTCCCAGAAAGTGGCGATTTGGCGACTGTGCAATGTATCTGTCCAGTGTTCCGGCCGAGATACGCTCTTTTTTCGGAGCGCCTTTATCGACCTCTATATTATTGTGTTTCAGAATATAACGTCCCTCCGGAAGGTGTTTTGTCACACTGCACGAAGCGCACGCTGCTGCCAGCAGGATTATTGCAATTTTTGCTCTCATTGCCCACAAAATTAGTAAAATTTCATATATTTGTCGAATGGAAAAATTCATAGTCGCCGGCGACTGCGCAATTCGCATTTCAGACACCTTCGCGGGCGATCGAACAGTCGTGTTGCTTCACGGCTATCTTGAAAACCTCGATGTTTGGGACGAAATGTTGCCTGTGTTGGCCTCCGGTGGGGTTCGTATTATTGCTCCCGATTTGCCTGGTCACGGTATTTCTCAGATTTGCGGACCAGTCCATTCGATGGAATTTTTGGCTGACGTAGTATGTCAAGCATTAGTTGAGTTGAATGTTTCTAAATGCTGTGTTGTAGGTCATTCGATGGGCGGGTATGTTGCATTGGCATTGGCTGCGAAGCATCCCGAAGTGCTTTCCGGGCTGGTGCTTTTTTCTTCGACTCCCAATGCCGACTCACCCGAAAAACGAGCAGACCGTGAACGCGAAATTGCCCTTGTAGAGAGCGGAAAAAAGGAACTTTTGTCGCATACATCGCCTGGTAAGGGATTTGCACCGGAGAATCGCAGACGGTTTGCCGATGAGATCGAGGATCTTTCCGAACTTGTAATGCTTACTGAGGATGAGGGAATTACGGCTCTACTTCGAGGTATGGAAATCCGTTCCGATCAGAACGAAATGTTGCGAGCGTTGCCTGTCCCTCAGTTGTTTATCTTAGGTCGCCACGACGAATATATCACTCCTGAGGTGGCCGAGGCAATGATCGCCCGCCATCCGCAGGCACGTGTTGTGTGGCTCGAACATTCGGGGCATAACGGACTCGTAGAAGAACCCCGCTCTGCAGGTGAAGCAATACTTGAATTTATTGACGATAATTAATTTATTATGAGAAAAATAGCAATTGCCGCCGATCACGCCGGCTATGAAATGAAAGAGTACCTCGTGGGTTATTTGGAATCGCTCGGATACGAAGTTTTCGACTTTGGATGTTACTCGGAGGAGGCGTGTGATTATCCCGACGTGGGGCATCCACTGGGCGAGGCGGTGGGTCGAGGCGAATTTTCCCGCGGAATTTCAGTGTGCGGTTCTGGCATTGGCATCAGCATTGTGGTCAATAGGCACGCCGGAGTTCGCGGCGCGCTTTGTTGGATGCCTGAAATCGCCGAGCTTTGCCGTCGCCATAACGATGCCAATGTGCTCTGTCTACCAAGCCGTTATATGGATAATGACACGGCTCGTCATTGTGTCGAACTGTTCCTTACGACCGAATTCGAGGGCGGTCGTCACGAACGCCGGATTAAAAAAATAGAACTGCTATGACAAACAATTTCGACCTTGGGATCATCGGCGGCGGCCCGGCTGGATATGTTGCAGCAGAACGTGCTGTAGCACAGGGGCTTAAGGTGGTGTTATTCGAAAAACAAGAGTTGGGCGGAGTTTGTCTGAACGAAGGTTGTATCCCCACTAAAACGCTGTTATATAGCGCAAAAACGTACGACAATGCACTTCACGCCGATAAATATGGAGTTTCGTGTTCCGGTGTTTCGTTCGACTACGCGAAGATGGTTATGCGCAAAAATAAGGTAGTCCGCAAGCTGGTTGCCGGTGTCAAAATGAAGCTTCACGATGTGGAAGTCGTTAAGGGTGAGGCTGTTATTGTAGGTCATTCGCCTTCCGGCTTCCAAACAGAGTGTTCTGCTTCAACTTATACTTCAAATAACTTGCTTATTTGCACTGGTGCACAGGCATTTACTCCTCCAATATCAGGTGCGCACGAAGCTCAATCTTCCAATATTCTCCTCACTAACCGCGAGATCCTCCAGCTCAAGGAGCGCCCCGCGTCCCTTGTGATCATCGGTGGTGGAGTCATAGGAATGGAGTTCGCGAGCCTGTTCAATTCGCTTGGAACGGAAGTTACAGTAATTGAACAAATGGATGAGATACTTGGGGTTAATGATCAGGAAATCAGTGAAATGCTTCGAGAAATTTACGCTAAAAAAGGCGTCGCATTCCATTTGTCGAGTCGAGTCACGCACATCGAAACAAATCCTGCCGAACTCTCCGCCGATGTGTTTTTTACAGACTCGGAGGGCGCTGAACACAAAATTTCAGGCGAAAAAATACTTATGAGTGTCGGACGCCGCCCTGTTACGAGCGGTTATGGTCTTGAGACACTGGAAATTGAACTCGACGAGCGCGGTGGCATTAAAGTGGATGAGAAGATGCAGACCAACGTTCCGGGTGTTTATGCTGCAGGCGATGTGACGGGCTTTTCGATGTTGGCCCACACCGCTTCGCGCGAAGCCGAAGTGGCTGTGAATAACATAGTTAGTACGCTTGCAGGAAATCCGGAGCCTGTCGATACAATGAATTATGCCGCCATTCCCGGCGTGGTTTACACTAACCCGGAGATTGCTTCGGTAGGTTTGACAACTGAATCCGCGCGTGCAAAAGGCCTGAGGGTCAAAGAATTGCGCCTACCGATGTCTTATTCTGGTCGCTTCGTTGCCGAAAACGAAAGCGGCGAAGGACTATGCAAAATTGTCGTTGCAACTTCCTCCGCCACCTCAAATGCCCTCTCTTCCGGGCAAGTCATTGGCATTCACCTGATTGGCAACCCTGCGAGTGAAATTATTTGGGGCGCCTGCCTGGCCATAGAACAAGGCCTGACGGTAGACGCCTTCAAACATATTATCTTCCCTCATCCATCTGTGTCTGAGATAATTAGGGAGATGGTTTTCACTGATTAAATCGCCCTCGCGTTCCGGCCTAATTGAATCCTTTGCCGATTCCCATAAAGTCTTCGGCTTTGAGCGATGCCCCCCCGATGAGGCCGCCATCGACGTCCTCTTTTGCGAAAATTTCTTTTGCGTTGTCGGGTTTCACACTGCCACCATACAGGATCGGCGTCTGGGTTGCTGCATCTTTGAACTTGACTGCCAGTGTTTTACGAATGAAAGCGTGCATTTCTTGTGCCTGATCTGCGCTGGCGACTTTACCTGTACCGATGGCCCAAACGGGTTCATAAGCGATGATTGCGTGGCGGAATTCGTCTGCCGTGAGCTCGAAAATCACCTCTTCGATCTGCGCTTTCACCACATCCCAAAGTTTTCCGCTCTCGCGTTCTTCCAATGTTTCTCCTACACAATATATTGGCACTAAGCCATTTGCATACGCTTGCCTCATCCTTTTATTTAACGTTGCGCTCGTCTCGCCGTAGTATTGACGACGTTCCGAATGGCCCAAAATAACGTAATGCACACCCAGCGAGGCGATCATTTCAGCGCTAACTTCCCCGGTATATGCACCTTTGGCCTCTTCGGCACAGTTTTGCGCACCCACTTGGATTGCGGTTCCGCACGTGATTTTCGCCACTTCCGAGAGGTGAGTATAAGGCGGACAGACTATGTAATTTACTGATGTACAAGCGTGTCCGATGTTTTTCATAATTTCCTTCACCAGTTCGATGCCCTGCTCCGGCGTTGTGTTCATTTTCCAGTTTCCTGCAACAATTTGTTTTCTCATAACGATTTGATTTTATGTGGGTTATTGGTAATAACTTCAAGAACTACTTCAGCTGCTTTGTCCGATGGCAAAATATCCGGTAATCGTAGTTGTTTTAGTAGCTTTTGGGCTTCTACGACCATTCGTACAGCTTCCGACGGTGAATCCAGCAGCCGTGAGGCACATTCTGCAATGAGTTCCGGCCTACAGCGGCTGAGCACGAATTCGGGTATTATTTCCCGTCCGGCGATGATGTTTAACAGGTTGGCAAACTGCACTTTAATAACGTGCGGCGCTATCAGATTCGAGATCTTGCCGAACGTATATGCAATCAGATGAGGCACGCCTACCGCCGCAAGCTCCAGTGAGACCGTTCCGGATTTCGCAAGGGCTATAGTGCTGATGGCAAAATTGTTAAGACGTTCATCTAAACTGCTTGTTAATGTGGGTTCGATCACAAAAAGATTATCATATTTTTCGCGTAGCAACCTAATCGCCTCATTAAAAATAGGTTGCAATCGCTTTACCTCTTGTCGGCGACTTCCTGGCAGCACAGAAATAATTCGCGCACCAGCCGGAATACCCCTCGCAGCACGAAAACTTTCAGGATCGAGGTGCATTTCCGCTACCCTTTCGACAACAGGATGCCCCACGAAATCGCATTTCAAACCATATTTCTCAAAATATTGCCCTTCGTTCGGCAGTAGCGTCAGCAGTCTATCGACCAACTTTGCTACACTGCGCGCCCTACCCTTTTTCCAAGCCCAAACCTGAGGTGCAACGTAGTGAATCACAGGCAAATGCACCAAATGTTGCTTTTCACGTCGCCGTAACTTTTTCAGTAGTGCACTCACAAATCCCCAGCTATCTACCGTTACCAAAACATCAGGTTCAAATATTTCTATATCTTTGACTGTCTGCCTTATACGCTTCATAATCAATGGCAATCGCGGTAGCACCTCAAAAAATCCCATCACGGAGATTTCGGAGATGTCGAACAGGCTCTTCAGGCCCAGTGCCGCCATCGTTTCGCCGCCAATCCCACGAAATTCCACATCAGGCCGCACCCGCAGCAGAGCGTTCATCAACCCCGACGCAAGCAAATCCCCCGAAGGCTCTCCGGCCACAACGTAAATCTTCATCACACGCGAACACCTATTATGAATACTCCGGCAGTATCTGCAGCGGCTATAACTGCTTCACGCTCAATGACAAGGATTCCTCCTGCCTCGACCGCAATGCCTCCCATTCCGTGTCTGGTCAGTTGCTCGACAGTAGCCAGGCCCATCGCCGGCACATCCACACGCGTGTCTTGTCCGGGTTTCATAATCTTGACCATCACCGGTTTTTTGCCTGGTTTTTTGAGACTGGCAGCACGTGCAAGCATCGCATCGGTACCTTCGACAGCCTCCACTGCGAGCACCATACCTTCCTGAATCACAACAGCTTGACCCACATCGACCGCTCCCACGGCTTTCGCCACCTCGATCCCTCGCTTGATGTCATCCATATCGTCCGAAGATGGCTTAACTCGCCCGTAAACCCCTTCGTGAAACATCATTTCGGGCACCACTTCTTCTATGCCAAGTATGTGAAAACCAAGATGTTCAGCCTCACTTATTACCGCACGGAACAGACCGTCGTCGCTCTGTTTTTTTAGCGCGATCCGTGCCAGCATTTTGGTCGTTTCCCAGTCGGGAATCAGTTCTTTCAGCGAAGGGCGTTTAATCCCTCCGGCCCAAACAAGATTTGTAACTCCGTGAGCCTTAAAGAATTTGATTATCTTTCCCATTTCACCCAGGCGCGCCATCACGTACGGTACATCGGCAAAAATAGCTCCCGCACCTGCAAACAGCGTCTCGTCGGCAAAAGGTTGAAGTCCAGCTACATACACTTCAATACCACGAGTGCGACAACTCCTGATGATCTCCACCGGCATCATTCCGCTGCCGGCCACAAGTCCTATCCTATCCATCCTTTAACCTCCTCAGCAGTAGGGTTTTTTAGTCCCAGTTTATTCTTTTTGTTGAAACCTCCCAGATCATTGAAAAGCTTTCCGGCAGAGAGTTTTCGCACAGACTCCAGCGTGATGTAGCCCATTTTCTGCAAAACTTCTGCCCACTCGGCGGGAATTCCGGCCTCGACGTAGCGTTCAATGGGGTCCGTAACCGCCACCTTGAGGGGCTTCATTTGCGGAAAAAACAACACATCCTGAATCGACGAACTGTCTGTCATTAACATAGTTAGGCGGTCTATCCCGATACCCATTCCCGACGTTGGCGGCATCCCGTATTCGAGCGCGGCCACAAAATCGGTATCTATGAACATCGCCTCGTCGTCGCCCTTTTCGCTCAGCGCGAGTTGTTCTTGAAAGCGCTCCAGCTGGTCTATGGGGTCGTTTAGTTCGCTGTATGCGTTGCAAAGTTCCTTGCCATTCACGAAGAGTTCGAAACGCTCTGTCAGTTCGGGATTTTCGCGATGGCGTTTGACCAATGGCGACATCTCGATCGGGTAATCCATTATAAATGTGGGTTGTATGAGGTCTGCCTCGCACTTTTCACCGAAAATCGCATCTATCAGCTTGCCTTTTCCCATCGTCGCGTCGGTTGGTATACCAAGTCGCTGACACTCAACTCGTAACTCTTCTTCACTCTTGCCTGTGATGTCGAAACCGGTTTTCTCGCGAATGGCGTCTGTCATCGTCAGGCGTCGGAACGGCGGTGTGAAGTCGAGGTCGTTACCCCAAGCTCTCACCCGCGTCGTACCGTGCAGATTTTCAGCCACCTGAGCAATCATTTTTTCCGTAAATTCCATCATCCACAGATAGTCCTTGTAGGCGACATAAATCTCCATCACCGTGAATTCCGGGTTGTGCGTACGATCCATTCCTTCGTTCCGGAAATCCTTTGCGAACTCGTAAACTCCATCATATCCGCCAACTATCAATCTCTTCAGATACAATTCATTGGCTATCCTTAGATAAAGTTCTACGTTAAGTGCATTATGATGTGTCGTGAATGGTCGTGCGGCTGCTCCACCTGGAATCGGTTGCAGGATCGGCGTTTCCACTTCGAGATAGCCGTAATCGTCGAAGAATCGTCGCATCGTGGAAATTATCTTCGAGCGCGCTTCAAACACCTGACGCACAGAAGGATTCACGGCAAGATCCACATACCTGTGACGATACCTTTGCTCCGGATCGGTGAACGCATCATAGAGCTGTCCGTCCTTCTCTTTGACTATCGGTAGCGGCTTCAGCGACTTCGACAGCAAGGTGAATTTGCGGCAGTGCACGGACAGTTCGCCCGTTTGTGTGAAGAATGCAAATCCCTCTACACCAACCCAATCGCCTATATCGAGCAGTTTTTTGAAAACCGTATTATAAAGGGTTTTATCCTCGTCGGGAGCAATGTCGTCACGGCGAATATAGACCTGAATGCGGCCCGTATGGTCCTGCAGCTCGAAAAACGACGCCGAACCCATAATTCGGCGACTCATAATTCGGCCTGCGATTCTTACGTCAGCGAATTTCGATGCTCGCGTCGGATCCTCTGCAACCTCAGGAGTAAACTCTGTCGCGATCTCTGCTGCTGTGGTCGTAACTTGGTATTCAGCAGCGGGATACGGATCTATTCCTAGTCGCCTCAATTCGGCCAGCGACTCTCGCCGCAATTGTTCCTGCTCACTTAGTTCGTTAATGCTCATATATTTACGTTCTATTTAGGTGCTTTAATATACAGCCATACGGCGATGGCTGCGAACAGTATGTTGGGTAGCCAAACAGACACGGCCGCGGGCAAAATCCCTCCCTTGGCAAACTCTTCGGCAAAACGGCTCAGCAATATGTAGGCAAAGCATAAGGTGATACCCATTCCGATATGTAACCCTGTGCCTCCCCGCACTTTACGCGACGAGAGCGACACTCCGATGAGGGTCAAAATGAAGATTGCCGCAGGGTATGAAAAACGACTTTGACGCTCGACCTCGAACAGGGCCATCATATCCGAGCCCTTGTCGCGTTGTTGGCGTATGAAATGGTTTAACTCACCTATGTTCATCGTTTTGATGAGCATATCCACGTTGCCTAATTCATTTGTATTTAAGTTTATAAGCGTGTCTAATTGAATTAATTGTTCAAATTCCTCAGCGACTAATCCCGGCGTTGGCATTCCCAGTGAATCGACTCCTGCACCCCAGCCCGGCAGGCGTCGAATCGTATAGCGGTTGGCAGTCCAACGGCCCGTTGCGTCACTGTAGGTAGCATCTGCGGCCTCCAAAGCTTCTATCAGACTGCTTCCGGAATACTGCTCGATGGCAAAATAGCTGACTCGCTGGGTTTCGCCGTTAAAATTGCGCAAATAGACGAACCGGCCTGGCGCAATTTGACGATAAATGTCGGCATCGTACTGCTGACTTTGCAGGCGTGTACGCGTAATGTACTGAGTTTCAAAGGCAACCCTTCGTTCGCTGGCTCTCGGTATCACCCACAAATTCAGCGCCAGCGCGAACACCATAATCGCTGTTGCCGACAGAAAATAGGGCCACATCAGCCTTCTGAAACTCTCTCCGCTCGACAGCATCGCCACGATTTCGGTGTTGTATGCCATCTTGGAGGTAAAGAATATCACACCTATAAATGTCAGCAGGCCAGAGAATTGGTTGATGAACGAAGGTATGAAATTGAGGTAATATTGCATCACGATGGCCGAAAACGATGCTTTGTTTGTGATGAAATCGTCTACCTTTTCGGCGTAGTCAAAAATCACCAGAATCACGATAAATATCGCGATCGAGAAGAGGTAAGTCCCTAAAAACTTGCCGATTATGTAGCGGTCGAGGATCTTTATGCCTGGGAATTTCAGCTTCATAGTCGTCTCGAAATTTTTTCGATGATTTGCAGTTTCCACTCGGTGAACGTGTCGTTCAGAATGTGCCGTCTCGCCTCGCCCACCAGCCACATATAAAATGCCACATTGTGCAGACTGGCGATTTGTGCAGCCAGCATTTCGTCCGATATTGTCAGATGGCGCAGGTAGGCCTTTGAGTATGTGCGATCTACGAAAGAGACATTTGCCGGATCGAGCGGTGAAAAATCCGTACGCCACTTCTCGTTTCGAATATTGATTACCCCTTCCGTCGTGAAAATCATTCCGTTACGTCCGTTTCGCGTCGGCATCACGCAGTCGAACATATCGACTCCGCGCTCGATCGCCTCCAGAATATTCACCGGCGTGCCCACCCCCATCAAATATCTCGGCCTTCCAACAGGCAAAATCTCGTTCACAACCTCGATCATCGCGTACATATCTTCTGCCGGTTCACCTACTGCAAGGCCTCCGATCGCGTATCCGTCCGCATCGAATTGTTGCACGAATTCCGCCGAACGAGCTCTCAGATCTGAATATGTAACTCCCTGAACAATAGGGAATAACGACTGTTTATATCCATATTTGCTTGAGGTGCGTGCATATTGCTCGAAACAGCGTTCCAGCCAGCGATTTGTCAGTTCCAGCGAGCGTTCTGCATAGTCCCTGTCGGCCGTTCCGCTCGGACACTCATCAAACGCCATCATAATGTCCGCACCAATAGAACGCTGCGTATCTATCACATTTTCAGGTGTAAACAGATGTTTCGAACCGTCGATGTGCGACGAGAACCGGCATCCTTCTTCCGAGATTTTTCGACAGTCAGCCAACGAAAACACCTGAAAACCACCACTATCCGTCAGCATCGGCCTTTCCCACGAGCTGAAACGATGCACTCCGCCTGCCTCTTCCAAAATCTCCACTCCAGGCCGCAGATAAAGATGGTATGTATTGGCTAAAATTATCTGAGCACCGGCATCTTCGGCCAAATCACGATGAAAAATCCCTTTCACCGTGGCAGCTGTTCCTACGGGCATAAAGATAGGCGTTTCTACCACCCCGTGTCCCGTTTCGATCCGTCCCGCCCGCGCTGCCGAGCCACGTGAAGTATGTTGCAATTCAAAAAACATTGTTGCAAAGATATGGATTTTTTCACTACTTTTATCTTCGTTTCGCTCGTTTTAAGTAGGATGCGCCTCGGATAATTGCAAGCAAGCTTGCATTATCGCTCGGCTTTCACTACTTTTGCCCGATAAATGGAGATAATCGCTCAATATTGGAACGAGGCAGTGGGTGCCTACGGGCCGTGGGGAATAGCGCTGATGGCGCTTGCGCTGGTGCTTTTCAGCGTCCAAATGCACTATTACATAGGGCTTTTCCGCCGCCTGCCGCTCTTCAAGATAGGCTCTTCGACAGCTGCTAACTCTCAAGAAACCGGTAGTTTAACCGCCGTCGTTCCGACTATTTCTGTTATCGTCGTGATGGCCGATGACTATCTTTGGGTCGAGGGTACGTTACCGTTGCTGCTGGCACAAGATCATCCGATTTTCGAGATCATCGTTGTCTATATCGGTAACAGTAACGACTTTGGCGAGTCTCTGGAAGCGATTTCGGAATCCGAACCGAGGTTTCGTGTTAGCCGCATCAAGCAGCATCCGCTCTTCCCGATCAGCAACAAAATGGCTCTCAACATTGGCATCAAGGCAGCGCGATACGATAATATCGTAATCACCACGCCGGACGCCCACCCCACCTCATCGCGATGGTTAAGCCTGATGGCCCGCGGGTTCGAGAAGGGACAGATCGTTATAGGATACTGCGGCATCGAACCTTCCAAAGGGCTGTCTGACAAGATAATACGTTCGTCAAGAATGTTCTCTTCTCTTCTCTACATTACGGCTGCTATCTTGCACAAACCCTATCGCGGCACTATCCAGAACCTTGGATTCAGCAGGAGTCTCTACTTCGACCATAAGGGCTTCGGTCACTTGAATTTGAATATCGGCGAGGACGATCTGTTTATGCAGCAGCTCTTTACGCCCGACAACTACACAATCGTGATGCATCCGCGGGCCACTGTTCGTCAAATGCGCTGGGGCAGGCTCGGTTGGTGGTTTCACGAGTGCCGCTTGCGTAATCACGCCTACCCTTTCTATCCCGTGCGTACGCGTAGTTTTATAGAATGGGAGGCTGGCAGTCGTCTTTTGTTCTTCGCGTGCATCGCTGCGGCTATAGTTTTGATGCCGCCTGAGGTGAAAATTGCCGCCGTGGGATTGCTTCTGATTAGGTTTATCGTGGTCTTGATTCAGATGGGTCGCGTAGCAAAACGATTGGGCGAGAAGCATCTCGTTCCGCTCTATTTCATCAATGATCTACTTGAACCTTTATTTGAGGTGATGGTATTTATTTCGCGCATAATCAAGCCTATACGCGAAGTATGGAGATAGAAAAATACATCGTTGCCACCGATTCCGAACTGGTCGATATGGTCTTGGAGGGTGACTCGCGCGCGTTCGAGCATCTGTTCAATCGCTATGGTGGCGCATTGAGGCAACTTTACCTGCAACGCACCGGTCAAAAAAGCGATGACACGGACGACCTGATCCAGGAAATTTTCATCAAAGCATTCTTAAATTTAAGTAGTTACAACCGTCGGTATGCATTCGGGCAGTGGATATATACGATTGCTAAAAACACCTTTATCGACTATGTTCGCAAGCGGCGCGACGACATCTCCATCGAGGGTTCTCACGGTGAATATGTCCGCCAACCTGCCTCTCTTGCGCCTAATCCTGAGGAGAATATCATCCGCGCTCAGCGACAATCTCAACTTGAACAATATCTTGATATGATGACGCCTAAGTATCGTTATCTCATCGAGTTACGTTTCTTTAAAGATCTCACTTATGAAGAGATTTCAGAGGAATTGGGTCTGCCTATGGGTACTATCAAAACCCAGATTCATCGCGCTCGTTTAGAACTTGCGAAAAAAATGGGAATGGAGTATGAAGATAAATAAATCGCTGCAGCCGTTGCCGCTGAACTATTTGTTGAAATACTTTCCACAACTTACTGTCTATCAGCGGGAACAGTTTACTGCCCTGGGTCCTTTGTACGAGGAATGGAATACTAAGATCAACGTTATTTCACGTAAGGACCTCGACGAACTCTACCTGCGTCACGTGCTCCATTCGCTGGCCATCGCGCGAGTGTCCGGCCTGGCGACAGAAACGAACGAGCTCGACCGCAATCCGCAGGCCGTTTTCTCTCCCGGCGCCCGGATCCTCGACATTGGCACCGGGGGCGGCTTTCCGGCCATTCCGCTTGCGATTATGTTCCCGGATGCGCACTTCACGGCGGTCGATTCCATAGGCAAAAAGATCAAAGTAGTAGAAGAAATCTCCCGCGTAATCGGCCTCAAAAACCTCACTCCATTGAACTCTCGTGCCGAAAACGTTCCTGATAAGTTCGACTACGTTGTTAGTCGCGCCGTCGCTCCTGCCGTAACCATTATTGGCTGGGCGCAAAACAAACTCGAAAAAGGCAGGCACGGTGCTCTTCCGAATGGTTTTCTTTTGCTCAAAGGCGGCGATTTGACGCAAGAGCTTGCCGATGCGAAACACCCCTACACCTCATACAACATCTCCGATTGGTTCGACGAAGAATTTTTCGAGACAAAAAAGGTGATTCACATTGCGAAATGAAAAATTTTGTCTATCTTTGTGGCCCGATAACTGAGAACAAAACCCTGTAATTAGGTAATACAAAAAACGAGATAGCTATGGCAATGAAACGTACCTTCCAGCCCTCGCGCCGCAAGAGGATCAACAAACACGGCTTTCGTCAGAGGATGTCCACCCCCAATGGCCGCAAGGTTTTGGCCGCTCGTCGCGCCAAAGGTCGCAAAAAACTGACCGTCTCCGACGAATCGACGATCAAAGGGCTGTAATTAACGGGGGTCGCCCCCACAAATTTTAGGGGGCCACGGCCCCCTTTTTTCTGCATCGGGTGAGTGCTCTGTCGCTGCCGACCTGCAAAAAGGCTTTCAAAGGCCTGTAGAGCAATGAGTCGGGAGAGGAAAGTCCGGGCAACAAAGAGCGCCGTCCTTCCTAACGGGAAGAGGTCCGCAAGGGTCTGCAAAGCGTAACAGAAACAAACCGCCGTGTGCTTTCGGGTAGCGGTAAGGGTGAAATGGCGGGGTAAGAGCCCACCGCGGTGAATGGTGACATTCGCCGGCTCTACGCACGACGGGTTGCAAGACCGCATATACCGGCACCAGAGTTCGTCTCTGAGGAGGGCTGCTCGCTTTCCACTGCCGAGGGGTAGGTCGCTGGAGGTGGTCGGTGACGGCCATCGTAGATAAATGACAGGGGGTCTGAGCGTTACAACTTGGGATACAGAACCCGGCTTATAGCTCACCCGATGCTTTTTTACACTCGTACGCCCGTCAGTTCGCGCACAGCTCTCTTAGCATCGTCGCTCAACGTCAGCGAATTCTCATTCACGAACAGAGCTATGTGGCTGTCTATCACTTCGTCTGCCATTTCTTGGGCGTGTTTTTTCACAAATTCTCGCGACACTTCCGGGTTCTCCATCGCAAACAGTATGCTCTCTCGCAGCACCTCTTCCATTGCCAGGCGTATTTCCGGCGCCAAATCTTTCCGCGCAACGATTGCACCTAATGGCAAAGGCATCCCGGATGTTCTTGCAGCCCACTCCACGCCCAGATCAGCAACTAATTCCAGTCCATATTCGTGAAATGTGAAACGCCCCTCGTGGATCAGCACTCCTGCGTCGAACTCACCTCTCGCAACAGCCGCCGCAATCTCTGAAAACAGCACCGGCGTGCGATTAGTAAGTTGCGGGAAAAGCTTTTTTAACAACAGATTGGCTGTCGTATGCACTCCCGGAATCGCCACACGTGAAAATGAGGCCTGGGCTGCAAAAACCGGCCCCCCCCCCCTCTCACGCGCAACCAGTAGTGGCCCATTCCCGTGTCCCAACGCACTTCCGCTGCCCAAAACTACATATTTCTCGGTAATTTCCGGCAGAACGGCATAACTGATCTTGCTGACATCCGTATCGCCACCCATCACTTCATTGTTTAACTCCTCGATATCGGCAAAATGCACATCGAATTCCAATCCGCGCGTATCGATGCGTCCATTGATTAGAGCTTCGAACATAAAAGTATCGTTCGGACAGGGAGATATACTGAGTTTCAGACGCATAGTAACTCAAAAATTCGGGCGACATCCTCTGATAATCGGGCAACCGCCAACTTGAGATTCTCAGACGTGATTGGCTCTCCCACCCTGTTCGAAATCGTGCGAATCTCCAATGCCTGTACATCGAATTGCTGGCACACAGCAAAAAATGCGGCTCCTTCCATATTTTCGATCTCGGCGTAAACATCATCACCTTCCACACCTGCACAGCCTGGCGTATTTACCGTGGTACTATGCACAATCTTGTATCCATCAGGCATCGGCCCGCACGACAGATACGTCTGTTGATATCTCGGCATAAGGTCACCCACACGCTCACTCCGCACGATCACCGTTTCGCCCACCGCAACCTCATTCGTATATGCACCGGCGATTCCTGCAAGTATCACAAGGTCAGGCTCTTTCTCTGCAAGCACACGGGCAGTGACAGCAGCGCATTGGGCCATTCCCACCCCGCACACAACGACCTCCAAGCCTCTTTCGATTAGCCCCGTCGCCTCCCCATCCGTTGGAATCACTATGACAATGTTTTTCATATCTTTTTAATCGCAGCCGGCGTTCCATCCCATTCTGCCGGTAATACTCTGTATGGATATAACACTCTCATTCTCGCTGCGTTAGGACAATCCAGTCGATGTATCGTGATTCCCGACGAGACGGTTACGAATGCAAAGACGTCGTCTCCTGGCGCGGGATTGCAGCACTTTCCGAACTTGTAATCGAGCCCCATCAGCGCTCCGTCTATTATCAACGTGCTCGAAGCTGCCGAAGAACCGGTCGTACCTACTCCGGGCCCGCTGGCTCCCGACGAGTGCACAGGCGTGACAGCTGGAGCCAAGTGCTTTACCAACACCTCTTTAGTGTCAGTTATATCAACTCTTCCATCAGCTATCTGACCATAAAGTTCTGTGCCTGTGCGTAGTTTGTAGTGCTTGCACAGGGCCGTTACCGCATCGTCCATCGCTATGGCCAGCTTCCAGTTTTTGATCTTTCGCTCCAGTTCTTCCCTCCCCAGGCTTGCCATTCGGGCCTCTTCTTCACGCATATAGGCGCGAATTTTGTTGCGCGCCCTGTTGGTTCTCACTATTGCGAGCCAGTCGGCCTTTGGCTTTTGGTTTTTGGATGTAAGTATCTGAACTATATCACCATTGCGCAGTTCGTGTTTTATACTCACGTTGCGTCCATTGACCTTTCCTCCTACGCAGGCAGCACCCACATTGGTGTGTATATGGAACGCAAAATCGAGTACAGTAGCTCCTTCCGGCAATCTCCGCAGGTCTCCGGTAGGCGTGAAAACGAAAATCTCGCCTGAACTCAGCTCGGCATTGAAGGTCTTCGTTGAGACCATCTGTGTTGTCGTGTCCGTATTCTCGATCAATTCTCGCAGCCTTGCCAGCCACTCTTCGCTTCCCATTCCGCCCTTTTGCACCCCCTTGTAGCGCCAGTGTGCGGCAATCCCACGCTCGGCCACTTCGTCCATTCTCTCCGATCGGATCTGTATCTCCGCCCATTTCCCTTCCGGGGTTGCCACAGTTGTTTGTAGTGACTCATAACCGTTGCTTTTCGGTATGGATATCCAGTCCCTGAGTCTCTCAGGATTGGGCGTATAAAAGTCCGTTACGATCGAATACACGCTCCAGCAGGCTGTTTTCTCCTCTTCGCGGGGCACATCGAGAATTATTCTCAGCGCAAATATGTCATATATCTCCTCGAAGGTCACTCCCTGCTTTCTCATCTTGCTCCAGATCGAGTATATCGACTTGGTTCGGCTCTTGATGTGGTATTTCAGTTCGGTTTTATCCAGCTTTTCGATTATCGGCACCAGAAACTTCGCAATGAATTTCTCACGCTCGGCCGCCCCTGCCGACAGTTTTTCCACAATGTGGTTATAGCCTTCCGCATCGAGATACTTCAGCGACAGGTCTTCCAGTTCGCTCTTTATACTGTATAGTCCCAGCTTATGGGCGATCTTTGCGTACAGATTCAGGCTCTCCCAGCTTTTGCGCTCCTGTTTTTCGTGCGGGAACATATCGAGCGTGCGCATAACCTCCAGCCTGTCGGCCAATTTCATTAGGATCACACGCGGGTCTGTCGAGTAGGAGATTATCAGTTCGCGAATATTTTCGGCTTGTGTGTCGCTGATTTTCGGTTTTATGCCCGAAATGTTTGTCATCCCGTCCAGGATGGTGACACACTCTGCTCCAAACAGCTCGCCCACTTCAGCGGAGGTCATCATTCCCAACCTTACCACGTCGTGCATTAGCGTGGAGATCACCGAGTTACGCCCCAGTCCGATCTCCGAGATCACTATCGAAGCCACCCCCACAGAGTGATCTGTCAGCGGCGTTCCGTTGTAGCGCACCAAGCCGGCCAGCTTCTCATCGGCTAACTCCAGCACACGCGTGATCATCTCCACACTTGGCGGGCTGTAGGCGCCTGTTGCTCGCTCAAAAAAATCGCGGTATCGTTCTTGTAACATTATGCGCGAAGATACAAAAAATTTCTTAAATTTGTCTCATTATGAAACGTATTACCGAACTCATCGGAAACACCCCTCTCGTCGAATTGTCTCGCCTCGCAGCTGAAAACGGTGCATCTAAGGTGCGCTTTCTTGCCAAGGTCGAATATTTCAATCCCGGTGGTAGCGTCAAGGATCGCATCGCGCTGGCTATGATCGCCGATGCCGAGGTGCAGGGTCGTCTCAAGTCGGGTGGCACTATAGTCGAACCCACCAGTGGCAATACCGGCATCGGTTTGGCTTTGGTTGCCGCTGCAAAGGGTTACAAACTCATTCTCACAATGCCTGAAACTATGAGTGTCGAGCGGCATAAGATCGTAGCTGCGCTTGGTGCCGAGGTTGTTCTCACTCCCGGCGCCGAGGGTATGAAGGGCGCCATCGCCAAAGCCGAGGAGCTTCGAGCGGAGCACAGTGCCGTCACTCTGGGTCAGTTCGACAATCCCGCCAACCCTGCGATCCACTATAACACCACCGGCCCTGAGATTTGGACAGCTACCGGTGGGGAGGTCGATATTTTCGTTGCCGGCGTCGGCACGGGCGGAACCATTACCGGTGTAGGACGCAGGCTCAAGGAAAACAACTCTGGGATCCGCATCGTCGCAGTGCAGCCCGATGCTTCGCCTGTTCTGACCGGAGGCACTCCGGGGCCTCACAAGATTCAGGGTATCGGCGCGGGCTTTATTCCCAAAAATTATGACGCAAAGATCGTCGATCAGGTAATGGACATTTCTTACGACGAGGCTGTCAAGACTTGTCGCCAATTGGCTGACACAGAGGGATTGCTCGTGGGAGTTTCGTCCGGAGCCGCCGCTTCTGCCGCCCTCAAACTCGCCCTCGAACCACAAAACGCCGGCAAAACCATAGTCGTTTTACTGCCCGACACGGGCGAAAGATACCTCTCAACCCCACTTTTTGAGCTATGATCGAAACAATCAAAAAAAACAACGCCTTTTTCCGCCAGTTGCTTTTCCTTGGCATCCTCATCCTGATGGGCGCAGTGATGATCAAGCAGCTGACCTTTTTTGTCGGCTCATTTCTCGGCGCCGTGGCCTTTTACATCGTGTTCCGCCGGCTGATTTTCCGTATGGTCGAACGTCACCGTTGGCCTGCGTGGCTTGCGGCAATGGTTATCGTGCTTGGCATTTGCGTATTGCTGCTTGGGTTGGGATATCTTGTTTTCGAACTTCTGGCGGGTGAAATCCAGAATGTCGATGTTTCTCAGGTACCCGTGATCGCTCAGGAGGCTGTGCCCAGGATCAACGAATTTCTCGGTTTTGAAATCGTTCCTGCCGATGTGATCCATTCGTTCACCGGAGTTTTTGCCAAAATAGGTAATGCCATCATCAACACGACCTACAGTTTCGCGGCCAATATCTTTATGACGATCATCATCCTGTACTTTATGCTAACGCACGCACGGGCACTTGAGAACCGGGTCGGTAAGTATATGCCGTTCCGCGGGGAGAGCCGCACGCAGTTGTTGGACGAGGTCACGTCGATCATCTACAGCAACGCCGTCGGTATTCCGCTTATGATGATGTGTCAGGGCCTTGTTGCGGCTCTGGTCTATTGGCTTTTCGGCGTTCCGAACGTTGTATTTTGGGCATTTATGACCTCTCTTTGCGGCCTCATTCCTATGGTGGGTACGATAATCGTCAGCGTTCCTCTCGGTATTTGGTTCATTGCAGGAGGCGAAATTTGGACCGGCATCGCTCTTATGCTTTGCGGATTGCTCGTTATTGCCAATGTCGATAACCTCGCCCGCATCGTTTTGAACAAGAAGATCTCCAACACCCACCCCCTTATCGTCATCTTCGGAGTTATCCTCGGTCTTCCGTTGTTCGGATTTTGGGGTATTATCTTCGGTCCGTTGATGATTTCGGTTTTCCTGTTGTTGATCCGTATCTATTTCAAGGAGTATAAACTCATAGAACCGTCCGAGTCACCCCGGGAACCACCGACTTCCAAATGAAGTTGAAAGTCGAGCGTTCATAGTCGTGAGTGTGCGTACCCGAACCCTGTCTTACTGATTGTCCGGGTAAAGGATTGGCGTGTTTCAGTACAAAATTGTCCAAAACCAACGTCGGCAGGCCCAATTTGCGAGTGTGGTCGTGTCGGCGCAACAATTCTACGTTCAAATCCGTGTAGAGCATCGTCAGATTTACACTCGATTCGATGTGTGTCCCTATGATCTGGAAATCAAGACTTTGCAGATTGCAGGAATCTATCCTCACGTTCATCAACGGCTCCAGCGCTTGGTTGAAGCTTCTCAGATCCGTAGCCCCCAGCCTTCCGCTTACTTCCCAGTGATCGTCCGCCGCATCGACCGGAAACAGGCAGGTCGCCACAAAATCACCTTCTCCCATCAGCACTGTCTGCAGATCTACTCTGAAAAATCGTTCATTGCCCTCTGCTATGTTGGTCATATTTCTCGCTTCACCGTGCATATCGTCCAGCGTCACCACTCCCGGCGAATCACCCGTGGCCGATAGTTCGTCATACTCTATGTCAGCGTCCAAAAATGCTATATGCCTGATCTCTACTGGAATAGGTAGTGCCTGAATAGTTTGCCACAGCAAGGGTTTATGGCGCGGCGCTTCGTATATCTGTCTGTTTTTATAGCTCTTCAGGCGCGTTCCACCGAGCTTCACGCTATCTATCGAGAGTGCCTTCTGTGCAATTATGCGCGCCACGTCGATCCCTTCGCAGGCAATTTCGCGTAAACTGATATGGTTTTGGTCACTCTCGCCTGTGCCGAAACTGCACACTATGCTATCGGCCGTAAAATGCCCCGTGGCAAGGTCGCTGACGTCTATTCTGCTCCCGAAAAGCTCCACCAGCGAGTGCTTATCGCCCTTTGCAGTAGCTAAAGAAGCACTTGAGATATCCGTAGTCAAACTGCTAACATTTAATGTTTTAACATTTACTCCACGGGCTCGTATTCGCTTGATATTTACGCCGAATGATACTATCCCGCTTGAGTCGCGATCGGCCAGGGGGTCTCGCGGTTGGGCACTTATTCGAATATCGTGTAGAGTGATCGCGCGCGCAAATGGGTTCACTCCCACCCGACCTAATGAGACGCGCGCGCCTATCCCGCTGACACTCTGCTCGATAATCGCACGCACCTTGTGCTGAGCCCACATCTGTACTCCCAAGGTAGCCACTGCGACCAGTCCCACGATCACTAATGCAACTATTACGATCTTCTTATTCATAGTAACAAAAAAGGGACACGACAAAAATCGTGCCCCTTGCTGCCTGCTCCTCTTCAAGGACTTGAACCTTGGACCCCCTGATTAACAGTCAGGTGCTCTAACCAACTGAGCTAAAGAGGAATTTTACTCTTTCGGAGTGCAAATATACATCAAATTTTCATAACGCCAAAAAAATCCTTAAATTTGTCGAATGATTAAGGTAATTTACATTCTTCTCGCAGCTGCATTGGTGAGCACTTCGCCTCTGAAGTGGGACAAAACCGAGTACGATTTCGGTCGTATTCGCGAGTCTAAAGGCCCTGTCACCCACACTTTTAGATTCACCAACCGCGCCGACCACCCTATCGCCATCGATCGGGCTGTTCCTTCGTGCGGTTGTGCGACTCCCGAATTTACTCGCGGCCTTATTCAGCCTGGTCAGAGTGGCAGCATCAGCGTCACATTCGAACCTATGGGCTATCGCGGCGAGTTCTCCAAGAGTATAGCTGTTGTCAGCGGCGGCGGCCAGTATCGCGATTTTTTGGTAATCACCGGTAAAGTGATAAGACGATGAGTTTCAAAATTTTAGAGCGTCGCGTGCTCACGCCGGACACTGTGTTGATGCGCATCGAGGCTTCCCGTATCGCTCGTTCCGCTCAGCCCGGCCAGTTTGTCATTGTCAGAGTCGATGAGCACGGCGAACGCATCCCGCTCACTATTGCCGATTACTCTCCTTCGGAGGGTTGGGTTCAGATCGTCACTCAGACGGTAGGCGCCACGACCCTTAAGCTCAACGCATTAAAACCCGGCGACACTATCTCCGATTTCACCGGTCCGCTTGGTCGTCCGTCCGAATTTGTTCACGAATCTGCCGATACACTCCACTCTAAGCGCTTCTTGTTCGTTGCGGGCGGTGTAGGCGCGGCTCCGGTATATCCTCAGGTCAAGTGGCTGCACGAACACGGCATTCACACAGACGTCATTATAGGCGCTCGCAACAAGAGCCTTCTCATTTTAACCGACGATATGCGCCAAATGGCTGACAATCTTTACCTTGCCACGGATGACGGTAGCGTCGGATTCCACGGTTTGGTGACAGGTCTCGTTCGCCAGCTCGTCGAAAAAGATGGTAAAAAGTACGATGAGGTTGTCACGATCGGCCCTATGGTTATGATGAAATTCGTTGCTGCAACTACCGCCGAACTCGGTATTCCAACTATCGCCAGCCTCAATACCCTTATGGTCGATGGTACCGGTATGTGCGGCGCTTGTCGCGTTTCCGTTGGTGGTAAGACCTATTTTGCGTGCGTCGATGGGCCCGAATTCGATGCTCATCAGGTCGATTTCGACGAGGCGATTCGCCGTCAGGGAATGTATCGCACTCAGGAGGAGCGCGCTCACCACAAATGTAAGCTTGAATATGGCAAATAAGATACCCAGGCTCAACGCCCGCGAGCAGGATCCGGCCGTTCGCGCGACCAATTTCGAGGAGGTAAGTTACGGTTTCACGGCCGAAGAGGCGCAGGCTGAGGCATCGCGGTGTTTGAATTGCCGCAACAAGCCTTGTGTAGCGCAATGCCCTGTTTCCATTCAGATCCCGGAGTTCATTTCCGAGGTTTTGCAGGGTAATTTCGCCACCGCGGCTTCCATTATCGCTCGCGATTCGTTGTTGCCGTCTGTTTGCGGCCGTGTTTGCCCTCAGGAGAGTCAGTGCGAGGGCGCTTGCGTGCTCGGCATCAAGGGTGAACCTGTAAATATCGGAAAATTAGAGCGTTACGTTGGCGATTGGGCACTCGAAGCCGCGGCATTAGGCATTTCCGCAACTGAAGCCGATCACCCATCGAAGCCCGCCCCCAACGGCCATCGCGTTGCTATCGTCGGTAGTGGGCCTGCGGGTTTGACGTGTGCCAGCGACCTTGCTCAGATGGGTTATGAGGTCACGATTTTCGAGGCTTTGCATCGTCCCGGTGGCGTGCTGGTCTATGGTATTCCCGAATTCCGCCTTCCCAAGGAGCGAATCGTAGCACGCGAAATAGCTAAGATCGAGGCACTTGGGGTGCATATCGAGACCGACATCATCATTGGCCGCACTCTTACCATAGATCAGCTCCTCGATCCTCCCGCTCAGGGCGGTGAGGGCTTCGATGCCGTGTTCGTAGGTTCGGGTGCCGGTCTCCCCTATTTTATGGGTATCCCCGGCGAAAACCTCAATGGAGTGGTCTCTGCCAACGAATTTTTGACTCGCGCCAACCTTATGCGTGCATTCGACGAGTGTTACGATACTCCGATTTTCGTCGGCGCGCACACTGTCGTGGTCGGTGGCGGTAATGTCGCTATGGATGCTGTTCGTACGGCTGCACGTCTTGGCTCCAAAGCCTCCATAGTCTATCGTCGCAGCGAAGCCGAGCTTCCTGCTCGCGTCGAGGAGGTGCATCACGCTCGCGAGGAGGGTATTGATTTTCAGTTGCTTACCAATCCTGTTGAGATTCTTGGCGACGAGCGTGGTTGGGTTCGCGCTGTGAGGTGCGTTCGTATGGAGCTCTGTGAGGCGGATTCTTCGGGTCGTCGTTCTCCGGTCGAGATTGCCGGTTCTGAGTTCGAGATCGAATGCGAATCTGTTATTATGGCTTTGGGTACTTCGCCCAATCCGCTAATTGCTTCGACTACAGATGGTTTGGACACTAATCGTCGCGGTTGTTTGATTGCCGATGAGGCCGGTTCGACCACTCGTGCAGGGGTTTTCGCAGGGGGTGATGCCGTCACGGGAGCGGCCACGGTAATTCTCGCAATGGGGGCAGGTCGTCGCGCCGCTCGCGCCATCGACCAGTACGTTCGCACAAAGTCGGCTCGCTAACCCCCCCGGAACTCCTGCGCTGCCTCCTCTCAAAGCCCCGCCACGTACTCTCTCAGCAACTTCGCATCGGGCGCGATCGGTGTCGAGATTTTCTTGCGACCCAGCAGTTTTGCCAGTCGCTCCGGGATTTCCGGCGCAAAACCGAGCACCGGCTCTATCACCTCTCCGAACTTCGCCGCCGCGGCTGTCGATAGCCAGAAACCTCTTGTATGATAGTGCTTTGCAGCGTTGTAGCCAGTTGCACTGTGTGGGTCGGAGATGTAGTCGAATTTATCGTACATTTCTCGAATTGCAGCACGAATCTGTTCGTCATTCGACGCGTAACCCACGATTTCTGCCCTAAGAGCGTCAATTATTGTTGCTGAGTTACTCCCACCGCTCGCATTCGGGCCTCCCGCCAGCGCCACCATCCTCTCATAGTTGCTCGGCGCTCCCACATCCATCGCGTTTGCGATCGTTCTCACCGACGGCCGCGGACAATATTCTCCTGCTCGCAACCATTCCGGTACCACGTCATTGGCGTTCGATGCTGCCACAAATCGCTTGATATTCAGCCCCATACGCTTCGCCAGCATTCCTGCCGACAGATTGCCGTAATTACCACTCGGAACAACAATTTCGGGTGCGGTTCCACTAAAACCACCCTTCTCACCCACCGCCTCTTGCCATTTCAGAACGCCCCAAAAGTAGTAGAACGACTGCGGGATCCAACGTAAAGTATTTATTGAGTTGGCCGATGTAATATTGTAATTTTCACGAAATTGCGTATCGGCAAAAACCTCTTTTACCATTCGCTGACAATCATCGAACGTTCCCTCCACCCTCAGTGCGTGAATATTGCTTCCCAGCGTAGTCATCTGACTCTCTTGCAGGTCGCTGATTTTGCCGTCCGGATAGAGTATGACCACGTCTATTCCGGGCACATTCAGAAATCCGTGCGCCACCGCGCTTCCCGTGTCGCCGCTTGTCGCTGTAAGAATCGTAAGTCGCTCGTTGTCAGTGCGTAATCTTCCCAGCACCCGACCCATAAATCCTGCCCCGAAATCCTTGAACGCCGCTGTCGGGCCGTGAAAAAGCTCCAAAGTATAAAGATCGTCCTCAGCACCTCCAGATTCAGACCGATCCTCGCCTGCTCCGACTCGCCGAAGGGGCACCGGAAAATTGAAAGCCTCCTTGCACGCCTCACTTAATTCGCTGGCTGACAGGTCGTTTCCAAAGAACAATCCTGCCAAATATTCGGCCATATCCGCAAATCCACCGGCAGCCCGTTCACGCACCTCGTCCATCGAAACCTGTGGAATTTCGGCAGGTATAAACAGCCCTCCGTCGGGCGCCAGACCCTCAAAAGCCGCTTCCCGCAACGAAAAATCCGCACTGGAGCCTCCTGTAGCCCCAAATCCACCCCTTCTCGTTGTAATGTACCTCATACCACGCGGGCCCCCTGACCCGAAATTTTCGATGGGTAGACATCGGCCTCGATCCCAAGTGCCATAAAATGCGCCTTCATCACCTCACAGAGCTCATTCGCTCCTTCCATCGAGTCCACGACAGCAAAAACCGCCGGACCGCTACCCGCTATGTTCACACCCAGGGCACCTGCAGCTAAAGCTCTATGTTTCAGCTCGTCATAGCCTGGAATAAAATGTTTTCGTGCCGGCTCAGCCACCACATCGCGTACCGATCTTCCGACCAGCGCCATATCACCCAGGGCCAGTCCCCCAACCAATCCGCCCACGTTACCCCATTGAGTAATAGCGGTTTGCAACGGAATCTCCCGCGGCAGAACTCCCCTTCCCTCGCAAGTAGTAACCGTAATGTGAGGATGTACGACTGCCGTGTAAAAATTATCAGGAATGGGTAACTGTATGATGTCCAATGGACTGTAACCTCTTATCAAAACCACGCCACCCATAATGGCCGGCGCCACATTATCTGCGTGATGCGCTCCCCCACCGATCAGACTCTCTCCCTCCATCGCAAACTCCACCAACCGCACCGCACCGAACGGTCTGCCCAACAGTTCGTTCACACCTACCACTGCTCCTGCCGAGGAGGCCGCACTGGAACCGATGCCGCTACCCGGACGAATCTTCTTCAATATGTTGATTTCCACCCGTTTATTTTGCCCGTATGCAGATAGTAACGCCCTCACCGCGGGAGTCATCACGTTGCCTTCCACATCGTCCGGCAGGGCCACATCGCTGCTATTTTTAATAGCCAGCCCTGTGCCTTCGCCAACCGAAACCTCCATCACGTCGCCCACCCCGTCGATGGCCATTCCCATAATGTCGAATCCGCAACCGAGATTTGCCACGGTCGCCGGCGCAAAAATCCTAATCATTTCCATCTGCCGCGAAATTAATAAAAAATTTTAACTTTGCAGACATTATGAGAGTGTTGCTTTTACAGGATGGCCCGAAAAGGGTTTTGGAATCGGTATCGAAGATCACCTCCGAAACGATCGATTTGATACTACTGCCCGAAATGTTTACGACAGGCTATACCACTGAACCAAAAGGTATTGCCGAGCCTGATGGTGGTGCAAAAACATTATCGTGGATGCAGGAAACATCAGCTCGTACCGGGGCTGCGATCACCGGAAGCGTAGCGGTGCAAGAAACCGGACAGTATTATAACCGAATGTTTTTCGTCAGGCCCGACGGCTCACACGTTCATTATGACAAGCGGCACTTATTTTCGTTTGCCGGCGAACATCACCACTATACTGCTGGTACAGAACGCGTTATTGTCGAATGGCAGGGTTGGCGAATCCTGCTTCAGGTTTGCTACGACCTTCGGTTTCCCGTTTTCGCGCGACAGCAGGGCGACGCTCAAAACGACGGTGCAGATTACGATATGATCGTTTATTCGGCCGACTGGCCCACAGCTCGTATCGACGCCTGGAACATTCTTTTGCGGGCTCGTGCGATCGAAAATCTGTGTTATGTGGCGGCAACTAATCGTATCGGCGAGAGCCATCTCATTGACTATAAAGGCCGTGCGATCGAAAACGCGAATGTCACTCTCAACCCCGAACAAAGCCTGGTCGCCTTCGCCGATCTCGAAGCTTTGCGCGCTTTCCGCCTCAAGTTTCCTGCTCTTGCCGATGCCGATTCGTTCCGGATGTTATAATTTGCCGGCTCCGATCGTTATATAGACAAATGGCGCCACAGGATTTCAACAACACATACACCGAACTACACCCGCGCATTTACCGCCTTGCATTAAATATAGTCGGTAGTCGCGAAGATGCCGAAGACGTAGTTCAAGACCTCTACGAAAAGTTGTGGCACAAACGTTTGCTCGTCGGTCTTCACCAAAATCCAGGGGGTTACATCCTGGCCGCTGCGCGAAATATGTGCCTCGATAGGTTGCGGGGACGGAAACAGACGGTAGAAGTGCCACCGACTATGGCAGGTGAAACGGGTGAGCGCAACGAGGATGTGTTGCTGATAGTGAGGCGGTTGATGGCAATGTTGCCTGAAAAACAGCGTACGGCTATGCACCTGCGCGACGTCGAGGAGTTGGAAATCGATGAAATTGCTGCCATTATGCAAACGCGTGCCGAGGCCGTCAGAATGTCGCTTTCGAGGGCTCACACAACTGTAAAAGAGCAGCTTACAAAAATAATGAACTATGGAACATAATATAGACAAAATGCTGCAATGTGCGTTTAAGCAAATGCGGGCGGAAAATCCTCGCAGGCAGCTGGTTACACACGAAAGATCACGTCATCGAATAAGCCTAACCATTGCCGTGACGGGTATTGCGGCTATGTTCATCGCAGGTCTGTTTGTGTTCTCGCCGCAGGCACCGAAGGATGATTTCGTATGCTATGTGAATGGCGCACGCATAGTGGATCGCGACACGGCGATAGAGCAAACACGACAGGCGTTGGACGTCGTAAACACACGTCTGGAGCGGTCGGCTCAGGATATTTCGCAGAAAATGGAGCACGTAAACCAAATTTTAAATAAAACACTATTATGAAAAAGACATTGTTTTTATCCATCGTCACGATTTTGGTTGCCTTTGCAGCCGGCGCACAGAACAAAACCATCGACGAACTCGCTGCAAAATACACTGACAGAGACGGCGTTACGGTAATTACTATTGATGGAGATATGATCAAAATGCTCGGCGACGGCGCAGTTAATTTGGAGGGGATGGATTTGTCCGGACTCGCCAAGGACATTCGCACGATGACGGTGATCATCTCGGAATTAAATGACGGAGAATTTACAAGAGAGGTCAAGGTGATTACTGATGCGGATGACTATAAGCCATTGGTTTCCAGCTCAAACGACAACGAAACCGTTAAGGTCTTGGTCAAGGATCTTAAAGGTAAGGGTGGCAAAAACGACAAGGAGGTAGTCGTCTCTGTCATAAACAAGAATGACGACAGCAATGTTTTGGTCAGGGTCATCGGCGATATCGATATCAAAAATCTTGAAAAACTAACAGACTGATCCTCTTTACATTTAATCTCATTGTAGCTCCGTCAGCAGTGCCCAGAAACGTTTGGGCATATGCTGACGTTGCAGCTTTGGATTGATGCGCTCGGCGATGGCCATCGAATGGAAATAGGTGCGCCACAGATCCTGGAAGAGTTTTTCGTCCGCCGCCATCATCGCTTCGTCCAATTTTCCGGCGACGAGGTGGGCATCGTCTTCCATCGTGACTTCCGTAACTTCCTTAAGATCATAGTAAAAACCGTAGCGACGTTTGATGTCGTAGATCAACCAACGCTGGTCGCGAAATCGATCGCGAAAGTACCCAATCGCCAGAGGCAGAGCATTATAACGTGGCGACACAGGGGCGAAATAGGTTGCACCGGCGCCATAGCTGTCGGCAGGCCCGGTAGTGGTGTCATTGCCGGGAGCATCACCCCCTTTTTGGAAACGCGTGAACTGTCTGATATGCTCGCATTCGTGTGAGACCTTGAGGGCTAACTGCTTGACTCGCAGGATATCAGGATCGGAAAAATCAGTCGCAACAGATGATGTCGTTGCGGGTTCGTCGAATACGCGGCGGATGTATCGAAACAACATCATATCCACGCCTGACTCCTCGGAAAGCCAGCCGTAAAAAAGCATATTACACACCTCCTTGGGCAATTTTTTCAGCAGTGCACGCCAAACCCGTCCCGATTTCGCACTGTCAGTCAGCACATTATGAATCTCGTCGGAGAAGAGTGGAAGGGAGGGAGACGAAACACTACCGAAGGCGTTATGGGCGGGGTGGGAAGGCGAAACACAGTCTGGGGAGGGCAAAAGCACATCGGGGAACTGTCGCCGCGAGTAAGCGTCGAAAATCGCCGTCAGAAGGCCCTCAAACGTGGAATCATAATTAAAAACTGTCATCAAAACGGTAGATCGAACGCTCGAACAAAAATGTAAAAAAATTTGACAATCGTGTCAAAAAATTTGACAACCGGAACGCCGACGACGAGCCGGGCTAACGCAAAAAACGCCTAATCGGGGAAAATCAGGGTTGTTTGGTCGGGACTCTGAGCGCGACGCGAAGTCGGGCGTTTTTGAGTGAGGACTTTTCGCACTAAATCGGGGTGGAGGTCGCCGATAATTCCATTTTTCGGCGCGATACCCTCTGAAATTTCACCGCAAGTGATGAAATATTGCGCTTTTTTGAGCACTACCCCTATTTTCTTGAGGGTTGCACCGGTAATTCTCGAATGTCGGCGCGCGGCAACGATCAACTGTGCCGATTTCACTCCGATTCCCGGAACGCGAAGGATCATTTCATAGTCCGCACGATTCAAATCGACCGGAAATTTCTCCGGATGCCTCAACGCCCACGCCAATTTGGGATCGATCTCCAAATCGAGGTTCGGGTAGGCATCATCGACGATCTCCCCTGCCCCGAAACCATAAAAACGCATCAGCCAGTCGGCCTGATACAAACGGTTCTCGCGAACGAGAGGCGGAGAGCCCAACATCGGGAGTCGCCTGTCGTACGAGTTCACCGGAACGAACGCCGAAAAGTAGACCCTCTTCATCCCCTGCACATTGTACAGCTTGGTGGAAAGGCGCAAAATTTCGTTGTCGGTCTCCGGCGTGGCACCGACGATCATCTGGGTACTTTGGCCGGCGGGAGCCCACTTGGGTGCTTTGCGAAATTTCTTGCGATCTTCGGTGCTCTCCAGAAATCCCTGATGAATATACCGCATCGGCTGATAGACGCTCGCGTGATCCTTGTCCGGTGCGAGCATTTTGAGGTTCTCCTCACGCGGGATCTCGATATTCACGCTCAGACGGTCGGCATACAAGCCCGCCTCCCTCACCAAGCCTTCGGAAGCGCCGGGAATCGACTTCATATGGATGTAGCCATTGTAGCGATGAGTAGTCCGCAACTCGCGAACCACCTTCACCATTCGCTCCATCGTGTAGTCCGGGTCGCGAATTACTCCGGACGACAAAAAAAGTCCCTCGATATAGTTGCGACGATAGAACTCCAAGGTCAATTCGACCAACTCATCGGGAGTGAAAGTGGCGCGAGGAACATCGTTACTCCGGCGATTGATGCAGTAGGCGCAGTCATAGATGCAGTGGTTAGTCAGCATAATTTTCAACAGCGAAACGCAGCGCCCGTCCGCCGTGAAACTGTGGCAAATTCCCCACCCGGTGGCCGATCCTATGTGGCCGTCCTTACCGCGACGAGTGGTGCCCGACGATGCGCACGACACATCGTACTTGGCGCTCTCTGCCAGCACTTTAAGTTTAGATATGACCGACTCTTTCATAAGGGGGGAGCGCAAGTTAATAAAATTTTTGGCACGCTTCGTGTAAAGTCGATGAGCAAAGCAAACAATTTATTAACAATAACATTTTTAACCAACTAAAAATTTTTGTATTATGAAAAAGATCAATTTTTTATGGATGGGCGCAGCTGCGCTCGCCATCCTCACAACGGGATGCGTGAAGGATGTGGTCAAAGGCCCCAAGGGAAGCGACGAAAGTAATAGTGTCGTGGTGAGCATCAAATCGGAACCTGCCGGAACACGCGGGATCCTGGGCCCTTCAACTACGGACCAGATTGCAAAGTATGAAAGCAACATCGTCGAGTTCACAGCTTATCTGTTCAACGACACAGGCGCTTTCCTGGAACAGAAATCGACCTCTGCAGGTTCCAAGCAGATCGTATTTCCGGGCTATGAAACAGATGATAAGATTCAGGTAGTGGCTATTGCCAACAGCGAAGTTGCACACGTAAGTGTTCCTACGCTTACAGTAGGGTCCTCCACCATCGCGGATGTTACCAAAGACAACCTGGTGCTGACGGTTCCTCTTTCGAGCCAGACGACGGACGATTTCACCGACCTTGAGAACGGCTTGATGATGAGTGGCCGGTATGGGGCCGATCCGGCAACCGGCAATATGCCAGCTGATCCCAATGCCGCAATTTACACCGTGAAAGACGGAACTAACAAGGTAGAAGTTCCCGTCGAAAGAGTCGTGGCCAGAGTCGAACTGGGTGAAATCACCTTTGCATCGACCGTTACAATCGCCGATATTATCCGCTTCCAGGTCACCGGAGCAGGTATCCAAAGGGCTATCGGCAGTGCTTACATATATCCGGGTGAAATAGACACTTATCCCTCTTCTCCTACCTATTACGGATCTTTCTCGGGTGGCGGATCGACCAGTACTATAGCCGCAGGTCTGGTGGCTATGGGTCAAAGTGACACAGGTTTGCTGAATATCAGTGGATTGGTTACATCTTTGCTCGAAGCGGTGAAAGACAATCTTTCGGCTCTCGGCATACCGGATGTACTGGGTGCAACTACAACGCTTTTGAATCTTGCTATTAGTGCCGTAGAGACGGTGCTGAATGGTTCACTTTTAGGTATCGATACACTTCTCGGCTATCTCGATATCCCGCTCAGCACTATTCTTGCATTGCCCGGCGTGAGTATTAATCTGGGCGAAGTATTGGCCACTCCGAATAACTTCTGGTATGTGTTGCCCAACAACAACCCGATGATACCGACTCTCCTTACTCTGGAAGGAACGTATGACGGAGAAGATTATTTCTATCCCGTAGCCATTAACGCTGTGGACAACGACGGAGAACCAGAAGGAGACACTACGGATGGAACGAACATCAAGCGTAATATGCGCTACATCATCAATATCGAATTCGAAGACTTCTACGGTACCGACAATCCGGACGATCCCGCAATGGGTACTAACCTCATCGTGACGGTGAAACCCGTGCCTTGGGAAGGTCCGATCAATCAGGTCACAACCTGGTAAACTTTGCTACACTATCCTTGCGGCCTTTGACCGGGCCGCAGGGAACTATTAAAACTACATCTATTATAATTCTGGTATGAAACAAGCTATAAGAATCATTACGGGGGTGACACTGGCAACAGCAATATGCGGATGTGACGGCATTTATGACGACCTGGAAGACTGTCCGCCCTATATGGAAGAGGTGATGATCGTTACGGCAATAGACGCCGGCACGGGCAAAAGTATAACCGTCTCGCAAAGGGTTCTCGACGGGTCTCTCTTCTTTTTCGACGATCAAACGACATTGGTAGATTACGTTCCGGTTGAAAAGGCGCAACTCGGAGTCGAGAAACCGATACCGATACTTGAACAGAAGAAGTACACAAAAGGCGATATGGTCTACGTTTCCGCTTGGGGAAACATCGGAGACAGCAATATGAGCGTACTGGGAACCTACGCCATCGGTCAAGACGACATATCGAAACAATTTCTGAATCTTTCACCAAATGAGGATTACGACGGCTACTATAACTGCCCGCAGGAGATACTCTTCGGGATGAGGCAGATAATTTTCGGGCAGATCAATCACCGAAAGTTCGACAGAATAGAGACAAAAGCCGACGGCACGCTTAAATTAGTACACGAAATACAAATTACACAGCTAAACGCGCTGCTATGGATACAAGTCGAGAACCTGCCCGACGGCTATAATCCAGAGGATTATTACTTCCAGATTGAGAGGCAAAACAATGGTTATGACTACGAAGGCGTCCCGCACGCCGGTAATGAACTGCGAGAGATCAGGGAAGTGGGTGTCATCAATACCGGGAATGGTTTTTTGATCACCAAGACCCCCTACAACCTTGTACCGTCACTCGACCCGAATGATATCGACGGTGATACAGGAGTAACACTACGTCTGTTCCAAATCGGCACGACGACCAGAGCCGGAGAAGACATAGACCTTACGGGCGAGGTCTCCAAGGTCGATTACGGCGATGGAGACTACATAGGTCTCTATTCGGGAAAAACAACGAACGTATATATCAGATTTCCGGAGACCGGACCAGGCACCGGAGACATCGAAGTGTTTGTCAAAGTAACCCCCTGGGGAGAAATCTATCAATGGACAGAGTGGAACTGATGAAACGGATAGTTATGGCACTGGCACTGGGAATAGTTCTCGGTGGGTGCACGATGGACGTGGAGACCCAACCGTGGGAAAAGGGCGGGTCGGACGATAAGGCAACAGTGAGGTTCAACATCAATACACCTGCCTCAATGAGACAGGTAACAAGAGATGCCGTGTTCGATAACGGCGAGTTCGACTACGGAATGAACGATCTGCTGATTATGGTCCTGAACAAGAGTGGGAACGATTACCTCTTTAGTTATGCCGTACAAGGAGTCAGACAACCGGAGAGTTCGGGTGATGCTTATACTACTTTTGACGCTGACCTCTTTTCGAGCCAAACGCCCATAAAATTGCTCGTGTTGGCAAATCACGGCGAGTCGTACAGCGGTGTCGATGTTGTGAATAATCTGCCGGCAAAAGGGGTAACGGAAGCGCAGCTGCGTTCGATGTTCGTGACTACACAAATGCCGAGCGATGTCGTGCCGATGAGTGGAGAGACGATACTACCCTCTTTGGAGCCATTCTCAAGCTCCACCATAGAGATAGATGTGATGAGAATGATGGCAAGGGCCGACATAGGCAAAAACCTCGAACCCGGTTCGAGACCTTTTACGATGACGAGTGTAGCACTGTATCGCCCGATGGATAAAATGCAGCTGATGCCCTCGTTGAGTGCGCTCGATACCAGCGACCATACACGCGTGACGAGCGCTTCGGAGCCAGGGGATGCCATACCCCAGCCTGCCGTTTCGCTGCCCTTCTCTTTTGTGAACGATAACAGTACAGGTCAGCACTATAGCAGCATAATGTATATCCCTGAAAGTCTGCCTGCAACGACCGATGACGAAAAACTGAACGCTATGTGCCTTATAGTGGGAGGATATTACAATGGAGACACGGGCAAGCAGGTCTATTATAGAGTAGACTTCAATTCGGGAGAGGCCGGGCACCCGTTCGGGCAGGTACTGCGCAATACAAGATATGTTTTTAACATAACCAAGGTACTCTCGCCGGGAAAAGATACACCCGAGGAAGCCGCGTTATCCACCAACACCTCGATGCTCGTACAGGTTACTGCCTGGAACGACAACATCTCACAGGTCAATTTCGTTGGAACGGGTGACTACATAATGGTGAATACGAACAATGTGGTGATGCCGTACAATGCCGGAGCAACGCAAACTTTTACGGTGCGCTCTACTCTACCCTTCCAGTGGCAATTGGGATCGGACGGAGCGCTTGTCTCAAGCACAGCATCGACGGAACAAAACAACGGAATTTACGATGTGGTAATAACTGCGGGAACACCCGGACCGACCTATACGGATTATACGTTCACAATAACCAATGTGTCGGACAATCCAGGCCCGGACAATCGTCCTACAGGTGTATTCATAACAGTAAACACTGCAGTGTTGAGTGTGGGGATCACGCAACAGTCATCGTCGGGGGTAACAAACAGAAAGGTCAATGTACTCTCACTAAGTAACGATATCGGCTCTCTCGGAGTATATTACGACAGTTCTCATAACACACCCGCAGGAGGTGCCGCTGCGCTGAAAAACATTCTGATCGACCCGACGAAATTCGGGCCGGGAGGAACGGTCGATTTCGCAGGATTTACACTCGATGAGCTGCAAACCGGCGCCGCGAACGGCCCTACAACCGTGAGCCTCGATCAACTCCGTCGTGCTTTGGTATCAACAGATATACTTGTGATGCCATACGCCAGCGACCCATATCAGGACGCAGTGGATATGATACTGGAGTGGCTGGACAGCGACAAACACCACGTGCTCTTCGTGTCGGGCGACGCAGGAGCCGACGCCGAAGGAACATACGACGGTGTGGCCACAAATGCAATTTTGCGCAATACCCTCGGAGCAACCGACGGTCTAAAGTGGTACTCGGGAAGCAAACTCAACGACGAGACACTGCTCGGAAGTTTGCTTGGCGGGCTGATTGACGGATTGCTGGATATACTTGGATTGGGTGCCCTGTCGGGATCTCCCGACGTCGAAGTGGAAGGAGTAAAAGCCGCCGAACCGACCGATCTAAATAAGACTTTCGTAAATGGTCCGTTCGGTGAAGCCAGTCATACGGTGCTGACAGCAAACCCGTTCGACGGAATAGCCGAATTTGCTATGCCGAACGACACCTCACCCGTTATTCCATTGGCAATATTCCAGACCTCCATAACAACAAAGACAGTTACCCAATTACCTCCCTTTATAAGAACCGATACGGAAACCACGGATACCGATATGATGATGATGGGCGTGGATCCGCAAAGAAGAATCGTCTATATAGGAGAATCGCAATTTGCCAGCACCTATATGTCCGTGGGCACTGTGAATACGCTAATGCTGAACACCTGGGCCTGGGCAGCGAATACGGTGCTTGCGCAGTAGGATTTGCAGGTTACAAATATTATATATAATTTAGGGGTTCAGAAAACGAACCCCTTTTTTATTTTTATGAAATCCAAACTTATTATTTTGCTCGCAGCGGTGCTGATGCCCCTCGCAGCTATGGCCACAAACGGTGAATCGGTGTTCAAACAACGACCGAACGATCCACAAGCTCTTTACTTTTCGCACGCCGAGATCGGTGCAAAAGCCGGCGACGACGTGAGCGATGCCCTGCAGGATATGATCTATCGTGTGACCAGGGAGCAGGCTTTCGGGATAATATTCGTGGGTCCCGGAACCTACACGATCTCAAAAACGATCTATATACCGAGAGCTGTGAGGCTGATAGGTTATGGAGCAAAGAGGCCGGAGATAGTTCTGGCTGCAGGTTCGCCCGGTTTTCAGCAAGAAAGACCCGGCGACAAGGGCAAGGCGAACTATATGTTCTGGTTTACGAGCGGAATGGTGAGCAATCCCCAGCAGGTGCCCGATGCGAGCCCCAGCACTTTTTACAGCTGTATGTCGAACATAAACCTGAGAATCGGCAAGGGGAATCCCTGGGCGGTGGCGCTGAGGACGCACTATGCGCAACACAGCTACATATCGCATATGGACGTGCACGCTGAAAACGGTCGTGCAGGCCTGTTCGAAGTGGGCAACGAGATGGAAAACGTGCGCTTCTACGGCGGCGACTGGGGAATCTACACGACGAAAGCCTCTCCGGGATGGCCGATGATGGTGGTGGATGTATATTTCGAAGGTCAGCGAAAAGCAGCCATTCGTTCGCAAGAGGGAGGGATGGCGATCGTGAGGATGACGGCGAAAAATGTGCCTTGTGTGGTGGATATAGACGAGAATTACGCAGACAAACTTTTCATTGAAGACAGTGTGTTCGATGGAGTGAGCGGGCCGGCGATGGTGATAAGCAACGTGGGGAATGCGGCAAACCAGATAGCGTTGAGAAATGTGGTGTGTCGCGGTGTCGGGACGCTGGCCGTGGCAAGAACGGGCGAAGCGATGGCGCGTCTTGAGGGTTCCGGCCGAGGAATATACCGAGTGAAGAACTTTACGCACGGGTTGCAAATGGACGCGCTGAATGCTAAACCCGAAATGCGCACCGATCTGGATGCAGAGCCGCTGGCAAAAATGCCCGCAGCGTTTGCAAAGGACGTTCCGGCGATACCGGATATGAGCACGTGGGTTTCAGTACGCGATTTCGGAGCGGTGGGTGACGGAGAAACGGACGACACGGAAGCTTTCCGCAAAGCCATAGCAGCACAAAAGAATATCTATCTGCCCCAAGGATGGTACGTTGTTTCGGAAACAATAGAGTTGAAACCGCACACTAATTTGATCGCACTGCATCCGTTTGCTACTCAGCTGATCCTCAAGGAGAGTACGCCGGCATTCAGCGGGTTCGGAGGGCCGAAAGCACTGCTGGAAACCCCCAAAGAAGGAACGAACATCGTGACGGGACTGGGACTGAACACCGGAGCATATAACTACAGAGCAGTGGGTTGCAAGTGGCAGAGTGGAGAGAAATCATATATGAACGATGTGAAGTTCGTGGGAGGACACGGAGGAATGACAAGGCCGAGACCGGAAGCCGAACGCACCGGAGGGTCGAGAGCGCCACAGCAACCGAGAATATCCTCGCCCGACAGCCCGCTGGCCGCTCCGGGAAAGGACTATGCGTGGGACACACAATACTGGAGCCTGTGGGTGACGAACGGTGGCGGAGGAGTCTTCAAAAACGTGTGGACGGCAAGCAGTTACGCAATCAGCGGGTTGTATGTTTCGGATACATCGACGCCGGGGAAAATTTACGCTATGTCGCTGGAACATCACGTGAGGAACGAAGCGAGGTTCAAAAACGTGAGCAACTGGAAAGCTTATGCTTTTCAACTCGAAGAAGAGAGCAGAGAAGGACAATATTGCCAACCGATCGAGCTTGAGAATTGCTCCAACGTGCTGTTCGCAAACCTTTATATGTTCCAGGTGATCAGAGTGAATACCCCCTACCCTTACGCGATCAGAACGTGGGGATGTCAAGATGTGGAGTTCCTGAATACGCACAATTTTGCACAAACGAAGTACGTCGCTGCTGAAACGCTGTATGACGTGAATACGGGCATCGCAGTGAGGCCCTGGGAGCTAAACAGGCTGTATGTCACGGGAAAAGAGAAGCGAGTGGAAGATCTGCGCGACAATGTGGGTCGGCCCGAAAGACTGGCAACAGGGTTCGAGTTCGCACAAGGGCTGAGCAGCGACAGCAACGGAAATATCTATTTCTGCGAGCAACGCCTCAGGAGGGTTTACAAGTGGTCGCCCGAAACCCAGCAAGTGACGATGGTCGCAGACTTCCAATGGGAACCCCTGGCAACGGCAGTCGATACGGAGGATAATTTGTTGGTCGTGTTCAGATATACGCCGCAACCCGGCTATATTGTGAACGGCGCTCCGGAGGTGCCGGCGACCTACCCAGATACGAGAGGAACATCGTTCAGCGGATACGGAAACAACGGTTACACGACGCTGGTTTATACCATTGATCCGAAGAGACCCGAAGAGACGATCAAGCTGCTGGAACGTAAGAAGATGAGTGAGGTGGGAGTAGTGAAAAAGGCGCTCTATCCGTCGAACCGCTGGAGGGATTTCCACGATTTCAACACGGTAGTGAATTTCGTACCGGAGGAGTGCTTCGTGGCGCCGGACGGAGTGACTATCATACCCAACCAATACGATCTGGCGCGAGCACTCTCGTCCTTGGAAGCTGTACCGGGAAAGCCGTTCTACACGAGCGACGAGTATGACAAGAGAATGGTACGGCTGGATGTGGCGACGAACGGAACGCTGTCGAATATGAAATATTTCGTGGAAACGGGCGAAACAGGTTCGGCGGTGGATGCATCGGGGAACCTATATGTAGCCGATGGGCAGATTTATATCTTCAATCCTGCGGGAGAACGCATCGGCGAGATCATCGTGCCTGAAAGGCCCCTGACGCTGGCGTTCAGCAAAACCGACCACGGAATGCTCTACATAACTTCGCACAATTCGCTGTGGAGAGTGAGAGTGCCCCTTAACACGAATCATCCCGCCGAAGCAGGGCGTCGCGGATTTTGGGCGCATAAAATGGAACTGGCGCAGATGGACAGCGACGAAGCCCCGGAACGAGTGATCCTGTTTGCCGCGGATAATGGACACTACCCGGAGTTCGACATTTTTAAGCAATATTATGCAGTAGTAGATGACGCTACAGGGCAAGTACAACACCTCTCGGACGTGGTGCTATCGACGAAGCGAGATATTGTGCTTGAGGAGGCGGGTGCAGTGAAAAAACTCGTGATGGAGCATTTCGAAGACGGGAAATTCGAAGTGGATGAAAAAGGAGAGAATCTGAAAACGAAATGGGCGCGCAAGGTGATCGAACTGGCCGAACCGGAAAAAGTAGTGCTGGGTTACGTGACCTCGTGGACAGAACCCCTGCCCGACCCAAATCTGCTGACACACGCCAATTACGCCTTCGGGCACGTGAGCGACACCTTCGACGGAGTTAGAGTGAGCAATCCTGAGCGGTTACACAAGCTGGTGGCGCTGAAAGAACAAAATCCTGATTTCAAAGTGCTTATATCTATCGGTGGTTGGGGAAGCGGGCGTTTCAGCGAAATGGCGGCCTCGGAGGAATTTCGCCGGTCGTTTGCTAAGGATGCCCGAAGAGTGGTGGATGAATTCGGGCTGGACGGAATAGACATAGACTGGGAATACCCTACTTCGGATGCGGCGGGAATATCTTCTTCGCCGAATGATACGAAAAACTTTACGCTGTTGATGCGCGACCTGCGAGAAGCAATCGGGCCGGATAAACTGCTGACATTGGCTTCAGCTGCGAATGCTAACTATGTGGACTTCAGAGCAATAAATCCTTATGTGGATTTCGTGAACATAATGGCCTATGATATGGATCAGACCGGCCACAGGCACCATTCGGCCCTGTATCGTTCGGAGCGATCGAGCAACATAACAACACACGAAGCCGTGGAAGCGCACCTTGCAGCAGGAGTGCCGACGCATAAATTGGTGATGGGTGTACCTTTCTATGGACGGGCGATAAGGGAAATTCGCGGGTTCACGAATTACCGTGTGCTGGCCGAACTGGAAGGTTACGAAAAACGCTGGGACGACGTGGCAAAAGGGCCTTATTTGGTGAATGAAGAAGGAGAGATGGTCGCCGGATATGACGATCCACGCTCGCTGGAGATCAAAACCAAATACATAAACGACAGAGGCTTGCGCGGAGTGATGTATTGGGACTTTGCAGGCGATACGGACGATCTGGCTCTGAGTCGCGCGATATATTACGGACTTTATCCACAGGAAAAGCAATGAGAAAGTGGCTGATGTTGGCGTGTGCGCTCACGGGAGTGTGGAGCGCAGAAGCACAAATTAGCACACTGATCGTGACCGGGCAGGACGGAAGCCACTGGTGGAAAGGCGGAAGCGAAAAGCTGGAAGAGATCCTGGAAAGTGACGGAATGTTCGAGGTGGGAGAATGGGCGATCGGGTTCGAGCAGGCAGCAGAGAGGTTGGAAGGATACGAGCTGGTGGTGGTGAATTGGGGAGGCGAAGCGCCGAGCGAAGAAGCGAGACGGAAATTCGAGCAATGGGTGGCAGACGGAGGCGGAGTTGTGGTAGTGCACTCCTCTATAGTACCGATGGCAGACTGGAAGGAGTGGAACAAGATGACGGGACTTGGCGCCTGGGATTTGCGTTCGGAGAAAGATGGGCCGTGGGTCTATTGGGAAGACGGGCGCGTGGTATATGACTACACTCCGGGCTGGGCGGGTCATCACGCTCTGCAACATCCATTTACCGTAACTCATCGCCTACCCGACCATCCTATATTAAAGGGTCTGCCAGAAGAGTGGGAACACGTCAAGGACGAACTTTACGGCAAAGCTCGCGGCCCGGCGAAAAATATGGTAGTACTGGCGACGGCCTGGGACGACCCGGCAGTGGGTGGTTCGGGAAGACACGAACCGATGCTGTGGACGGTCGATTATGGGCACGGCCGAGTTTTTGTGACGGCAATGGGCCACGCGGGAAACGACCCCGATATGAGATACTCGATGGAAGATGCGGGCTTTCAAACGACCTTGTTGCGTGGTGCAGAGTGGGCAGCAACCGGAGAGGTAACACAGGAGACGACTTTTTAACCAAATCAATCTTAAATAATGAAAAACTTTAGCAGATTTTTGATGGCGGGAGTGCTTATGCTGCTCGTTGCCTGCGCGGGAACTGAGAACACCCCGCCAATTGCAATTCACTGGTCGGCCGACGGAAGCGGAGACCAGAGAACTGAACATTTTGTGATCACAAACAACACAGGCAAAGAACTGGCCGATGGTTGGGAAGTGTGGTTCAACCAATCCAGAGGCCGAGTGATCCCTCCCCTGCCCGATGAAATGCCAGTGCAGATCGAAGCCATAAGTGGCGGTTCGGGACTGGTGAGGATGGTGCCGACAGAAAATTTTGCACCTCTGGCGCCGGGAGAAACACGAGACATAGTGCTACCGACAAATGTACGCTTCAACAGCAACTGGAACGCCCCCGAAGGGATGTTCATTGTGCTGAATGGAAAGGCACGGCCCGTGGCATTCAGTTTCGATTCGATTCCTGTACCTGCGCGTCCTCACGACGGATTCAAGCCGCAACCAATCACTCAGACCGACATTATTCCTTCCCCAAAGAGTGTTATGGCGGCAGAAGGGACGACTCAGATCGGTAAGAGCGTGAAGATCAACGCCCCGGTAGAGTTTGCAGGAGATGCAGCGCTGTTGGCGGAAAAGCTGAAAGCCTGTGGGATCGAACAGGGCGAAGGAACGGCAATAAACTTTGTGGCCGATACGAATCAAAAAAACTCGGAAGGCTACACGCTGAAGATCGAGAACGGAGAAGTGAATATACTGGCAGCAACCGGATCGGGAGCTCTCTACGGGGCGCAAACGCTGCTGGATATGCTGAAAGGAGCCACGATTCCCGTAGAACTGAATAACGTTACGATCCAGGATTGGCCCGATTTCCACTTCAGAGGCCAGCACGTGGACATCGCCAGAAACTACACTGAATATGAGAACGTTCTGAAACTGATCGACCTGTTTGCAAGCTACAAGCTCAACGTGTTCCACTTCCACTTCTCAGACGATGAAGGCTGGAGACTTGAGATTCCGGGGTTGCCGGAGCTTACCGAAGTGGGTGCGCGACGCGGATACACTCCCGACGAAAGCGATATGCTGGTGCCGGGTTACGGTGGAGGAATGGGACCCGAAAACACAACGGGAACAGGCCATCTGACCCGTGCAGAGTTCATCGAATTGCTGAAATATGCTTCTGCGCGTCATATACTCGTGATTCCGGAAATCGAGTCGCCGGGCCACGCAAGGGCTGCAATCGTGTCTATGAAAGCGCGTTACAACAAATACAAAGATTCCGACCCGGCGAAAGCAACGGAATATATGCTGCACGATGTGGACGACAAGTCGGTCTATATGTCGATCCAGGACTATAACGACAACGTGATGAACGTGGCAATGCCCTCGACCTATCGCTTTATGGAGAAAGTTATCGACGAGATCGTGGCAATGTACAAAGAAGCGGGAGCTCCCATTTGGGCGGTACACGTGGGTGGTGACGAAATTCCCCGCGGCGCCTGGACAGCATCGCCCATCGCAGACAAGTTTATGGCAGAGAACGGAATTGCGGGCGATGTGGCACTGGGAGAATACTATATATTAAAGGTGAACGAACTGCTGGCGGCACGTGGAATCAAGATGGCCGGCTGGCAGGAATTGGTGGAAGGCCGCAGTGACGATTTCCGCGAAAAGGTGAAAGGCAACCTCGGCTATGTGAATTGCTGGAGTACCAACGGGGCTTCTGCAGAGGTGCCTTATACGCTTGCAAATGAGGGCTATCCGGTAGTGTTCAGCAATGTGGGGAATCTCTACTTCGACTTGGCTTACAGTCCCTCACCCGAAGAACCGGGCCTTGCCTGGGGTGGCTATGTGACAGACAAGGCTTCCTTCGCAATGCAACCTTATAACATTTACGCTTCGCTGAGAACCGAATTCAATGGAACGCCGAAAAGTGTGGTGGGTGCCGGCAAAGGGCTGGTGCAACTGACCCCGGAAGGTGCAAAGAACATTCTCGGATTGCAGGGGCAGCTGTGGGCGGAAACTTTCCGCAATTTCGATATGGTTAGCCGCTCACTGTTCCCCAAGATGCTGGGATTGCCGGAACGTGCCTGGAATGCCTACCCCGACTGGAGCTCCGAACCGAACGAAGAAGCAGCGTTCGAAGCCGATTATACGCAGTTCCGCTCGATAATAGAGCAAAAGGAGCTACCCTGGCTAAAGGGACAGGGTATGAAAGTGAGAGAATATTGATTCAGGTAAAAGGAGCGAGTTAAATTAACTCGCTCCTTTTCATTTCAAACTGTTTGTCGGCAAAAGCCCCTGAGAAGGCCCTGGCCAATGTGTCGGAATCAGTGTGAGTTATAAAGGTAGTGCTTTTTTGTTATATTTGAAATATGTGTAGGAACAGTGACGATACCGAACACTTTCGCCGCCTGTATCATTATTCCCTGATGTTTTCTATGTTGCTCGCGGCGGGATTGATCGGAACTATAATCCGGCTGCGAGCAGTGCGGCAAGCCGAAGAGAAAAAGAAGCAAAAGCCACTGCCAAAACGATGCACATCTTCAGAGAAGGAGATGATGATTATGGCGGAAATACGCCGCCGAGTGATCGAACAGAAGGACTACCTGCGTCCCGGTTTGACGCTCACGAGCCTGTCCGACAAGTTGGGGGTAAACAGAGTCTATATTTCGCGGGCGGTAAACAGGAATACAGGCAGGCACTTTTGCCGCTGGCTCAACGAGATTCGCATCACAGAAGCGATAGCCCGACTTTCAGATCCCGACTGCACCTGCAACTTCTCCGAAATAGCCTACGACGTAGGTTTCAACGACCGCACCACTTTCTTCCGGGCATTCAAACAGATAACACGCTCTTCGCCACGAGATTTTTGCCGATCGATCGAAAAAAAATGTTGCAATTCGTAAATCGCAACATTTTACCTGCGATAGTTGTGTACTATTGTCGTCTGTTCAAAGACGAATGTCGATGGTTTATCGTACGCTATCCTGTTTCGCCGAGGGTCTCTCGGAGTATCTCTCGCGGGTCTTCTCCCTGCGTGACGATATGGTACTGCTGTCGGCACCGGAAAATCGAAGCGGAACGGCACCGAACAAGCTACTGGTAACGCTCGTCAATGTGGAAAGAGAGACTGCCGGCGGGATAACATTTGTCCATCGATCATCGGGAGAGAGACTGACTAAATCGTCTCCGCCCTGGCAGATCAACCTGTATGTGCTGGTGACTGCATTTTTCGCTGAAAAGCAGTATGGAGAGGGGTTGCGGATACTTTCCGAGAGTCTGAATTATATACAGAATCATTCGGTGATGAATGTTCCACCCTCGAACGATACGCTGACGATCGAACCTGTCAATCTCTCGTTTACGGAACTTTCAAATCTGTGGAGTATCTGTGGAGGAGCATATCAGCCATCCATCCTGTGCAAGATCAGGCTACTGGAATTGTCGGCCGACGAGCTGCGAAGTACCTCCATACCGATCACCGAAAAACAAACGGGGGTATGAGTCGTACAGAGAGATATGTCCGCTGTCTGGAGATACATACAAGGCACGGTTACTATTGTGACACACCTCCCCTGAATCTGGTGCCGGACAGTGGGACGATGCTCTTTTTGACGCAGTCGGGATGGGTTTTTCGGCGACAGGAGCCGGATCGTTGGCTATTGCTTAGGCCGGAAGAGGCAATATTCACTGAAGAGTTTCGTCCGGTATTCCGGGTAGTGCCGACCGACACGATGTTTTATTACGTGACGGAGCGAGCACTGACCGAAGGAGACGAGGCGGAGTTCGAGATCGTCCGACAACAGGGAACGTGGGGAGTGCTGACGGTGGGACTGAAGAAAACAGAGATATCGCAGGTGGAACTAAGGCTGCTTCCGCCCGAAAAAAAACTGGAGTTCGTTCTGATACCGCGCCATACAGATGGCGGTTCGGAAATCCGGCTCAGGGAGATACAGGACAAAGTGGAATTGCTGCCTCCGGAAAAGATCACGCTTTCAGGAATAGGCCCGGCCTATCGGATAGTTACCAAAGACAAAATGCAGCTGGCGGAGAATCCCGAATACAGATTTCAGTTGTTGGAGGTAAGGGATTCAGGTGAGCGATTGCTGGGTGGTCGGATCCCATTGCCAAAGCCCGACGAGAGTTCGGTGAACGACCCCCGCGGCACCATTGCAGGATACTTTTATTATTGATATAAACCTTTAAAAACCAGTTTTGTATGTGTGCTATGAAAACACCGGGGGTGTACATCGTCGAGAAGAACGCATTTCCCAACTCCGTCGTAGAGGTCGCCACAGCCGTTCCCGCCTTCATAGGCTATACGGCCAAAGCGATGAACGGCAACAAATCCCTGCTTAATAAACCCTGGCGCATCACTTCGATGGCAGAGTTTCGAGCCTATTTCGGTGAGGCCCCCAAACCCGCCTTTACCGTCATAGACGACCCTGCGGCCGCGTCGGGAATCCGGTTCAAAGAGAAGAACTACGTCGTCAAGCGGACAGATCGTTTCTCGCTCTACTATCAGATGCTACTGTTCTATGCCAACGGTGGAGGTCCGTGCTATGTGGTGTCGGTGGGCGGCTATGCGGACGAACTCGACAAAACCAAAATGGAGGAGGGCATAATCCCGCTGCTGAAAGAACAGGAACCCACGATGGTGGTCATACCCGAAGCTGTCTGTCTGCCCAATGCCGAAGATTGCTATGCCCTGCAACAAGCGATGCTAAAACACTGTGGGTACGATATGCAAAACCGTTTCGCCGTACTGGACATCTATGACGGATATAAAGACAGGAAAGATCCCGATGGGGATTGTGTGTCGGCGTTCCGTGAGTCGATAGGCAGCAGTCTGCTCGACTACGGGGCTGTCTATTATCCGTGGATCAATACCTCCATCGTACAGGAGAACGAGATAGATTTCGGAAATCTGGATACCGAGCAGCTGAAAACAGTTTTGACGGAAGAGATCGGCGCCTCTACCCTGCCGGAAGAGAAGAAAACGCAAGCGTTGGAATATATCGACAAACTTGGTAGCGAAATGGACGAGGTCGCATCGGTGACCCTGCATAAGGTTTTGGCGCAACTAAGTCCTCTCTATCGAGAACTTATGAAAGAGATGCGACTGGCTCTGAATCTGATGCCGGTGTCGGCGGCGATGGCGGGTGTATATACATTGACCGACAACACCAAAGGAGTATGGAAGGCCCCGGCCAATGCAAGTATCGCAACCGCAGTTCGTCCGGCGGTCAATATCTCTCACGAGGAGCAGGAAGACCTGAACGTACCCCTGAGTGGCAAGTCGGTAAATGCGATTCGCACTTTCACGGGTGAAGGCATCAAAGTGTGGGGTGCACGCACCCTCGACGGTAACTCGCTCGATTGGCGATATATCAACGTCCGCCGGACTATGATTATGCTCGAAGAGTCGATCAAGAACGCCGCCCGTGCTTATGTGTTCGACCCCAACACGGCCAACACGTGGGTGAGTGTTCGGAGTATGATCTCCAATTTCCTGAACGGTATATGGAAACGTGGCGGGCTGGCCGGTGCAACACCCGACGATGCGTACAGTGTTCACGTCGGACTGGGAGAGACGATGACCCCTGAAGATATTCTCGAAGGCATAATGAGGGTAACGGTGCTGGTAGCTATCAGCCGCCCGGCAGAGTTCATTGAGATCACATTCCAACAACAAATGCAGAAATCATAACCTAATAAAAATTAAATATTATGGCAGGAGAAGCGCAGGATAAGGTATGGCCATTACCAAAATTTTATTTTCAGGTAAAAATAGCCGACCAGGAAGTGGCATTCCAGGAGGTGAGCGGCCTCGATATCGAAGCACAGGTCATCGAATACCGACACGGGAACAGCAAAGAGTTCTCGACGATAAAGATGCCCGGCATAAAGAAGTCGGGTAACGTGACTCTCAAAAAAGGTGTATTTGTGGGCGACAATACGTTCTGGACGTGGTTCAACGCTATCAAGATGAACACCATCGAACGCAAGGAGGTGGTCATCAGTCTGCTCGACCAGGAGGGAGCTCCCACGATGGTATGGACGCTCAAGAACGCCTGGCCAACCAAGATCACCGGTACCGACCTGAAATCGGACGGCAACGAGGTGGCTGTCGAAACCCTTGAGGTCGCCCACGAAGGGATCACCATAGCTAACGGCTAATGGCGGATAACAGGCAACCGGTGGAGTGGTTTCTGCCCGCGGCATTTTACTTTTCAGTAAAATTTCAGGGAGAATCTTCCACGGAAGAGGTGGCTTTCAAAGAGGCATCGGGACTTTCGGCAGAGACGGAGGTCGAGAGTGTTTCGGAGGGCGGTATGAACGATCATACCCTGCTGTTACCCAAGGGGATGAAGCACGGAAATCTCGTGCTTAGGCGAGCTGTGATGTCCAAAGAGAACGATTTTGGAAAGTGGATCCACGATACGCTCGAAGGTGGTTTTCTAAAGCCGATAAAGCCCAAAGATGTGGAAATAACCCTACTGGACGAAACCGGAGCTCCTATGTATTGTTGGGTTTGCAAGAGGGCCTGGCCGGTAAAGTGGAGTGCCGAAGGGTTCGACTCGCAGAGGAACGAGCTGGCCGTCGAGAGCATCGAACTTGCATACACAACACTCAAACGAGAGAAGTAAGATAACTATGAGCGAGAAAAGCGGCAGGCCCGACAAGATGAAGATCTTCGGCTACAGCGACGAAACATTCTCAACGGAGGATGGCAGTATAGAGGTGCAGATCAACCCCGCTTCGTTGAAATACTCAAGACAGACAAAACTCAGCGGAGGGGATAACGCAGGCACCTCGGTGCCGTCGAAAAACTTCTATCAGCTAAAGGAGAGTGCTCTGAGTTTCGATTTCGTTTTAGACGAGACGGGTGTGATACCTCTGCGGATCGGGGAGACGGATACCACCATTCCCGATGTGATCGAGAAGCTGGAAAAGATCGTGTACCGGATCAACGACGAGACCCATCAACCCAATTTTCTGAAGATGAGTTGGGGATGTTTCATCTACAAGGGGCGGCTTACCTCGCTCGATTACGATTATACGCTTTTCCGTCCGGATGGGTCGCCGCTGAGAGTCAATGTGACAATGAAGATCGACGGCTATCTCGACCCATTGACCGAAGCCAGACAGGTGAATCGTAAGTCACCAGACCTGACCCGCCTCATCAGACTTGCCGACGGTGAAACGCTGGCTATGTGGTGCGATAAAATTTATGGGGACGCTTCGTACTGTGCGGATGTGGCGCGGACAAATGATATGGCAGGATTTCGTCACATCGAACCGGGCACACAGATAGTCTTTCCACCGCTGAAAAGAACCTGAACGAATAACGATGGCAGACTCACCCAATAAGGAGAAAGGAGCCCTGGTTAGGTGTTCCGTCTATAGCGAAGGTACTGCTGTGGGAGTGGCTTTCCGGTTGGTGTCGATCAGTGTGAAGAAGTCGGTCAATCGTATCGGGAAGGCGGTATTGCTCTATCAGGCGGGCGATATGCCGTCGGCCTCGGTGCCTCAGAGTGACGACGACACGTTTGCCGTCGGTGCACAGATACGGATAGAGGTGGGATACGGTGACGACGAGTCTGTGCTCTTCGAAGGTGTTGTGATCTCTCACGGTGTAGAGATCGGGCGCGGCAACAAAGGTATGCTCAGGGTGGAGTGCCGAGATTATGCCTTTCCGACTACCCAAGGGCGCCATAGTCGTGTTTTCATCGACTCCACAGACAGTGCGGCCATACAGGCCGTGTTGGGGGAATATTCGCCTCTGAGCCCGTCGGTTGAAGGAACCACGGCAAAATATGGCGAACTTGTACAGTATTACAGTACCGACTGGGATTTTGTGCTTTCGTTGGCCGACCGTAACGGGATGGTGGCGACAGTAGAGGGGAAAAAGATAACGGTCGGAAAGCCTGTGGTCGGGGGATCACCAGTGCTGTCGCTGACTTACGGGCCGGATATCATATCTTTTCAGGCCGATGTCTCCGCCGAGGGTCAATTGTCCGACATAGAGGCCTCGGCGTGGGATCCGGCCAAACAGGAGAGCATAGGCGGAAAATCGAAAAAGCCCTCGCTAAATGCCCAGGGATCGGACGACGCGACCAAACTCGGCGAAACGGCAGGAATGAAGGGATGGAAGTTGCAAACGGTGGGCACGGTAGACGCAGATGCGCTCGCCAACTGGGCGGATGCGTGTCGATTAAGGGCGGGAATGTCGCGGATACAGGGCAGTGTCACTTTTTCGGGATCGGCCAAAGCTGTGGCGGGTTCCCTGATCCAACTCGACGGATTCGGGAAACATTTCGACGGAGCAGCTTATGCCGGCTCGGTAGAACACGGGATTCGACACGGAAATTGGGAGACAACCGTGAATATGGGACTTTCAGCGGAAGTGATTACAGGCAAACGTCACACGAGTGCTCCGGCGGCATCCGGATTATTGCCGGGAATCGGGGGACTTCACATCGGCAAGATGGTCAAAAGCGATGGAGACCCTGCGAAGATGGGCCGGATACAGATAGAGATACCTACCCTCAACGGCGACAATAATGTCGTATGGGCGCGACTTGCATCCACCTGGGCGAGTTCCGAATACGGTTCATTCATAATACCTGACGCCGGAGATGAAGTGGTGGTAGGGTTCTTCAACAACGATCCTTGCTATCCGGTTGTTCTGGGAAGTATCTACAGCAGTTCGAGGAAATCTCCGTACGAATTGACCGCGGAGAATAACGTTCGTGCGCTGGTGACAAAAGAGAAGATCAAGCTGATTTTCGATGAGAAGGATAAATCCGTTACGATAGAGACACCAGGGAACAATCGGATAGTGATAAGCGACAAAGAGAAAGGGATAGCGCTCTCGGATCAGAACGGAAACAAGATTGTTATGGACAAGGGTGGAATCACCATAGAGTCGGCAAAGGAGCTGAACCTGAAAGCAAAAACCAATATAGCGGCAGATGCCGGCAGTGCAGCGTCGATTCAGGCAAAAAGCAATCTGAAACTCAAGGGGATGAACGTCGAGGCGAAGGCCGATGCGAGTCTCGTGGCCAAAGGCACCGTATCGGCAGAATTTTCGGCATCCGGCAATACGACGCTAAAGGGAACGATGGTGATGATCAATTAACAGAGCTGTTATGGATGATGTGAAGAGCTATTTGGGACGCGGCTGGGCTTTCCCCCCAGGATTTACAAAGGAATCGGGCGTGGATATGGCATCCGATGAAGATGATATTCGCCAGAGTCTGCGGATACTTCTGTCCACCTCGCCGGGCGAGCGGACCAGGAGGTTCGATTATGGTTGCGGGATCAGGCGTTGGGTTTTCGCTGACATCACCCTGTCGGAGAAAACGATGATAGCCGATGCGGTCGAGCAGGCGGTACTGTATTACGAACCGCGGATAGAGGTGTTGTCGGTCAAGGTGGATTTTCACGAACCGGAACAGGGTGTGCTGTGGATCGAGATCGATTATAAGGTGCGCCAGACCAACTCTCGGAGCAATATTGTTTTCCCTTTCTACTTCAGAGAGGGCACAGACCTGTAGTGTGATATGAAAAAGAGGCAAGGATTAACCCGCATAGACAGGCTGGAGAGGATTACATCCGTGAAAGGCGTCGATGCGATCGACAGCGGGGAGAACTCCCTGTTACGCCGGGCGCTCGAAGTGGCGGGATTCCTGCGTTACTATAATCTGCATTACGCGTCGGAAGGTCATTTCAGAGAGCTGTTGCCCCAGCTTGAAGAGTTGCTCGCACGGCTCGAAAACGGAGAAAACTTGCCTGAGCCCGACGGACGAATGGAACCCTCCCAGGCGTTGTTATACACGTTTATCCGAAATTTGCACGAAGTTTTCGAGCGATTCAACCGCCGCTGGGACGATCTACCCCATTGGTATATAGATGAAGTCGGCGGAATACAAGACCTCGATCCCCTACCCTGCTCGATGTGGGTGTCACTGGAGAAAGGGACGCAGGACAGGATCGTGATCGGTCGCGAGACCGGCTTTGTGCTAAAGTCTTCAGGCGTGGTTTTTCATCCTGAGGAGGAGGTGGTGCTGGAAAACATTACAGTTGAGAGAATAGTCTCCGTCCATTACAAACATCAACGCAATCTGTATCCCGCCTCGGCGCTGGAGTGTGTGACTTCGATAGAGGTGCAGGAGATACCCAACGACGCGGAGTCGAGGTCTACGGGGTTTATAGTATCGTCGCCCGTCCTACTGCTACGCGAGGGGCAACGGTCGATACAGCTCCGACTCGAAACAGAATCACACGCCTTCACTGCCTTTATTGAAGCCGCAAACTCGCATACCGATTCTCCCTTCGCCGGATGGACGAACGAACAGATCACCCGCCGCCTGCTGGCCAACATCTTCTACGTAGAGATCAGCACAGATGAGGGATGGAAAGAGATCGAAGGGATACAGACAACTGTCGGAGAAGGACATCCGGATAACCTTACGATCAGATGCGCGCTGCCGGAAGAGTTTCCCGCCACCGCCGAATGTAAACAGCAGCTACACGGGATAGATTCGCGTTTCCCCGCGATGAAAGTTTACCTGAATCTCGACGCCTGGCTCTATCCGTATTCCTGGATAAGGGAATTCGTGCTGAAGAGGATCGTGATCGACGTGGATGTGCAGGGGGTCACCTCACTGTCAGTGTATAACGATCTGGGAAGAGTGGATAATTCCAAACCGTTTCATCCTTTCGGATCGGGCGCGCAGAAAGGAGCGTGGTTTGTGATCGGCAATTACGAGATGGCAGTGAAGCATACGGAGAGTCTCGATCTACACATACGCTGGATACAACTTCCTGCGACAAGTCTGTATGAACACTACCGTGCTTATAACGAGGGTATCGACAATCGTTCTTTTCGTGTGGATGCGCACTATCTGAAAGATTACCGTTGGCACGACACTCCGGGTCGCGCTTCGTGGTTTCTGTTCGCCTCCGATCCCCCGAACCCGGACGGCGGACCTCTTAAGGAAGCTCCTGTGACAACGGAAAGTACCCTAAGAGGAATTCCGGTAGAAAAGATGCCGGCATATGCGCCCGGCGAACAACAGAATTACGACTATACGATTCGCTCGAAAACCGGTTTTGTGCGCTTCAGTCTCACAGAACCGGAAATAGGCTTCGGCGAAAAACGATATCTGGCACTTTTCTCGGAACAGTTGATCAACAAGGTTGGGAAAAAGAGGATAGCCGACCCGCCCGAACAACCTATAGCACCGCTCGTCGAAAGAATCACGGCTGACTATCGTGCTTCCGAGAGGATCGACCTGCGAGGATGTGATGCCCACCCCGACGCCGGTTTTTGGCACATACATCCGCTGGGCATACGGCAGGTTTACCCGAATCGCGGCCATCGTTCGGTGCCCCTGATCCCCTCGCTACAGGGAGAGCTGCACTTGATTTTCGGCCTGTGCGGAGTAAAGGGGGGAGAGTATCTGCGCCTGTGGTTCGATTTTGCACCGATGGAGCGTGAGATGAGCTCCTACCCATCCGTGCGCTGGTTCTGGGGAGATGGCTACAACTGGAAAGAATTGCCAGACGATGTGATACTATGCGACACGACTGAAAACTTCTCCGACGCGGGTATGATAGGGCTGGATATTCCTGAAATCCTTGAGCAGGGGTCGAGGGACGGCAACGGAGTGTTGTGGTTTCGCGCGACGGTCGTTTCGGGAATGCGTCGCATACCCACTCTGCGCAAGATCGTACCCAATGCAATACCATTAGTGTCGCAGACCTACGACTCGGTGGGATCGATGCCGGTATTGTTACAGAAACCCGTTCCTGGAGTGGTTCAGGTACATCGTCTCTCTCCGGCGACAGATTGTCGCAGCAGGGAGACGCCGACAGAGAAGATAGCGCGGGTCTCGGAATACACCACACACAGGGGACGGGTAGTCACGCCTCGCGATTATGAACGAGTGGTTATGCAGGCGTTTCCGGAAATAGATTACGTGCAGTGCTTTCCAAATATGGACACCAAGGGTTCGCGTCGCGGTGTGGTGACGATCGTTGCAATTCCGTCCGGCGACAGACAAGGGAAAAAAGGTTGGCGTCCTAAGATGAGCAGTGCGCAAATCCTGAAGATGGAAAAATATCTCACCCGGCGAGCGAGCCCGGCGGTAACGCAGGTCGATGTGATCAATCCACGCTATGAAGAGGTGTTAATCAGAGGTATAGGTACGTTCCACGCCGGCTATTCTACAGGAAACTGCCGCGCAATGCTCAAAGAACTTTGTGACCGAATGATAGCTCCGTGGCAACACAAGCGAGAGACGCCACGACCCGGCATTCCGCTCTGCCATGACGAAATCGCCCGGACGATTCGAGACCAACCATATATTGCTTCGCTGGATAAACTGTCGATAATCCGTCTCGGCCACCGTGGTAAAACAGGATATGTAATAGAGGAGTCGGGGCATCCGGGAGATATACTCTACCCTAAGGAACCTTATGCGATATTCGTACCGGCACAAGAGCATCTTTTCCCGCCGAGTGAAGAGGAGTTCTTCGGAATCGGGGAGATGGCAATAGGGCAACACTTTATAGTATAAAGGGAACAAAATAATATGCCGAAAAGAAACAGACAAAGCCTGAAAGCATCGTTCAGGCAGGGAAACCGTCCGAGTGAACTCGATTTTGAGAATCTTATCGACTCGACGATGAACCTGCTCGAAGACGGATTACGGAAGGAACCCCACGCCGGACTGATGCTCGCCCCCGAACCCGGAAAAAGCGCCGTGCTGTCGGTGTGCCGCCAATCGAGCGACGAACAGGCTTTGTGGCAAGTCTCTCTCGATCAGGATACGGGCTGCCTGTCCGTCGGACTGCGCGGACGCCCGCTGGCCGTGATGAACATCGACGGCACAGTGACCTTAGGAGAATATGGAGGAGCGGTGGTGATGAAAGGCACATTGCAAGCCGCGTCACGCCGGGGAGCGTTCGCGCAGGGCGAAGTGCCTGCGAACGGACGCTGGCAAGACATTACCGAAGAGCTCGAAGGATGCTGGGCACTGGAAGTGGTTGCAGGATGCGGGCGTAAAAACACAGGTAAACACAGCCTGATAGTCGCAGACGCGGTGCATTGCTTCGGCGCACGACCGAAGATCCGCAAAATCTCCTCGCACTATGGCATACGCGGACACCGGATCAGACTGCGCTGGGTAAAAAGAGGCTATGCCTGTGTGTTACAGGTACGCACCTCTTTCAACTATGGGAGTGACATTCGCATACGCTACCACATCGCCCGGCTATGGGACGAGCCTTTTATGGAGATAATATAGATGGAGGGCAAGGGGAAATATATCCAGAGGCGGGACAGGCAGGATAATCCCTATCTGCACCTTCAACAGAAGTCCGTGGCACTGCTACAGCAACTGAGCGGAGAGGTGTGGACGGATTTCAATCTCCACGATCCAGGCGTGACAATACTCGATCTGCTCAATCACGCGCTCGACGAACTCCGCTACAAGCTCGATTTCCCTCTGCCCGATTACCTGACCGATCCGCTGACGGGTGAGATTCCCTTCGATAGAATGGGATTGCTACCGTTCGACGAACTGCTCCGAGGTTCTCCTGTCACGCCACAGGACTATGAAAAATTGATGATGGATAATATCCCCGAGCTTACCGCTTGCCGCGCGACATTCTCGAAAGGATATTACGAATTCACTCTTTATCCGTCTGGCGAGGTAGATAGTCGAGAGAAGCTCCGCCGGGAAGTAGAGAGACTGTATCACGCTAATCGAAACCTCTGTGAGACATTGGGAAAGATACGTTTCGGCGAAACTCCGCCCATCGAAACCACAGAGCCCATAGACGGGACTCCGCACCGCAAACCGGCGCACTCCCCTATCCGGTATATGCATCGGGACATTTCGACCTACCGCTCGGTGCAATGGGATTTTCCAGACTGTTACGGGATCAACCGGCAAGGACCGCCTCCGGGAGCACCCAAGGAGGAGAAAGCGCGAATACTTCAGCTGCAAGCCTATTTGCTGATCTTCGATTTCCTACTGGCCGCAGCGACACAACAGGCAGCGGACAAGTGGCCTGAAATAGAGATCAACGGAATTGAACGGTTGATAGACCGAAAAAAGCAAGGCCCTTCGCCCCAGGGAGTGCAAGCTTTTCGTTCACAACAACGGAAGCAGTGGTTGGAAATACTTAAGATGGTGTACGGCGAGGATGAGATCAAGTATTTCCCCGAATTGCCGGAAATGAACAGGCGGCGTTTTTACTCATTCGACATAACAGACAAGCACTCCATTCCTACCGTGGATCGGTGGCTAATAGAACATCTGCTACTCTATCCTGACGGGGACGCTCCCGGGGAAGAGCTCTGCAAGGTATCGCTATTCTATCTCTCGTGGGGTGGCAATGAAAAGGAGCGGGAATATATACAGGAAAGGTTTCCGGCGCACATTACCCTCGATGTACGGAAGGTGTTGTACTGCCAATGGCCTCTGTTTGAAAGACTCTATTTGGACTGGCGGGAGGCACTGGCCGATAACGATGCCGAAAGGATAAAAATAACGACCGACAAACTTAAAAGATTTATAAAGTAGTGGATTTCCAAAAATATGACTGAAGCCATAACATACCTGCAACGACAGCTACAGGCCGCATTTGCCCGATTCTTCGGGCGAGAATACAAAGAATCGGAAGTGATGGAAAGCCGGTGGTTGCGGTCTCTTTTGCCCGAAAACCGGAAAATCACCATAGAAGAACAAACCATACTCCTGCTCGCTCTGATACCTCACCTCTGCCCCCGAACACTCGATCTGTTCTTTTTGCAAAACAAAGACCTCGACCGCCCGCATACCGAATTCGGTGGCTGGAAAGGAACATCTCACTTAGGATTTCTGCCGACGGGAGAAACGGCGCTATTCGTGATCTCAGGCGGCGCTCCCGATAACGGGGATGTCCGACGGCAGACGATCAGGATACTGGGCAAGGAGCACTGGTTCCACAAAGAGAATGTACTACGTTGCGAGGGACAGGGAGATGGCGAACCCCTGCTGAGTGGTCGTTTGGTCGTATCGGACGAAATATTGGCAAAAGCATTTGGCACTGACTATGAGCCTCGATATGATGCCTCGTTTCCTGCCCGGAGAATCACAACGCCTCTGAGTTGGGACGATCTGGTGCTACCCTACAATCTGCGCGAAGAGTTGGACGACATTGCCGCCTGGCTAACCCATCAGAATGAGATAACGGAACAATGGCGCATAGGACGGATCGTCAAACCGGGCTACCGCTGTCTCTTCTATGGGCCGCCGGGTACAGGCAAAACCCTGACCGCAATGTTACTCGGAGGGCGCAATGGGATGGACGTTTACAGGGTCGATCTGTCGATGATAGTCTCGAAATACATCGGCGAGACAGAGAAAAATCTGGCAAAAGTATTCGACAAGGCCCAGCACCACAACTGGATACTATTCTTCGACGAAGCCGACGCCCTGTTCGGACAGCGCACAGAGACGAACACCTCCAACGATCGCCACGCAAATCAGGAAGTGGCCTATCTGTTACAACGGATAGAGGATTTTCCAGGAATGGTCATTCTGGCAACCAACCTGAAGGAGAACATAGACGAAGCATTTTTTCGGCGTTTCCAGTCGGCACTCTATTTCCCGATGCCAGACGAGAGGCTACGCTACCTGCTATGGAAACAGATGCTTCCCCAGGAGTGGTTGGACGGTAGCGAAAATTCGGACGAGTTGCTCCACACGGCAGCCGGATACACACTTTCGGGCGGAAGCATTGTCAATGCCGTACAAAACTGTGCGATCAAACTATACAGGAAAAAATCGGCTGTATTGACCGAAAAGATACTACGGCAAGCGATCGGAAAGGAGCTGGGGAAAGAGGGTAAAATAACACAGACAAACGTATGAACTATAACTGGTTTCTCTTGGGCATAATGCTGTCTGTGGTTCCGTATCCACCCATATACTATAAGGAGACCCCATTCGGTTATGAGCAGCTCGACAGCCTGCCGACAGTGACGGTGTACGACACGGTCTATCTCGCAGAAATCAACACCATCGTGAAAGATATAAACGAGTTGCAAGCGCTGATAGACTCGCTGGCCGGGCTTAGTGGAGAGAGATTGTACTATAATTTCTTTCTGCGAAACGACAGTCTGAGTACTATGTCGGAAAGTTTCATTGTAAAGGAGTTAGGCGTGAACGACGAACTAATCCCCCGTGCATTGGCCAGACGCGAACCCGAAAACGGCATCGACCCGGCCGCTCGCAGAGAGATACTCTTCCGGATAGACGACAGCGACCGTACAGCCCGGTTCATACAAAACAAGACCGCAATCCGCAAAGCCATATCCCACCTGTTCACCGAGATGCAGAGCGACAGCATAGGGATCAGAGGGGTCGATCTATACTTCCCGGACTATGATTTCACCCATCGGCGCGATATGGTACAGTTTGTCAAGAGTGTCCGAATAATGATGGACGCTTCACGAGATTTCAAGTTTGAAAGCGGTGCGCCGGTTCCTATGCCGTTGTATGTATTCTTTAATGCCGATCCAGACCGTGACAAGATTCCAAAGGACTTTATTTACAGTCTGGGGCAAGAGGCGTCATCCGTCGTTTTTTTCGACAATACGGCGCCGGAGAATTTCTACGTCCGAGCCAAAGAGTTCACCGCCGCGGACTGGGAGGGCACAGGACTGCTGCTCAGGATACGCAGCCATCTGTCGATCGCCCGCTACTATACCGAAGAGCTCGATATTATCGGCCAACAAATAACCGACTTCTCCGAGGCGAACATACAGGATATTATAGAGGCCGACTATTCGGAAAACCATTGGGAAACATTTATGTTCATCCTGATCGCCCTGTTAGCGGTATCTCTGGTTTTTCTGGTGCTGTACAGGGGAAATGCGGCACTCTCGCTGTTCGTTAGCCATCATACGGAGAGTGTCCTGTTGGTGTTGATGGTGGTCGTTCTGGAGATGGGGATTTTGTTGGTAACGGCTTTCGAGAATATGTGCGAAGACGACGGATTTACGCTAATCGAGCAGCACCCGCTTGTGATCTTCCTGTTGCCGCTGGGCGTGGTTTTAGCCGCACCGCTACTGCACCATATACTGAAAAACAGAAAAACACCCTAAACGCAGGGCTGACAGGCCGGGCAATAATAAACCGCACCGCCAAGGTAAGCTTGTTTGACGATCGGGCCACCACAAACGGGACAGGGGTTTTGCCAGGTGTTTTTGGAGAGAATAGAACGATAGCCGCCGGGGTTACCGAACAAATCACGTTCGGTGTCGCGGCCGTTTTTCGAAGTCATTTCCCGGAGCGTTTCCCGAACGGTCTTGAAAAGAGTGTGCTTCTCTCCGGCGTTCAGAGTTGCAATTTTTCGGCGGGGATCGATATGCGCAAGAAACAAAATATCCTGCAAAACGCCATTGCCCAGGCCAGGAATACGCTGCCCGGTTGCAAGAAAAGCCTTCGCCGAAGTGGTGGGCTTACTCTTCAGGATCGCCGCGAACAGACCGTCGAAATAAGCTTCGTCAAAGTCGTCCGAAAGAGGCGAAGTCTTCGAGATCGCACCAGTATAATAAGGATTGTCGAGCTTACCCTCGAAACCCTGAATGCCGCCATACATCTGCACCGTGAAGACCAAAAAACTACCGTCGTCCAGAGTGAGCAGCAACTGATAGTTCTGAGGGACCTTCGAGCCGGGAGCATAGTATCTGATCAGTACTCCGTCGGAAAGCGCAAGGTGGACGTCCCCATCGAAGAGAATATCGACATAAGCGCCGTGGCCGTCGGCACGAACGATCATACGGCCGGAAAAAAGTTCGGGATAGGTTTCAGGATCTCCCGCATACCATGTAAATTTGTGGGGACGGGTGGCGTTAAAAACCGCCGTGACAGTGCGACCGGCAAGTTTTTCGGTGATTTGCCGCGCGATGGTCGTGCTTTCGGGAAGTTCGAGCATAATTTTCCTATCTTTGTGGACGTAAAGATAATAAAATTATGCCAGCCGCAGCAAGAATAACCGATATGCACACCTGCCCGATGCAAACCCCGGCGTTTCCCTCGCCCATACCGCACGTGGGTGGCCCGATCGTAGGCCCCGGTGTGCCGAATGTGTTGATAGGTAAACTGCCGGCAGCCGTGCTGGGCGATATGTGCGTCTGTGTGGGTCCGCCGGATAGTATCGTGAAAGGCTCGGCAACCGTGATGATCGGCGGGAAACCTGCAGCCCGAATGGGTGACAGCACCGCGCACGGTGGCTCGATCGTCATCGGTTGCCCGACGGTGCAAATCGGAGGATAAGCCGGTCCAACAAAAATATCAAATAGCCCAATGCCAACATTCCCAGAGCAATGAAGGCAACACCCTGAAGCATCGGTCCCCAACCACCCTGAATCGCAGGGTCGATAAAACCATACGGAAACCGGCTGCCAATGTTACCGATATTACCCGCAAATGTCGAACGCACAAGGATGTAGCCGAAATAAGAGAGCGGGATGCAGAGCCAAAGCAGAGGATCGGTGGTGCGAAGACGACCCTTGGGGCAGAACAGCAACCAATCCAAGATAACCATTATGGGGGCGACGTAATGGAGCACGATGTTCTCGAAATTAAAGAAATGACCCTCGGCAATGTCCGCCGGAGCAAGCATAGTGGCGTAAATAATTCCTGTGATGGCAATGCAAAAAGTGATCGCACCCTCAGCTCGCGGGGTAATTCTCTGGGGGTGAAACAGTGCTAACGTGAAGAACACCAGACAGGCGATATTGCTCAGGATCGTATAATAGTTGAGGTAATACCAGTTGGCCCGTCCCTGCAAAAACTCGAAATCGAGCACGAGAGCCACGGCAACAAGTGCAACGTAAATCGCTCTGTAGATAAGTTTTTTCATATTATTGTTATCTTTGTTCGACGTAAAGATATAGAAAAAATCAACGATTATGAAACAACTTATAGCCTGCTGCGGCCTCGACTGCGAAAGTTGTGAAGCCCGCATTGCCACAATCAACAACGACAACAACCTCCGCGAAGAGGTCGCCCGAAAGTGGCGCGTTATGAACAATGCACCCCAGATCACTGCCGAGACGATCAACTGTACCGGATGCCGGACAGAGGGAGTGAAATTCGGTTATTGCAATATGTGCGAGATCCGCTCCTGTGCTACGGGCAAAGGTTTCCAGACCTGCGGTCAGTGCAAGGAAATGGATACCTGCTCTACGGTTGGAGCCATTCTTGAACACGTTCCTGAAGCAAAGAGCAATCTGAATTGAAAAAACAATAGATTTTGCAGTGTATAGATTTTAATCTTTCAATTCACTGATAATCAGTCTTTCATAAGTCAAGTGATAAGGTCGATTTTCAAGGTTTTCTATAGGCAATACGTTATTTTTGTTTCAAAAATAACAGCGTCTAAAAATGACTTCGATTTTGCTCTTCTCTCTTGCATTGGCAGTTTCTGTGATGCAGGCACAGACTGCGGGTAGAGATATTCCGCCGGAGATAACCGATGGCGTACAGATCGAAACCCATAGTCGGTTTTATAACACGGCGTACCTGGAAATGGCCGATATGCTCGACGGGAAACAGGAATTGTCGATCAAGCGGGCAGTATTTCTACACGAATGGGCATATCTGGATGGAGAACTCGATTACGATGAGTTTTGCAGCCAAATTGAAGAGGTTGTAACCTATCTTAAAGCATTTATAGCGGTCAATAATCTCGAACAGTACAAAACAGGAACGAATTTCGCATTGTTCGATTACTTTTCCCAACCCTCTTCCGGTAACGGAGGCAAACCTTTTAGTTACGATTTCGAGGATTTCGGAGGGACGGATGACTATACGAAACTCTTCGTGTCGAAAGTGATGCGCACCCATACAGGGCAATGCCGCAGTCTGCCGATGTATTACAAGATTCTTGCCGAAGCAATCGGCGCCGAGGCTTACATCGCACTTGCGCCGCAACATTACTTTATACGCCACCCGGACGAGACCGATCCCGCGAAATGGGTCAATGTCGAGCTGACCTCTCAATCCATTTCACGCGAAATATGGTTGATCGAACAATTCGGCATCAGTGACACCGCCATCCGAAACAAGGTGTATATGTACCCTCTATCCGACAAAGAGACCGTCGCACTTTTGATGTCCGAATTGTCGTCCGGCTACTTACGAAAGTACGAATATGCTTACGATGACCTGATGTGGTTGTGTGCCACGAAATCCTTGGAATATTATCCGCAGAACATCACAGCATTGACACTAAAAGCCAACATAATAAACATTGATTTGATGACTTACCTCGCATCCAATGGTAATGTTATGGACGATCACGCCAGAATGATAGACAAGCAATGGTACTCGATCCGTGATAAGATCTTTGCTCTCGGTTGGTCGGAAATCGACGATGCAACATACGAAAGGCTGACTCAGGGAGTCGAGGAAGTGATGGAAAAACACGGCCTCGACCCGGCCGACGGGCGAAAACAATTAAACGAAATGCGAAAATAACAACAACTCCTAACACATAAAACTATGAAAATCAAACACTTATTTGCATTGACGGCAATGGTTTGCCTGACAAGCACGATTTCTTTCGCCCAAGAGGGCGAAAATTCAAATCCTTATGCTATCTTTGGAGGGAATCCCCACGTTGTGGGAGAGCGAACGGATGCCGAGCGAGTGAAAGTTCTCGTCATCGAGAACATTGCCGAAGGCTCGCGTGTCGCCCGCCTCGAACACGACACGCAAACCGGGGTCGTAACGTTCTTTGATCGTGATGGGAATGTACTCGGTAACAAGCAACTTGCTCCCGGCGAGAGAGCGTGGCCAACGATGGACCGCAGGGCTGAAAAGTATTATTCGATCAGCCCGTATGCATATGTGGCCAATAATCCGGTGAGATACGTCGATCCGAATGGGATGGA
>DBDK01000007.1:150472-151876 GCA_002293535.1 Alistipes sp. UBA934 | reverse complement strand
CTCTCCATTGTAAAAAAAATTTTTGTACTTTTAGAGTCCTGACTACTTAATTATCCTTTTAGGAATTGAATAAACTTTAACTACATTTCTGTTATTCTCTCAGTATACCAGTACGTCAAAGATCGTGTTTTTCCTAGGCCATTTTTGGTGGAAAAGGACTGCAAAGATAAGGCAGATTTTTTAATCCGCAAAATAATTCTGAAAAAAATTCTTACTTTTGTACTTCGCTATATTACTTAAGGTATGAAACGGATTTTTTTATTTTTTATTTTGCTGTTAGTAGGCTGCGACCAGTCCCGTTACTCTACATTTTCGGGTTTCGAGCAGGGGACGACATACGTGATCGTAGTTCGGGACGCCCAAGATGGTCTCCAGGATCGTATCGACGCAAAGTTCGACGAGATAGACCTCACATTCTCGATATTCAACCCGCAATCTCTGACCAGTCGGATCAATCGAAACGAAACTGATGCCACTACCCCACTGCTCGACGAGTGTTTCAAGCTGGCGAAAGAGGTCTGGGAAAAAACGAACGGATACTACGACCCCACGGTAAAACCCTTGGTCGATGCCTGGGGATTTGGTCCGGAAGAGGAGCAGGCCGAGCCCTGCGTTGAGTGTCTGATGGAGTATGTGGGTTTTGATAAAGTTCAGTTGGAGCGTGGTCGCATCGTCAAAACCGACCCGCGCGTGCAGCTCGATTTTAGCTCCATTGCCAAGGGATTCACAGTCGATAAACTCGCAGATATGCTTGAGGCAGAAGGAGTTACCGACTATATGGTCGAGATAGGAGGCGAGGTTCGTGCCCTTGGGGTGAATGCTGCCGGCAGAACCTGGCGTATACAGATCGACAAGCCCATCGCCGGGCTGACTCACGAACGCGAAGCAATAATTGTATTGACCAGCGGAGCCGTAGCCACGAGCGGAAACTACAGAAACTGGTTTGTGGATGAACAGGGGCGCACGCGGGTTCACACCATCGACCCAAAAACCGGGAAACCTGCTGCGGGCGAGATCCTTTCGGTGAGCATTAATGCAACCTCCTGTGCCGTGGCAGACGCCTGGGCAACGGGAGTAATGGCCTCACAAACACTGGAAAATACCCGACGCCTGCTTACCGACAGAGGAACGGAGATAGATTACTACATAATCTACGGCTCAGAAGATGCTACTAAACCGTTCTACAATCTCGCTTTCCCCGTCGTCGAAAAATAAAAAAGGCGCAACCCGAAAGTCGCGCCCTTTAAACATTATTGTAGGAACTTATTACTTGCTGACTACAACATTGATCGCCTGAGGGCCTTTTTTGCCCTCATCGAGGTCGAACTCCACAGCCTGATCCTGCTCCAGACCGCGGAAACCGTCGCCCTGAATGCCGGTGTAGTGAACAAAAACGTCCTGACC
>DBDK01000007.1:37956-150467 GCA_002293535.1 Alistipes sp. UBA934 | reverse complement strand
CATTTAACTTTGCCTTTCATAGAAGTGAAATAAAAATAAAAATTAGTTTACCGAGGCAAAGATATACAAAAGTTCTTGATTCACAAAATATTCGGTGATTTATTTTTGGGGCACGCTCTCTGACACTCATCGCAACCCCATACCCAACCGTGGATCGGTTCGACGGGAGTGTCGGAATGGAGGCGCGAGTGCTCTACTGTACGGGCCGAGATGCAAAGCGCCGTGTCGAGAGTCATATCGCCGAGCGCGCCAACGGGACAAGCAACGATGCAGGAGCGACAATTTCCGCAGTCGGAGCCGGAAAAAGGGGTGTCGTAGTAGTCGCACGAGGCGTCGAGAATCAACACGCCGAGGTTCAGGAACGAACCGAGTTCAGGATTGATTAGTAACGAATTACGTCCCTGCCAACCAAGACCGGCCTCAACCGCCCAAGCCTTTTCGAGGATAGGCGCCGTGTCGCAGCAAACCTTGGCGCGAAGCTCCGGACACTTCAGGTGAAGGCACTCCAAAATCTCCCGCAGCATCCTCTTGACGCGTACGTGATAGTCCTCCCCCTGAGCGAAAGCCGCCACACCGTCCTTAGCGGCCATTCCATCATACTTCACTGCGCAAACCACGATAGTGCGGGCATCGGAGAGCAGGCCGGATGGGTCGAGGCGCCGCTCGAAACTTCGCGACAGATACTCCAAATAGCCCTCGCTGCTTGCCACCAAACCCGCCTCGTAGCGCGACCGGTGTTCCTCCAAAACTCGCGCACGAGCTACCCCACATAAATCGAATCCGGCGTTGGCAGCATATTTTTTAATATGTTTGTAACTTAGCATCGCCGCAAAGATAAAAATATTATCTTTGTAGAATGAATACACTGGCAGAGGTTTATCGAAACAGCATATCCCAATTCTCCGGCCTCATCTCACACGCAATGTACGAGCGTGAAAGTGTGACCTACAACGAGTTCGACACACGGGTGAGGGAGCTTCAGGATATCCTTTTGGGCGCGGGATTATCGGCGGGTGACCACGTGGCGCTGCTTTCGAGCTCGATGCCAAACTGGCCGGTTTGCTATTTTGCAGTGGTGGAGATGGGCTTGGTGGTAGTACCGATCCTGCCGGGATTTTCGGGCGAGGAATTCGATCAAATCATAAAACACAGCGAGTCGAAAGCACTGCTGGTTTCAGATAAACTGTACTCCAAACTTTCCAAGGATACGCTTGATAATCAGAAGATTGTAATCCGTACAAAAAACCTGGGCGTGCTGCACCAAAATAGCGCCAAGAACGTCAAGCGAGGCGAACGAAAAGAGCCTACGGCGAACGATACAGCTGCGATAATTTACACTTCCGGCACGACCTCGGCTCCCAAGGGAGTGATGTTGTCACACGGCGCGCTGGCGGCACAAATCGAAATCGCTTACGATATTTTCCCAATCACGCCCGACGATGTTTTCCTGTCGATCCTGCCGTTGAGCCACACTTATGAATGCTCGATAGGTATGCTATATCCGTTCGCTTATGGTGCGTCGGTCAATTATCTCGACCGACCGCCTACGATCTCGACGCTTGTTCCGGCGATGAGAGACATTCGGCCGACGATAATGCTGAGTGTGCCGTTGATAGTGGATAAACTCTATAAAAATCAGGTTCTTGCAAAGTTTACTCGTAACGGAATGTGGCGCTGGATTTACTCGAAAGCGCCTCTTCGTCGCGCGCTTCATAGGATCGCAGGGCGGAGGCTGTACAAGATTTTCGGCGGGCGATTGAGGTTTTTCGGTATCGGTGGTGCCAAGTTAGACACTCCTACGGAACAATTTCTTCTCGACGCAAAATTCCCTTATGCCATTGGTTACGGCCTGACCGAAACCGCACCGCTGTTAGCGGGTGCTGCACCTTCGATGGTTCGCCTCGGCACTACCGGCCCGGCGGTCAAGGGCGTGACGCTAAAACTTTTGAAACCCAACGAAGAAGGCGACGGTGAACTCATTGCTCTCACACCCAGCATTATGCAGGGCTATTTCAAGAATCCGGAAAAAACGAAAGAGGTTTTCACGAAAGACGGCTGGTTCCGAACGGGTGACCTGGCCCATATCGCCGAAGATGGGTATGTGACCATCAAGGGGCGACTGGGAAGTATGTTGGTGAGTCAAAGTGGCGAAAACATCTACCCCGAAGAGATCGAAAGTATATTGAACTCGCTGGTGTGGGTGGACGATTCGCTCGTCACGGAGGACTCCAAGGGAAAACTCATCGCGCTGGTAAAATTCAATTACGACGAGCTGGAGCGGCGCTATCACACCCTGAGAGAAAATCTGGCCAACAGGATGGAAGAGATTCGCCGCGAGGCTATGAACTATGTGAACAGCCGTGTGGCAAATTTCTCGCGCCTGTCGGAGGTTCGCGAGCAATCGGAAGAGTTCAAAAAGACCCCCTCGATGAAGATCAAACGCTTTTTGTATTCACGTAATAAACCCACTAATTAATTAAAATCTTAAACTGTTATGAAAAGTAATCTTGAATTGATGCGCGCCGCCAAAGAGCAACTTCGCGGCAAATGGGGTATGGCTGCGCTGGCTACCCTCGTTTTTGTCATTATCCTCGGCGCCGCAAGCGGTGTTACCTTCGGGCTGGGAACAATTATCATCGGAGGCCCGCTGACGCTGGGTTACATCTTCATCCTGAAGGGAATCTACGCGGGTGGAGAGGCTAAGATCGAGGAGTTGTTCGCTCACTTCGACAACTTCGGACGCTCGCTGCTGACCTACCTGTTGATGAGTATTTTTGTGGGCATCGGCCTTGCGCTTTTTGTTATTCCGGGTATTGTAGTTGCCCTGGGACTTTCGATGTGTATGTTCATTCTGGCCGACGATCCTAATATCTCAGCTATGGACGCACTTCGTAAAAGTTGGGAAATGATGAGAGGTTACAAATGGACTCTGTTCTGCCTAATGCTGCGTTTCTTCGGTTGGTGGTTGCTGTGTATCATTACGTTCGGTATCCTCTCGTTCTGGGTGGAACCCTATATGTACCTTGCCGAACTCAACTTCTACGAAGAGTTGAAAAAGAAATAGTTATTTCTCTTAAATAAAGAAACCCCGCCGGTGAGCGGGGTTTCTTTTTACCTTGGTTAGTCGAATTCGGCAGGGTGACAAATTCTTAGCACTATTCGTCCTTATCCTCGTCGTTGTAGGCCTTCAGCAGCTTGTCCTGAACATCGGCGGGAACCTGTTCATAACCCGCGAACCTCATAGTGTAAGAAGCACGCCCGCTTGTGAGCGATGACAGAGTAGTCGAATAGCGATACAATTCGGCCAAAGGAACGCTCGCAGTGAGGCGGTCGAAGCCCTTGTCCGAAGACATACCCTGGATCATAGCGCGACGGTTCTGGAGGTCGCTCATCACATCGCCCATCTTATCGCTCGGAACCAATACCTCGACAGTATAGATCGGCTCCATAATCTTGGGCCCGGCATTCTTGAAAGCCTCCTTAAACGCATTACGGCCAGCCAGTTTGAAAGAGATTTCATTGCTGTCCACAGGGTGCATCTTACCATCGTAAACAACGACGCGAATGTCGCGAGCATACGAACCCGTCAGAGGGCCCTCCTCCATCTTCTCCATTATACCTTTTAATATAGCAGGAAGGAAGCGCGCATCGATCGCACCGCCGACAATGGAGTTGTAGAACTGCAACTTACCACCCCACTCCATATCGTGTTCCTCTTTGCCCTTCATACTCACCGCGATCTCCTTGCCACCGATCTTGTATTTGGTGGGCTCGTCGATACCTTCGTAATATGGTTCGATCACGATGTGCACCTCACCGAACTGGCCTGCTCCACCCGACTGTTTTTTGTGGCGATAGTCGGCCTGAGCAACTTTAGTTATAGTTTCGCGATAGGGGATCTTGGGCGCGAAGTACTCGATATCCATCTTATTTTCGTCGGCTAAGCGGCGCTTGAGAATGTTGAGATGGTGCTCGCCCTGACCCTGGATAATATTCTGTTTGAGCTCCTTGGAGTAAGCCACGAGGATCGTCGGGTCTTCGTATTTCGCCTTGTTGAGCAGTTCACCCAGTTTTTCGTCCTCGCCGGTTTTCGTGGCGCGAACAGCTGCCCGGTAACGCGGTTCGGGGAAGAGCATCGGTTCGATTTCGACGGGAGCTCCGGGAGCCGCCAGCGTGTCGTTAGTTTTTGTGCCCTTGAGCTTCACAGTGCAGCCGATGTCGCCGGCAAACATTTCGGTAACCTTCACGCGATTCTTTCCCGCAACAGCCATAATCTGCGAGATTTTTTCCTTGTTACCCGTGCGCGTGTTCACCAACTCAGCGCCCTCTGTGAGTTTACCACGAACAACGCGAAAATAACTGATCTCGCCCAAGTGGCTCTCGATCTGACTCTTGAATACGAAAATAGCTGCCGGAGCCGCCGAGTCTGCAATAACGTCCGCTCCCTTAACATCTTTAAGAGGCATCGCTATCGTGGGATTTGGGGCAACGTTGATGATGAACTCCATAAGGCGTTTCGTACCGATATTCTTGCGCGCCGAAGCACAGAAAATCGGCATCACCGCCCGATGGGCGATCCCAAGACGAAGACCCGCACGAATGTCGTCCTGAGTGAGGGTGCCCTTCTCGAAATAAAGTTCCATCAGCGCTTCGTCGTGCTCGGCAGCAGCCTCGACCAACTCCTGATTCAGCGCAGCGGCCTGTTCGGCGTATTCGGCGGGGATTTCCATCTCCTCGCGAGTACCGTTATCGTCCTTAAAGTGGTACATCTTCATCATCAGAACGTCGATGAACGCATTGAACCCCGTCCCCGGATTCACCGGAAATTGCACCAACACGGGTTTGATGTGCGCCGCAGCACGGATACTCTCGATGGTGGTCTCCCAAGAGGCCTTCTCGTGATCGAGCTGGTTCACGACGCCGATGAGCGGCTTACCGAGAATATCGGAATAGCGTTGCTGGATTTCGCTGCCGGCCTCAAAGCCATTTTGAGCGTTGAACAGCATAACACCGACATCGGCAACCTTGAAGCCGGAGAACAGACCACCGCAGAAGTCGTCCGAGCCCGGCACGTCTATGATGTTGAGTTTGCGGTTCATAAACTCAGTGTAAAGAATCGTGGAGTAAATCGACCGCTTGTATTCGTGTTCGAGGTCGGTGTTGTCCGAGAGGGTGTTTTCGCCCTCTACCGTTCCGCGACGATCTATAACTTTGCCCTCGAAGGCCATCGCCTCGGCCAGGGTGGTTTTGCCGGAGCCCGGAGCCCCGATAAGCACAATGTCACGGATGTCTTTTGTTTCGTAGGTTTTCATATCAGGTAGTGTTTTAGGTCTTAGGAGCGTAAAGATAGTAAAAATTTCTATTCGTGATGATAGGGGCCGTTATTTAATATGGAGAAAGCGCGGTAGAGCTGTTCGGCAAAGATTGCGCGAATGATCTGGTGGGAAAAAATCATAGGAGAAAGCGACAAAAACTCGTCGCCACGGGCACGAACGGATGCCGAAAAACCATAAGCGCCGCCGATCACAAAGCAGATCCTACGGCCACCCTGAGCAAGTCTGCGCTCCAACCAAGAGGCGAACTCCAGTGAGGTAAAGTTCTGGCCTTTGTCATCCAAAAGCACAACCCAGTCGCCGGGAGCGAATTGTTTGATCAGACGTGCATCGTCAGGCACAACGACAATCCCGAAGCGCGCGTAATGGGCTATGCGCTTGGCATACATTTCGACCAACGCTGCAATGTGTTCAGAGTCGGTCTTACCGACAACGATCAGATCGACATTCATCTGTCATCCGTGTTCCACTGGCCATCGGCGCCGCGATAAATTACCGGTCGCAGAGAGTCGGCGCGTTTCATCCACTGATAGGCTTTGTACATATTGTATCCGTTACCGATAGGAGTTCCCAGTGACCATCCGACTACGTTGGCTCGATTGCGATTGCGGTAAAACATTACGGCCTGACGATCTACAACTTCAGAAACCATAGCGGGGTCATTAGGCGGCAGTCCTTCGATAGCGGCCTGATCCACGATAAGCGTTCCTTCGCGCTCATACTTGTCATAGACACTTTTAGGTTGAGATTCAGTGATGTATACAGCCTTCGGGAGAGCTTCGGGACCCCATAAAGCCGCCACCCCGAATCCCATACGAAACGGGACGTATTCCTCGACCCGACCGTTATGCCGCAGAGTCATCACACCGCGGTAGAGAGCCGGATTTTTCGACGTATATTGGAACCTCTGCGTGCCCATCACCTTGTTGTAAAAACGAATGGTATCGGCACCCCGCCCCGGAATCTCCGCCTCCACCGCAAAATAGTCCTTCAGTGCTCCCGTCGGGTCGTAAATGTCGTAACCGAGCGTCACCTTTTCGGGCATATTGAATCCGTTCACCACCACAACCTCCAGATCGACAACGTTATCGCGCACATACTCATCGTAGTGGCCGCTCACAACCCAGTCGTGAATATGAATTCGCGGCTGCGACCACACGAAAAATCCTTTCGACACTCCATCGCCCTCCAATGTTATAAGGTTATCACCCTCCTTGAGAAGATGTGTCACCGACGCTTCGAAATCTGCCTTTTCGCCGTTCACCGCCAAAGAAAACCTTCCACTGTAATTCGGATCGCGCACATAAATATCGCGATCCAACCACAGCGCCGGAATCTCTACCAGGGCCGACCCTTGCTCGAACTTCAGTTCCCGATAATATTTCGAGCCTGCCATAGTACCTGCATCCGCCTCACCACGAATATCATAGCTTATGAATTCTCCTCTGTATGGCGTCTGTTGTGCGCCGACCGAAACAGCCCACAGGGCCACTAAAATCAATACAAATCCTCTCATAGCGCAAATCTATAAAAAATCGCTATCTTTGCAAAATGATAACACCTACACGAACTTTGATAGCCGAGGCGCTGAAGAGCAGCGCGCAAGGCAAAGAAATAACCGTCAAGGGCTGGGTACGTTCCAAGCGAGGTGCTAAAAACGTTGCATTCATTGCGTTGAATGACGGCTCGACTATTCACAATATTCAAATCGTCGCTGATCCAGCGGCCTTTCCGGAAGAACTGCTTGCCAAGGTTACCACGGGGGCTTGCATTCGCGCAACGGGTACGCTGGTCGAGAGTCTCGGTTCGGGACAACCGGTTGAGATTCAGGCGAAAGATATAGAGATCTACGGCGAGGCCGACCCGACCGACTATCCGCTGCAAAAAAAAGGGCACTCACTCGAATTTTTGCGCGAAATAGCCTATCTGCGTCCCCGCACTAACACTTTCGGGGCCGTTTTCCGCATCCGTCACGCAATGGCTTTTGCGATCCATAAGTACTTTAATGACAATGGGTTCTACTATCTTCATACGCCACTGATCACGGCAAGTGATGCCGAGGGAGCGGGAGCGATGTTTCAGGTGACAACGCTGGATATGGCCAACCCACCGCGCACGGAGGACGGCAAAATAAACTATGAGGAAGACTTTTTCGGAAAGCATACCTCGCTAACGGTTTCGGGCCAATTAGAGGGCGAATTAGGAGCGCTGGCTCTTGGGCAGATCTACACTTTCGGCCCCACTTTCCGCGCCGAAAACAGCAACACGCCCCGTCACCTTGCCGAGTTTTGGATGATCGAGCCGGAAGTTGCTTTCTACGGCTTGCAAGAAGATATGAACCTCGCCGAAGATTTCCTTAAATACCTGATACTATACGCTTTGGATAATTGTGCGGACGACCTTGCGTTCCTCGAAAAGATGTACGACGAGGAACTCACGGCGCGCCTGAGGAGTGTCGTAGAGAACGATTTTGTGCGTCTGGATTATACCGAAGGTATCGAAATTCTCAAAACCGCTGTCCAAAAGGGCCATAAATTCGAGTTCCCGGTTGATTGGGGCCTCGACCTGCAGAGCGAGCACGAGCGATATTTGGTGGAAAAGCATTTCAAAAAGCCAGTGATTCTGATTAACTACCCCGCCGGAATCAAAGCTTTCTATATGAAGCAGAACACTGACGGTAAGACTGTTCAGGCGATGGATGTGCTATTCCCGCGAATCGGCGAGATCATCGGCGGCTCGGTTCGCGAGGAGAGTTATGAAAAACTCAAGGCCAAGATCCACGCAGAGGGGATGTCCGAACAGGAGCTTTGGTGGTATATGGACACGCGCCGCTGGGGCAGCGCTCCGCACGCCGGCTTCGGACTTGGTTTCGAGCGACTTATACTGTTCGTGACCGGTATGGCCAATATTCGCGACGTGATCCCCTTCCCGCGAACACCAAAAAACGCGGAGTTCTAAAAAGACGATGGCTGAACTCTCTCAAAGTCAAGTTCTAAGGCAGCAGCAAACGCTCTCGCCGCAGCAGATCCAGATGATCAAGCTGCTGGAACTTCCGACTTTGCAGCTGGAACAGCGCATCAAAGCCGAGATCGAAGAAAACCCCGTACTGGAAGAACAGGAGCGTTCCGAAGACGAAAACGACGACGGGCCAAAGGAGATTTCGGTCGATGAATACATCCGTGAGGACGACACGCCGAGCTACAAAACCAAGGCGAACAACTACTCCAAGGACGACAAACAGCTCACCCCGACCATCTCCGGCGGTCGGTCGTTGCACGAGTATCTGCTTGAACAGCTGGGATATAAGAATCTCGACGAGCGGGAGATGACACTTGCACGGTTCTTGGTGGGAAGCATCGACGACGACGGATATCTGCGCCGTGATCTGGAAGCCGTGGCCGACGACATATCATTTATGCTGGCCATCGAGACCGACCAAAATGAACTCGAACAAGTTCTCTACATAATCCACGAACTGGAACCGGCAGGCATCGGTGCGCGTGACTTGCAGGAGTGTCTTGTGTTGCAGCTCGAAAGTCTTTCGGGCGAGTCGAGAGAACGTCAGATGGCAATGAAGATCCTTACCCACTATTTCGAGGAGTTCACCAAGAAGCATTTCGAAAAATTGATGGGCCGGTTGGGAATCGACGAGAATCAGTTTCGCAACGTGATAGAGGAGATTATGCACCTGTCGCCGCGACCCGGAAATCTCTATGACGGGGGTGGTTCGGAGACGATCCCTTACGTTACGCCGGACTTTTTAATCGACGTGCAAAACGGCGAATTCACACTCAAGCTGAACTCGTGGAATGTGCCGGAAGTACGTGTGAGTAAGAGATATATAGATATGTTACGCTCGATGCAGGGGGGTAAGGCGACCACCGAAACCGAGAAGGCGACACTCCAGTTCGTTAAGGGCAAGATAGACTCGGCCAAGTGGTTCATCCAAGCCATTCAGCAAAGGCACGACACGTTGATGCGCACGATGACCGAGATTCTCGACTTTCAACGCGCATACTTTTTGAGTGGCGAGAAGAGCGACCTAAGGCCGATGATCCTCAAGGACATAGCAGAGCGGACGGATCTCGACGTATCGACTATTTCCAGGGTGGTAAACAGCAAATATGTGCAAACCCGCTGGGGCATCATCCTTCTCAAGGAGCTGTTTTCCGAGGCAATGCTCACCGAGGATGGCGGCGAGGTTTCTTCGCACGAGATCAAGCAGATACTCAAAGATTGCATCGATGGCGAGGACAAACGCCACCCAATCAAAGATGAAACGTTAATGGAAATACTTAACACCAAAGGATACAGAATCGCGCGGCGCACTGTGGCCAAGTATCGCGAAATGCTGGGAATCCCAGTGGCAAGATTACGTAAAGAATTATGAGCCGGAACGCCGGTAGCGATTTATTATGGGAAAATATATAATCAGAGCGTTAAAATACCTCGTTAAGTTGGCCATCCTGCTGGCCCTTGTTTTCTTTTTGATGCGTCGAAGTGACACTGCTTCGGGCTCGATTATCGAAATTTTCAGTACTTTGAAAGGGCAACTTTTCGCCGCTGCAGTGCTGATTTGGTGCATATTTTATCCGAAGCTGGAATTCGTTCGGCGCCATTCAAATTATGATATGGGTACTCGTAAGGCAGCGATCATCAGAGCTTTAAATGCCGGAGGAATGACGCTTTTCACCGAAGAAGAAAATCGAATGGTCTTCCACGGCTCGGCGCTAAGGCGCCTGTGGTGGCTGTACGAGGATGCGGTTACCATAACTCCTTCTCTCGAAGGCGGTATCAACATCGAAGGCCCTCGTCGCTTCGTGATGGAGGCCCAGCAACGAATCCCAAACTACGTCCAGAATGAAGAATAGACTGAAGATATGGCTCGTCTCGGCGGCAGCAATTCTCGTCGTCGGAGGCGCTACAGCTGCCTACAAGGCCGATTTCAAGCTGGGACAGAACATAGAAATGGTCGTCGCGATGATGAGAGCCATCTTCCTTTACTATGTCGATGATGTCGATCCCGACACACTGGGCAAGGATGCTGCGGCAGGGATGGTCAAGTCCTTAGACCCTTATACGGAGTTGATTCACGCCGACGAACAAGATCAATTCGAGTTGATGACAACCGGCAAATACGGTGGAATCGGAGCGATAATCAGGCAGCGCGGTGAATGGGTACAAGTAGCTGAACCTTATGCCGATACACCTTCCGCGCGGGCCGGTCTTGAGATCGGCGACACTTTTCTCGAAGTGGCTGGGAAAGACGCTAAAGGGATGACCACGGCTGATGTCTCCGCGGCGCTCAAAGGCGAAGTCGGCACCGAAGTTACAATTCGCATCAGGAAATTTTATACCGGTGAGGAACAGACGATTACACTTACCCGTCAGACCATCGCTCTACCCGCCGTGCCCTATTATGGAATGTTGCAGGAAGGAGTGGGTTACATTCACCACAGCGAATTTACGGAAGGCTCGGCAGACGAATTCCGATCAGCGCTTACCGAACTTAAGTCACAGGGAGCCACATCGTTAGTACTCGATTACCGCAGTAACGGCGGGGGAATTATGCAGGAGGCGGTGAAGATCCTCTCCTATTTTGTTCCGCGTGGTACCGAAGTGGTGAGTATGCGCGGACGGGGCGACGGCACAAATCGCACATATCGTACTGCAAATGAACCGCTCGACGCAACAATTCCAATCGTAGTGCTCGTGAACGGGCATTCGGCATCGGCATCGGAGATCGTTGCGGGAGCACTGCAGGATCTGGATAGGGCCGTTTTGGTAGGTCAGCGTACTTTTGGTAAAGGATTAGTTCAGAGCACTTTATCGCTTGGTTTCGACTCGTCACTCAAGATCACCACCGCAAAATATTATATTCCGAGCGGGCGCTGTATTCAGGCGATCGATTATTCGCACCGCAGTGAAACAGGTGGCGTGGGGGTTGTGCCCGACTCGTTGATCCAGGAATTTCACACTGCCGGTGGGCGGAAAGTTTATGACGGGGGTGGTGTGATGCCCGACATTCGTACTGAACCTCAATACAATAGTCGCTTCGCAGTGGTCGCTTACGGCAAGGGCTATATCGACGATTTCGCCGACGAATGGAATCGTGCGAACCGTGAAATACGCGAGATCGTGCCGGGAAAATTCACCCTTACCGACGCCGATTATGACCAGTTTGTCAGGTTTCTGGCAGACAAGGATTTAAACTACGAATCGGCATCGCGGCAGGCATTGACCACGTTACGTAAAAATGCTGAGTATGAGCGCTATATGACTCCTGAATTGGCTGCGCAATTGGCAACCGTGGAGGCGGCTCTACGGGACGATAATGCCACAGGCGTCGCACTCTATCGCGAGGAACTTTCGGAACTGATCGAGGACGCCATTATTCTCCGTCATCATCGCTCGCAGGGAGTTTCGGCGCACGCACTTGAGAGCGACTCCGACGTTAGTGAAGCCATTAAAATATTGAAAAACAGCACTTTGTATCACCAAATCCTGACAAATAAGGATACTGACAAAAAGTGAGGGAACACATCCAGACAGCACTCAAGGCGGCTCTGAGCCGGCAGGGCGCCATAGTCGCTCTCTGGGTGGTATTTATGGTGCTGTCACTGTGGACGTTAGGTAGCGTCGTTGGGCGCCTACGTGAAAGAGAGGAAAATTACGTCCGGCTATGGGCATACTCTATGGGGCGGTTGGGAGACGTTGATTATGATGGAGTTACGCGAATGATCCTCGACGAGGGCAATTCCATACCCTTTATAATAATGAGTGGCCGGGGGATGACCCTTGAAGAGAGCCACCTCATCAGCGAGCGCATAACCCAAAATCCACGTAGGCTGGAGCGTAAACTGGCTCAGATGGCTAATGCTAACGACTATATAGTCATCACGTTACGCGACGGCAGTGAGCATCTTCTCTTCTACGGAAAATCACGCACACTGACCCTGCTGACCTATTTTCCGATCGTGCAGGTGTTGGCCTTTGCGCTGCTTTTATGGCTGGGAATCATCACTTTCCGCTCCAACAAGACCAGCGAACAAAACCGAGTATGGGTCGGGTTGGCCAAAGAGACTGCCCATCAGTTGGGAACCCCGACAAGTTCGCTGCTCGGCTGGGTAGAATTTCTCAAGACCCAACCCATTGACCAAGAGGCGGTTGGCGAGATTGGCAAAGATCTTACCCATCTGATGAAGGTTGCGGATCGCTTTTCCAAGATCGGCTCCGACACTCCCCTTGAACCGGCCAACGTGAACGAACTCGTGGGCGAGGCAGTGATGTATTTCCGCAAGCGCATTCCGCGCAATGTCGAGCTGAACTACAATGGTTTAGCTATGGCACCTGTTCGTGCGAGAATCAATCCAGCGCTATTCGAGTGGGTAGTAGAAAACCTGCTAAAGAACGCTCTCGATGCGCTTCAGGGCCACGGTACTATCGACGTGCGCATTCGCCTCGAAGAGCCATACCTGTATATAGATGTCACTGACACCGGGAAAGGAATTCCGCGCGCCAACTGGAAAAAAATATTCGAGCCCGGCTTTTCGACCAAAACACGCGGCTGGGGACTGGGTTTGTCGCTTAGCCGGCGCGTGGTGGAGGATTATCATAAGGGGCGCATTTTCGTTGAAGAAAGCGAGGTCGGAAAGGGTACCACAATGCGGATCGAACTAAAAATTTTAGCATAGGTGAATGCTGTGATTCAAATACTTACACTGATACTGGTAGGCTATTACTGCTGGCTCGTGTATTCCTGGCGCAGCGTGGATCCGGACAATAAACAGACGTTGGAACGATTCGTGAATTTCGCGCTGGTACTGGGGGTGGTGATCGTCGGTGTTGCTGCTGCGAAAATCATTGGGTCTGTGGGTTTTGCGGCGAGTGTCATAGCTGCCTTCATTGTGTGGGTTCAGGTCGGACTGTTGCGTACGGCAGGAAATCTAACCCTGCGGCGCTCTTTGGTGGAGGAGCTTTTACAAACCAAGAAAAATCATCTCGCGCTGTTGGCGATGCTCGCCGCGCCTCCCATTTTGCTCTACACCGGAATGAATCCGCTCAGAGACCAGATTATGGTGTACATTGTTATGGTCGAGCTGGTTGCGATCTCGGCTATATTTCTTGGACGCACTCTGCAGGAGTTTGTCCGGCAAAAAGTTTCTCTTTTGGTTTGGTTTTTGTACCTTTGCACCGTCGAAATTTTCCCCGTCAGCTTTGTGGTTGTGCTGGCGGTTAAAAATGCCTAAAATGTCGAAGATCAAAAACCTTTTAGTGTCGCAGCCAGCGCCCTCTATCATCGAAAAATCGCCGTTTTTTGAACTGACACAAAAATATAACCTCACTGTGGACTATATCCCTTTTATTCGTGTAGAAGGGGTGAGTGCCAAGGAGTTTCGTGCGCAAAAAGTTGGGATTTTAGAACACACGGCCATCATTTTCTCTAATCGCACTACCATCGACCACTTTTTTCGCATCTGCGAGGAGAGCCGTGTTACCGTGCCGGACACTATGAAATATCTGTGTTACACGGAAGCCGTAGCGCTCTATTTGCAAAAATACATTGTCTATCGCAAACGCAAAATTTCGTTCGCCGACGGCACATTTACCGGTTTTATGGACCTGATACTCAAGCACAAAGCCGAGAAATTGCTGCTCACTCTGTCCGAACCCCACAAGCCTGAGATTCCACAGACGCTCGAAAAACTCAAGATCAAGTTCGATCGCGCCGTGTTGGCCCGCACTGTCAGTGCAGACCTTTCAGGTATTGATTTCCTTAAATATCAGATGGTTGTGCTATACAGTCCGTCGGAGGTCAAAGCGTTGGTCGAACAGTTCGGCACGAGTGGTACAAAATTTCCCCATATCGCAACTTTTGGTGACGGGACGACCCGCAAGGCGATCGAAAAAGGACTGAATGTTAGCGTTATGGCTCCCACTGTAGCAGCTCCATCGATGGCCCGCGCACTCGAAATTTTCATCGGCGACCATAATGCGGGGCGCGCTACTCAAGCCGTCGAACTACAAGACGACCGGCAGGCACGTCAAGCCGAAGAGTTTGTTAGGATCCATCAAATCAAGGAGTTGCGCCGTGCAAAAGCAGCAAAAAAACCGACTCCCAAAGTCTGAGCGACTTTGCTCCACCAAACGCATCGATGCTCTGTTCGCCAGAGGTCGCCGCACAGGTGTAGGGCCGGTAAAGTGCTGTTATTTAGTCTCTGAGGGTGAGGGCGAGGGTGATGTTTCCGTAATGTTCTCCGTACCTAAAAAATTGTTCAAACGTGCCTGGGAACGTAACCTGATAAAGCGCAGAATGCGAGATAGTTACCGACATCGAAAAGAGACGCTCACTGTGCAAGCCAAAGCTACAAGTCGGAACTTCGAGTTGGCGTTGATTTGTTCTTCAAGTGAAATTCCCGATTACAAAACGATCGACGATGCAATCACCCGAATCCTTTCCCAGATTTTGGCACACAGTTAAATGGGTGGCTATCAGCCTTTTTGTGGCTCTCATCAAGATTTACCAGCTGGCCATTTCTCCGCTTCTCCCCCACTCTTGCCGGTTTACTCCCACCTGCTCCGAATATGCTCTTCAGGCACTCAAGAAACACGGCATCTTTCGTGGTGGTTGGCTGGCCATCAAGCGTATAGCCCGTTGCCACCCTTGGGGAGGATCGGGATACGATCCTGTACCATAGCAGTTTACGTAAGGCCCTTCGTGCCTTTGGTGATCTCGAAGCGATTCGAACGCTTGACCGACAGCTTAGAAGGCTGTTGCTCTATCCAACTGAGCTACGAGACCAAGCTTTACAAGTCGCAAAACTACACAAAAAAATCCGTACTCACAAAAAAGCACCCCTCGGAGTGAGGAGTGCTTTCTCTACTTCTATGAATTTATTTCGTCACACAACGGATCGGCATAGCGTCGGTTGTATTAGAACCTGCTATCGCGAAGTTATTACCTTGCAACGACAATAAGTTGTTAGCATAGTTCACCCAGAAGTTTCGAGCATAGGTTCCTCCGGCATTACTATCTCCGTGGTGGTATTGACCGGTATATCCACGCCTTGAACCGATGAAGGGCATAAACAATGTCTTGTCTGCATTGGGTGCACCACCGCTCACCCCTGCCGGCAGGTTTGGATAGTAACCCAAATCCAGAGTACTGTTGTTGAACGGAATCCAACCCGCAAACGTTGTTGTTGATGCGGTCGGAGTAACCCACAGTCCGCCATCGGCAAACGTACACGGGTCGCCATATCCTTCAGGCTCATTATTTGTTGGGAATGGATTGTTCGCATCCGGTGACACAGGAATGTCTCCCCACGCCGTACCCATATTATCGACATCATAGCCCGGAGCGGCCCATATCACGTCCGTACCTTTTATATACGTATTCCACTGATCCTGTCTCGTGCTTATACCAACCAGCGAACCACGCTTGAACAGGGCTACATAAACCGTGTTTTTTGAGAGGTCACCGAATTCGGAACCCGTATCAAGACCGCTACCAGCGTACTCCTTAGAGCCTTTCAAAGTCAGTTGTCCCGTCACGACATCAACACCGAGCACGCCCGGAGGAGCCAGATAGCCGGTCGTCACCCTAAACGGCAGATCGTCGTGTGGATAAGAGCTCGGCTGAGACCATATACCCAAACTCTGCTCCTGGGCATCAGTGAGATCCGGAGCCGAAAAAGCGATCATAATCCTACGCGCAACCTGACCGAGCTCGGGAAGAGGTACGTCAGGTATCGACGCCGAACGAGGAGAGTTCGCCGGATCAAAGTAAGTCCTATATACTACCCTGTCGAGTGGTTCGTCACCTACCTTATTGCCGTTGTTGTCAACCTCCCAGATGTCAAGCCAAACCGGATCGAGATTGGTGCGTGCAGTGAAAGTATATGTCTTGTCCATATATTCGGACGTCAGCAGATCGCCTACTCGAGGCAGCTCAGGAGCCACACTCTGACTCTGCAACACTCTGTTCCACTGAGTGATAACGATAGGTGCAGGATTCGTGGCCCCAAGCTTTCTGGGGTCGTAGTCATTGTTACGTATTGTGATCGTAGCCTCACGCGACTCAGGCTGTGACGGATCGGACGGATTGTAGAAATTCAATGGATCCACCACGAATTGCAGCTCCGTGTTGTTCACCAGCAGAGTCGTCGCACTATTTTCATAATTCTCGTCCGGCCCAAGTTCGACAGGCTTATAGATGCGATCGTCCATCTCGTTGAAACCGCCGAACTCAAACCCATCGCTCGTGCTTTGTCCTGCCCCGTTTTCGGCCCTGAGCCTGAACCACGATCCAGCCGGCTCGGTCGCCACATCGGCTCTCCAACTCACATTGTCCGTAATCTCGATCACACCCGGATCATCCTCGCCGCGACCTTCCCAGATGAAGCGTCGGCTACCGTAGGCATTTTCACCCACCTGGAAAACCTGCATCCCAAGTTTGAAATTCACCTCACCCGTAACCAAATCGGGCTCAAGAGTAGAGGTAAACGTCAAATTATGGTTACTCGTCGCAACGAAAGAGCTCTTATCGGGAGTATAGGTATAGAGATACGACAACGCACCACTGACATCATCGGTGGGGCCGCTCAGGCTCAAACGGTCTATGTCTGCCTGAGTCATATGTGTCGGGTCGGGCTCAAGTCCGATATTGGAAAGAGCCTGGAAACCAATGGACGAAGTGTTCCACGGAAACACATAGTTGGACTCGTTCAGCGGCAGGGTCTTTGCTGCGGGTTGCCACAGACCGGCTTCGGTAAAGGTCGCATTGTACCAGAACGCGTCGAAGGTCTGATTGGCAGGCGGAACAACCACCCTGATAGACTCTTCGGGCAAATCGCCATAAACATCATACCTGTCCGACACCACGAAAGTAGCGCCATAAGAGCTTTCCTTTGTGGGATCGAATGCAACCCTGACTTCGAAACGACGGTTACCCGGATTTCGCGGATCATACTGCTCCAGAATCCCATCGCTTTTCAAAAGGTTAATCAGATTGTCACCACCATTATCCTTGGTGACAATCAAATCTCCGGGCTGTATGTTTGTATAGACAAAGACCGGAATCGTAGCCGTTCCCGTGCCGCTCATAGGACGCGGGGCTGAAACCGTTTCACGATCGATCCTCACGTATGGAGCCTGTTGAGTGACGGTGTAGTTCACGTTTGCGCCGGTTTCCGGAATAAATATATTGATTATGGCGGTACGATCGCTGATTCCATCTCTGCCTTCGCCATACTCGAACCTTCCTATCACCAGATCCTGCTTATAGAAGAAGTAATCTGCTCCGCTACTCTGGTACAGAGTGCTCGTATCGCCAAAATCGATCCAGTCGGCCTCCTCTCCGGTCACAGCATCGACCGCCACTATTTCCACCGGATACTGCGAATATATCTCGACAGGAATGGGATTTTCGGGATTACCTTCGGGTGCGATGAATCTGGCTCCCCCATTTTCTAACGAAATCAACCCTTGGGAGTGTCTCTGATCAACGTGGAAGTGCACCTGCATATTGAGGGCACGAATCGTCCAGTCTATCAGGCGATCATCGGGAACTGCCCCGATATTGTCTCTGGGGTTGTATATCTCCAAAACATACTCGTCGTCGGACATAAGGGTCGGATCTTTCTTGGTCAGAGTGAACTGATATCCATACCTCTGCGCCCCGTCAAAGAACCAGGGACCTTCATTGGAGAGTCTGATTATCGGCTCAGGATTGGTGTCGGCGGTATGGATGAAATCGAAATAATCGATATTCGTCTTGATGTTTATCGAGAGCGTCTCACCGGGGAGCGGGTTGAACACCACACTCTGGCGATCGATAGCAAAGTAGTACGACCCCTCGAACCAGATGTTGTTGATGATCGCCTCATCCCAATCGAGCACATCGACCGACATATTCACCGCCTGAGAGTTATACGCTTCTTCAACCGACGACATACCGCCATTCATAACGTTCATAATGCTGAACGAATAGAGGTGGTTGCGCAACACATTGTCATACTTGTCACCATCGGTAAAGTCTACGCGATAGTAAGTCTCCTGAGGATCGCTGGCAAAGCGCCCTCCAACTACAAGCGCCATTCTGGTTCTGTGCTGACCACTTACGATATTGGCCTCCGGAATATAGATATCCTGAGTGGTGAACTTGCCGTTCGACACATCGAAGCGAAAAACATCCTCTGATGCGATATCGCCGAAGGAGTTGAACTGCATCGTTCCTTCAGGAACCGAAGGATTGACCGCAGAAAGGTGAGCATCACTGCCCGAAATGTGGATATTCGACAAAACAGGAGCCACACTGAAACGTGTATTGGGTTTGATAACATACACGCAGGTCATCTCGAACGGGATCTCTTTGGCAGTGGGATCGCCCGTAGCTGCGGTAAGGCCATTCCAGCTGAACGAGCCGTCAATGTCTTTCGTGGTTCTACCAACACCAACGTCGATACGCGCCACAGAACGCATCAGGGATACATCTGCCCGCTGTACGCCGGTCTTGATTTCGATCTCTTTGCTCTCGCCCCACATCGGGATACTCTTGCTTGCAGCGAACATCGGGCCGGATATCGAAGCCGAGATGAGTGGCATCAGGTCGGCATAATCCTTGTCAGGCACGGCATCCGGATCGAACCCAATGCTACCCGCGAGAATCTCCTCCGAATTGGCCAGCAATACCAACTTAACCATTGTCCCCGGAATTGCCGATGGCAATCCGACCGAGAAAGAGTTTGTGCCCCTGAATGTAGCTTTGGTAATCTCCACCAATCTTTCGCCGTCGAAAATCAACACCCACATATTTTTCACCTCTTTCTCATCGTCCCCGCTGAGTGTGGCGCGAGTTTCAGGCACACGGAAACTGCCCGGCATTTTCAGGTTCAGAATCACCTCGGCGTCATTGATCTCATTGCCACCACCTCCACCGATGCCCACTTCACGCACACAACCCACAGAGCACAACACGGCCAAAGCGAAGACCCAAAGTCTCACTAAAAATCTCGTCATTATGTTAGTTGTGAACCTCATTGTTCTTTATCCTTTATTTGGTATTTGGGTTTCCAGGGTTTCAAGCCTCCCGGAGCATATTCACCGAACACCCAGTCGTTTATTATTATCGTAATATTTCCAGTCACAGGGTCAGGCTCGCGGAACTCTATTTCGATCTCAAACATCTCCTCGCGATCGATGTCACTCTGAGTCCTATATAGCGGATGACCGTAACTGTCCGTCTCTTTCAGTATCGTATTCATAACGTCAATACGAGCAATAATGTTGTCATTCCGCGCATCTTCGACCCACAACCATACCGGATCTTTTTTGTGAAGCACCATATCGAGACGTAACAGCCGTATATCCATCACCAGATAGTTGCCATCCACCGTTCCCTGAAGAGCGTCATAGCGCAGTATCTCAGCATAAGGCGATATGTTATTGTCATAGGTGAACGACCCGTTACGGCCTGTTACATAAACATTTACCGGGGATGACGTACTGCGTGTGGTTGCCAACCAGTTAATTCCAGCCATCTTCACTCTTAACAAGTTCGAGTTGCGGATGAAATCAAAGCTCACTTTCGGAGCCACGTCCGGTTCGATCCGCACTCTCTCTGCCAGCGCATAGAACAACTCGTCAAAGGCACTGTTGGCCGGAGTCACGAAATTTTCATCCGACGAGGAGGGGTTCGTGGTCAATCTCAAACGAAAGCTCTCCAGCGTGGTCTTGCCTATCGCCACTTTGCCATACTCCTGTGTATATTCGTTGATAGGTTCTGCAATATGGTAGCCTCCATTTTCCATCTCGTTACCGGAACCTCCCCAGGCCACGAGAGTGTAACGTCCCGCCGGCAGTTTGAGGACTATATCTCCGGAACGAACCTGATCGTGGGCAACCGTTTCGATAGCAACCAGCAGGCGCGTGACTTCGTCGAACACAAAGAGTTCGAATCCGCCCATAACCTCCTTGATGATGTCCTCGCCTGTCGTGTTGGTCGTGAATTGAATATCGACAGGTACGGGGATCGGATCAGTAGGAGGCGGAGGTATAACCGGTGAAGTTCTATCGTGGAAGCACCCCCCCGTCAATACTCCCTGCGCCACCAGCGCAGTTGCGAAGATCAGTATGAATTTCTCTCTCTTCAACGTCCTTACTTTTTTCGGTGGACGGCCGGGGGATCAACCCCGACCGTCCTTTGTTGCTCTGTTACAATGTAAATTATTCCAGGATCGGAGTATAGTCCGTGATAGACCAATCCACAACCTCGACTTGGACAGTCAGCTTGTAAGCATCCTCATAAGGAACGGAGCTGAGGTCTCCATAACCGAACTTGAAGTTACTGTCACCTGCGGTAACCTTACCCACACGATGAACCTGACCACGCTCGAACGCATCATCTTCTGCAGCTGTGGCTACGTTTGTATAGCCAGTCACTGTAAGGTAGCGAGGACCTGTAAGGGTCGATGCCACACCGGCAGAATTATCGTAGGTGATATTATCAATACGGATAACGATATGCGGCGTACCACTGGCCACAAGATTGTATGCCCAAACCTCACCACCGTCGGGCTGAGCCAGCAACTGTGCGTCGGCAGAAACCGAAGTCTCGTTTTTCATATACGATTCCCAACCAGTGAAGACACCTGCCAAAGCGGCGGCATCCGATGCTGCATCAACAGCGTCTGAAAGTGAAACCAACACGTCGCTATCGGGCACCGCAGCCGTATAATCGAAGTTGGGGAAGTAGTCACCGATATAGACACCCGTTACATCGAACCCGGTGATCACGTTACCGAAATCGTTAGTGCCACCACCGGAACCGTCACGTGCTTCATCCAAAGCCTGGATGCCTGCCAATTCGAGACGGGCGATAAGGGGCGATATGCTGATCCGAATGGTCGCAGCCTCACCGACCACGTTAGCAGCAATAACGGTTGCCTCTTCGCCATCTTCGTTAGCCATCGCAGGAGTCGTGTAACCTTCTTGAGTCGATATAGCCGAGAAAGCGGCCTTAACTGCGTCAATAGTCGTAAGTGCCTCTACTTCATCGTAGTCATTATCAGGAATGTTAGCCACGATGTATACCAGAGAGCCCAAAGCGAATTCACCTTCGAGTTCCTGGCCTTCACCATCGGTATAGCCCGGACCGGCCACTATTGCTTCGGCCGGGTCGATGTTTTCGCGGTGGATAATGGTACCGCCGGCATCCGCCACGAAGATAAGACTCTGAGCCCCGGTGATAGCAAGCTGGCCCGTCACAGCACCAGTTTCAATGGCACGGGTCGCCGCCTTAACTCCGGAGAGCTGAATCGTCAGACGTGCAGTTCCTTTTTCCGGTCCGTCGCTACCAGTGGTGCACGAACCCAGCCCGATAGCCATTATGGCTACAAGGGCAAAAATTTGTAGTTTTTTCATATTTTCTAAAGTTTTTGTGTGATTATCATTAACGTGCAAGAACACCCGAATAGTCGCCGAACTTCCAGTCTTCAACCGTAACGTTCACCTTCAAACCGGCCTTGGGATCGGGATTGGGAGTTTCCCAAAGGTTTTCGGGACCGAACTTCAACTCTTTGCCCGAAGTACCTACGCGGTAGACCTTACCCGCAAGGAAGTTCGGTTCGGTCATCCCTGTATATTCGGTAAGGGTCAGATAGAGGGTTTCTGTAGAACGATCCACCTCAGCGCCACCACTCGGCTGGTTGTACTTAACACCTGTCAAAGCAATGATGAAGCGAGGCATACCGCCCGGAGAGACCTGATAGGCCCAAACACCCTGCGTGGGTTTGGCCACGGGGCCCGGCCAGTTGCCCTCATTACCCATTTTGTCGGCAACGCTCTGAGCAAAATCATCCTGCTGACCCAATTCCAAAGGATCCTGATCTTCGATAGCAAAGCCGTCATAGGCGAACAGGGGGAAATAGCTGTCCACATAGATACCGGTAACAGTGAATGCAGTAATCATACCCAGTCTATCATCTTCTGCTTTGGCCTGAACGCCGTGCAACTCAAGGCGCGAAATAACAGGCGCAATAGTCACATCCACCTCGGCCGATGAATATTCGTCTCCCGGATTCGCATCGGCAACCGGAACGATGTCTTCGGCTTCTGCATTGAGGTTGGCCAGAGTCGGATGTTTGTAGTCGGTCTGTGTCGAGATATGCGAGGTCAATGCCTTAACATCATCGAGAGTCGCCAGAGCCTTGAATTCATCTGCGTCGTAATCGGCCGCAGGAACGTTGGCCACGACATAGACCTTGGAGTTGGTCGGAACAGGTTCTGCAATCTCCTGACCTGCGCCATCGGGAGCAGCGTCAGAGGTGAGAGTTTCAGAGGTAACCACCTCACCCCGACTATTCACGACAAAAACGTGCGAATTGGGGTAATCGATTGCGATCTGATCTTCCTGGGCAGCCCCCTCTGTTGCACGGGTGTTAGAACCCGATACGCCGTCGATCTTGATGATCAATCGGGTGTTACTGTCATCGATGGAATTTGTTCCATCCTTAGAGCATCCCACAAGTGACACAGCTAAAGCCATCACTGCGATTAGAAGTAATTTTTTCATAGTTCTTTTGTTTGGTTAAACAACTGATAAAGTGTTAGTTAATTGGTTTTAAATTCTGTCGCCTTTGCACTATAAACGCTATATTTGTGAGCATTATTGCGCCACATTTCGCGCGCGCGCGTATAGTTACGGTGTGTAAAGATACGCATTTTTCCTATATAGATCAAGTACTTGGCAATTTTTAACAGATTTTTTGCATTTTGACGAAAATGTATTACCTTTGTCCCCACATCGCGGGGTGGAGCAGTTGGCAGCTCGTTGGGCTCATAACCCAAAGGTCGGAGGTTCGAGTCCTCCTCCCGCTACAAGGGGCCCTGAAAAGGGCCCTTTTTTGTTTGGGAAATGAACAGGTTGGGAGTCATAATCGTTGCCGGTGGAACGGGTGCGAGAATGGGAGCTAAGCTACCTAAGCAGTTTCTGTTATTGGGAGGCAAGCCTGTGCTGAAGTGGTCGATAGAGGCGTTCGAGAATGCTGCTCCGCAAGCAGAGATAATCGTCGCCCTGTCACGGGAATGGGACGTTTCTCCACACAAGGCCTGCGCCGGAGGAACCACAAGGAGTGAGTCCGTGAGGAATGCACTCGCGACATTAAGCACTGACTGTGAGCTTATTGCAGTACACGATGCCGCACGACCTCTTGTCACCCCCCAGCTAATCAAGCGCGTTGTCCAGCTCGCACTCAAAAAAGGTTCGGCCATACCCGTGGTGCCTCTTGTGGACAGCATCCGTCGCGTTGAGGGAGGAGCCGAAGACCGCGACACCCTGCTGGCGGTGCAAACACCTCAAATTTTCCGCGCGGACATTTTGCGCGAGGCGTACGAAAAATCTACAGAAAATTATTCCGATGACGCAACCCTTGTCGAGGCAATGGGCTACAAAATAACACTTTGCGAGGGCGAACGCCGAAATATAAAGATCACCGAGCCCATAGACTTCCAAATAGCCGAAACGATACTGAAAAATGACAGGAACCAAGTTCAAATATCGACTCGATAAACGAGCACGCCTCATTACCTGGTGCGTCCCTGGAGTCATTGTACTGACCATCGCCCTATTGTGGATATTCTCGCCGGGAGGGTATTGGCCTGCGTGGTTCACCTCCGTGGCCGTAGCCGTGGGAGCACTCGTAGCACTGAGTATACCGCGTAGCATTCGTGTCACCAAAGAGGCCGTGGAGATTCGCTGCCTGGTGGAAATAACACATATCACATACAACCATTTTCGGAGTGTTCGCCGGATGGAACGCGCAGATCTCAAGCCGTTTATACCAACCTTTGCAAGCGTGGGTGTTGGAGGATATTTCGGCTATTGGCTCGACATTAAGAATTGGGATCTGGTGAAGGTATACGCTTCGTCGTGGCAAGGACTGGTGTTGATAGAGGACATCTATGAGCAAAAATATTTAGTAAGTGTCGATGATCCCGAAAAATTAATCGAAACAATTAACAAACATTTAAAAATAATTTACTAACTTTGAGCGATTTGTATTGATTGTTCAATGTCCGCCCTACTTCTTGCGCCTCTTTCGTGGATCTATGGCCTTGTTATCTCATTGAGAAACAGGCTGTATGACGGGGGCATTAAGCGGTCTTCAACCTACTCCACTCCCGTACTTTGTGTTGGCAACATCACTGTAGGCGGCACAGGCAAGACCCCGATGTGTGAACTTCTCATCGGCCATTTTCAGGAAGAATACAACATCGCGCTAATCTCACGGGGCTATAAACGCAAGACCCGCGGCTATAGGGAGGTTGCTATTGGGGAGTCGTATCGCCGTGTGGGTGACGAACCTAAGCAGATCAAGCTAAAATATCCTGACACATTAGTGGTTGTCTGCAAAAATCGCAACTATGCAATCGAGCGCATACAGCGCGACTATCCCGAAATCGACCTGATTATTCTCGATGACGGATTCCAATATCGCAAAGTTACTCCCAAGCTCAACATCGTGATGGTGGATTACACCCGCCCCATCAATAAAGACCATCTGCTGCCGTGGGGGCGCCTGCGCGATACGCCCCGCCAGATGCGCCGGGCCCACTATGTCGTCATCACGAAGTGTCCCACCGGAATGACACCGCTCGATAGGCGCATAATACGTAACAATTTGGCATTGATGCCATTCCAGAACCTGTCGTTCACCCGCGTCGTGACCGGCGAACTGTATCCCGCGTTCCCCGACGACGCACCGGACGATTGGCAGGTTCCGGCAGGAGCACGCGTGGTGGCTATGGCCGGTCTGGGCAATCCCAAGCCTTTCGTCGATAATCTGCGTGCGAAATACAATCTTGCCGACGAGCTTATCTTCGGCGACCACCATCCTTACACCGTGCGCGACCTGCGGCATATTCAGGAGGCTCTCGATGCTGTCGGCGACGGAGCGGTGATTGTAACCACGGAAAAAGATGCCGTTAAATTGGGCAACGGATCGAAAATTTCGCCCAACCTTCGCGCTCGCATCTATGTGCAACCCATCTCTATGGGTTTTATCGAAGAGACGCGTGAGGAGTTTCTCAAAAAAATGGAATACGATGTTAGAACAGATCAAAAGAACAGCTTCTTTTATTCGCGATAAGGTTGAGGGGTTCGAGCCCCAGGTGGGTATAATTTTAGGTACCGGGCTCGGCGGACTGGTAAATCATATCGACATTGCGCACCAACTCGACTATCACGACATCCCCGACTTTCCTGTCTCTACCGTCGAAGGCCACAAGGGCCGCTTGATTTTTGGTGTGCTGGGTGGCAAGCGGGTCGTCGCAATGCAGGGTCGATTTCACTATTACGAGGGATGGACGCCTGGACAGGTGGTTTTCCCCGTCCGGGTTATGAAGTTTTTGGGTATCCACACTCTGTTTGTGTCGAACGCTTCAGGCGGCATCAACCCCAAGTTCCGCACGGGTGATATTATGATAATCACCGACCATATAAACCTTATTCCCAATCCGCTGATCGGCCCCAACATCGCAGAGCTGGGCCCCCGCTTTCCAGATATGCACGGCTGTTATGACCCCGAACTGCGGGTGCTGGCCGCAAAAGTTGCCGAGACCGAAAAAATTCCGCTCCAATATGGCGTTTATGTCGGCGGCACCGGCCCCACATTCGAGACTCAGGCCGAATATAAATACTTCGGGACGATAGGGGGCGACACGGCCGGTATGTCCACCACGCCCGAAGTTATAGCCGCCCGACACGCCGGTATTAGGGTTTTCGGAGCGTCGATAATCACAAACGTCGGCATATCCGACGAAGCAGGTGACCACGAAGACGTCCAAGCTCAGGGCGCGCGCGCCGAAGAAAAAATGACAAAACTCTTTACCAAAATAATCGAACAGCTATGATCAATAAAGTAATATTAGTAGGAAACGTAGGGGCCGACCCTGAAATCAGAACTTTGGAAACGGGCGTGAAGGTTGCTCGCGTGCGCCTTGCAACTACCGAACGCATCTTTAACCGTCAGACCCAGGAGGCCAAGGATCACACCGAATGGCACTCGATCGTGCTTTGGCGTGGCTTGGCCGATGTGGCCGATAAATACATCCGTAAGGGCAGTCAGATATACGTCGAGGGAGTTATTCGCTCCAACGAATGGACTGACAAGGAGGGTGCTAAGCGTTATGGTATCGAGATCGTAGCGAACGACCTCAAGTTGCTCGGCCGCCGGGCCGAAGGGGCCCCGTCATATTCGGCTCCTGCTCCTGCAATGGCTCCTGTTGTGTCCCAGCCAGCTTCGGCTCCCATTCCACCGCCAATCTCCGCAGATGATCCGGATGATTTGCCTTTCTAAAAAATATTACTACCTTTGGTATTTGAAAGACTATCCTTTAACTAACCAACTAAAACTTAACTACCATTATGACAACTCAACAAAGACAAGGTAACGTGGTGGGTATCATCACGATGATCTTCCTGTTCGGAATGATCGCGTTCGTCACCAACCTGGCGGCTCCGATAGGCCTGATCTGGAAAAACGACCCGGGATTCCAATCGCTCGGTATGCTCGGCAATATGATGAACTTCATCGCCTACCTGGTGATGGGTATTCCTGCCGGTATGCTGCTAAGCAAAATCGGGTACAAAAAAACCGCTCTCGCAGCTATCCTGCTGGGTTTGGTCGGTATTTTTATTCAGTATCTTTCCGGTAAGGCCGGTGCTTCGGGCGTTTGGGTTTATTTCATCGGCGCTTTCATCGGTGGTCTTTGCGTTTGTATGCTCAACACCGTTGTGAACCCTATGCTCAACACTTTGGGCGGCGGCGGCAACAAAGGCAACCAGCTCATCCAGATAGGCGGCTCGTTCAACTCTCTGTTGGCTACAGTAACCCCGATGCTTGTGGGTGCTATGATCGGCGAGGCTTCCAAGGCTACCATCACGGATGTTAATCCGTTGCTGTTCATCGCTATGGGTGTGTTTGCACTGACCTTCATCGCGTTGCTGTTCATTCCCATCACTGAGATTCACAAGGCTGAAAACGTCAAATATGAGAAGAGCCCGTGGGCATTCCGCCATTTCGTACTGGGCTTCATTGCGATCTTTACTTATGTAGGAGTCGAGGTTGGCATCCCTGGAATGTTGTTGTTCTTTTTGGCCGACACTTCAGCTGCCGGCGCCGGTCTTCCGGTTGCAACTGCCGCAGCTACTGCTGGTTCGGTTGCCGGAGTATATTGGCTGTTGATGATGGTCGGTCGTTTTATCGGCGGCGGTATCGGCGGTAAAGTTTCCAGCAAGACGATGATGAGCTGCGCAACACTTGTTGCCGCCATATTGGTTGTCATTGCGATCTTTATCCCCAGCAGTGTACAAACTATGATGCCTGCTTTCACAGGTAAGACCTTCGTTATGGCACAAGTTCCCCTGAGCGCGCTGCTTTTGGTTCTTTGCGGTCTGTGCACCTCGGTTTTGTGGGGTGCTATCTTCAACCTTGCTACCGAAGGATTAGGCAAATATGTTCCGCTCGCTTCGGGTATCTTTATGATGGGAGTCTGTGGTGGTGGTATTATTCCGCTCGTTCAGGAACAGATCGCAGGCAAGGCGGGCTATATGGCAAGCTATTGGCTGATCGTTGCCGGCATCCTTTATATGCTGTTCTACGCATTGATGGGTAGCAAAAACGTGAACAAGGACATTAAAATCGACTAAGGCTTACAAATTATGGCAGCAGCAGACAGGAAATATGTTGTCGGGGTCGATATCGGCGGCCAAACCACAAAGTTGGGTATTGTAGATGCCCGTGGTAATGTATTGGCTCAAAGCGTAATACGTAGCGACACGCACGACGATGTGAACCTATTCATCAAGGATCTCGCCACCGCGATTCGTAAACTTGCCGACCAGGTGGAGGGCCTCGCTACGGTTCGTGGTATCGGTATGGGCGTTCCTAACGGTAACTTCTATCGCGGCACTATCGAGTTCGCACCGAATCTCAAATGGAAGGGCGTTGTGCCTTTGGCTCAATTGCTTAGCGACGAGATAGGTCTTCCGGTGGCACTCACCAACGATGCCAATGCAGCTGCCGTAGGCGAAATGACCTATGGAGCGGCTCGCGGTATGAAGGACTTCATTATGATCACTCTGGGTACAGGTGTGGGTTCCGGTATCGTCATCGGCGGTAACGTGCTCTATGGCCACGATGGCTTCGCGGGCGAGTTGGGCCACACTATTCAGGTTCGCAAGAACGGACGTTTGTGCGGATGCGGCCGTAACGGCTGTCTGGAAGCCTATGCTTCGGCAGTAGGTGTGGCCCGCACGGCACGCGAAATTCTCGAAACCACCGACCGACCGACCGTCCTGCGAGATATTCCGTGGGATCAGATCACCTCAAAGGACGTTGCCGACGCTGCTCAGCAGGGCGACGCGGTAGCGACCGAGATATTCAACTTCACGGGACACCTCCTTGGAGCGGCCTTGGCCGACTTTGTGGCGTTCTCGTCCCCGGAAGCGATCATCCTGTTCGGCGGCCTCACCAGAGCCGGTGACTTGATTCTCAAACCAGTTATCGACGGTCTGAACGAGAGTGTTTTGGATCTTTGGAGAGGTAAGGTGAAAGTCATTTTCTCCCAACTCAAAGAGAACGACGCTGCAATTTTGGGTGCAAGCGCGTTGGCGTGGGAACTCTAACTTTAAACGACCGGCCGCGGAGCGAAGTTAGCCCAGCAGTCCGCGCGTGATTCCCGTACGCATTATAATAAGGTAACGGGCTTTCGCAGGGCGCAGTGTAAGAATCCAAAATAGTGCAATTCCGAGGGTGGCAATCCATTTGCCGCCCTCTTTTATTAACGCCGACAGGTAATTTTCGCGCGACATAGCTTTCGTACTCTCTCCCACCCCGTGCGACAGGCGTTTGAAATAGTCGAGTGTTAGTTTACTCGGTGGAATTATGTGATATATCACAGCTCCGGGCACCCACCAAACAGTCGGCTCGTTGCTGCCTGCCGCGATCCGCCCGAAAAGTTCTTTCTCTTCGCCACCCAATAGCGCTTGCGCTCCATTTCCGGTGCGTCCCAACGAAGTATTGAACATTCCGTAATTCTCAAACGCCGAGCGCCTAATAGCCATATTTCCCCCTGCAGGATAGTTTCTCCCCTTGAACGGTTTTTCGCACGGCCCAAGGTCGAGCGTTCCGGCAATGGGCCTTTCGGTAAATCGCGACATCCAGCGCGGACGTCCTCCAGCATCGCCCTCCCTTTCGTATCGCGGCACCACTTTCCCTCCGGCCATCGATACTTCGGGATGACGCTCGAAAAAATCGACATAAACCTCCAAAAACTCAGGGTTCACCTCCTCGTCGTCGTCAATTATCGCTATTATCTCGCCCCACGCCTCCTCGATCCCTTTGTTGCGCGCCCAAGAAAGCCCCTGCCGTTTCTCTTCGACCATCCGCAAGTTCAACTCCTGATGCCGGGCGACAAACCGCTCAAAGACTTCCGCAGTATCGTCCACAGAGTTGTTATTCACAATCACCGCTTCCCATTCACTCGCCGCAAGCGTCTGATTCGCAATAGATTCTAACGTCCGCTGCAATTTCTCTCCGCGATTGTAGGTCGCAATTATCATCGAAATCTTCATAATGCCCAATCTTCAACATTAAAATTCTCCTTTATCGCCTCGTCGGAGAGCATCGGGAAAAACTCTACGCCGACCATATCCTCTATCTGAGCAACACTCATCATATCCGCCGCCGAAACCTTGTGCCGAGCCGCCTTATGTTCCAACAAAAACCCTACCGCCCGAAGTTCGCACGCCTCCAACTCGCCCACTCCGCGACCCGTGTCACCACTGCGAGATGAAAGCAACACTTTATAGAAATGGCTCGGCACAGGGATCTCGCGCCCACTATTGTCCGCCGTCACACGCCGAAATTCCAAAACCGAGTTTGAAACTGAATCCGCTATGCCGATGAATGCCACTCCGGTCACCACATATAGCGTGTCGGCACACTCGTCACCCCACCTCTGTACTCTCTCTTCGAGGTCGCTCCAAATCCCTGCGTTGAAGCCATTTTGGATCTGCGGCGACATATTCGTATGGTAAAAAGTCTGTTCGTTCAGAGCACGTTCCCGCAGTCTGTCTGCCGAAGCGACCAGATGTCCTCGCGAATAGTTGCCGTGCTCTCCTACCGGCCTGTATGCCCGTTTCAGGTTCGGTTGAGCTTCTCGTGAGATTTTAGGATCATAGGCCCAGCGATCCGTGCGGGAGGTATTCCGCGGTTCTCTGTACCATTTGTGCATCGGCGCTGCAACCCATAACGGCTGACACGTCTGTGTATCGAATGCTATCGAGAAGTTACGCACACCCTCGGCGTAATGCGTCACATAGACAACCCCCTCCCGATCATCCATCACCGGCAGCTCGACCCAGGCGGGTGGCCCTATCAACAGCAGCAGGCATATCTTCAGATGCTTCACGACGCAAAGCTACAACTTTTGGCACAGATATTGTTTTGGGTGTGGTAACATTCATTTAAAATTTTATAGTTATGAAAAACGAAAAAACACACAAGACAGTTGCATCGAAGGCCAGCGAACTTTTGAACAATCCAAAGACTCCTAAGACAATTAAGAGTGTTGCAGGTTCAGCTCTCACTCAGGCTCCTGACAAAAAGAAAAAGTAGAAGACAAAAAAATCCCTGTCAAAATCTGACAGGGATTCTTTTCCCATTCACAATAAACCATAAAATGAAAATAAACACAGGTTTATGACTTATGTCCTTTGCGTCGGGGTGTTCCTTTTGTCTTGCATATAAGACATAGGATTGTGCGGTATCACGGCGCGACTGAACGCATCCGAGACTGACATCTTTCGATGTTGCCTCGCTTTAAAATTGTTCCGCAAACAATGACAATATTTACAGCGGATACTCGTCGAATGCATAGAGCACGGTAGACAGATAACGTTCGCCCGTGTCGGGCAGGAGGGCGACGATAGTTTTACCGGCGTTCTCCGGGCGGCGTGACAGTTCGAGCGCTGCCCAGGTGGCCGCTCCCGAAGAGATGCCGACCAGCAGGCCCTCGGTCCCGGCCAACTCGCGGCTCGCACGGATCGCATCGTCGTTGGCCACCCGAACGATCTCGTCCGGCACCGCCGCGTCGAACGTTCCGGGTACGAATCCGGCCCCGATGCCCTGAATCTTGTGCGGCCCCGGAGCGCCGCCCGAGAGTACCGGCGAATCGGCCGGCTCGACGGCCACGATCCGCACTTTCGGATCCAGTTCCTTCAGCCTTTTACCCGTACCGCTGACCGTGCCGCCCGTGCCCACGCCGGAGACGAAAATATCCACTTTGCCGTCGGTGTCACGCCAGATCTCCTCCGCCGTGGTGCGGTAGTGCACCGCCGGGTTGGCAAGGTTTTCGAACTGCTGCAAAATAATGGCGTTGGGCGTTTCGGCGCGCAACTCTTCTGCACGAGCGATCGCCCCTTTCATCCCCTTGGCGCCCTCGGTCAGCACCAGTTCAGCACCCAACGCCTTGAGCAGGTTGCGCCTCTCAAGGCTCATCGTCTCGGGCATAGCCAGGATCAGCCTGTAGCCCTTGATGGCCGAGACCCACGCCAGTCCGATGCCTGTGTTGCCGCTCGTAGGCTCGATGATTACCGAACCGGATTTGAGTGTACCCTTTTTCTCTGCGTCTTCGATCATCGCCAACGCGATGCGGTCTTTGACGCTGCCCAACGGATTATAGTATTCGAGTTTGGCGATGATGCGCGCTCCGGCCTGTTGAGAAGCGCCGTAATTTCCCAGCTCCAACAGCGGGGTGTTGCCGACAAGGTCGGTCAGGTTTTTTGCGATTTTGCTCATAATCTCTCTTTATGAAGTTTGATGGTGCAAAATTAGCGCACCGGCAAGCTCCCTGAAATACCCTTTTAGGGGTATATTATGCAAACTCGTTGCAGTGCGTTTTCTATGTCGTTTTTGAGGTCTTCCACGCTCTCGAGGCCGACCGAAAATCGGATGAGGGTATCCTCTATGCCCGCCGTCCGCTTCATTTCGGGGGTAAAAGTGCAGTAGATCGTCGATTCGGGATGAATGACGAGCGATTTGTTGTCGAACAGGTTGGTCGCCCGGCGGAAGATTTTCAGCGCGTCCATAAACCGGAAACAGTCGGCTTTCGACCCCAGCTCCACCGTGAACATTGCTCCCGGATGGCCGCTGAACAGGGCATCGGAGACGGCCTTGTAAGGCGAGGTTTTGAGTGTCGGGTAGTTCACGCGGGCAATCTTGTGGTGTCCTGCAAAATGGCGAGCCAACTCGGCTGCCGTTGCGCTCATCCGATCATAACGCACCTGTAAGGTCTCCAACCCCAGCGTCTGCATCGCGGCGACGTCGGGTGTCATCACCGCCCCGAAGTTGCGCACGATTTCCGAGCGGAGTTTGGCCGTGAAGCGCGAGATGCCTTTGGGTTGCGGCATCGCGGCGAGTTTTTTGTTTTTCGTCCAATCGAACGTTCCGTAATCCACGATCACCCCGCCGGTGCTCGTCGCACCACCCGAAATGTACTTGGTGGTCGATACGATCTCGATGTCCACTCCCACCTTTTTTGCGTCGAAAGCGCACCAGGGTACCAACGTCGTGTCTACAATCATCGGCACACCCTTCGCCCGCAGGATATTCGATATCGCCGGCAGGTCGGCGACCTCCAAATGTGGATTTGTGACCAGTTCGGCAAAAAAGGCGCAGGTATTCGCGTCGATTGCGCTCTCGATCTGCCGCAAGTCGTCGGTATCCACAAAGCGCACCTCAACACCGAACGCCTCCAGCGTACTCTTGAAAAACGAAAAGGTGTTGCCGAACAGATGCGGCGACGATACTATGTTGCTCCCGGCGGTGGCGATGGCGAAAAAGGTGTTCGTAATCGCCGCCATACCCGAAGAAAGGGCAACAGCGCTTTCGGCGCCCGAAGCGGTGCGCACTTTTTGCTCGAAATTCGCCACGCTCGGATTCGAGATGCGCGAGTAGGTATGTTTGCCGGTCTCTCCCCGGAAGGCGGCGGCTATGGCCTCGGAATCGGGAAATTCAAAGGCGGCGTTGCGGTAGACGGGAAGCGCGATGGCGCCGTGTGCGTCGGGTTTTTCGAAGTCGGTTCCGATAATCCGGGTCGAGAAATGCAGATCGTTCATCGTCGTTGTGTTTGTTGCGGCAAAAGTAGCGAATAATAAAGTATCTTTGGATGGAGTTGTTTAGATGGAGTAGTCGGAAGTTTCTACGATTCCCGCCCGCAGTGCGTATCCGGCAGCCTCCTGTGAGTTATTGACGGCCAGTTTGCGGTAGATGTTTTTTCGGTGGGTGGCAACCGTGTGGGCGCTCATACAGCGCCGCCCTGCGATCTGTTTGGCGCTTCGACCGAGGGCTATCTCCCTGAGGATCTCCTTTTCGGTGGCCGTCAAGTGTTCGCGACCCTCCGCCCTATCCACCTCGGGCAGGGCCAGAAGCTCCTTGATCGACGTGCATACGGTTGCCTCTCCGTACATCGCCGCAGCGATTACCGCGCGGATCTCCGAAAGGGGAGACGTTTTCAGGACGACGCCGAAGTTGCCCGCATACAACACTTTTTTCAGGAAATCTACACTCAGCTCCTCCGAAAAAAGCACCCAGTGAGCCGCCGGAAAACGGAGCCCGATGTTCAGCAGGCTGTTCGCGCCGGCAAGGTCGGAGAGTGTGTAGTCAATCACCGTCACCGCCTCGGGACATTTAACCAGAGCGCGCACCAACTCGCTTTTCGTGGCGACCGTTGTGATTCGTGGCTCGGACCAGGGGACGAACGGCGTTCGTAGCAACGCCTCAAGCCCGAAGCCGGTGATCTGTTGCCGGTCGAACAGAATGATCTGTTTTTCCATAGTACACTAACTGGCGTTATAAATACGTTAATCCACACTGCAAAAGTATGGATTAAGAACGTGCACGCAATGCGTATTTATACCTAAAAACATTTCAGATTTTCAGTGAGTTGAACATCATCTACCGAAGGGGCGTGTGAATTTCCACCTATCCGTCTAACTGACTGACGTGTAAACTATTTCGCCTTTAATTAAGAGTTGTACTTTTCGTTCTGCCCCTCATATTATTTAATGAGCAACCCAAGAAATAGTTATCTTTGCGTAAAATACGCATTCAATATGCCGCCCACAGCCGTAAAAACCGTCCGACAAGTTATCTATTGGCAATACGCCAAAATCATTTCCGAGGCTATGGGCTTGGGAAAAAAGAATTTCGGGATGGTAATGTCCAAATTTATGCAGTTGAAAAACGGCGAAATTCATTGGTCGTCGTCGGTTACGGAATACCTGCGGGAGCGGGAGAATGCCAATACCTGCATCTATTGCGGCGTGGTGGAAAAATTGACTCTCGAACATATCCTGCCCCGATGCTGTGGCGGCGAGGACACACCGGATAACGTGGTGATGGTGTGTAGGCATTGCAATTCGTCCAAAGGCGGCAAGCGGCTCTATGAGTGGGGCAAGTTAGACAAAAAGGATAAACATCACCGCATTGCCGAGGGGAAGTATCTGAAATATCTCTATTCGCTCCACGAAAAGCGCGGAACGCTCGATGTGAGCGATGTTAGGGAATTATGTCCCGAATGCGATATGGGTAAGCGGTGCGCCGAGGAGGGATCGGTGGAGAAATTGTCGGTCTATTGTATAGAGGGGTGTTTCCATTGAAATAGTCGTTGTTATGGCAAATAAAGAGGCTTTACAGATTTTTGAGGACAGGAAAGTTCGCTCCGTTTGGGATGCCGAGGCGGAGAAGTGGTATATCTCGGTGNNCCAACCCTCAAACCTATTGGAGAGTGCTGAAAAAGAGGCTAATGGACGAGGGAAACCAAACCGTTACAAATTGTAACGGTTTGAAAATGCTCGCCCCTGATGGCAAAATGCGAATGACCGACGTCGCCGATGTAGAGCAACTTTTTCGCCTCATTCAGTCCATCCCATCGCCCAAAGCCGAGCCGTTTAAGCTGTGGTTGGCACAGTTGGGGCGCGAGAGGTTGGACGAGATGCAAGACCCTGAAATAACCATAGACAGGGCGATGGCACAATACCTGCGTATGGGCTATTCCGAAAATTGGATAAACCAACGCATCAAATCCATTGAGGTACGCAAGGAACTGACCGACGAATGGAAGGCACGAGGCATCCAAGACCATCAATTCGGGTTGCTCACGGACATAATTACCCAAGCGTGGGCGGGTAAGACCACACGGGAATACAAAGCGTATAAGGGGCTTAAAAAGGAGAATTTGCGGGACAATATGACAAATACGGAGCTGATCCTGAATATGCTTGCCGAAGCCTCGACAAAGGATATTTCCAAAATCGAGGAACCGCAAACTCTCGAACACAGCAAACGCATCGCCAAACGTGGCGGTAATGTCGCCGGACTTGCCCGCAAAGAGTTGGAAGCCCAAACAGGGCAAAAGGTCGTCAGCCCGTTGAGCGCGAAAAAGGTGCTTAAAAAATAGTCGCTTCCTGCGAGGCACGGACACCCTGCCTCAACACTCAAAAAAATATCCGTAATTTCCCGAAATCGGCGACGAGTGGTGCAAATGTGGTGCAAAAACCAAAACGAGAAAACCGCAATCGCTGATTATCAACGAATTGCGGTTTTTATTGTACCCGGAGCCGGGATCGAACCGGCACAACCTTTCAGTCATTGGTGTTTGAGACCAACGCGTCTACCAATTCCGCCATCCGGGCGCAGCGATAGGGCGACAAAGGTAAACAATTTTTTCAAATCAATCACAAACCCGCCCAAAAATCACCTATATTAAGTTTTTTTAAAAAATTCTTAATTTTTTTTAAGAATTAGTTGTTTCGTAACATTTTTCCACTTATCTTTGTCGTTGAAATTCTCAGAGTTTCATAAAGGTTAGTAGTTTTAGGTTAGTTAAGGGAATCGAAGCGATGTGAATCGTTCTTCGATTTTCTGCTTTTTTATGTGTGACGATTTTTGTACTTTTGTAGTCATAATGGAAAACTTTATCGTTTCAGCCCGAAAATATCGTCCGGCGACGTTCCGGTCGGTCGTGGGCCAAAACCACATCACGGCAACGTTGCAAAACGCCATCTCGCGCGGCCAATTGGCTCACGCCTATCTGTTTTGCGGACCGCGCGGAGTGGGCAAAACCACCTGTGCAAGGATCTTTGCCAAGGCAATTAACTGCCTTAATCCCAACAATGACGCCGAGGCTTGTGGGCAGTGTGAGTCGTGCCGCAGTTTCGACGAGGGGCGCTCTTTCAACATACACGAGCTCGACGCGGCGTCGAATAACTCTGTCGAGGACATTCGCAATCTAACAGACCAGGTGCGCATTCCACCTCAAATCGGGCGCTATAGTGTCTACATCATTGACGAGGTTCATATGCTTTCTGCTCAGGCGTTTAATGCATTCCTCAAGACGCTTGAGGAGCCACCTGCGCACGCAATTTTCATCCTCGCCACCACTGAAAAGCATAAAATCATACCCACTATCCTGTCGCGTTGCCAGATTTTCGATTTCAATCGGATTCGTGTTGCCGACGGGGTCGATTATATGAAGTATATATCGGATACAGAAGGTGTTACTTATGACGATGAGTCTCTCAATCTCATCGCCCGTAAGGCCGACGGGGGTATGCGCGACGCACTTTCGATGTTCGACAAGGCGGTGTCATTTTGCGGCCCTGCTCTTCGCTATAAGGATGTGGCTCAATCACTTAATATACTCGATTACGACACATATTTCGATGCCGTCGATCAGCTCATTGCGGGCGATTACGGGGCGGCTCTTTTGATGTTCGACCGCGTGCTGGCTCAAGGCTTTTCGGGGCAGACTTTTATGGCCGGCCTGAGCTCACACCTTCGCGATCTGCTGGTTGCCCGTGATGATCAAACGGCTGAACTTCTGGATGTTACCGGTTCGCTACTTGACCGCTATAAGGCTCAGGCTACCCGCACGGATATCGATTTTCTGTTCTCCGGTATCGCGCTTTTGACCGAGCTCGATGCCAAAATTCGCATTGCCACGAACCAGCGCCTGCTTGTTGAGTTGGCCCTGATGAAGCTCTGCGGAATGAAGCCTGTGACTCAACAAGTTGCGGCCTCAATACCAACCGCCGCTCCCGTTGTGCCGCCCGCTCAACCTGTGTCGAAGCCTGCTGCACCCAAGCCTGAGCCCGAAACCGCGCATACGCCGATCGTTACATCCCCGGCCCCTGCCGCCCGGTTTGGCACTCCCATTAGCGAGATAATGAACGGCAATACCGCTGCCGCCCCTTCGACCAATGAGCCGACCATCACCCCAATTGATACCGCAGCACAGGAAAAAATCGAGGCCTCACGTGCTGAATTTCTCACCAAACTGGCCACAGAGCGCCCTCGAATAGGGGTCGCTTACGAAACAATGGAAGTAATGATGCCCGCCTCTGACAGCTCGACGAGTGCGATAATTCGCATTCGCGTGGCCTCGGAAGCGCTTCGAGACGAGGTTTTGCGCCAACGTACCGAAACTCTCCAGTTACTTGTCCGGATCGCAAAAGTGACCGGCATCATAGAACTTGAAGTAATTGTGGATGATACTATTAAAGCGTCCAAGCCAATAAAAGTTGAGGACAAATTGCGCCATCTGGTCGAGCAAAACCCCGAACTGACAACACTAAGAAAAACACTTGAATTAGAACTCGAATAAGCCGGAACGTCGGCAGCGATTAAATTGATAATCACTATCTTATGAATTTCGTCAATGAACTTAGGTGGCGCGGGATGATCCACGATCTCACGCCCGGAACCGAAGAATATCTGGCTAAAGGTATGGGCACGGCGTACGTCGGCATCGACCCGACAGCCGACTCGTTACATATTGGCCATCTTGTTAGTGTAATGATACTCAAGCACTTTCAACGTTGCGGCCACAAGCCCATCGCATTGGTTGGCGGGGCAACAGGTATGATTGGCGACCCCAGCGGTAAGTCGTTGGAACGTAATCTGTTGGACGAACCTACCCTGCGCCACAACCAGGAAGCGATCAAGCAACAACTCGCACGCCTTCTGGATTTCGGTCGGAACGCCGACGGCGATTTAACCGCCGCTCCAAATGCCGCCGTTATGGTCAATAATTACGATTGGATGCGTGAGATGACCTTCCTCGGATTTATTCGTGACATTGGTAAGTTGGTGACTGTCAATTATATGATGGCCAAGGACTCTGTCAAAAAGCGGTTTGACGGTGAGGGTGAGGGAATGTCGTTCACCGAATTCACCTACCAACTCGTTCAGGGTTACGATTTCTTGCATCTGTTCGAGACGATGGACTGTCGATTGCAACTTGGCGGCAGCGACCAATGGGGCAATATCACTACAGGTACCGAGCTGATACGCAGAAAGTTAGGTGGCGAGGCCTATGCGCTTACCTGCCCTTTGATCAAGAAAGCCGACGGGACTAAATTCGGCAAAACCGAAAGCGGAAACATCTGGCTTAGCGCACGTTACACCTCTCCTTACAAGTTTTATCAATTTTGGCTCAACACTAGTGACGAGGATGCTAAGAGTTACGTAAAGATTTTCACGATGCTGGGTCGCGATGAGATCGACAGCCTCATCCGTGAGCAGGATGACGCGCCTCACCTTCGCCCATTACAAAAGCGTCTTGCTCAGGAGATTACAACGATGATACACTCTGCTGCCGAATACGAAAAAGCAGTCGAGGCGTCGCAAATCCTGTTTGGCGGTTCAACTGCCGAGACCCTCAAAAAACTTGACGAAGAGACCCTGCTGGCGGTTTTCGAGGGCGTACCAACATACAAAGTCCCAACAAGCAATACGCTGGGAGCCAACATAGTAGATTTTCTCGTGGAGACGGTTCCCGTTTTTCCGTCGAAAGGAGAGCTGCGCAAATTGATAGCGGGTGGTGGCATATCGCTCAACAAGGAAAAGGTCGAGGACACATCACAAACCATCAGCGAAACCGACCTGATAGCCGGCAAATATCTGCTCGTACAGAAAGGTAAAAAGAACTACTATCTGATTGTAGCTGAGTAATTTGCTACTTCAGAAGTTCTGCCAACTTCGCAGCCAGAGCCTCACCACGCAAGTTTTCGGCAACGATTACTCCTTTGCTGTTAATCAAATAGTTACGTGGGATCGAGTTCACTCCGTAGAGTTTTTGCGTGGGACATTCCCAGCCCTTAAGCGCGCTCACGTGCACCCAATTCATCCCCTGACCGGTGATCGTCGAGCGCCAAGCCGCACCGTCATCATCGTACGACACACCGTAAATCTCGAAACCCTTAGGATGATACTCCTCGTATGCGGCCTTCAGGTACGGCAGCTCGGCCATACAAGGCCCACACCACGACGCCCAGAAATCGAGCAGCGTATACTTGTTTTCCGCAACCACCGTCGAGAGTTTAATTTCCTGACCATCAGGCGAAGCGAGCCCTTCGATCTCTTTAAATTTTTCGCCCGTTTGTGCGTTGCAGGCCGTCATCACAAGGGCCATCGCAACGAATAAAAACAGTTTTTTCATTGCATCAATTCTTTAAGTTTTTCGGCAACCGCTTTGCCGCGTAGATTTCGTGCAACTATCTTGCCATCGGCATCGATGAGCCAACTGGCCGGTATGGAGCGCACACCGTAGAGTTCGGCGGCAGGCTCTTTCCAGCCCATCATCGAGCCGACTTGGGGCCATATCATCTCATTGTCGGCGATTGCCTTACGCCACGCCGTCCCGTCGTCATCGAGCGAAACTCCGAAAATCTCGAATCCAAGATCGTGATACTCAGAATATGTTTCTTTCAAAAACGGCAATTCGGCCAGACAGGGGCCACACCACGAAGCCCAAAAGTCTACCAGAGTGAATCGGTTGGCCGCAATGATATCCGAAAGTTTCAGTTCTTCGCCATCGGGAGTCGTGCTAACGATCTCAAGATATTTCCCCTCGAAAGCAGCCTCTTTTGCCTTGGCCTGCTCGATCCTTCTGCCGATTTCGGTCATCATAACCGTAGCCTGCATTTCGGGCGTAAAATTCCCAAACCTTGCCACTACCTGTTCCGTCGGCACGATGTTTCCACTGCCGGTCGTACTCATTTGAAAGAGCATAAACACACCACCCAGATTATCCGTGTTCCCATCGACATATTCGAGGCTCAGGCGCTCCAGTTCATCCTGTTTTTCAGGAGTCATTTCGCCCTCTCCCAGCTTGTCGATCGTCTTCCAAAACGCACTCAGACGGTTATTTGTACGTCCTCCTGATACATAGCCCTTCGCCGGCTGTTTCCACGACAGATCGCCCTTAATTTTAAGATTCGCACCCGGTTCGACCACGAAAGTACCTAACATATTGTACAATCCGTCGTCGTCGATGTAGAGCATCTGGGCGATCATCGGATGATCCACCTCGCCTGTATAATCGAATTCTCCGTCCGTAATATTCAGGCTTTCAGGCATAGCCGGAATTCTGATATCGTCGCTCAAAAACAGCCCCACCACCCCATCGACACCCTTCACTTCGCCCCTCAGAGTCCACGCGTTCGGATCTCTGGGTGCACAGGCCGCCAAAACCACCAGAACCAAAACTAAAACCGATCTTTTCATAGCCTAATCTTTAAACTTCGCGCTCAAGAATTCCCTGTTCAACCTCGCAATGTGGGCGATCGAGATTCCTTTCGGGCACTCGGCCTGACAAGCTCCGGTATTGGTGCAGTTGCCGAAACCCAATTCATCCATCTTTGCAACCATCGCTTTTGCACGACGGGCAGCCTCGACCTTTCCTTGCGGCAATTTGGCGAGCGACGACACACGAGCAGCCACAAACAGCATTGCAGAGCCGTTTTTGCAGGTCGCTACACAAGCTCCACAGCCGATGCAGGCCGCAGCGTCCATACTTTCGTCGGCATCGGGCTTGGGAATGGGGATCGAGTTGGCATCTGGTACGCCACCGGTATTAACACTCACAAAACCACCTGCTTGCAGGATCTTGTCGAACGCCTGACGCTCCACCACCAAGTCTCTTACCACTGGAAATGCTGCCGACCTCCAAGGTTCGATGGTAATAGTATCACCGTCTTTGAATTTTCGCATATGTAACTGACAGGTAGTGATTTCGCTGTCGGGACCGTGGGCTTTTCCGTTGATGTATAGCGAACACATCCCGCAGATACCTTCGCGGCAGTCGTGGTCGAAAGCAACCGGTTCTTTGCCTTCGTGGATCAACTTGTTATTCAGAATATCAAGCATTTCAAGGAACGAGGTGTCGGGCGAAATTCCCTCCACGTTGTACGTCTCGAACGCGCCTTTTGCTTTTGCATTTTTCTGGCGCCAGATTTTCAGCGTCAGGTTCATTAACTTATTTTCCATAACTCTTAGTCTTTGTAATTTCTTTGTGCGGGATGCGCTACTTCAAAATGCAACTCTTCTTTGTGCAGGGTCGGTTCGTGATCGGGTCCTTTGTATTCCCACACGGCGACATAAGCATAGTTCTTGTCATCACGAAGAGCCTCGCCTTCAGGTGTTTGATACTCTACACGGAAGTGACCGCCACAGCTTTCGTTCCGATTCAGGGCATCGCGTGCCATCAGTTCGCCCAGCTCAAGGAAATCGACCAGTCTCAGGGCCTTTTCTACTTCCTGATTGAATTCGCCGTTCTCGCCGGGCACATAAACATCCTTCCAGAAATCTTTGCGCAGCTTGGCGATCTCCACGATCGCCCTTTCGAGACTCTCCTTCGAACGAGCCATCCCCACGTCTTCCCACATCACGTTGCCCAGCTTCTTGTGGAACTCATCTACAGTATGTTTTCCTTTGATTGCCAATAGCTTATCTATCTTTTCACGTATCGCTTTTTCGGCTTCGTCGAAAGCCGCCGTATCCGTTGCAACTTTCGGTGCTTGGATCTTTTTCGACAGGTAATCACCTATGGTATAAGGCAATACGAAATATCCGTCGGCCAAACCCTGCATCAGCGCCGAGGCTCCGAGGCGATTGGCTCCGTGATCGGAAAAGTTCGCCTCACCTATTGCGTAAAGCCCTGGTATAGTGGTCATCAGGTTATAGTCCACCCAGATTCCACCCATCGTATAATGCACTGCCGGATAAATCATCATCGGCTCCTTGTACGGATCCACGTCGGTGATCTTTTCGTACATTTGGAACAGGTTGCCGTAACGTGCGCGAATAACATCCGCACCCAAACGCTCAATGGCGGTTTTGAAGTCCAGAAATACGGCCAAACCGGTCTCATTCACACCATATCCCGCATCGCAACGCTCTTTGGCCGCCCTTGACGCAACGTCTCTCGGAACCAGGTTCCCGAACGCCGGATAGCGACGCTCCAAGTAGTAATCGCGGTCTTTTTCTTCAATGTCGCTCGCTTTTTTGGCGCCGCTGCGGATCGCCTTCACGTCCTCCATTTTCTTTGGCACCCAAATTCGGCCGTCGTTTCGCAGAGACTCGGACATCAATGTCAGCTTGCTCTGCTGGTCGCCGTGCACGGGAATACACGTGGGATGGATCTGCGTAAAGCACGGATTCGCAAACCAAGCACCCTTACGATAGCATTGGAAAGCCGCCGAGCCGTTAGAGTTCATCGCATTGGTCGATAGGAAGAACACGTTCCCGTACCCCCCCGAAGCGATCACAACTGCGTGAGCCCCGAAGCGTTCCATCTCGCCGGTCACAAGGTTTCGGGCAATGATCCCACGCGCCTCGCCATCCTCCACAACGATATCCAGCATCTCGTGGCGCGGGTAGCTCTTCACACTGCCCTTTGCAACCTGCCTGTTAAGCGCCGCGTAAGCACCGAGCAAAAGCTGCTGACCCGTTTGGCCCCTTGCATAAAAGGTTCGCGACACCTGCGCACCCCCGAAAGAGCGGTTATCCAGCAGTCCACCGTACTCGCGGGCGAACGGAACTCCTTGCGCAACACACTGGTCTATAATAGAATTAGCCACTTCTGCCAACCTGTAAACATTCGCTTCACGGGCTCTATAGTCCCCTCCCTTGATGGTGTCATAGAAGAGACGGAACACCGAGTCGTTATCGTTCTGATAGTTTTTGGCAGCATTGATACCTCCCTGAGCTGCGATCGAGTGCGCACGACGCGGCGAATCGGAGATGCAGAAAACTTTCACATTGTATCCCAGTTCGCCCAGCGATGCGGCAGCCGCTCCTCCTCCGAGGCCGGTGCCGATGACAATGATATCCAATTTGCGTTTATTGCCGGGGCTGACCACCTTGATGGCAGCCTTGTGCGCACCCCACTTATTTTCGAGTTGCCCCGCGGGCACTTTAGAATCCAAAGTTGCCATAATTATATCAGACTTTTAATGTAAAACACGATTACCACCAGCGCGAACAGTCCCATCACGATAGTTGCCCACCAGTTACCGATGCGCTTGATGCGCGGTAGCCAGGTTTGATTGCTGACGCCGCTCGACTGGAACATACTCCACACTCCGTGGGTCAGATGCAGCCACATTGCCGCGAACCACACCAGATAGATCAGCACGTTGTACCATTTGGAGAACGTGAAAGCTATCAGCGCTGCGCCGTCTTGCGGGCTCAAACCCAGCGAATTGACGTGCTCGCCCATCACCTCCACTAACTGCATCTTGGCCCAAAAATGGGTCAGGTGCACACACAGCCCACCCAGCACGACAAGCCCCAGCACGAGCATATTTTTCGACGACCAGGCCACACCCTCGTTGGGTTTGCTCACCGCATAGCGTATCGACCCGCGGGCTTTACGATTTTGCAGCGTCAGCCACACCCCATAAGCAATATGTACAAACACCAAAGCGGCCAGACCCATAGTCGCCACCAAAGCGTACCAGTTGGCGCCCAGCACAGCGCAAACCCAGTTGTAAGCGTCGGCCGAGATCAGGGCGATGGCGTTCATCACCGCGTGAAACGAGACGAACAACACAAGTGCCGCCCCTGAGATGCTCATCACGAACTTTCGCCCGACCGATGAGCCGATAATAAAGGGAGGTTTCATTATTAAAAAAATTTTGTAATTTTGGTGTCACAAATGTAGTGCAAGCCGAGCGAAAAACCAAAATAAATGAGAACAATCGCTCTTTTTTGTTCGCTTCCGGGCGAGCCTCCCACTGCGGAGTTATTACGCCGTTGGAAGGGTGTGTGGCGATTGGTGTTGCCGGTCGTGGAAGGCAACGATATGTATTTTCGCGAATACACGAGTGAGGAGGATCTCGCGTCAGGTGCTTTCGGGATTCGGGAACCGCAAGGAGGCCGTACGGTTCCGCCCGAACAGATCGACATTATGCTCGTTCCGGGCACGGCCTTCGATCGCGAAGGTAACCGAAAAGGGCGCGGACGCGGGTACTATGACCGCTATTTGGGTCGGCCCGAAGCGGTACACATATATAAAATAGGGTTTTGCACGCCTGAGGCTTTGGTAGAGCACGTTCCCACCAAGCCTCACGACGTAAAAATGGACAAAGTGATATGCACACAGACGACATAGAGTCGGAGCGCCGACAACGCACTGGTTGGGTGGAGGTGATCTGCGGTTCAATGTTTTCGGGTAAGACCGAAGAGTTGATCCGTCGTCTGAAGCGTGCGCGTTTTGCCGGCCAGCGGGTCGAGATCTTCAAGCCGCTGATCGATGTTCGCTACTCTACGGACGAGGTGGTTTCACACGATTCGAACACAATTCCCTCGACTCCGGTAGAGTCTTCGGCGTCGATACTTTTGATGGCCACGGACGTCGATGTGGTTGCGGTGGATGAGGCTCAGTTTTTCGACTCCGGTCTGGTGGATGTTTGCCGCCGGCTGGCCAACAGCGGCATTCGCGTTATCGTCGCTGGACTCGATATGGATTATCTCGGCAAGCCGTTCGGCCCGATGCCCGATCTGATGGCAACGGCGGAGTATGTTACTAAGGTCCACGCGATTTGTGTTCGTTGTGGCGCTCCTGCCAACCACTCCCACCGTCTGGCTGCCGATGACCGCCTTGTGATGCTCGGCGAGACCGACAGTTACGAACCGCTGTGCAGACATTGTTTTAACAAACTTGTGAAAATATGATAAGAATTGCGATACAGGCCAAGGGTCGATTAAACGAACAAAGCCTTGAACTTCTGCGAGATGCGGGCGTAGCTGTCGATGAGAACAGACGTAAATTCCTGACCCGCTCCGGCAGTTTCCCGCTGGAGGTTCTCTACCTGCGCGACGACGACATTCCGCAGGCCGTCTCGATGGGTGTGGCCGACCTCGGTATCGTGGGCTACAATGAAGTTGCCGAAAAAGGATTTCAAGTAGATGTGGTTCAGCCGCTTGGCTTCGGGGCGTGCCGCATTTCGCTGGCCATTCCCAAGAGCGAAAATTACACAGGGCCTGTTTATTTCGCCGGAAAACGCGTCGCCACCTCCTATCCTCGCATCCTCTGTCAATATTTTGAAAAGCAAGGCGTTACTGCGGATATTCACGAAATCGCAGGTTCAGTCGAGATCGCCCCGGCGGTCGGTATGGCCGATGCAATTTTCGACATCGTTTCGAGCGGCGGCACACTCGTGTCGAACGGCCTTGTGGAGGTCGAACAGGTGCTGCAATCCGAGGCCGTGCTCATCGCCACGCCGTCCCTCGACTCCGCCAAGCAAGCCCTGCTCAAGCAACTTATGTTCCGCTTCGAGGCGGCGCTGGAGAGTCGCGGAATGAAGTACCTGCTGATGAACCTCCCACAGGAGTCCGTAGAAAACGCCATCGAGATCCTCCCCGCAATGCGCTCCCCGACCGTTATGCCGTTGGCCCAAACCGGTTGGTGTTCAATGCATTCTGTTGTCCGTGAAGAGGAACTTTGGGACAAGATCGAGGCGCTCAAAGCCATAGGCGCCGAAGGGATCCTCGTGCTCGCCCTCGAAAAGATAATAAAATGATACCTATATATATACATCCCGCTGCCACGGATTGGCCCGCCCTCACTCGCCGCGTAGAGACCTCGGACACAGATATTTCCGCACGTGTCGAACAGATCTTGCGCCTCGTTCGCGCCGGTGGCGACAAGGCCCTTCGCAAACTGGTTGCCGAGATCGAAGGTCGCATCCTTTCTCCCGCCCCCTCTTCAGACGCGCCAGACTCGCTCGTGGTTTCCGAGGCCGAATTCGCCGAGGCCATCGCAGCAATCCCACAAAAATTGCGCGACGCCATCGACACCGCAGCTCGCAACATCCGCCGCTTTCACGAGGCACAGCGTCCTGCCGAGATCAGCCTCGAAACTACTCCTGGCGTGCGTTGCGTCCAACGTTCGGTACCCATCCAACGCGTCGGGCTTTACATTCCGGGAGGCAGCGCACCGTTGTTTTCGACCGTTTTGATGTTAGCGATCCCCGCCCGCGTGGCCAGTTGCCCCGAAGTAGTGATGTGCACTCCAGCAGGCCCCGACGGAATAGTCGCCCCTGCGGTTTTATATGCCGCCAGGCTTTGCAGGGTCGATCGGGTTTATAAAGTCGGTGGTGCTCAGGCAGTTGCAGCAATGGCTTATGGTACCGACAGTATTCCGCGCGTAGATAAGATTTTCGGCCCAGGTAATCGCTATGTGACTCGTGCCAAGCAACTTGTGAGCGTTGCCGATTGCGCCGTCGATATGCCTGCCGGCCCGTCCGAGGTGTTGGTTATGGCCGATTCGTCCGCCCGTCCCGATTTCGTGGCGTCAGATATGCTTTCCCAGGCCGAGCACGGTACTGATTCTCAAGCAGTTTTGGTATGCAACTCACCCGACTTCGCAGACGCCGTAACTCGCGAGATCGACCGCCAGCTTGCCTCACTTTCGCGCCGCGAAACTGCAATCCAGTCGCTCGCCGGTAGTCGCATCATCGTGCTTCCTACGCGTGGCGAGCTTGTAGATTTTGCAAACCTTTACGCCGCCGAACATCTTATAATTCAAATGGTTGAGCCGTGGGAGGTCGCTTCTCACATTACTGCCGCCGGTAGTATTTTCATCGGCCCGTTTTCGCCCGAAAGCGCCGGCGACTACGCTTCCGGCACCAACCACACACTGCCCACAAGCGGTTGGGCGCGCTCTTTCAGCGGCGTCAATTTGGACAGTTTCGTTCGCAAGATCACGCTTCAGGAGCTCTCCACTACCGGTTTGCGCTCGCTGGCCGACACCATAACCACAATGGCTGCCGCGGAAGGGCTCGACGCCCACGCAAACGCCGTAAAAATTCGCCTGCAATGACACACGACCCGCTGCCGCTCGTACGGCCTAACATATTGAGTCTCACGCCTTATTCGACCGCACGGGACGAGTATAAGGGGCCGCTCGGCATTTTTCTCGATGCTAACGAAAATCCCTATCCCTCAAGCGGTTATAACCGATATCCCGATCCAGCTCAAAAAGAACTCAAGAACCTGCTCTCCAATATAAAAGGCGTCCCAACCGAAAACATTTTTATAGGTAACGGTAGCGACGAGGCTATTGACCTGTGTTTCAGGATATTTTGTGAGCCGCGAATTGATAATGCCGTCGCCATCGTGCCCTCTTATGGGATGTATCGTGTCGCCGCGGCGATCAACGATGTCGAGATGCACGAGGTACCTCTTGGTCTCGATTTTTCTCTTGATATTGAGGCTATTATGGCTGCCACGGACGAGCACACCAAACTGCTTTTTGTCTGTTCGCCCAACAATCCCAGCGGCAATCTTTTCCCGCGTGCGCAGATCGTCGAACTGCTCGAACATTTCCCCGGCATAGTGGTTTTGGACGAGGCTTACATCGACTTTGCAAACGACTCCGGATTCCTCTCCGACTTGGCCTGCTATCCTAATCTCATTGTCCTTCAGACACTTTCAAAGGCTTGGGGGATGGCCGGCTTGCGGCTTGGATTGGCGTTCGGTTCACGCGAGGTGATGGATATTTTTGCTCGCGTCAAGTATCCTTACAATATTAGTGTAGCAGTTCAACAGCTTGTGATACAAAGACTTAGTGATACTGAAAACGTCGCCTCCCAAATCACCGAGATAAAATCCGAACGCGAACGCGTGATCGCAGCCCTCGAAAAAAGCCCGGCTATCGAAAAGGTATTCCCCAGCGACGCAAATTTTGTGTTGGTTAGGTGCCAGTCGCAGGAACACAAAGATCACGCAAAAAATGCTCGCGAACTCTACCAACAACTTATTGATCAAGGGATTATTGTTCGCGATCGTTCTCATATTCCCGGTTGCGAAGGCTGCCTTCGTATCACGATTGGCACCCCTGCCGAAAACGACAAACTCATCAACTTGATATGACGTCACAACCTCCTATAGATCAGCGCAAACGCGCCCTTTTCATCGACCGCGACGGCACGATAGTCGTCGAAACGCCCTCCGACGACCTCCACGTCGGCTTCGACAACCTGCAATTCCTCCCCGGCGTGATTTCGGGCCTGAAGAGTGTCGCCGGCCTCGATTACGAGTTGGTACTCGCGTCCAATCAGGACGGGCTCGGTTCGCCGAACTACCCTGAAGAGATTTTCTGGGGACCTCACCAGCTGATTCTAAGTATTTTAGCGAGCGAAGGTGTCTTTTTCGACGACCAACTTATCGATCCCACAATGCCGGAGGAAAACTCCCCCACCCGTAAGCCTGGCACAGGTATGTTTGGCAAGTATCTGTCTGAAGATTACGATCTTGCAGCATCTTTTGTTATCGGCGACCGCATCACGGACGTTATTCTCGCCCGAAATCTCGGCGCCCGCGCGATTTTGATTCAACCGGACGAACAGGGCGAAAAATTGCTCGCCGAAGCAGTCGCCCAGGAAGGCCTTCAAGACCTCCGCAAGGTTTGCGCACTCATCTCCGACGACTGGTCACAAATAGCTGAATTTCTGCGACTTGGTGTGCGAACAGCGACCATTCACCGCAAGACCAACGAGACCAATATCACCGTTTCACTCGACCTCGATGGACGCGGTGGGACTTCCATTGACACAGGTCTCAAGTTTCTTGACCATATGCTCGACCAAATTGTTCACCACACAGGTATATCACTATGTATCAAAGCAGTAGGCGATATAAACGTCGATGAACACCACACCGTCGAAGATGTTGCCATCACTCTTGGCGAGGCGCTTTCCAAAGCGCTGGGCGAGCGTCGCGGCATCGAGCGTTATGGTTTTGCATTGCCGATGGATGAAGCTAAAGCTATGGTACTAATTGATTTAGGTGGCCGCATCGACTTCGATTGGAGCGCCCGTTTTACCCGCGAACGTGTTGGCGACGTGCCGACCGAGATGTTCCCTCACTTTTTCAAAAGTCTCTCTGCAGCAATGCGTTGTAATCTGCATATCATCGCTCAAGGCGAGAACGACCACCACACTATCGAGGGCATTTTCAAGGCATTCGCGCGCGCGCTCAAATGCGCCGTTCGTCGCGACTTGTTTAACACTCAACTTCCTACAAGCAAAGGAGTTATATGATAACAATAATTCCCGCGATCGACATCATCGAGGGTCAGTGCGTGCGGCTGACCCAGGGCGATTACGGGCAAAAAAGCGTATATTCACTTTCAGCATCGGACGTTGCGAAAACTTACGAAGAAGCCGGTTTCAGACGAATCCATCTCGTTGATTTAGAGGGTGCTAAGGCTTCGGAACCGCGCAATCTCCACGTCCTCGAACAGGTCGCCAGCCACACTTCACTCGACATACAGTGGGGCGGCGGTATAAAAAGCACCGAATCGCTACGCCAAGTGATTGATGCCGGGGCACATAGAGCGATTTGCGGCAGCGTCGCAGTGACCGAACCGGAACTTTTCGAGGCTTGGCTGACGGAATTCGGCCCTGAACGCATTATTCTCGGCGCCGATGTTCGTCACGGAAAAGTTGCCACCCACGGTTGGCTTCAGGAGTCTCAACTTACTGCCGATCAACTAATTGCCAATTTCCCAAAACTCACACAGGCTATTGTCACCGACATCTCTCGCGACGGTATGTTGGCCGGGCCTGCTTTCGAGCTATATGTATCTCTGCAACAACACTTTCCAGACATTGAGATCATCGCCAGCGGGGGTATTTCCAGCATCGACGACATCTGCCGCCTCGACACCCAAGGCACACGAAGCGTCATAGTAGGTAAAGCACTGTATGAAAACAAAATAACACTTAAGGAATTGAAAATATGGCTGTAAAAAGAATAATCCCGTGCCTTGACGTTTACGGCGGGCGAACGGTTAAAGGAGTGAACTTCATCGACTTGCAAGAGATAGGCGACGCTGTCGAGTTGGGCCGCAAATACGCCTCCGAGGGAGCTGACGAACTGGTCTACCTCGACATCAGCGCCACGAACGAAGAGCGCCGGACGTTCCTCGAACTGGCCCGGAAACTCGCCGCGTCAATCGACATTCCGCTCACCGTGGGCGGCGGCATTAGCTCTGTAGATGATGCGCAAAGACTTATGGATGTGGGAGTTAGTAAGGTTTCTGTGAACAGTGCCGCCGTTGCCGACCCGTGGCTGATTAACCGCCTCGCCGCCAAATTCGGTAAGGAAAAAGTCATCGTCGCCATAGATGGAAAACGCTCACCAGAAGGCACTTGGCACGTCGTCACCCACGGCGGCAGCAAGGTCACGGAGCGTGAATTGTTGGGTTGGGCGCGCGAGGTTGAGCAGCGCAATGCCGGTGAGATCCTGTTCACTTCGATGGATCACGATGGCACCCGCGACGGCTATCCGGTGGAGGTTTTTACCGCACTCGCCGATACTGTTTCGATTCCCGTAATCGCCTCAGGAGGAGCTGGTTCCGTGGCCGACATTGCCGAGGTTCTCACCACCGGACGCGCTTCCGCAGCCCTCGCTGCCAGCATTTTCCACTACGGCGAAATCCCCATTCCGACCCTCAAAAACGAACTTCGCAAACTAAATATCGACGTACGATGATAACATTCGACCAATTCAATCTCTCCAAAAACGCCGATGGTCTGTTACCGGCTATTGTTCAGGATGATAGCACATTACAGGTTCTGATGATGGGTTATATGGATCGCAAAGCGTTTGAAAAAACTCTCTCGACAGGCCACGTCACTTTTTGGAGTCGCACTCGCAAGGGGCTTTGGACAAAGGGTGAAACGAGTGGTAACTTCCTTGAAGTCAAGTCAATGCACGTCGATTGCGATGCCGACACGCTGCTGGTTCGCGCCATTCCTCACGGTCCGACCTGCCATCTCGGTACTCGAAATTGTTTCCAGACCACTGAGACAGAGGGGTTTGTGCGTTATCTTGCAGATGTTGTAAAGCAACGTCATAGCGAAATGCCTGAGGGTTCATATACCACAAAACTCTTTTCCAAAGGAGTGGATAAGATCGCACAAAAGGTTGGTGAAGAGGCTGTTGAAACGGTCATAGAGGCTGTTGCCGGTCGCCGCGATGGGTTCCTTTACGAGGCTTCCGACCTTGTTTATCATTTGTTGGTGCTTTTGGAGCAGATGGGTTGTTCCGTTGCAGATGTCGAAAAGGAGCTTGCTTCGCGTCACCAATGACACATAGAGGGTTAATAGCCAACGTTTTTACTGCCACAGAGCCTGTCTATGGCGCTCGCGAAGCCGAGGCTATTGCAAGGCTTTTTGCCGAACGGCGCACCGAACTCTCGACCGCCGATTTGGCCGACCTCGGCGCAGCTCGTCCCATTCAATACATCCTCGGTGTTGCCGATTTTTACGGATTGGAACTTGCTGTGGGTGAGTGGGTTCTCATTCCTCGCCCCGAAACTGAAGAGTTGGTTCGCTGGATCGTGGACGACAACCATAATCACGACCCTCTTACCATTCTTGACATCGGTACAGGTAGCGGAGCGATTGCGATTGCATTGGCAAAAAATCTCCCACAGGCCCGTGTAACCGCTATCGACGTATCACCTGAGGCCCTCGAATTCGCTCGCCGCAATAACGAAAAGTACAGCACCGGCGTCACGCTGCTACAGGCCGATATTTTCGATCCGGCGCTCGACCTCGGTCACTTCGATATTGTTGTCTCCAACCCTCCATATATTCCTGAATCACAGCGAATAGCGATGCACGATAATGTAACGAAATACGAGCCACCTACGGCGCTTTTTGTGTCCGACAACGACCCGCTCGTCTTCTATCGCGCCATTGCCCGTTTCACCCGCCGCTCGCTTGCCGAAAATGGCGCGCTTTACCTCGAAATTCACGAATATCTTGCACACGAAACCGCTTCGCTCCTGACCGCCAAAGGCTTCGGTGAAACCACTATGCGTCAAGATCTTAACTCTAAACCTCGAATGATCCGATGCCGCCCTTGAAAACACCCGAACAGGCACTGGCACAATTAATGCGACTTTCGTCTCGGACCGAAAAAAGTAGCGGCGATGCTCGGAGATTGATGCGTGGTTGGGGTATTGAACCCGTAGATGCCGAGAAGATCCTCTCTCAGCTAATCGACCAGCAATTTATTGACGATGAACGTTTTGCGAAAGCATATACACGCGAAAAAATTCATTGCAGCGGTTGGGGTGTCCACAAAATTCGCGCTGCATTGTCGGCTAAGGGTATTGCACGCGAAACCATCGACTCTACCCTGCAAACGCTTGACAAAAAAGAACTTAACGATCGTCTCGAAAAATATTTGACACGTAAACAACAGAAAATTAAAGCTGAAACTTCATACGAAATGCGCTCAAAACTAACACGTTACGGACTGTCTCTCGGTTATGACTACGAGGCCGTCTCTCACGCCCTTTCCCGATTGTTGTTGATCGTTGCACTGGCCATCGTTCCGGCGGTCACGTCGGCGCAATCGACTGACTATTACCGCAATCCACTCGACATTCCGATCTATTTTTCGGCCAATTTCGGTGAGATCCGAACCAATCGGTTTCACACCGGCATCGACCTCAAAACTCAGGGCTCGGTCGGTAAGCCGCTTTTCGCCGCTGCCGACGGCCATATTTCACGTATTAGCGTTGCGCCAAGTGGATATGGCAGAGCACTTTACATTACTCACCCAAATGGCACTACCACGGTTTATGCACATATGGATCGCTTCACGCCGGAGCTCGAAGCTTACCTAAAACAGGAACGTTACAGGCAGAAGCACAGCGACTTGGATATTTTTCCGCCCGCTGCTCGTTTTCCGGTAAAGAAAGGACAGTCGATCGGTTCTGCAGGTAATTCCGGTGCTTCGAGCGGCCCTCACCTCCATTATGAAGTGCGCCAAAGTTCATCTTCACGCACGCTCAATGTCATAGCTCGCAGTTGGGTCACTCCGGCCACAAAGGATACAACACCGCCTCGTATAGTTCGACTCTATCACATTGATGTCGATACACTTGCCGGCATTCCTGTTCATTCGCGACCGCGCCCTTACGACGTCAAACTCGACCCCGACGGCAACTATTCGCTCGTCCGTACTTCGCCTCTTCCTGCCGGCCCCACAAGCTATTTTGTCATAGAAGCGACCGACCGTAAGAACGACGTCACCAACACGTTCGGAATTTATCGCGCAGCGTTGTCTGTGGATGGGACCGAGCGACTGGTTTTAGAGAAGGACGGTTTGCTATTCGACGAGGTACGTTATGCCTGTGCATCAGCACTTTACAGCATCCAGCGGAGTTCGCGCAACGAGGCCATAATGCTGGCTCTCAAGAGCAACAATCTGCTTGGGATGTACAAAAAAGTGGTCAATCGGGGTGTCCTCGCGTTCCCCCAAAACACCTCCCAGACGCCCATCCGTCAAAACGTTCTCATCGCCATAGAGGACGACTCCGACAACGAGGTAACACTCTCGTTTGCCGTTACTTACAATCAAGCCCACACTCCTGCTGCCCGTCCAGAAGGGCGAATGGCTTCCGACAGGGCCGACTTCACGAATTACGCCGAGGGCTTATCTGTCAGTATCCCCAAAGGTGCTCTGTATGAACCTATTGCATATATCCAATCTGTCGTTCAGCAGACCATTCAAGTACGCGCCGACAGCATTCGTCCTCTTTCGCCATTGCACAAAATCGGCGACGGCATATTGCCCTTACAGAAAGCTATGAAAATAGCCGTCGCAGCCGACGTTCCTGCCTCCCTTCGCTCACGGGCCTGTCTGGCCAAAGTATCTGATAAAGGGGGACTTGCGTGGGCCGGCGGGCGATACGAAAACGGGATTGTAAATGGTTCTGTGCGCGATTTCGGGGTCTATTGTGTAGTCGCCGATGCCAAGCCGCCGGTCATCAAGTCGTCTTTTAACCACGGCGCCGATTTGTCGAAAACTGCCTCCGTAACCTTCACAGCGTCAGACAATTTCTCCGGTATAGCTGACTTCACAGGGTCGATCGACGGGGAGTGGGTGATTTTCGAACGCACAGCATCACGCGGCTTGTTCACTCATAAATTCGACCTCGAACGCCTGGAAACCGGTAAGGATCATACGTTTGAATTCCGGGTTCGCGATGGCGTCGGCAATGTCACCACCTGGCGCGGAACTTTCTATAAATAGTTCGTATCTTTGCGTCGTGAAGATTTTTGAAAACATATCCTTACGAAACCTGAACAGCTTCGGGGTCGAGGCTTGTGCGGCACGACTGGTAGAATGGGAATCGCCGCAAGAACTTAGTCGGAACGCCGACGGCGAATTAATTTCGTCTCTCACTAAAGACCCTTGGCTTGCATTGGGCGGCGGCAATAACATACTTTTCACGCGCGACTTCGACGGCACACTCGTTAAATCAGCTGCTCGCAAAATCGAAGTGACCGCAGAGACACCTAAAACCCTATCTGTCAGAGCCGAATCCGGTACAGATTGGGATTATTTCGTCTCTTGGTGCATTGCGAATAATGCTTGGGGCGCCGAAAATTTGTCGGGCATTCCCGGAAGTGTCGGTGCAGCTCCGATTCAAAATATTGGCGCGTATGGCGCTGAGGCTAAGGATATTATACATTCTGTTGAGTGCTTTTCCATCGACACCGGCGTTTTTTTAACTCTCGCTGCCGAACACTGCGCTTTCGGTTACCGGGATAGTGTTTTCAAACGCCAATTGCGTGGCCGGGTGATAATTACAGCTGTCAATTTCATTCTTTCCAAAAAGCCTCGACCCAACCTACATTATGCCGCCCTCGCAGAAAAAGTCGCTGAAACCGGTTCGGGCGAGCCGACCCTCCAGAACATTTCTCAGGCTGTTATTTCAATCAGGAACAGCAAGTTACCCGACCCAAAAAAGATTGGCAATGCCGGCAGTTTTTTCAAAAATCCGATCGTGGACACTAACGTCGCTCACGAAATTGCCAAAAGTCATCCCGAAATGCCGCTCTATCCGTGTGCCGAAAACCATCTAAAGACCAAATTAGCAGCCGGTTGGCTCATCGAGGCGGCCGGTTGGCGTGGCAAGACAGATATCGAAACCGGTGGTCGTGGCCGCGTTGGCATACATCCCTGTCAGGCACTGGTTGTTATTAACAATGGTGGCGCAACCGGCTCAGAGATAGTGAGTTTCGCACAAGAAGTGCAACAAGACATAAAATCGAAATTCGGCGTCAGCCTCGAAATCGAAGTAAACATATGTTGATCGATCGCTTCAGACAATATATCCGCGAAAACGACCTCTTAGGCCCGTCTGACCGTGTTTTGTTGGCAGTCAGCGGCGGGGTCGATTCGATGACTATGCTGTCGCTTTTCGCCCGAAGTGAGTGGCCGGCGGGGGTGGCTCATTGTAATTTTCAGTTGCGTGGTGAGGAGGGCGAAGAGGACACACAACTCGTTGAAGCCGAAGCAAAACGGTATAACCTGCCGTGTTACTCTAAAAACTTCGACACCCTTGGCGAAATGGAACGTACCGGCGAGAGCGTCCAGATGGCTGCTCGCAGACTGAGATATGACTGGTTTTCAGAACTTTGCAACGAGCACGGCTACACCGCAATCGCAATCGCCCATCAGGCAGACGACTCGGTGGAAACCTTCTTTATCAATCTTTTCCGAGGCACCGGTTTGCGTGGTCTCACTGGCATTAACCCCGTGAACGGCAGGGTGATACGTCCTATGCTTTTCACCACTCGTCACGAGATTTCGGATTACGCGCTGGCCAATAATATCGCCTATCGCGAGGATTCGTCCAATCGTTCGACCAAATACCTGCGTAACAAGATTCGCCTCGGGCTCATTCCGCGCCTTCGCGAGATCAACCCTCGTTTTACAGAACAGATGCGGCGCAATGTCGATAGACTCACTCAGACTCAGGGGTTTATCGACACAGCTATCGGTCAGATTCGCTCTCAGGTCGAGCATAAGGAGGGCTCCACGACGATCATCGAGGCTGGACTTATCGACCCTGCTTATCCTGCTGATTTTGTGATATATGAACTTCTCAGTTCGGGCTTCGGATTCAAGGGCGACGTGATCGACGGCATTACTGCTACGCTCGAAAAACAATCGTCCGGACGTCGTTTTTACTCACGCGACCACGTTGCGTGGATCGATCGCGGGCGCATCCTTATCGAACCCATAGGCCAGCAGGACTCTTGCGAAATTGGCATCCCCAAAAATGCCCAGAGAATCTATGCGGGTAATTCCGTTTATTTCTTCCAACGTCTTGATATTGATGAGATCGAGTCGCTCTCAGTGCCTGAAAATATCGCTCTTTTGGATGCCGACCGCCTCACCTGGCCACTCTCTTTGCGTCGTTGGCGCGAGGGCGACCGGTTTACTCCGTTGGGTATGACCGGAAGTAAGAAAATAAGTGATTATCTGACAGATATCAAAGTTTCAATGCCCGAAAAAGGTCGCCAGTTTGTGCTCATAAACGGTCCCGAAACCGATGGCTCCGGCGAGATCGTTTGGCTTGCCGGTCGCCGGCTGGATGACGGATTCAAAATCACTCCACAGACCGAGAACGTACTGAAAATCACCAAAGAGATCATCTGATGGCAAAGGGTTCGACAATAAAATTTCGCGACAGCGTAGCTGCGTTCGAGTCCCTTCAAAAAGAGATCTCGCACAAGAAGTTCGCCCCCCTCTATCTGTTGATGGGCGAGGAGAGTTATTTCATTGATGCTTTGTCCGATATGCTTGCTGAAGAGACTCTTTCCGAGGCCGAAAAGGCGTTCAATCGCACCATAGTTTACGGCAAGGATTCTGACACCGGGGCAATCATAAATACTGCGCGCCAAATGCCGATGATGGGTGCCTTTCAGGTCGTTATCGTTCGCGAGGCCCAGCAACTTCGTAAGATCGAGGAGCTGCAACTTTATACCGCAAATCCCTCTTCTTCAACTATTTTAGTGCTGTGTCACAAGGAGAAAAACCTCGATAAACGTACCGCTCTTTACAAGCACGTAAGCGCCAAGGGGGTAGTTTTCGAGTCCGCCCGTCCGCGCGACTATGAGATTCGTGATTGGCTCACTGCGCTTGTTGGTAAACGTGGTTTAAAGGCTGATCTTAAGGCAATTGAAATGCTTACCGAGCACCTCGGCACTGACCTGGCTAAGATTTCGAGCGAACTCGATAAACTTGTTCTCGCGCTGCCCGAAGGTACACAAAAACTTACGCCGGAAGATGTCGAGCGCAACACCGGTTTCAGCAAGGATTTCAACAATTTTGAGCTATGTAAAGCGGTGACTACCAGAGATGAGCGTCGTGCATTGATGATCGCCGACAACTTCGCCCGTAATCCCAAAGAGCATCCGCTTTTAGTGTCTATTTTGGCGCTTTTCGGTCAGTTCAAGGAGATTTTCGTGCTCAATTATTGCAGCTGGCAAGCGCGCCACAAAGGAATTCCTATGCCATCCGATGTCGAATTGATGAGCATTCTTCGTCTTCCTTCGCCGTTCCTTGTGGGAGAATTGAAAAAGGTCGCTTCGCTGTGGCCTAACAAGATCACTTTCAAGGTATTGGGTCTGCTTCGCGAGTATGACGCCAAGAGCAAGGGTCTTAACAGCGGCGGTGCTTCCGACGGTGAGTTGCTGCGCGAGTTGCTGCTCAAAATGTTCTCGCTACGATGACGGGGCCTGTCACAGGCGGCTTCTCGCCTTCTTGCTCGCTCGCCGCGCATTTCGTCTATCAGCGTATACATACGTTGGCCGGTAAGCCTCTTCATTTCGCTGAGCATTTGGACATTGCAGCCCGCGCTTTCGATCACATTTACGGTGCTCGTCCCGCACTCGACGAAGCAAAAATCGCCGCCGAGATATCCGCAAAACTCCGCGCCGCCCACTATACTCCAAAAGGCAGCGCCACGATGCTTTTCTGCCTCGCTCCGGACGGCCCAAACAACGACAAACCCCAAATAACCATCACGCCAGAACGTCAATTGCTCGATACCGGTTACACACATTCGAGCCTCCGTCCAATGGCCATAACTTACGAATACTCAATACCTTTCTCAAGTTTTCCTACTGGTTTTCAACTTTCTGCCACCTCACTTTTCGACACTATCGCCACGATCCACAGCACGACCGACACTGCAAAAGGCGGCTCGGCACGCTCCATAAGACGCGAAGGCAAGGTGCTCGTTTCTTGCGGCGATGCTCCCCTGTTCGGCATTCGCGGCCGCACTATTTTCACGGCATCGCTGCTGGACGGTGCCATCGACAGTGTCGAACGTAATCTCGTAATCGCCTCGGCTTCAGATTATTTATCTCTCCGCGAAGAACCTGTCCTTCATTCCGAGCTCACGTCGTTCGACGAGTTGTTTTTCGCCGATGCGGCCGGTATCACGTCGCTTTCCGAGTGCGATGGAGCCAAATTTATGTCCCTGCTGGCTCCTCGCTTAGTTGATACACTATCTCTTTGATTTCCTGCGGCTTAGTATCTGTCGTCACATCTATCGGATTGCCAAAGATCAGTTTAAAATGCCCTCCCCGTTGGCGGAACATTTCGTCCGGCAGGAACAGTTGTTCCACATTTACCTTGACTCCCAGCCTCTTACGCCAGTTAGCCAACCTGTAAAACCGCTTCGAAAGTTTCCCTTCCACATACACCGGCACGATTTGTCGCCCCGTTTGCAGCGCCCGCTTAATGAAATTGGGCCTCCATTCTATGTCGCACACCACGCCCGAAGCCCCCGAACCCGGAACAAGCCTCGAACACAGCCCCGCCGGAAAGGTCAGCACCGGCGTCGGCCCTTCGAATGCCTTGTTCAGGGCTATCGCGTTACGTTTTGCCTGCGCTCCACTTTTATTTACCGGCACAAAAATCGGCACCAGTGGCTCCAGATACATCAAAATATCGTTCACCACCACCCTCACATCGCCGAAACGTGAGCCGATCACCTCCGCGAGCATCATCCCGTCCATCCCTCCAAACGGGTGGTTAGATGCAAAAATATATCGTCCGTCCAATGGTAATTTCTCCAGCCCGACGGCCTCGTACGAAACCCCCGCGTAGTCAAAAAAGCCACGTAAAAACTCCATTGGAGTCGCTGTGGCATAGGTAGTTAATACGTGATTCAATTCATCCTGACGTATAGTTCTCTCCAGCCACCTCACCACCCCTTTCGGTATTCGTCGGGCCAGCTTCGGGGCCTTTGCGGTCAGTACTCCTTCGACAGATATTTTCGTCATATTGCGCAAGAAATTTGTCCAAATTTAGTGAAATTTTCGCTATCTTTACACCAAATTTGCCTATGGAATTTTACCACACGCCCGTGTTGCTTTCCGAATCGCTTGAATTGATTGACATTCAGGCAGATGGAACGTACGTCGATCTCACTTTCGGCGGCGGCGGCCATTCTCGCGCGATTCTCGAAAGACTCTCTCCGCAAGGTCGTCTTTTCGGATTCGATCAGGATTCCGAGGCCAGGGCAAATGCTCCGCAAGACGCCCGTTTTCAGTTCATCGAGGGTAATTTCCGGTTTATGCGCGGCCTTCTTCGCGAGTATGGCGTTCGTCAGGTCGATGGTATTCTCGCCGACTTGGGGGTTTCGTCGCATCATTTCGACAGCGCCGAGCGTGGGTTTTCGTTCCGGGCGGATGCACCCCTCGATATGCGTATGAATCAGCGAGGACACTTGAACGCGGCACACATTGTAAACACTTATGATCCGGCTCGCTTGATTGCCATTTTTCGCGACTATGGCGAGCTTCCGTTGCCCCACAAGATCGCCGGTCGTATCGTCGAGGCGCGCCGCAATTCGCCTATCCAGACCACACTCGAACTTACCGAGATCATCCGTCCTCTCGTTCCTAAGAGTGACGAGAACCGCTACTTTTCGCGCCTTTTCCAGGCCCTTCGCATCGAGGTAAACGGCGAGATGGAAGCACTGAAAATGGCTCTTTCTCAGAGTCTTAAAGTTCTCAAACCGGGTGGCCGACTTGTCGTAATTTCGTACCATTCGCTGGAGGATCGCCTCGCCAAAAATTTCCTCAAGACCGGTAATTTCGAGGGCATCGTTCAGAAAGATTTCTTCGGCCACATCGAAACTCCGTTTGAAGTCATAACCCGCAAGGCGATCGTACCGACCGAAGAAGAAATACAAAAAAATCCGCGCAGTCGTAGCGCAAAACTCAGAGCAGCAGCACGATGGAAAGATTGAGCAGAGAGGGTCGTCGTGCGATTCGTCGCACTCGTGCAGCCGAGCGTCGTCGCAAGGTAGGGTCGGTATTTTCGGGCAGCGTATTGTCCAGCGAATGGATGCGCCGTATGTGGCCATATCTCACAGGATTAGCTGTCATTCTCGTGCTTTACATCGCCCACACTTTCCACCTCCAGAAGCTTCACCTCGAACGCCAGACCCTTGAGGCCGAAGTTCGTAGGCTTGATATCGAAGCTGTCCACTCCACCGCCCGCGTGGCTCGCGAGACTCGTCGTAGCGAGATAGTTAAGCGCCTTGAGGCCAACAATATACCTCTTAAAGAATTCCCTCATCCCGTTAAAACTGTTTCTGAACGATGAGTCCTCGCATTCCAAAAGAGCAACACATTAAACGCGAGATAATGCTTCGCGTGAAGCTCCTCTATGTGGTGTTTTTGCTCGTGGGGTTTGCCATTTTCGCTCGCATTTTGTACCTCCAATACAGTCCTGAAGGCGCTCGGTTAAGGGAAAAGGCCGAGGAGCGGACGTTTTTCCCTGAACGGATCGACGGCCAACGGGGCCAGATTTTCGCTTCGGACGGCAGCCTTCTCGCCACCTCCGTCACGATGTACTACTTAGGGATGGATTTCGGGGTCGATTCGCTCACTCCGCGGCGCTTCAATGCCGGGGTCAATGGCCTGGCCGACAGCCTTTCCGCCCTTTTCGGCGATCGTTCTCCCACTCATTATCGCGCCTTGTTACAAGAGGGTTTTAACAACCGTGCTACCCGTGGTTACCGCCGCCTCAACCCTCGTCTCATCAGCGTCGATGAACTCCAGCGGGTTCGGACTTTCCCACTTCTGAATCTTCGCCCCGGATTCGGCGGCCTTTCGCTCGAAAGGGTCTATCACCGCGAGCATCCTTTCGGTCTCCTTGCCGAGCGCACGTTGGGTACAACTCGCTCTGTTTATGACACTTTGCTCACTCCCCACCGCGACTCTTCCAAACAGCGTCCCCAGTTGATGCTCTCCGAGCGTGGGCTATATGGCATCGAATTTTCACTCAACGACCGACTCAAAGGTAAGGCCGGTTGGCAAATGATGCAAAAACAAACCTCGCGCTTCTCCACTCCCGTCGAAAGTCCGCTTAACGTAGAGCCCATCGATGGATTGGACGTCACCACTACTCTCGATATGGATTTTCAGGATGTTGCCTCGTCTATGCTCGCCCGGCAGATCCTCAAACACGGTGCCCTTCGCGGTACCGTCGTGTTGATGGAGGTCGCTACCGGCGAGATCAAGGCCATAGCCAATCTCGAACGGCTTGGCGACGGATGCCGCGAAACGAGTAACTATGCTATCGGTGGTCGCGACGAACCTGGCTCTACTTTCAAACTCGCGTCCCTGCTCGCCCTGCTCGACGACGGTATGCATCTCGATGATCTTGTGGATGTTGGCTCCGGCCGTCTGGAACTTCGCCGCGCCACTTTCCGTGACGACCACTCTCCCGAATCACCCCGTATCACTCTTCGTCGTGTTTTCGAGACTTCCTCCAACGTCGGTTTCGTTCAAGCTGTAGAGCGTCGATTCAAGGAGCGCGGTAAGGAGAAAGAGTATGTAGATTACATTGCCGCTCTTGGATTCGACCGTCCGCTCGACACCGGCCTCATCGGCGAAGCGATCCCCAATTTCCACAAACCCACTCCCGAAGCCATTAAGAGTGGCACCTGGCACTCGAATTCAATTTCTTATATGTCACACGGTTACGGCTTCGAGATCAGTCCTTTACACACGCTCACTCTCTATAATGCCGTGGCTAACAACGGTAAGATGATGCGCCCGATGCTCATTCGCGAACTCTCGGCCGATGGCGTTCCTGTCCAGCAGTTTGAACCTCAGGTTATCAACGCTTCCATCGCTCCTTCGCGCACTATCGATGCTGTCCGCGCCAGTCTCGAAGGTGTTGTCGAGGAGGGCACGGCCGGGGTTCTCCGTAATCCTTATTATAAGGTTGCCGCCAAGACCGGTACCGCTCAGCAACTCACCGGCGGACGCTATCTCGGCGAGGGTTCCGGGCAGATCTATATGGCCACGATGGTCGGTTATTTTCCCGCCGACGCACCCAAATACAGTTGTATCGTTTCTATTTGGACTCGTTATAACGCTTATGGCGACGTGTTTTACGGCTCATCGCTGGCCGGTCCCGTTTTCAAAGCTGTTGCCGATCGGGTCTATGTGACTCACCACGATTGGCAGACTCCTCTGGTGGCCACCCGTCAGGGCGAACGCGATTTTATGAGGCGCCTGGATTCCGCAAAAAACCATACACTATGATACTTAAAGACATACTCAAAGATCTGACAGCCGGGAAAATTGTGGGTTCTCTCGATATCCAGATCTCGTCTCTGGTGCTCGATTCTCGTAGTGTCGAGCCTGGGTCGCTGTTTTTCGCTCTTCGGGGCACCGAGATCGACGGACACGACTTCATATCCGCAGCGATCGAAAAGGGTGCTGTCGCGGTTATATGCGAGCATATTCCCACCGGGCCCCACAACGCCACTATGATCGTCGTCGAGGATTCACACAAAGCTATGGGTCAGGCCGCTTCGGCATTCAACGGTTACCCCAGCCGCCGGCTCAAGCTCGTGGGAGTCACCGGCACGAACGGTAAAACTACCACTGCGACACTGCTTTACAATCTCGTTCGCGGCCTTGGTAACAAGGCGGGTCTCATCTCAACGGTCGATTACCGCATCGGTGACACCATCCTGCCTTCGACCCACACCACCCCCGATCCCATTCGCCTCAACGCAATGCTGGCTGCTATGGTGGAGCGCGGGTGTGAATATTGCTTTATGGAGGTTTCCTCCCATTCCGTTATGCAACAACGCATTGCCGGCCTGCACTTTACGGGTGGCGCATTCACCAACGTCACACACGAGCACCTCGATTATCACGGCACTTTCGCCGCTTACATATCGGCCAAGAAGCGCTTTTTCGACGAGCTCCCCTCCACTGCTTTTGCCGTCACCAATATCGACGACAAGAACGGTTCGGTGATGATCCAAAACACCAAGGCTGCCGTCAAAACCATCTCTGTTCGCTCTCCTGCCGACTTCCGTTGCCGCATCGTCGAACAACACTTCGACGGTATGCTTCTTTCCATCGACGGGATCGAGCTTTGGGTCAATTTCATAGGTCGCTTCAACGCCTACAACCTTCTGCTGGTATATGCCTGCGCTCGTGAACTGGGATTTGCAAAGGAGGACACTCTGCGCATACTCAGTTCACTGACTCCTGTTTCCGGTCGCTTCGAGACCATCCGCTCTCCCAAGGGTATCACCGCGATCGTCGATTATGCCCACACTCCGGATGCTCTCAAGAATGTGCTCGACACCATCGCCGAGATCCGTAAACAGGGCCAGCGCCTCTTCGTGGTAGTTGGTTGCGGGGGCGATCGCGACACTGCCAAGCGACCTGTGATGGCTCGTATCGCTGCCTCGAACTGCGATTTCGCCATTTTCACTTCGGACAATCCACGCTCCGAGGATCCTGCCCACATCATTGCCCAAATGCGCGAGGGCCTCGATCCCAGCCACCGCACAGTCTCCATTATCGACCGTAGAGAAGCTATCTGCACGGCGGTTGCTATGTCCCAGCCCGATGACATCGTTCTGGTCGCCGGCAAGGGCCACGAGACCTATCAGATTGTCGGCTCCGAACGCCATCATTTCGATGACAAAGAAGAAGTTACAAAAGCATTTATGAGTTATGATATATAGTCTTTCCCGTTACCTCGCCCAGCTCGACGTACCCGGCGCGGGCATCTTTCAGTACCTCACTTTTCGCGGCGCCGCGGCGATCATCCTTGCGCTTCTGATCGCTATGGTCTTCGGCGGTATGATCATCAAGCTGCTCAAACGCAAGCAGATAGGTGAATCCATCCGCGACCTTGGGCTCGAAGGGCAGGCTGCCAAGAAGGGCACTCCCACTATGGGCGGCCTCATTATCCTCGGCGCGATCCTCATCCCGATGCTCCTGCTTGCCGATCTCACCAATATTTACGTCCAGCTACTCGTCATTTCCACCGTTTGGCTCGGTTTCATAGGTTTTTTGGATGACTACATCAAGGTTTTTCGCCACCGCAAACAGGGCCTCGACGGTAAGTTCAAGATCGTAGGTCAGGTAGGCCTCGGCATCATCGTCGGCACGGTTATGTGGCTTTCTCCTCAAATCGTCGTACAGGAGGTTCAGCACACCGATCGCCCCATTGCCGATGCAACCGTCAAAACAACTTCCACCACCGTCCCTTTTGCTAAAGATGTCGAGCTCGACTATGGTGTCTTCACCGGCGAGAAGGGTCACAACGGGCCTCTCACCTGGGTGCTTTACATCGTTTGGGCGATTCTAATCATCACGGGGGTTTCCAACGGGGCGAATCTCACTGACGGACTCGACGGGCTCAACACCGGCGTTGCTATCCCCATAGTCGTCGTGCTGGGCATCTTCGCCTATCTTTCCGGTAACATTATTTATGCTGATTATCTGAATATTATGTATATCCCCGGTACCGGCGAGTTGCTTGTTTTTGCTGCCGCTATGGCCGGGGCGCTCATTGGTTTTATGTGGTATAACGGCTATCCGGCGCAGGTTTTTATGGGAGACACGGGTAGTTTGGCCATCGGAGGTGTTATCGCCGTTATGGCTCTGATGATCCGCAAGGAGTTGCTCCTCCCCGTGATGTGTGGCGTGTATGTTCTTGAAACCGGATCTGTTATCATCCAGCGCGTCTGGTTCAAGATCACCAAAAAACGTTATGGCGAGGGTCGGCGCGTGTTCCTTATGTCGCCACTCCATCACCATTATCAGCTGAAAGGTTTCCACGAATCCAAGATCGTCATCCGGTTCGTCATTCTCTCCATCCTCTTGGCAGCCATCACTTTAACCACTCTTAAGGTACGATGAAGTCGAAACACATAGTCATTTTGGGTGGCGGCATCAGCGGCATTGGCTCGGCCATTCTTGCTCAAAAAAAGGGCTTGGACGTCTTTCTTTCCGACTCCGGCTCTCTCAGCACCGAAAATCGCGCGACTCTCACAGCCCACAACATCCTTTTCGAGGAGGGCGGCCACACTGAGGCTAAAATACTCACAGCCAGCGAGGTCATCAAATCTCCCGGCATCCCGGACAAGGCGCCGATCGTTAAATCCCTGCTGGATAAAAACATCCCGGTCATCTCCGAAATCGAATTCGCAGGCCGCTATACCGACGCCCGAACGATCTGTATCACAGGTTCAAACGGCAAAACTACCACTACGACCCTCACCTACCAAATGTTGCTCGATGCTGGATTCAACGTCGGCCTCGGCGGTAACATCGGCGAGAGTTTCGCTCTTCAGGTAGCCACCACCGACCGTGATTGGTATGTGTTGGAACTCAGCAGTTTCCAGCTCGACGGGATGAAAGATTTCCGCGCCGACATCGCCGTTTTGCTCAACATCACGCCCGACCACCTCGACCGCTATAACTATTCGTTGGAACTCTATGCAGCCTCCAAGATGCAGATTACCCGTAACCAGCGTCCCAATGACACCTTTATATATTGCGCCGACGACCCGGTGACCGCCCGGATGCTCACACAACACGAGCTCCCGACGTTGAGGCTCTCGTTTTCAGGTTCTGACAATTTCCAGGCGGCCTCCCTCGCGGCTCTTGCGGCCGGCGTTCCCGAAGAATCTATCGCAAAGACCATCAAGAATTTCAAGACCCCGGAACACCGCCTCCAGTCGCTCGGCGAGTTCGATGGCGTCGAGTGGATCAACGACTCCAAGGCCACGAATGTCGATTCCGTTCGTTTCGCTTTCGAGCGAATGAAAAAACCGGTAATTTGGATTGCCGGCGGCACCGACAAGGGTAACGACTATGAACCTCTGTATCAATTTACTCCCAACATTCGGGCACTTGTGTGTATGGGACTTAATAACGAAAAACTTGTCCATTCGTTTCGGGGCCGCATCGATGAGATCCACTCCACTTCGTCGTTGGATGACGCCCTGACTCGCGCCCGTAAACTCGCCCGGCCCGGCGACGTTGTGTTGCTTTCACCCGCTTGCGCCAGCTTCGATTTGTTCAAAAATTACGAAGACCGCGGAAAACAGTTCTCTCAATGGATCAAGAATCAGAAAAATTAATCGACGTTTCGCGTAGCCCGAAATCGCCACAGCCGTTGCCGCCGTTCCGACTTCGTCCCGGCGGCGACGTCACGCTTTGGATCATCGCGATCATCCTCGCTATCGTCTCGTTGCTTGTGGTCTACTCATCCACCGGCGCTTCTACCTTTAATACCGGGTCTGGGGGTAACCACTTCGGAGTGCTTGTGCGTCAGTTCGTTATCGTCGTGATGGGGCTCGTTGTAATCTATGCCGTCCACAAGGTCAATTACCAGTTTTATGGTCGAGTCGTTTGGGCTGCTTATGCTATGGCGCTGGTTTTCACGCTGATGGTCTATTTCATCGGCGAGGTCAATCCCGATGCTCCCGATGCTCCTCGTTGGATCCGGGTTCCGGTTATAAATTTCACGTTCCAACCGTCCGACTTCCTGAAGGTCGCGACTGTTATGGTGGTTGCCCGCGAGCTTGCCCGACGCCAGAAAACCATCGCCTCTCAGGTTATCATCCCTCCGCTTTCTCCACGTAGATTCCGTGCCGAAAATGGCGCTCGAACCCTGACCGAGACCACTCTCCCGCTTCTGGGGCCCATCATCGTTTCGTGCGCCGTTATCTTCCCCACCAACCTCTCCACCGCGCTAATCCTTTTCGGCACTTGTTTTGTGATGCTTTTCATCGGTCGCGTCAGTGTTTATGAATTGGCCAAGTTCGTGCTTATTCTCAGCATATTAGCTGCTCTCGGTATCGGTTCTTTGTACGCGATCGGCAAGCCTCCTCAACGAATGAGCACTTGGATCAGTCGGGTCGAGAACTTTGCCGGCGGCGACTCAGACACCACGGGGGATTCCTATCAGGTCGAACAGGCCAAGATCGCGATTGCTGCCGGTGGCTTGACCGGTCGTGGTGCCGGCGAAAGCATTCAGCGCGAGAACCTTCCGTTGGCCGAAAGCGACTATGCTTATGCGTTCATCATCGAGGAGTATGGTGCGATTTTGGGTGGACTTGGAGTTCTGTTGTTATATTTGTGGATATTTTTTCGGGCTATCCTCATTTTCCGTAAGTGCGGCACGGCATTCCCCAGCCTTCTTGTTCTCGGATTGGGTTTGCTGATCACGCTTCAGGCGATGGCTAATATGATGGTTTCAACCAATTTGCTGCCTTCCACCGGGCTCACGCTTCCGCTCATTTCCAAGGGTGGTTCGTCGGAATTGTTCCTGTCGCTTGCATTGGGTATGATGCTTGGGGTTAGCCGTCAGGTTCAGGAACAAACGCTCGATCGTCCCAGAGAGGAGTCGCTATTAGAAATACGTCGTAATACCTGATGTTATGAAAATAATTCTTTCCGGCGGTGGCACCGGTGGCCACATTTACCCCGCAGTCGCTGTGGCTGAGGCACTTAAACGTCAGCTCGGTGACTCGGTCGAGCTGCTTTTCGTCGGTGCTCTCGGCAAAATGGAGATGGAGAGGATCCCTGCACTCGGTTATCCCATCGTCGGACTTCCCACCGACGGACTTCACCGTAAGCTCGATGCTCGTAACTTTTTGTTGCCGTTCAAGATAGTTCTTAGCCTCCGTCTCGCCTGCCGTGTCATAAAGGACTTCGGCGCGGATGTAGTCGTCGGTTTCGGCGGTTATGCCTCGGCACCCGTTCTTCGCGCCGCCCAGCGACTCGGCATTCCCACCATTATTCAGGAACAGAACTCCTACGCCGGCCTCGCAAACAAGCTGTTGGCCAAACGCGCCCACAAAATTTGCGTTGCCTATGATGGTATGGATCGCTTCTTTCCCGCCGACCGTATCATACTCACCGGCAATCCTTTGCGCTCCGGGTTCCTGTCCGCGATCTCCGACAGCACCCCCACCACACACGCCTCCGCCACCACCCGCACCGAGGCTCTCAAATATTTCGGTTTCACTCCCGATCTCCCTGTTATTCTCGTAGTCGGGGGTTCGCTCGGTAGCCGCACTTTCAACGATATGATGAAACACCACCTTGACCATATCATTGACACTCAGCAGGTTCAAATCATTTGGCAGACCGGAAAATACTACGAAAAAGGAATCGATGACTTCCTCGCCGACCGCCCCACCACGGAAAAAATCTGGCGTGGCGCGTTCATAGAACGTATGGATTTCGCGTATAGTGCTGCAGATCTGGTTATCTCCCGCTCCGGCGCGATCACTGTTTCTGAGCTATGCTTGCTCGGTAAGGCAGTCCTTTTCGTGCCGTCGCCCAATGTTTCCGAGGATCACCAAACCAAAAACGCTATGGCTCTCGTGAATAAGGATGCTGCCGAAATTTGCCCTGACTCTCAGGCCATTGAGCGCGCTATTCCTACTGCTCTCCAGCTGGTTCACGACTCGGAGCGCCTTGCGACTCTTTCCGCTAACATCTCAAAACTCGGCATCCCTGACTCCGCCGACCGCATCGCAAAAATCGTCATCGATGAGCTTTAACAAAATATATTTCATCGGCATCGGCGGCATCGGAATGAGCGCTCTCGCCCGTTTTTTCCTCCACAAGGGTTGGCAGGTTGCGGGTTATGATCTCACCGAAACTCCGCTCACGCGCCAGCTCGAAACCGAGGGCGCTCTCGTGCATTATACCGATTCAGAGTCGCTTATCCCGCCTGAGTTTCGCGATCCGGCCTCTACGATGGTTGTTTTCACACCCGCCGTTCCGTCTGATCACCGCGAGCTTACTTGGTTCTTCGATCACGGATTTTCGATCGAAAAACGCTCCGAAATGTTGGGCCACCTTGCCGACGGATACTTCACTATGGCGGTTGCCGGCACCCACGGTAAGACGACTACCACCACTCTTCTCGCTTGGCTAAATCACTGTCTCACAGGAGGTGGCAATGCCTTTTTGGGCGGTATTTCCAAGAATTTCAACAGCAATCTCGTCCTCGAAAAGACTGACGATCGGCCCTCCTCCAACACCAAGCCTCTCCTCGCTGTCGAGGCCGACGAGTTCGACCGCTCCTTCTTGCGCCTCTCGCCCGACGTCGCGCTAATCACCGCCGTGGACGCCGACCATCTCGACATTTATGGCACTTATGAGGCTGTTCAAGAGGCATTTACGCAATTCACCGACCGCATCCGTCCGGGCGGCACGCTTATTCTCAATAAAAAAGCTCAGATAGAGATAAGAAACTCATCCACAACCACTTACACTTATTCACTCGACGATTCTTCGACCGACTTTCACGTCCGCGACAACGGCACCACAGATATCATTACTCCCGACGGAATCATCCACGACATAAAATTAGGCATCCCCGGTCGTATCAATCTCGAAAACGCCATCGGCGCGGTGGCGATGGTTTGGGCCGCCTCAAAAATCCGTCACACGCCGCTCGATCCCAACAAAATCCGCAATTCATTATCTGAGTTCCAAGGCGTTAAGCGTCGATTCGACTTCTACATCAACACCCCGACTGCCGTCTATATGGATGATTATGCCCATCACCCCGAAGAACTTTCTGCGGCGCTCTCTTCACTTCGCAAAATGTTTCCCGACCGCCACATAACCGCCATCTTCCAACCTCACCTTTACACCCGCACGCGCGATTTCGCCTCTGAGTTCGCCGCCGCACTTTCTCAGGCTAACCAACTACTAATCACGCCTATATATCCTGCTCGCGAGCTCCCGATCGAGGGTATCGGCTCCGAAATGATCGGCGAAAAAACGACCATTCCGTGGCACCTCGTCCCAAAAGAAGAGCTCGCAAAAGCCCTTCGGGAGATGAGCACCGATATCGTTGTAACTTTCGGCGCCGGCAACATCGAGAACCACTGCGCCGAGATCGCCGCCGTAATCACTCAAAAAGCTAAAGAGGCCCACAAATGAACCGTACCCTCAATATAGTTCTTATCGTCATAATGTGGTGTACCGTAGCGGCTTACATCGCGTTAGCCACCATCCATAGCCATCGACAACGCGCTAAAATCACCATCTCCGACTTGCGAATAGTCGCTGAGGATCGCGCCGATACCCGCGTTGTCACGACTGCCAAAATCTCAAAATGGCTCCAAGAGGGTGGTATAAATCCTGTCGGTCAGCCTCTTGATGCTGTCGATATCGACGCCATCGAACGCCACCTCGCCTCCCATCCCGAAGTGAAAAAGGTTCTCGTTTGGGCAAATCTCGACGGTATCACGACCATTCGTGTCGAGGGTCGCCAGCCTGCTTTCCACGTACAAACCACTGATGGTCACTGCTTTTACTTCACCGACGATGGTCATATCATCCTTGACGAGGAACAGGCCGACAACAAAATCAACGTCCACGTCCCTCTTATAACCGGTTCCGCCGAGCTCCCGTTTCCCATATCTGCCCACGGCAATTATGCTCAAATGCAGCGCGACAATTATAACGATTTCCTCGAACAATTCACTGCCATAGAGTCTGAATATCAATCTCTTACTACTCAACGCGCCTCCATCCGCACCAACCTCCGGGCCACTCGGGCCAGCGGCCCCAAGCGGTTTTGGGGATCGGCCCGTCGCGAACGTTTCGCCGAGACCAAGGCCGAAAAGATAGCCACTCTAACCCACCAGCAAAAAAATCTCGACGACGCTCTGCTCAATCTCGCCGAAAAAAAGCTCACTTTGCAACAAAAAGAAAAAAAATCTTACGAAAGCTATCGTTTTTTGCCTAAACTCGCTAACTTTGTGAATTACATTGAGGATAGTGATTTTTGGCGCCAACAGGTTACCGAGATCAGGGTGCACCGGGGCAGCGAAAATAGACAGAGAAACGAAATCGAACTGCAAGCCCGTCTCGGCCCTAAAACGGTTGCATTCGGCGAGCTGGACGGCACGGAAATTGAGAAGCTTCAGAAGCTAAAGACGTTTTATATCACTGTCCCTGCGGAGTATAGCTACATCGACGTAAAATATAAAGACCAGATTATTTGTGTCAAATAAAAATTACATAGCGGCCCTTGATGCCGGTTCGGGCAGCGTCACGCTTGCTTTGGGCATCGCGACCGAGAGCGAAAACGACCTCAACGGCCAAAAACGGCTCTCCATTCTCGACCTTTCGTCACGTCCGCTTCAGGGGATCACTCGCGGCGAGATCACCAATCGTCAGCAGGCATCGGAGACCATCAAGGAGCTTATCTCGGAGGTCGAGCAGCGACTCGGTATGCATATTTCCGACCTTTACACCGCCACCTCTGGTCGTCACGTCCGTTCGGCCACCCACGATCAATATGTTCTCACCGGTGAGCACACCGACGGCGAAATCCGTCCGTCCGATGTGGAGACCCTCACCCGTCTTATGGCCGGTGTTCAGGCAGAGGAGGGGTTGCGCATTCTCGATCGCTTCCCTGTTCATTACCTGATCGATGGCCGGGACACCACCAAGGATCCCGTGGGCAGGTTTGGTAAAAAGCTCAATGCAACTTTCGGATTCGTGCTTGGTTCTCACACTCTTATCGACCGCCTCGAAAAGACGCTTCTCTCGCTTGGAGTTCGCTCTCGGCGTACTTTTGCAGGGGCCGTTGTCTCCGCCGAAGCTGTTACGCTTCCCGAAGAGAAGGAGCTCGGTGCGGCTGTTATCGACCTTGGTGCCGGTACCACCGATCTTTGCGTTTGGCACGACGGGGTCATCAAATATGTCCGTAGTATTCCTTTCGGCGCAGGCGATCTCAACCGTGACATCCATCAGCAGGGCATTCTTGAGAAGCACGTCGAGGGTCTCAAGACCACCTTCGGGCGCGCTATGGCTCCTCAGGTAAAGGCAGACAAACTCATCGCCATCGCCGGTCGTTCTCCGCGCGACAAGCAGGAGATCTCTCAGCGCAACCTCGCCACTATCATAGAGCACCGTCTTCGGGAGATCGCTGAGTTCGTAATAAAGGAGATCGCCGATTCGGGCCTTGAGCTCGATCAGCTTCGGGGGGGTATCGTCCTCACCGGCGGGGGTTCCCGGCTGGATGGAATCGACGAGTTGTTTCGCGAGGTCACAGGTCTCGAAGTTCGGCTGGCACTGCCGGATCTTCACGTTACCAAGGAGTGCTCCGAACTGGCACAGGACCCCTCTCACTCCGCTGTTATCGGCTTGTTGCTTAAGGCTTTGGAAGAATCGTCTCCCGCTCGCGTGGACACAGCCGCCCCTCACCATACGCAGCCGCGCGCCCAGCAACCTGTCCGTCCCGTCGTCGAGGAAGAAGAGTCCGAAAAACTCTCCAGGCCACGTCGTTCCAATCCCTTGAAAAGGTTGCTCGAGGGTTTTATGTCGGAAACTTTAGATGGAGACGAAGATCTATAGCTTATGAGCAGTATCTTGAAAAATTTGGCCCTCGACGAGGTTTCGCGCTCCATAATTATGGTTGCGGGGGTTGGCGGCGCGGGTGGTAACGCCCTCAACCATATGGTGGATCTGGGCATTAACGACGTCACTTTCCTCGCTTGTAACACCGACGCCCAGGCACTCGAACACTCCAAGGCATCCATCAAGGTTCAGTTGGGTTCGGGCCTCGGAGCGGGTAACCAGCCTGAGCTGGGTTCCCAGGCAGCCAAGGAGAGCGTCGATGATATCATCAATGTTTTCCGCACCGAGGGCACCAAAATGCTCTTCATCACTGCCGGTATGGGCGGCGGGACCGGTACGGGCGCATCTCCCATCATCGCCAAGGCTGCTCGCGAACTCGATATTCTCACCGTTGCCATCGTCACCACCCCTTACACCGATGAGGGTCCTGTCCGTTCCGCTCAGGCTCGCGCCGGTATCGAGGAACTCCGACAATACACTGATTCTCTGCTTGTTCTCAGTAACGATAGCATCGCCGAACTTTATGGCGACCTTCCCGTTTTCGAGGGTTTTTGGAAGGCGGACGATGTACTGGCCACTGCCGTAAAAGGTATTGCCGAGATCATCACCGGCCACGGCACCGTGAACGTGGACTTTGCCGATGTGAACACCGTAATGCGCGGCTCCGGTCGTGCCTTTATGGGTTCTGCTCGCGCTTCCGGCCCCGATCGCGCTTTGGAGGCCGTCGAGGCGTCCGTAAGTTCACTCCTGTTGAATCATCGCGACATTAAGGGTGCCAAAAACATCCTTCTCAATATCTCCTATGGCGACCGCGAAGTCACTCAGCGTGAGGCGGGTACTATCCGTAATTATCTCCAGGAGCGCACCGGTTGGACTGCCAACCTTATATGGGGTACGGCATCCAAACCTTCGCTTGAGGACGAATTGGAACTCACAATCGTCGCCACCGGGTTTGCCGGTTCGGGCGATGACGTTATTTCCGTTCCCGCTCCTGCTCACCAGTCCGCCCCGCCTATCGTTGTTTCCCGGCCTGAGCCCGATGACCGTCCCGCAGGTTTTCCCTCTTCTCGCTTCACTCCCGAAGCCACCCCTGAACCCGAACCGGAACGTATTCTCCGTCCGCAGACCCCGCCTCAAAACAGTACGGTTCAGTGGAAGGGCACCGATCGTTACTCCAACATCGACCACCTTGTGAATACTCCAGCCTGGGTTCGACGTAAGGCCACTCTCGCTTCGTCCCACGGCTCGTCGTCCAAGGCATCGCTCGAAAAGGAGGCAGACGCTCCCGCAGAACCCCAAACCGGCTCACTGTTCGATGAGTAAGCCGCCTCTGCTATGATCTGGATCCTTATACTCATTGTCGCACTTATCTTCTGTTCGGCGTTCGCTTCGGCGTCGGAGACGTCGCTTTTCTCTCTTCGCCAGACCGACCTCGATGCCATCCCTCACTCAGAAAAGATCGCCCGCCTACTCGACGACCGCGAATACACCCTTGCTACTATCCTGATCCTCAACAATTTGGTCAATATCTCGATCGTCATTCTTTCGGCGCTCCTCATCGACCGCACCCTCGATTTTTCATCGCCCGTTTGGGAATTCGTGTTTACTTCGGTCATCGTCACTTTCATTCTGCTCCTTTTCGGCGAGATCCTCCCCAAGGTTTTTGCCACATATAACAGCGTCCGGTTCGCTCGCATCTGCGCACCTGTCATAACCGTACTCAAAAAAATCCTCCGCCCCGCCGCGTGGCTTCTCGTCACCACCGGTTCTCGCATCAAGGGCAAGAGTCGCGAAAATCTTTCTCTCGATCAACTATCTGATGCGCTGGATGTTACCGAGGCACATTCCGACGAGGAAAAACAGATTCTCGAAGGTATCGTATCTTTTGCCGGTCGCGAGGTCGGCGAAATTATGCGCCCGCGTCTGGATATGACCGTACTCGACATCGAGGACGATTTCGCTCACGTCAAGCAGGTCATAATCGAGTCGGGTTTTTCTCGCATTCCGGTTTTCGAGGAGAACATCGACCACATCAAGGGGATCCTGTATATCAAAGACGTTGTGCCGTATATCTCTGAATCCGAAGATTTTGCCTGGCAAAGACTCATCCGTAAGGCTCTCTTCATTCCCGAGCACAAAAAGATCGACGACCTTCTCGAAGAGTTCCAGGCCGGTCGTCGCCACCTCGCCATCGTTGTAGACGAGTATGGCGCCACTCGCGGCCTCGTTTCGCTCGAAGATATTTTAGAAGAGATAGTAGGGGAGATTTCGGATGAGAGTGACTCCGAATCAGCTCTTTACACTCTTACTGCCGAGGGTGAATGGATTTTCGACGGTAAGACCCACCTCGGCGATGTCGAGCGCATCCTCGGTGTAGATGAAGGTTTTTTCGCTCCCGTTCGCGGCGATGCCGAGACTCTCGCAGGGCTTATGCTTGAGATCCGCCACGGCTTCCTTCGCAAGGGCGAGTCGGTCGATTTCGCTCCGTCCCCTGGCGATGCCCGGCTCCACCTCTCGGTTATATCTATGGCGGGTCGCCGTATCGAAAAAATCCGTGTGAACCGTGTTTCTTGACTTGCAGCGGACGCCCACCGACCCGACCCCTCTCCGCCCCTGGGTTACCGACGAGGAATGGTCTGTTGCCTCCCTGTTAAAACCCGTCTCCCGCCGGGCCGAATGGCTCGCTTGGCACGCCATCGTACGCCGACATCTTGGCCGCGATGTCTCGATATCCTATAACGAAAACGGCGCCCCACAAATAGTTGGAGCGCCCCCGCCGGGTAAAGCTATTGGTTATCTAAGTATTTCTCACACTGTCGGTTGGGTTGCGGTTCTTTGGTCACCGTCCCCTTGCGCCATAGACATCGAACTTCGCAACCGCCCCATCTCGCCAACCCTTAAAACTCGCTACTCGGATGTCTCTTCCATAGAGGATTGGTGCAAAAAGGAGGCCGCTTTCAAATACACATCCGTCACCGGCTCTGCGCCCGATCCCGCCTCCGTTCACATTCTCCCTCACTCAGATCTTGTCGTTACTGCCATATATATAGAGGACTGACCCCTCTTTTATCACGTCGATCACCTCTTTTGCGAGCGCCACAGGTAACGCCGGACAACCCAGCGAGCGCCCCAGTCTTCCTTGAGCCTCGATCACTTCGGGATTTGCATACTGAGCTCCGTGAATTACCACCGCCCGCGCTTTCGCATTGTCATTCACTCCTGCCTCCAAGCCGTTGATCACCAAAGAATATCCGTTCCGACCGATATAGGTATTCTCGGTCAGATACACCCCAAGCGAGCTTTGATTCGAGCCGCTTATGTTCGAGAACGAGGTTGCATAATTATCGCCGCTCCCCCTTCCGTGCGCCACGTGAGTATTGTAGAGCACTTTTCCGGCAGCCATATCAATAACCCACAGACGTCTATCGGTCGATGGTTTCGTAAAATCAATTAAAGTCAGTACGTCCTTTTGGCGCCCTTCCACTGCATAATAGCTCTGTGCGGCGGTCTCAAATGCCTCGTACGGCACTTGCCCGTCGAGTCCTAATTGATTTAATAATAAAACTATAGAGATTATCAAATTCTGCATACGTCATATAAACGCACGCCGCGACCTAAAAATTGCATACCGCCCCGACTCAGTGCAAAATCAGTCGTACACGAACACCAACGTTTCCCTCACCGGCGCCCAGTCGTAGATAAATTTCGCGTGCGAACTGGCATTGCGAACACACTCGTGTGAGCGCGGAGTCGTTCCGAGTGTCGTGCTGAACTCAATTATCGACCCGTTCGGATTATTCACCGGCACACCGTGCATATACGCACCGTTCGTTATCCGACTTGCCCAGGGTGCGTAGCCCACGATCGTAGAATTCCCATCACCCGTATAGAACATTTTCGGTTGGCGATCTTGTATCACGAACACTCCTTGGGGCGTCGGCCTCTGGAAGGGAGGGTTGTGTGCTCCCGTAGAGCAGGGGTTCATACTTCTCACGAGCCATTTGTCATCCACCTTTTCGAGCGTCGCAATATTCTGGTTCGGCCTGTCGATCATTACTACTTTCGTAAATTCCACCCCTTCGTCTATTTGCCTCACGAATTTCGTCGGCACTTCCCACACTCCCGGCGCATTATACACCTCCACCACATAAGCGGTCGAGTCCGCATTCCAGCCTCTCATCCTCGCCAGTGAACCGTCCCTGCCGTAACACTCCGGCTCCTCTTTACCCAGCTCCCCTTGGGCATACAGCGGCACGGACTGGTTTCTCATCACTCCGTAACGATCTACCACTGAGTGGTATTCGTCTGTCTTGTGACCTTTGGTCAGCGGCGCCGTTCCGTGTTCGTTCCTGTGGTTTTGCAGTATCGCCCACCTCGGCTCGCCTCCCTGGTCCCACACTGTCGGTACTTCGATCGAATCGAGCATCGCCAGTCGTTCCTTCATTTTGTCATATTGAAATTCGCGTGTCGTCCCGTTGTAATCGTACGTATCCGCCAAAGTATGTTGGTCATACAACAACTCTTTTTCAATCACCGGTTCTTTCGCCGTAGCCGTCAGCGCTCCCAGCGCCACGCAAATCGTAATCAGTTTTTTCATAGTTTTTCGAGAATTTCTTAAATTCTCTCAGTTGAAAAAATAGCAAAAACCCTGCCAAACCGCTTGCCACCGCATCGGCTATCGGAAACGAGAGCCACACACCCGTCGGCCCCCACATTCTGGGCAACACCAGCAGCAACGGCACCAGAAACAGCATCTGCCTGGTCATCGACAACACGATCGCTTTTTGCGCCTTGCCTATGTATTGAAAGAAGTTAGAGGTGACTATTTGGAAACCGACTATCGGGAAGAGCATCATCACGATTCTCATCGCCTTGGCTGCAATCGTCACCAGCTCTTCTGCGTTCGGATCGCTCGCGCCCACGAACAGCCACGCAATTCTTTCCGGAATCAGTTCGCCCAGCACAAATGCCACCGTCATCACTCCCACGGCACACAGGATCGTCGCCCTCAAAGCCCTCACCACTCTGTCATATTTTTTGGCACCGAAGTTATACCCAACGATCGGTTGCATTCCCTGATTAAACCCTGCGCATATCATCACGAACAGCATCACCACCCTGTTCATCACTCCATATCCTCCCGAATACAGGTCTCCACCGGTGGTCATCAGCGCCCTGTTCACGAATATCACCACTATGCTCGAACAAAAATTGACCAAAAACGGCGCCACCCCGATCGACACTATCCCGCCCACGATCCTCCTCGACAGTCTGAAAATCCCCCTTCTGAAGTGTAGAAAACTCTTTTTCGACGAAAAATGCACTATTTCCAGACTCAGAGCCACTGCCTGAGCACAGATCGTAGCTGCCGCCGAGCCTCTCACTCCCCAGTCTAACCCAAAGACAAACAACGCATTAAGCACAGCCGTAAGTCCCACCGCCGTCACCATCAGTGCCATAGCTTTTCGCGGATAGCCCGACGCCCTCATCACCTCGTTCAGGCCCCAAAACAGGTGCGTTATCACGTTCCCGAACAAGATCACCTCCATAAATTCCCTCGCGTGGGGCAGTGTCTCGCCACTCGCTCCGAAAACTCTCAGTATATCGTCCAGAAAAATCAGCGCCATAACCGTTAGCGAAACGCCGATAATCAGGTTCATAATCACCTGATTTCCAAGTATGTGAAATGTCCTTTCGCGCCGTCCTTCTCCCAGATTTATCGAGATAATCGCGGCCGAACCGATCCCGATCATCGAGCCGAACGCCGCCGAGATGTTCATCAGCGGTAGTGCGATCGCCAGCCCCGACAGTGCCATTGCACCCACTGCGTGGCCTATAAAAACGCTGTCAATTATGTTGTAGAGCGACATAGAGGCCATCGCGATTATCGCCGGCACTGCATATCGCGCGAGTAACTTTCCTATCTTCTCCGTCCCCAGACTATCCGGATTTGCTGCCATAATTATTAATTAAATCGATGCCGGTTCCGGCTCATCTAAACATTCGATAATAATTTCACACACTTCCCTTATCTCTTCTTCGCTGATCGTCAGTGGCGGCGAGATCCTGAACGCCGTGTCGCAGAACAGAAACCAGTCGCTCATCACCCCTTTTTCAAGCAGCCTTCGCACCAGCGGCTCCACATTTTTCCCCATCTCCACCGCCATAAGCAGCCCTGCTCTCCGAATCTCTTTCACTGCCTTGTGTTTTCCTATGAGTTCCTCGAACATAACCCCTTTCGCCTCCACACTCTCCAGCAATCCCTCTCCCAGAATCACTTCCAAGGCTGCCAGCCCTGCCGCACAGCAGACCGGATGACCCCCGAAAGTCGTAATATGCCCCAATGCCGGATCGTGCGACAGCAAACCCATCCGCTCTTTCGACGAGATGAACGCTCCCAGCGGCATCCCTCCTCCGAACGCCTTTGCAACGCACAGAATATCAGGCACAACGCCATATTTCTCAAATGCAAAAAGGCCGTTGTCACCGCCGTCGGCGTTCCGACCTGTCCGCCCCATTCCTGTCTGTATCTCGTCAAATATCAGCAATGCCCCCACTTCGTCACACCTCTTCCGCAATGCTGCCAAAAATCCCGGCACAGGAATTCTCACTCCCCCTTCTCCCTGCACCGGCTCCACGATCACCGCCGCCGTCCGTTCTGTTATCTTTGCAAGTCCTTTCAGGTCATTGAATTCCAGCCAGTCTACCTCTTCCAATAATGGTTCGAACGGCTTTTTCCATTCATCCCCTTCCGGACTCGACATTAGCGACAAAGCCCCGTGCGTCGAGCCGTGATAGGCTTTCCTGAACGCCAAAATCTCCCGCCGCTCGGTCACAGTCCTCGCGGGGGAACCGTCGCTCGTTCCGAGTTCGACGCGAGTGGCCCTCGTCGCTCGCTTCGCAAGCTTCATCGCTCCCTCTATAGCCTCGGCTCCCGAATTCACAAAATACACCGACTGCAACTGCTCCGGCAACAATTCCGCCAACCGTGCCGCATACTTTACCTGCGGAGCTTCGATCAGTTCCCCGTACACCATCGCGTGCATATACCTGGCCACCTGTGCCTGAACCGCCGCCACGACTTCCGTTCGCCCGTGCCCCACATTACTCACCGAAACCCCTGAAATCAGATCATAAATCCGCTGTCCATCAGGATATTGCTCACTCGCCGGCGTACATAGAAATACCCCTTCGGCTCGCTCGATCTCCACCCCCAGCGGCCCACCCGACGTCTGCCCTATGTTCTCCAAAAATTGTTGTCTGAGTGTCTTCATTGCGTAGCTATAAATCGCCGTCGTCGTTACGACCGATGTTTCCCATCTTCCTCCAACATTTTCAGGTAGCTCTCATATCGCTCTTCCCCAATTATCCCTGCTTCAACTGCCTGAATCACAGCACAATTAGGTTCGTGCGTATGCGTACAGTTATAGTATTCACAGTCTGGCGCCACTCTCACAAAATCGGGAAAATATCTCGCCAGTTCTGCCGGCTCTATGTCTATCAGTCCGAATCCTTTAATTCCCGGAGTATCAATAACATAAGTACCGCAACCTAACTCATACATCTGCGAAAAAGTAGTCGTATGTTTTCCTTTTCCCGTTGCACTCGAAATTTCGCCGATCCTCACATCCAAATCCGGTGCAATTGCCTTGATCAGAGTCGATTTGCCCACTCCTGAATTGCCCGAAATCAAAGTCGTTTTTCCTGTCAAAAACTCCCGTAACTCGCTCACTCCCTGCCCCGTAAGCGCCGACATCTGCATCACTTCATAGCCTGCTCTCTCGTACACCTCGACAAACCGCTCCGTCGGCACCTCCAAGTCGGTCTTATTCAGCACAATAGTCACCGGAATCGAGTATGCTTCGCAGGTCACCAGAAATCGGTCTATGAACTCCTGACTCGTCACAGGCGCGGCCAGCGTCGCCACCACCAACGCCTGATCAACGTTCGCAGCAATTATATGCGACTCCCTCGACAGATTCGATGCACGGCGTATCACATAATTTTTGCGAGGCAACACCTTTTCAATCCACACATCTCCTTCACTATAGACACATTCCACCCTGTCCCCCACCACTACCGGATTCGTTGCTCGCGAACCTCCCAACCTTAATTTTCCTCTCAAACGCGCTCGAAAAACCTCCTCGCAACCACCGGCGGCTCCGCTCGAAGCGTCTCTCCGACACTCGTACCAACTCCCCGTAGAGCGCGTTACCGTGGCCACAAATCTTTGATCCATAGCGTATTATTAAAAATACTGTCGATGTCGAACAGATTTAGAATCAAGAAAATGATTATCCAGACCTTCAGCGCCGAGAACACGGCCCCAAGAATATTGTCAAAAATTCCCAACCCCACGATTCTGAACAACCCGCGAGTCAGCCGTCCCACCAAAACAATCACCAAGATCACCCCCAACATTATTGCCACAAATCCAGCCACACTCGTGCCGTAGTTCCTCGCAAGTATGACACCTGCTATAATCGCAACAATGCCAATCACTTGCACGATCACTCCCTGTTTCCAACCTTGCCACGCTGCAAGCACCAACACCAAAATTATCACGATATCGAGCCAGTTCATAGGGCGAATTTACTAAAATTTCTTAATTTTGTGTCGTATGAGACGTTTCATCTGTATACTGGCGATATTTTCTCTTGCCGTAAATGCTTCTGCACGAAGCGTTTACAATCTCAATGCCGGCTGGACGTTTTTCACCGAAGAGGCCACCCACACCGATGGTGCAGCGGTTGTAAATCTGCCACACACCTGGAATGCCACAGCGACTAAAGGATACTTTCGCGGCGAGGGTAACTATCTAAAATCCATCGATATACCTTCCGATTGGAACGGTAAACGGGTGTTTCTTCGGGCCCACGGCGCGGCCTCCGTCGCCGATGTTTTCGTGGGCGGACGTCACATCTCCACCCATCTCGGCGGCAGCTCTGCATTCACGGTCGAACTCACTGACTATCTGACTTTTGGACAGTCCAACTCTCTTCGTATCATTGTTAGCAACGCTCCCCGGCTCGATATTCTTCCCACGGCCGGCGAGGAGAATGTCTATGGTGGCCTTTTTCGCGACGTGGAACTCATTGTGTGTGAGCCAATTTCGGTCTCTCCTTCGGTCAATGGCGGCGACGGCATTTTCGTGTCCACAACCCGCCTCGACTCTGTTTTGGTAGAAGGTACGGTGCGCCTCACGCTTCTCGACACGCCTAAAGATGCGCCTAAAGACACGCCCAAAAACGCCCGTGTTCGGCTTCGCATCCTCGATTCCGGAGGTCACGTTGCGTTCGATGCCACCGTCGCCGCCAACACCACTGAAATCCCCTTCAGCATCTCCTCTCCCCACCTTTGGCAGGGCACTGCCGACCCACACCTCTATAATATAGAGGTCACGCTGAGTAAAGGCGACGACGATGCGGTAACAGACTATATATCAATCCAGTACGGCTTTCGTACTGTCGCTATCGACCCGGCAAATAATTTGACTCTTAATGGCCAACCGATTAAGATTCACGGAGTTATCGTTCATCGCGACCGAGCAATGGTAGGCACTGCTCTCACCCCATTCCAAATCGAGGAGGATATAGCTCTGATTCAGGAACTTGGCGCCAATGCGGTTCGTGTTTTCGGCGGTCAGCACGCCCCATATTTTTACGAGCTTTGCGACCGCGCGGGCCTGTTGGTTTGGAACGATTTGCCGTTCCTGGGTGCCACCTATCCTATTGACATAGATTTCATTGATACAGAAATATTTAAGGCCAACGGCAAGCAGCAACTGATCGAGATGATCTCCCAGCTCCGTAATCATCCCTGCATCGTTGCGTGGGGTCTGTTTTCTGGCGTTTCCGGGCGTTGGGGCGATCCCGTGCCTTGGATCCGTGAGCTTAATGATCTTGCCCATCAACTTGATTCACAGCGTCTTACTGCCGGAAGTAGCAATCAGGACGGCGAGATCAATTTCATCACCGACCTCATTTCGTTCGAGTTGTCTTTCGGTTGGCGCAGTGGTATGCCCGATGGAGTGACCTTGTGGCTGGAGCAGTTGCGTAGCGGTTGGAGCCATCTTCGCGCAGGGATTTCTTATGGTGCCGGGGGGTCGATTTTCCATCAGTCAGAGCGCCTCGAACGTCCTGATCCTGATGGCTTTAGCCATCCTGAAAACTGGCAGACTTTCGTCCACAGCGAGTACCTTCGCCTCGCGGTCGATGCGCCCGGTTTGTGGGGAGTTTTCGTCGGTAATATGTTCGATTTCGGGGCTGCTCGCTCGCCCGTCTCCCCTATCGACGACCGGGGCCTCGTCACGTTCGACCGTAAATACCGCAAAGGCGCGTTCTACCTCTACAAGGAAGCCTGGGCCAAGTAATCGCGCGCCGCCGGCCCTTCACAGAACAGCAGATCTACTATCGAAAGTCCCTCGACGAACTCCTCTCGGTCGGAAAAAACTTGAGTGTAACCCTCGATATTTCCTTCGCTCGAAGTTAAATTATTTAACCTTCGTAGCGCCTTTTTTCCTCGTAAATCCACATCATCCGGCTCTGCAATCACGTAATTTTCAGATATTTGCACACCATCCCCTAACTTCAGGATCGAAGTTAAAATATTTAACAATTCCGCGTTCAGGTCAGTTAAAAAATTGAACTTTTTCTCGTTGTAGATCGGCGCGAAACGGCCTTCATAGTGATCGAAAAACGGTGATTTTTTGTACGCCGACACCAGCGACACCCAGTGCTGATGTTGCCAGCGCTTGGAATTGTCTATCCGCACATCCTTTGTCGCAATCTTCGTTGCTCCCGGTTGGCCGCCCTGGTTCCCCCCATACACCGGCACGGTTAGCGTAGTCACCCCACCGGAAGTCATTATCTCACAGCGATTTCGCGCAGTCTGCTTCACCCAATTTTCACCCACATCGATCACACACACACCGACGCCACCGAAGTTCCCGCCTCCTCCACGTGCAAGCCACCTAAACCACTCTGTTCCACCCAAATATGTCGTCGGCAAGATTACCATCTAACACTCGTGTCCATCTCCACGAAGCAGGTCGAGCAAGGCTTCAAGCGCCTCTGTATCAGCAATATCTCGCTTTACAACTTCGCGCCCTCTGTAGAGTGTAACCCGGCCCGGCCCGGCCCCCACATAGCCGTAATCCGCATCGGCCATCTCGCCTGGGCCGTTCACAATGCAGCCCATCACGGCGATCTTCAATCCTCCCAGATGCGCCGTGGCAGCTTTAACTCGCTCTAATACAGGGCCCAATTCAAATAGCGTCCTCCCACAGCCCGGACAGGCAATAAATTCGGCTCTCGAACTGTCGAGCCCACAGGCTTGCAGAATCGCCTGAGCCACAGGTATTTCGTTTTCCGGCGGCTCGGTTAGCGACACACGGATCGTGTCACCGATCCCGTCCACCAGCAGTGCACCTATTCCCACGGCCGATTTCATTCTTCCTTCGAGCCCATTGCCTGCTTCTGTAACTCCCAGATGCATAGGATATTTCATCGGGCGGCCGGCCTTAGTTTCGGCATCCATCGCCTCCACTAACTTCCGATAGGCTTCCACCATCACACTCACGCCGGAGGCTTTCATAGACACCACTACCTGATCGAAATTCCGCTCGCGACACACTTTCAGAAACTCCATCGCCCCTGCAACCATCGCCTCCACATCTCCCGAAAGCGACCCGTGATTTACCCCTATCCGTATCGCCGTGCCAGTTTCGCGACAGCGATCGACCAGCTCCGCAAAAGCACCGTTCTTCGCAGGATCGCCATAATTTCCCGGATTGATTCGAACCTTATCGACCACGCCGGCAAGTGCCAGAGCAACAGCCGGTTGAAAATGCACATCTGCAACCAAAGCCACATCGGGCCAAGCCTCCCTCACCCTCCGCGTAATCTCGCGCATACTCTCCACTTCGCACATCCCTTGCGTGGTCAGTCGCACTATCCGGCAACCCGCCTCGCGCAATCTACCTATCTGAGCTACAGAGGCTTCGATATCGTTGGTATCTGTATCGCACATCGACTGCACGGCCACAGGATTTGGCTCACGAAGGCCGTCCAAGCCGCCACCGATCATCACCAGCCCTATACGTACCTCGTTAGTGATCCGCCGCACTCCATTAGAGCCCCCTGACCGCACTCCTGCGCCCATTAAAAGACGATTTTTAGACCGGCCATCCCGCTTATCCCCAGACCGCGATAGTGGTTGTAGGGGTAAAGGCGTTGATTTGCAAGGTTTTGACCCTCGATGAAAGCCCAAAATCCGTAGAGAATTTTCACCTCGGCGCTTGCAAAAAAGTCGATCACCGGCCCCACACTATTAGTCCAAAGGCCGGGAGCGGTATACAGTTCCGTGCCCGTGATGTTATAACTGTTATTGAAATCTCTCTCTCCCAGCGATTTGACACCTGCCGTGATACGGAAAAGTTCGCGCGGATGAAGGTATGTCATCTCCAGGGCGATCTCATATTTGGGCAGGTCACCCGCCGGGTCTGTCAATTGTTCTATCCCATTGAGTTCCACATCGTCCAGACTGAATTTGTTCCAGTTTCCCGACACGACCGCCGAGATTCCTGCCAGAGAGTGGAACGCCACCTCGAAGCCCATCGTGAGGAGCGAGCCATTCGTCGCAGCCACATCGAAACGGGTCGGCGAGTAGTAAACGTTATAGAGGTGGCGCGAATCGGCAGTCACGTCGATGTCGTTTCGGGAGATGAAGAGGTGGTAGTTATCGAGCCTTGACAGTCCGCCGAACAACTTGTAGGTGAACACATTATCGAAATTACCTTCGATCCCCACCCTCAGATCGTCACTCCATCCGGTGGCGGCCAGTTCGGGCACCACATAAGGATTCACGCGCGAAAGCGCCTCCGGACTGCCATCCAGAAGCCTCGAAGAGTAGTTCAGATAGGGCACGAATTTGCCGTCGCCAAGTGTGAAACGCATATCGGCTGCCGGCGCGAGTGTCACTCCTTTTTGGCCTGAGGTATGGTTTCCAACGTACCTTATATCGAGTCCCGCAATCAGGCGGAATTTATTGATCTCCAGTATGTAACGCGGTGTCACGACTGCCGTGAACGCGGTTCTGTCATTCGGAGCGAGCGCACCTCTCTCCCAGGCACCGAACTCGACTCCGTGGTATCCCCTTTTGCCCAACATTTGCGCCATCTTGAAGTGGAAATTGATGTCGGTCTGCTTCAGGCTGTGGGAATACCCGCCGTCCAGTCCGATGTGTAAGTTGAAGTGGCTCAGGTCTCTAAAGTTGTCACCAAAATTCACACTTGCACCCACTCTTCCCAGATTTATTCTGTCAGTGGCCTTGTTGTAGGCGAAATGATCATACATCTCGATGTCTTCCGGTGCCCACGCATACTGCGTAATATCAAGTCCGCTCGCCCCGTAGGCATCGTACTGTCGGTAGTCGTAAAGCAACTGACCCTCAAGTTTATGACGCCATCCTTGGCGCGAGCCCCAGATTCCTCCGCCGTAGTGCGCCTGCTGCGAAAATGGCGTCGCTCCCAATTCGTTGTCGATGTGAGACCACGATCCTCTGTGGTTCAGGAATATCCCCACTTCGTCGCCGTCCTCCGCCATTCTCGGCGTGAAGTAAATATCGCCTGTGCTTTGCAGCGGATACCCAGCCCCGGCACGCACATATAGTTTGTGCAGATTTTTCAGCGCCCTTGTGTCGATTCCTGCGGGTATGTATCTCTGCACGCCGAAATTCATCGGTATGGCCGTCGGAGTGATCTCATAGGGCACGTCGGGTCGCAGTTTTAGCGTATCGGTCATATCGGGTTGCAGATCGAATTTCACCGCTGCGGCCACCTTTGGGGTGTATTCGCGCGTCACCTCCAGCTCCTTGTTGATGTTTTGCGCCGTCGCCGCCGTAACTGCTCCCGTGAGAGCTATAAGTAACAGGTATTTTTTCATAGTTTCGCTATTTTTTCTTTTGCGGCTGCCACAATTCCATCATTCACAGGCAGATAACCATCGACGATACTTTGGTATGTTGCTCGTGCCTGGAACGAGTCGCCGTTTTTCACATAGATGTCGCCCAGGATCAGGAATGCGCTTCCCAACCAATAGCCGTGCGATGTTCCTGCGTCGGAGAATGCGAACACGGCCTGTTGCGCCGAGTCATAATCGCTTGTATCATAGAGGTACTGAATAACTCTGAATGCACTCTCGGCTCCTTCTGCCGTGCGAGTGTCCGCGGCTAATCGTTTGTATATGGTCACCGCTTCTTCCATTCTCTGTTCGTTTCTCAGCTCTCCTGCGCGGGTGAATTCGGCTTTGCGGCTGCTCAGTTCGAAGTTTTCACGAGCCTTGCTTTGGGTGACCGGATCGGTGCTCGAAGCAGCCAGTCGGCTGTAGGTTTCGGCAGCCTCTACGAATCGACCTTCATTGTAGTAGGTGTCTGACAAATAAGTCAGCACAGTAGCAATGTTCTCTCCGTGTGGGTACCTTCCGATATACTCTTTGAGCATCGCTTCGACCTTCGTCCTGTCGCCACCTGGGGTCAGGTAGGCCCTCTGCAGAGAGTTGAACGCAAACTCTTCACGCTGCATTTCGCCCGTGTCGATCGGCGCTCCGGTAGCTCTTGCCCAGGCAAAGAAACCATCGGCATCGTCCGCTTCGAGATATATGTCGTGTATCAGGTTAGTAGCAGATTGAGCTTCAGGGGAATACGGTGCTCTGGTCACTACCATTTCGTAATACTTCAGCGATTCCTGCCTCATCCCCATATTCAGGTACGCCAACCCCAGCCTCATCAGCGACTGCGTATAGTACTGACTTTCGGGATAATCGTGCAGGAAGTTCACCAGCGTCTGCGCTCCTTCGGCGTATCGTTCCAGCGTGATAAAAGTGTTGCCCATCTCGAATGTAGCTACTTCTACATAAGGCCCTCTGTTCGTATCTATTATGGCTTGCAGCGATTCGATCTTGCGATCCGTTCTTTCGGCAAAGCCCAATGCCATAGCGCGCTGATAGATAGAGTAATAGTATGCATCTGAGTTTTCCGCCGAGATGGCCGCCGATCCGTCGTAGTTTTCGATCGCCTGCCAATATGATCTTTGGGCACGGTTGATGTCGCCCAATCGGTTCAGAGCGTCGGCCCTCAAAGCGTCACGCACTCTGTAACGGCTCAGGAAGCCCTCGAACCACCCCTTTGCGGCGTCCCAGCGTTGCAGGTTGAAGTTCGCGTAACCCAGATCATAGCGCGCCATCAGGTTTCCGCCGTCGGGTGAGAAACGCAAACAGGTCTCATATTTGGGTATCGCGCTTTCGTAATTGCCTGCCTTGTAGAGTATTTCGCCTTGCCAGAACGACGCCAGTGCGGTGTATCTCGCGGCGTAACGATGCTCCAGCGAGGTGTTCAGGAACTGCATCGCTCCGTTCGCGTCACCATCCACATAGAGCTCCAGCGCACGATAATATGTGATTTTCTGTAGCGCCGTCCCCACGTTTCTTTCGCCCGGATCGTACTGCGTTATCGCATCGTAAGCGGTCTTATAATCGTGCGCGTTGTAGTATGCTGCAAACAGCAGTTCGCGCGCAATCGGGATATTGGGCGCCGTCGGATAGGTTTCGATGTATCTGGTGAGCACGTTCACGGTTTCGTTGAACAGTCCTCCGTCGGTCTCGAACAGCAGCTTGGCGTAGTTGAATAGCGCGTCCTGCGTGATCACAGGATCGAAATCGGACGTGGCTGCGATCGAGAACGACTGGCGCGCCTTTGCCACATCGCCCAATCGTAAGTATATGTCTGCCAAGTGATAAGACACATTTTGCGACAACGCATCGTCAGGCCCGATCGCGCGCGCCAGTTGCTGGGCAGCCTCGGCAAGACGCTCCTCGTGGTAGAGCGAGTAGCCGGCCAGATAGAACTCGTCGCGCTCCATCTCACCGCCCATAGCCTGATAATTTTCGATATGCGTCAGCGCCTCGTCATAGTTGTCCAGCCGGAACCACGCTTGTGCGGTCATCTTACTGAGTTCTTTTCGCCGCGCTATGGCTGCCTTCGGGATCAGCTCCGGCGCCCGCTGTGTCACATATTCGAAGTTGCCTTCCAGAAACTCGATCTGCAGCAGGTAATACGGTATAATTTCCTTGTAATCAGGACTTTCGGCAATGCTGTTGAATAGTTCCTTCGCACTCTCGTAATCGCCGCTCTCATAGTCCAAATAGCCGATATAGTAGGCCGCGTGCGGAGCCCAGTCACTGTCCGGCAGCACCTGCATCAACTCCCGGCGCGAGGCTTTGTCACCTCCTCCTCCTTCGCTGGTACGTCCCACAGCAAACAAGGCGTGACCACGCTTGAAGTGGTATTCGTCACGCAACTCTTTTGGAAGCAGCCTCGGATCGACCTCGTAGAGAATGTCCAGCGCGTTGTTCCACAGCCTTCTGCCATACTCGTCGGTTCCTGCCCTGAACTCCTCCATATTCAGAAGTTCCAGGCCCAGTATCGGGTCCTTGGGTTTCATCCTGTCGAACTCGAATTGCGCCACCGACCACTGCCCGGCGTCATAAAGTTGCCGCGAGGTTTGGTCTTGACCTGTTTGCGCTGCGGCAGCACCCGCCACCAGCAGCACCATCGACAATAATATAGGTTTTTTCATTGGGTCAGAAATTTGGACAAATTTAATAAAATTTTTTCTATTCCACGAGCGTCACACTCACCCTCCCTATCCTCACCGGGCACTCCATCAGCAACGGCACCCTGAACTGGTCGTCCGACACCCATACCGTCAAGGTCATCCCCTCCTCGTATACAGTTCCGTCCGAAGTTGCCATAGTGCAGGTGAATTTCAGTACTTTTCTAACGCCTAATTTTTTGATTTTCAATTCTTCTCGTCCGTGATAGGTATATTGGATCGGCTTTGTCACTTCATTCAGCACCAGCGTCAAAGGATATGGCCGCCCAACCACCAAGGCTCCGATGTCGAGCGCTCGCAGGCGGTAGAAAAGCGAAAACGCATCGCCACTGTTTTGGTCTATCGGCATCGTCGTATATTTGTCCGCCGTCCAGCTCGGTCTTCGTACCAATGTGCTCACCGTCATAGCATTCCAGTCGTAGCTGTAGGTAGCTCTGATGCGGTAATCGTTCTCGTGCAAGTCGCTTGTCATCCGCGTCGGCAACAGGGTTTTCTCATCGAGCCAGGTGTGATAGGTGTCGTTCAGGCTGAAGATTCCTCCCACTGTTACGCTCGTCCGTCCGTTGCCCACCACGTGAAAACTGTCGTCTTCTTTCATAGTTCGCAGCGTCACCCTCATCAGGTTTATGTTCGGTATCAGTTTTGCCCTGTAGGAGACGTTATAAACAAGCATTTCGCCGTCCCTGAGGGGTTCTACGACTTGCGCTTTTGCGCTGAAGATCGCGCCTATCGCCAACAACAATAAAAACTTTTTCATCACGATATATTACTAAAATCCTTCGGCGTCCTGGGTGTAAATTTCTCCCTCAGTGCGGCCAACAACGGATCTGTCACCATCGGGTCTGTTTCCAAAATCCGCGAGGCTACCTGCCTGGTCATCTCGATTATTTGCTGGTCGCGCCCAAGGTCGGCGATTCGGAGTTCCCAGGCAAGGCCACTCTGCTGAGTACCAGCCATATCACCCGCTCCGCGAAGCCTGAGATCCATCTCCGCCAGCTCGAATCCGTCATTGGTTTCGACCATCGCTCCGAGCCTCTGCCGCGCCTCTTTCGATAGTTTCTGCCCACTCATCAACACGCAATATGACTGCTCCCCTCCCCTCCCGACACGCCCCCTGAGCTGATGCAACTGCGAGAGCCCGAACCGCTCGGCGCTCTCTATCACCATCACCGTTGCGTTTGGCACGTCCACCCCCACTTCGATCACCGACGTGGCCACCATAATTTGCGCCTGCTTATCCTTGAACTCCCTCATTGCCTGCTGCTTATCCTCCGCCCGCATCTTCCCGTGCACGGCAATGACCTGATATTCGGGCCGCGGAAAATCGCGTGATATGCTCTCGAAACCGTCGTACAAATCCTTGTAGTCCATCTTTTCGGACTCTTGGATTAGCGGATACACAACATAGACCTGCCTTCCCTTTGCTATTTCGCGCTTCATAAAACCCCACACCGCCAACCTGTCCCCGTCATTCTTGTGATATGTCCTGATAGGTTGTCGGCCGGGCGGAAGTTCGTCTATCACGGACACTTCCAGATCACCGTAGAGCGTCATCGCGAGCGTACGCGGTATGGGCGTCGCCGTCATAACCAATATGTGCGGCGGGCGCTCGTTTTTCGTCCACAACTTCGCCCTCTGCTCTACTCCGAAACGATGCTGCTCGTCGATTATCACCAGACCCAGATTCGCAAACTGCACCCTGTCTTCGATCAGCGCGTGCGTACCTATCAATATATCGAGGTAGCCTTCCGCCGCTCCCTCCAGTGCCAGGTTTCTTTCCTGGCTTTTCGACGCACCGGTAATGATCCCCACCCTCAGTCCCAGCCCTTCGACCATTTTGGTTATCGAGGCGTAGTGCTGACGAGCAAGTATTTCCGTCGGCACCATCATACAGCTTTGGAATCCGTTATCCGCCGCCAGCAGCATTGCCATCAACGCCACCAGCGTTTTTCCGCTCCCGACGTCTCCTTGCAGCAGCCGGTTCATCTGGCGGCCGCTGACCGTATCGGCACGTATCTCTTTTATGACCCGTTTTTGCGCACCGGTCAGCTCGAACGGCAGTTTTTCGTTCCAGAATCGGTTGAAAAATTCTCCGACCTTTGGGAACACGAATCCGTCGTCACGATTAATTCGCGCGGTTCGCTTTGTTTGTATATCGAGTTGGATTCCGAGCAGTTCCTCGAACTTGAGGCGATATTCTGCACTCTTGAGCAGCGCTGTGCTTTGCGGAAAATGGATATTGTACAGCGCCTCTTTCAGCCCCATCAGCCCTTGCTCTGTCAGCAGACTTTCGGGCAGCGTCTCCACAATGCTTCCCTGCACCAGTGGCCACATATTGCACACCAGGTTGTAAATCCCTTTCGTGCCAAGATGCAGATTCGTGAGCTTCTCGGTCGTGTGATAAACCCCTTGTAACGAGGCTGTCGGCCTGTCAGACCTCGAAGCGTCCCTCAGGCCCCCTGCTTGTGCCTCTCCCGAAACCCCTCCTACCGGCTCTACTTCCGGATGCACCATCGAGAACTCGCCTCTGAAAAAGTGCGGCCTCCCGAAAAAGACATACTCGCGCCCCGGCTCCAATCGCTTTTCGATCCACTTTACCCCTCTGAACCACACAAGTTCCGTCGTCCCCGTCCGGTCCCTTACCGTCACCGACAGTCGCTGTCCCCTCCCCTCGCCGATGATCTTTTTCCCCAGCACCTGCGCCCGTATCTGCACATAGGTATCCTCCACCTCTTCAGTCACATCCTTTATCCCGTAGACTTTTGCCCTGTCAATATATCGGAAAGGGAAATAGTGTAGCAGGTCGCCCAGCGTTCGCACTCCCAGCTCCGTAGCCAGTAGCTTTGCTCGCGCCTCGCCCACTCCCGCAAGAAACTTCACATCGTTATCGAGATAAGATGCCATTTATTTTTGCCCGCGCCCCGTGATATCTCCCTCGCCGTAGCGCATTCGCGCCCGGCTATGTATTCATCGCCCCACAAACGTGCAGGGTCTGCCCACTCACGTATGACGCCAGATCGCTCGCAAGGAACACCGCAGCTTTCGCCACATCTTCGGGCGTACCACCACGACGAAGCGGGATCTGCTTGGCCCACTCTTCCTTCACGCTATCGGGCAGTTGGTCGGTCATTTCGGTAATTATAAATCCAGGTGCAATGGCGTTGGCCCTGATTCCGCGAGGTCCCAGTTCTTTTGCGATGCTCTTTGCCAGACCCACCATTCCTGCTTTCGATGCCGAGTAGTTCGCCTGTCCTGCGTTGCCCGAAACCCCCACCACGGAGGCCATATTGATTATCGAACCACCTCGTTGCGAAACCATCACCGGAGTCACCGCGTGAATGTAGTTGAAAGCGCTTTTGAGGTTCACGTTTATCACCGCATCCCACTGAGCCTCGCTCATTCTCATCATCAACCCGTCCTTGGTGATGCCGGCGTTATTGACCAGAATGTCGATCCGCCCGAAATCCTTCACCACCTCTTCGACAACCTTGTGGGCCTCCTCGAAGCTGGCTGCGTTGGACGCGTAAGCCTTTCCCTTCACGCCAAGCGCCTGAATATCGGCTTCTGTCTTCTTTGCATTTTCATCCACGGCCAAATCGGTGAAAGCCACGTCGGCGCCTTCTTTCGCCATTTCGAGGGCCACTGCCCTGCCTATTCCCCTTGCCGCACCGGTTACCAGCGCGACCTTTCCTTTCAAAAGTCCCATAAAAATCAAAAATTAGCTGCACAAATTTACACAAATTTCTTACCTTTGCAACTATGGAAAAAGAGATTTTTGAGTTGATCGGCGCCGAGCGTGCGCGTCAAGAAGGTGGTATCGAGCTTATTGCGTCGGAGAATTTCGTGTCGGATCAGGTTATGGCCACTATGGGTTCCGTGCTCACTAATAAATATGCCGAGGGTTACCCCGGCGCGCGCTACTATGGCGGTTGCGAGATCGTGGATAAAGTGGAAACGCTTGCTATTCAGCGCCTTTGCAAGCTTTACAATGCCGAGTGGGCTAATGTTCAGCCTCACTCCGGTGCCCAGGCCAATATGGCGGTTTTTGTTGCCTGTATGAAACCTGGGGACACTTTTCTTGGCCTCGATCTTTCTCACGGCGGCCATCTTTCTCACGGTTCGCCCGTCAATTTCTCCGGCTTGTTCTATAAAGCTGTCGGCTACAAGGTTTCCGAGGCCACCGGCACCATCGACTACGACGAGATGGAGGCTCTGGCCATCGAGCATAAACCCAAACTTATCGTCGGCGGCGCGTCGGCTTACTCTCGCGAATGGGACTATAAGCGTATGCGCCAAATTGCCGACAAAGTGGGTGCACTTCTGATGATCGATATGGCCCATACTGCCGGACTCATAGCTGCCGGTCTGTTGGAAAACCCTGTTCCTCACGCACATATCGTCACCTCCACCACTCACAAAACTCTTCGCGGTCCTCGCGGGGGGATTATACTGATGGGTAAAGACTTCGACAATCCGTGGGGTCTGACCACTCCCAAGGGCGAAGTTAAGAAGATGTCCGCATTGCTCAATTCAGCCGTTTTTCCCGGCGTTCAGGGCGGCCCATTGGAGCACGTGATCGCTGCCAAGGCTGTTTCTTTCGGCGAGGCGCTCCAGCCCGAATATAAGGAATACCAGACCCTCGTTATCAAGAATGCCGTCGCGATGGCAGAGGCTTTCGTGAACCGTGGTTATAAGATCATTTCCGGCGGCACCGACAATCACCTGATGCTGGTCGATTTGCGCACCAAGTTCCCCGAACTCACCGGTAAGGCTGCCGAAAAGGCTCTTGTCGCCGCGGACATCACCACCAATAAGAATATGGTTCCTTTCGATTCGCGCTCGCCGTTTCAGACCTCCGGCTTGCGGTTCGGTACCCCTGCCATCACCACTCGCGGCCTTCGCCCTCAGCAGATGGATGACATCGTCGCCCTTATCGACCGCGTTTTGTCCGATCCCGACAGCGAGACGAACATAGCCGCCGTCCGTGCCGACGTGAATGCAATGATGAAAAATTATAAGCTTTTCGCTTGGTAGGTCGGAACGCCGACAGCGATTTATTCTTTAGACCACGTGAGCTTCGTACCGAATCCCAACGTGTTGTCGGTGAGTTTCATATAGCTCGGTTCCAGTATCCATAGCGAAAGTTCCTTTCCGGCCGCTCCCATTGCCGCTGCATACGGAAATCGGCGCAGGTAGGCACTTCGTGCAGCATCTTTTTCCGCGCCATCTATCGGTCGCCGGACACTTCCGCAAATTTGTATTCCCTGTACCTTACCCACGTTTTTCGTCTCCAGCCCCACTCCTGCAGCCACCGGCCCGGCCACCATCTCTTTCCCGTGTCTGGTTTCGGGGTCTGAGGTAAACACGAAACATTCCAGCTCTTTCACCCAGGCATAGAAGACGTGCGCCACCCAGGGCACAAAAACCTCTTCCCCTGTCCCCCCTTCTGCCTTCGCCACCGTTGCCAGTGTCATCAAGTGATGCTTGCGCACCACAGCCACTATTTTTTCCAACTCCATCATAAACTATCTAACTGCACCAGCCATTCTCCCGGTGGTAGACTCCCGTCCAGCTCTCCCATCACGCGCGCACGCACCTGCTCAAATGCAGCCTTGTTTGCCGCTTTCACCGGTTCGCCGGGCTCTTGTGGGATTTTCAACGGATTCACGGGCCTACCGTTTACCCGAACCCTGAAATCGAGATGCGGCCCTGTCGATGCGCCCGTAGTACCCACATAGCCAATTACCTGGCCTTGCCTCACTCTCGCTCCCACCACGATTCCCGAAGCGAAGCCCCTCAGGTGCAGGTAGCCGCTTTCATATCCCCTCGCGTGCTTGATAAACAGAGTGTTACCTCCGCCTTTCGAGTCCCAGAACCGCCTCGATACCACTCCGTCCGCCACCGCTGATACCGGAGTTCCGGACGGCGCAGCGTAATCTATCGCCTGGTGCGGCCTCACCACACGCGTAATGGGGTGTCGGCGGGCATTAGAGTAGCCCGAACTGATTCTCGTATACTTGAGCGGTGCTTTCAGGAACTGCTTTTTGAGGCTGTTTCCGTTCTCGTCCCAGTATGCGATTTTACCGTCCTGTCGAAACGGGATCGCGTAGTGCGTTTTGTCTGCGTGTTTGAAAACCGAGCCCCAAATCCGCCCGATCCCAACAGGCAATGTATCCACATAACGCTGATCATAGATCACCTCGAAGCTATCGCCGGATTGAATTCCGAAGAAGTCGATGCTCCAGCCGTAGATGTCTTCCAGCTCTGCGGCCAGCGCAGGGGGCAGTCCGTTATCCACGATCGCGTTCCACATCGAGCTGCTGATTTCGGCGTTGGCGTGCCGTCGGTCTATGCGCACCGGCTTTTGTCCGTTTCTCACTTTCACTGTGTCGCCGCCTCCGAGCGTGATCACAAAGTAATCCGTCAGCGATTTTTCATACACAAAATGGGCCAATCGGGCCAGCGAATCGGGTTCCAGAAATGCCACATAGCGATTCCCGGCCCTCACTTTCCGCAGATCGAAACTGTCACGGCTCACCTGTTCTATCCGGTGAATTCTGGCCGGCCCCAAGCCGAAGCCGTCGAAAATGTTGCTCATCGTCTCGCCCGCACCTATCTGACCTTCGACAAGCTGATAATTATCGGCATTGATTCCGTAAAGTATTGTCGGCTCCTTGACCTGCTCGCGTGTTCCATTTCGGTGCCCCGAACCTTCGCCTCTCGGCAATACAAATAAGGCCACCACCGCTGCCACCACAATCATCGCCGCCAGCACCGTCAGTCCGTATTTTTTCAAAAAACTATTCATTTTTGCTCGGTAAGAAAGAATAATCGTGGCTATATCTCTGCATTTGATCGGCGTAACTCTCGTTGTACGAGATCTTTATATCCGTCACCCGCCCTGTATTTTCATCCTTCACCAGCTCGTAGCGGGGATTCACAAAGCCGCCGTAAGGGGCCAAATTCAGCGCATTGTATCTCGCCAGCACCTCCGTATGCAGCACAGGATCGACCCTCACGCCGTAGTTCTCTATGAAATCGCGCCCAGCGGCAAAATCACCCTCGCTCTTGATCCGTTGAATTTCGCCCAGCAGCTCTCCCACCAGTCTTCTCAGTGCCTCGAAATCATTCACCACCACATAAGTTTTCCCGTCCTTCACAACTTTTTCGATCACGTTCGCCGCTTTACCACGCTCATAGCACCACGACGCAATCGCTTGACGATTACGCATATGCGACTCTTCCACGTTTTTTCCGGGCGCGATTCTCGCCAACTGGGTCTCAAGACCGTTCATCATATAACTCGCGTACTCGGCCCACGCGACATCCAGCGTTTCGATCAGCCCCAGCTCCACCATCTGCGGGTCGGCAATATAGTAGAGCGCAAAGAGGTCTGCTCTCGACTCTTCTATCGCCGAACCATACTGTTTCAGTTCGCTTCCCGTCACCCCCGGCGCCAGCTGGCCGCTTCCGTGCCCCAGACATTCGTGCAGGTCGGTATGCAGATTGCTTCCCAGACTGCCCCACTTTTTCATCCGCTCCCTGTCTTCCGCTCTCAACACAAATTCTTCCTGGAATCCATTTCCCTCTGCCGCCTTGTCATAAGCGTCCGTAATATTCTGTATGGTAACGCTTTTAGAGCCGTAGTCGCGCCTTATCCAGTCGGCGTTCGGCAGGTTGATCCCAATGGGGGTTGCCGGATAGCAGTCGCCGCCCAACATTGCCGCCGTTATCACCTTTGCCGACACTCCTTTGACCACCGGCTTTCTATATTGCGGCGCCACGGGCGAATGATCCTCGAACCATTGCGCATTTTCGCTTATAATTTCCGTGCGCTTCGTTGCCTGTTCGTCCACAAAATTCACATTCGACTCCCAGCTTGCCTTGATTCCCAACGGATCGCCGTAGTTTTCTATGAATCCGTTCACAAAATCAATCTTCGACACCGTATCCCTCACCCAGGCCACGTTGTATCGGTCGAATTCTCTCAGGTCGCCCGATCTGTAATACCTCACCAATTCGTTGATAATGCCCTTCTGCGGCTCGTCGGCGACTTCGGCAGCCTTTCCCAGCCAGTATGTGATTTGCTTTATCGCTTCGCCATACATCCCGCCCTCGTGCCACACCAGTTCCGTCAGACGCCCGTCCTTTTTTACCAACTTCGAGTTCAACCCGTACGAGATCGGTTGCGGATCACCGGCGGCTGCCGAGGCCTGACCTGCATAAAATGCCTCCGCTTCCACCTGCGTCACTCCTTCGTAGTAGTTCATCGCCGAGGTGGCCAGCAGGTCTTCTCCCGCCGCCTGATTCACCCTCACCGGATAGAGCGTCGGGTCGAAGATCACGGCCTTTATCTCCTCCGACACCTCCGGCGCCAGGCCCTCGAAATACTCCCTGCTGAATCCGGGTACAAATTTGTCGCCCGAATAGTGGTGATGCATTCCGTTCGCAAACCACACCTTTTTAATATAGGTCTCCAGTGCCAACCATTCCGAAGTGGTCCGGTCACCGTCGAAATTCCTGTAAATGTCCTCCAGGATGCGCCTTACGGCGAGATTGTATTTGAAATTCTGATCCCACAGGATGTCACGTCCGCTCAGGGCCGCTTCGCTCAGATAGTATATCAGCAGTTTTTGGTCGAGTTCCAATTCTTCGAAGCCCGGCACCTGATAGCGCATCACTCTGATATCGTCAAAGCGGTCTATCGTCCATTGAAAATTCTCTTTTTTTTCGCACGCCGCCAATGCGACCACCGACATTATCATAACCATTTTTTTCATATGCGTGCAAAGTTATTAAATTTTTTTAACTTTGGCGCGTATTTTATGCGTGTCGTAAAAACAAGGGGCGAATTGGCCCGTGCGTTGGAGGGGGTGACGAATATTAACTTCGTCCCCACTATGGGTGCGCTCCACCAGGGTCATCTTTCACTCGTAAGAGCGGCCAAAGCGGCGCGTGATCGTAACGCCGAAGGCGAGACAGGATCGTCTCCAAACACCGTGGTCAGCATATTTGTAAACCCCACTCAGTTCAACGACCCCTCCGACCTTAAGAACTATCCCCGCACACTGGAAAAAGATCTTTTCCTGCTTGCCCGCGAGGGTGTTGATATTGTTTTCGTCCCTTCCATCGAGGAGATCTATCCTGAGCCCGACACCCGCGTGTTCGATTTCGGCGAACTGGACAAAATTATGGAAGGCGCCTCTCGCCGGGGCCACTTCAACGGCGTCGCTCAGGTTGTCAGCCGTCTTTTCGATCTCGTCCGACCGCAGAAAGCGTTTTTCGGGCAGAAAGATTTCCAGCAGATCGCCATCATCCGTGAGATGACCCGCCAGGCGCGCGAGAAAGGCCAGTCTTGGGCCCAAGGACTCGAAATCGTCGCCTGCCCCACTGTTCGCGAGCCCGACGGTCTTGCTATGTCGTCCCGTAACCAGCTCCTCACTCCGCAGCATCGCGCCGTCGCTCCAGAAATTTTCCGCGCCCTGCAAGCGAGCACCGATCCCGAACAGATAACCCGCCAAATAGAAAACTCAGGTCTCCTAAAAGTAATATATTGTACCGTTCTGGATGGTCGCACTTTCGTCGCCGTTCAGGCCGGAAACGTAAGATTGATAGATAATTATGACAATAGAAGTACTCAAATCTAAGATCCACCGCGTTCGCATCACCGAGGCTAACCTCCACTATGTCGGCAGCATCACCATCGACGAGGACTTGATGGATGCCGCTCATCTTGTTGCCGGCGAGCGCGTCTTCCTTGCCAATATCGACAATGGCGAGCGCCTCGACACCTATGTTATTAAGGGTCCTCGCGGCTCCGGCACTATCGGCCTCAACGGCGCCGCCGCGCGTAAGGTTCACGTTGGCGACCGTATCATCATTATGGCTTATGCCCACCTTCCCCTCGACGAGGCCCGTGCCTTCACTCCGTGGATAGTCTTTCCCGATGAAACAACCAACAAACTTATATCATTATGAAAAAACTTTTAACCCTCGTTTTACTGGTCGTGCTTTCTTCGTGCGGCTCGAAGTACAAGTATGAGAGCGTGGAAGGCGACCCGATGAACTCTCGCATCTACACTCTCGACAACGGTCTTAAGGTCTATATGGCCGTAAACAAGGAGACCCCCCGTATCCAAACTTACATCGCCGTGAAGGTCGGCGGTAAGAACGACCCGGCCGAAACCACCGGCCTTGCCCACTATTTCGAACACCTGATGTTCAAGGGCACTCCCAGCTTCGGTACTCAGGACTATGAGGCCGAAAAACCTATGCTCGATCAGATCGAAGGCCTTTTCGAGACCTATCGTAAGACCGGAGACGCTGCCGAGCGCGCTGCTCTTTACGCTCAGATCGACTCGATCTCTTACGTTGCTTCGGGTCTTGCCATTCCCAACGAGTACGACAAACTGATGTCTGCCATCGGCGCTAACGGCACTAACGCTTACACCGGCAACGATATGACCGTCTACGTTGAGGACATTCCCGCCAACCAGGTCGAGAACTGGCTCCGTATCGAGGCCGACCGCTTTGCCAATCCCGTCATTCGCGGCTTCCATACCGAGCTTGAGACCATCTACGAAGAGAAGAATATGAGCCTCACTCAGGACTCGCGCAAGGTTTTCGAGACTATGCTCGCAGCCCTGTTCCCCACCCATCCTTATGGTACTCAGACCGTTCTCGGTTCCCAGGAGCACCTCAAAAATCCTTCGATCACCAACGTTAAGAACTACCACGCAACCTGGTATGTTCCCAACAATATGGCTATTTGTATGTCGGGCGACTTCGATCCCGATGCTACCATCGCTTTGATAGACAAATACTTCGGATCTCTGCCTGCCAACCCCGATCTCCCTTCGCTCGATTTCGGCACTCTGCCCGCCATCGACCGGCCCATAGTTAAGGAAGTTATGGGTCTCGACGCTGAGAATGTCACCCTTGCCTGGCGCACGGGCGGTATGTCCTCTTCGGATAACGACGTTATGAACATCATCTCCGGTATTCTTTCCAACGGTCAGGCAGGCCTCATCGACCTCAACCTCAACCAGGCTCAGAAGGTTCTCGGCGCGTTCGGCGGTTTCTACAACCTTGCCGACTATGGTGCTCTCGTTCTTCAGGGTCGCCCCAAGGCCGGTCAGACTCTCGACCAGGTTAAGGACTTGATGATGGCGGAGATAGGCAAACTCAAAGCCGGCGACTTCCCCGAAGAGCTCATCGCTGCCACAGTGAACAACTATAAGGCTCAGCAGATGAACTATCTCGACTCCAACGACGGTCGCGCCGATGCTTTCGTCACCTCGTTCATCAACGATATTCCGTGGGACAAGATGGTCACCGAGCTCGATCGCATCGGCCGTATGACCAAGCAGGAGGTAGTTGCTTTCGCCAACGCCAAGTTCCTCGACAACAACTATGCGGTCATCTACAAGCGCGAAGGTAAGGATCCTAACGAGCTCAAGATGGAAAAACCATCCCTCACTCCTATCCAGACCAATCGCGATGCTTCCAGCGCTATGCTGACCCAGATCGCTAACACTCCGGTGACTCCAATCGAGCCCGTGTTCGTCGATTTCTCCAAGGATATGGATCGCCTCAAGGCCAAATCGGACATCGAGGTTTTGTACAAGAAGAACGCCACGACCGACATCTTCGATCTCGAATACCTCTATGAAATCGGCTCCAACAACGACCCGCTTCTTAGCCTCGCCTCGTCCTACCTTGAGTATCTGGGTACAGAAGATATGACCGCCGAGCAGTTCGCCGCCGAGTTCTATAACATCGCTTGCTCGTGGAGTGTTCGCGCCAGCGAGGATCGCACCTACATTGCCCTCTCCGGTTTGGGCGAAAATATGGCTCGCGCTATGGAGCTCACCGAGAAGCTCATCGCCGGCGCCGTTGCTAACGAGGCTGTTCTCCAGGGCCTTAAGGCCGATATTTTGAAGTCTCGCGCCGATGCTAAGCTCAACCAGGCTCAGAACTTCAACCGTCTTCGCATCTACACAACCCGCGGCCCCGAATTTATCAAGAACAACACCCTTACGAATGCTCAGTTGGCTGCCGTCACTTCGGAGCAGTTGTTGGATAAACTTCGCGCTCTGTCCGGGCTTCAGCACCGTATCGTTTATTACGGTCCCGCTTCTCACACCGATCTTCTAACCGAGCTCGACGCCCACCACAACGTGGCCGACGTCCTTGCTCCGCCTGCCGAGAAGGTCGAATTCCCGCTCGTTCAGACTCCTTCGAACAGCGTTCTTTTGGCCGAGTACGACGCCGCTCAGATCTATTATATCCAATATTCCAACCGCGGCGAAATGTACGATCCCTCTAACGACGCCATTATGGCTCTCTATAACGGTTACTTCGGCGGCGGTATGAATGCCATCGTTTTCCAGGAGATGCGCGAAGCTCGCGGCCTTGCCTATTCGGCTCAGGCTACGCTCGCCCGCCCCTCAAAGAAGCAGGATCCCTACACTTACCTCGCTTTCATCGCCACTCAGAATGACAAGTTGAAGGACGCCGCCCTTGCTTTCGACGACATTATTAACAATATGCCCGAAAGCGAAGCGGCATTCGATATCGCCAAGGAGTCCATCCTTGCCGACCTTCGCACTCAGCGTATCGTTAAGGAGGATGTTCTTTGGAGCTGGATTTCCGCTCAGGACTTGGGTCTGGATTATGACCGCCGTGCTTCGATTTGGGAGAAGGTTCCTGCTATGAACCTTGCAGACGTTAAGGCTTTCCAGCAGCAGTGGGTTGCCTCTCGTCCTTATATCTTCTCGATCCTGGGTCGCTCTGCCGACCTCGATCAGGAATATCTCCGCACCCTGGGTCCCGTTAAAAAGGTTTCCAAGGAGGAGATCTTCGGATATTAAGCCTTTCCCACTACTACGGTAGTAAACTTCTCTCTGTCGAGATACTTTCGCGCCAGTTCGATTATTCGGGCTGGCGTGATCGTTTCCACTTCTTTTATGAATTCGTTCAGATAATTTATCGCATAGCCGCAACCGCCGTCGGCGTTCCGACCAACTTGAATATTCTCTATCACCACATCCACTATCCCGAACGGGCCATCCAGTATCCTGGCCACCTCTCCCAGCATCGAGCGCTTCACGTTTTCCAGTTCGTCGTCCCCCACCGGTTCTGTCTTCAGTCGCTCCATCTCGTTGAATATCTGTTCTGTAGCGTCATTTGTCGCTTCCGCCGCCACCTCCGTTGCGATTGCCAGATAGCCCGCGTGTTTGAGATTCACCATCGCCGCCATCACCCCGTACGTATAACCCCTTTGTTCTCTCAGATTTTGCACTAATCGGCTTCCGAAATAACCCCCCAGTATTGTCGCCACCACTTGCATTCCCACGAAGTCCGGGTGTTGCCTCGGAAAGAGTATCCTTCCCACCCTTATCGCCGATTGCACCGCCCCTTCTATCGTCACCATCCTCCGCCGCTCGCTCACTGCTGCCGGAAACTCACCTCCGGCCTCTTCCCTGCTTCCGACCGGCATACGTCCCAACAGCTCCAGCAGCGCCTCTTTCCGAGTTCCGGCCCCAAGCGAGCAGACCACAAAACAGTTATCGGCACCGTAGAATCGCTTATAAAATTCCGCCACATCCTCTCTGGTAACTTTCATATATTCAGCTTCCGGTGACGAAATTCCATAAGGATGTCCGGCGCCGAACAGTGCCGCCGAGAAAGCCTCCCTTGCTTTGGTTGCGGGCTTGGATCGCTCCATCGCCAATCGCTCCATTCTCTTTTTCGTATAGATTTCCACCTCTTCGCTCGGAAAGGCAGGTTTCAGCACGATTTCGGCCATCATTTCGAGCGTCGGTTCAAAAAATTTCTCCAGCGAACAAAACGTCATCAGGGCGTAGTCCCTGTCCATCGACACATCGAAATACGATCCCACAAAGTCCAATCGTTCGGCTATTTCGTGCGCCGTCAGATTTTCGCTCCCCTCGGCCAACAGGTTCAGAGTCGATGACGCCACAAATGGCTTTCCGGCAGCACTCGCAAAACCACCTGTCAGCCCTATCGCCGATCCTGCCGCCCACACAAAGCTCACCCTCGCAACTTCTTGCCCCTGAGTCACTATCAGGTAGACCGGCAATCCGTTCGCCAATACCACCTTCTCCACTTGGGGCAACTCCACCGCTTTCGGCGGTAACGGGCGTGGCGGCTGTAATTTTTCACTCCCCATTTTCACTCCTCCTTTTGTATATCAACGTCGAGCTCCTTTCCGGCCTAAAAGTCGCAACAGCCTCCGCCATCAACTCCTGTGCTTCGAACGAGCGGTAAATTTCCACCTCCCTGTTCACCAGCGGCAGGTCTCCCAACATTGCATAGAACCCCAGATTCATCGCTTTGTTCATCACGTTCAGTTCTCCGAAGATCGTCTCCGCTTCGAACTTGTTTTTCACCTTTTCCAGCTCGTACCCTCCCACCGGCCCTTCGCACAGCCTCTTCAGCTCTCCCCACAATGCCTCTTCTCCCGCCTCCACACTCACTTCCGGTAACAGGTGCCCTGTCATCACGAACATTCCCGGATCCAAATCTCCTGTTATGTAGGCATTTACGCTCGAAAACAGTCTCTTCTCCTTTACCAGACTTTGGTACATTCTTGCCGAGGCCCCTCCTGCCAGCACGTCGCTCAAAATATCGCAGGCATAATAATTCCTCGAAGTCCGTGCACCCATCGGAAAAGCTATCGTAATTGCCGTCGCCGGCACATCTCGCTCCACTTCCAGCCTCCTCGCTTCCGTCTGCAGGGGCTCGACCGGAATCTCATCCACCGGCCGCACAAAACCCGAAACCTCACCCAAAGCTCCGCCCGGCTCGTCGCCGAACCACTTTTGGGCCAGCTCGAACACTCTTTCAGGTTCCATATCCACTGCCACGCTCAGTATCGCATTCGCCGGAGTATAGTAGCGAGCGTAAAACGCCCGAACCTCCTCCAAGGTCGCCCCCGCCACGTGCTCTGGCGTCAGCCCTATCGTCGGCCATCTGTACGGGTGAACTCGGTACGCCAACTCCCTCAACAGCAGCCACATATCACCGTATGGTTGATTCAGGTATCGCTGGTTGTACTCCTCTATCACCACTCTCTTTTCCGCCTCTAATTTCGCTTTCGTGATATCCAGCCCCGTCATCCTGTCCGCCTCCAGCCAGAGCGCCGTCTCCACATTCTCCTTGGGCAGGGTTATATAATAATCGGTATAGTCGTTGTTGGTGAATGCGTTGTTTTCGCCCGACGCTTTGTGCAGCGGCGCGTCGAAATCGGGCACCGCCTTCGTTCCTCTGAACATCAGGTGCTCGAACAGGTGTGCGAATCCCGTCCGTGCCGGATTTTCGTTTCGCGCTCCCACACAGTAGAGCATATTGACCGCAGCCATCTGTGTTCGCTCGGCCCTGTTCACCACAACACGCAGCCCGTTAGATAACTTATCTTCTTCGTACTTTATCATATTGTTAATAATATGCAAATGTAGATTAAAATTATTATTTTTGTGGCCAAACAAACTTATTGAAGATGAAAACTGACAAGAAATTCCTCACCTGTGACGGTAACTATGCCGCGGCTCACATCGCTTATATGTTCTCCGAGGTGGCTGCGATCTATCCCATAACTCCCTCATCCACAATGGCTGAGTATGTCGATGAGTGGTCGGCAGCCGGGCGTAAGAACATCTTCGGCGAGACGGTCAAAGTCGTTGAGATGCAGTCCGAGGCGGGTGCTGCTGGAGCTGTCCACGGTTCGCTTCAGACGGGCGCTCTCACCACCACCTTCACCGCTTCTCAGGGTCTTTTGTTGATGATTCCCAATATGTACAAGATCGCCGGCGAGTTGTTGCCCGGCGTTTTTCACGTTTCGGCTCGCGCTCTTGCGGCTTCATCGCTGTCTATTTTCGGTGACCATCAGGACGTTATGGCCACTCGCCAAACCGGTTTCGCTATGCTTGCCACTTCGTCCGTTCAGGAGGTTATGGACCTCGCCGGCGTTGCCCACCTTGCGTCGCTTCGCAGCCGGGTCCCGTTCCTTCATTTTTTCGACGGTTTCCGCACTTCGCACGAGATCCAGAAGGTAGAGGCTCTCGAAATCGCCGACCTTGCCGGGCTTATCGACCAGAAGGCCCTCGCCGAGTTCCGCGATCGCGCCCTCAACCCCGAATCTCCGGTTACGCGCGGTACCGCTCAGAACTCCGACATCTATTTCCAGTCTCGCGAGGCGGGTAACAAGTTTTGGGACACTCTGCCCGACACCGTTGCCGACTATATGAAGCAGATCTCCTCCCTCACGGGCCGCTCTTACGCTCCTTTCACATACTACGGCGACCCTGCTGCGACCGACATTATCGTTGCTATGGGTTCTATCTCCGAAACGCTCAAGGAGACCATCGACTACCTTCGTTCCAAGGGCCAAAAGGTCGGTATGATCACCGTTCACCTCTACCGTCCCTTCTCGGAAAAATATTTCTTCGACGTTCTCCCCAAGTCCGTAAAGAAGATTTGCGTTCTCGACCGTACCAAGGAGATCGGCGCTCCTGCCGAACCTCTGTACCTCGACGTTCTGGATATGTTCAATGGTAAGGCTTCCCAGCCCGTCATCATCGGCGGTCGTTATGGCTTGGCCTCCAAGGACACCACTCCCGCCCATATGGTTGCCGTGTTCGACAACCTCGCTGCAAAGGCCCCGCGCGACCACTTCATCGTCGGTATTAATGACGACGTCACCCATCTTTCCCTTCCCGTCGGCGCTCCTGTCGAGCTCGACCGCAAGGGTACCTTCGAGGGTGTGTTCTTCGGCCTCGGTGCAGATGGTACCGTCGGTGCCAACAAGAACTCTATCAAGATCATCGGTTCCACCACGGACAAATATTGTCAGGCTTATTTCGCTTACGACAGCAAGAAATCGGGCGGTTACACCGCGTCTCACCTTCGCTTCGGCGATGAGCCAATCCGCTCGCCCTATCTTGTCACCACTCCCGACTTCGTTGCTTGCCACGTTCCTTCTTATGTTCACAAGTACGACGTGCTCAAGGGTCTCAAAAAGGGCGGTTCATTCCTTTTGAACACCCTTTCGGACGGTTCCGACATTCCGGACGAGATGAAGGTCTATATCGCTAAGAACGACATCAACTTCTACGTCATCAACGCCACGAAACTGGCTGCCGACCTCGGCTTGGGTAACCGCACCAACACGATTATGCAGTCCGCGTTCTTCAAGATCGCTAACGTCATCCCTTACGAAAAGGCCGTTGCGGAGATGAAGAAGGCAATCCAGAAGTCATATGGTATCAAGGGCGAGGATGTTGTCAAGATGAACAACGCCGCTGTCGATGCCGGCGGCGATGCCGTCGTAAAGGTCTCCGTTCCCGCCGCCTGGGCATCCCTTAAACCTGCCCCTGCCGCACACGCAGCCTCCAAAGCGCCCGACTTCGTGAAAAAAATCGTCGAACCCGTCAATAACCTCAAGGGCGACGACCTTCCCGTTTCCGCTTTCTGTGGCCGCGAGGACGGTACTTGGGACAACGGTACTTCTGCCTATGAAAAGCGCGGCATCGCCGTGAACGTTCCAAAGTGGCTGCCCGACAACTGTATCCAGTGTAACCAATGTTCGTTCGTCTGCCCCCACGCCGCCATCCGTCCGTTCCTCGCCACCGAGGCCGAGGCGAAGGCAGCTCCCGCCGGCACCGAATTCAAGACCGGGCTTGCCGACACTAAGGAATATCAATTCCGCATTCAGGTTTCTCCTCTGGATTGTACCGGTTGTGGTAACTGTATGGATGTTTGCCCCGCCAAGACCAAGGCTCTGGAAATGGTTCCGCTTGCTTCTCAGAAAGCCGAGGAGGCTCGTTGGGAATATATGCACCACACGGTCGGTTACAAACCCGTTGCCGATCCGGCCAAGAACGTCAAGAACAGCCAGTTCGCCCAGCCTCTTTTCGAGTTTTCGGGCGCTTGCGCCGGTTGTGGCGAGACCCCTTATGTCAAGGCCGTCACCCAGCTTTTCGGCGAGTCGATGATCATCGCCAATGCCACCGGTTGCTCTTCCATTTATTCGGGTTCCGCTCCTTCGACCCCTTACTGCGTGAACAAGCGCGGCTTCGGGCCCGCTTGGGGTAATTCGCTGTTCGAGGACAATGCCGAATTCGGTCTGGGTATGCAGGTTGCGACCGAAAAACTTCGCGACCGCATTCAGGAAAAAATGACCACGGCAATCGCCTCTTGCAATTGCTGCTCGCCCCAGCTTAAGGCCGAGATGCAGCTCTGGATCGACCACCGCTCCGACCGTGTAAGATCTCGCGAGATCACCGACCGCCTCATTCCTATGATGGAGGCTTGCGGTTGCGACACTTGTAAAGAAATCCTGAAACTCAAGAAGTTTATGGCCCGTAAGAGCCAGTGGATCATCGGCGGCGACGGTTGGGCTTATGACATCGGTTTCGGCGGCCTCGACCACGTCATCGCTTCGGGGCTCGACGTAAACATCCTTGTTCTCGACACCGAGGTTTACTCTAACACCGGCGGCCAGTCTTCCAAGGCGACCCCCGTCGGCGCTATCGCCAAGTTCGCTTCTTCCGGTAAGCGCGTCCGTAAGAAAGACCTCGGCTCAATCGCTATGACCTATGGCTATGTATATGTAGCTCAGGTATCTTTGGCCAACCAGAACCAGCTTCTTCGTACCCTCAAGGAGGCCGAAAGTTACGACGGCCCATCGCTCGTGATAGCTTATGCTCCGTGTATCAACCACGGTATCAAGGGCGGTATGACCCGCACTCCGACCATCGGTAAACAGGCTGTCGAGTCCGGGTATTGGCATCTTTGGCACTACGATCCCCGCCTTGCCGAGGCCGGTCAGAACCCGTTCGTTATGGATTCCAAGGAGCCCGACTGGTCCAAGTTCCGCGCTTTCCTGGATAAGGAGGTTCGCTACACCGCACTCACTAAGGCTTATCCTGCCGAAGCCGAGGAGCTCTTCTCCGCCGCCCAGGCCAATGCCCAGTGGCGCTATGAAAGCTACCGTCGCCTCGCCGAACAGAAATATTAGAACCTTAAAACAAACCGCCTTATGAAAAAATTTGTTGTATTTGTCGTCGCACTGGCCGTTGCGCTCATCGCTTTTTTCGCCGATGCGCTGGCCCAGAACCAGAACGCTGCGCCGGCCCAGAGCCGCGTCACCGAGGTCGCTTATCCCAGTAAGCTCCTCAAAACCGAGAAGCACCTTATGGTCTACCTTCCGGCCGAGTACGATGCCAACCCTCACAAGCACTATCCTGTGCTCTATCTGCTTCACGGTGCCGGCGACGACCACACCGGCTGGCAACAAAAGGGTATGATGCGCACCATTGCCGACGAGGCTATCGAGGGTGGTATGAGCCTTCCTATGATCATCGTTATGCCCGATGCCAGTGGCGAGGGTGGCGGCCCCGATGGTGGTTCGACCAAGAATCGCGGTTACTTCAATCAACAGGACTGGCCTTATGAGGATCACTTCTTCGCCGAGCTTATTCCCTTCATCCAGAAGGAGTTCCGCACCATTGCCGACAAGCAGCACCGCGCCGTTTCAGGTCTTTCTATGGGTGGTGGCGGTTCGGCCGGTTATGCTTTGCACCATCCCGAACTGTTCTCTTCCGCTTGCCCTATGTCGGGTGCGCTCGGCGGTATGAACCGTGGTTATCCCAATGAGAATCCGATTTCTTTCGTACAGAGCGCCACTGGCGATCAGCTCGAAGCCATTAAGAGTGTTCGTTGGTGGGTGGATTGCGGCGACGACGACTTTTTGTGGGAGGCCAACCTGGAATTCTTCAAGGCTATGAAACAGAAGAACATTCCCCTTCAGTATCGCGTCCGTAACGGTGGCCACAATTGGGAGTATTGGCAGACTTCTCTGGCTGACGTTCTCACGTTCGTTTCCATCGGCTTCTCCGAATAGGGAACTATTAAATCGAGATATCCAGAATCTCGAATCGCATCTCTCCCGCAGGTACGGCGACCTCCACAAGGTCGCCTTTTTTGTGGCCCAGTAGTGCCGCTGCGATAGGCGTCGTGGTTGCGAGTTTTCCCTCTTTCAGGTTGGCTTCTTTTTCCGGCACCAGTGTGTATGTCACTTCCTTGCCTGTCCCCAGGTTCTTCAGTCTCACCTTGTTGAGTATCTGCACCGTATCGGTTCCGACCTTCGATTTGTCGAGCAACCTCGCCGATGCCAGCATCGTTTCCAGCTGGGCGATCCTCATTTCAAGCATCCCCTGGGCTTCTTTCGCCGCATCGTATTCGGCGTTTTCGCTCAGGTCTCCTTTGTCCCTCGCTTCTGCAATCGCCCTCGAAGCCGCCGGCCTTTCCACAGACCTCAACTGATCCAACTCGGCTTTCGCTTTCTCGAAACCTTCCTCTGTAAGATATGTAATTTGCGTCGCCATAGACAAAGTGCAAAGGTAGGCAAGGTTTTCATATTCTCCAAATTTAGGTTATTTTTGTAAAAATAAATCGCTGCCGGCGTTCCGGCTTGCAAATAATATGGCAAACAGCAACTTCGTAGATTACGTTAAGATTTTCGCCCGTTCGGGTAATGGGGGGGCCGGGTCGGCTCATTTCCGGCGCGAGAAGTTCGTTGCATTCGGCGGGCCTGACGGGGGCGACGGCGGTCGTGGGGGTAACATCATCCTCCGCGGCAACTCCCACTTTTGGACTCTCATTCACCTTAAGTTCCAGCGGCACATCTTTGCCGAGAACGGTCAGGGTGGTTATGGCTCCCGTTCGTCGGGTAAGGCCGGCGCTGACATATATATAGATGTCCCGCTCGGAACCGTAGCCAAGGATGCCGACACGGGCAAGGTCGTCACCGAAGTTACCAAGGACGGCGAGGAACAAATGCTTCTCCCCGGCGGTCGCGGCGGTCTGGGTAACTGGCACTTTAAATCCTCCACCAACCAGGCCCCCCACTATTCCCAGCCCGGCGAACCGGGTCAGGAGCGGGCTTTCGTCCTTGAGCTCAAAATTCTCGCCGACGTCGGTCTGGTAGGTTTCCCCAATGCCGGTAAATCCACCCTTCTCTCCGCTGTTTCCGCCGCCCGTCCTAAGATCGCCGACTATGCCTTCACCACGCTCGAACCCAACCTCGGTATCGTCGAGGTTCGCGACGGTCATTCGTTCGTGATGGCCGACATCCCCGGCATCATCGAGGGTGCCCACGAGGGTAAAGGGATCGGCACCCGCTTCCTGCGCCACATCGAGCGTAATTCGATCCTTCTGTTTATGATCCCGGCCGACAGTCCCGACATCCGCGCCGAGTACAACATCCTCCTCAACGAGCTCGAACTCTATAATCCCGAACTTCTCGACAAGGGGCGGCTTCTTGCCATCACCAAATGCGATATGTTGGATCCCGAACTCATTTCTCAGATGCGCTCTTTTCTTCCCGGCGATATCGACACCACTTTCATATCTTCCGTCTCCGGCCTCGGCCTCACCGAGCTCAAGGATAAACTTTGGGCACAACTTCAGCGCGAAAACAAATGAAAATCCTCCTTATCTACACCGGCGGCACTATAGGTATGGTTTCCGAACCTGCCACCGGGGCTCTTAAGCCTCTTAATTTCCGCGAGATAGAGAATGAGATTCCGGCCCTTAGGCGTTTGGGTGTAGAGATCGAATATTTCGAGGAGTTCACTCCCATCGACTCTTCCGACGTTACTCCCGACACCTGGGTCGAGCTGGCCCGCACTATCCAAAAAAACTACTCTGCGTTCGATGGCTTCGTCGTCCTCCACGGCACCGACACTATGGCCTGGACTGCTTCCGCGCTCAGTTTTATGCTCGAAAACCTCTCCAAGCCCGTTGTTTTCACCGGTAGCCAGATCCCTATCGGCGTTCTCAGGACGGATGGTCGCGAAAATCTCGTTACCGCTGTCGAGATCGCCGCTTCCCGCACTTCCTCAGGTAGCCCCGCCGTCCCCGAAGTCAGCATCTATTTCCAGAACCGTCTTTTTCGTGCCAACCGTACCACCAAGTGGAGTGCCGAGCAGCTAAATGCCTTTACTTCAGAGAATTACCCTTCTCTCGCAGAGGTTGGCGTTTCGATACATTACAACCGGGAAGCCATCTTCAAAACCACCCACCCTGCACCCAAGCTCGAAATATCGACAAACCTTTGTCGCGACGTGACCCTGATTCGTCTTTTCCCCGGTATCCAGCAAAAAACGCTCGAAACTATGCTCTCCACTCCCGGCCTTCGCGGGGTTGTCCTCCAGACTTTCGGTTCCGGTAACGCTCCCACCGCCCCTTGGTTTTTCGAGTCGCTCAGAAATGCCATCTCCAAAAACATCACCGTTCTCAATGTCACTCAATGCATTGCGGGCGGCGTCCAGCCTCTTTACGAGTCGGGGTTGGCGCTCGCAAAGATCGGCGTCATTTCCGGTCACGATCTCACCGTCGAGGCCGCTCTCACCAAGTTGATGTATGTTTTGGGTCGTCCCGACGGGGTTTCCTCTCTTTCGCGTTCATTGCGTGGCGAGTTCACTGAATAAAAAATTTGCGTAGATAAAAAATTATATCTAAATTCGCGGGGTCAAGCGAGGAGAAATGACCGAGTGGCTGA
>DBDK01000007.1:0-37949 GCA_002293535.1 Alistipes sp. UBA934 | reverse complement strand
CGAATCCCGCTTTCTCCGCCAAAGGCGCCGAAAGCGAGATCCGATAAGAGAACACCTGCTAAGCAGGTTTATTCTGTAAGCAAAGTTCTTTTAGCGGGCGTCGATTGAAGAAGCCTTTACTAAGGAGTTCAAGGGATCACGGAGCGAGCAACGCGAGCGACGTAATCTCCCAAAGAAAAAGAGCACAACTAAAACTTAAATAAAACTAACATCTAATCAATCCTTAACTAACTATGAAAAAACTGTTTATGATTTTGGCGGTAGCTGGTGTATTTGCGCTGGGTACCCTCAATGTGAATGCGCAGGATGCACCTGCAAACGAGCCTGTTGCCACGCAGACCGTAGCTGTCGATCCCGAAATCGACATCGAAGGTTCGACACCTCTCCACCAAGCTATCAAGGAAAAATTCCTCGAAGGTGGTGCCGCCTGGATGGCTCCCATTTTGGTTTTCCTGATCCTGGGTTTGGCAATTTCGATCGAACGTATCATTTATCTTAACCTTTCGACCGTAAACTCCAAGAAGTTGATCGATAAGGTAGAGGCAGCTCTTAAGAAGGGCGGTATCGAAGCCGCTAAGAACGTTTGCCGTGACACCAAGGGCCCGATCGCTTCCATTTTCTATCAGGGTCTCGACCGTTACAACCAGGGTATGGACAATGTCGAAAAGGCTGTCGTATCTTATGGTTCCGTTCAGATCGCTCAGATGGAATCCGGCCTCGTTTGGATCGGTCTTTTCATCGCACTTTCTCCTATGTTAGGGTTTATGGGTACCGTAGTAGGTATGGTCGATGCGTTCGACTCTATCCAGGCTGCCGGTGACGTATCTCCCACGATGGTTGCGGGCGGTATCAAGGTTGCGCTTTTGACCACTCTCGCCGGTTTGATCGCCGCTGTGATCCTCCAGTTGTTCTACTCTTATATCGTTTCGAAGATCGACGCTTTGACAATGGATATGGAAGACAGCTCGATCACTTTGGTGGATATGCTCAACGAATATAAGAAGTGATCACAGGTATGAAGAAATTAGTAAATCTCGGACTCATCGTTATGCTCGCCGTGGCGGCTTTGTCGGTGATCCTGTGGTTGGTTAGCGGTAATGAGCTTCAGAATGTGGACTTTATGCTCTACGTGGCATACGTCTATCTGGGCATCGCTATTCTGGCTGCAGTGGTTCTGACAGCGATGAACTTGGGCAAGGGTCGTAGTAACTCGAAGCTTGGTCTTTGGGTCTTCGGTGGCCTTGCCTTGCTGGCTGTTATATTTTACTTTACAATTTCGAGTTCGGCTCCTGTCACTGGCGCCGACGGCACTGTATATGACAACGTCTTCACGTTGAAGATCAGCGATATGATGCTTTATCTGGCTTACGCCGCATTGGCAGTCACAGTTGTTGTTCTCATCGGAGGCGAAGTCCGTAAAGCCTTTAAGTAGTATGGAAAGTAAAAGAGAAGTAAAGGAGATTAATGCGAGCTCGATGGCCGACATTGCGTTCCTGCTTCTGATTTTCTTCCTTGTAGCCACCACAATGAACGTCGATACGGGTATCACGCGTCAGTTGCCGCCGATCCCGCCCGAAGATCAAAAGATGGAAGACATCAAAGTTAAGGAGCGCGACCTCCTTCCGATCTTCGTAAACACTTACGACCAGATTCTTGTGGCAGGCCGCCCGGCGCACATTACCCAGTTGAAGAATGCGGTAAAGGAGTTCGTCCTTAACCCCACCAACAACGAGAATATGCCTGAGAAGGAAATTAAGGAGATCGCAATGCCCGACGGTAGCACGTGGAGCGTCCCCGTTAGTAAGGCCGTTGTCTCTCTCACGAACGACCGCGGTACCAGCTACGATACGTATATTCACGTTCAGAACGAACTGGCCCGCGCGTTCAATGAGATGCGCGACGATGCCGCCCGTGCAAGATTCGGGCGTGACTTCGCCAATCTGGGCGACGCCGAACGGGACGTAATCACCAAGGCAGTGCCTCTGTCGATTTCGGAGGCCGAACCTAAAAACGTAGGAGGGAATTAAGCTATGGCAGTAATGAAGAAAAAGAGAAAGGGCGGCATTCCCCCGATCTCGACGGCGTCACTTCCCGACGTAATTTTTATGATCCTGTTCTTCTTTATGATTTCGACCACGATGCGCGATATGGAGGTTCTGGTAAAGACCCAGCTTCCTGAGGCTTCGGAGGTGTCGAAACTCGAAAAGAAGCAGTTGGTCAGCTTCATCTACATTGGCCAGCCGATAGATTCCCAACAGGCTCTTTGGGGTACTGCTCCCCGTATCCAGTTGAACGACAGTTATCATACTCCGAATGACATTCTGGAGTTCGTTGCTTCCGAGCGTGACAAGCTCTCTGAGGCGGATCGTATGGCGATGACTGTTATGATCAAGGCCGACCGTAGTACCCGTATGGGTATCATCTCTGACGTCAAGCAGGAGCTTCGTAAGGCTAACGCCCTGAAGATCAGCTATGCCGCCAGTAAAACCCTGGCCGGTAACTAAGTAAATCACCACTAACTAAGTACCACCCACAAAAAAGGGCCCCCGTTTCGGAGGGCCCTTTTTTTGAGTAGCCTAAAATCGCTGGCGGCGTTCCGCCCTTAGTCGTTCAGGCTAAACCTCTTGTACGCCACTATCTTAGCGTCTTTGTCGGCTTCTGCGATGAACTGCGCCACTGTCAGCTTCGGGTTTTTCACCAATGCCTGGTTCATCAGGGTGTTTTCCTTTATGAACTTCGCGAGCTTTCCTTCTGCGATCTTGTCGAGCATCGCTTCGGGTTTGCCTTCCTGACGGGCTTGTTCACGACCGATTTCGCGTTCTTTCTCCAGAACTGCCGCGGGAACATCCGATGCGTCTATAGATACGGGTGCCATTGCCGTAGCCTGCATACACACGTCGTGGGCTACTTCTGCCGGCAGTACTTTGCTGAATCCGATCATCGACCCCAGTTTCTTGTTAGTATGCACGTAAGCGTCTATGTAGGGCGCTTCAATCCGCACGTAGAACGGCAGTTCGACCTTTTCGCCCGTCTGTCCACTTTTCTCCGTGACCTTATCTCCCACCAGCGCCATCAAAGCTTCCAGGTCGGCCACATCTTTCGAGACCGCCACGTCCAGTATCTCCTGGGCCGAGGCTCCGAAGTCTGCGTTCTTTGCCACGAAGTCCGTTTCGCAGGCCAGACAGAGCATATAACCCTTCGTGCCGTTGATCTTGTAGACCATCACGCCTTCGGTTGCAGTTCTGTCAGCCCTCTTGTCGGCGACGAGTTTTCCTTTTTCGCGTATGATGTCTTTGGCCTTGTCGTAGTCGCCGTTTGCGTCTTTGAGTGCGGCCTTGCAGTCCATCATTCCTGCGCCTGTCATTTTGCGTAATTTCGCAACGTCGGCAGCTGTAATTTCCATAATCTTATTCCTCCTCTTTAATTTCTTCTTTTTCAACTTCTACCGCAACTTGGGGTTCTTTTGCCATCCCCTCTTTTTCGGGTTGCACTTCGACGGCTTCTTGTTTTTTGATCCTCGCTCTTCCGGCGCCTTTTCCGTGTTGTCCTTGTTGAGCGTCATCACCCTCGCCGTCTGCGTTCGAACCTTCTTTCTCTTTTTCCAGCTTTCTTTCGGCCAGTCCTTCTGCAATTGCTCCGCAGACCGCGTCCAGAATCACTTCGATGCTCTTTGTTGCATCGTCGTTTGCGGGGATCACGTAGTCGATGTTCGTCGGGTCGGCACAGGTATCCACCATCGCGAAGACCGGTATGCTCAACCTGTTAGCTTCTCTCACTGCGTTGGCTTCTTTCTGTACGTCGATCACGAACAGTGCGGCGGGCAAACGTGTCAGATCGGCTATCGAGCCGAGGTTCTTTTCCAGTTTGGCTCTTTGGCGCGAGATCTGCAGTTTTTCTCTCTTCGAGAAGTTGTCGAAGGTTCCGTCGGCTGTCATTTTGTCGATGGTACCCATTTTCTTCACTGCCTTTCTGATCGTAGGGAAGTTCGTAAGCATCCCTCCCGGCCATCTTTCCGTGACGTAGGGCATATTTATCGCTGCAACTTTTTCTGCGACAACGTCTTTTGCTTGTTTTTTGGTAGCCACGAAGAGTATCTTCCTCCCGCTTTTCGCGATTTGTTTTGCTGCTGCGGCTGCCACATCGACCATCGCGACTGTTTTGTGCAGGTCGATTATGTGGATCCCGTTTTTCTCCATAAAGATGTACGGTGCCATTTTCGGGTTCCACTTTCTTCTCAGGTGACCGAAGTGCACTCCGGCTTCCAGTAGTTGTTCAAAATTTGTTCTTGCCATTTTTTTGTTTTAATAAGTATTCTACACCAACCGACAAGTAGCGCCACAGCGGTCTTGTCGGTTTTATAACTTTTTAACGTTTCGAGAATTGGAACCTTCTGCGTGCTCCCGGCTGTCCTGGTTTCTTTCGTTCGACTTCTCTCGAATCTCTCGTCAGGAATCCGTTTTTCTTCAGGGCCGGCCTCAGTTCGGCGTCGATTTCGCACAATGCTCTTGCGATACCCATCCTTGCTGCTTCGGCTTGTCCTTTGATCCCGCCTCCCGTCAGGTTGATCGTGATGTCGTAGCTTTCCGTTGCATTCAGCACGAGCAGGGGTTGCTTCACCACATATTGGAAAATTTCCAGTGGGAAGTATGTTTCCAACGGTTTGTGGTTGATAGTTATTGTTCCTTTTCCGGGCTTAACGAAAACTCTCGCGACGGCGGCTTTTCTTCGTCCGACTGTGTTTGTAATTTCCATATCTATTTGATTTCGCTAAGTTTAAGACTCTTGGGTGTTTGCGCTTCGTGCGGATGCTGGTCTCCGGCATAGACTTTCAGGTTTTTCATTTGTACTGCTCCGAGCCTTGTTCTGGGCAGCATCCCTTTCACCGCGTGTTCGATTAGCATCGTAGGCTTTCTTTTCAGGTAGCCTGCGGGTGTTTCGAATCTCTGTCCTCCCGGATATCCGGTGTGGCGCGTGTAGATTTTGTCTGTCATTTTTTTCCCTGTCAGACGCACTTTTTCTGCGTTGATCACGATCACGTTGTCTCCGCAATCGACGTGCGGTGTGAAGTCGGGTTTGTTCTTTCCGCGCAGAATTTTTGCGATCTGCGAGGCCAGCCTTCCCAACACTTCTCCGTTAGCGTCGATGACGTACCACTCTTTTTTAGCCGTGGCCGCATTGACGGAGATTGTTTTGTAGCTTAATGAATCCATTTCCGTATGATATTTATTGTTTTACCGAGCCGCAAATTTAGAAAACTTTTATCGAACTGCAAAATCGCATAAGAAAATATAATAACCGCCCCGGAACGCTATAAGAATTTGCCTCGTAACTTTTGTACGATTTTTGCACTGACTTGTTTCCATATCACATAACCTCATAACACAAGTTTGATATGGCAGACAAAAGTGCAATGTTCGCGCTTATGCGCGAGAAGGGTACCAACCTGATCGACGATCTCACCAGCGGTCTTGTAAACAATATGCGTTTTTCGGACCGCAACGTCCTCTATCCTCCCGAGGCCGAAGTCAAGCCCGGTAAGGGTGTCCTCCCCGAATGGTTCTACGCTTCTTTCAAGGAGCCTAACGGCCACTCGGAGTTGGACACCATCCATATGTACATCACTCAGGAGGCGATGTTCGAGGAGTTGGGCGAGCTTATGATGGGTATCGCTCTGGTCGAGATGAAGCATCTGGACAAACTGGCCGACCTCATTAAGGATCTCGGCGGCGAGCTCACCCGTTCCAACAACACCGACAAGGTAAAGTATGGCGACACGCCTGCCGAGGCAGTACGTATCGCCATCGACGGCGAGCTCAAGACCATCGCTGAGTATGAGCGCATCACCGCCCTCACGGCCGCTCTTCCTCCCAGCGACACGACCCGCTATACCCTCAGCCTGCTCGCCAAACTCATCGCCGACGAGCAGCTCCACATCACTCTTTTGAAGGGTTGGCTTTCCGGCGACCAGTCTAAGTTGTAAGCAGGGTAAGTTTCGCGCGTTCTCCGTTGTCGAGTTCTTTCTCTATTATCCCCGTCAGCACATCCGCCGCGTCGTGTAATCTGTTCGCACGAAAAAGCCTTCGATATGTGGTCAGATGGTGGTAGAACACCGGCCATCGCTTTGCCCAATCCGCCGGAAACCTCAGCTTGTGCATCACCGTAGAGGAATTCGACAGGATCCTCGCCTCTTTGTTTTCTCCCTGGTGGAACCACTCCACTTTGACCTTTGGCGCCAGCACCCCCACAGCTCGCGCGAATCCTCGTCCTCCGTTATTGCTTTCGATTCGCGCGAGTCGGGTGTCTGTCGCCGTAAGCATCTCCGCCACTAATCCTTCCGTAATTTCCATCGGCGCCGAGCTGTAGACCACATCAGTAATGTATATCAGCTCGTCTATTCCTACACTGTAGCACACCGAACACAGGTAGTCGTCCCCCATATCGGCCGTATCGGTGTAGTTCGCTCTCCGCGTCACGTCTCTTGGTATCTTCTCGTATGTTTTCAGTCCTTCTCCGTAGAGCAATCCTTCCGCGGTCGATGGTGCTCCCTGATACATACACTCGAATTGCACCGGATCCAGAGCCCTCTTCTTCAGTAGCAACTTCCGGCTGTGGCGCTCTTCCCACAGTGCCTCCCCTTCCTCTCTCGGATCGACTTCCGTAGAGGGCGACACTTTCAGCGCTTCCAGGTTCAGATGTACCCAGGCGTCCGGCGGCAGCCTGTTCAATTGCCACCACTCCTTCAGCTCCACCACCTCTTCCCGCTCGGCAATCCTTCCTATCAGGTCCTCTTCGTGCCAGCGCGTAAACACTATCAGCTCCGTCGAATCGTTGTGCATTCTCGTACGAACCACCGATGTATACCACTCCCAGCAGTTGTCCCTGATTTGCGGCGAGGTCGCCTCCATTGCATCTTTGTAGAGGTCGTCTATTATAAAGGTATCGACCCTGTTCCCCGTCAGCGGTCCTTCCCGCCCAACCGACATCAGCTCCCCTTCCGCCCCGATTATCTCCACGTGGTCGGCCGTCCTTATGTAGCTGCTCCCCGCACCTTCGCCACTCTTTGCACTCCCGCTCTTTTTTATCGTCGTTTTCGGGAACAGTTCTGCGTACTCCTCTGACTCTATCAGTCTCTGTACCCGACGATTGAACCTCGACGCAAGCGCGGCACTGTAGCTCGCAATTGCTATTCGTCTGTTGGGGTCGAGTCCCAGAATATACGCCGGCAGCAACACCGACGCTCCGTGCGATTTCCCGTGTTGCGGCGGCATCGTCACGATCGCTCGTTTTATCTTTCCCGCCGCAAACGCTTCCAGCAGGCGGTAGTAGTTCTCGTGAAACGGTTGCGCGCCGATATTCGGAAACGTCGCACGCGCAAAATCCGCAAATTTCAAATCACTCATCATCGATCAAATATTGTTTCAGTTCGGCGAACGAAAAGTCGTTCATCACCTCTCCAAAGGTTTGTTCGGTTCGCAGTTCCCACCATACCGGCACCACATCCGCGATCACCCTTCGCTTCCCTTCCGGCAAAATTTCCTCTCGGCGATAGATGATCGCTGTTGTCACCAATCGGGCGTATAGCTCCTCGGATTCATACTCGACAGCGCCGTTGAAGTAGTCTGCGGCACCGATCGCTTCGCGCAGGCTTGCGGCGATTTCGCGATAGATTTGTTCAGAGATTTCAATCATTTTAGTTGGAATTTTTAGGGTTTTCATCTCCGGCCACAAAAATAGCCTAGGAGCGTAGTTTGAGCGTTATATTTTTGTTGAATAAAAATATTTTCACTGTTGTGTAAACAATCAAAAGTTAAATTATTTAACTTTACGGAACAAAAATAAGTTAAATAATTTAACTTTATTCCATACTTAGACGATTAGAACACAAATCAAACTTTTTTGAACATATGAATTCACGTTTGAAACAGATTCGCAAGCATTTACAGCTGAAACAAAATGAAATGGCCGAGATTTTGGACTGCAGTACCGGAAATATTTCGATGATAGAGAGCGGAAAATCGGTTCTGTCAGAGCGAAATAAACGCCTATTAGTTAAAAAATTTAACTTAAATCCGCTATGGTTGGATGGCGAGAACGTTCCGATGCTTCTTCCGGGCGCCGAACATAGCGCGCGGGTCGATAATTCTGCCCATCCGGAGGGCAGGAGCATCCGCGCGAGCGTTCCGTTGTTCGATATCGAGTCTATCGATTCTCTGGCCGATCTTTTCCGCCTCACAAGCGCCTCCGGGGGCAAACTCGGTAAGCGCGGCCGGCCGGGCCGTATGACCTCCGAAGAGCGTTCTCACCGGCCTCTGGGCTGGATTTCGCTCCCCGGCCTGCCTGATTGCGACGGTGCTCTTAAATTGGTAGGAGAGGCGATGAATCCCATTCTGCGCAACGGTGACATCGTGATTTACAAGCAGTTGGACTTCACCAGTGAGATATTTTGGGGCGATATGTACCTGCTCTCGATGGAGACTTCCGCAGGCGAATACATCACAGTTCGCTACATAAGGCGCTCACCCAAAGATGGTTACGCCATTCTCGCGGGCGAAGATCCTTCGTTTGCCGACACTGAGATCGAGCTTTCGAAAATCAATGCCCTCGCCGTCGTAAAAGCCTCCGTGCGTATGAATTATGCTAAATAGTTTTAACTTTGCAGAACAAATGAGAAATACTGCACTTTTTCCCGGATCGTTCGATCCTTTCACTTTGGGCCACTTGGCGGTTGCCACGCGCGCACTCGGCATTTTCGAGCATATATTAATAGGTGTGGGGCTGAACACCGACAAACGCGGCCTTTTGTCACCGGAAGCACGAGTGGAGCTCATCCGACGCACTTTCGAAGACGAGCCGCGGGTGGATGTATCTCTGTATGACGGACTTACGGGCGATTTTTGTCGCGCCCGCGGGATAAAACATATTGTTCGCGGAATTCGCAACGTGGCCGATTTCGAGTACGAGCACGCAATGGAAATGGCTAATACTCAGATATATCCGGAGATTACGACCGTGGCTGTTTTCACTCCCGCCGAGTATATTCCGGTCTCGTCGCGCCTGGTGCGCGAAATTATCACAATGGGTGGTGACGCCAGCGCGTTTTTGCCTCACAACATAAACATTACTAACTACTTATGAAATTCACAGCTGAAACAATAGCCTCTTTTCTGGGCGGGCAGGTGGTGGGCGACGCAGCGGCCGAAGTCGATACTTTCGCCAAGATCGAAGAGGGTCATCCCGGAGCATTGTCATTTTTGGCCAACCCGAAATATGAACATCATATTTACGACACGAAATCGTCGATAGTGATTGTGCGTGAGGATTTTATGCCGACAACACCGGTTGCGGCGACCCTTATAAAAGTGGCGGATCCTTACGGCGCATTTGCGAATCTGTTGCGACTGTATGATGAGAACAAGCCTCGTCCCCAGGGAGTTAGCTCGCGCGCCTCGGTCGCCGAAGATGCCATTTTGGGCGAAGGGGTCTATGTGGGCGATTTTGCGGTGGTAGAAAGTGGCGTGGTGCTGGGCGACGGAGTGGCGGTGTATCCACAATGTCATGTGGGAAAGGGAGTTAAGATAGGCGCCAAGACCACGATCAACGCCGGAGTGAAGATCTACGAGGGCTGCGTAATAGGCAACAATGTGACGATTCACGCGGGCTCGGTGATCGGTGCCGACGGTTTCGGATTCGCGCCGGACGCCGGGGACGGGACTTTCGCAAAGATCCCCCAAATCGGCAACGTTATTATAGAAGACAACGTGGAGGTGGGGGCAAACACCTGCATCGACCGTGCTACGATGGGCTCGACGATACTGCGACGCGGAGTGAAGCTCGACAACCTGATCCAAGTGGGTCATAATGTGGAGATCGGCGAAAATACGGTCGTGGCGGCGCAGGCGGGAATGGCTGGAAGTTCGAAGGTGGGTGCGGGCTGTATGCTGGGCGGACAAATCGGTCTGGCAGGCCACCTGACATTGGGAGACGGCGTGAAAATGGGTGCGCAAAGCGGTGTGGATCACGATGTTGCGCCGGGAACGGTGTTACTCGGATCGCCCGCGCTAACCGGAATGGGTTTCCACCGCTCCTGGGCCATTTTCCGAAAACTGCCGGAACTTCTTCAGCGAATAAATGCATTAGAAAAGAAATAATTATGTTTTCGGGAATTGTAGAACGGATGGGGCGGATCGTGGATATACGCACCGAGCAAACGAACAAGCACTTTGTGCTGGAAGCCGATTTTGTGGGCGAGCTGAAGATCGACCAGAGCGTATCGCACAACGGGGTATGTCTGACGGTGGTGGAGCTGACCGAACGGACCTATACGGTGACAGCGATGCACGAAACGCTGATAAAGAGCAACTTAGGAAAACTGAAGGTTGGGGATTACGTGAATCTGGAGCGCTCGATGAGGCCCGACGCCCTGCTGGACGGTCACATAGTACAAGGCCACGTGGATCAAACGGCCGTCTGCACGGCAGTGGAAGACGCCGACGGGAGCTGGTACTATACATTTGAGTATGAACCCCTCGGAAGAGGAATGACAACAGTCGAGAAAGGTTCGGTGGCGGTGAACGGGGTGAGTCTGACGGTGGTGAACTCGCAGAAGAACTCATTTCAGGTCGCGATCATACCCTACACTTATGAAAACACTAATTTTCAGTACATTAAGCCGGGGACTACGATCAATATAGAGTTCGACATAATCGGGAAATACATCGCGCGGCTGATGGAAAACTACAAATGAACCTGGAACTGAACGTCCGCTCGATAAACCACGCCGCACTACTGATAGCACTGCTGGTAACGCTCGTGGTGGTGATCGCCGGAAGCATCGTGAGTTCGGTCTATCACTTTTTTTGGTGGGGCCTGCTGGTGATCTGCATCTCGACATTCGTGGTGACATACTACTTCACCAGGCTGGTGATCCGGCAAGGAAATCTGATAGAGAAAGTCACCGAAACCATAACAAGCGAAGTGGAGCGACTGGAGGAGATGGAGAGGTTCAGAAGGGAGTATCTGGGCGACTTCGCGCACGAGATAAAAACTCCCGTCTTCAACGTGCAAGGCTACATTCAAACACTGCTGGACGGAGGGCTGGAAGACGAAACGGTGAACAGACTTTATCTGGAACGGGCGGAAAAAAGCGTGGAAAGGATAATCAACGTCGTGACCTTTCTGGACGAAATTTCGAGGCTGGAGTCGGGACAACCCGATCTGGAATACGAGCGGTTCGATATAGTGGAGCTGGCCAGGGAGATCATCGAAGGGCTGGAAATTCAGGCAGAGGCGGCGCGAATCAAAATGAGCATTGTGGGAGCACCCAGGAGAATGGAGGTGGTGGCAGACAGGAAATATGTGGGACAGGTGCTGGTGAATTTGATAGGCAACTCGATAAGGTATGGCACTCAGGGAGGATGGGTGAGGCTGAAGATAGTGGACCAAGGAGAGAAGATCATAGTGGAGGTGGCGGACAACGGAGAAGGGATAGATCCGGAAGATATGCCGAGGGTGTTCGAACGGTTTTTCAGAACCGACGTGAGCCGATCGAGGGAAAAAGGGGGCACCGGACTGGGATTGGCCATAGTGAAGCATATTCTGGAGGCCCACGGCGAAACTATTACGGTGCGCAGCGAGTTGGGCGTAGGAAGCACATTTTCTTTCACTTTGCGCCGGAATACCGGCAGCGAGTTATTTTGAAATATTTTTTTAATACCTTTGTGAGGCTATGGTAGATTTTTTGATGGTAACGTGGGATGTGAATCCGGTCTTTTTGAGACTGGGGAACTTCGAGGTGATGTGGTACGGACTGTGCTGGATGCTGGCGATTATGGGAGGTGCGATGTTCTTTGTGAACTTCGTGAAAAGGGAAAAACTAAACCCGAAATTCGCAGACAACATATTCTGGTGGGGAACAATAGCAACGATCGTGGGGGCAAGGCTGGGGCACTGTTTCTTCTACGAGCCGGCATATTTTCTGGCACACCCCATTGAAATACTGAACATAAGACAGGGAGGACTGGCATCGCACGGAGCAGCGGTGGGATTGCTGCTGGGGCTGTGGGGATTCTCGCGGAGTGCGAAACTACCATATATCTGGTCGCTGGACAGAGTGGTGATACCGGTGACGGTGGGAGGAGCATTGGTGAGATTCGGAAATCTGATAAACTCGGAAATATACGGCCGGGTGACCGACCTGCCCTGGGGATTCGTCTTTGTGAGAGCCGGAGAAACCCTACCGATGCACCCGACGCAAATCTACGAAGCCCTGTGCTACCTGATAACATTCGCCGTGCTGATGTGGATGTACTATAAGCGCGACCTGGGGAGGAAAAGACCCGGAGCACTGTTCGGAGTGGGATTGATAGGGATATTCCTGACGAGGTTCATAATAGAATTCATCAAAAATCCACAAGTCGCAGCCGAAGAAACGATGGCCATAAATATTGGCCAAATACTGAGCATACCTTTCATACTGGCAGGAATTTTGATAATCATAATCGCATACGGAAAGAAAAAATGAATGTATCGAAAGTAATCTACGATGCCTTGGCAAGGCGCCAAAGCGTTGTACTTCCGGGAGTGGGCTCGCTGGAAGTGAAGCGGCGCAAAGCTCGCAGAATATCGGATACCGAAATTCAACCGCCGGCAAATGTGGGGGTGTTCAGCGAAGGCGAGCTGGAAGGAGCATCCTCGGTCGTGTCGATGCTGGCGCGACAAGGAATATCGCCCGACGAAGCCTGGAATACATACAACTCCTGGCTGGAAGGAGCACGACGCGAAGACGGGTCGGTGGTGATCGACGGTGTGGGCGAAATTCGTGACGGCCATTTCGAAGGATATACCGAACTGGCAGCTATGCTAAATCCCGCAGGCGAAGAAGATACGCTGGCAATGAAAAAACGCGGCAAGAAAGGCGGAAAAGAGTGGATATGGCTACTGTCGGCAATTCTGTTTATGGTGCTACTGTTCTGCGCGCTGTGGTGCTGGAAGAACGGAGTGTTCGATGCGGCAACGGCGGACAGGGCTAACGCAGAAACAGACGCCGTGGCGGAAGCGGTGGCGGACGAATCGGTGATCGAAGAGCCGGTGGTTTCGGAACCGGAGAAAGTAACTGTGGATAAACCGGTTGTAGCGCCGGCTGTGACTACGACATCAGGGCCGATGTATCACGTGATCGCAGGTTCGTTCAGAATCGAAAGCAACGCCGACAAGCTGGTGAAAAAGGTCAAGGCAGAACATCCGGAACTGACGCCACGAAAATTTGTCGATCCGAGAACCGGCTACAATATGGTAAGCATTTACAGCGCGCCAACCGAACGGGAAGCCTACAACACGATGAACAAATACTTCGACGTGGATCTCTACCTGTGGGTTTATCGCATCACTATTTGATTGCGCCGCGGAACGTGAAGTGTTTCTGGGCGGCGAACGAAAAAATCGCCGTGAGAGCATAGATAATGATCTGAGAAACAGTGGGGAAAATGTGGCAAACGTCCACAAAGAGTTTGGTGAGCAGGTAAGTGATCAAAAGGCCGCCGAGAGCAGTAAGAAAGTAGCGAAACAACTGGGTGTGGCCCTTAAGGGGAGACTGACGGAACGACACGTTACGCTGCAACCAAAACCCGGTCAAAAAATTGATAGGCAACGAGATACCGAGAGCAGCAACGTGCGCGGAAATTGTTAGAGGGGCGAGGACAGGGAGCGATATGACGAGGTTCTGTTTATCGAAGATGAAGTTGAACGCTAACCAATAACTGACGATAGTGAGCACGAAATTGATCGCCCCGCAAAAAATGTAACAAAACACCTGCCGCGGAATATGACGGTGGAGAGGCGCGACATAGAAAAAGTCGGCTACGCGAGATATGAAGCGGGCGATCAAGGGGCACACGATTTAGACAGGGAAGAGAGTTTTTCTTGTAAGGCGTACATCTGGTTACGGAAGCGGGCGGCGGCGGCGAAGTCGAGATCCTTTGCGGCGGACTCCATCCGGGAGCGAGCAGTGGAGATCTCAGACTCAAGTTCGGCGGGAGAGAGGGTAGCGGAGTAAGAGGAAGAAATGTCGGCAGCGATTCGGAAGTCGGCGGGAGAAAAATCATAATTGAAATCGGACGGGCGAGAACTCTTACGGGCGGCCTGAGGAATGATGTGGTGGCGCTGATTGTAAGCGATCTGCTTCTCGCGACGACGGTTACTTTCGGCGATAGCCTCCTTGATAGAGTCGGTGCGCTTTTCGGCATAAAGAATAACATTACCCTCGGCGTGACGAGCGGCGCGACCTGCTATCTGAGTGATAGAGCGAGTGTTACGAAGAAACCCCTCCTTGTCGGCATCCATAACGGCAACCAGCGAAACCTCAGGAAGATCGAGCCCCTCGCGAAGAAGATTGACCCCGATGAGAACGTCGAAAACACCGGCCCGAAGCTCCTCAAGAATACGGATACGATCGAGGGTCTCGACCTCGGAGTGAATGTAACGATTACGAATACCGATGCGATCGAAATACTTGGAAAGCTCCTCGGCCATACGTTTGGTGAGAGTGGCAATCAGGACTTTCTCCTCCTTGGAAGCGCGAAGCTGGATCTGTTCGATGAGATCGTCTATCTGATTGTCTGTGACCCGAACCTGAATCGGCGGATCGACAACACCCGTGGGACGAACAACCTGCTCGACAACCATACCCTCGGATTTCATTAACTCGTAATCGGCCGGAGTGGCGGAAACATAGATCGAAGTACCGGCCAAAAGCTCGAACTCGTCGAACTTTAGCGGGCGATTGTCCTTGGCTGCAGGGAGCCGGAAACCGTACTCGACGAGATTCTCCTTACGGGCCCGGTCGCCGCCATACATAGCCCGAACCTGAGGAAGAGTGACGTGGGACTCATCGACGACAAGAAGATAGTCCTTGGGGAAGTAGTTGAGAAGGCAAAACGGAGGCGCACCGGGCTGGCGACCGTCGAAATAACGCGAGTAGTTCTCGATGCCGGAGCAGTAGCCGACCTCCTTGATCATTTCGAGGTCGAACTCGGTGCGCTGCTTAAGCCGCTGAGCCTCGGAAGGCTTGCCGACGGACTCGAAAAATTTTATCTGTTCGCCCAAGTCGAGCTGGATCTGTTTTATGGCGGAAAGCGTTCTTTCTTTGGTGGTTACGAAAAGGTTGGCAGGAGAAATACGGATGGTGTCGAGAGATTCGAGGCGCTGGCCCGTGGCGGGGTCGATACGCGTAATGGATTCCAACTCGTCGTCGAAAAAATCCAACCGAACGGCCATCTCGCCATAAGCCATCATCACATCCACTGCATCGCCCGAAACACGGAAAGTCGCAGGAGTGAGCTCGCGCTCGGAACGAGTGTAAAGGATATCGACGAGGTTGTAAAGAAGGGTCTTACGAGGAATCACCTGGCCTTTGCGAAGCTCGACAACGGACGCATTGAAGTCCTCCGGGTTACCGATACCATAGATGCAACTGACTGACGCAACAACAATTACATCCCGACGACCCGACATCAACGACGCCGTGGCCCGAAGCCGCATCTTGTCGATCTCGTCGTTAATCTGGAGATCCTTCTCGATGTATGTGTCGGACGAAGGAAGATAAGCCTCGGGCTGATAGTAGTCGTAATAGGAGACGAAATACTCGACGCTGTTTTCGGGGAAAAAACCCTTGAACTCGGAGTAAAGTTGCGCTGCGAGAGTCTTGTTATGGGAAAGGACAAGGGCCGGGCGCTGAAGCTGAGCGATAGTGTTGGCAACGGTGAACGTCTTACCCGAACCGGTAACTCCCAGCAACGTAGAGTGCTGGGCGCCGCCACGGATTGCGCGCACCAAACCCTCGATCGCCTCAGGCTGGTCGCCCGTGGGAAGATAATCCGAAACAAGTTTGAAGTCCATCTCTATCGCATTCGTAAAAAAGAACGTGGGAACATTCCCTGCCAAGCAGGCCTCACAAACCCCCACATCAGAAAACTGCCACACGCCGAAAGAGGCCGAAGCATAGATAATGCCACGACACACTCCGGGGTTGTCACCCTATATTAGCACAAAGGTAATGATTTTTTTGTGTTAGAAGTCTAATGATGAAAAACTAACGGGAGGAGACTCTCACCGCGAGGCAACTCAGAGCTTAGGGCATCGCAGAAGCGCCGCTATGGACGCAAAAAAGGGAGTGTCGTCACGACAGTCCCTAATTTTTGGAGACTTAGACATCTCCCAAACTACTAACCCAAACTTAAATAAATGAAGAAACCTAATTTTTATGCTTTCTGTCATTTACTCTTGCAACTTGCGTGCCAAAGTCGGGATCAATAGCCGGGTTTGCCTAATAATTTAAACATATTTTTCTTGTAAACCTCGACGCCGGGCTGGTCGAAAGGATTGACGCCGAGAAGATAACCGGAAATACCGCAAGCCTTTTCGAAGAAATACATCAACTCGCCCAGAGAGTCGGGAGTAATAGAGGGAATCTCGATACGGATATTAGGAACGCCCCCATCAACGTGAGCCTGGATGGTACCCTGCTCGGCCTTGTGATTGACCTCGGAAAGACGCTTACCGGCAAGGAAATTGAGGCCGTCGCCGTCATCATCGGAACAAGGAACGGCAACCTGATGACGAGACCCGGCAACAGAGATAACAGTCTCGAAAATAATGCGTTCGCCCTCCTGAATGTACTGACCCATAGAGTGAAGGTCGGTGGAGAAAATCACGCTGGCGGGGAAAATGCCTTTGCCCTCTTTGCCCTCGGACTCGCCATAAAGCTGTTTCCACCACTCGGCAAAGTACTGGAGGCCGGGCTCGTAAGCGGCAAGGATCTCGATCTTGAAGCCCTTCTTATAAAGTGCATAACGGGCCGCAGCGTAGATAGCGGCGGGGTTCTGGTCGAATTTGACGGTCGAGGCAGTGGCTGCTTCCATACGGGTGGCACCGGCAACCAAAGCGTCGATGTCGATACCGGCAACGGCGAGCGGAAGCAGGCCGACCGGAGTGAGAACGGAGTAGCGACCCCCGACATCATCCGGAATAACGAAAGTCTGGTAGCCTGCCTCGGTGGCAACGCTTTTGAGGGCGCCGCGGGAAGCGTCGGTGATGGCGACGATGCGCTGCGCGGCCTCCTGTTTGCCATAACGACGTTCGATCTCCTGCTTGACGATGCGGAAAGCGATAGCGGGTTCGGTGGTGGTACCGGACTTGGAGATGACGATCGTGGCTATCTGTTTCTCCTTGACAGAGTCCATCAACTGGGCCATATAGTCCTCGGAAATGGTGTGGCCGGCAAAAACGATACGGGGAGCCGTGAACGGATTACCGAGCGCTTCGAGAACGGCCTTGGCACCGAGATAAGAGCCCCCGATGCCGATGACGATCACAACCTCGGCCTTTTCGCGGAGGCGGGCAGCGGCGGATTTGATCTCGGAAAGGAATTGTGTAGTGATGGACGACGGAAGGGAAACCCAACCCAAAAAATCGGAGCCCTTGCCCTCGCCGGTGGAAAGAAGTGCATTACTGTATTCGGCGTCCGCGCGCAAGGTGTCGAGGTCGGCCTGGGGGACAAAGCCGAGGATGTTGTGTAGATCTGGTGATTTCATATTAAAAAGTTGGTTAGATTTCTCATTGTTTTGGAAGCGCTGGCGCCCCCGTAAAGTATGTCATAAACGGCATCGGCGATAGGCATCTCCACGCCGTGGGAGGAGTTGATGTGGCGAATGGTCTCGGAAGCATAGTACCCCTCGGCAACTCCACCAAGCTCCATCTGAGCAACCTTGGCGTGGAAACCCTTACCGATCATCATACCGAAGCGGCGGTTACGCGAGAAAGGTGAGTAGGCCGTGACAAGAAGATCGCCCAGGAAAGCCGAAGTGAGCGTGTCGCGCTCGAACGGATAGGTCCGATTGAGGAACGATTGCATCTCGCGGGCGCCGTTGGAAATGAGCACGGAAAGGAAATTGTCGCCATAACCCAGACCCACCGCGATACCCACGCAAAGAGCATAGATATTCTTGAGGATGGCAGCATACTCGACACCATAGATGTCATTCGTGATAGTGGTGTGGATATAGCGCGCGGAGAGCTTGGAGGTCATCACGCGGGCGTTGTCGAGGTTTTTACAGGCTACGGTGAGATAACTGAGGCGTTCGAGAGCGATCTCCTCGGCGTGGGACGGGCCCCCGATAACGCCGGTGCGACCGAACGGAACGTCATAATGGCGGTTGAGATATTCGGTGACGGTAAGGTAGTTGCCCGGAACGATACCCTTGATGGCAGAGATGACGAACTTGTCGGTGAGCGGAACCTTGAGAGCTTCGAGATAGGTCTTAAGGAACGCCGACGGAGCAGCCAAAATGATGACGTCGGCACTTTGCACTACGCTGTCGATATCGCCCGACGGAGCGATCAACGAAAGGTCGAACTCCACGGAACTCAGGTACCTGGGGTTGCGACCCTCGGACAACAGGGAGTCGAGCACTTCGGGATTGCGGACGTACCACCCTACCCTCTGGCCACCGTCAGTGAGGATCTTAACCAGACCCGTCGCCCAACTACCGTGGCCGATGACGGCGCACCGAGAATCTTTTTCAATCAAGAGCTCCATTTGTGGGCGTAAAATTAATAAAATTTTTGTAAATTTGCCGGATACTATTTTTATGCGAAGACTATGAGTGACAAAAAGATAAAAAGTGCGCTCGTTTCGGTCTATCACAAGGAAGGATTGGACGAAATCGTGAAAACTCTTGCGGCGGCGGGAGTAAAGCTCTACTCTACAGGAGGAACGCTGGAATTTTTGAAAGAACTGGGACTGGAAGCGACTGCGGTCGAAGAGCTTACGGGCTATCCGTCGATACTGGGAGGGAGGGTGAAAACACTGCATCCGGGAGTGTTTGGCGGGATTTTGTCCCGTCGGGATGTGGCGGGAGACGCGGCGGCGCTGGAGCAGTATGGAATTCCGGAAATAGATCTGGTGATCGTGGATCTGTATCCATTCGAAGAAACGGTGGCAAGCGGAGCCAGCGATGCGGAAATAATCGAGAAAATAGACATAGGCGGGATATCGCTGATAAGGGCGGCGGCGAAGAACCACAAAGATGTGGTGATAGTGGGATCGAGAGAGGGTTATGCGGAGTTGCTGGAGATCCTCAAAAAGCAAGGCTGTGCAACCACCCTGGAGCAACGAAAGAAATTTGCGGCCGCGGCATTCTCAGTGAGCTCGCACTATGATACGGCGATTGCGGGATGGTTCGGCGGAGATCGGAACGCCGACTGCGAGTCGAACTACGCAGAAAAAGAATTACGCTACGGAGAGAATCCGCACCAGAAGGCAGCGTTCAGGGGAGATATGGGAGCGGTGTTCGAACAGTTGCACGGGAAAGAAATCTCATACAACAACCTGCTGGACATTGACGCGGCGGTGAACCTGATAGGGGAATTTGCCGACGCGAGAGGAGCTGTGTTCGCGATACTGAAGCACAACAACGCCTGCGGAGTGGGAACGGGAGCGACGGCGGAAGAGGCATATCTGAGGGCACTGGAGGGAGACCCCGTGTCGGCGTTCGGAGGGGTGCTGATCTCCAACAGGGGGATAGATGCAGCTGCGGCAGAGAAGATAAACGAACTCTTTTTCGAAGTAATTCTGGCGCCGAGCTATACCAACGAAGCGCTCGAAACGTTATACGCAAAGAAAAACCGAATAGTGCTGGTGCTGAAAGATTTCAAGCGGCCGGGGATGCAGGTGCGCTCGATACTCAACGGGACGGCGGTGCAAGAAAGGGACGTGAAAGTCGGAGGAGTGGATAGCGAAGCGACGGTGGTGACGAAAAGGGTGCCGACAAAGTGCGAGATGGACGATATGATATTCGCAAACAAGATCGTGAAGCAATCGAAAAGCAACGCGATAGTGCTGGCGAGAGGAGGGCAACTGCTGGCAAGCGGAGTGGGACAAACATCGAGGGTGGATGCCCTCAGGCAGGCCATAGACAAGGCGCACAGCTTCGGGTTCGACCTGAAGGGAGCGGTGATGGCATCGGACGCATTTTTCCCGTTTGCGGACTGTGTGGAAATTGCATACAACGCAGGAGTGAGGGCGGCCGTGCAACCCGGAGGCTCGGTGAGGGATACAGACAGCATCGAATTTTGCGACGAGCACGGAATGACAATGGTATTTACCGGATTAAGACATTTTAAACACTGATATGGGACTATTCTCACTGACTCAAGAACTGGCGATCGACCTGGGAACGGCGAACACGCTGATAATTCACGACGGAAAGGTCGTGATAGACGAACCCTCCATAGTGGCACTGGACGCGCATACGGGAAAAATGGTCGCATTCGGCCACAAGGCAAACCAGATGCACGGCCGTACACACCAAAACATAAGGACGATAAGGCCCCTGAAAGACGGAGTGATCGCCGACTTTACGGCTACGGAACTGATGCTGAGAGGGATGATAAAGGAGGTCTCGTCGAGCCACCTGTTTACACCCTCGCTGAAGATGGTGATCTGCATTCCGAGCGGCTCTACGAATGTGGAAATAAGGGCGGTGAGGGACTCGGCAGAACACGCGGGAGGACGCGAGGTCTATATGATCTACGAACCGATGGCGGCGGCCCTGGGAGCGGAGCTGGATGTGCAAGCGCCTGAAGGACATATGATAATCGACATAGGCGGGGGAACGACAGAAATCGCCTGTATCTCGCTGGGAGGAATAGTGTGCAGCGAAAGCATAAACGTGGCCGGTGACGTGCTGACCGAAGACATAAGGAACTATATGCGCCAAGCGCACGAAATCAGGGTCGGAGAGCGGACGGCGGAAGAGATAAAGATCGCAGTGGGATCGGCGATAAAAAAACTACCGAGAGAAGAAGAACCGGAAGATTATATACTGACCGGGCCGAACATTGTAACGGCGTTGCCGAGAACGATATCTTTGAATTACAGCGAGATAGCAAGCGCCCTGGATCGCTCGTTGGTGAAGATAGACGCGGCGATTATGAAGGTGCTGGAGAATATACCCTCGGAGCTGTATTCCGACATCTACCGAAAAGGGGTCTATCTGGCAGGAGGAGGGGCCCTGATCAGAGGGCTGGCGCAGAGGTTCAGCAACAACTGCAAAATCCCGTTCATCGTGGCCGACGACCCCCTGCGATCGGTGGCAAGAGGAACCCACAAGGCGTTGGAGAATATTGGGAAGTTCTCGTTCTTAACACGGTAGAGCGTGTATAGACTTTTACTGTTTCTGCGGCGGATATACGTGCTGCTGATCTTTCTTGTGTTGGAGGGATTGGCATTGCACTATTATGCCTCATCGTCGGTGCACACCAGGGCGAGATTGCTGAGCGTGTCTAACAACATCGTGGGAGGGATATACGGGAGCATTGCAGGGGTGGAGGACTATCTGAATCTGGCAAAGACGAACCGGCTGCTGGAAGCAAGAGTGGAGATGCTGGAAAACGAAATGGCAGCGGCAAGGGAATACAGGGCGGCAGTGCAAAGAGATACTCTCGCACCGAGAGTCGATTCGCTGGCGCCGATATTTCCGCTGGAATATGTGGTGGCGAGGGTGGTGAGAAACAGTGTGGATAAGCGAGAAAACTTCCTGATGGTCGATCGGGGAACCAAAGATGGGGTGGAGAGAGGAATGGCGGTGGTATCGCTGGACGGATATATGGTGGGTTATGTGGAGAGCGCCTCGGAGCACAACGCCGTGTGTCTGTCTGTGCTGAACACAGAGTTTCGGGCAAGCGGAATGGTGGCCGGAACAGGCCAGTTCGGCTCGATCTCGTGGTCGGGAGGAGACCCAAGAGTGGTGGCACTGAACGAAGTACCCAAATATACAGAAGTGGCAAGGGGTGATCAGATCGTGACGAGCGGATACTCGTTCTCTTTTCCGAAAGGGATACACATAGGAACGGTGGAGGACTTCGAAATAGACGAAGCGAGGGCATCTTATGAGATGAACGTGAGACTGGGAGTGGATGTGGGGGCGGTGAGAGTGGTACTACTGATAAAGAACCCGGCTGTGTACGAGCGAATCAAATTAGAAGAAGAAGTCTTAGGGGAGGTGGAAGGTGCGTAATTTTTTGACATACGTGGGGGTCTTCGTGACGGCAGCGGTGCTGTTGCAACTCTTCCTGCTGGACTCGATGAGACTGGGAGTATATTTCGCGCCGCTGGCTTACGTAGCGTTCATCGTGCTACTGCCTGTGAACACGAAGCCGCTGGCGATGCTGTTTTTGGGTTTCGCGCTGGGAGCATTTATGGATTTTTTCGAAGGGACGGCGGGACTGCATACTGCTACAACACTACTGACAGCATATCTGAGGCGACCAGAGATGACGATGATACTGGGCAAAGACGTGGTCGGACAGGAGAATGTGATGCCATCGGTGAAGTCACTGGGAGGAGGGAAGTTTTTCAGATTCGTGGCGCTGGCGGTGGGAGTGCACTGTCTGGTATTCTTCACCCTGGAGAGTCTGAGCTGGGAGAACTACCATCTGGTGCTACTGAAAACCGCAGTGAGCGGAGTGGTGACGCTGTTTGCAGTGTGGGCGGTGTCGATGCTATTCACCCTGAGAGCGAGACGTAGAATATAATGGATCAGCAATTTGCAAGACAGAGGATGTTGCGGGTATTCGTGCTCGTGGTGTTTGTCGTGCTTGTGATAAGGCTGTTCGCAATCCAAATCGTCGATAGATCCTACAAAGAGATGGCCGAAAGCAACGCACTGCGCCACGAAGTGCTCTATCCACCGCGAGGAGAGGTACTGGACAGGAACGGCGAATTCATAATACAAAGCAGGGAGAGTTACGATTTGATGGTGGTGCCCAGGGAGGTGGCCGCCTTCGATACGTTGTTGCTGTGCCGAATAGTGGACGTGACGCTGCCGAGAATGAGAGCGCAACTGAAGCGGGCGAATGCATATTCGAGCCGGAGACCATCGGTGATAGTACCGCTGCTGAGCAAAGAGACGAAACTACTACTGGACGAGCTGAGACTACCGGGATTCTACACGATATACAGGACTGTGAGATCATATCCGAGGAAAATTGCCGGAAATCTGCTGGGTTATGTGGGCGAAGTGAATAGCGGAGATCTGAGTGACGACTACTACAGAAGCGGTGATTACATAGGCCGAAGCGGGATAGAACAGGCATACGAAAAGTACCTGAGAGGAGAGAAGGGAACGAAGATAAACCTGGTGGATGTGCACGGGATCGTGAAAGGATCCTACGGCGACGGAATGTACGACACGATGCCGGTGGCAGGAAGAACGCTGATAAGCTCCCTGGATGCCGAGCTACAGGCATTCGCGGAGCAACTGATGGAAGGAAAAGTGGGAGCAGTTGTGGCGCTGGAACCTTCGACCGGAGAGATACTGCTGATGGCAAACGGACCTACGTACGACCCCGATGCATTGGTGGGGAGAGAAAGGAACAACAATTACGCACGGCTGGCCAACGACAGGAGAAGTCCGTTGTTCAACAGAGCGGTGATGGCCGCATATCCGCCGGGTTCGACATTCAAGATGGTGAACGGATTGATAGGACTCGAAGAAGAGGTGCTGAAGCCGGAATATATGTACGAGTGTCACAGCGGATATACTGTGGGGAATTTGACCGTGGGCTGCCACCCGCACGCCTCGCCATTGAACCTCAGGCAAGCGATTATGACGAGCTGCAACGCATACTTCTGCTATGTGCTGAGAAACATATTGGACGAACCGGAGCACGGAGGGATTATGAAAGGCGGGTATGAGCACTGGGCACAGCACGTGCAAAGTTTCGGGTTCGGGCGAAAATTAGACAGCGACTTCACATCGGAGTACGCGGGAAGGGTCTACGGAGCCGACTATTACGACAAACTCTACAGAGAAAGGTGGAACTCGCTGACGGTGATATCGCTGGCCATCGGGCAGGGAGAGCTGGGATGCAGTCCGCTACAGCTGGCAAATCTGGCGGCAACCATAGCAAACAGGGGACACTACTACATACCGCACGTGATCAAGGGAATAGAGGGAGTACAAATGGATCCCAAATTCAGCGAACCCCACTACGCAGATGTGGCGCCACAGCACTTCGAACCGATAATAGACGGGATGTATATGGCCGCCCACGAAGACGGAGGAACGGTGAAAGCGATGGGTTACGTGCCAGGGCTGGAGATATGCGGAAAGACGGGAACAGCGGAAAATGCGCACAGAGACCACTCGGTGTTCCTGGGTTTTGCCCCGAAGGACGATCCGAAAATCGCGATCTGTGTCTACATAGAAAACGCAGGCTTCGGCTCTACGGCCGCGGTACCGATCGGCTCGCTGCTGATGGAACAATACCTGTGTGACACGGTGAAGCGACCACAGCTGGTGGAGTATGTGAAAGAGATGCAAATCAGGTATCCGCACTATGACGGGACTGGGATATGACGGGACGCTTTAGATCGACAGAGGTGATCCACGGAAAGGTGGATTGGTGGACGATCGTAATCTACGTGGCCTTGGTGGCACTGGGATGGCTTAATCTCTACGCCGCGGTGTATGACAGCTCGCGAGAAGTGTTCGACATCACGCAAAGGTACGGAATGCAGCTGATATGGATCGGCGTATCGTTCTTGGTCGCGCTGGTGGTGATGCTACTGGACGACAAATTCTATCACATACTGGCCTACCCTGTCTATGGGCTGTGTTTGGCGCTAATGCTGGCAACACTGGTGGTGAGTCCGGAAATCAAAGGAGCGAGGGCCTGGTTATTTATAGGGCCGGTGGCAATTCAACCCGCAGAGTTTATGAAGTTCGCAGCATCCCTGGCATTGGCACGGGCGATGAGTGTATTCGGATTCTCGGTGACGCGACCGGCAGACCTGCTACGAGTGATGCTGCTATTGGGTGTGCCGGTGGGAGTGATGTTCCTGCAACACGATGTGGGCTCGGCGGTGGTCTATGGCTCGTTCCTGTTTATGTTGTACAGAGAAGGGCTGAACAGGTGGGTCTACATAGTGCTGGGAATAGTGCTGGGACTGTTCTTCGGCTCGTTCTGGATTACGGACACGGGGCTGCTGATACTGATCCTGATAGGCTGTGCCGCCGGATTCGGAGTGGGTTACAAGAACTGGAAAGTACCGCTGATCTACTTGGCAGGAGTGGCTATGATGTCGATCGCCGTGTGGCTGGGGATGAGATATGGAGCGGGTGTGCAGTGGAGATATTACACGATACTGTTGGGAACGACCTTCGCGTCTCTGCCGGTAGTGGCGGGAGTTGCCTGGGCACACAGGTTGAAGGGATTTTGGATTTACATAGTGCTGTTTGTGGCCTCGGTGGCGTTCGTGTCGGTGACGGATGTGGTGTTCGACCATCTGGACCTGCACCAACAAAAGCGAATACTGGACACACTGGGAATAGAAAGCGACGCGAGGGGATGGGGTTACAACGTGAATCAGAGCAAGATAGCCATCGGATCGGGAGGATTGGCGGGAAAGGGATATCTGGAAGGAACGCAAACCAAATTCAACTTCGTACCGGAACAAAGCACGGACTTCATATTCTGCACGGTGGGTGAAGAGTGGGGTTTCTTGGGTTCGGTAGTCGTGCTGGCGCTGTTCTGTGTGCTGATAATGAGGCTTGTGAGGATGGGTGAACGCGCCGAAGAACCCTTTGCAAGGATATATTGTTACTGCGTGGCGGGAATCTTCCTCGTACACGTCCTTATTAATATAGGTATGACCATCGGGCTGGTACCGGTGATAGGAATACCCTTGCCATTCTTTTCTTACGGCGGCTCATCGCTGTTGGCTTTCACCCTGCTGCTGATAGTGGCCGTGAGGCTGGATCTGGGAAGCGGGGAGATGAGGGGTTAGACGAATGGTGGCTTGGTGACGACGGCGGAAACGGGTTTGTCGCGGATTATCACAGCAATCTCGGTACCGGGAGCAGAGAATTCGGGGGAAACATAACCCATACCGATACCCTGACGGAGGCAAGGAGACATTGTACCGGAAGTTACGACGCCGACGACAGAAGGGCCGCCCGAACCCCCATCCTTGGCGACGGGAGCGGCCAGAGAATAACCGTGGCGAGGAATCCCACGCTCGGAAAGCGTGAAACCGACAAGGCGACGGGAGATACCGGACGGCGAAAAGTCCTTAGCCGCCAGAGCCTGCTTCTGAGCCTCGAAGCGAGGGCGGTCGATAAAATCCTTGGTAAATTTGGTGATCCAACCCAGGCCCGCCTCAATGGTGGAAGTGGTGTCATCCAGGTCGTTACCGTAGAGACAAAATCCCTTTTCGAGCCGGAGAGTGTCGCGGGCGCCCAGGCCGATGTTCTTAAGACCCAACGGAGTACCGGCCTGCCAAAGGGCAGTCCAGAGCTTGTCGGCATCGGAGTTGGCAACATAAATCTCGCAACCACCGGAACCGGTGTAACCAGTGGCGGAAAGAATGGCATTGGGGATACCGGCCACCTCGGTCTTAACAAAAGTATAATAAGGGAGATCAGCGACGGGGGCGGGGCAAAGCTGCTGCACGATCTGCATTGCAACAGGGCCCTGAACGGCCAACTGGGCGATCTCGTCGGAAGCATTATAAAGCTCGATACCGGGACGGAGGCCGAAAGCGGCACCGTGATGGGTGAGGTGAGCCCAATCTTTGTCGATATTGGAGGCGTTCACCACGAGAAGATAGGTCTCGGCGTCGATGCGATAAACCAGGATGTCATCGACAAGGCCGCCCTTACCGTTAGGAAGGGCGGAATATTGAGCCTTACCGTCGGTGAGAACGGCTATGTCGTTAGTGGTAACGAACTGGAGAAACGGGAGAGCCTTTGGGCCCTTAACCCAAATCTCGCCCATATGGGACACGTCGAAAACGCCGGCACGCTCGCGAACGGTTAGGTGCTCTTCCGTGATGCCGGAAAACTCGATGGGCATATTATAACCGGCGAACTCGGCCATACGAGCGCCGGCGGCGATGTGATACTTCGTGAAGGGAGTGGTTTTCATCTGCTATTGTGCTTTTTTAACGCCGATGCGGGGCGCGCGTTTAAATTCCCTGGTGCGATCGAACAGGTAGCGGAAAGTGACGTGGGTCTTATGGCGGGTGGCACAAACGTAATTCTCGACCATACGCATCATAATGGGATTGAAATCGCCAACCCAAGCGAGCTCAAGCGAGCGATAAGGCATACCGCCCTTGGAAACCTCGGACTCGAACTCGTGGATAATACCCGACTCGATACCCTTACCGTGGAACTCAGGAGCAACACCGAAGATGATAGCGAAAATGCGGTCGGCGCGATGGGTGACCTTAAGCATAAACCAAAGCCGAATCTTGTTGATGAGGTTCAACTTACCGCCGAAGCGACCGATGACGCGGTTGAGATCCGGAACCATAATGAAAAATCCGATCGGCTCGTCGTTGAAAAACGCAAAGTAAATCAGCCGCTCGTCGATAATGGGTTTGATAGAGCGCATCATACGATGAGCCTCGTCGCGCTCCATAGGCTTGACGCCCGAATGACCGGTCCAAGCCTTGTTGTAAACCAACCGGAAATCATCGGCAACCTGAGGGAGATTCTTGAGACTGATGTGCTCGAAACGATAACCCGGAGACTCGCGAAGACGCTGGACACGATCATAGACCGACTGGGAAAGAATGCCACTCTTGAGGGCGCGGTTATAGGTGTATTGATTGAAGTAGTTCTGAAAACCGTAATTCTCGAAAAGCTCGATGTAATAGGGCGGATTATAGGGATTTGTGTAAAGAGGCTGGAACTCGAACCCATCCACCAGAAGGCCCCACCAAGCGTCGCGAGAACCGAAATTAACGGGCCCATCCATAGCCTCCATACCTCTTTCGGAGAGCCAGTTTTTGGCCGTGTCGAAAAGGAGGTTGGCCAGAGACTGGTCATCGATGGCCTCGAAGAACCCTACCCCACCCGTTGGCTGCTCCTCGATGGCGGCATCCTCGCGGTTATAGAAAGCGGCGATACGACCTACTACCGTGCCGTCAGAGTTTCGAGCGATCCAGCGAACGGCCTCGCCATCGGAAAATTTTTTGTTGCGAGAAGGATCGAAAACCCTTTCAATGTCGTCGTCCAAGGGGCAAACCCAATTACGATTGTTCCTATAAAGGCGCTTAGGCAGTTCCAAAAACTCCCTAATCTGCCTTTTATCTGTTACCGACTCAATACTGTACTGCATAATTTTTGCGGCTTAGAATAACAAAGTTAAGAAAAATTTTGATAATTTTGGAGTCTAATTAATCCAAAAAAACGAAAGTTATGAATGTCGAAAAACTGATGGCCGACATCGAGGCCCGCCATCCGGGAGAACCGGAGTATCTGCAAGCAGTAAAGGAAGTACTTGTAACGGTGCAGGACGAGTACAACAAACACCCCGAATTCGAGAAAAACAAGATAGCAGAACGCATCGTGGAACCCGACAGGATCTTCACTTTCAAGGTCGTATGGGTGGACGACAAGGGCGAAACCAATGTCAATCTGGGTTACAGAGTACAGTACAACAACGCAATAGGGCCATACAAGGGAGGAATAAGGTTCCATCCGAGTGTGAACCTGTCGATATTGAAATTCCTCGGTTTCGAGCAGACGTTCAAAAACTCGCTGACAACCCTGCCGATGGGCGGAGCAAAGGGAGGTTCGGACTTTAACCCTAAAGGAAAGAGCGACGGGGAAGTGATGAGGTTCTGCCAGGCATTTATGCTGGAACTGTGGCGCCACATCGGGCCCGAAACAGACGTGCCGGCGGGAGATATCGGGACAGGGGCAAGAGAGATAGGCTATATGTACGGAATGTACAGAAAGCTGGCACAAGAGAATACGGGTGTGTTCACGGGAAAAGGAATGACATACGGGGGTTCCCTGATCAGGCCGGAAGCAACCGGATTCGGAGCGGTCTATTTCCTGGTGAGGATGCTGGAAGATATGGGCGCGGTGCTAAAAGGCAAAACTGTGGCGATTTCGGGCTTCGGAAACGTTGCCTGGGGAGCTGCAAGCAAAGCAACAGAGTTGGGGGCGAAGGTGGTGACGATCTCAGGGCCGGACGGATATATCTACGACCCGGCAGGATTGAACGCAGAAAAGATCGCCTATATGCTGGAACTTCGTGCATCCAACAATGACGTGGTGGCGCCTTATGCAAAGAAGTTTGCGGGCTCGGAATTCCACGCAGGAAAGAAACCCTGGGAAGTCAAAGTGGATATCGCAATGCCCTGCGCAACACAAAACGAGTTGAACGGAGACGATGCAAAGACGCTGGTGGCAAACAAAGTGCAAGTCGTGGCGGAAGTGTCCAATATGGGTTGCACACCGGAAGCCATCGACACTTTCATACACGCGAAAGTACCTTACGGACCGGGAAAAGCGGTGAACGCAGGAGGAGTGGCAACCTCAGGCCTGGAAATGAGCCAAAACTCGCAAAAACTGAACTGGACGGCGCCCGAAGTCGATGCCAAGCTGCATCAGATTATGGACTCCATTCACGGAGCCTGTCTGGAGTATGGGAAAGAAGGAAGCTACATAAACTATATGAAGGGAGCCAACATTGCCGGGTTTATGAAGGTGGCGAGAAGTATGGTAGAACAAGGTACGCTATAATTTTGGTATTTGGAAAAAAGTTGCTACTTTTGCACACTTTTGCTGTTTTAGCTCAGTGGTAGAGCACTTCCTTGGTAAGGAAGAGGTCCCGAGTTCAATCCTCGGAAACAGCTCAGGGGGTCGAACGCGTTTGCGAGAGGCCCCTTTTTGATATAAATCCACTTTCTTAGGAGTATGAAAAAAATCCTTGTAACAGGTGCGCTGGGGCAAATAGGAACCGAGCTGACCTTGGAGTTTAACCGCAGGTACGGGGCTGAAAACGTGATCGTTAGTGATGTGAATAACGACGTACACGGAATGGTGCCGGACAACGCATTCGAGCGACTGGACGTGACGGACGTACACGCATTGGAGAGAGTGGTGAAGCGGCACGAAGTCGATACGATTGTCCATCTGGCGGCAATACTGTCGGCACGCGGTGAGCAAAACCCCGATCTGGCCTGGAAGATAAACATAGACGGGCTACTGAACGTGATACGAGTGGCGATGGCGCAAAGGCTCGACAGACTGATGGTTCCCAGCTCGATTGCGGTGTTCGGGCCGACCTCGGTGCTGTACAACGCGCCGCAAGAGACGATCCTCAAACCCAATACGATGTACGGAGTGACAAAGGTGGTGGGAGAAATGCTCGCCGACTACTACTGGAAAAAGAACGGACTGGATATGAGAGGAATAAGATATCCGGGAATAATCTCGTACAAGACAATGCCGGGAGGCGGAACTACCGATTATGCCGTGGAGATATTTTATGAAGCTCTGAAGAGTGGTTCTTATGTGTGTCCTTTGAGTCCGGAGTCGTGTCTGCCGATGATGTATATGCCTGACTGCGTGAGAGCTACGGTTGAACTACTGGAAGCTCCGACCGACGCGCTGAAATATCACGGGGGCTACAATCTGGGAGCAATGAGCTTCACGCCCGAAGAGCTGGCCGCGGAGATTCGTCGCTACATACCATCTTTTACTATCGACTACAAACCCGATTTCAGGCGCGAAATCGCCAAATACTGGCCCGCCTCGGTCGATGACAGCGCCGCCAGAGCAAACTGGGGCTGGGCGCCGAAATGGGGGCTGGAAGAGATGACCAGGGATATGCTGGTGAATGTGGCCGAAAAACTGGGGTTGGATTTTAATATATAAGAGATTTGGGATATGGCTACACTGAAAACGAAACATTTGGGCGGGTTACGAACAGAGATAACCCACCTACAATCAGGAGGAAAGGTTACGACAGACGCGCCAACTGATAATAACGGTCGCGGCGAGTTTATTTCGCCGACCGATATGGTGGCCGGAGCGCTGGGAAGCTGTATGCTGACGCTGATGGAGATGGCGGCCGAGAGGATGGGGCTCGATATGACCGGAACGGAACTGGACATTACCAAGGTAATGGCGGCCGACCCGCGAAGAATCGGGGAAGTGAGGATAGACGTGTGGTTACCGTTCGCGGCGGACACGAAGCAGCGCGTGGTAATGGAGCGAGCGGCGGCGACCTGTCCTGTCTCGAAATCGCTACATCCGGAAATCAAGCAAGTGATAGAATATCACTACAAATAACCGAGGGTGCGAAACATCGAAGCGTAGATTTCAGCCTTTTCTTTCAGCGGTTTAGGGAACGCGCGAGACGAAGAGGGCATCCGAAAGTGGCAAATGTTCATACTTCCGTTTTCGTTTCCGGGAAGGGTCGGGAGAATCGACGCGAGAACTTTTGAGGCTTTCTCGCCGGCGGTACAAATAGCCTGACAATGAGGAATTTGTGACAGAATATGCGGAAGATCGATCGTCTCGACGATCTCAAGGAACTGATCGGACGCATTTTGACGCAAACGTCTGACCTTGAAAGCGGTATCGGAAAAAGCAATGCCTTTTTGACGCAAAAATTCTTCGAGCATCTCGCGATCGAAATGTTTGGGATCCTTGAGAAAATGATTCTTATTGTCGAAAAACACCAGACCAAAGATACGCCACATATCATTCTGAAAATTAGGATAATAGAACTCCATCGACCAACGAACCCTGGGTGGAGGGAAAGTTCCCAACATCAAAAGCCGGGCATTGGGCGGCAGGAAAGGCTCCAAGGGATGGGTCTCGATCGTGGGATTTGTGGGGCCTAAGGGAGGATGGTTCATTTTAACGATTTTTTTCTGATACAAATTAACGATTTTTTTTGCAAATTCCGTTTTTCGATTTATCTTTGCAGTCCATTTACGCGGAAATAGCTCAGTTGGTAGAGCACGACCTTGCCAAGGTCGGGGTCGCGAGTTCGAGTCTCGTTTTCCGCTCTGGTTTTATAAACACCTGATTATCAAAGAGTTACGAAATCAATCGTGACTCTTTTTTTATTTCCCACCACAGATGTAAAGTGCTGATAATCAATGGCGAAAGCGAGGAGTGTGGCCAAAGTGAGACATCTTTGAGACAGAGTTCGGTAACCAAAAATAGACTTTTTTGCCCTCGAATTTTTAGTCTATTTTGCCCTGAAAACCGGATTTATATATTGTGAGAGTACTCTTAAATTCTTACGATATGAAATCAAGTTTTAGCATCAGGTTCTATTTGAAGAGCCAACCAAAGAAAGACGGGCTGCACCCGATCGTAGTCTCTATTACCATCAACGGCCAGCGGACCGATTTTAATTCGACACAAAACATTAACGCAAACGAATGGGACCGACTTCATAGCCGGGTCATCGGCAAGACTCCTCGGGCAAACTCAATCAACCTGGTATTGGATGTGATCAAGGCTGACTTGGTGGAGAAATACAACTACCACCACATTCTTCGACGAGAGCCTGTTAATGCGAAGCGGCTGAGAAGCCTCTATCTCGGGACGGACACGAAGCCATCGACACTGATCGCCAATTTCGACTCCTTCAATAACACTCAGGAGAAGATCGTAGGCAAAGGTGTTGCCCGATCCACCCACAACAAGTACACACTTACTCGGAGACGGCTACATTCGTTTCTCTTGTCGAAGCATCGCAAGGACGATATTTCGTTGGACAGCATCGATCTGGAATTCATCATGAATTTCGAACGCTATTTGCGGGACGAGTTCAATATGGCCAATAACTCTGTCGAGAAGCTGATGAGGATATTCCGGCGTATCGTGATGCTGGCCGTATTCAACGGTATCATCACTATCGACCCATTCAAACACTACCGGATCCGTCTGGAGCGGGTCGAGCGGCATTACCTTACTCAGGACGAGTTGGACAGGATCATCAACAAGAAATTTACGGTACAGCGGATCGAACGGGTAAAAGACCTCTTTTTGTTTTGCTGCTACACCGGCCTCTCGTATGTCGATGCGGTCGGCCTCAACAAAAGCAATCTGGAGGTCGGGTTCGACGGCAATAAATGGCTGATACTTCGGCGCCAAAAGACGGGAATTCCTGTTCGGCTTAGGCTTCTGAAAGTTCCGTCACTCATTCTGGAGAAGTATGCTTCTGAAGCCAGAGAGAACCTCCTGCTGCCGATGGGCACCAACCAGCGCATGAATGGCTACCTGAAAGAGATCGCAGATTGTTGTCGGATACACAAGCAAATCACATTTCACACGGCGAGACACACGTTCGCCACGACCATCGCCCTCAACAATGGGATGCCGATAGAAACGCTGTCCAAGATTCTTGGGCACACCAGCATCAAGTCCACGCTGGTTTATGCGAAGGTCGTCGACCAGAAACTGATGGACGATATGGAAAAACTGGCCACGAAAATCGATAGTTGAACAATTTAGTAGGATGTGTCTTAATTTGGCGGGGCTTTGTCGTAGCGAATATCGATAAAGTCCCGTATTTTTGTACAAAACAATCGACTATGGAAAAGATACTACCGGTGCTGCATGTTTACTTTTACGCCAAGAAAGAGCCGAGGAAAAAAGACGGGAAGTTCCCGATCTTGGGGAGACTCGTCTATGATGGCGAACGAGCGCAATTTTCTACTCAGGTGTTCATGACAGAAGAGATGCTGCCATTTATTAGTGCGCAAAAATGGAGGAAGAAAAAGACAGAAGAAATGCTGGCGCTTGAGCGAGTTCGCGATGTGATGTGGATGCTGTACATTGACAGGGGTAAGGCGGGTCTCGATATTGACCTTGCAGGTATGGTCTCCGAGTTCAAGCAGATCCAGAAAGAACAGCCGGATTGGTGGGAGTCGATGGTGTAACTACTGTGAACGATTAAATCGTTGGCAGCATTGAGTGAGTCGAAGTTTAGTTTGGGGTGCCACATGGATGTAAAAACAACTTTCGAGATGGAAGGTTGAAAATATATGCGTCATTAGTTTAATTATATGGATTTCATCTATCTTTGTGAAAATAAAACATTCATATTATGGCCGAGGATGATATCAAGTTTGACGACCAATATAGTCAAGAAGAAGCGCCTATAGAAATTCCACGAGAAATTCGGAAAATAAATACCCAGGCGTATGACAAAAGTGTGTCGGACATTGTGAACATGATAAAGGATGGGGACATAAACCTTAATCCAGAATATCAACGTAATTATATTTGGGACAACAAAAAGGCCTCAATGTTGATAGAGTCCATTATATTAAACGTACCCATTCCCGTAATTTACGTTTCCCAGGAAGCGGATGACACTTGGACTGTTATCGATGGCTTACAGCGTTTAAATTCGTTAAAGAGATTTTTCGATAGAGACTTTAAATTGTCTGGATTAGAATTATTATCAGATTTAAATAAAAGCGACGTACATACTTTAGCCCCGAAAGCGTTAAGGATTCTCAAAAATGGTCTTTTGCGTGTTATTGTGATTTCCCATGACTCACATGAAGATATAAAGTATGATGTATTTATGAGACTTAATAGGGGTTCCGTAAAACTAAATGAACAGGAACTTAGGAATTGTTTATATCGCGGAGCGTTTAACGAACTTTTGAAAAGTTTGTGCAACAATGAATATATGTTAGCACTTATGAATATTAAGGAACCTCATAAACGTATGATTGATTGTGAACTTATACTGAGATTTTTCTCTCTCCGCGAAAATTGGAGTCCTGAAAAAGGTGGAGGAAGTCCAGATGATGAGGGCGTTTCAAATTATCGCGGACGCATAAAAAATTTCCTTAACAACTTTATGCGGCAGAACCAGCATTCTTCTAAGGAAAATCTTGATCAGATGAGCAGTTGCTTTAACGACGCGATAAAAAAAGTTTATGATATTTTTGGAGCAAAAGCGTTTAGAAGAATAAATGAAGATGGAGAATTTGAAAGTAGCTTAAATAGGGCTATTATGGACTCCCTACTTGTTTCGTTCAGTTTTATCCCTTATGAAAGGCTTCTTGAAAGAAAGGAAGATATAGTAAATCATTTCTATGATTTAGCAAAAAGTGATCAATTATTTAAAGACAGTATAACTATAGGTACTTCTGACAAAAGAGTGCTAAACTATAGGATAGCAAGGTGGTATAATGAGTTGAATACATTGATTAATGGCTAACCTTTCCGCAACAGATGATTTTTATGAGGCCATCAAAGAGATTCAGCTCTTGATAGATTATTCTAGGCGAAATCAAAAAAACAGTCTCAAATATAGGGCTTTTAATAAAGCAGCAACTGTTTTATTATGTAGTAAATTCGAGTCGTTTATTGAGAATTTTTTAGAGGAATACGCCTATGAGTTGATTCAGAGGACTACTAACAAGACAGTGTGCAGAGATCTTTTTGAGCATATAACGGATAATATTATCAATAGGTTAGATGATATAAGGACGAATAAAGATAAACGACGTCCTCATATAAAAAAATTAGTAGTTTTATTCTCTAACAATGAAAGCTCAACGCTTGAAAACTATAGAGAGCATATTAATTCCAGTTTGAAAATGGGCAAGCATGGCCAAAAAGAAATAGAACGCCTATTATCTAATTTTGGATTTGGCTCTATGTTAAATACCCCTCACATTACTGATTTTTTCTCTCATTTTAATTCTTTAACAGGTATTCGGAACAACATAATTCATCAAGATTCGACACCCGCCTTGACCCATAAAGATGTGCAGAAACACTTATCTGTTATTGATGGATTTGTTCGTGAAATTCAGCAGTATGCGAATGTGAAGTTATCGTTAGTTTAATCTTCAACTAGCTACATCGTAGTATTTATCCAGTTAGTATTCTGCGATTTACTTCTTCCTAGAAAGAATCATGTCTCAATGAAGGGAACACACGATTTGGATAGGTTTTATTTTGAAGAAAGAGAGCCACATGCTATATACAGTTTCGCTACTCATATTTACCAGAATAGTTGTTTGTATGAAAACAATTCATATGGATAAGAAGAAATCTGTTATCTTTGTACCATGTTGTACTATCGCAGGAAAATATTACTGGCTCTGTTAGAGACTTTTGGCGGCCAACTGACTGCTAAGAGCCTCCAAAAATACCTGTTCCTGTTTACCCGTAAACAAGAGACCAAGGCATTCGATTTCGTCCCATATAAGTATGGATGCTTTTCTTTTCAAGCCAATCAGGATATTGCCACGATGGGGAAATATGGTTATTTGGAGGTTTCGGATACCGAGACAGGACGATACATTGTACTGAAAGAGCACAAAGATTATTCGGCTGAGTTGAATCTTTTTGACAGGCTGATACTTTCTTCCATAAAGTCCGAATTTGGCGAGATGTCGCAGAACGATCTGATACGATATACTTACGTTAATTATCCGTTCTACGCCACTAAAAGCGCAATAGCATCGCAAATTTTAACGCAGGAGGAACAGGATAAGGTAGCCGCACAGGTTCGCACATTCACGGAGCCTGTGTTATTTACAATCGGTTACGAGGGCTTGTCTTTAGAGGCTTACATCAACAAGCTGATAATAAATGACGTGCGGGTATTGTGTGATGTGCGCAAGAACGCATACAGTCAAAAATATGGATTCTCGAAAAGCCAACTGCAACAGGCTTGCACAGGAGTTGGTATAGAGTATATACATATTCCCGAATTGGGCATAGAGTCGGCAGAGCGGCAAACCCTCATGTCTCAACAAGACTATGATATGCTGTTTGCCAGATATGAGCAAACCACGCTTATAATAAATGTGTCGTACCTTAGTATTATTCTGAGTAAGATTGCGGAGAAGGGGCGGGTTGCGCTGACTTGTTTCGAAAAAGAGCCTGTCCAGTGCCATAGAGGAAGGGTCGCTAAAAAATTGATGTCGCTACCGAACAAAGAATACGATCTCAAAAATCTGTAATCCTCTATGGCCCTGACTCGAATCCTTGTAGTAGTCAAAACATACCCGACTCTTTCGGCAAAATACGACGAACTTGTTTGCACTGCCGGTTTTCTTGAGGATGGCTCATGGATTCGAATTTATCCCGTTCCTTTCCGTAAGTTAGATAATCAGGATCAATATCATAAATGGCAGTGGATCGAGATTGATATTACCAAGAATGATTCTGATTTTCGGCCTGAAAGTTACCGCCCAACCGATAGAGATAACCCCATTTGTTTAGGTGAAATCATTGGTACGGAGCGGAATTGGGCTCTCCGGAAAAGGATTGTACTCCAAAACGTCCACACAGACATGACGAAACTTATTCAGGATGCAAAAAACGACGATATTGGGACGTCTCTTGCGGTTCTAAAGCCAAGTCGTATCATCAATTTTATTTGGGAGAAAGATGACAGTGAATGGAAACCTCAAAAATTGGCTGTGGTTATGGCGAATCAGCTGCAACCAAGTTTGTTTGAAGGAGATATCGCTAAACGATCTTTCCAAGTAGTCAAAAAATTGCCATACAAATTCTCCTATGTTTTTACAACTGGGAATGGTATTGAACGAACACTAATGATTGAAGACTGGGAATTAGGACAGCTATACTGGAATTGCTTGAAAGCCGCTAAAGGAGATGAAAAGATAGCTTGCCAAAAGGTTAGGGAGAAATATTTTGACCACATGGTGAATAGATGTGACTTGCATTTCTTTCTTGGGACGACACGAAGATTCCACAAAATAGCTCCTAATCCATTTATAATCATTGGTGCATTCTATCCTCTGAAAGAAACTCCAGACCCGCAAATGTCATTGTTTTAATTCCAAACCCGCCCGAGAGTTTAATATGACTGCTATTATCCGGGCCGAAGAAGTCGGAACAAGGACAAATTACCGCACAACCCCACTGTTCTTCACTATGAAAGCATCGAAAAACGCCATAAATCTTTTGTAGATCACCATAAATCAGTATATTTGTATCGGAAAGTAGCCCAAAAAGGTCGAGGAGGAGATTGTTGCCAAATCGTTGCTATTTGCAACTCTGCAAGTCAATAGGCTGATTATCAGTAAAATAAGACTCATCGTTCGAGTCTCGTTTTCCGCTCCA
>DBDK01000010.1 GCA_002293535.1 Alistipes sp. UBA934 | reverse complement strand
ATCTCCGGCGGAATATCTCTACCTAACGGTTGTACCTGAGCGGCTAATGCTATCGGCAAAAATGCAAATAGAAGGATCAATAAGGTTAGGCGAAGTTGGGAGTTAGTTGCCATAGTTGCGATACAATTATTCTACAAGCAAAAATACGCCACAACACCCCGAAAACCATAAAAAAAGTAGTTATCACTCGGCTTGTAAAGACTTGATTATCAGGTATGTGAAAAACAAAAATGTTATCACCTAAAACGCAGACATTTTTATCCCAAAAATCGGCGGAAAAAGTCGCTACATAGTCCCTGATTGAAAAAAATCGCTATCTTTGGTTGTGCTTTTTGCGGCTAATGTCCGATCACAACAATAAAGAACCTGACCCACTTGAAAGACAAAAAGGATTTTTACGGAAGTTAATCCGTGCGTACACTGCGCCCGACAGTGATGTCGGCAACCTTGCCGTTCACCGTAATACGCAGATAAATAGGGGCTTCTCCGTTTTTGAGAAGCCGGTGCTTTCTGATTACAAAAAGCAGACTGAAAGTCGATTGAATAGCATTCATGGGCTTAAATTTTAATGAGACAAAGATAATTTAAGCAGTCCATTTGACAGCTACGCAAATCATTGTGCATCAGCGAATAAAAACCCGAATCGTGGGCAATTTCCGTGTCTCGAAAAAGCCCACGAATTGTGCCGTGAAAAGTGCTCCAAAATGCCCAAAACGTGGGCTAAGGGATAAAAGAAAAAGTCCCAAAATCGTTGGATTTCAGAACTTTACTTGATTTTACTTCGATGTTTGGCGGTATGGACGGGACTCGAACCCGCGACCCCCTGCGTGACAGGCAGGTATTCTAACCAACTGAACTACCACACCAATTACTCGCTACGAGACGCACTTTCCTCGTTTTGAGAATGCAAAGATAACACATTTCGCGAAACCTACAAAGAAAATATCGAAAAATTTACGCTACCATAAGTGCGAGACTGCAAAAAGCGAGGATGGGAAGAGAAGTCCTGGGCGTCAGAGTGTTCGAAAATCAATATACCGCCGGAACGCAACAGGCCGCGAGAAAAAATGAGCTCGATAACGCGTTCGCTATCAGGCAAATCATAAGGAGCATCGGAAAAAATCAAATCGAACTGGCGAGCGCAGGCATTCAGATAATTGAAAACATTGGCCTTAACCGGGAAAAAATTAACGAACGCCAACGAAGCAGCCGTGGAGCGAATGAAGTTATAATGCACAGCATTGATCTCGACCGCCGTGACACTACGGGCACCACGCGAAGCAAGCTCATAGCTCACTGATCCGGTGCCGGCAAACAAATCCAATACGTCACAATCCTCAATATCGACGAGGCCGACCAGAACGTTGAACAGATTCTCCTTGGCAAAATCCGTAGTGGGTCGTGCCCTCAAATTGCGCGGCGGAGTCAGAATCCTACCCTTGTGAGTTCCGGAAATTATTCGCATATCGGATAGGAGTCAGGCGGTATGGACGTTGGCGAAATATTGCCGTAAGACATCGGCAGCATCTTCAGCAAAGAAGCCGCTAACGTATATATCGAATTTTCGCAGCTTAAACTCACGCCCCAGTACCTGCATATAATAGAGGAGAGAGTCGGCAGAACGATCGGGCAAAACTTCGGCCTTACACAAACCTTTGTCCCACACTGCGATATGGGCGTTTTCGGACGTCAGAAAGATATTTATATCGCGTTTACGGCCGTGGGTGATTGAAAGCAACGGTGAGGTAAAGCACTCGCTTTCAGGAGGAATATTTCTCACAGGTACTCCCATCACAGCGACCATACCATTGCAAGGTTCACTGGCAACGGCTCTCTCCCCCGCCTCGATCTCCATCCCGTTAAAACGCAGATAATCCTCCTCCAGCCCCTTTTCGTAAAAAGAGGCTGGCAGAAGGATCGTCTTTGCGGAGTCCAGCGAAACAACAGCGTGCACGCTCTCCTCCCCCACTATTCGGCCCACTTATTCCCAGTTTCCGGCGTCGTTTGTGGCTTGTTCTACTGAGCCGACGGCTATGCCGGGATATTTGTGATAAACGTTTTTGGCGTCATCGATAAGATTGACAAGCATTTGTTCATCCATATCGGCCATAAACGTTTTGTAAGGAGCCTTGGCCTCAAAGACGGGTACCACAACCTTTGATTCGGTGGTGAGCATCGCTGCATTGAGGATATACTCTGTTCCGTCCGCCGCATAGGGGATAAATCTAAGGTCGCGAATTTGTTGATCGGTAAGTTTTCTCGGCGAGAAGATGGTGTCGCGCACGGCTTTTGCAAACTTTTCAGTCTTTACCAAACCTCTTGCAACGGCCACAGAGTCGTCCGCAGAACCGATTTGGCGTTCATACACCAACGAGTCACGCAACACAAAGGCAATCAGAGAGTCGAAGCTACCCGTGTAGCGTTCGTTCTTTTGTTTGAAGGCTTGTTCGGCCGAACGGATGTCCTTAATGCGGTCGATAACAGCGGTTTCGCGCACCGTTGTCTCTTTTTGGAATTCGAGCGGCATTATAATCTGGCGTACGAGTACCCAAGCGAGCACCACCACAATAACCCCCAAAACAACTTGGAGAATAATTTTAAGTCCCTTGTTCATTTTTATAATTTTATTTAAGTTTGTGCTCTATGAACGAACGAATCGCGACCCAAATTTACGCTAAATTTGGATTCCCGCCAACAGTTGGGCAAAAAAAAGTTACAGAAAAGTTATCGGAGTGGATTTCGCTGCCTGCCGATGGTACTATTTTCGTGCTCAATGGATATGCCGGCACAGGGAAAACCACGCTTGTAAGTGCTTTTGTGGCGGTTTTACGTGAAATAGGGATTAGACCTGTTTGTTTGGCTCCCACGGGTCGTGCCGCGAAAGTTTTTTCTCGAATTTCGGGTGAAAAGGCGCTTACTATCCATAAAAAGATCTATCGGCAGAAAAGTTTGGGGGATGCAGAGGCCAGTTTTTCGCTCGATTTCAACCGCGAAAAGAACGCCTGTTTCATCGTCGATGAGGCGTCGATGTTGGCGAATTCGGGCGGGCTTTCAGGTGGTGAAGGTGAGATTTTCGGTTCAGGTGCGCTATTGGACGATCTGGTTTCCTACGTAAACAGCGGTTCCGGTTGCCGACTTTTGCTTGTCGGCGATGCGGCTCAGTTGCCTCCTGTCGGTCGTGACGAAAGTCCGGCTCTCGATCCGCGTCGAATGGCGGTGTACGGTGGCGTGGAGTACGCTTCGATGGACGATGTGGTGCGTCAGGAGGCCGAAAGCGGCATACTTTTCAACGCCACACTGGTACGCACGATGCTTGAAAATCGCATTTACGAGATCCCGATGTTCCGCACTGATGGGTTCCCCGACGTCACAGTGCTCGACAGCAGCAATTTCACCGAAAAATTGGAAGAATGCTACTCCCATTTCGGGCGCGACGAGACGATCGTAATTACCCGCTCGAACAAGCGCGCCAACCGGTTCAACGAGTCGATACGACGCTATGTGCTCGGAGCCGAGGAGGAAATCGAGAGCGGGGATATGCTGATGGTGGTCAAAAATAATTATCATTATACCGAGCGAGATCCCGATTCGCCCGCAGGGTTCATTGCAAATGGCGACATCGCACGACTGCGACGGTTAAGGCGCATTCAGGAGTTTTATGGCTTTCGATTTGCCGATGCTGTATTGCAGTTACCTGATTATGACGACTATGAAGTAGAATGTAAAATTCTTTTGGATACGATCCATTCCGAATCACCATCTTTGACACGCGCGGAGCAAATGCGGCTTTTTCGTGCCGTGGAGGAGGATTATGCCGACGTGAAGGCGCGAGCAAAACGCTATCGGGAGGTGCGTGAGAACGACTATTTCAACGCCCTCCAGGTTAAGTTTGCCTACGCCATCACTTGCCACAAGGCTCAGGGCGGTCAGTGGGGGGCAGTTTTTATCGACAAGATGCTTTTCGGCGACGAAGTCATTTCGCGCGATTTATTACGCTGGCTCTATACCGCCATAACCCGTGCCACCGATCGCCTCTACTTTGTGAACTTTGATGAGAGGTTTTTTGAAACGACAACCGAAAAATAGCTATTGACGACGCACGCAACGAACAGAGAACTTGTCCTGCTTATCACTCAGGCCGGTCGTACTGGGATTTTGTTCGCTAAAACTGAAACTGAATGCCTTGTTGCCATCGGTAACACTCTCCAAAGCACTCGACGACCAATAACCTCCTTCCGAACCCTGAACAACAGATGTGCCGTCTGCTACACTAAAGTCCGCCGCCGGCAAAAATATTACATTGCTACCCTGACTGAATGCCTTGCCATATATTCCGAAGGCATTCGTCCATTCGCCTCTCCTGCGAAAGTAAGCAAACTCTTGCGAAGTCGGCACTCGCCAACCAGAAGGACAGGTCAATTGTGCCTCCACAAAAGTATAAAGTTTGCCGTAATCCCACGAATTTTCGACAAACTTACCCGGTTCGCCCACATTACGAGTCGCCCAGGTAATATCGTTTATTACAACGCCCGGATCGGTAATCTGTGTTTGGGTCACGGCCGGAGCCTGAGCCTTTGCCTCTAATCCTACGAGGGCCATTGCCACAAAGGCCAATGAACAAAAAAGAACTCTTTTCATAGTGTCATAGTTTTAATCGATATGCCTCAAAGATAATATTTTTTTTTAACTTTGTGCGTTATGGCGAGCCAGAAAAAGCAGTCCGAAACGCCCCTGATGAAGCAATACGGTGCGGTCAAGGCGCAGCACCCCGACGCGATCGTGCTGTTCCGGATGGGCGATTTTTACGAGACTTTCGGCGCCGATGCGGTGAAGGCAGCGGGTATTCTGGGCGTGACGCTGACCAAACGAGGCACCGGAACATTATCGGAAACGGAGCTCGCCGGCTTCCCACATCACGCCATCGAAACCTACCTGCCCAAGCTCGTACGCGCAGGCGAGCGAGTGGCGATTTGCGAGCAACTGGAAGATCCCAAAACGGCAAAAGGGCTGGTCAAACGCGGAATCACGGAGCTGGTTACGCCAGGTGTGGTCCTGAGTGACAATGTACTGAATGTCAAGGAAAATACGTTTCTCGCGGCAGTGTATTTCGGGCCCAAGATGACGGGCGTGGCTTTTCTGGATATTTCTACGGGCGAGTTCTACATAGGTGAGGGTACGGACGCTTATGTCGATAAATTGCTTTCGAGTTTTGCGCCCAAAGAGGTTGTGTATCAACGCCCACTGAAGGCGCGGTTCGAGGAAGTTTTCGGACGCGAACGCTACACTTACCGCCTGGACGATTGGATTTTCGGAGAGGAGACCTGTCGAGAAAAGCTCACTCGCCAGCTCGGCGTAAAGTCGCTCAAGGGTTTCGGCATCGAGCGTCTGGGAGCCGGAATTTCGGCGGCAGGAGCAATACTTTATTATCTCGAATTTACTGAACACAAGGCTCTTGGCCACATACGCAGCATCTCACGTATCGACGAGGACAGGTACGTTTGGCTCGACCGATTTTCGATTCGCAACCTCGAACTCTTTGCCTCCAACGCGGGTGGGGAGCGTGGACAGGGTTCGTTGATAGCTGTGCTCGACCGCACTCTCACCCCAATGGGCGGGCGTTTGCTGAAACATTGGATAGCCCTGCCTCTCAAGAACTTGGGAGAGCTGAATGCGCGCTTGGATGTGGTCGAAACTTTATGGGCCGATCCAGATTTGGCTGAAAATCTTGCAGGAACTATCTCACACGTGGGTGATTTGGAGCGAATTTGCGCACGAATTGCCGACGGAAGGGTGTTGCCACGCGAGATCAACCAACTTGGTAATTCGCTGACAGCCATTGCCTCCGTGCGCGAAATCATAGCCGGCAGGGCCGCCCTTAAACCCACCCACGACGCCATCGACCCTTGCGAGGAAGTTCGTGCTCGGATTTCGCGCGACGTCTATCCTGATCCGGCAACGAACCAGATCCAAAAAGGCGGAATCATTGCCAACGGGGTGGATTTGGAGCTCGACGACCTGCGCCGCGTGGCCACTCACGGCAAAGAGGTGCTGGCCGAAATGACTGAGCGTGAGACGAAACGCACCGGAATTACGTCACTAAAGATCATATACAATAACGTTTTCGGTTACGGATTCGAGGTACGCGACACTCACCGTGACAAAGTGCCGGCGGACTGGATTCGCAAGCAAACTCTCAAAGGCGCAGAGCGTTATATCACGTCAGAACTTAAGGAGTACGAGGAAAAAATTCTCACCGCGGAAAGTCGGATGCTGGAGATCGAGGCGCGGATATATGCCGAATTGGTAGCGTGGCTGGGGCTTAAAATACCTGCCATTCAGCGCAATGCGGCAGCTGTGGCCCGGCTCGATGTGCTACTTTCGTTTGCGCGTATCGCCGCCGAGAGGAATTACGTCCGCCCTATCCTCGACGAGAGCTATGTGATAGATATTAAGGATGGTCGCCATCCTGTGATCGAACGTCTGTTGCCGGTAGGCGAAGAATATATACCCAATGATATTCGCTTGGACAATGACTCTCAGCAGATTATGATGATCACCGGGCCAAATATGTCGGGCAAGAGCGCTCTGTTACGCCAGACCGCGTTGATCGTTATGATGGCCCAAATAGGATCGTTCGTACCGGCTTCTGCAGCGCATATCGGACTGGTAGACAAGATTTTCACACGTGTGGGAGCTTCGGACAATATATCGCAGGGCGAGTCCACGTTTATGGTCGAGATGACAGAATCGGCCAGCATTCTGAATAACATCTCCAACCGGAGCCTTGTGTTGCTGGACGAAATTGGCAGAGGTACAAGTACTTACGACGGAATAGCGATCGCCTGGGCAATGGTCGAATATCTGCACAACCACCCCACCGCAAGAGCCAAAACGCTCTTTGCAACGCATTATCACGAGCTCAACGAAATGACCGAGACCCATCCACGAGTGCGTAATTTCCACGTTTCGGTACGCGAAGTGGCCGGTTCACGTGGCGAGGCGGGTTCGGTGATCTTCCTGCGCAAACTGGCCGAAGGAGGCACCGAACGCTCCTTCGGGATTCACGTAGCGCGCATCGCCGGTATGCCCAAAAGCGTTGTGGAGCGTGCCGACCGAATTTTGGCAAGTTATTCGGGGCATAACGTCGGGCGGCAGACGAGCACGGGAGAGACTATGCAACTAACTATGTTTCAATTGGATGATCCGGTACTGGTACAAATTCGCGACCAAATCAAAGGCCTGCAAATAGACTCGCTCACCCCAATTGAAGCACTCAACAAACTAAACGAAATAAAAAAAATCACAGGATTATGAAAAAATTATTCTTGCTTTTGGCGGCCATCGCGCTCGCTGCAACCGCTTCGACCGAGGCTTTCGGACAACACCCCTCGGATCGCAAAATCACCTCGCGCTTAGAGATTTATGACCTCGAAACCGGCACTCGCGTCACACTCAAAGAGTATCCTTATGTTGTGGAGGCACCGAACTGGACGATGGATGGTAAGTATTTGATTTATAACACTAAAGGCAAGATACATCGCATAGAGATTGCCGCCCCTGAAAACGATGTTCACATCCCCACTGCCCCTGCAACAAACTGCAATAACGACCACGTGCTGTCGTTCGACGGCAAGGGTCTGGCGGTTAGTTCCGGTACCGAAGGCGACTGGCGTTCAAAGATTTACGTTCTTCCGTTGGAAGGTGGCGAGGCTCGACTTGTGACTCCTGAAGGGCCCAGCTATCTGCACGGCTGGTCGCCCGACGGCAAGACTTTGGCATATTGCGCCGACCGTAACGGCAATTTCGACGTTTACACGATTCCCGTGGAGGGGGGCGAAGAAGTGCGCTTGACCGACGCCGAGGGTCTCGATGACGGCCCGGAGTATTCGCCTAACGGTGAGTGGATTTGGTTCAATTCTGTGCGCAGCGGCCTGATGCAGGTGTGGCGGATGAAAGCTGACGGCACGGAACAGACTCAGATAACTCTCGATGAGACTCGCAACTCGTGGTTCCCGCACGTGTCGCCTGACAATCAGAAAGTTATTTACATCGCTTACGCCAAGGGTGATGTACAACCTGGAGACCATCCTGCGGGCAAAAACGTCGAGATTCGCATTATTTCGGCTCGTCAGGGTGGCGAGGAGATGACCCTCGTGAAACTTTTCGGCGGCCAAGGCACACTCAACGTCAATTCGTGGTCACCCTGTAGCCGTTACTTTGCGTTTGTTTCGTATGAATATGGCGAGTAAAATTATGCTCCGAAGTCGTCATACATAATGTTTTCGGGTGGAACACCGAGCTCGTCAAGCATCTTGGTGATCGCAGCGTTCATCATCGGAGGGCCACAAAGATAATACTCGATGTCCTCCGGCGCCTCGTGATTCTTAAGGTAGTTGTCGAAAATAACCTGATGGATAAACCCGACATAGCCCTTCCAATTGTCCTCTGGCTTGGGATTGTCGAGTGCGAGGTGGAACTTGAAGTTGGGGAACTCGGCAGCGATCTTCTCGAACTGCTCTGCATAGAACACTTCGCGCAGCGAACGTGCTCCATACCAGAACGTTACGGGCAGTGAAGTTTTCTCGGTCTGAAAGAGATGGAACAGGTGCGAACGCATAGGCGCCATACCCGCACCACCCCCGATGAACATCTTCTCTGCAGGGGTTTCCTTGACGTGAAACTCACCGTAAGGGCCTGATATAGTGATCTTATCGCCCGGCTTGAGCGAGAAAATATACGAAGAGCAAATCCCCGGATTAACCGGCAGGAAACCTCCGTTCACGCGATCGAACGGCGGTGTGGCGATGCGAATGTTAAGCATCACGATATTACCCTCCGCGGGATGATTGGCCATCGAGTATGCGCGGAAAGTGGGCTCAGGATTCTTTGCCACAAGGTCGAACATCTTGAACTGCTCCCATTCGGCACGGTATTCGGGATCAATGTCGAAGTCGGCAAAACGAATCGCATCATACTTAGGAACATCGATCTGAATGTAGCCCCCGCTCTTGAAATTGAGATTCTCGCCCGCAGGCAGTTTTACCACGAATTCCTTAATATAGGTAGCCACATTGCGGTTCGATACCACTTCGCATTCCCATTTGCGCACACCCAAAACCGATTGAGGTACAGCAATTTTCAAGTCGTTCTTGACCTTTACCTGACAACCTAAGCGCCAGTTCTCCTTTTGTTGGCGGCGCGAGAAAAAGTTCACCTCCGTGGGGAGGATGTCGCCGCCGCCGTCGAGAACCTGCACACGGCACATTCCGCACGAACCTCCCCCACCGCACGCCGAGGGAAGAAAAACCCCATTATCGGCAAGCGTGGTGAGCAGTGTACTGCCCGGTTCGACGGTCAGTTGTTTGTCGCCGTTAATGTCGATCGTCACTTCGCCGCTGGCGGTCAATTTTGCCTTGGCATAGAGCAGTATTGCCACAAGCAGCAGCGTCACCACCAAAAATGCCACAATGGCTATAATCAATGTCAATGTATCCATCTCTCTACAATTGAATTCCTAAGAACGACATAAAAGCAATACCCATCAACCCTGTGATAATGAACGCGATACCTGGGCCACGCAGAGGTGCGGGAATTTCGGAATATTCGAGTCTTTCGCGAATAGCCGCCATCATCACAATGGCCAGCCACCAACCGATACCGCTACCGAGGCCGAACATCGTCGCCTGCCCAAGGTTGGGGTAAGCCCTTTCCTGCATAAACAACGACGCACCCATAATTGCGCAGTTCACAGCGATAAGCGGCAGAAAGATACCGAGCTGATTATACAATCCCGGAGCAAACCGTTCGACCACCATCTCCACCAACTGCGTGAACGAAGCTATCACGGCGATGAAGATAATGAAACTAAGGAACGACAGATCGACCGAACCCAGACTCGATGAGATCCACTCCAACGCACCGGGCTTGAGGATGTACTCGTTGAGTAACCAGTTCAGAGGCACGGTCATTGCCATCACGAAAATCACGGCAAGGCCCAACCCATTAGCTGTTTTAACGCTCTTACTCACAGCAATATACGAACACATACCAAAAAAGTATGCGAACACCATATTGTCGATAAAGATCGACTTAATAAAAATATTCAAGCTATCCATAATTCTCTCCCCTTGCTACTTTTCTATCAAATCCTTGTTCGACGAACGGTGTGCCCAGATAATCAGGCCGACCAAGATCAGCGCCATCGGCGGCAACATCAACAGGCCGTTATTGGCGTAGAACCCTCCGTTTTGAATGTACCACGCTTCGGGGATAACGCGGAAACCCCACAGCGAGCCACTACCCAGAAGTTCACGAACGAAACCCAGCATCAACAGGATAATACCATACCCCACTCCGTTGGCCGCGCCGTCGATGAACGATGGCCAGGGTTTGTGCCCAAGTGCGAATGCTTCGACACGCCCCATCAGGATACAGTTAGTGATGATAAGCCCCACATATACAGATAATTGCTTCGACACATCATAGACATAAGCCTTGAGCACCTGATCGACCAGGATCACCAAAAATGCGATCACGACCAACTGCACTATGATGCGAATACGACTCGGAACACCCTTACGCAGGAGCGACATAATCAGGTTCGCGAACGCCGTCACCACGGTCACCGACGCCGCCATCACGAATGCGGGTTTGAGCTGAGCGGTCACGGCCAGTGCTGAACAGATACCAAGTATCTGAACAATAACAGGATTGTCCTTACTGAGCGGCCCCAGGAAATATTGCCAATTCTTATTACTCATTGTTTCTTTGTTTTTCGATGTAAGGAAGATACTGCGCCAAGGTGGTGCTGATCATCGTTTCGACAGCGCGCGAGGTAATCGTGCCACCGGAGATCGCATCCACAGCGTGGTCGTTGCCTCGCGAAGCGCCTGCTCCTTTCAATACACTGATACCCACAAGTTTGCCGCCCTCAAAGAGGCGTTTGCCGATGAATTGATCCGTGAAACTCGGAGCCACGATCTCGGCTCCAAGGCCCGGAGTTTCGCCCTTGTGAGCAAATACAACGCCCGAAATAGTACTCCAATCGCCCTCTACTGCCACATAACCCCAGATCGGGCCCCACAAACCGCTGCCGTTCACAGGAACGATGTAGAGCTTTTTGCCATTCGCATTACTCTCGAACAGAGGCAGTTCACCATCCGCAGTGGGCACAGAAACCTCCTTGATATACTTAGCATAGTCGGCCTCGATGTTATCGCTCTTAAGGCCCACGCTTGCAAGCACATCGCCTTTCTTTTCGACGGCAATATTCTCGTTCTGAATCGGTTGGAGAGTCATCGCAGCAATGGCCAGTACCGCCGCCACAACAACAACCATCACTACCGAATAGATTATGATATAGGTACTTGAGTTCTTATTCATCTCAGTGTCCTCCTACGGTCGGAACGCCGACGGCGAATATTATTTCCCACTACAATGTGGTCGATCAAAGGTGCCATAGCATTCATAAATAATATTGATAACATCATCCCCTCAGGATAGCCCGGATTGACCACGCGAATGAGCACCGTCAGCACCCCGATGAGGAACCCTACGATTAGTTTACCGCAATTGGTCTGAGCAGCGGTAACAGGATCGGTGGCCATAAACACAGCCCCGAACGCGAACCCACCCAGCAGAGGATGATACCAGAAAGGCATATCCATAAGTGGCGAGCCGCCTATTGCGTTGAAAAGCAGTCCCATAGCCAAACCGCCGGCAAAAACGCTTCCCATCACCCTCCAGCTTGCAGTGCCCGTCCAAAGCAGGATCACCGCACCGATCATAATGGCTATGAACGAAGTCTCGCCGATCGAGCCGGGAATCGTACCCACGATCCAGTCCCAAATATTGGCATCGGCCAATGCTTGTTGCGCGTTCTCACTGATTTGTCCAAGTGGCGTCGCGCCAGAAAAACCGTCGATATACTCGCCCCCTTTACCTGCGCCGCGAATCCACACCTTGTCGCCCGAAATAAACGAAGTGTAAGAAAAGAATACGAATGCCCTCGCCAGCAATGCCGGATTGAAGACGTTCATACCCGTTCCGCCGAAGACCTCCTTACCTATTATAACTGCGAAAGCCACCGCCAACGCCACCATCCACAGTGGCATGTCGATCGGCATAATCATAGGAATCAGCAGCCCCGAAACGAGGAAACCTTCGTTCACCTCGTGACCACGCTTCTGTGCAAATGCGAATTCGATACCAAGTCCCACGATATAGGAGACTAAAATGAGCGGCAACATCCGCACGAAACCATACCAGAAACAACCCCAGATCGCCCCGGCTGCAGCTAAATCACCTACAGCTCTAAAATGCTGCAGGCCAATGTTGTACATCCCGAAAAGCAACGCCGGCACAAGTGCCAGCACAACGACGATCATTGTACGTTTCAGGTCGTTCGCATCGCGAATATGCGCCCCTTTGCGAGTGGTCGTATTGGGCACGAACAGGAACGTCTCGAAGGCGTCGAACGTCGAATGCAGGAACCCAAGCTTACCACCCTTTTCGAACGGCGGCTTGACCTTATCGACAACACTTCTTAATAACTTTGCTATCATAATCTTTTTAATCGCTGCGGCCGTTGCCGCCTAAGACAACTCTTTAATCATCAGGTTAATACCATCGGCGATCGCAGTCTGTACCTCTGTCTTGGAGGGATCCACAAAATCGCACAACGCAAGATCTTCGGGCAGCACCTCGTAAATTCCCAGCGCCTCCATTTTGTCGATATTACCGGCCATACACGCTTTCACAAGATACATCGGATAGATGTCCATCGGAACATAGCGCTCCCAAAGACCAGTGACGACGATCGCGCGAGGGCCGCCGTTAAGGTTCGTATCGAGATTATACTTTTTCTTCGGACAGAGCCACGAGAAGTAGCTGTGTGAAACAGAAAGTTTGCCGAACCGCGGTGCGATCCAACCGAAAATTTCGTGGTAATTACCCTCGGCCAGCACCGTTATTTGGTTAGAATAGAAGCCCATAAACTCGTCAGGCGTAACCTGGCGACCGCTCAGAGCATTACCGCTGATGATTCGCACACCGTCGCCCTTTTCGTTAGGCTTGATATTGGATGGCATAACGAACGATTTAACCTCCGCGCCGCCGATAATCCTCAAATAGTAAGGGTTCTCAACCTGCGGACCACTAATGCACACCACTTTAGTCATATCCACCTTGCCGGTGGTGAACAGACGACCGATAATGGCAAGATTCTGAGCATCGACAGTCCAAACAACGTCGCCTTTGCGAATCGGATCTATGTGACTGATCTGCACACCGACGTTTCCCGCAGGATGAGGCCCTTTGAAGAAGTGCTGTTCGGCGTTATCAACGCGGTTGAGTACGCCTAAACTCTCGGCACGCAGACCAAGATGAACTTTACCATCAGTAAGTTTTTTGAGTACTTCGACGCCTTTTTTCAGGTTTTCAACCTCGCCTTGCAACGCAAAGTTCAAATCGGGAGCACAAGGAGCGCTGTCGAATCCGGACACGAAAATTGCTTTCGGCGGAGTCGCAACATCGGCAATGCGACCGTAAGGTCGCTGAATGATCATCGGCCACAGACCCGAAGCCAGCAGCACTCCCACCACGTCACCACGCGATGCCGACGCAAGGTTCGGAATTTTGAAAGCGACACCCTCTCGCTTGCCGTCAGTTGCGACAACCACACTCAGCAGTTTACGCTTGGCACCGCGACGAATCTCCGCCACTCTCCCACTCACGGGCGAGGTGAAGAGAATTTCCTCGTTAGCCTTGTCGAAAAACAACGGAGAGCCTGCCTTCACCTCATCTCCTTCGCGGACGAGCAGTTTTGGCACGACTCCCTCAAAGTCGCCGGGCGACACACCATAAGTATCAGAGCCACAAGCCTCGATTAGTTTTTCTGTCGGTACTCCCCCCAGGTGAATGTCGAGTCCTTTCCTCAGTTTAATGACCTTAGACATCGAAAATATTTAAGTTGAGTGAATTTTTAAGCCGCAAAGATAACTACTTTTTTATCAATTCCGCACCTTTTTGCAGGGCTTTTTCGTTGGCAGGGATAAGACTTTGGGCTCGTTCTGGCAACGACAGTCGCAAGCCTTCGACAACACTCTCGGGTTTGACGACCGGACGCACGGCGAGATACCCACCCAGAACCATCGTATTGAACATTCTGGCCATATTTCGGCGGGCAGATTCTTCAGTGGCATCCATCGTATAAATCTCGATATCGGTACGCGTCGGGTGATGAGTGATACCGTTCGTATCGTAAATCAGAACGCCACCGGGCTTCACCTGAGCCTCGAACTTGTCCATACTCTGCTGATTGAGAATGATCGCAGAGTCGAATTCGTGGGCAATGGGCGAAGATATCGGCTTGTCACTCAGGATTACCGTCACGTTGGCTGTTCCACCTCTCATTTCGGGCCCATAAGCGGGCATCCAGCTCACCTCGAAGCCCTGAACAACCCCCGCATAGGCCAAAATCTTACCCATCGACAGCACACCCTGGCCCCCGAAACCGGCCACAATCAAAGTCTCTTTCATAGCGTCGAATCTTTTAAATCGCTGCCGGCGTTCCGGCTTTTATATCACCCAGTTTATAGAACGGAAACATACTCTCTTCCATCCAGCGGTTAGCTTCGACAGGCGAGAGTTTCCAGCCACTATTGCAACTCGACACAATCTCTACGAACGACAGGCCACGGCCCGCCATCGAGTTCTCGAACGCCTGACGGATAGCCTTTTTGGCTTTACGAACCGCCGCCGGCGACTGCACGCTCTGGCGCGTAACGTAGCACACCCCATCTAAGTGCGACACCATCTCGGCAATCTTATAGGGATAACCGTGGATTGCGGCCTCGCGTCCCTGGGGCGAGGTTGCTGTTTTCATTCCGAGCAGCGTCGTAGGGGCCATCTGCCCGCCGGTCATACCATAGATGGCGTTATTCACATAGATCACCGCAATGTTCTCACCCCTGTTGCAGGCGTGAATGGTTTCGGCTGTACCGATGGCCGAAAGGTCGCCGTCTCCCTGATATGTGAAGACCATCTTTTCGGGTGTGAGACGCTTGACCGCCGTTGCTACAGCACAAGCCCTGCCGTGGGCGGCTTGAATCCAGTCTATGTCTATATAGTTATATGCAAACACCGAGCAACCTACCGGGCTCACCCCGATGGTATCCGCCTGAAGGCCCATCTCTTCGATCACCTCGGCTACGAGTTTGTGGATCGTGCCGTGTGAACAGCCGGGACAATAGTGCATCACGTTGTCTGTGAGCAATGCGGAGCGTGAGTAAACTTTATCCATTGCTTTGCTCTTTAAGTGCTTTCAAAATTTCATCAGGAGAGTATATCATTCCGCCCATTCGCCCGAAGTGGATCACCGGCACCCTACCATCGACTGCGAGTCGAATATCCTCGACCATTTGGCCGGCATTGAGTTCCGCCACCAAAAATCCTTTCGCTTGTCCTGCCAATTCTGCAATACGCGCCGACGGAAAAGGCCACAAGGTAATGGGCCGAAGCAACCCTACCTTCAAGCCTTCTGCGCGAGCAAGACTAACCGCCTCCGAAGCGATGCGAGCCGACGAACCGAACGCAACTATAACATATTCAGCGTCGTCAATTTCTATCTCCTCGAATCGCACTTCGTTCTTTTTTATCTCCTCATATCGCGCTTGCAGAGCCAGATTTCGTTGCTCCATTATCTGAGAATCAAGCTCCAGCGAACTGCAAATATTACGCGCGCGGGTTTGGGGTTTACCCACCGTAGCCCAGCTGTCAGACATCTGTTTGATTTCTTCGGCAGTCCAACGAGCGCGCGAACGACTCATAACCACTTTCTCCATCATCTGCCCGATGATCCCGTCCGAAAGCATCATAACCGGAACGCGGTATTTGAACGCCAGATCGAAACCATCGAACACAAAGTCGTACATCTCCTGTACCGACGCCGGCGCCAACACGATCATATTATAGTCGCCGTGACCACAGCCCTTAACCGCCTGAAAATAATCGGCTTGCGAAGGTTGTATCGTTCCGAGTCCCGGACCGCCACGCTGCACATTGACGATCAGGCAAGGCAGTTCCGCCCCCGCCAAATAACTTATACCCTCGGCCATAAGACTGATGCCGGGACTCGACGAGGAGGTCATCACCCGCTTACCGCACGCCGCACCGCCATACACCATATTAATAGACGCAACCTCACTTTCGGCCTGAAGAACGACCATACCGGTCGTCTCCCACGGGCGGAGTTCCATCAGCGTTTCCAACACCTCGCTCTGGGGAGTGATCGGATAGCCAAAATAGCCATCGCATCCGCTGCGGATAGCTCCCAAGGCTACCGCCTCGTTACCTTTTATAAGTTTTACTTCTTGCATATCTCCCTGAATACTTCAATGCAGCCATCGGGACAAACCACGGCGCAATTCGCACACCCTGTGCAAGCCTCCCCACGAGCCTGACATACAAAGGGATAGCCCTTGCCGTTCACCTCGCTCGACAGTGCCAACACATCGAACGGACACGCTCCCACACAAACTCCGCACCCCTTGCACCGCTCTACATCCACGGTTATCGTTCCCTTAATATTAGCCATACATTTTCGATTGATAAGCAAAAGTACGAAATTCAATTGAGAATGTACTATCTTTGCACCCGAATTAATGAAAACTTTACCCGGAACGCCGGGAGCGGTTAATATTTTGCCACAGAACGAATATAGCAAAACGCTGAAACTGGCTATCCCTATTGCACTCACGCAAGCGGGCCAATTGGCTGTGCAAATCGTCGATAATGCAATGGTAGGCCACCTTGGAGCAGTTCCACTGGCCGGAGTGGCGTTCGGAGGAAATGTGTTCTTCTTCCTGTTTATCTTCGGGCTGGGTCTGGCAATGGGCATCACACCTTTGGTTGGCGAGGCCTATGCTCAGGGTCAGCACCGCAAAACGGCCAAGATCTTGCAAAACGCAGTAGTTCTGTATCTTGGATTGGGGATAGTTATCAGCGCAATACAACTGGCGCTCGTAGCGATTTTCCCCTATATGAATCAGCCCGCCGAGGTGATCGCCGCCGGTACTCCTTATTATAGGTATCTGGCGTGGAGCAGTATCCCGTTGATGCTGTTTTTCTCCTTCCGCCAATTTTTGGAGGGAGTGGGCAACACACGCGTGGAGATGGTCATCACGATATTTTGTAACGTAATGAACGTCATCTTAAACTGGATCTTCATCTATGGCAACCTTGGATTTCCTGAGATGGGAGCTGCCGGAGCCGGACTTGCAACGCTCATTTCACGAGCAATGATGCCCGTGATGGTGATCGGTTATTTCGCTTGGAACTCCTCATTCAGACGTTATTTCTCGTTCTACCATAACGACAACTGGTCTCGCCGCAAGGTCGCTTCGTTGCTTTCGGTTGGTTTCCCGATCTCGCTACAAATGGTGTTAGAAGGAGGATCATTTGCAATAACAGGAATAATGATGGGGTGGCTGGGAACCGTGGCGCTGGCAGCCAACCAAATCGCTATCTCGGTTACCAATATGGCTTTTCTCATTGTACTAAGCATAGGTTCGGCCACTACGATCAGGGTAAGTCACGCTTACGGCATACAGGATTTTGCAGCCATAAGACGAATCGCAAGCAGCTCCTACCGAATCGGATTGGTCTGGAACGTCTTTATGGCAATTGTGTTCGTGAGCTGCCGCTATCTGCTGCCGCGAATCTTCACCATCGATCCCGCCGTTATAGATATCACGGCAAGCCTGCTCGTTATGGTTGCCATTTTTCAGGTGTTCGACGGATTGCAATCGACTTCGCTTTGCATCCTCCGTGGTATGCAGGACGTGAAGGCGACTTCGGTGATTGCGTTCATCTCCTACATCCTGATCTGCCTTCCTGTCGGATATTTGTTCGCGTTCGTTTTCGGAGTCGGCCCCCAGGGACTTTGGGTCGGGTTTGTGTTCGGCCTCGCCGTTGCCGCTACACTCCTTATGACGCGATACAGGCGCATTCTAAGACGGAACGCCGGCAGCGATTAAATTATTTTTCACTATCTTTGTAAAATGAATAATAACAAGAGACTCGATATAGGACGCGGGTGTGAATTCGATGGCGACCAGGCTGTCGTGTGCGAAGGCTGCTTCAAGCTCCACGAAACCGACTGGCTGGAGGGCTACCCCGCCACGCCGACCGACATATTCGAAGTGAGGTTCAAAAACACTCGCCGAGGCTACTACAAGAATGTTCACAACCTGCCTCTGAAAAGAGGTGATATTGTGGCTGTGGAATCGTCACCCGGCCACGATGTTGGTATAATCTCGCTCACAGGCGATATGGTAGCCAGGCAAATGAAGCGAACAGGCTTCTCGCCCCAGAATGGAGAATTCAAGGCTATCCACCGAAAAGCAAAACCCTATGACATAGAGAAGTGGCAGGAGGCCATCGCTTTGGAACACGAGACGATGATCCGGTCACGCCAAATTGCCAAGGAGCTCAGGCTCGATATGAAGATCGGCGACGTGGAGTATCAGGGTGACAGGATCAAGGCCATCTTCTATTACATTGCCGACGGCAGGGTCGATTTCCGAGAACTGATAAAGGTTTTCGCGTCGGAGTTCGGCATCAAAGTAGAGATGAAGCAGATCGGCGCGCGTCAGGAGGCAGCTCGAATCGGAGGTCTCGGATCGTGCGGACGAGAGCTTTGCTGCACCTCGTGGATCGCCAACTTCAACTCGGTCACAACAGGCGCCGCACGTACCCAGGACATTTCGCTCAACCCACAAAAACTTGCAGGCCAGTGCTGTAAACTCAAATGCTGTCTGGCCTATGAGTTGGATGCGTATATCGACGCACGCAAATCGTTACCTCGTGTGAACGAACCTCTACAGGCACTGGATGGCGATTACCACCTGATTTCGACCGATGTGTTGCGCCGTACGATGACTTTCAACACTCAAAAAGGCGCTCAAGAAGGAGGTGTGGTGCTGCCGGCAAGCAAAGTGCGCGAAATTCAGGATATGAACCGCCGGGGTACCAAACCAGAAACCATAACTGGCTTGGCTCCGCGCAATGCTGCACCGGAAGAGCCAGCATTCGTCAATATGGTCGGCGAAGAGAGCATCACCCGATTCGACAGCGGTCGGAACGCTGACGAAGGCAAAAGAAGAAACAGAAATAACCGAAGTCGCAGTGGCAATGGTCGTGAAGATAATCGTCGCCGGAAACCCCGCCCGCAAAACCACGACAAGAAGCAATGAAACGACTCTTTTTGATGGTGGCGCTGGTTTTAGGCACTTCGGGGTGTGTTTCACGGGGTGTAAGCCTCGCCGGCGATGTCGATCCCAACGGTTGGAACGAAACCATCACGTGGATATTTCCATACACCTCTGACAAGCCGACTCGGATAGATCTATCATTTGCCGTCCGTTATGGATCAGACGCAACACCCGCGAAGAACGTCTATGTTATGGAGGTGTTTTTCCCGTCGGGCGAGCATTTCAACTGTCCCATAGAGCTGGAACTCACTCCGGTAACCGATAATAACCTGCACGAAGCCCGCACGGTTTTTCTCACCGGTGTGACGATGGCTGAAACTGGCGATTATCGCTTCAGTGTCACCCCGTTGCAGCCCACGCGCGGAGTGTGGAGTGTAGCGTTAGATCTTGTCAATGATGGGCAAAGATAAGTTAAGAAAATTTGCAGAGAACCTGACCTTCGAAAATCTGGTTCAACCCGAATTCGACGAAATTTTCGGTAAAGACCACCGATTGAAAGGGCACTGGGGAACTGAGTTTTTTGGAAACTCGCAGCCGATAGTCTTGGAGCTCGGTTGCGGACGAGGTGAATATACCGTCGGGCTCGGGGCTGCACATCCGGACAAGAATTTTCTCGGCATAGACATCAAAGGAGCACGAATGTGGCGTGGAGCCAAGACCGCTACCGAAATGGGAATGCGCAACGTGGGCTTTCTGCGTACGCGAATCGAGTTTATCCGTTCGTTTTTCGCCCCAGGGGAAATTGCCGAGATTTGGATCACGTTTCCCGATCCACAACTCAAAAAAGGACGCGAAAAGAAGCGGCTCACCTCGCCTGAGTTTTTAGCGCGATACGCTGAATTTCTGGCCTCAAGCGGCATAATCCACCTCAAGACCGACTCGCGCGAACTGCACGATTACACACTCGAAGTGATCACCGAACAGCGTCTGCCGCTTCATATCGCCTGCGCGGATATTTATGGCGAAGAAACAAGTGGCGTTTCGCTGGCCGACGCCTACCCTACCCTAAAAATAAAAACCGCCTACGAGAGACGGTTTTTAGCTGAAGGTAAGCCGATTACCTACCTTTCTATGTCTTTAAAGTAGCGGTACGTCGAGACTTTGAGTTCAGTGGCGGCTGGGTCATCGACGACCAGAATGCCGTGCGGATGAACCTGAAGGCCGGTGATCGTCCAAACGTGGCTATATGCCCCCTCGACACCTTGCTGAACAGCGCGTGCCTTGGAAGCCCCAGTGGCTAAGATCATTACCTCGCGCGCACTTAAAATCGTTGCAACTCCCACGGTCAGAGAAGTTTTGGGTACCTGCGAAGTGTCACCTCCGAAGAAACGTGCATTGGCAATGATCGTATCTTCCGTGAGGGTTTTGATACGGGTACGTGAGGCCATCGACGAGAAAGGTTCGTTGAACGCGATGTGCCCGTCGTTCCCCACTCCGCCCATAAACAGGTCAATCCCGCCTGCAGCCTCGATACGCAATTCATAGTCGGCGCATTCGGCCACCAAATCTTTGGCATTACCATTGAGGATATTCACATTTTCGCGCTTGACATCCACGTGGCTGAAGAAGTTTTTCCACATAAAGCTGTGGTAGCTTTCCGGATGGTCTTCGGGCAAGCCAACGTATTCGTCCATATTGAAAGTTACAACGTTTGCGAACGAAACCTTACCGGCCTTGTGCATATTGATAAGCTCGGCATAAGTCGCCAGCGGAGTCGAGCCCGTAGGCAGTCCCAGTACGAAAGGTTTCGGCCCTTTGTGCGCATTGATCTTTTCTAAGATATGTTCAGCGGCCCATCTGGCAACCTGTGGCGCGGAATCTTTGATGATGAGTCTCATATTTTAAATTCTCTTGGGTTAAACTTTGCAAATACTTCGATCGCCTGATATTCGGCCATCCCAAGCGCATCATACACACGGGCGGTGTGCTGAGTACGGTCTTCAGCCCTTTGCCAAAACTCGCGTGCATCCTCGCCGGGGAACGGAATAAAGTCCTTTTGAGATATGTGGCGATAAATGGCGTGGCGCTTTTTGATCACCTCGTCTGGGCTCAGCGGCACAGCCATATCCACCAAGTCGAGATCCCATTCCTGCCAGGCGCCGCGATACAGCCACAGGTTACACTCCTTTGTCCATTCGTCGTCGCGACAAACCTCCAACGCGGCGGCCACGGCTTCGATGCACACGCGGTGGGTTCCGTGGGGATCGGCCCAGTCACCGGCAGCGTAGATCTGGTGGGGCTTGATCTCTCGTAACAAGCTCACATTCAGCTCGACGTCTTCCGGCCCAAGCGGTTTCTTTTTCACGCCGCCCGATTCGTAAAAAGGCATATTGAGGAAATGGCAATGGTTCGTGTCGAGTCCGAATTCGCGGCAAGCGGCTTTGGCTTCAGAGCGACGAATACCTGCCTTGAGGTGGCGAAGCTCCAAAGGTTCGGGCTCGCCTGGCTTCTTGGAGTCGATCAATGCCTTCACCTCATTGTAGCGATTCGGGAAACCGATCTCGTGCGCAGTGTCTATAGTGGCCAGCACCATTTCGTCCAGCACGGCGATATCGCCCGATGTTTGATAACCCACGTGAACGTTATGTCCCTGCTCGACCAAACGGCAGAACGTCCCGCCCATCGAGATCACATCGTCGTCCGGATGGGGCGAAAAGATCACCACCCTCTTCGGGTAGGGCACCGAGCGTTCCGGCCGGGTGCTATCGTCGGCATTGGGTTTGCCGCCCGGCCAGCCGGTGATAGTGTGTTGCAGGTCGTTGAACACTTTGATGTTGATCGAGTCGAACGTACCCTGACTTTCCAGCAACCCTTCGAGGCCGTTGTCAATATAATCTTTACGCGTGAGTTTCAGGATGGGTTTGCCCACCTGCGTGCACAACCAAATCACCGCCTTGCGAACAAGCCGCGGCGTCCATTCACAATCTAACCACTGATTCATACCATTTAGTATAAGCGTTATTTACCATTCTTATGCCGCCAGGCGTCGGATAGTCGCCCGAAAAATACCAGTCGCCATTGTTGCCGGGGCAGGCTTCAATAAGCTTCTCGATGGTTTGATAGACCACACCCACTTCGCAATCACAATCATCCGGGGTGACCATCTCGGCGATCCGACGCGAAACATCTTCATAGCCGAATGCATCGTAAATCTCTTTGACGTGGTTCTTCGAGGGATCTGTTTTACATTTTTCGTAAACCTGCTTCAGCAGCGCCTCTTTACCGCTATCGCGCAACAGCGAAATCGCCGCGTGAAAAGCAATGAACTCGTCTAAGCGCGACATATCTATACCATAGCAATCCGGGTAACGCACCTGCGGCGAGGATGAGACAATTACTATTTTGCGTGGCTTTAACCGACTTAGGATCTTCACAATACTACGCTTAAGTGTCGTTCCGCGGACAATGCTATCGTCGATCACCACCGCATAATCTTTGCCCGGTTCGATGGTATCGTAGGTTATGTCGTAAACGTGGCCGGCCAGCTCATCGCGCCGCTCGCCTTCGGCAATGAACGTACGCAGTTTAATGTCCTTCACGGCCAGTTTTTCGGTGCGGACCTTGTGTCCAACTATTTCACGGATCTGCTCCGGAGTAATCTCGGTCCCCAGCTTCGTGAGGCGCTCCACTTTACGTTCGTCGTTATATGCTTCCAAACCCTCCATCATCCCGTACCACGCCACTTCGGCAGTGTTTGGGATAAACGAGAAAACCGCGTGGTCTATGTCGCCGTCGATCTCCGTGAGAATTTGCGGCACCAGAAAACGGCCCAGCGCCTTGCGTTCCTTATATATATCGGCATCCGTGCCGCGCGAGAAATAGATCCTCTCGAACGAACAGGGGCGCGGATTGTGCGGCGGATTTATTTGCCGAAGTTCCACCTCGCCACTCTTTCGCATAATTATCGCCTCACCGGCTCGGAGCTCCTTCACCTGTTCGGAGGTGAGATTCATTGCAGTCTGAATAACAGCACGTTCCGACGCTACAACGGCAATTTCATCATCCACATAGTAGTGCGCCGAACGGATACCCCACGGGTCGCGAATAGTGAATCCTACCCCGTCGCCCGTTGCTCCGGTGATTATATAGCCGCCATCCCAAGTAGCAGATGCCTTCCTGAGCACCTCCTCTATATTCAGACTTTCGGTATCCAAAATGCCGCCCAACTGTTCCAAGAGTATAAAGGTGTCTGCGTCGTTTCGCGGATGTTGGCCCTCGGCGACGAGACCCGAAAGGATCTCGGCAGTGTTGGTCATTGAAAAGTTACCCGCCAGACAAAGATTGCGCTCCGGCCAGTTGCTTCGTCTCAAAAATGGATGAACGAACGAAATCCCTTCCCTCCCGCCGGTACTGTAACGCAGGTGGCCCAGCATCAACTCGCCGTTGAAAGGGTTCTTTTTCTGTTTCTCGAAAATCTCGGTGATTGCACCACTACCCAGAGCCCTCTCGCGATAGATATATTCGGTTCCTACCGGCGCCCCGATCTTAACGATTGCCAACCCTGCTCCTTCTTGACCACGGTTGTGCTGCTTTTCCATCATCAGATAGAGTTTACCCAGCCCATATCCTTCGCCGTATTTCTCTCTGTAGTAGTTCAACGGCTTGCGCAAACGTATCTGTACAATGCCGCATTCGTGTTTTATTTGCTCGCTCATCGCGCAAAATTACGAAAATCTTTTTCTTTGTTTGTATCTTTGCGCGAAAATATACAATTATGGCAGTGTTGGAGACAGGCAGATTGATCTTGCGTCCAAGGAGTGGCCACTTATAGGCGAAACCAAAATACAACACATAACCAACCTTACAAAAGAACAATATTTACATCTATGACACTATTTTTAGCTACAACCCTGCTTCTTTCTCAGGGTGCTCCATCTACAGACACGTTAGTTTACGACATTCAGCCCGTTACTGTTTCAGTCTCGCTCAAACAAAGCGACAACTATCGTCAGCAACCGGTCACGGCCACATCTTTAGCGATAGACGAACCGGGAAGCGAGTCGATAGTCGAAGCGAAAGACCTCTCGCTGAGGGTTCCCAATCTGCTACACGCCGATTACGGTTCGCGTATGACCAGTTCGATATATATACGCGGTCTGGGTTCTCGTATGGATCAACCCGCCGTTGGACTTTATGTAGACAACATACCCATCCTCAACAAGAACAACTATGATTTCGACTACTTCGACCTCCGACGAATAGATGTGCTACGTGGGCCGCAGGGAACGCTTTACGGACGCAATACGATAGGAGGGGTGATCGACGTACATACCCTGTCGCCTTTCGATTATCAGGGTGTACGCCTCGGTGCGGGATATGGCAACGGCAACAGTTGGCACGCGCAAGCAGCGATTTACCAGCGGCTGACAAAAAATTTCGGCTTCTCGATCGCAGCTAATCACCGCCAAAGCGATGGATTTTTTACGAACCAATACGACGGCTCGGATGCCGACCGTGGCCGCAGTAGTGCTCTTCGATTTAAGATACAGGCACAACTCTCTGCAAAGTGGACATTGGAGAATTCATTCTATGCCAACCTGGTAAAACAGAACGGATTCGCTTATGCTCCTTATGATGAACAGACAGGGCTTATCGGAGCCATTAACCACAACGACCCCTGTACATACGACCGTCTTGGCTTGGTCGATGGGCTCACTTTCCTTTATAAGGGCGATCGGTTCCGATTCTCGTCTACAACCAGTTATCAGTATACTGACGACGATATGGAGCTGGACAACGATTTCAGTCCGCAGTCTATATTTATGTTGCAACAACAACAAAAAGAACACGCTATCACACAAGAGTTCGTCGCCCGTTCGACTACCTCGAAGCTATGGCAATGGATAACGGGTTTTTTCGGCTTCTACCGCCACCTCGACACGCAGGCGCCGGTCATTTTCAAGCAAGATGGCATTAATGAGTTGATTCTGGCCAACGCCAATGCCGGAATCCATACCATCTTTCCTAATGCCGACCTGCTCATAGAGGAGGATAGTTTTCCCGTCTTCAGCGACTTCAATTTGCCGGCATCGGGCCTTTCGCTCTACCACCAGTCCTCCTGGCAGTTGGGGCGCTGGAAGTTGGTTGCAGGATTGAGGGCCGACTGGGAGCACACTGCCATAACTTATGCCAACCGTGCCGACATAAATTATCGCTTCACACTCACGATGCCCGATTACAAACCGCTGTCCGTCGTAATGGATGGAGACCGCGACAAATCGTTCTTCGAGGTGATGCCCCGTGCCGCTGTGATGTATGAAACGGCTCTGGGAAATATCTATGCCTCGGTGGCGCGCGGCTACAAGGCCGGAGGCTATAACACGCAGATATTTTCGGATATTATGCAGAACAAGATGATGGGCGACCTGATGGCTGACTTGGGAATGGGCCCAAGGGCAGCCGACGAACAATCCGACAATACGGAAGATGCCATATCGTACGAGCCGGAACGGAGTTGGAATTACGAATTGGGAGGCCATTTCGGTACACCTCAAGGAAGGTTGCGTCTCGACGTGGCACTCTTCTATATCGACTGCCGTAATCAGCAATTGACGGTCTTCCCTCCGGGCAAAGGAACGGGGCGCCTGATGTCGAACGCCGGACACACGCGCAGCTATGGTGCTGAAGTTTCCGTCGGTTACCGGGTGGGTGATTTTCGTCTTGCCGGCAGTTATGGACACACTAATGCCAAGTTCCTCACCTACGACGACGGCCGGGAAGACTACTCCGGCAACTATGTCCCGTACGCCCCGCAAAACACACTCTCGGTGCAGGGTGAATACAGTCTCGATCTGCGTAGCGGGCGGGTGCTCTTCGGATTGGGTGTGCAGGGAGTCGGACGGATCTGGTGGAACGAAACCAACACCATTTCGCAACCGTTCTACGGCCTGTTGAACGCCTCCATCGCCTGGGAAACAAAGAGATACAACGTCTCTGTCTGGGCGCGTAACCTTACAGGAACAGACTACAATACCTTCTATTTCAAATCCGTGGGCCATTCTTTCGTCCAACGAGGCAAGCCCCTGCAAACAGGAATCTCACTGTTTTTAACTCTATAAAATATGAAAACGTCCGCAAAAAAGCCCGAAAGTCAATCACATACTCCGGATAGTGACACCCAATCATCCAGACAGGAACCCGATTCAGCTATAGATAGTTTTCTGGAAGAGTTGATCGGCGTACCGGTAGCCTCGTATGAAATTGACCATTACAAAAAAGCACACGGAGAGGATGTAAAAAATACCAAAGAGATAACCGACGCACAAAGAACATATCAAAACTGGTTGTCGGGCAAAATCGGCAGTGAAAAAATTATGGATACCCACAGAAGTGTGGGATTTGAGTATGAGTTTGCAACCTACTCGATTCCGAAGGAGGGTCTTGAAATCGATTCTCATAAGGAGATAGGCCACTCGAGGCAGCTAAGCAGTCTGTTCTCCACCCCGTTCAAATTAGAAACAGACTCCGATAACGAAATAGAGATCGTCACTCCGCCCCTGATAATAGCCGATATAGACGGAGAAATAAATAAAGAGGCGGCGGATAATATTTATACCTTCTACAAAGATTCGGCAATAGATTTAAGAGATGATAACCTCGGCAAAAAAATCAAAACGATAAATTTGGTCGATAAAGGGTTCGGGAATGTTTGGAAGTTTGATAAAGCGGCTGGAGACCTGGCTATAAGTGCCGGTAGAGAAAAACACGCCGATAGTGACGACCAAATATATTCCCAGATGAACATCTCACTTACTCCTGGTGAAATATCAGATTTTATGGACGCCCAATCTCTCGATTGGGCTGACGATCGGGATGCTGAAACGTTAGAGGGAACCGATTTGTTTTCAAATGCTTATTTCAGGATATTGAATTTATTAGAAGAAGGTTCTCCGGGCGCAGATGAGGTTCGGACGTTAAATGTGTTGATCAGTCGGGCGTTGTCGAATATTCTTGCCCTGCCGAGTATCATTCTGAATCAGGAATATCGCGATAAGGGATTACTCGATTCAAAACATTCTGCCGTTAAAGAAACTTTCGGTATATGGGTAAAAGACACGATACAAAGCATACTCTGCTATTTTGAAGCGGAAGACGGTCAAACAAATAAAATCGTCAAAGAGGCAGTAGGATCGAATGTTGATGGGATACTTGAAATATTAGAGCAGGAGTTATTGACAGATCAAAACATTGCATTTCCAAGAGCAGACATTACGGAAGAAGGCGGAGATAAGTTGCAGGCGGAAATAAACAAACGGAACAGTGATTTTGCAGATCAAGTCAAGACAGAAGCCAGAGCCTCTATAACAAAAATTATACGTGCACTTGAAGGCGATGACCCCCTCTTCGATTACGATACCAAATTTTTAGATGAATCGTTTCAAGACGACGACGCAGGTTACGGCGTAAGAAAAGACACATACGTTGAGATACCCTCCGGCGAAGATAGAAGTTTGCATCTGGCCGAAATCAGAGGCGATGAAACTGTTGAAAAATTTCTCCAAACCGAACAAGATGATGAATCGGTAGAGGACGATGATTTAATCATCGAATGGATATAATGTGGTGGTGGTGGAGCTGGAGGGAGTCGAACCCTCGTCCAAACAAGGAACCCAAATGCTTTCTACACGCTTAGCCTACGTTTAATCCTTCTCCCGACGGCTGGCAGTCGGCAACCTACCATCGAGCCCAGTCTCTAAATTTCATCACGCGGTCGAGACATTCCACAATGACTATCCCTTAATTTTTTGATACCCCGGAAAGCCACAGGTCACAAAGAGCGGGTGACCACGGTGGCGGGATACTCGTCGGCCGACCCCTTGGGTCAGCGGATTGAGCCAATCGACTTTGTCAGATTAGGCAGCGAGTGCATAGCTGTTATTGCCATTTGAATTTTGAGCGTTCACTTTAACGAGCGCCCACACAACGCTCGGCGTGCTTACAATCAGACTCTTACCTGCTGTCAAAACCGGTCAGCCCCAAATGTAAACTGGTTACAAAGATAACGCAAAAAAGCGGAGGATTATTCATCCCCCGCCGAAAAGTTTCTAAAATCAGAGATTTAGAGCGTGTATTTTGTCCAGCCAAAGATGTTGGTGGGGCAGCCCGTTTTGCCATCCATAATCTTAGCACCTGCATAACCCGTTGCAGGATTGATCTCACGAGTGGGATTCGGGCCGGCCGAGGGAACCGTAAGCTCACCTGTCACTTCGACAACCGAAGCAGTGTCACCGTTACCAGCACCGTCCGAGAAATCGATCATATCCTGAACGTGACCTACACCCTTCACCAAGGCGTTAGTGATTGTAGCTTTTGCGCCACGACGGATCTTAAATGCATCCTGAAGCGCCTTCTTGAGGACATCTGGATCGGTATCGAGAACGTAAGCCTGACGAACATCGATGGTGATAGCCGTCATCGTGAAGTCGGACTGGGGGGTTGCATCGGGAGTTTCACCGTCGTAATTACCGTCGGCTTCGACACCGCGCGGATCCTTTTCGGTGCTCTGGTGATTGGCCTCCCATACACCATAGGCGTTTTCAAGCGTGCCACTCCAGCCCTGAGTACAGTCGAACATATCGTCGTCAGCATTCACAACCAGCAGGTTCTTAACATTAACCGAGCCACCGAAGAATTCAATACCGTCGTCGTTACCATTGGGAACATATACGTTCTCGATCTTAGTGCCATTACCCACACCATTCAAAGTGAGGCCGTTATGCTCGACGTCGATGCTCGCCTTTGCACCGGTATATTCGAGGATCAGGTAAGAAATGACACCCGAATTATCGCCTGCGTCATTACCGCCATAAACATAAGCATTGGCGATTTCGGTTTTACCCCAAGTATCTTCGTCGGTAGGATCATAGCCAGTAATGGGAGCCTTGCCATTGATGATCAGACCGCCCCAGTCACCCGCTTTTGGGGAGGCTTCTGCCGAAGTCATCGTAACAGGCTTGTCAGCTGTTCCGTTTATATTGATCTTGGCGCCCTGTTGAACCAGAATATAGCTACTGAAACCTTTCTTTGCTTTGATCTGTGTTCCTGCGGGGATGGTCAGGGTTGCACCTGCTTCCACGATCACAGGTCCAGTGATAGTGTAGGTAAGGCTTGCGTCGAGGATCGTAGTACCCGTGTAACTACCGACCAGAACGTCATCGGTGGGAGTGGGCGGCGGAGGTGTGGTACCACCGTTATCGTCACAAGCAGTGAAACCCATCGTCACGACAGCTGCTGTCGCGAGGATTGCATACAATTTTGTCTTTTTCATTTTGATAAAATATTTAGTGTTATTAAAGTTCAAACGTCACCCCCACGCTTATATCCATTCCCTTGCGGTACTCCGACAGAGTCATCACTCCCGGCTTTGTAACATACTCGCGTGTAAGGCGATGGACGGGATCGATCAGGTTTCCGGCCTTGAGTTTCACAGTCCAGTTTTTGTTCACCTTAAAGGACGAGACGATGTCCAATGTCACCAGCCCCTCTTCGATGGTATCCTTAAAGGGATAAGATCCGAGCGCATAGATCCTGTCGCTGAAGTAGTTCACGACAACTGCCGCAGTGAACGACTTGCTACCCGAAGACCAATTATATGACAGGTCGCCGTTTATAAGAAGCGGTGAGGCCGCCTCCAGCCCTGTTCTGCGCTGATTGTTCCCCTTGCCGAAATCCATATTACTATAGATATAGGAGGCGTTCATACCTGCGGAAAGGCGGCGCATATTTTGGCGCGCGGTGGTGGTATTTATGATGTTTTTGCGCACCTCCAATTCCAATCCTGCTACATTAGCTTTGTCGGAAATGTTGGCATAAGAGAGTATTCGCGCCGCAGCCATATATTGGACACGCCCGATCGGGTTGGCTATGTATTTGTAGAACCCGCCCAGCGATATAATTTCTGAGGAGCTCGGATACCAGTCCCACTTCAGATCTACATTATAGTTGTCCGAGGGTTTCAGATCGTGGTTACCTTCGCTGATAAAGCCCACGTTGATGTATTGATAGGGTGCGATCTCTTTGCTTTGAGGCAGCGTGTAACTTTTGCTTGCTCCAAGACGCAGCGAATGCTTGTCGGCAACGTCGTATTTAATGTTGAAGCTGGGCAAGGCGTAGAATTTGTCGATGGTTTCGGTTCCGGGAGGCACGGTTTCGACGTTGTAATCTACAGTCAAATCCACGTAGTCCACCTGCACACCGAGATTAACCGACAGGCGCGGCGAGAACTCCTGGGTTGCTTCGAGATATGCCGAATGGAGGTTCTTTTTAACGCTATAGCGGTTGGCGTCCTTCATATCCATATCGAACTCTCCGGCCTCATAATTCACGCTGTTGAAATAGTTATCCAACTTCAAGTCTTCCAACGTGAAGAGCGCCGAGTAGTCAGTCATATTGTACTCTATCACGCCAAAACTATCCTCCACGAAACGCCCGCGGTAACCTATCGTCAGATTGGAGCGGTCGATATCCTTGTTGGTCGAGATTTTCCAACGCAGAGCTGCTTTCACGTTCAGGTCGTCCTCATTGAGTTCTGAGAAGAATCGTTGCTGGCTGTCGTTTCCGGCCGTCAGGCGATATTCGCCATCTATCCAACGAGACAACTTGTTAGAGCGACGATCGGGTTCGGTCCCTTTAATTTTGTTGTAGGCCCCGCCGACGCTCAGATCCCACTTTTCACCCAGCGTCCATTTGGTAATAAGTTGATGGGTTACGAGCAAGTTGTCGTTGCTCTGTTGGCGGCGCATAAATCCTATCATCTCGTCGCCATAGGCATCTTCGAAACTGTTAGTGTGCGTCCCGAAATAGTCTCCTACACTCTGCTCGTTTGCGTGGATGAGCATAAAGTTGTAGGCGATATTGTGTTTGCGGTTCAGCTTCAGATCGACGTTTGCCAGCACCAATTGATTTATATCGATGGTCGATTTTTGGCCGGTTCTGTCCTCTGTCACCATATCGCCGGCAGTGGCGTCGCGTACGATCTCGTCCGTAAACGAATAATCCGAGGAATGCGAAGCGACAACAAAGAACGACAGCGGATTTTTCTGCTCACCGAATTCCCAGCGCTTACCGCCAGAAATGCTATAACTGTGGTTCAGCGGCAGGGACACCTTGGATGGATCGAGGCTGTTGGCAAAGTCGAACTTCCCCGGTGCGGGTTCTTGAGTCCGACTCATACCGAAGTAATTCACTCCATCCAGCTTCAAAAATTTATCCGTGCTAACGACCTCCGAGTTCACACCCCCATCTAAGCTCACCGAAAACTCCTGACGGCCGATCAACTCCTTGGAGCGAATGTCGATCACGGCACCACCCACGTCTCCGCCGTTCGACGAATTGAAAACCTTGTTTACACCTATGTTTTGAATAATGTCAGAACCGAAAAACTCCAACGCAATATTTTTATATTCAGGATCCTCGCTCGGCAACGGGAATCCATTCAGGTAGGTAGCATTGTAGCGGTCGCCAAGGCCTCTCACGAAGACGTTCTTCACTCCTTCCTGTTTCGAGATGCCCGAAATCTGAGCCACAGCCCCTTGTGCGTCGCTGATACCCTTGCGCGACATCTCCCTTGCGCCCACCGTTTGGAGCGCCACAAGTGCGTTTCGTTGCTCGGACAGCACCACGTTTTCGCTCTCGTGGTCGATCTGTGCCGTAACAACTACCTCCTCAAGACTGACCCCTTCGCTCACCAACTCGATCTCCACGACAATCTGGTCACCGGCTCTTACGACCATATCGCGGCGGAAAATTTCGTAACCCAGATAGGTGGCCACGAGCGATACTGCTCCCGGCGTGATGTTCGAGATTGTAAATTCACCGTTCCCGTCCGAGGCGGTTGCCAGGGAGGTTCCTTCGACCAGTATTGTTGTTCCGATAAGTGGTTCGCCTGTTGCAGCGTCGGTGACTATGCCCTTGATATAGGCTCTTTGTTGTGCTGATGCTGCGATGGCAGCCAGTACGAACAGTATTGAAAGTAAGGCTTTTTTCACACTGCAAAAAAAGCCCACTAATGTTACATCCTCATTGCGAACGTAATAATTTTACATTTCATACCACGACGCATACATCCTGTAGTCGCGAGCCGTACGCTCGATGATGTCACGACGCTGATCAGGTGTGATCTCTTTCACCTTCTTGGCAGGCACGCCGGCATAAACGCTGTTCGGTTCCAGCCGTGCCCCCGACAACACCAGCGCATTCGCCGCAATTATACACCCCTCGGCCACCACGGCATTGTCGAGAATAGTCGCCCCCATCCCGATAAGGCATTTGTCCTCCACAGTCGCTCCGTGGATGATCGCATTGTGTCCCACCGACACGTCGCTGCCGATGTAAGTCTGCGAAGGATTGGGCGAGCCATCAAATAGAGTATGGATCACCGCCCCGTCCTGAACATTGGTGCGATCGCCAACCGTAATTTTATTGACATCGCCCCTGAGCACCGCACCGTACCATATACTGCAATCGCGCCCAATGGTCACGTCGCCGATAATCACAGCCGTCTCGGCTAACCAGGAACCCTCACCCACCTTGGGTGTGTGGCCCCTTACCTCTTTAATAACAGCCATCCGTACTTTGCCCTCCTGAAAAATTTACCCAATCTGCTGCGCCTCTTTTTACCCTCCTGCACCTTGAGGTTGTCCCAGTTTTTCAACACTTCACCTGTGGTATTTGCCGCCACGTCCGCGAACACGTGCGGATGGCGATGCACCAGCTTGTCAGAAATCCCGTTTGCCACATCCGCCAACGTAAACATCCCTTGCTGCGAAGCTATCTTCGAATAGAACGCAATATGCAGCAACAGGTCACCCAACTCTTCTTTTATGTGTTCGGGGTTGTTCTCGTCGATCGCTTCGGCCAATTCGCATACCTCTTCGAGGGTCGCGTTTCGCAGGCTTTCCATCGTCTGCTCCCTGTCCCAAGGGCACTTCACACGTAACTCGTCCAATATCTCCAGCAGTCTTGCCAGCGCCTCGGTGGTTTGTTTGTCCATCGTTTGTTTCGTTTTGCTTTGTTTTGCCGCACAAAGTTACTAAATTTGTTTTATGAAACGACTATCCTTCCTTTTGTTTGTTTGCGCCGTGGCTTGGAATGTCAGCGCTCAAAACCTTGTTCCTCAGCCTGTTTCGATCTCTCGTGGCGAGGGCACTATGATGCTTGACACCTATCCGCGAATTGAGTCCTCTTCCGTCGAATTAGCCCCGCTCGCACGCTACCTTGGCGACTTTCTCACCGGAGGGCGTGTAGATTTGACGCTCGATCCCGTGCTGGAGCTTCCTGTCGAGGGTTACCGCCTTAAGGTCACACGCGAAGGCGCTCACATCACAGGCAAGGATTATAACGGCGTATGGAATGGTATTCAGACTTTCCTGCAACTGCTGCCCGCTCCTCCTGTCATCACGATCGAAGACTGGCCGCTGATGCCATACCGCGGCGTGATGCTCGATGTGGCGCGCACGTTCGTTCCCAAGGAGCAGGTGATGCGCATTATCGACAACCTCGCGCGACAAAAAATAAACAAATTTCACTGGCATCTTACTGATAATGAGGGTTGGCGTATCGAGATCAAAAGCTATCCTCTGCTGACTCAGGTGGGTGCTTTTCGCGGTGGCGACTCACCCATTTGGGCCATCTATGGCGAATGGGATAAGAAATACGGTGGCTTCTACACTCAAGACGACATTCGCCAAGTGGTCGATTTTGCAGCCGTTCGCGGGGTCGAAATCATACCTGAGATAGATCTTCCGGGCCACAGTCGCGCCGCAGCACTTTCCTATCCTGAAATACTTTGCAGTTATACTCCCAACCTGTCGGCCAGTGCCGGCTATGACACCCGCGATGTTTGGTGCATCTCGCGCGAAGAAAATTACCAGATGCTCGACATCATAATAGGCGAGATCGCCTCACTGTTCCCCTCGCCCTATATCCACATCGGTGGCGATGAGGTGAATACCCATCAATGGGCTAAAGATCCTAATTGCGAGGGACTTACACAGGCGTATTTCACCAATCGACTCGTCGCCATCGCAGAAAAACACGGCAAAACAGCAGCCGTTTGGAACGAGGCTGCCGCAAGCGGCCAGATTCCGAAATCGACATTGGTTTTCGGCTGGGAGAACGTTACTGCTGCCCGCAAGGCTGCTGCAAACGGCTATCCCACAGTTATTTGCCCCGGCGAATATTTCTATTTCGATATGCGCCAGTCCGATAGCGAACCCGGTCACAATTGGGCAGGCGTAGTAACCACTGAAAAGGTATATTCGTTTGATCCAGAACGCATTAACAATATCAAAGAAAATCGCACTTCTTCTGCTGCCGAGGAGATTTATGGTGTGGAAGCAACTTTTTTCAGCGAACTGTTGCTCGAAAACGAGACTCCTTCTCCTGCTTCGTCCGCCCCGGCCTCTCATAGCTTTGTCGGCATCGAGGCGCCGCTATTTACTTCCGTAGTAATGGAGCACGGGCTCGATTTTATTGACTATCAGCTTTTTCCACGTGTTTGTGCCCTCGCCGAGATTGGTTGGACTCCCGCTTCACGGCGTTCCTGGGCCGACTTCGAGCGACGTATGGGCCTTGTCGATGATGCCGGGAAACCCGCCGATACCACCCATCCCGCATCGGGAACCCACCTTGCCCGCCTGGCCGAAATGGGCATCAAATATCGTGGCTCCAAGGAGCTGATGCGGCGCGAACCTGAAGGAAAATTGCTCGACGTAACTCCTACAACCTCAATTACTTCACAGCGCGCACCCATCGAAGGTGACTGGTATCTTTGGACGTTCGAGCAGCCGCTCATTTGTCGCGAGATCGACGTCAAAACCGGTCGCGACCACCTTCAGCGAACCGGCTTCCCAAAGGGTCGTGTCGAGATAAGTTATGACGGTAAAAATTTCACCAAAATAGCTGAACTTAACGATCTTAAGGCAACTGTCAGACCGGAAAAACCAGTTCGCGCAATCCGCGTGGTATGCGAATCTCACGGCAATGGCGAAAGTTCCACCCAGGTTCAACCACTGAGAGTTCGCTAACTGCTGCCTTTTATGTCGCCGTTCGCTATCCTCGCCACTGCCGCCAGCTACCTCGTTCTGCTTTTCGCAGTAGCGTGGATAAGTAGCCGAAAAGCTGATAATCAGACCTTTTTCGTTGGTAGTCGTCGTTCTCCGTGGTGGGCTGTTGCGTTAGGGATGATCGCCGCTCCGATGTCCGGCGTGACTTTTGTGTCGGTGCCCGGAATGGTTGGTGCGAGCAGTTGGGCTTACCTGCAAATGGCGCTCGGATTCATCGCCGGGTACTTGGTTATCGCGCTCATACTCATACCTCTTTATTATAGAGCTGGAATCGTGTCGATCTATCAGTATCTTGAAACTCGCTTTGGTTTAAGCAGTTATCATACCGGAGCGTGGTTTTTCTTCATCAGCAAAATGTTGGGTGCGGCTGTGCGAATCTATCTTGTGTGCCTTGTTCTACAAATGCTTGTTTTTCAGCCGCTTGGTGTACCTTTCGTGGTTAATGTCGGGGCAATGATGTTGCTTGTTTGGCTCTACACTTTCCGGGGCGGAGTGCGCTCGCTGGTTTGGACAGACGCGCTTAAAACGCTCTTTTTAGTTGGCAGCCTGGCCCTGTGTATATACTTCATTTCCCGTGAATTAGGCTTCGATTTCGGTGCACTGACCAAGGCCGTGCGAAACTCCGAACTTTCGCGTATTTGGTTTTTCGACGATCCGCTCACCGGACGCTATTTTTTCAAGCAATTTTTCGCAGGGCTGTTTATTGTTGTGGCGATGACGGGTCTCGACCAGGATATGATGCAGGTGAGCCTGAGTTGTCGCAACCCTCGTGATGCGCAAAAAAATCTGCTGACTGCCAGCTTATTGCAGTTCGTTATCATTGTAATGTTTTTGTGTCTGGGCACGCTCTTGTATCTTTTTGCGGCAGCACGCGGACTCGCCGCCCCATCCGCCGGCCCGACTGGCGACGAACTCTTTCCGTATGTGGCTGTCCATAGCGGTTTGCCGATTGTCGTCGGCGTTGTTTTCGTATTGGGACTAATTTCTTCGACCTATTCGGCCGCAGGGTCAGCGCTAACGGCTCTAACAACTTCATTTACAGTCGATATTCTCGGCGCTGATAAGCAGACGGGCGAAAATCATCTTGCCCGTACTCGTCGCCTTGTTCACATTGGTATGGCCGTTGCTATGGCGCTGGTTATCATAGCTTTTCGCGCACTCAACAGCACCAGCGTCATCGACGCTGTTTACACCCTTGCCAGTTACACCTATGGCCCGCTGCTGGGAATGTTCGCGTTTGGAGTCCTCACCGGTAACTCCAAGGCCGACCGCACGAAAACCTGTCGCAGAAAAACCGACGACCGTTTTGTGCCCCTCGTGGCGCTACTCTCCCCTGCCCTTTGCCTTGTTTTAGATCTCAATTCTGAGGCGTGGTTCGGTGGTTATCAATTTAGTTATGAGATACTTATACTCAACGCTCTGTTTACTTTCGCGGGCCTTGCAATTTTGACGAAAAAATGTCGCGCAGCAACCTCCAGACCATCCTGATGCCGGTAGCGATGATCGTCGGTGGCGTGCTGCATCACTTCAGCGGGCAGCTCGATTTCCTGACGCCCTACCTGATCTTCACTATGCTGTTCATCCCGTTTTGCGGCGTGAAGCCAAGCGATATGCGCATCTCCGGATTACACATAAATTTGCTTTTGTTTCAGGCTGTTATGTGCGTATTGGTTTATGCCGTCATCGGACTTTTCGACGAGGATCTGGCCCAAGGGGCTATGATCTGTATTCTCGCGCCCACGGCTTCATCGGCCGTCGTAATCGCGTCGATGTTGGGTGCGCGGGTTTCCACGATGCTCTCCTATTCGCTGCTCGTCAATTTCGCCGTTGCAATCGGGGCACCGTTGTTTTTCTCTCTCGTAATGCCGGTTATGGAGGTTTCGTTTTGGGGTTCGTTCGTCTTGATCTTCCTACGTGTGATCCCGATGCTGGTGCTGCCTTTCGTGGTAGCGCTTTTGTTGCGGCGATTCACTCCTCGCATCGCCGACCGCGTGCAACGGCTCGGACCTGTATCGTTTTACCTGTGGCTGATCGCGCTCACGATCGTCACCGGCAAGGTCGTGAATTTCATTATGAACCAAACCGGGCTCACGCTCGGCAAGGGACTATCATTGGCGGGTATCGCGCTGGTTATCTGCCTCGTGCAGTTCTTTGCCGGTCGCTTTATCGGGAGTCGTTATGGCGACACAGTAGCGGGCGGGCAGTCACTTGGTCAAAAGAACACCATCCTGGCTATTTGGCTCGCGCAAACTTACCTTAATCCTGTCTCTTCGATCGCTCCGGCAGCTTATGTCCTCTGGCAGACGATCTTCAACAGCACTCAAATGTGGCTCAGAACGGCAACGGCCGCAGCGAGTCGAGCTACGCAAAAAAAATAAGGGGTTCCTGTTCCGACGTAACCTGACGAAAAAAGTTCCTAACCAATTTATTTACTTTATGTATCGGCAGGCGAGCATCCTCGGAACCCCTTTTTATGCTCACCCACACAAACAAAAAAGGCGCGGCGAACAATCCCCGCTTAACCAGGCCTCAGGAGCCTCAGATCGGATAGATTGCACCACGCCCGAAGTCGTTGCGGCATAGTAACCACAACGTACTTCGAGTTCGCAACCTCTTATCCAACCTGTAAACAACGCCGACGCACGACGCTCCCTGAGTTTAGTTAAGCAGAAAAAGAGTTGTTACTCTAATAATTTGTTGCAAATGTAATTCTTTTTTCGGATATGCAAAAAAATAGCGCCCCGAAGGGCGCCATCTTTTACTGTTCGCTCAACGCTGCGTGAGCTGCCGAAACTCGCGCGATAGGAACGCGGAACGGAGAACACGAAACGTAGTTCAGTCCGGCGAAATGACAGAACTCAACCGACGAAGGTTCGCCGCCGTGTTCGCCGCAAATGCCGCACTTAAGGTGATCCTTTGTGCCGCGACCTTTGAACACAGCCTCACGGATCAGCTGTCCAACGCCATTGCGATCGAGGATCTGGAACGGATCCGCCTTGATCAAGCCTTTTGCCAAATAGACAGGCAGGAACTTGCCGATGTCGTCGCGCGAGAAACCAAGAGTCATCTGGGTAAGGTCGTTAGTCCCAAAGCTAAAGAAGTCGGCCACTTCGGCGATCTGGTCTGCGGTGACGGCAGCACGAGGAACTTCGATCATCGTGCCGATCATATATTCGATGCGGTCGTTGCGTTCGGCAAACACTTCGTTTGCGACCTCGTCGATGATGTTCTTTTGGTAGCGCAGCTCCTTGTGGTTACCAACGAGCGGCACCATAATTTCCACGTGAACAGGCACTCCGGCCTTCTTTACGTTCATTGCCGCTTCGATTATCGCACGGGTTTGCATTTCGGTGATTTCAGGATAAGTATTGCCCAGACGTACACCGCGATGACCCAACATAGGATTCACCTCATTGAGCGATTCGACCTTGGCGGCGACCTTCTCGAAGGGCACCTTCATCGCTACAGCGAGCTCTTTTTGCTCCTTTTCGTGGTGAGGCACAAACTCGTGCAGGGGTGGATCGAGCAGACGCACGGTCACCGGATAGCCGTTCATAATCTTGAACAGCGCTTCGAAGTCGCCCCTCTGCATCGGCAGCAACTTGGCCAAAGCCACGCGGCGACCGGCTTCGTCATCGGCCAGGATCATTTCGCGCACTGCCATAATACGGTCGGGCTCGAAGAACATATGCTCCGTACGGCACAGACCTATACCTTCGGCACCGAATTCGAACGCTTGCTGGGCGTCACGCGGGGTGTCCGCGTTGGCACGAACTTTCATCGTAGCGTACTTTCCGGCCAGCTTCATCAACTTTCCGAAGTCGCCGCTCAACGACGGGCTCACCGTATCCACCTTGCCGAGGTAAACTTCACCGGTCGAACCATTGAGCGAGATCCAATCGCCTTCCTTTATCGTAAGCCCTGCGACCGAAGCCGTGCGAGCCTTATAATCTATTTCAACTTCGCCGGCACCAGACACGCAGCACTTACCCATACCACGAGCAACAACAGCAGCGTGAGAAGTCATACCTCCGCGGGCAGTGAGAATACCGACGGCGTCGTTCATCCCTGCAAGATCTTCGGGCGAGGTTTCGATGCGCACCAAAATCGCGCGCTGACCCTTCGCCAGAGACTTTTCGGCATCCTCGGCAAAGAATACGATCGGCCCTGTAGCAGCACCTGGCGAAGCGGGCAACCCCTTGGTGATGACCTTTGCATTGGCAATGGCGGTCTTATCGAAGATGGGGTGAAGCAGTTCGTCCAATTTGGCGGGTTCGCAACGCAACACGGCGGTCTTTTCGTCGATCAGCCCCTCGGTGAGCATATCCATTGCGATCTTCACCATCGCGGCCCCGGTACGCTTTCCGCTGCGGCACTGCAACATCCACAACTTACCGTCCTGAATGGTGAATTCGATGTCCTGCATATCCTTGAAGTAGGTTTCCAGATGGTGCTGAATATCCCACAACTCTTTGTAAATAGTCGGCATAAGTTCTTCCAGTGAGGGGAATCTGCCTGATCGGTCGGCTTCCGAAACGCCCTGAGCCTTGGCCCAACGCTTCGAGCCTTCGAGGGTGATCTGTTGCGGCGTGCGGATCCCGGCAACAACGTCTTCGCCCTGGGCATTGACCAGATACTCGCCGTTGAACAGGTTTTCACCCGTAGCGGCGTCGCGAGAGAAGGCCACACCCGTTGCCGAGTTGTTGCCCATATTTCCGAACACCATCGCCTGAACGTTCACGGCCGTACCCCACTCTGCGGGAATATTGTTGAGTTTGCGGTAGAGAATAGCACGGGCGTTCATCCACGAACCGAAGACTGCCATTACTGCGCCCCAGAGTTGTTCCCAGGGATCGGTGGGGAAGTCCTTGCCGGTGGATTTTTTAACTGCCGCCTTAAAGCGAACAACCAGCTCCTTGAGGTCTTCAGTTGTCAGATCGGTATCGTTAGCAACTTTTTTCTCTTTCTTGAGGTGGTCGATGATCTCTTCGAACGGATCTTCGTCCTCCTTGCTTTGGGGTTTCATATCGAGCACCACGTCGCCNNTCGCCGTACATCTGCACGAAACGACGGTAAGAGTCCCACGCAAAACGTGCATTGCCCGAAAGTTTCGCAACTGCTTCGACGGCCTGGTCGTTCATACCAAGGTTCAGGATTGTGTCCATCATACCCGGCATAGAAGCCCTCGCACCCGAACGAACCGACACCAATAGCGGCATCGTTTTGTCACCGAACTTGCGGCCCGTCAGCTCCTCGATACCTTTCATCGCCTTTTCGACTTCGGGTTTGAGCAGCTGAACAACTTTGTCGCGTCCCTCCTTATAGTATTCGGCACACACCTCAGTGGTGATCGTAAAGCCCGGAGGTACCGGAATGCCGATCAGATTCATCTCGGCCAGGTTGGCACCCTTGCCCCCCAGCAATTCTTTCATTTTACCGTTCCCCTCGGCCAGTTTGTTTCCGAAGGTGTAAACTCTTTTAGTGTTTGGCATAATATCTTATTTGTTTGGATTTTCGATTTTACGGCTGCAAAATTAAGCAAAATTTTTCAGCGGGGCAACATCGGAAACAGTTTTTTGATCTGCTCCGGCGAGGGCGCACTGCCATATTCGCATACTTCGAACGCCTCGAAATAGCGTCCATCCGTGCGGTCGGGTTGATTGCGCGAAAGATACAACTCACCTATGAACCTCCGCTTACCTTCCCTGTCTGCCGGCATAAATTCGGCATAGCCGTTGTTCCACGGCAGCCATTCGAACACCTGCGAGGAGTGAGCACAGATCGCATCGATCTTTTGATCCATCACATCGGTTATCTCCACCACAATGTCGGGCGAGAAGGGATTGGGTTTCTGAAAACGGTCGGGCATATAGAGGAAGACCACCGGCTTGAGCAGAACCTTTTTGTCCGGGACCATCAGTGGCACCGAGATCATATAGGCGGCATCCTGCACGATCTGCGAACAGTAACGATGGTCGGGATGATAGTCGTTCGGACGGTGCGTTATCACAATATCGGCCTCCCAGTCGCGGATCAGGCCGATCACTTCTTCGCGGTTTTCGAGCGTTGGCATCAACTCGCCGTCGTTGTTATCCAGATTGGTATATTCGATGCCGAGAATTCGACCGGACTCCCGCATCTCGGTCTTACGACGGGCGGCCAACTCGTCAGGAGTCATCTCGTGGTGGCCCTTGTTGCCGTTAGTAAGCGACACGAATTTCACCTTGTGACCCATCTTGGAATAGAGGGCGGCGATCCCGCCGGCATTGATGTCACAATCGTCGGGATGGGCACCGAAAACTATCATACGCACAGGTTCGTCGGCAAATGCGGAGGGCACGGAAAAAAACAGAGACGCCAGTACGATGGCAGCGATCTTGAGTTTCATAGCTTTTTTCTATTTTGAAATAACGATGTAAACAGGAAAATGGTCGCTGAAGTTACGAATGGGTCGCCTGCCTCCTTGAGGTGCTGGTTCCGTCAGGTATTCCTTGGCATAAACGCCTGCCCTCAATTGTCCGGTTCTTGCGATGGCCGGACTCACAAGCATCCAGTCATACAGATACCACCTGCCGCGAAAGTTGTACGAGCCTCGCCCTGCATCGTAATCGGCCCAATGTGGCGTGTGTACAAAATCGTAAGGGCTTTCGACACTACCCAATGTTTTGCGCACCAGCTTATCGTTGGGCGTAGCATTCATATCCCCCATCACGACGATCCTCGCCGCAGGGTCTTCGCTCAGCAGTCCTTCGAGCGTTTTCCTGAGCGCCCGCAGGTTGTTTTCGCGATATTTCGGAGAATTCAAATTCGATGACAGGTGACACACTATGAAGTGGACACGCTCCTCCATCAGTTCCCCTTCCACGTGTAGGAATTCGCGCCTCGTACCTGATTGAATGAGTTGTATATGCTCCGGAAAAAACTTGTCGCCTTTATAGAGCAGCACCTGGTCGATCCCACGGCTGTCGTTCGATGTGCGATGAATATAGTTGTAATCCGTACCCAGTTTTTCCACGAGGCCGCGTACCACTTCTTCGTTTTCCACCTCCGCCAAGCCCACAACATCCGCCGCCAACTCGTCCAGCACCCGCGCGAGATTCGTGATTTTCGTATTGTATCGCTCCGTGCTCGTGAACTCCCTGTCGTCATAGAACGGGCTGGGCACTGTATCATAGAGATTTTCGACGTTCCAAAAAACGATGCTCGCCTCTTGCGCCAAAGCGCCGAAAGACAAGAACACAAAAAACAGGAGGCTTAAAAAAAACCTCCGGCTACAAAGCTTTTTCCCAAAAACAGTTGTACACAACATAGCACAAAGTCCCACGTTTACCGGAGGCAGAACTCTAACGCGATAACTTTGTGTAAAATTTTGGTGTTACTGTTTTTGGGATGTTACAAAGATAGGAAAATTTTTCAACTTTCAATCACACCCGAACCTATGAGCTCGTCGTCGTCATACCAAGCCGCAAACTGACCGGGGGTGATTCCGCGCTGAGGCTGGTCGAAAATTATTCGCGCACCAATGCGGATTTTTGCATCGCCGCCATTCGCCTCTCCTGCCTCCACGCGCTCCAGTGTCGCCCATTGCAACGGCTGGCGATAACGAATCCGGACAAGAAAGCGCTCGCTCTGTCCCGGTTGAATTTCGCGATCGGGCCGCACCCAATGAAGATCCCCTTCGTCAATGAAAAGTTCGCTGCGCCAAAGCCCCGGATGTGTTTCACCCTGACCGACATAGACGACATTTCGTTCGACATCGGTGCCGATCACGAACAACGGTTCCGGAGTGCCGCCGATGGCCAAGCCCTTGCGTTGCCCGATGGTGTAAAAGTGTGCGCCGTTATGCTCGCCGACCTTAATGCCTCCTGAAAAGCCGCCAACTGCCAAAAAGTCTTCACCGCTCTGGGCCGGCACCTCGATAATGTCTCCCTTTCTCGCTGCAAGTTTTTGCTGCAAGAAAGTAGGCAGATCGACCTTCCCAACGAAACAAATGCCCTGAGAATCTTTGCGTTTCGCCGTCGCAAGTCGCTGCTCCTCGGCAATGCGCCGCACTTCGGGCTTGAGCATCCCGCCGATTGGAAACATTGCGCGTGAAAGCTGCTGTTGAGAGAGTTGGCAAAGGAAATAGCTCTGATCTTTGTTGCCATCGACCCCCGCAAGCAGACGAAACATCCCTTCCGGAGTCTGCTCGACGCGGCAATAGTGACCCGTAGCAACGAAATCGGCCCCAAGTTTAAGAGCCTCCTTGAGAAAAACATCGAACTTTATCTCCCTGTTACAAAGTACGTCGGGATTGGGCGTACGGCCTCGTTCATACTGCGCGAACATATAATCCACCACCCGCTCGCGATACTGCTCCGAAAGATCGACAAAATGAAAAGGAATATCCAATTTTTTGGCCACCAACTCAGCGAAAACCTGATCGTCAGCCCACGGACAATCGCCTGACAGTGTGCCCGTCGTATCGTGCCAATTACGCATAAAGAGGCCCACGACCTCATAGCCCTGCTGCTGCAGAAGCCACGCCGCCACCGACGAGTCTACCCCGCCCGACAAACCGACTACAACTTTTTTCACGCGTTTAAGCCCAATAATCCTTCGGGCAAAGAAAAGAAAATTTTGTGATTTTTTTCATCGACACGTTCGATAAGATCCTCCTGCGCAGGGATAAATTCGCGCGCTCCGGCAATCTCGACCTCGAATAGCGGATTCATTTCACTGTCGATAAAATCCACGATGCGCCCCTGCAAACCGTTACCAAAGTATGCCTCCCAATCAGTAAAGTCCTGTTCTGCGTAGCCTAAATCGCTACGGTCGTTGCCACCGATATTGTCATCACGCAGAAAAAATTCCAGACCAACGAGCTCCTCGGCGCGCGCCTCAGTGTCGATATCGGCAAACACCGCCGTCGCCCCTCTCACGCCTCGCCGATGCAGGGAGTCAAAAAAAAGAGGAACCGTGAGTGAATCTATCTTCACGTACACGGGTTCCTCTTCAATGTTGAAATCGCGCGGAAAGTTGTCATATAAGGTGAGCGAAACTCCCCCTCCAGCATCTCCCCCCTCACTCCGACCCTTCGTTCCGAAGAGCCCGCCGACCTTTCCCGCGGCGACCATAATTATTCTGCGGCTTCAGGCTCGCAAGCCACGGCGTCCGTAGCCTGCTCGATCTGAGCGATGGCGTCCAGAGCGTCGGCGTTCTCGGCAGCAGCCTCTGTCGCCTCGACAGCTTCGGCGTTTTCAGCCTCTGCAACTGCTTCGTCAGCAGGTGTTTCCTCGGCAGGAGACTCTTCTTCGGGAGCTTCCGCAGCAGCGGCTTCGGCTTTCTTGGCGGCTATTGCTTTGGCTTTTTCTTCCTTGGCCTTGGTTTCGGCAGCGGCGCGAGCTTTGGCCACGTCGCGGGCATCACCGGCGATCTTCGAAACCTTGGCGTCACCTTTGGCTGACTTTTCTTCGAGCCATTTGTTGAACTTTGCTTCGGCGTCGCTCTCGGAGAATGCCCCCTTGGCGACCCCGCCCAACAAGTGCTTTTTCATCATAACACCCTTTTCGGACAAGATTGCACGGCAGGTGTCGGTGGGTTGTGCGCCTTTTTGCAACCAGTCCAAAGCTTTCTCGAAGCTCAACTCGATTGTAGCAGGATTCGTGTTCGGATTGTACGTGCCAATCTTCTCGATAAACTTACCATCACGTGGCGCCCTGCTGTCTGCAACGACAATATGGTAGAAGGGGTGTCCCTTTTTCCCGTGTCGCCCTAATCTGATTTTTACTGACATTTAATTTAATGGTTTATTTGGTGTTCTGTTCTGCTGCGTATTCGTCGTTCAGGCCTTTGAGGATTTCGGCTGTGATGTCCAGCGCGGGATCGGCGTGCAGAATGGGCGTGCCTCCCGACGTTGTAATGATCATCTTGTAGCGATAGTCGGCATTGAACTTGGCGATGTATGTCTCTATGGCGTAGGTGATTTGATTAGTCATCACCTGCTCTTCTTCAGCCAGTTGGGTAAGTTGGGTTTGACGGGAATTTTCAAAGTCGGCACCCTTACGCTGGAGCTGTTCTTGAAGGGTTGCTGCTTGCGAGCGAGTAACCAGGCCTTTGCTCACCTTCTCCTGAGCATCTATCATCTCGTTTTCGAGTCGGCGTGCACGGGTTTCCAGGTCGCTCTGTACCTTAGTTGCCTTTGCTTCGAACTCTCCTCCCAGATCTATATAGCGGTTGTAGTTGTTGATAAGCGAATCCATCCGGATGTAAGCGATGTCGGCAGCACCGATTTCGCGAGTAGACCCTCCACCCGAAACACTCTCAACGCCATTTCCTGCGTTTTTACAAGCAGCCATCGCCAGCACTGCAACCACCAAAATAAGCCCTTTTTTCATATCCGTCAATTGTTTGAGTGCGCAAAATTATAACTTTTTTTTATCTTTGCAAAATGTATGAATATATTTCCGGCCGAGTTGCCGACCTGACTCCTGCTTACGCCGTTATTGATTCTGCAGGTGTGGGCTATTACCTCAACATTTCGCTGCAGACTTTTGCCGAGATCGAAAAACAAACAGAAGCAAAACTGTACGTCCATTTCGTTGTGCGGGAGGATGCGCAGATTCTGTTCGGATTCTTCACTCAGGCCGAGAGAGAGGTGTTCCGTCGTCTGATAAGTGTTTCTGGCGTGGGGCCGAGCATCGCGCGGATGGTGCTTTCGACCTACTCCCCTTCCGAGCTGGCCAACATCATTTCGAGCGAGAACGCAGTGTTGCTCAAAAATGTCAAGGGACTGGGTTTGAAGACCGCCGAAAAGATCATCGTCGAACTGCGTGACAAAATGACCGGTATCACTTCCTCCTCGACAGCCGGCGCCGTTCCCGACGAGGGTATTCTCTACGAAGCACTCGCGGCCCTCTCGATGCTGGGATTCTCTCGCTCGGCGTCTGACAAAGTCGTGCGTACTATAATAAAAGACAACCCCGGCCTTTCGGTCGAGGATGTCATTCGTCAGTCGCTCAAAAAACTCTAAGGCGCGGTTTAATAAGGCGAGTCCGAGTTCAGATACTCCGTAGCGTTATCTTTATTTATGATCGTTGCCGGTACTACTACCTGCCTCGGAGTCGGCATATTACCTTTCAGTATCTCCCCTGCTATATCCACACACTTAGTGATCATCGAAGGTGAATAGAGTGTAGTCGCCACATCTGTGTAGGTTGTCGTCAGGATTCTATCCATCATCTCCTGTGAGCCGCCACATCCAATTACAACCTTGATGTCCGTACGTCCCGAATCTTTGATCGCATCCAACACACCCATCGCAATTTCATCGTCTTGCGCATAAAATGCGTCTATGATCCACTTGCTGCCCTGGCTCAAAAGCGCCTCGGCCGCATTGTAGCCTGCTTCCCTTGTATAGGTACGGAGGGTTTGGTGAACTATCGTTTCTTCGGAACCCATCAGGGCGTGCATCTGTGTTTCGAAACCTTCGACTCGCGCATTGCTCGAGGCAGGGTCTTGTTCCACATCGAAAACAACGGGATTCTTGACTCCTTTCGAGAACATATAGTGGGCGGCATTTTCACCTGCTCCGACGTTGTCGCCTTTTACCAAAGCGGAATACTCCTCGCTTTGTGCGTTATCCTCGAAAAGGATTATCGGCACATTGGCAGTAATGGCGGGAGTGAGGGCTCGCTCGTTGATCCCTTCGGGTACAACTATAATGACGTGGCATCCCGACAGAGCGGCCATTTCTATCTGGTGAGCTTGTTGGCCCGCGTTTTGTGCAATGTACATCACATAGGTGATCCCTTTCTTTTCGAGGGCGTCCACCGCATAATATCCGAGAGCGGTACGGAACGAGTTTGTTTGGGCTTTGAGCAGCACTCCCACTTGAAGTTGGTCGGGAAGATTTGGGTTTTCGGTGTCGGCGCAGGAGGAAAAAGCAAGCAGGATCGCCACCACGACATACAGGAATTTGGGTTTCATAAAAATTATTACGATTTTGTTAAAATCATCGATACAAAGGTACTAAATTTTTTGTAATCCGAAATATCGTACTATTTTTGTGGCTATTATGGAAATAATTTTTACAGTAGTTCTTGTTATTCTGGCAATTACTGCCATTTCGGGTCTTTTTGTGGGCGTAACCAACGACGCCGTCAATTTCCTCAACTCGGCCATAGGTTCCAAGGCTGCCCCGATGCGTATTATTCTCTTAGTCGCTTCTATAGGTATCATTGTCGGGACGCTCACTTCGAGCGGTATGATGGAGGTCGCGCGCACCGGGATGTTCAATCCGGAGCTGTTCACCTTCAAGGAGGTGATGATGCTCTATCTGGCCGTGATGTTGGGAAATGTGGTGCTGCTGGATGTTTACAACTCGCTGGGACTGCCCACTTCCACAACCGTTTCGTTGATTTTTGCGCTGCTTGGTGCTGCGATCGCAGTTTCGTTGGTTAAGATTTGGGGTTCGGATGCCGCTTTAGACAGCATCGGTCAGTATATAAACACGGCAAGGGCTATGGGTATCGTATCGGGGATTCTTGCTTCGGTGGTTGCAGCTATCGTCGTTGGTACGTTCGTGATGTACATTTCCCGCCTGCTGTTTTCGTTCCGTTATCAAAAGGTGTTTCGTAACTTCGGGGCTGCGTGGTGCGGTATCGCAGTGACGATGATCCTCTATTATGTGATTATTAAGGGTCTGAAAGCTCCTCTCGGAGGGACAGCTTTCCTCGATTTTGTCAATGCCCACACAGCACTGGTAATTGCGGGAATGTGGGTGGCCTCGTCGCTGATTCTGCTTGCGCTGCAGCTCGCCAAGGTTAATATTCTTAAGGTCACGATCCTGATCGGTACGTTCTCGCTGGCCCTCGCGTTTGCAGGTAACGACCTCGTGAACTTCATCGGGGTGCCCATCGCCGGTTGGGACTCTTATAAGATGGCTGCCGACACGGGTAATATGGATATGATGATGGGTGGATTGCGAAACGACGTACCGGCCAACTGGTTGTTGTTGTTGGGTGCAGGACTCATTATGATCTTCACTTTGTGGTTTTCCAAAAAGGCGATGCACGTCACCGAAACCGAGATCAAGCTCGCCTCCCAAAAAGAGGGCGAGGAGAAATACAGTTCCACAATGTTCTCTCGCGCAATCGTCAGGGTAGCCGTAGCTGTGAATAATAGCTACAAAATGATTCTGCCAGAGAGAGCCCAGGGGTGGATCAATCGCCGTTTCGAGGTTTTGAGCGCAGCGGAAAAAGGTACCGAGCATTATGACCTGATCCGCGCAACGGTGAACCTGATCTGTTCGTCGTTGCTGATTGCATTCGGTACATCGCTCAAACTTCCGCTTTCGACCACTTACGTGACGTTTATGGTGGCGATGGGAACGTCGCTGGCCGACAGGGCGTGGGGTCGTGAAACTGCCGTCTATCGTATTTCGGGTGTGGTGACGGTCGTTATGGGTTGGTTTGTCACGGGATTGGGAGCATTCGTTATCGCTTTTGCGATTGCAATAGCGCTGATGTATGGCGGCACGGTGGCTATCATTATCATCTCGGCACTGGCACTATGGATGATCCTGCGCAGCAACCTGAAAGCCAAAAGGATAGAAAACCTCGACGACGACCACAAAGAGAGCTGGCTCACCATTTCGGACGATTCGCGAGCCATTCTTCAGCAGTGTTCCGACGAGGTGCGGGGTGTGATGGACAGCGTGACCGAGATCTATAACCGCACGATGGTGGCCGTGATGAAAGAGAACCGCAAGGCGCTACGCCAATTGGTGAAGGAGTCCAACGAACTGTTCTACAAATCACGCGAACGAAAGTACGAGATGATGCCCATCCTGCATAAACTGGAAGGAGTCGATATAGAGACGGTACATTATTATGTTCAGGTGGTGGATTATCTATCGGAGGTAACCAAGGCTTTGGTGCACATTACGCGCCCGGCTTTCAACCATATCGACAACAATCACAAGGGCTTCTCCAAAGACCAGGTGGCCGACCTGCGCAAGGTGAATGACAATGTGAAGAAGCTCTACACCACCATAAACGGGATGCTCGAAACCAACGACTTCTCTCAGATGGACGAGGTGATGGTAATGCGCGACAAACTTATGGAGATGATCTCGGAAGTGATCAAGAACCAGTTACGCCGTATTCAGAAAGAGACCGGTGGCACCAAAACAAGTGTGCTCTATCTGGGTATCCTCAACGAGACCAAAACTATGGTGCTTCAGTCGCGAAATCTGCTTAAGAGCCAAAAATATTTCGTCGAAAGCGGACTATAGAAATTATTGTCGTATCTTTGCACGCGATGTATCGTTACTTTATATATGCGTGTGTGTGTGCAGCGATGCTCGTTTCGTGTGGCGAGTCCGATGACTCAATCAACCGTGCGCGGGAGCGAATCGTGGAAGATTTGAAGCGCGCTAATATTTACGAGCGCGGAAATCTTCCCGATCCAGCGCCTCAAATCGTCAGTGGTTATTATGACATCGTCCAGCGGGGAACCTACCGTTACATCGTAAATGAATATCTTGCCGATCTGGAGGAGCGCGACGGGAGAGGCGCCTTGCCTGCCGTTGCTCAGGACGACAGTGTTTCGTTCCACTTCGACGCTCGAATCTACACCGGTAGTTTCGACAGTGCTTCCACTTTTTACACCAACATAGAGGCACGTCGCGAGGTTCTGTCCAATAGTAACGCCGATTTCAACCCTGAATTTTGGCCCACCACACCCCTTAGAATCAAGGTCGGCAGCGACCCCGGCATACTAAAATCGGTACAAGTTGCGTTACTGGGCTGTAAGGCCGCGGAAGGCTTGGACGATGACGATCCCTCGAACGATGCCGTGAGTGACATCGTCAGGATTTATCTCACCTCCGACGCGGGTTTCGGCTCCAAGAGCGTTTATAATGTTCCGGGAGGCAGTTCACTGGTTTTCGAGCTCTCAGACATTAAGATTATTGATTGATTATGAGGTATCTTTTCATACTATTTTCAACGGCACTGCTGCTGGTTTCCTGCGCTAAGGCCACTCCGGAGAATGGCAACGATCTTGAAAAATTGGCATTCGACGCGTGGATGAAAAAGTACGTCCTTGACAAAGGCATTCCTGCTGTCGAGCAGTCGAACGGTATTTATGTCGAGTTTTTCGAGGACGGCGACCAACGCATCGAATCCAGTCGCGACACTGTTATGTGGCTCTCGTTAGACTACACCTCGACCGACATCGACCACAACGTCTTCGCAACCCGCGACTCTATGCAGGCTCTTCGCCAGCGCACCTATTCGCCTTACACTCACTACGTTCCGGAATACACCTACGTCGATCGCGAGAATTACGGGATGATGCCAGGCCAACACTTCGCGCTGCAAAACGATCTCGTTAAGCCCGATGGTTCCAAAATGAAGATCACCGAAGGTTCTCACGTGAGGCTCTATATTCCGTCCTACCTGGCTTATGGTTCGAACGGCTACAGCAACGACCAGGGCTATGGTGGCCAATTTCGCCTCGACGGCACAAGGATCGTCATTCAGGATCTGGCCGTCCGGCAGGTTGTCAAGAATCCCCTCGACTGGGAGGAGACTCAGGTATTGGATCACGCCACGCTGCGTTGGGGTCTTGCCGAGACCGATACCATAGCCACTATGATCTATGTGGATACGCTCAATTTCCACCCTCGTGCCGACCTGCTCAAGCAGTTCCCCCAGAAACCTTTCGTACCCGAATATGCCCTCACGGCCGACTCTACCGCTAAAATATGGTTCGTGGGCAGATTTCTGGACGGGTTTATCTTCGACACCAACATCGAAACTATACACGACGAGTTCTACAAGCGCCGTATCGGTGAGAATTATCTGCCGAACGATGCCTCCTTTACTGCACTGAGCTACACTCCTCAAACCCAGAAGAGCAGCTATATCTCTGCGTTTTATCAAGCCATTCCCGACCTTCGCCGTGGTCAATGGAGTCGCATAGTTTTCACTTCGGCTTATGGTTATGGCGCCACAGGACTTTCCAAGGCTATTCAACAGCAACAGGAGTATTATAGCGCCTATGCCCAGCAGTATATGTACAGCAGTATGATGAATAGTATGTATGGTAACAGCTACTATAATAATTACGGCAGCAATTACTATTATGGCGGATATGGCTATGGGGGTATGTACGACTACTATAACTATAGTACTTCCGGTTACTCCGAGACCACGACGGAACAAATAATTACAACCGAAATCCAGCCTTACACTCCCCTTATTTTCGAGCTATACATCGAGGCGGATTAGACACTCTTTTTCCACTCAAAAGCCGGCCACTCAACGAGATGGCCGGCTTTTTATTTTTTTAATGTTATTAAAAATTTTTGATAAATAAAAATTTTATGTTACATTTGTCCCGTAATTTGTCTTATCTCAACGAGTTAGAGGATTACGATTTGTAATCAAAACTTAATGTATACCACTAAATTGAAATCTTTTCAACCTAATTTTTCACTTAATTCTATTTCACAATGAGGAAATTTGTACTATTACTTATGGCTGTTTTGGTGACAGGCTCCCTGTTCGCTCAAAACAGACAAGTGACCGGTAATGTCGTCGATTCCGAAGGCAGTCCGATCGTCGGAGCTGTGGTCGCCGTCGAAGGTGCTTCCACGGTTGCCATCACCGGTGTTCGTGGAGAATTCGCCATCTCTGCACCGGCAAACGGGACACTATCCGTCTCTTCCATCGGCTACACTACTCAACAAGTCGCCATCGAAAACAGAACCATCATCGAAATCGTGATGGAACAGTACATCGAAGCCATCGACGATGTGATCGTGGTTGCATTCGGTACTGCTAAGAGAGAGGCCTTTACAGGTTCGGCGGCCGTTGTTTCTGCTGAACAGATCGAAAAACGCCAAACGACCAACGTGTTGAATTCACTCGTCGGTTCCGTTCCGGGTCTTCAGATTCGCGGTACCGGCGGTCAGCCCGGCGATTCTCCCGGTTCGAGAGCCGAAGGCGGTGTGAACATTCGCGGTATCTCTTCGATGTTCGCAGAGACTGCACCTTTGGTGATCTTGGACGGCGCGCCATATCCGGCAAGTTTGTCGAACATTCCTCAGGCCGATATCGAGTCAGTAACCGTATTGAAGGATGCTGCCTCGGCGGCTCTTTACGGTGCTCGTGGTGCCTCTGGTGTGATCATCGTGACCACCAAGCGCGCTCATTCGGGCGATGCTGTCATCAACTTCGATATGCGTATGGGTGTGAACTCGCGCGCTATGCAAATGTATGACGTGATCACCGATCCGGGTGAATACTACGAAGCATACTTTACTCAGCTGTACAACCGTAACCATTACGGTGCAGATCAGCTTAGCGTAGAAGCCGCAACGGCAAGAGCCAACGTGGAAATGCTCAGCAATCTTCAGTACGATGTGTTTTCTCGTCCTCAGGGAGAGTGGCTCGTAGGTTCTAACGGCAGACTTAACCCCAATGCAACTCTTGGTCGTGAATACACCTACAACGGCAACACATACTGGCTGACTCCAGACAATTGGCTCGACGCCGCATACAACAATAATATGCGTCAGGAATACAACCTTAGCGTGAACGGCGGTAGCGGCAACGTTAGCTACTATTCGAGTCTCAGCTATCTTAACGACGGCGGTATCGTCGATAATTCGAGCTACGAACGTATCGGAGCACGTTTGAAAGCTGATTTTCAAGCAAAAAAATGGTTGAGATTCGGTGCAAATGTCGGCTATACGCGCTCAATTCAGGATCAGAACTCTAACTGGGGTACCGAAGCAGGATCGAGCAACCTTTTCTACTACGCTTCGGGCATCGCTCCTATTTATCCTATCTTCGTGCGTGGACTGGAAAACGGCAAGCCCGTCGTTCTGAAGGATAAGCACGGTAACGATATGTATGACTATGGTGTTGCCAGTATGGGCGGATACGAAGGTCTTTCGCGTCCTTTCCTCGGCACCGGTAACCCATTGGGTGAAAACCAGTACAACAGCTATGATGTATTGGACAATCAGCTCAACGGAACCCTTTCTGCGGATGTCAGTATCACCGACTTCCTGAAAGCGAGTGTCTCCACCACCGTAAACTGGGGTCAGAGCAACACATCTCAGTTCGGTAATATGTTCTATGGAACTCCCGCTGTCACCAATGGTTACATCCAGAAGACCGTGGATACATCATACCGCACTAACAACCTGCAAACTGTGTCTTATTTCGACACTTTCGGCCATCACAATATCAACGCGATGATCGGTCACGAATTCTACGATCAAAAGACCAGCAGATTGATGGGTCGCGGTCAGGGTATGTTCTCTCCCGATATTCAGGAGTTGGACGGTTCTGCTTTGCCTCACTTCGATGCCTCGTCCAACATACGTGACGAACATAACGTGGAAGGTTATTTCTTAAGCGCACAGTACGATTACGACAGCAAGTACTACGCTTCACTTTCATACCGCCGCGACGCTTCGTCGTATTTTGCTCCCGAAAATCGCTGGGGTGACTTCTGGAGTATCGGTGGTGCTTGGATTATGTCCAAGGAGAATTTCCTGGCCAGCGCCACCTGGATCGATATGTTGAAGCTCAAAGCTTCTATAGGTCAGCAGGGTAACGATGCCATCGGCTCATATCAATACATCGACCGCTTCGATATCGTCGATTCCGGCGACGGCATCCATATGTCACCTGTTCCCGTAACTAAAGGTAATAGAGACATCACTTGGGAAACCACTACTAACTTCAACGTTGGTGTTGAGTTTAGTCTGTTCAAGGGTCGTTTGAGCGGTGTGATCGATTTGTACAACAAGAAGACTACCGACCTGTTGTTCTGGATGTCGATTCCCGAATCGTCGGGTTTCCGCGGTATGTATGACAACATCGGCGACCTGCGTAACTCCGGTATCGAAGTTACCTTGAATGGCACGGTAATCCGTACTAACAACGTAGATTGGTCTATCAATGCCAACATCACTCACAATAAGACCAAGATCCTCTCTCTTCCCGAAGCCAAGACTATGGGCAGGGGCGGGTTTAACCAATCCGAAGGTGGTACCATAGATATGTGGTACAAAGTAGGTGGCCCGATGTATAACGCCTATATGCCCGAATTTGCCGGTATCGATGAGAATGGTGAATCGTTGTTCTACATCAACACGGTAGACGAAGTAACCGGCGAAAAGATCCTTCGCGGCGATGTTACGACCGACTTCAATGATGCCTCGGCAAATGCCAGATATGAGCAGGGTTCTATGTTGCCCAAGGCTTATGGTGGTTTCGGTTCGACTCTTCGCGTGAAAGATTTCGACGTGTCGGTTACGTTCGACTATCAGATCGGCGGTAAAGTATATGACGGATATTATGCTTCGACCGTATCTGCCAACGAAAGCGTGAATCGCGCCGGTAGCGCTATCCACAAGGACTGGATCAAATCCTGGAATCCCGAAACCAATCCTGACAGCAATATGCCTCGCTGGCAGTTCGGCGACAGGTTTGCAGGCGCTCGTAGCAGCCGTTTTTTGACGGATGCAAGCTACCTCAACTTCCAGTCGTTTATGATCGGCTATACCGTTCCTCAGAGCCTTTTGAAAGACAAGGTTAAGATTCGCGTCTATGCTGCGGGTGAAAACCTCTTCTTCTGGTCGGCACGCAAGGGTCTCGACCCACGCTATGCTTATATCGGTAATGGTATGGTTCTTGATTACTCCCCGATGCGTACTATTTCGGGCGGTCTCCAATTGACATTCTAAATTTAACTCTTAAAATTGTAAAATTATGATAAAGTTCAGTAAAATACTTCTTGTAGCGGCTTTTGGCTTGGTTGCTGCAAGTTGCATCAAGGAGGATCTGCCCCAGAATAGTCGTCCGACTTTCGATCAGGTCAGTGTGGCTCCTGAGGTGTATGACGGTTTTGTCAATGGTTTGACGACATCACTGTCTGGAACATTTGTGATGAGCGGAGGCGACACGACTCCCTATGATTATGGCTATTGCTCTTTCTACCTGATGAGAGACGTTATGGGTCAGGACATTATGATCGAAGCAAACGACTGGTACACTCACTTTGGTTACGCCTCTACCGGCCTCGGCCCAGGTTACTTGGTGTGCCAATATCCCTGGTCGTACTATTACAAATGGATCAACAACTGTAATACGGTTATCAGCCTTGCAGGTGAAGAACCTCTCGACGAGCAAATCGACGGTCTTGGTATCGCTTATGCTATGCGCGCTATGTTCTATATGGATTTGGCACGTATGTTCGCGAACCAAACCAACGACCTCACTGTTCCCATCCGTACCGAATCTACCACAATGGAAGAGCTGACCACAACAGGCAACGCTACCTGGGATGAGATTTGGGAATTCATTCTCGCAGACCTCGATCTGGCAGAACAGTACATTAAGGACTACAAGCGTAACGATGTATATACTCCCGACCTCAGTGTTGTGTATGGTCTGAAGGCCCGCGCTTATCTCACAACCGAAGAATGGGCCAATGCCGAAAAGTATGCAAAGCAGGCTCAGGCCGGTTACACTCCTATGAATCAGGCTCAGTACACCGATCGTATGACTGCATTCAATACGCCTAACAGTGCGTGGATGTTCGGTTTGGTTTTCAACGCCAACTCGGATAACATTCTTATGAACGACTCCGACTCGAACTGGGGTTCTCAGATGTTTCTCGAAGTGAAAGGTGGTTTGTACGGAAGCGCCTACGGTCAGCCCAAGCGCATCGACGCTCACCTCTACTCGACCATTCCCGAAACCGACTTCCGTAAGAATTGCTTTATCAACCCTGCTCTGGATGGTATGGCTGCTGGAGCTCGTACAGAAGCTTTAGTTAGCAACTACTCCAACTATCCTCAGTATATAGATCAAGCTGCTGCAGCTTCCACGTCGAAGACGTATGGTCACCTCTCGCTGAAGTTCCGTGCTGCGGGCGGCGCTGCTGGTCGCGAAAATCCTTACGCAGCTACAGTCGCCTCGGTGCCCATTATGCGTGTTGAGGAGATGATGCTCATCGAAGCCGAAGCTGCCGGTATGCAGGATGCTTCTCGTGGTCAGGCTCTTTTGACCACATTTGCTCAGAGCCGCAACCCGGCCTACAGGTACGATGGCAATGTTTCTTTCCAGGACAATGTTTGGTGGCAGCGTCGCGTCGAGCTTTGGGGCGAAGGTTTTGCAACTTTCGATATCAAGCGTCTCAGGAAAGGGATCACTCGTAGCTATGCAGGTACGAACCACATTACGGGCTATCGTTGGAACACTGACGATGTTCCCGAGTGGATGAACCTTTGCATCGTTCAGACCGAATCGAACTATAACCCCAACATCGTGAGCAATCCCGCACCTACTGCACCTGCAGGGGACTCTCCCGAACACGTATGGTAATATAACTAATAAAAATGAATCGTATGAAGAATATATTATTTAGTCTCGTCGGGCTTGCCCTGATTGTGGGTGTGGTAGGCTGTAAAGAGTCTGAGGGCAGAGAACCCTCTCCCACGGTCGATGGGCCGGCCATTCACTTCGCCGATACGGACAACAACTCCCGCATCGATCTCGGAATGGAGCAAACCACATTCAACGTTGCTGTATACAGAACAAACGCATCGAGCGAATCCGTGACAGTTCCCCTGTCGTTTACCGACGAGAGTGAGCTCTTCTCCGCTCCCACTTCAGTTACTTTTGCATCGGGTGTAGAGAAAGTAGAGATCCCCGTGACATTTGATCCTGCGGATCTTGAACTGGGGACATTCTATCCCATTTCGTTTGCTATCACTGACAACACTAAGACCACTCTCTACGGACCGTCGCAGGTAACGATAAATGCCGGACAGCCCTTGATTTGGGAAACTTGGGCATCAGGTGTTCTGACGAGCGAATTCTTTGAATTCGAACACGAGATGAACCTGCAAAAAGCCAAGGGTGTGAACCGTTTCCGTTTCGCCGCTCCTTTCGTGACCGGTTTCCCGTTCAACTTCACCTGGGATGTCGATGAAAAGGCCACTTCGATAACGCCTCTCGGAACCGGTATGACTATCGGTGGTGTACCGGTTATAAGACAGGCTACCGGCGAACCTTATGACGATACATCTTCGATCTATGTGCTCACCGATCCCGATGGCACAGAAACTTTCTACGATCCTGAAACCCAGGTTCTGACCATCAGTTCCTATTACTATGTGTTTGTGGACGAAACGATGGGAGGCGTAGGTGGTTTCGGTTGGTTCTACGACTACTTCGAGATTACGAGCTTTGCTCAGGGCAATCCCTGGGAATAGACAAATTCTCCGATCGTAACTTGAGCCCCGCTATTTAGCGGGGCTTTTTCTACGTGCCCCACGATCCTCGCATCGACGCCGAAGGACTCGGATATGGCTATGATATCGGCCGCAACATCTTCAGGAACGTAAAGTTCCATCCTATGGCCCATATTAAAGACTTTGTACATTTCGCGCATCGGCGTTCCGCTTTGCTCTTGGATCAGACGAAACAATAATGGCGTAGGAAACAAATTGTCCTTAACCACGTGCAATCGGTCAATGAAATGCAGAACTTTGGTCTGCCCTCCCCCACTGCAATGTATCATTCCGTGAATCGCCTCACGCCGACATTCGGCCAGAATACGCTTGATTATCGGTGCATAAGTTCGCGTTGGTGACAAAACCAATTTCCCAACATTCAGCGAACAGCCTTCTATGCGATCCGTTAAACGATAACCGCCCGAATAAGCCAACTCTTCAGGTATTGCCGTATCGTAGGTTTCAGGGTATTTTTCTGCTAAATAATGGGCAAAAACATCGTGTCGCGCCGAGGTCAGCCCGTTCGAGCCCATTCCGCCGTTATATTCACTCTCGTATATTGCCTGACCGAATGATGCCAGCCCCACGATCACATCGCCGGCTTGTATCCGAGCATTGTCTATCACATCCGAACGCTTCATTCGCGCCGTCACCGTACTGTCCACAATCACCGTGCGCACAAGATCCCCGACATCGGCCGTTTCGCCACCCGTCGAAATTATGTCCACACCCAGATCACGCATCGTAGCCAAAAACTCCTCCGTACCGTTGATTATCGCCGCAATAACTTCGCCCGGAATCAATCGTTTGTTGCGCCCGATGGTCGAGGAGAGCAAGATGTTATCCACCGCACCCACACACAGCAGGTCGTCGGTATTCATAACCACTGCATCCTGAGCCACACCTTTCCACACACTCAGGTCACCTGTTTCGCGCCAATACGCATAGGCCAGTGAGGATTTCGTACCCGCTCCGTCGGCGTGCATTACAAGACAACTTGCCTCATCCCCGCTCAGCAGGTCGGGTATGATCTTACAGAATGCCTTCGGGTAGAGCCCTTTATCGACGTTCTTTATCGCTGCGTGCACGTCCTCCTTGTCCGAAGATACGCCCCGCAGACCATAGCGTGAGATTTCAGTCATAATTTATTATTCTGCAACACAACGTACGGAATAGGCTCTTTGTGTATAATCCCATTGCGGAGTCTCCACACCTAAACTCGAAAAACACAACACATAGCAGTTGCCATTATACTGGGGATATGCGGTTGTGGTCCAATACCGTACGAATGCGCCCGTGTCGTGATTGTATGCATAGTCACCGTTGTCTTCACGACCGAACGAAGCCGGAATAAAAATCGAATTGCCGTTGGTTTTGTCGGTAAACGAAGCACCCCTCACACCGTTCAATGTTCCCCATTTGAAATTAGCATTTACCAGCGACTGCATCTCTTGCCAAGTAGGTACACGCCAGTCTTCGGGACACGGATCATCCTCCGCCGTCCAACTTCCGTCTCCATCATAGTCTGTATCCCAGGATTCACCCGCGGGCGACGACGTGAGTGGATCCGTTGCACTCCAACCGACAATATCTCCCCACTTGTAAACCATCCCTAAATCTTGAGGGTTGCTTGTAAACGTTCCGGGTGCACCGACATTGTGAGTAGCCCAAGTTATCCCGCCTATCGTGGCATCGTCGCCCGTTGTCGGAGGAGTCACCGGACCTGTAGGTTCGACATACGTGCCACCATCGCCACAGCCTGCCAGCGCAAACAACGTGAAAACGGGGATAAGAAATAGATCTTTCATAATGAGCATAGTTTAGTTGAGTTACAAAAATAGGAAATTTTCGTTACCTTTGCAACTATGGAGAGCGATCTCGAATTCGAAAACAGCATCCGGCCGAGGGAGTTGGGAGCGTTCAACGGTCAGGACAAGACTGTCGAAAACCTGCGTATATTCATTAAGGCGGCGCTACTGCGGGGTGAGAGTCTCGACCACGTTTTGTTGCACGGGCCTCCGGGCCTGGGCAAAACCACGCTGGCCAACATCATCGCCACCGAGATGGGCGCCTCGCTAAAAGTTACCTCCGGCCCCGTTTTGGACAAGCCGGGCGACCTTGCAGGCTTGCTTACCAATCTGGCGAAGGGCGACGTGCTCTTCATCGACGAGATCCACCGCCTCAGTCCCATCATCGAGGAGTATCTCTACTCGGCAATGGAGGACTATAAGATCGACATTGTGCTGGATAAAGGCCCTTCTGCGCGCTCCATCCAGATCGAACTCAACCCGTTCACACTCATCGGGGCAACCACCCGCAGCGGCCTTCTCACAAGCCCTCTGCGCGCACGTTTCGGCATCCAATGCCATCTTGAGTATTACGACACGCCTGTACTGAAAGGCATCGTGAGACGGTCGGCAGGCATTCTTGGCATCGGTATCGACGACAATGCTGCCGAAGAGGTCGCCTTGCGCAGTCGCGGCACCCCCCGAATAGCCAATGCTCTGCTGAGGCGTGTTCGAGATTTTGCAATGGTCAAGGGCGGCGGCCACATCGAGCTCGATATCACCCGTCACGCCCTCGGTGCGCTGAACATAGACGCGCGCGGTTTGGACACGATGGACAACCGTATTCTTTCGACCATAATTCAGAAATTCCGCGGCGGGCCCGTGGGTTTGGGTACCATTGCCACTGCCGTCAGCGAGGAGGCCGGCACCATCGAGGAGGTCTATGAACCGTTCCTTATCAAAGAGGGTTTCCTAAAGCGCACACCTCGTGGCCGCGAAGCTACCGAGCTGGCTTACAAACACTTGGGCCTTTCGCGTGGCCCCGAAGAAAACAGCCTTTTTTAACTATGTTGTGCATTCCAAAAGACTACGCCGCCAAACTGGCTCCCGAAACGATGGAGCAGGCTATCACTTATCTGAAGAACATTTTTCCGGAAATCCTCGCCCGCGATCTGCGCTTGCGGAGGGTCACGGCGCCTCTTTTCGTGCTTTCCGGCACCGGTCTTAATGACGATTTGAACGGCGTCGAGCGGGCCGTGTCGTTCCCCATTAAGGATATGGGCGACCGGCGTGCCGAGGTGGTTCACTCGCTCGCAAAATGGAAACGCACCAAACTCGCGGCCTACAAAATCGCACCCGGATATGGTCTCTATACCGATATGAATGCGATCCGTGCCGACGAGGAGCTGGACAACATCCACTCCTTGTATGTCGATCAGTGGGACTGGGAACGCACGATGCGGCCTGAAGAGCGGACTCTCGACTACTTATGCGCCACCGTGCGCTCGATTTACGCCGCCCTGCGGGAGGTGGAGGCTGAGGTTTATGAACTTTTTCCACATATCACCCCCTGCCTGCCAGACGAGATAACTTTCATTCACTCACAGGATTTGCTCACCCAATACCCCACCCTTTCGCCCAAGGAGCGCGAGAACCAGATCGCACGAAAGCACGGAGCCGTGTTCATTATAGGCATCGGCCACCCACTTTCAAATGGCGAACCTCACGACGGCCGCGCGCCTGACTATGACGATTGGAATTTGAACGGCGACATTATTGTTTGGAACCCCGTGCTGGAGAGTGCGTTGGAACTTTCGAGTATGGGTATTCGAGTCGATGCCGCGGCGCTTCGTCGCCAGCTCGCCCTCGCCGGTGAAGAATCTCGCGCCGAAATGGATTTCCATCGCGCATTACTCGAAGATCGTCTTCCGCTCTCTATCGGCGGCGGTATCGGACAGTCACGGCTTTGTATGTTCTACCTTCGCTCGGCCCACATCGGCGAGGTTCAGGTTAGCCTTTGGCCCGAAGAACAAATTCGCGAGTGCGCAAAACACGGAATTTATTTGAAATAATTTCTTATCTTTGCACCGAGTTTTCGGGGTGTAGCGCAGTCCGGTTAGCGTACCTGCTTTGGGAGCAGGGGGTCCCAGGTTCGAATCCTGGTACCCCGACAAAACTTATTTCGTTGTGGTTTTATATTCGGCCCAGCCCCAGTGCCCCGTGAAAATATATTCCACACCGGGTAGATTGCGAATAATATCAATCGACCTGAGTGCCTGAGCGTTATCCATATCGAAAAATGCCGGAATAGGTGCAATCTTCCCATCCTTCAAGCTCGCAATGTCGCCCGAAAAAAGATAGCGGTCATTCACCAAAAATGCCATCATTCCGGCGGTATGTCCGGGCGCCAAAATTCCCTCTACCTTGAGTCCTCCGATATGCACTATCTGTCTGTCATCCAATAATATATAGTCAGTCCGCGGCAACATGTTCCCGAACCACAAGAACTTCGCCGTTGTACCATTAATCATCTGTTCTTCTTCGCGCGCCATATAGAGTTCGGCGTGGTCGAACAGCCCCAACGCGCCGATGTGATCACTGTCAGAGTGGGTTAGCAGTACCGTGGTAACTTCTTGTGGATCAATGCCAAGCGTATTCATTTGCTCGGCCACCACACGCGGTGAATTGCCCGCATCGATCACGACGTATCCCGCAAGGCTGTCACGCAGGATGTAGACGTTCGAGAAATCATCCTTCACCACATAGATGTTGTCCATCACGCGGCCTGTCTCAATTGGAGCAAAACCGGAGGTTTCGTGCTTAAGTTTCAGAAACATAGCCCCATAAGCCAATAGCACGAGCCCGACCAAAACGGCGAGCACGATCAGTGTGATTTTCAAAACTTTCTTCATAACATATATTTTAAGGTTTTTTGTCTTGCAAAACGTATGATACACTGCGGTAATGCACGCACAACAGGTAACACAAGACGCATCATCAGGCCCGGAATGTACTGCCTGCGACCACGAAACATCGCCCTGAGCGACTTTTCAACCACTTTTTCTGGCGTCATCAATATGCCCAGCCGACGACCTATATTTTGCAAACGCGGCGAAAGGCCATAAAGATTCGTGGTCACCCCTGCGGGCAAAACTGTAGTCACGTAAACACCTTTTCCCCGCAGTTCACCGGCCAATGCGAGCGAAAAGTTGCGAATATAACTCTTTGTTGCGCTATAAGTTGCAATCCCAGGCCAAGGCATCCACGCCGAATATGAAGACATATTAAGAATGTGGCCGCCCGCCTTATGAGCTGCCATTTCCGCTCCGAACAGTCTGCATATAAGTGACATTGTCGTCACGTGCAGCCCTACCATCGTTTCGATTCGCGCAGAGTCCATCATCACCAAATCCTGATATGAGAAAATCCCTGCATTATTGATAGCTATCTGAGGAAAAATACCTTGCTCGACACAAAAATCATACAGTTCGCGCGCGGCGCCTGAAAAAGAAAGGTCGATCGCCAGTGAGCGCACCTCCACGCCATAACTCACGCCGAGCTCAGGAACGACATCCGAAAGGCGATTCTCTGAGATGTCGGCCAACACCAAATTGTATCCCCGTGCTGCCAAAGCCTGGGCAAACGCGCGCCCTATTCCGCCAGCCGCACCGGTCACCAGAGCCCAGTCACTCCTCGACATTGCGATGACACTGCATATCAACACTATACATCCGTCCGATGCAATAATTCGTATGGTCACACACGCTGCGGCAATCGGGCCCCTCGGTCTCCATTCGCCGCACAAAGGCCGGTTCGGCAACCAGACAGCGCGCCATCTGCACAAGATCGAAGCCCGCCCCAAGTACCTTCTCTGCGCCCTCACGACTCACCACCCCGCCCACGTAAACCAACGGGCACTTCAGCGCTGCACGAAATTTCTTCGCGTCCTCCAGGAAATAGCATTCGCTCCAAGGGTAAGGACGCATCATCATCCATCCGAACAGTTTGATGCTCAGCGCCAATGCTCGGTTTTTCATAAAATGCGTCAGCACATCTATCGGCATCGCCCCACGCATTACCAGCATCGGGGTGCGACTCACAAATCCACCGCTCAGCACTATTCCGTCTACACCATAACTTTCGATAACTCGCGCAATTTCTATGCTTTCAGGCACCTGAATACCACAATTCAATCCATCATACATATTATGCTTCATCAGCACACCGATTCCCGTCTCGTCGCGCACACGCATCACTTCGTCGAGACACATCCGCATAAACCGCATCCTGTTGTCCAGCGAACCTCCGAACTCGTCACGCCTGTGATTTGTAAGCGGCGAAAGGAATTGCGAGATCAGATATCCGTGACCCGCGTGGATCTCCACACAGTCGAAACCTGCCTCGTGAGCGAGTCTTACCGCACGCCCGAAATCCGCCGCAATCTGCTCAAGTTCAGCACGTCGCGCACGTCGCACAATCGTAGGCGAATAAAGGTTGATGCCATTCGACGCCCCGATCGGGATTTGCCCGGCGGTCGAAATGTGGGTCATATTTCCACAATGGCCCAGTTGGATCGACGCGGCAGCTCCTTCGGCGTGAATCGCATCTGTAATATCTTTGAGCGCTGGTACTATTTCGGGCCTCATCCACAGCTGGCTATTGAACGACAACCCGCTACGCGACACCGAAGCATAAGCAAGCGTGGTCATTCCGATACCTCCTGCAGCGACGCTAACGTGGTAATCCTTAAGTTTTTGAGTAGGACTATAGTCGGCTCCCATACTCTCAAACGCCGCCGAACGAACGGTGCGATTACGCAGCGTCACCCGACCCAACTTATAGGGAGTAAACAGCATTAGTAGATAAACGGTATCATTCTCTTGAGTCTCAGCTTCTTGAACTCGTCGCCGAATTCCCTTTCATAGGTGTGGTAGATTGCGTTTGCTCGTGGTGCGAGGTTGGCAAAAGTCCACCAGGCGAACACCGCTCCGGCACAACTCCACGTCAGTACTGCAAACCCGATCCACTCCACGAATTCGCCGAAATAGTTGGCACTCGACACCCACCTGAACATCCCTCCGCGCGGCAGATAGTGTTGCGTATCACCCGGTTTACGCAGGTGGCGAATAATATAGTCGGAATGCAAATTGATCACAAAACCGGCAAAAAACAGCGCTGCACCCACGATAAATTGCCACGACCAGAGCCAGCTCAGCTGGTATTCGGGCGAAAAGTAGAATATCCATCCACCCTGCATCAGTGCATTGCAGGTGTTGAACACGATGGCCATCAACACTACCGTAAGCGGCATTTTGCTCCTTCCACGAATCAGGAACGGGAAAATGAAAGCTCGTTGCAGATAGTGTGTCTGGAAAATTCCGAAAAACACCAGCGGTACGACCTCCCAGGTACGATCCGACGATAGCCACAGCCACGTCATCAGCGCAAATATCGGGGCCTCCATCAAGAACCAACCCAGTCGATTTGGGATTGCGGGCCCCCATTTGGGATCAAAAAATTGGCCATAGCCGGCCTTCACAAAGAACAGCGCAACGAACACCACAAGGGCCACGACCGCCATTACAATTAGAAACAGTTTGTAGGTTTCGAGAGTTATCATAAGTGCGCAAAGTTAATATTTTTTTATATCTTTGTTCTATGAAAACTACTATTCTGACCCTGATGGGCGCGCTTTTCGTAGTGATGGCGGCCGCCCAAAGTACGCCCCAAAGTACGCAAACTACTCAAGACACCCTCAAATTTACCGACACGAAAGTCGTTCCTGTTACTTCGGTCAAGAATCAGGCTTCGAGTGGTACCTGCTGGAGTTTTTCGGGATTGGCGTTCCTCGAAAGCGAGATCATCATTGCGGGTGGCCCTGAGTTGGATCTCTCGCCGATGTTCGTCGTCCGTCACGCCTATTATGACCGTGCTGTGAAGTACGTTCGTATGCACGGCACATCGGGCCTTGGAGCAGGCGCTGCTTCTGAGGATGTTTTCATCTGCTGGCGCAAGCACGGCATCGTCCCCACCGAGGTTTACACCGGGCTCAGCTACGGCGAGGACATACACCGCCATAACGAGCTGGATGCTGTGATCAAAGGCTATTGCGACGCTGTGATCAAAAACCCCAATCGCAAACTCACAACGGCGTGGTTGGAGGGTCTGGACGCTATTTTGGACGCATATCTCGGTAAATTGCCCGAAAAATTCACCTATCGGGGCCACGAATTCACTCCTCGCAGTTTTGCAGATTCTCTGCCTGTAGATATCGACGACTACATTTCACTCACCTCATACACTCACCATCCGTTCCACACGAGCTTCATTTTAGAGGTGCCTGACAATACCGTTTGGGGTACCGCATTCAATGTTCCGCTGGCCGAGATGATGGAGGCGATCGAAGGAGCCATTGTTCACGGTCACCCCGTGCTATGGGCTTCCGACGTTAGCGAAAAGGGCTTCGAGTGGAAGAGGGGTGTAGCCTCGATCGCCGACACCACGGCAATCACTCAAAAAATGCGTCAAGACGCGTTCGATAATTGGGAAACCACCGACGACCACGGAATGGTAATTATCGGCACGGCGATCGATCAACACGGTGCCAAGTACTTCAAGGTCAAGAACTCGTGGGGTATCGAGAATCACATATATGGTGGATTTTTCTACGCTTCGTATCCTTTTGTGGCTTACAAAACTATGAGCGTGATCGTAAATAAGAAGACTCTTCCGTGGAAACTTGGCACATTGTTTGAGTAGTGATACTGCAAAACTTTTTCACTATGAGAACTTTCCGTTTTGCGCTCATTGTAGCACTCGCATTCAGTTTGGCCGCTTGTTGTGCGTGCCGTCGCAGTCGTTCCGCCGTGCCTTTGCAGGGTACCGAATGGGCTCTTTCGCAGCTCTATGGGACTCCCGTTCCGTCTGACAATTACCGCGTTACGCTGGCTGAAGATGGCCGTATCAGTGGTATCGGCGACTGCAATCGCTTTACGGGCACTTACACTCAGGACGGTTCCTCGCTCAAAATCGCTGACAATCTCGCTTCGACACGTATGATGTGCCTCAATCAGGCTCAGGAGGATAAGTTCCTCGGTATGCTTCGCGAAATCGACTCTTACAACATCGACGGCTCGCATCTTATGCTCATCGCCCACGGCGACGTGATGGGAATTTTCGAGGCTATACCCGCGCTTGTAGCCGAACCCGCTCGCTGAGTTACCTCGTCCGATAAGAAGCTTTAAAGCGTCCTTTGGCGAAACCTTCGAGCTTTCGCTTGAGCAAACTGCGCCTCAGAGGGGTGAGTCTGTCTGTGAAAACCTTTCCCTCCAGATGGTCGTATTCGTGCTGGATTACTCTCGCAGGGCGGCCCGTAAATTCCTCGTCGTGAGGCACAAAACGCTCGTCTAAGTACCGCATCCTGATGGACACGGGTCGCAGGACATCTTCGTTTATCCCCGGCAGGCTCAGACAACCTTCGTTATAGTGGCTCTCTTCCTCGGAACACTCGTAGATTTCGGGGTTGATGAAAATCCGTTTGAAGTTCGCAAGTTCCTGTTCGTCATCTGCCCAAGCGCTGAGATCCACCACAAAAAGGCGAATATTGTGGCCCACTTGTGGTGCTGCAAGTCCCACACCGTCAGCTGCATACATCGTATCGAACATATCGCCGGCCAGCTTCACCACTTCGAGGTCCACCTCTCCGGTTTCAATCTCCACACTTTCGCCTCTTAGCGTCGGCGAGCCGTATATCACTATCGGTAAAATCATCGTTTATATTCTTTGCTCTCTAAGTAACTTTGTAAAATTATCGCTGCACTGACCTTGTCTACCAGCGACTTATCTCTCCGCGCCATCTTTTTCACTCCTCCATCGATTATCGCCCGCTGTGCCAATTTCGATGTAAACCGTTCGTCATACAATACTACATCTTTGTCAGAAAATTCGCCCTTCAGCCGTTTCACCAAACCCTCCACGTGAGGCATCGTTTCCGATGGCGTCCCATCCATTCGGGTTGGTTTTCCCACCACGATTATATCCACCGCTTCTGCTTCGCAATACTTTCTCAACCAGCTTGTTAATTCATCTGTAGCCACTGTTTCCAGTCCGCTCGCAATTATCCTCAAAGGGTCTGTCACGGCAATTCCCGTTCTCTTCGTTCCGTAATCTATGGCTAAAACCCTGCTCATTTCAGTCCACAAAGATAACTAAAAATGAGCAAATCCTTTCCAATCCCTCTCTACCGGCTCGCCTCCATCCATCCACACAATTTTCGATTCCCCTGACACAATTCTCCCGATCGCGTGAAGCTCAGTGCCAAATTTCGTTTTGTAATCCGCTGCCAGCGCCTCCCAATCCTCTGCCGCGACCGTCATCAACAACTTGTAATCCTCTCCTCCTGCCAATGCAAGATCAACCGAAACAGACGTCGGAATGGCTTCAAGATCAATTTCCGCACCCAAATTCTCACCTCGCTCGCTCGATGCACGCAATATGTGCACCAGATCGCTGGCCAATCCGTCCGACAGATCCATCATCGCGTGTACCTCTTGTCGTCCTCCAATCCATTCACCTTCAGCCACTTGTACTACAGGATTTCTATGTACACGAGCCGCTATTGTGTCAAACTTCCCATCTAAAATATCTTTCAATCCCGCCGCCGACTCACCCAACGGCCCTCCGACCGCAACAATATCACCCACGCGCGCACCAGAACGGTATTTCAAATTCTTCATCGGCACACGACCCACGACCGCAACGTTTATCACAATGTCTCTCAGTGAGCTCGTCGTATCTCCTCCGGCAGGCTTAACCTCGTGACAGGCAGATAGTTCCCTGTAGCCTTCCATAAATTCCATCGCCCACTCACCTCTGCACTCTGCCGGTAATGCAACCGAAAGAAACGAGGCCACAGGTCGCGCGCCCATCGCTGCTATATCGCTGAGATTCACCGCTAAGGCCTTGCCGCCCAGTTCACGTGCCGAGGTCGCATTGCGTAAAAAATGTATCCCCTCGACCAGCATATCGGTGGTCACAACCAGTGCCTCGTCACCACCCGAAATGCCTGTATCCGCTGAAATCGGAATCACCGCCGCATCATCACCAATACCCACTATTCGCTCATCGCCGATCCCGCCGAACGCGCACCGCAGCACGTCTATAAACTCGAACTCTCCCATAATTACCACAAATGTAGTGCAAGACGAGCGCAATTGAAAATTTATTTTCAAATTGCCGAGCCGCAGCCTATATTGCCTAAATGGAAAAATAGTTATATTTGCCTAAAGATAATAGACGACAACTATGAAAATTCTGATAATCAACGGCCCTAACCTCAATCTTTTGGGTCGGCGCGAACCCGGCATCTACGGCAACGGTGATTTCGAGAGCTATCTTGAGGTACTGCGTAACGCTCACAAAAACACTCAGATAGACTATTTTCAATCCAACATTGAAGGCGAAATCATCGATACCATACAGCGTGCGGATGAAACCAGCGACGGTAAAAACTACGACGGGATCCTGCTCAATGCCGGCGGCTATACCCACACTTCCGTGGCCATTCGCGACGCGATCAGTGCCGTGCAAACCCCTGTAGTAGAGGTGCATATCTCTAACGTCCTTGCTCGCGAGAATTTTCGCCACATTTCGCTCATCGCACCCGTCTGTCGCGGCTCTGTGATGGGCTTCGGCCTTGACTCTTACCGACTTGGGTTGCTGTCATTCCTGAAGTAACGCCGCGTGAAAATGGCCGACCAACTCAAAACCAAAGTTGTCCGGGGATTTGCCTGGAATGTGGCTGAGAAGATCGCCTCGGCGCTGTTTCAGGCGTGGGTCACGATCAATGTCCTGAATCATCTCCTTCCCACTCAGACCGCTCCGGTTGCAATTCTGGTTGCGTTTTCAGCGATCTTCAACGTGCTGGTAGACAGTGGCTTTTCGCAGGCGCTCATCCGTCGCAGCTCTCCCTCGGCAACAGATTTCTCTTCGGCTTTTTGGTTCAACATCGTTGCTTCGGTGGCGGTTTACGCTCTTCTCGTCGGGCTCGCTTATCCTGCCGCGCATATTCTCGAAATGCCTGAGATTGCGACACTTGCGCCGGTGTTTTACCTCATCGTTCCGCTTTCCGCACTCGGCATCATCCAGCAGACCGTGCTCACCCGTGTGTTCGATTTCCGGCGCCTATCAGCCATCACTTTTGCTTCGATCGTCGGCGCCGGTTTGGTTGCCGTTGCGATGGCGCAAAACGGTTTCGGAATCTGGTCTTTGGTGGCCCTCAGGGTCGTTCAGATGGCTCTCAGGGCAGCTCTGCTATGGATTTTCGGTCGTTGGCGCCCCACTCGTCAGTTTTCTGGCGACTCGATTCGCGGTATGTGGGGGTACTCCTCCCGCCTGCTTGCGACCGATATGCTCAACAATGCCTATAATTCTGTACCTCAATTTTTTATGGGCCATATTGACGCCGCCACGCTGGGTAATTATGATACCGCTCGCAAAGTTCGCGACCTGCCCGTAAACTCCACTATGAACTCGATGCAAGCGGTGACTTTTCCCGCGCTGGCCTCACTTCAAAACGACGACGATAAGTTCGCACAAAGCGTAGGCAAAGTGATCGGTTCGATAGTCTTTCTGATGTTCCCTATGATGGCTGGGTTGATCGTGGTTTCAGGTGAGATTTTCGGCGTGTTTTTGAGTTCCAATTGGGCTGGTGCGGTGCTGTTTTTCCGCATTTTGTGTCTTGCCAGTTTCGCTACCCCTATCGCCATCGTGTCATATAACATACTGAAAACCAAGAGTGATGGTAAGGCTGTGCTGCGTTCCGAGATCGTCAAAAAAATCTTTGCTACGACCATCCTTGCCGCCACAATTCCGTTCGGCGCGCTGGCCATCACCTGGGGTGTCGTTGTGATTGCGTTTAGTGACGCTGTCGTTAGTTTTTCAATCGCCCGGCGCCATTCCGCTTATGGTTTGAGCCGACTCGCCGCCGATGTTCTACCCACCCTCGCCCTGACGCTATTTATGGCTGCTTCGGTTTTGGGCGTTGGCTTTCTGCTCGACTCCAGCCTCCCTCAGGCACTCGTTCTCGCTATAAAAATAGCAACGGGCGCCGGGATTTACATCCTCGGCGCCCTGCTTATCGGCCTTCCGGCGTTAGTTGAGTTTAGAAAAATTTTGCCCGGTTATCCACGATCTTAGCCTGCTCGTTCAGAGCCCCGGTCAATCGCGCCGAGAGTGAGGTCTCTGCCGTAGCCTCCTGGCGCACTCGTTCGCTTTCGGGCGTCGCATCGGTCACGGTATCCACCGATGAAACAGCTGCAACGTAAACTCCGCCATAACCTTTGATGGGTTTCGAGGTCGAACCCGCCGGCACGCTTTCCAGCGCCCCGATCACCGACGGCTCAACACCGAGCGTGGGTTCATAGAACGCATTTCCCTTCAATGCCGTAAACTCACCTGTACGGGCGTTTTCCATTGCAGCGACTTCGACAACACTCTTGCCATAGATCTTTTCCGCCAGGGTTTCTGTCTTCTTTTCGTTACGGATTCGCTGAGCAATAGCCACCGAAACATCGTGAATATCAGCCACTCCAGATTCTTTTGCACCACTCAACACTGCTACGACATAGTCGCCGTCGATCTCCATAATGGGCGACACCGTTCCGGTTTTTGCATTGAAGCTCCAGCGTACCAATTCGCGCGAATTTGCCATTCCGGCCACATCTCTGTCGGTTTCACCGATTGTTGCCACCCGGCGATTGACACCTTGCGATGCCACGGCTGCATCGAATTTTTCTTTCGAGCCGTCGGCCGCAGCAGCAAAGTCACGCGCCTTGTTATAGGCAGCTTGCTCGGTCGTTGCGCTCGGTTCGACGTTGTATGTATAGGTTGCGATCTGTGCTTTGCGCACCAGCGGCGAGCGGTAGGTCGATTCCACCACGTGCAGTCCGAATTGGGTTTCAACGGTGAACACACTTCCGGCACTGGCCTCACTTATAGCCGTTGCAAAGGGTTCCACCATCATTTGGGGTTGGAAAACACCGATCTCTGCAACCTGATCCAGTGAATAAGTCGGCGCAAGATCCACTAATTTGGCCCCTCCACGAATCGCTCTTACCAAACTGTCTGCCGTAGCAGTATCACCCGCACGTAGCAAAATGTGGCGCGCACCCACCGAGTCAGGCATCATTCTCACGTCCGCCACTCTCGACATCGTGTAAACGTTTCCGTTGAGCGTCGGGCCGGCCATCTCTCCTCTGCGGTCACCGAAAGCGATTGCTGCGAGTTCCCCCGTCAGTTGGTTTTCAGTGTAATATGTCTGATCTGTACGCTCCTGTGAGTTTAGCGAGGCGTATTGCATAGGATCGGCAGCGGCGGCGAATTCATCAGAGGCACTTGCCACATAGTCTGCCGCATCGGCATAATCCTGCTCCGAGGGATCGAGCGCGAACAGCACATACTCTATGTCACGCGAAGCGGATTGCTTAAAATTGTCCTTGTGCTCAGCGTAATATCTCCTTACTTCACTTTGCGAAACATCCACCAGCGAATCGGCGATACTCGTGAAAGGCACCATCGCCCAAGAGCCATTGTAGCTGTTGTTTGCAGCAGTTACACCCTTAGCCACTTCGAGGTTGTTCGCAAAGATACCTCCCTGCACCAATGCAAGGTATTTAGCCATCGTGCGTTCATTAACCATCTCATCCTTAGTGTACTCCCACATTGCGGGCATACGACCCGTCACGTCCGTTTCGAGCGTGGCGATGAATTGGGCCAGCGACGCACGGTCGATTTGTCCCGTTTCGGGTGAGGCGAACATCGAGGTCACCACCGGCGAAATGTGCTCTCCCTGCACCATATCGATCTGTTCGACTTCACCGACCGTAATTCCCAGTCGGCGGTACCCAGGTTCATAGACATACTTGCGAATATAGCTTTGCCACGCCATTTCTCTCACCTGGTCGGCCTGTTCGGGTGTAAGCGAGTTGCGTCCATATAGGGTTTGCACAACTTGATTGAGGTTTTGGTCGGTGGCGGCAAAGTCGAAATAGTCGATGTTATTGCCGTCGATGGAGCCCACACGGTTGCGCGAGCTTTGGAAAACGCTGCTTGCGCTGGTAAGGTCGCCCAAAAGGAAGGCAATGAGGGCGATGCCGATGACGATCGACAGAAAAAGTGCGCCGCGGGTTCTAAGGGTGTTCAGTGTAGCCATTGTATCACATTAAGTTAGATTCGAGCCGCAAAGATAAACAAATTTTTTAGATTTTCCGCACCCGTGCGACCTCAATTCTTGAGGAAGTTCGGCGCAGGATTTTCACCTCGAACCCACCCTCGATGGTCATCTCTTCTCCCTGGGGCGGAATATCGCCGAAACTCCAGATTATCCATCCCGCAAGTGTGTCATAATCATCACTTTCGGGTATTCCCAAACCATACTTTTCGTTCACATAATCCACCTCCAGCTGACACGAGAATATCCACTCGTGGTGGCCGGTCTCTTTCTCCACCAGATCGGGCGTGTCGTGTTCGTCTTCGATTTCGCCGAAAATTTCCTCCAAAATATCCTCCAACGACACCACTCCGGCCGTTCCACCGAACTCGTCGATCACCACGGCTATGGAACTGTGCGTCTTTATGAAGTGGTTCATAAGTTCTCCTGCAGGCATCGTTTCGGGCACATAATCTACCTTTTTGAGCGCCTTAGCGATAGTCGCCGGCCCGCGAAACAGGCTCTTCACATTCACGTAGCCCACGATGTTGTCTATGGAGTCTTCCCACACGAAGATCCTCGAATACTGTGTCTGCACAAACCGTCGCGTCAATTCTTCGATGCTTTCGTCCACCTCTATCGCCTCTATGTTAATGCGTTGCACCATACAGTCTCTTATCAGCAGGTCGGGAAAATCCAATGCCTTTTGGAACAGCTTCATTTCGTGCTCCGGGTCCTTTTCTCCTCCTCCATCCTCCACCAGGCTCACTAATTCGGCCCTCGAATATATCTCTATCGGCTCGGCACCTGCCCGCTGTCCGAACAGGCGAATTATTCCCGACGATATCAGTGACGTAAATTTCGTTATCGGGTAAAGCAGTATATAAAAGAGGTAAACCGGCACCACAAGGGCCTTAAAGTAGAAGTTGGGATTCTTCAAAACGATCGACTTAGGAATATATTCACCCAGGAAAATTATCACCACCGTGGCTACAAGGGTCTCCAGTCCCACCGACGAGTACCCCAGCAATCCCGACAGCAACGCCGAAACGGCCAGCGAATAGATCACCAGCACAATATTGTTTCCCACCAGCATCGAAGTGATGTACTGACCGGCATTGCGCGTGAACAGACCTGCCGCGAAGTTAAAAAATCCGCTTCCTTTCCGGTCGATCTCCAATTTCAGCTTGTTCGAGCTCGTGAATGCTATCTCCATCCCCGAAAAGAACGCAGACAGCACCAGCATTGCAGCTATGATTATGCAGGCAACCGGAATACTCATTGCAGAGAATCGTTAATAGCATCCACAGGCGGTGGCTCAGCCCCAGCTCCCGGCGCGGTGTCCACACTCACCCTTCCCGTCAGTCGGCGGAAAGTCCAGCGGCTAAAGTCATCTTCTGCCTCGAAACCCTCTCCGATGAAGACGTCCGGTCCTTCTTCGACCTTGGAATCGACGTTAGAGTATATTTTGTGGATCTTTCTGTCCCAGTAAAGTTGCTGTGTATAAAGTCTTTGTCCTTCTTCACCCGTGACCACCACATTGCCTCTCAACTCCCACATATCGCGCGCAGTCCAGTGCAGGGCATAGTCCGCAACCACCCGCGAGGCTTCAAGACCCGTGGAGTCGTTATATCCCACGAACTCTATCCCCTGCCGAAATTCCTCGAAAGCTGCTTTTGCATAAGCGTGATCTTCCATAAGCGGTGCTATCAGCAGATTCACTGGTTTTCCGTTGTCCGACGCGATCACCATCATCGAATCCACCCGGCGCGAGATCAATGCTTCATCGTTGGTTTCCCCTCCGCCAGTAGCCCCTCTCCCACAGCCCACCAGCCCCAAAAGCAGAATGGCCCCTCCTGCCGCAGCAAGAGGCGCCATCCCCCTCGTTCTGCCCTTTAGCGAGAACGTATGATTGTATTTCCTGATATCCATCCGCAGCTCACGTGATAGGAGTTGCCGTCCTGGTAGTCTTGCACATACATAAATCCGTCTTCGAGAGTAGGGAAGTTTGCACGGCAACTGGCCATTCTCGCTGAGACGGCTTCGACCTCGTTAGTCTGTCCCTGAGCCTCGAACACGCTTCTTGCACGAGCAAATTGGTCGTATGCAAGCCAATAGACCGTACGTTGTTGGAATCCGCTGCAAGCCGTCGAGCCGGCAACATAAGCCTCGGCCAGAAACATATGAGCAAATCCATTATCTGAGTTCAGTTCAATGGCTTCGCGGGCAGCTTGTGCAGCAGCGGCGCTATGCTTCGAACCGAGTTCCGATGCTGCGATACGCACATACAGATTAGCTTTTGCAGCAGGGTCTGTTTCGGTAAGCAACATTTCGTTCAAATACTTCAGCGCCTTGGCAAACTCCATTTTGCTCTCGAACAGCGATGCCAAACGGATAGCAGTGCTCGACGAGGGAGCCAGCGCATAGTACTTTTCAGCAACGCCCATATAGAAATCGCTGCTGCAATTCACCATCGACATCAGTCCGTAAATTTTCGTTATCAGATCCAGGTCGCCCGGATTTTCGGCGATCTGGGGTGCAAACAACTCTTCAAGTAAATCACAGTTGGCCGCACCACTCGACGCGAAGAGTGTGTTGAACGTATCTTTTTGATCTTCAGTCGCTTCAGCCAGCATTAGGTTGAGTCTTTCATATTCGCTCAACAGCATTTCGGGCTCGATTTGCACACCTTTGAAATCTTCCACCAGCTGTTGGAAATACTCCAGTACGGTTTGAGCGTTATCGCCTCCCGTGCCCGATTCGAGAGCTTCTCGATAAAAGCGCCTTACGCCTTCACGATCCATCGGATTGAGAGTCACATAATCACGAGCTTTCAGACCCAGAATGTAGGGCACACCTCTACGCGGGTCGGCACCGAAATATTCTGCACGACGATCATAGATCAACATCACAGAGTCCACATAAGCATTCTTTTCGTCGATCGATTTTGCCCTTGCGGCTTTGTTTTTATAAATCGTCGCACCCCAGATATAGATATTGGAGCTCGCCGCGGGGGCGCTGTTCATCAACTCTTTCAAGTACTCCGCTGCACGTTCGTACTCTTTGCTTTCCATCTCGAATTTGAGATAGTTCAATTTTTTTACGTTTTCGGTTCTTTCTTCAGGAGTATTCCCATAGCGTGCATCTTCTTCGTGCTGAGCCATCACGAGGGAGGAGCTCATAACCATCACCGCCGCCAATAAAACAAATTTTTTCATTTAGATATTGATTAGTTGGTGCAAATATATTAATTATATTTATATTTTTCAAACCAGTAATCGTAGTCGCGTCCAAAAAGCATCACCCCCACGTTCACCTTGAAGTAGTTTTCCTTAACTAATCCGTGACCCAGCTGTCCTCTTTGGCCCAGTTCGACACCTACGTTCAGCGTCGAAACGTTCACCGCACGGAACGGAATATCGAGCCCTATCGTAACGGCTTTCTCGCGGATCGGCTGACCCATAAATTGCAGATAGTTATTACCATAGCGCACTCCGACCTTATAGGTTATGCGATTGAAAAAACTACTTGCTCTCCCCCTTATGTCGAGCCTGTTGGGGGTATACTGAGCGCCCAATTTGAACGTGTTGGTATTCACATATTGCACATTATCGTCCCCCGCATTGCCGTTTTTAGCCCCCCAGTCCTGGAAAACATAATCGGCGCCAATCGCCCATTTTGGCCGGTGAAAATACGCCCCTATGCCGATGGTTTGCGGCATATAGGTGGTCGAGCGCATTTGGTTGAAGCGAATTGTGTCACCATAAATATTGTTGGAAGGGATAAAATCGGTCACGGTAGAGTTGAGTTTGCCTCCCAGACGGTAGGTCGCCCCCAGTGTGAGCCTGCTTTTGGGTTTGTCCAGCGCCGTATACTGCACCCCGAACGCCCCGAACACTCTTGCCACTTTCTCGTTAGTATTGGCGGTCGAACCGTTGCGCGATGAGATCTCGCTGTATTGTCCTGAACCAGTATAGCTCATAATCACAGCCTGATACGTCCTGTCGATATTGCCCCACAGGTAGATAAATTCCGCGCCCACCGACAATCTTTTGAACGGTGCCCAACCCATCGCCGCTTTGGCTTCACTCACGTCGCCCTGACCGTTATAATAGTATCTCACTATACCGAGATCGGCCAAATACGACACGTCGTCAGTGTGAACCCTGTACCCTACCTCGCTGTATGGCGACAGGTTGAAAGCGAATCCCAGCTTTCCGGCGATCGAGAACGCTGCTGTCACATTATTGATATTGAAAGTGTTGAAGCTGGTTTTGAGCATATCCGATCCGCTACGTTGCTTCATATAGACATTGCTGCCTGCCAGCCCCACATCGAATATAAAAGTCCTGGCTCCAAGGCCACTCAGCGACGCGGGATTCGAGGGATTTACCCTCAACGTTCCCGCCGAATCGAAGCCGTCGTTGCGAAATCCGATGCTTGCTCCCGCCAGTCCCGTGAAGCTTGTGTTGGAGGTGCTATTCAGATTTCCAAGCCCATACATCGTATATGGCGAGTAGGTATTCAGGCTGTTTTCCTGCGCTTGCGCTCTAAAAACGATCGCCCCCAAGAGCATCGCCACGAGCAGCAATCGCCGCCCTCCCCTAATAACTTTACTTTGCATTGTACTCCAAGATTGCATTCAGTCCGTATAGAACGAGCTCCGAGGCGACAAATATCGGAAATTTCACCCGTTTCGCAAAATATTCGGCGTCACCGCCTGTAAAAATAATCTTCACATCCTCCCCGAACCTCTCTCGCACCTCTTTTATATATTCTTTCACCTCCGCCACGATTCCCTTCACCACTCCGCTTCGAATGGCATCCTTCGTGTTTTTAGCCGGAAAAACAGCCTCTTCTTCGGGCAGTTCGCACATCGGCAGCGTCCCTGAAGTGTAGTCGTGCAGCGCTCTCAGCCTGCTCTTCGCTCCCGGCGAAATGTTTCCGCCCAAATATTCACCTTCCGCCGTCACAATATCGAACGTTATCGCCGTCCCGAAATCCACTATCAGTACCGCCTGACTCGGAAACATCACACTCGCTCCCACTGCCGCTGCCAGTCTGTCCATTCCCAGCGTCTCCGGCGTCCCGTAGAGGTTTTTTATCGGCACCGGCGTAGTGTTGTCGATATTCATAGCACGCACCAGCCGCCCTTTCTCGTCGAAAAGCGCCGCCTTTGTACGCGTGTTCCCTATATCAATCGTGAGATTCAAAACCTTTCAATACATTAATAGCATCCGCAATGCCTCTAACCTCTCTAACTGACAAACCCAGTTTATTATTGTTCTGTTTGAGCACAAATTTTTCCTTCCGCGTCGCAATGTGCTGCAATACACGGTTGAACACGTCGCTTTTGTAATACGGCGAATCCGGATCCGAGGGGAATGAGAGTATCATCATTCCGTTCTTCACTTTCACCCTTTCCATCCCCAGCGCAATTGCCAGCCAACGCAGCCTCACCACATCCATAAGCGTTTGTGTTTCAGTAGGTATCGACCCGAATCTGTCTTCCAACTCGACTGCAAATTTTTGCATCGAAGCCTCGTCCGTCATCGCATCGAGTTGCCTGTAAAGCTTGAGTTTTTCCGCCGCATTGGCCACATAATCGTCCGGAATTCCCGCCTCCGCATCGACCTCTATATGCGTATCGTCGATGTACCTCACTGCCGCGCTACCCGTACCATTCAGACCTTCCGTACCACCCATCAGTTTTTCCGCCCCTTCGACACCTTCGGCACGTAGCTCTGCCACCGCTTCGTTCAGGATCTTTTGATATGTCTCGAAACCGATATCCGCTATGAATCCGCTTTGTTCTGCGCCGAACAGGTTTCCCGCACCGCGAATATCGAGATCCTGCATTGCTATGTTGAAGCCTGCACCCAAGTCCGAAAACTCCTCTATCGCCCTCAGTCTCCTGCGCGCATCTCCTGCCAAAAGTTCATCCGGCGGCGAGAGTAAGTAGCAGTAACCCTTTCTGTTAGATCTCCCCACGCGCCCCCTCAATTGGTGCAGGTCGCTCAGCCCGAAGTTTTGTGCGTTATTGATAATTATCGTGTTAGCGTTAGGGATATCGATCCCGTTCTCAATGATCGAAGTTGCCACCAGCACATCGAACTCACCATAGATGAAGTCCATAATCAGCTTTTCGACCGTCTTCGGATCCATTTGACCGTGCATCACCGCCACTCTTGCTTTCGGCACCAGCCGCTGTACTATTCCCGCCACTCGCCCGATGTCCTGCACTCTGTTGTGCACCAAATAGATTTGCCCTCCTCTCGCCAGTTCCGCCTCCACTGCCTCTTTTATCAGCTCTTCGTTGAACGTATGGCTCTCTGTCACGATCGGTTGTCGGTTCGGCGGCGGAGTATTTATCACACTCAGGTCGCGCGAACCCATCAGTGAAAATTGCAACGTTCTCGGAATAGGTGTCGCCGTCAGTGTCAGCGTATCGACCGAAACGCTCATCTCCCTCAATTTTTCCTTGCTTGACACGCCGAACTTCTGCTCCTCGTCGATTATCAGCAGTCCCAGGTCTTTGAATTTCACATCTTTGCCCAGAATTTTGTGCGTCCCGATCAATATGTCTATCTTCCCATCCGCCACATCTGCCAATATTGCACGGGTTTCAGCTGCGCTCTTGCTTCGGTTCAAGAATTCGATGCGCACCGGAAAACCGCGCAATCGTTCCGAAAAAGTCCTGTAATGTTGCAGCGAAAGTATCGTTGTCGGTACCAACACCGCCACCTGTTTCGAGTCTGCCACTGCCTTGAAAGTCGCCCTGATCGCCACCTCTGTTTTGCCGAAGCCCACATCGCCACATACCAGCCTGTCCATCGGTTCCGGCGACTCCATATCGCTCTTTATCAGCTCCGTGGCCTTTTCCTGATCGGGCGTATCTTCGTATTGGAACGAGGCTTCCAGTTCGGTTTGCAGGTATGTGTCCGGCGAAAAGGCAAATCCTTGCGCAGCTTTTCGCTTGGCATAGAGCGCAATAAGCTCCCTCGCGATATTTTTGACGGCATTTTTCGTCGCCGCCTTCATCCGTTGCCAGGCACCGCTGCCCAGCTTGTAAACCCTCGGCGGTTCGGCCGCGTCGCCACTCTTGTATCGTGCAATTCGATGCAGGTTGTGCACGTTCACCAACAGCACGTCGTTGTCCTTATACACCAACTTGATAGCGTCGATCTCCTTGCCGTTTTCGACCTGCTTCACAAGTCCTCCGAACCTCCCCACGCCGTGGTCTATATGCACCACGAAGTCGCCGGGTTTCAGTTCGTTAAGTTCGGCCACTGTCAGCGCCTCGTCGCGATTGATCTCTCCGCGTATCTTGTACCTGTGATAGCGGCCAAATATCTGATGATCGGTATATAGACAAATTTTCAGATCGTCATCCACGAAGCCCTCGTGCAAGGTCAGCGACAGCGAACGCATCGGCACCACGCCATTCGGTCGCACCGAAGCGAAGATGTTCTCCAGCCTCTCTATCTGCGCTCTGTTCTCGCTCAGGATATACGTCTCGTAGCCCTCTTTCGCACGCTCGGTGATGTCGTCTGCCAGCATCTCGAACTGCTTGTTGAACTCCGGTTGCGGCGAGGTATTAAAATTGACCGTCGCATCGACCTGGCGCTTAGTGCCGGCTAAATAATCGCCCGTGCGGCTCGCACTTCGAACAAACATTTGTTGCTCCTCGGCATCACTCAAAAACTCCTTCGCGCTCCCTTCCACCAGCTTATCCAAAATCTTCAGCGTGTAGCCCAGATCGTCTACCCACCAGCGCGCGTCGCCTATGTACTTTGCCAGCGTAACCTCACTCACTCCGCTCAGCCTCGGCAGCACCTCCATCGTCTCAACCTTTTCGGCCGACAGCTGCGAGGATATCTCGAAAATTCGAATCGAATCTATCTCATCTCCAAAAAAATCAACGCGATATGGTCTTGGCGCGGAATATGAAAACACGTCCATTATCCCTCCCCTGATGGAGTATTGGCCCGGTTCATAGACAAAATCGACCCTTCCGAAACCCCAATCCATCAAAATATCCTCCACGGTGCTCATCGACACTGCTTCACCTACCTTCAGGGTCAAAGTCTTTTCCGCCAACTCTCCTCTCGACACTACTTTTTCAGCCAGTGCCTCCGGATAGGTACAAATCGCCAAAGTCGGAGCACCATCATCGCTCGAACCGCCCGCCGCCCTCACTGCATTTAAAACCGCCGTCCGTTGCACCACTCCCGACGGATCCTGCTGCCCGAACTGGATCGAGCGCTTGTAGGCCGTCGGAAAGAACATCACTCCCTCTTCGCCCACCAAATTATACAGGTCATTAAGCAGATACGCTGCCGCGTCCCGGTCGTCGGCCACAAAGACGTGCACGCCGCCCATTCGGCGCAACGCGGCAGCCGCAGCGAGAGAAAACGCGCTCCCTGCCAGCCTCTCGACCGCAATGGTGCGCGCCTTCTTCGCCGTTTTCGCCAGTTCGGTAAAGGCTTTCCCCTCTCCGAACCGTTCGACCAGCCTATCGACAACTTCACTCAATTCAATTCGCGTCCTTTTATGTCCATTATCTTTGTTTCTGCCACTCCCAGCGCCTGATCGGTTTTCACTCTCACCCAGCACTTATATTTCCACATCCACTTCAATCTCAGCGAGGGGAATCCCTGCCGCAAAAAAGCTGCCACATAAGGGCTGGCCTTCACCGTGAGGTTCATTATTCCCTTCTTTTCGGTATAGTATGCGATTCTGTTCTCTATCTGTTTATCAATTAGCAATGTAGGCGATACTGTTCCCGTTCCGTTGCAGTAGGGGCACACCTCTTTCGCTTCAGAGATCGCTTCCGGCCTCACCCTCTGGCGCGTGATCTGCATCAGCCCGAATTTCGACAGCGGCAGGATCGTATGCTTAGCCCTGTCCGTGGCCATATATTGGGTCATCTTATCGTAGAGCACCTGCCTGTTTTCTCCCTTGTGCAAATCTATGAAGTCCACCACGATTATTCCTCCCATATCCCTCAGCCTTAGCTGTCGTGCAATTTCTGCCGCCGCTGCCAGATTCACATCCATCACCGTTCTTTCCTGGTCGTTCTCCACTTTGGTTCGATTTCCACTGTTCACGTCGATCACGTGCAATGCTTCGGTATGCTCGATTATCAGATATGCTCCGCGCTTCAGTGAGACGTGCTTTGCGAACAACCCCTTTATCTGTCGCGTGATGTCGAAGTTGTCAAAAATAGGCACATTCCCCTTGTAGAGCTTCACTATCCGGCTCTTTTCGGGCGCGATCACCTTTATGTACTCTCTGATATCTTCATAGACGGCCTGATCGTCCACGTGAATGGCCTTGAAATCACCATTTAGCTGATCGCGGATCATCGAGTTAGCCCTGTTCATCTCCTCGCTCAGCAGCGCCGGGGAGGCTATGGTTTTCATTTTGTTGAATGCTCCCTCCCATTTTGCCACCAGCGAGAGTATATCCTGCTCTATGTCGGGGTCGGTCATTCCTGCCGCCGCGGTACGGATTATCACACCGTAGTTCTTCGGCAGCACCGTATCGACTATTTTTTTGAGCCTCTTTTTCTCGGAGTTTTGCTTGATCTTCTGCGAGATGGATATTTTATTGCTCAGCGGTAGCAGCACCACGTGCCTTCCCGCCAGCGATATATCTCCCGTCAGTCTTGGGCCTTTCGTCGAGATCGCCTCTTTGGCGATTTGCACCATTATGGTGTCACCCACTGCGAGGTGTTCACCTATTTTGCCGTTCTTGCCCAGTGGCGGGGCCATTTTCAGATTCTCGAACTTTGGTATGCGCTTCTTTTGCGCCAGCATTCCCGTCAGTTTGTGTAGCGTATCGAACGCCGGGCCCAGATCGAGATAGTGTATGAATGCGTCCCTCTCGTGACCTATGTTCACGAAAGCCGCATTGAGTCCGGGCATAAGTTTCCTAACCCGTCCCAGATATATGTCTCCCACAGCAAAACCTGTCTGGCACTTCTCCTTGCTGAACTCCACGAGTTCTTTGTCTTCGGCCAGTGCTATGTTGATTTCGCTGGGTGTGACGTTGATTATCAGTTCTTTGTTCATATTTATATAGAGACAAAGCCAAAGAGCCCTTTGCGCGGGTGCCTCTTTGGCTTTGATCTTGCTTTAAGTCATTAAACGCTTCTGCTCTCCATCCCCTCATCCGGCCTCTTCTTTTTACTTGTTCTTTTTGTGGCGATTCTTGCGAAGACGTTTTTTGCGCTTGTGGGTGGACATTTTATGTCTTTTCCTTTTTTTTCCGCTTGGCATTGCTTTGTTTGTATTTTAATTACTTAACTTTTGTGGCGAAGCTCTTAGCGGGCTTGAACGCAGGGTGGTGATGTGCGGGAATGGTGATCGAAGTGTTCTTCGAAATGTTACGGGCCACCTTTTCTGCACGTTTTTTGATAATGAAGCTACCGAACCCTCTCAGGTAAACGTGATGTTTTTTGATCATCGCTTCCTTCACTTCATCCATAAAAGATTCCACAACCTGTGAAATCACGGCTTTTTCGACGCCAGTTTTTTTGGCGATGCCGTTTACGATATCAGCTTTTGTCATATTGATAAAAATTATTTAATAAAGTTGTTAGTCATTTCAGGTGAAAATCGCAGGCAAATATAGTAACTATTTTTAATTAAAGCAAATGTGTGCAAAAATTATTTATTTTTTATCTTTGTGGCACGTATGAATGGTGGAAAAATCCTTTGGGTCGATGACGAGATCGAGCTTCTCCGACCTCACATAATGTTCCTCGAAGCGCGCGGTTATTCCGTCGAGGGATGCAACAATGGTTATGATGCCATCGAGTTGGTTCGGAGCCAAAATTTCGACCTTGTCATTCTCGACGAGATGATGCCCGGTATGACAGGCCTCGAAACCCTTCCCTACATTAAAGACGCCCGGCCCGGCCTGCCCGTTATTATGGTGACCAAAAGCGAGGAGGAACAGATTATGGACAAGGCAATAGGCTCTCGCATAGCGGATTACATCATCAAGCCGGTCAATCCCAATCAGGTTCTCCTTTCGATCAAGAAGAACATTCACTCCCGGCAGTTGGTCACCAATCAGACCACTGCCGATTACCGTGCGGAGTTTTCGCGCATCGCCGCCAGCCTGAGCAGCGCCGACACGTTCGCCGAGTGGAAGGGTATCTATAAAAAGCTCGTGGTTTGGGAGATAGAGCTTGCCGACTCCACGGACGACTCCATTCGCGAGGTGTTGGCCTATCAGCGCGAAGAGGCTCAAACCCAATTCACGAAGTTCGTCCGGCGCAACTATCGTGAGTGGATGACTCGTAACGCCGACACCAATCCTGTTATGTCGCACACGCTGATGCGTGAGATGGTTTTCCCTCAGGTCGAAGGTAAAACTACTTTCCTGCTCATCGACAATTTCCGTTACGACCAATGGATGGCTGTTCGCGACCTTTTCGAAGGGCTGTTCGACGTCTCCACCGAGGATTTCTATTGCGCAATTCTTCCCACCGCCACTCAATATGCCCGCAATGCGATCTTCGCGGGACTCACTCCGCTGGCAATAGATAAAATACTGCCAGACAAGTGGTTGAATGACAATGAGGAAGGTGGTAAGAATCTCTATGAGGAGGATTTCCTGCGTCGCCTTTTGCAGTCCGGCGGCCATAGTGATTGGCGTACCACGTTCGACAAGTTGGTTCGCCCGGAGCAGGGTCGTCGCCTCATCGAGAATATCCAGAAGGTTTATGACGCCGATTTTTCGGTCATCGTCTATAACTTTCTCGACATTCTCTCCCACGCCCGTACCGAGACCGAGATCATTCGCGAACTCACCGAGGACGATGCCGCTTTCCGCTCTCTCACTCGCTCGTGGTTCGAGCACAGCGAATTGTTCGTGCTTCTAAAGTTGCTCGCCGCACGGGGCCACCGCGTCATTGTCACCTCCGACCACGGCACGATCCGGGTCGATAATCCCATCAAAATGATCGCCGATCGCGAGACTTCGCAGAACCTGCGTTACAAGACCGGCCGCCGCCTTGCAGGATACAATCCCAAGGATGTTTATGAGGTTTTGCGGCCCGAAGAGATCCAGTTGCCGCGCAGTAACCTCTCTTCTACTTACGTTTTTGCCTTGGGGCGCGACTTTTTGATTTACCAGAACAATGCCTCGCAATTCACTCGCCACTACCGACATACGTTCCAGCACGGCGGCATTTCGATGGAGGAGATGATCGTTCCGTTTATTGTTTTGAACCCCAAAGCAGCAACGGCCGCAGCGAGACAGGTTACGCAGAAATTATGAAAATTATCGTTCGAGATTTAGCCGAACTCCCTGCCGCTGCACGTACGATCGCTCCGTTGCTCGTCGCTCACGGCGGTGTCGTCGCTTTTTACGGTGAGATGGGCGCAGGTAAAACCACTCTCATTAGCGCCATTCTTCAAGAGATGGGCTCCACGGACGAGGTTTCCAGCCCCACTTTCGCGCTTGTGAATGAATACGTTACCGATTCAGATTCAGCGGCAGGTCCAGTCCCCGCGCTCGTTTATCACTTCGATTTTTACCGCATCGACTCGCCCGCCGAGGCGTTCGATTTGGGTTATGAGGAGTACTTTTTCAGCGGAGCGCTTTGCCTCGTAGAGTGGCCCGAAAAGATCGCCGAACTCCTTCCGCCCGACACACTTTCTCTTACAATAACTCGCCGACTCGACGGCAGTCGAGAGATCACCCTGAGCAAAAGTTAAAAAATTTAACTTTTGGCGACTGTCCAAGTGGCGCCGGAGTTCAAAAGGTCATCGATGTCGGCGATTTTGGTGCCGGCCATCTGTTCGGCAACCTGACGGTGAACTTCGGAGTCATAACTTGGCGCCTCCACCTGACGTATAATCCCCAGCGCAACAGGATAATCGGGCCACGACATACCTGCAAGCAGGAAGTGCACCATCGGATTGGTAGTGTGCGCATCGTGGATGAGGATATCTTGCTCTGTGACAATGCTTTGCGATCCATCGCCGCGCGATTCGCCGATTTTCACAACGCGCAATTGCTCGCCGTCGAAAACCAGCCCCTTGTCGCGATTAGCACCGAAGATCATCGGTTCACCGTGCTTCAAAAGGATCGTGTTTTCGGCACGAATGGCCTTGTCGCCGGCAAAGTTGTTATGCGTTTTATCGTTGAAAATCACGCAATTGACCAACGCTTCTACTACTGCCATTCCACGGTGGCGCGCGGCTGATACGAGCAGTTCCGTGGTAAGCGCAACCTCCGCATCAATACTCCGTGCAAAGAAAGTTCCCCCTGCACCTATAGCCAATTCACCCGGCTTGAACGGCTTTTCGATCGTACCGAAAGGCGACGTTTTTGTGATTTTGCCGAGCTTGGTAGTGGGAGAATACTGACCTTTGGTGAGGCCATATATCTCGTTGTTAAACAGCATCATAGTGAGATCGACGTTGCGCCTCACCGCGTGGATGAAGTGATTACCGCCGATGGCCAGCGAGTCGCCGTCACCCGTTGCCACCCAAACATTCAGATCGGGATTGGCAACCTTGACCCCGGTTGCGATCGCAGCAGCGCGTCCGTGGATGCCGTGGAAGCCGTAACTCTTTACGTAATAGGGAAATCGCGACGAGCAGCCGATACCCGAAACCACTGTAAATTTTTCGCGCGGAACACAATCCTCGGACGAAATTTTAGCCAACGCTGCCGTCATCGAACTCAGCACAGCGTGGTCGCCACAACCGGGACACCACTTTACCTGTTGATCGGACTTGAAATCGGCGGCGGAATATATACAGTTATGTGCCATTATATCAGAGTGTTAAAGTGGCTCACGAGTTCGTCCACAGTGAATGGCAGGCCCTGAACCTTGTTATATTGTTTGTAGTCGAACTGCGGAAAATTCATTCGCAAATAACCGGCGAACTGACCCATATTAAGTTCACACACAACTATTTGGCGGAACTTCGAGAAAATCTCCTCCACCCCTCTGGGCAGTGGATCGATCCAGTTGAAGTGGCAGTGCGAAACCCGTTTGCCCTCGGCACGCATCCTATCGACCGCCCCCTGAAGATGGCCACGAGTGCCACCCCACCCCACCACGAGCAGGTCGCCCTCCGGAGCACCGACTACCCCCTGACGAGGAATCATATCGGCAACACGAGCGACTTTTTCGGCACGTAACTCGGTCATTGTGTGGTGATTATGTGGATCGTGAGAGACGCTGCCCTTGCGGCGGTCTTTTTCCAGCCCTCCGATGCGGTGCTCCAGATCGGGAGTTCCGGGAATGGCCCAAGTACGCGCATAAGCCTCAGGATCACGGTCATAGCAAAAGTAATCGCCCTCGATGTTTTTCACCACCGGAGGCTTAATTACCGGATAATCGGACATTTGAGGAATATGCCAAGGCTCGCTGCCGTTGGCAATGAAGCCGTCTGTAAGCAGAATCACGGGCGTCATTCGTTCAAGCGCGATCTTGCCGGCCCAAAACGCGTAATGAAAACAGTCAGAGGGAGTTGAAGCCGCGATGACAACCATCGGAGCCTCGCCGTTACGACCAAAAAGAGCTTGCAAAAGGTCGCTCTGTTCGGTCTTGGTGGGAAGGCCCGTGGAAGGTCCTCCGCGCTGCACATCCACCACAACCAAAGGCAGTTCCGTCATCACAGCAAGACCCATAGCCTCGCTCTTGAGCGAAAGACCGGGGCCGGAAGTAGTCGTGACTGCGAACGAACCCGCAAACGCCGCACCGATAGAGGTACAAATACCCGCAATCTCGTCCTCGGCCTGAACAGTTACAACGCCGAGATCGCGCCGTTTGGCCAACTCTTCGAGGATAACGGTGGCCGGCGTGATGGGATAAGAGCCGCAAAACAACGGATGGCCGCTCTTCTGAGAAGCCGCAATGAAGCCCCAAGCCGTCGCCTGATTACCATTTATCATACGGTAAGTGCCCGGTTCGAGCACAGCAGCCTTTATATTATATGTGTTAGCGAACGCGTGGGTGTTAGCGCCGAAATTGTAACCGGCCTTGAGAGCACGAACATTGGCCTGGGCGATGGCAGGATTTTTCTTAGCAAACTTGCGCTCGATATAGTCGAAAGTGTGCTCCAAAGGCTTGTTATAAAGATAGAAACACAAGCCGAGAGCGAACATATTTTTACACTTGGTGGCGCTCTTAATATCGAGTCCGAGATCGGAAAGGGCCTCACGAGTGAGCGAAGTGATGGCCGGGGAGATAATATTGTATTCGGTCAGACCCAACTCGGCTATGGGGTCGTCGGTCGAAAAGCCGGCCTTACGGAACTCTTTTTCGGTGAGGGTGTCGGCGTCAAGAATAATCGTCGAGTCGGGCTTAAGTGCCTTATAATTGGCCTTTAGCGCCGCCGGATTCATTGCAACAAGAGTGTCGCAACCGTCACCCGGAGTGGTCATTTTAGCCGCCCCAAGATGCACCTGAAAGCCCGAAACCCCGGCCACAGTGCCCTGAGGAGCGCGAATTTCGGACGGAAAATCGGGAAAAGTCGAAATGCCGTTACCCTCTACGGCCGCCGCATCGGAAAAAAGCGTCCCGACAAGCTGCATACCGTCGCCAGAATCGCCCGAAAAACGAACAACGACGTCGGAAATTTGTTTAATATTTTGTGTATCCATAGTGGGCGCGAAATTACAAAAAGTTTTCTAACTTTGCGGGCATAATGAGCATTCTGAAGCGACTTTACGATTGGGTTTTGAGCTGGAGCGAGTCGCGCTGGGGCGAGGCGGCGCTCTTCGTGGTGGCATTTGTGGAGTCGAGTTTTTTTCCCGTACCGCCTGACGTTCTGCTAATTGCGCTCTGTTTGGGAAAACCTCGGCGAGCTTTTCGATATGCTGCAGTGTGCACGGTGGGGTCGGTGTTGGGAGCACTGGGAGGTTATGCGATAGGCTATTTTTTGTGGCAAACCGGATCGGGCGAGCTCACGGGATTGGCAAAGTGGTTTTTCGAGAGAGGGATTTTTACGCCGGAAGGATTTGAGAGTGTGAGGGTTATGTTCGAGCAGTGGGATTTTTGGATAATTTTTACGGCCGGCTTTACGCCCATTCCATACAAGCTTTTTACGATAACGGCCGGGCTTTTCGGAATCGGGCTACCCGGATTTGTGATGGCTTCCACAGTGTCGAGAGGGCTGAGGTTTTTTCTTGTAGCGTGGCTGATATGGAAGTTCGGAGCGCCCATCAAAGTGTTCATTGACAAGTACTTCAACTGGCTGGCCATCGCATTTACAGTGATATTGATCGGAGCGTTCGTGCTGGTTCGGTATTTATTTTAGGCTTTCAGGAGAAGAATTTCGATGAGGATTTTTGGCATCATAGGGCGGCCGCTGGGGCATTCGTTTTCTGCGGGTTATTTCACGCGGAAATTTGAGGAATTGGGGCTCGCTGATGAGTGTCGGTATTATAATTTTGAGCTTTCGTCACTGACGGAACTTGCGGATTTGCGGGCGAGATATCCTGACCTCGAGGGATTTAACGTGACTATTCCGTATAAGAGAGAGATCGTGCCCTGGCTGAACGAGCTGGCTCCGGAGGCAGAAGAGATTGGGGCGGTGAATTGTGTGAAAGTCGTGCGAGACGGTGGCGCAAGCGATGGGCGGCTGGTGGGGTATAACACTGATGCTCACGGCTTTGAGGTCGGATTGGAGAAACTACTTGGCGGTGCTCCTGAGGCGGGTTTGAAAGCACTGGTGCTGGGAACCGGAGGAGCTTCGTGTGCCGTGAGATGGGTTCTGAAGCATAAAGGCATTGACTATCAGATGGTTTCGCGGGTATCAGGAGAAGGTTTTGGTGGCGAGCAGCGGTTGAGTTATGATGAGCTTACGCCGAAGATCATTGAGCATAACAAGTTGATAATCAACACAACACCACTGGGTACATTTCCGGAAGTTGAAGGCAAGCCTGCGCTACCTTACGATGCGGTCGGGAAAGAACATTTTTTGTACGATCTTGTTTATAATCCGACAGTTACGGCATTCTTGACCGAAGGTGTGAAGCGAGGAGCAGCGATACTGAACGGAGAGACGATGCTACACGCGCAAGCGGAAAAAAACTGGGAAATTTGGAGCCGGAACATCGGTAATGATTTAGATTGCACTAACCTAAAATAAAAAACTATGAAAAAAATCTTTACAATTATGGCCGTCGTGATGGTTGCGACCGCCTGTGGGCAAAAGCCTAACACCCTGACAGAGACGCAAAAAGCTGAAGGTTGGACACTACTTTTCGACGGAACGACGCTGGACGGCTGGCGAAATTACAACGAAGAGGGGCTGACCGGCTGGCAAGTGGTCGATGGAACGATCCAGGCCGATGGAAGTGGCAGTGACGCATCGGGTTATATCGTGACCGACAAGCAGTTCGAGAATTTTCACCTCTCTGTGGACTGGAAATTGCAGACGGGCGGAAACAGCGGAATTTTGTATCACGTGGTGGAGCGCCCGCAGTTTGCCGTACCATACGTGACAGGTCCTGAGTATCAGCTGATTGACAAAGCAGGTTACGAAACAGCTACCGGTGAAAAAATCGAACCGTGGCAGGATCTTGGAGTGGACTATGCAATGTATCTGCCTAATCTGGAGGGAGTTAAGATCAACCCCGCCGGCCAATGGAACAACTCCGAAATCGTGTTCGACAATGGACACGTGGAATATTGGCTCAACGGCGTGAAAACCATTGAGTATGAAGCTTGGAGCGACGATTGGTTCGAACGCAGGGCAAGCGGAAAATGGGAAAACGCACCCGAATACGGACTGGCGCACAGAGGACTGATCTGCTTGCAGGATCACGGCTATCCTGCATCGTTCAGAAACGTGAAAATCAAAGAGTTACCGCGTAAGGCAGGAGTTGAAAAGGCGCTTTTTAACGGAGTCGATCTCAGCGGGTGGGTGGTTTACGGAACCGAAAAATTCTATGTCGAAGACGACTGTATTGTGGTAGAAAGCGGTGAGGATAAGCAATATGGCTATCTTGCAACGAGGGAATATTACGACGATTTCGACGCGACGTTCGAGTTCAACCAACTCTCCAACGGCAACAGTGGATTCTTCTTCCGCTCGGTGGTTTTCCCGCCTGCGATGGTAAATGGATGGCAGGTCGAAGTCGCTCCGAAAGGACGTCATTCGGGCGGAATTTACGAAAGCTACGGACGCGGCTGGCTCTTCCAACCCCCTGTGGAACACTTAGTTGATGGTTGGAACACGATGAGGGTGAAGGTCGTGGGCGACAACGCAACAGTGTGGCTCAATGGCGTGGAAGTGACAAACCTTACAGACCCCGCGTTCAACGAGCGTCAAGGCCGTTTGGCGCTGCAAATCCACGACGGTGGCGGCATAAAGGTGTTGTTCCGCAACCTTAAAGTGACGACGCTTTAAGATGCTGCTTTCGCTTCGACGCTTACTTTTTGCGGTCCGCGCTGTAATTGGAAAGCAACAGCAACGCCGCGTGATAAGCATTTGAAGGATAAGACGATAGGAGGTTTTGGGCGCGAGAAACATAGGCGCCCAAAACTTTTTTTGACTCCTCGATGCCACCCTCTGTAACGACCGTGTCGTGCAAGTAAGCAATATTGGTTTCGGCGGTCGCGGAATCGGGATTTGCAAGGAGATTGAGAAGCTCTTGGCGGCGGGTTTGGGACGAGCGTTCGAGAACTGCCAGCAACGGGAGGGTTATCTTTTTCTCAGCCAAATCGTTACAAGCAGGTTTACCGGTATCAGTGTCGGCAGTTGTGTCGTAATCCAAGATGTCATCCTGGATCTGAAAAGCCATACCTATCAATTCTCCAAACTCTTGCATAACAGCTACTTGAGATCGAGACGCACCAACGGACAAAGCCCCTACCCCAGCGCTGACACCAAACAACACCGCGGTCTTCTTACGAATGATGTCGAGGTAAATTTCGCGTGTCATTTCGAGAAGGTTACTCTGCTGACTCTGAATGAGTTCACCCTCACAAAGGATACTCATTGCACGGGTGACGTAACTGACGATATCGAACTGCGCGCTATCAAGGCCGATGGTGATGCTTTTGGCCAAGATGAGATCACCTGCAATAACGGCCGTACGCGAACCCCAACGCGCTCTTACAGAGGGTTTTCCGCGCCTAAGATCGCTCTCGTCTATAACGTCGTCGTGAACCAGCGAAGCCGTGTGCATCATCTCGACCAACATTGCGCCAAGGTAGGTTCGTGGACCCATAGTGGACTGATTATAAGTGCATTGTGCCGGGTGATTTAAAGCAGCACTTAACAACACCATAATCGGGCGGATCCCCTTGCCACCGTTGGCGAGAATGTAGTCAAGAATGCCACTCGCAATGGCGTTATCGGAGCGGATGTGACGAGCCAAAAAGTTCTCATAATCAGCTATTTCGCGCTCGATAGGGCGGCGGATTTCGTCGGTAATATTCATAAGTGAGTGCAAATGTAGTGGATTTTTTTTAACTTTGCAGCAATGAAATTTCGCGACATAGTGCGCCGCGCGTTGCCGTATGTGGTGGCAGTGGTGGTTTTTTGGGCGGTGAGTGCGGCATATTTTGCACCGCAGTTTGCCGGTAAATCCTTGGCACAGACCGATGTACAGATGTATGAAGGGATGAAAAAAGACATCTCCGAGCATCGTGCAGAATTTGACGAAGACCCGCAGTGGACAGGCGGAATGTTCGGTGGAATGCCGGCCTATCTCATTACTGTTCAATATCCTGCGATGTTTTTGCGTAACGTCGGCCAATGGGCGATGAACCTTATGGGCGAACCGGCGGCGCTGATGATGCTCGCGATGCTGGGTTTTTGGCTGATGCTACTGATGGCGGGAGTCAATCCGTGGGTCGCAATAGTACCCGCAATTGCCTATGGATTATCTACTTACAACATATTGATCATCGAAGCGGGCCACATCACCAAAATGAGGGCGATGGGTTGGGCGCCGATGCTTGTGGGCGCAGTTTTTTGGACTTTTCAACGAAATATTTGGGTCGCCGGAGGACTCGCCGCACTGTTCGGAGCGCTGACAATTGCTGCATCGCACCATCAAATCACATACTATTTTCTGCTCGTCCTTTTTGCTTATTGGATTGGCCAACTTGTAATTACAACAAGAGCGCGGGCAAAAAAGGCGTGGTGGAAATTTTGTAAGGCGACGGGGGTGTTGGGATTCGCGGCAGTGCTGGCCGTGGGTGCGAACTTTTCTCACCTGTGGTATACTGCCGAGCATACGCCCGAAACGATTCGCGGCGGGTCGGAGATGACTGCCGATGATGGGACCGGCAGAGATTATTCAGGCACTAAAGGTCTTGATTTAGAGTACGCTACGGCGTGGAGCTACGGCATTGGTGAGAGTGTAAATATGCTCATTCCGAACTTCAGAGGGGGTGGATCGAGCGGCGGTTTCGAAACGAATGGCGAGGTTGCTAACATACTGAGACGCAGCGGAATAAATCCCTCGATAGCCACGCAACTACCAGGGTATTGGGGTGACCAACCTTTCACCGGCGGACCTACTTATATAGGTGCGGTGATGGTGTTCCTGTTTGTGCTGGGGTTATTCGTGCTGCCAGGGCGACAAAAATGGTGGATTATGGGGGTGAGTGCCGTGGGATTGCTGTTGGCGTGGGGAAGTAATGCAATGTGGTTCACGCAGTTATCTTTTTCAGTGTTGCCGGGATACAACAAATTCCGCACAGTAGCGATGGCGCTGGTGGTGCTGCAATGGGCCATACCGTTCGTGGCCGCGCTGGTGATGGCAGGGCTGTGGAAAGGTGATTTTTCGGGACTTTCCGGACTTTCGGGCCGGCGATTTAAGCGCGGATTTTTGTGGGCGATCGGGCTTACAGGCGGCTTAGCGCTACTTTTTGCAATGTTCGGAGGAGTGATTTATGACTTTTCGGCGGCAGGTGACGAGCAATTTTCGGGCGTTCCGGGCCTTGTGGAGGCGATGCAAAACGAGCGGGCAGCGATGTTCAGGGCTGATTGCTGGCGGTCGCTGATCTTTGTGGTACTGACGGCCGGTGTGGTGTGGCTGTGGGCACGGCGGCGGAGTGAGTGGTTTGTAGCTGCGCTGGGGGTGTTGGTACTGGCCGATCTCGTACCGGTCGATCTGAGGTATCTGTCGCACAGTGATTTCAGGGCTCGCGAGCGAGTGCAAGTAGTTGCAGATGAGGCGGATAAGATAATAATGGCCGATCCGGAACTTGGATTCCGGGTGCTTAATACTCAAAATCCCTTTAATGAGGCGTTTACATCATATTTTCATCGTTCTGTGGGGGGGTATCACGGTGCCAAACTGCGCAGGTACCAGGATGTGATCGACCGCTATCTGTCGAAGTTCGATCTTGGAGTACTTAATATGCTGAATACCAAGTATATCATCGACGCAAACAGGCAGGTGGAACTCAATCCGGAAGCGAACGGAGCGGCGTGGATTGTAGAAGAGATAGTTTTTGTGAACGGTGCACGCGAGGAGTTGGAAGCATTGGGAACGATCGACAATAAACGGCAAGCGGTTGTAGGCCGGAACGTCGGCAGCGAGTTGAGCTACGCAGAAAACAGCCACGACCAATTGATATATGGTGGCGAGGGGGCGGTGCAGCTTGTGGAATACAGGCCGAATTATCTGCGCTATGAGAGCTCGACGGCAACCGGAGGGCTGGTGGTTTTCTCGGAAATTTATTACAACAAAAGCTGGACAGCATACATAGACGGACAGCCAACCGACTACATAAGAGCAGATTACATACTACGGGCGATGGAGGTTCCGGCCGGCGAACATACGATCGAGTGGAGATTCCGGGCACCGAATTTTAACGCTGTCGAAGGAGTAACGCTTGCGACCTCGATAGCGATTTTGCTGTGGGTAGCAGCTGCGGCCGGGGTGCCGGCGGTGAGAAAAAAGCTAAAAAGTTATGGCACAAGAGGATAAGCGACTAAAGCGCAGGGTGCGCAACTCGTATTTTGTTTCGACAGTGAGTATCGCGATGGTGTTGTTCTTGTTGGGGTCGGTTACATATCTGATACTCAACGCATTGAATGTAACGGACAGACTCAGGGAGAGCGTAACGATCTATGTGATGCTGGAAGACGAACTGTCGAGCGAAAAGACCGCTGCACTGCGAAAACAAATTGATGATCAGGAAATTACGCGACAAATAACCTACGTAACAAAAGAGCAGGCGGCCGAAGCATTCAGAACCGAAACAGGTGACGATTTCAGCGAATTCATAGACTTCAACCCGCTGCCCGACAGTTTCGAAGTGGGACTGGAAGCGGACGCGACGGAAGACAAGGCTCTGGTTACGAAGTTCGTGGCGGCAGTAGAAAAGATGAGTGGAGTGCAGGAGGTTGTGTATCAGAGAGGTGTGGTGGAGCAGATCGGGCAAAATCTGGGGAAATTGAACCTCGTGCTGGTGTTTTTCGGAGGGGCACTGTTGGTAATCTCGCTAATCCTGCTGAACAATACTATACGGATGACGATCGCTGCTAAAAAGCAACTGATCAATACGATGAAGCTCGTGGGCGCGAACAAGGGATTTATTATGAGGCCTCTGCTGGGTTCAGCGGCAATGCACGGTGTGTGGGCAGGTCTGGGGGCTTCGGCGCTGTTCCTGTTTTTGGTCGTGGGAATGAAAGAAGGACTGCCGGAGGTGCAACTTCTCAGGGATGGAATTCCGATGGCAATTGTGCTCGGAATGATTGTCGGAGGAGTGATTATATCACTGATTTTCACGGCATTTGCAGTAAATATAACGGTACGGAAATGACAAAAAGAAATTACGTTTTGATGCTCATCGGGCTGGGAGTGATCATCCTCGGATTTGTATTGATGGCGGGCGGAGGAAGCGGCGACCCGGAAGTTTTCAACGAAAAAATGTTCAGCTTCAGGCGTATAACCCTTGCGCCTATAGTAGTGATTGCGGGGTTTGCCTTTGAAATCTATGCTATAATGGTCGGAACGCCGACGGCGAGTCGCGCTACACAGAAGACAAGCAGCAAAGGTAAAATAAAGAGCAGCAAGAAGTGAGCGTTTGGGAAGCTATTGTATTGGGTGTGGTGCAGGGAATCACAGAGTTTCTGCCGGTATCGAGTAGCGGTCACCTGCAAATCGCAAAGGAGGTGCTGGGGGTGACGCTGGCAGACAATCTGACGTTCGATCTGATGCTGCATCTGGCGACCGTGATGGCAACGATCGTTGCACTGTGGGGAGAGGTTAAGAAGCTGATACTGGAAACTTTAAAGGGGCAGGCAGGGTATGCGCTGAAGCTCTTGGTGTCAGCGGTGCCGATCGGGATAGTAGGGTTGGTTTTTCGTGACCAACTGAATACGATGTTGGCCTCACCGGCGATTTTGCTCATCGTTGGGATAATGCTGATGGTGACGGCGGCGCTATTGATTTTTGCGGGACGGGCAAAGGAGCGGGCTAAAACCGAAATTTCGTGGTGGGATGCATTGATAATCGGTGTAGCTCAGGCGTTTGCTGCGATGCCGGGACTGAGCAGATCGGGAACTACTATCGCAACGGGTCTGATGCTGGGAAACAAAAAGGCGGTGGCAGCGCAGTTCTCTTTTTTGATGATAATCATACCCATACTCGGAGAGGCGGTGCTGGACATAGGTGGAGCGAGGCTGGAACTCAGCACGGCGATGCTGGTTGGATTCGTGGCAGCGTTCGTCGTAGGAGTGGTGGCCTGCAAATTTATGATAGAGATGGTGAAGCGGAGCAAGTTGAGTTGGTTTGCAGCATACTGTGCGGTGGTGGGAATGGCTACGATAATCTACTATGTTGCAGCGTGAGGGGATGTTAAGCAAGGATATAAATTTTCCGGAAGGGTATGTACTGAACGTCGATAAGCCGCTGGAATGGACTTCGACGGATGTGGTGCGGAAAGTGAAATATATGCTGGAACGACTTGGCCACAAGCGGATCAAGGTGGGTCACGCGGGAACGCTCGACCCATTGGCAACGGGAGTGCTGATAGTGTGCATCGGGAAAGCGACAAAAAGAGTCGATGAGCTGATGGGAGCACGAAAGGAGTACGTGGCGGATGTGATGCTGGGAGCGACAACACCGAGCTACGATCTTGAGCACGAGATAGATAAAACCTATCCCTGGAAGCATATCACCAAAGGAGATGTTGAGTTGGCGCTGAAAAAACTAACTGGCGAGCGACTACAAACCCCGCCGGTCTATTCGGCAAAGAGGATGGAGGGACGGCGCGCCTATGAGATGGCGCGGGAGGGGGAGGAGCCGGTAATGAGGCAGGCGCTGATACATATATATAATATGGAGCTGATGGAGTGCGAGCTGCCACGAATCCGCATAAGAGTGGCGTGCAGCAAGGGAACTTACATAAGAGCTCTGGCGCGCGAAATAGGCGAAGAACTGGCCAGCGGAGCGCATCTTGTAGGGTTGAGAAGGACCAAAAGCGGAGACCATACGGCCGAAGAAGCGATGGGAATGGAAAAAATCATAGAAATATTGACCCAGCCACGAAACATTTCGGAAGTTTCTGCGTAATATACTTACTTCGTATTTTCGTTATGAAACTTTCACAATACACCTACCCGTTCTCACCCGAACTACTTGCAAAATACCCAACCGAAAATCGCGACGAAAGTCGTCTGATGGTCATTCACCGCAAGAACGGGAAAATAGAACACAAAGTTTTTAAAGATATCATCGACCATTTCGCGGCCGACGATGTTTTTATTTTCAACAACACGCGCGTCTTTCCGGCCAGGCTTTACGGCAATAAGGAGAAAACCGGTGCCGAAATAGAGATATTTCTGCTCAGGGAATTGAACCACGACCTGAAGTTGTGGGACGTGCTGGTGGATCCAGCGCGCAAGATCCGAATAGGAAACAAACTCTACTTCGGAGACGACGATCTGCTGGTGGCAGAAGTGATCGACAACACCACATCGAGAGGGAGAACGCTGAGATTCCTGTTCGACGGAACCCACGAACAATTCAAAGAGGCGCTCTACAAACTGGGAGAAACGCCTCTGCCGAAATGGGTGCGTGAAAAAGTCGAGCCGGAAGACGAAGAGCGCTATCAGACCATCTATGCAACAAAAGAAGGCGCAGTGGCTGCTCCTACGGCAGGATTGCATTTCAGCAAGCACCTGCTCAAACGAATGGAGATCAAGGGAATACACAAGGCAGAGATTACGTTGCACGTGGGTCTTGGGAACTTCCGTACGGTGGATGTGGAGGATCTGACCAAGCACAAGATGGACTCGGAGCAGATCCATATACCCGCAGAGGCATCGGAAAGGGTGAACGCGAGCAAGCGAACAGGACGGAAGGTGTGCGCCGTGGGAACAACGGTGATGCGCACGATCGAGAGCTCGGTGTCTACGGGAGGAATGCTAAAACCCTATGAGGGTTGGACGAACAAGTTTATTTTTCACCCATACGACTTCAGTGTGGCTGACGCGATGGTCTCTAATTTCCACCACCCTATGTCCACCCAATTGATGATGGTGGTGGCATTCGGAGGATTCGATCTGATAATGAAAGCGTACCAAACCGCCATTGACGAAAAGTACCGTTTCGGCACTTACGGAGACGCGATGCTGATACTGTGAAAAAATAATCGTACCTTTGCACCGAGGTGAATAAAAACAAAATACTCTACGTCAGCAGCGAGATAGTTCCCTATCTGGCAGGAAGCACGATGGCCGAGCGCTGTCGAACCCTTGCCCAAGCGATGCAAGAGTACGGAGGTGAGATACGAACCTTTATGCCTCGCTGGGGCGTGATCAACGAAAGACGAAATCAACTGCACGAGGTGATCCGTCTGTCGGGAATGAACCTTATCATCGAAGGAAACGACCATCAACTGATAATCAAGGTGGCCTCGATCCCATCGGCAAGAGTGCAGGTTTATTTCATTGACAACGACGACTATTTTCACCGCAAAGCAACCCTTGTGGATGCGGACGGAAACTTTTTTGCGGACAACGATCAGAGGGCCATTTTCTTTGCAAGAGGGGTGCTGGAAACGGTCAAAAAGCTGCAATGGGCGCCCGAAGTGGTGCACTCTCACGGCTGGTTCGCAGCAGTGGTACCGGTATTTTTGAAGCGCGCATTTGCCGACGACCCGGTGTTCAGGAGCTCTAAGATCGTGGTTTCACTCTATAACGATCCTTTCCCATTTGTTTTTGAGGATCCCGCATACGAAAATCTACAAAAGCTCGTTATCGACTATGCCGACGGAGTGGTTGTCGAAGAACCGCTGGACGACCCGACGTGGATTGATTATGCGCGCAAGGCAGGAAAACCCCTGCTGGAAAACGCGGAAGATATGAATGCCTACAGAGCTTTCTATGATGAGATTTTATAAGTGGTGTTTACTGGGGAGCGCGCTGCTGTTTGGAACTGCGGCCTGCACGGAGGTCGATGACAGGCTTGGAGAGACCCTGTTGCCCGGACACCAAAAAATGGAGGTGGAGGTAGTCTCCTTTACCGATCAGGTCGAAACCTATCTCTATCGCTCGGACAGCCTGCCCTCGTCGAGGCTGGGCTACGCCTATCTGGGACAAATGACAGATCCCAAAGGAGTGTTCGGAGCACAAACCAACAGCTCTTTGTTGCAATTTCTGCCGATCTCTATGCCTTACACTAACAGGCACGGCTTCGGCATCGACCCCATCGTGGACTCGATGTGCATACTCTTTGAGATCGACGGCGTGAGAGGTGACTCGCTGCAAGTACAACACTTTGAAATTTATAACATTGTGGAGGGCCCGGAGCCTATTGTGCGTGACTCGATGTATCGCGCGAGTTTCGATGTGGAGGATTATCGCGGCGAAAAACTTTTTGAATTCAGCCACAAGGGAAGAAAGGATGTGGAAGCTCGATTGTTTCCCACGGCCGCCGGCAAAGATTTCATCGACCGGATAATTCGACTGGACTCGCTGACATACAGAAACGATTCGCTGTTTCTGGAGAAGTTTCGCGGACTATACATCACTCCTGCGCCCGGATCACCCCTCGCGGCAGCAATCTACTCGACCGACCTGGAGAATTCCGGACTGAGGCTGCACGTGAGAAACCACGATACATTGGACGTGACGGCGATCTACGACACCATTACCACCCTGTTCACGTTCAACGACCACGACATCACAGATACCTCGACAGGGATAACGACTGCGTGGGACAATGTGTCGATAAACACAACAAAATTCGATTATACGGGCTCGGTGCTGGGACAACTGGAAGCGGCAACTGATGGATTTACCGACACAAGCAATACTCAGTCAGTGACTTACGTACAAACTATGGGCGGTGTGGGAACGCGCCTGAGGTTCTCGGACGAGTTGATCACACAATTGAAAGCACTGAAAAGCGGTGATCGAGATATTATGATCAATCAGGCGATGATGCACATCTGGCTTGAAGACGAGAATTCGACACCAGCTCTCGATGCCGCGGTGGCGCGTCTGGGGAGCTATATGAACCTTACACGACTGAACCCGATTCCGGACTATCAATACGGCAAAGAGGCATCTTACGCAGCCGGCGGCACCGCATACAAGATGCCCTACGGCGGCTATCTGAACCGCAGTAACGCCCGTTATGAGATCGACATAACCTCGTATATTCAGCAGTTGGCCGACGGGAAAATCTCTCCGGATGTGCTTTTGGGACCCGACGCCATAAACAGGTTCGGGTTCGGTGCAACGGCCCTGAGCGGCAGCGGAAGCGAACGACCGATTACAATCCGACTTACATACACCACCATCGACAGGTAATAAATGGGCAAAAATTTAGTCATCGTCGAGTCCCCCTCAAAGGCAAAAACTATCGAAAAGTTCTTGGGGGCCGATTACACCGTGCGTTCCAGTTACGGACATATCCGCGACCTTGTGAAAAAGGGACTCGGGGTAGATATAGAACACCACTTCACACCTCACTATGAGGTAGAACCGGAGAAAGAAAAGCTCGTCAAGGAGTTGAGCGCGGCAGCCAAAAAGGCCGATGCAGTGTGGCTCGCATCCGATGAAGACCGCGAAGGAGAAGCCATAGCCTGGCATCTTTCTGAGGTTTTGGCGCTGCCGGAAGACAAGACCAAACGTATTGTGTTTCACGAAATTACCAAGCCTGCAATTCTCCACGCCATTGAAAATCCCCGCGGTATAGACATCGACCTTGTGAACGCACAACAAGCCCGGCGGATCCTCGACCGATTGGTCGGTTTCGAGCTATCGCCGCTACTGTGGCGAAAGGTTCGTCCGCAACTCTCGGCGGGTAGGGTTCAGAGTGTGACGGTACGACTGCTGGTCGAAAGGGAGAGGGAGATAATTGGCTTCGTGAGTGCGGATTACTGGCGCGTTGTGGCCGAGATGTATCCTACAGGTCAGCCCACTGCCCTATTCCGCGCAGAGTGCTCGAAGCGATTTAACACGCGCGAGGAGGCAGAAAAATTTCTTGAAACCTGCAACGGAGCCGTTATGACGGTCGCCAGCGTCGAAGAAAAGCCCGGATCGCGCTACCCCGCCCCACCGTTCACAACTTCGACCCTGCAACAAGAGGCAGGCCGAAAACTGGGAATGAGCGTGGCGCAGACGATGAGTGTGGCACAAAAGCTTTACGAACAGGGACTTATAACATATATGCGTACCGACTCGGTGCACCTGTCTAACCAAGCGCTGGCTGCTGTAAAAAAAGAGGTAACGACGCTGTTCGGCGAAAATTACAGTGATACGCGAAACTACAAAACCCACTCGAAAGGCGCTCAGGAAGCCCACGAAGCCATCCGCCCGTCGTATTTCGAACGGCAGGCGATCGAGGGTGCAGCCAACGAAAAGCGGCTATACGACCTGATCTGGAAGCGGGCTGTGGCTTCGCAAATGAAGCCGGCGTTGATAGACAAAACCGTTGTGAAAGTGGACGTTGCAGGTGCTCGCGAACATTTTACCGCCACGGGCGAAGTGATCCGCTTCGACGGATTTATGAAACTATATCTCGAATCGTTGGATGACAGCGCCGAAGATGGCCAGGGAATGCTGCCGAAAATGACTGCCGGCGAAACGGTGGATGCGACTCAAATCACTGCAACACAAAGATTTACACAACCACCGGCAAGATACAGTGAAGCATCGCTTGTGAAGAAATTAGAGGAGCTGGGCATCGGCCGACCTTCGACATACGCGCCGACGATTACCACCGTGATAAATCGCGGATACGTGGTCAAGCAAAGCAAGGAGGGAGTCAAGCGAGATTACACACAGCTCACACTGGCGAAAGGGAAAATCACCGAAAAAGCGCTGAACGAAAAGGCCGGTGGAGAAAGCAACCGACTGGCACCTACCGACATAGGGATGTTGGTAAACGACTACCTGGAAGCACAATTTGCTGATATTCTGGACTATAATTTCACCGCCAAAGTCGAAAAAGAGTTCGACGAGATCGCCGAAGGAAACTCAGCTTGGGATGAGATGATAGCCCGCTTCTACGGCCCGTTCCATCGCGAAATCGACAAGGCGATGACCACCGAACATACTAATACTCACCAAACTCGTATCCTTGGAACAGACCCTGCAACGGGCCATCAGGTCTCGGCGCGAATAGGGCGTTTCGGGCCGATGGTGCAAACCGAAGCACCCGAAGGAGAAAAACCACGATCGGCAAGTCTCAAGAAAGGACAACTAATCGCAACCCTGACGCTGGAAGAAGCATTAGAGTTGTTGAGTCTGCCTCGAACACTGGGTGAACATAATGGGAAAGAGGTGGTTATCGGGATCGGACGTTTCGGCCCCTATGCGCGCTGGGATGGCAAATTTACATCGCTGGGCCGCGGCGAAGATCCTTATACAATTACCTTGGAAAAGGCTGTGGAGCTGATCGAAGCAAAAGCCACCGCGAACGAACCGCTGAAAACCTTCGCCGAAGAGCCCGACCTGATCGTAAAAAACGGAAGATTCGGCCCATATATAGCTTTCAAAGGCAAGAATTACAAGATTCCGAAGAGCACTGATCCTGCGGCTCTGACCCTTGAGGAGGCGCGCAAGATCGTAGCCGACGGGCCTGCTCCGAGTGCACGTTCTGGGAAGAGTGGCGCGCGTCGTGCACCACGCAAGTAATGCCGCGGGTGCGCATATTGCGGTTCGTAGCTATCTCTGAGTCAATGTGATGACCCTTGAAAATCAACGTAAGCGACAGCCCCAGGGCAAACAGCCCCACAGCGCCGACAGAAAATAAAACCACAACCAACCAAGGTGCCATAGTGAGCGCAAATGTAAGAAAATTTCTTATCTTTGCTCTATGAAAATTGTAATTGTTGGAGCGGGCGAAGTGGGAAGCCATCTGGCACGGATGCTAAGCGGCACCGGACACGACATCACAGTCGTGGACAGCGACGCAAAGCAGCTCGAAGCCGCCGCCCAATTCTCCGATGTGGTCACTATCGAGGGTGATCCGGCAACTTTTGGGGCTCTCAAGCGGGCCTCGGTGAGAAAAGCAGATCTGCTGATCGCCGTCCATCAGGAAGAAAACATCAATATCCTCGCAGCGATTCTGGCAAAACAACTCGGCGCCAAGAAAGCAATTGCGAGAATCGACAACAAGGAGTATCTCGAACCGGCCAATAAGGAGGTGTTCGTTGGGATGGGAATCGACTATCTTTTCCACCCTGAAATGACCGCTGCCCAAGAAGTTATAAAGCTATTGGGACACACTTCGATCACGGAATATGTAGATTTTTCGGGTGGACGGATGTCGCTCGTGGTATTCAGACTGGCCGCTGCCTCGCCTCTTGTGGGCCGAACTATGCTCGAAATCGCCCCCGATCCGTCGGCGATCCGATACCGAATCGTAGCCATTGCGCGGGGTGCCGAAACCTTGATTCCGCACGGAAACGACCGCGCACTGGAAGGAGACACGCTTTATGTGGTGACCTCACCGGAACTGGTGGGTGAGCTACAAGAGTTGTCCGGGCAGGCCAAAGTGGAGATAAAAAATATGATGATCCTCGGCGGGAGTCGCATCGGCGTACAGATCGCATCGGCACTGCAGGAGCAGATCAATATAAAACTGGTGGAGTACAATTCCGAAGAGGCCTACAGGTTGGCCGAAGTATTAGATAAAACGCTGATCATCAACGCAGACGGGCGCAATACCGACGCGATGATGGAGGAAGGGATCAACCGGATGGACGCCTTTGTGGCTGTGACAAGTCGCTCCGAAACCAACATCCTGACAGCGATGCTGGCCAAAAAATTAGGGGTAAAAAAAGTCATCGCGGAGGTCGAAAACCTAAACTATATTACTCTTGCGGAAAGCATCGGGATCGACACCGTGATCAACAAAAAATTACTGACGGCCTCAAACATTTTCCGCTTCACGATGAATACCGACGTGCAAGCCGTAAAGTGTCTGACGGGAACCGATGCCGAGGTGTTGGAGTTCGTGGTGAAGCCAGGTTCGGCAGCCACGCGGGTACCGATTCACCAGCTGGGCTTTCCTGGGACAGCGACCATCGGCGGAATCGTTCGGGGAGAGCAGGTGTTGATGGCTGTAGGGGAAACGCAAATCGCTGCTTATGACCGAGTTGTGGTATTCGCAAAACCCGAAGCCAAAGCGTTGGTCGGTAAATTTTTCAACTGATGGGAATGATGCCGAAAATAATCAGAACCGCGTTTGCAGGAAGGTTACGGCAGATAGAGTATTTTCGACGCCATCCGATCGAAGTTCAGGAAAATACGCTACGACAACTCATATCGCAGGCTGCGCAAACTTCGTTCGGGCGAGAGCACGGATTTGAGAGGATCAGCAGCGGTTCTTCGGGTACGGATGTTATCACGAATTTTCAGGAGCGTGTGCCGGTGAGAGATTACGAGGCACTGGTTCCCTACATAGAACGCGAGAGGAGAGGTGAGAGGGACGTGTTGTGGCCGGGCGAAACAAAATGGTTCGCAAAGTCGAGTGGAACGACGGGAGTCAAGAGCAAGTACATTCCTGTAACACGCGAAGGTCTGTGGCAGAGTCACCTGCGAGGCCCTAAGGACTGCATAGCATTCAACGTCGAGCGGAATCCGACCACGCGGGTTTATGGCGGAAAGACACTGACTTTAGGCGGTTCGAGACGCATCGAACGCGAGGGCGAGAAAGCTCTGACAGGCGATTTGTCGGCTATTCTGATCGAAAACACACCGCGCATTGCAAATCTATGGCGCGTGCCGTCGCTGAAAACGGCCCTGACCCCAGATTTCGAGCAAAAAGTAGAGCTGATCTGTAAAGAGTGCGCGAAGGCAGATGTGCGTTCGATTGCAGGTGTACCGTCGTGGAACTTGGTGATGCTCAAGAGGATGCTTGAATACACAGGCAAAGCGAACCTGCTGGAAGTATGGCCGAGGCTGGAACTTTTTATTCACGGCGGAGTCAATTTCGCGCCTTACAGAGAGGTTTATCATCAGCTAATTCCATCGTCTTCAATGAATTATATGGAAACATATAACGCCTCCGAAGGATTTTTCGCCGTTGCCGACGAACTGGGGGACGATATGTTGTTGATGCTCGATTACGGGATTTTATACGAGTTCTTGCCTCTGAATCAGCTCGATAACCCTGCAGCAGCCATCACGCTGGAGGATGTACGGGAGAGGGTCAATTACGCGGTCGTGATTTCGAGCTCGAACGGGCTGTGGCGTTACCTGATCGGCGACACTGTGCGTTTCACTTCGACAGCGCCTTACAGGGTGCAGATTTCAGGACGTACCAAGCAGTATATCAACGCCTTCGGCGAAGAGATAATAGTCGATAACGCCGAGCGGGCGATGCTTGCGGCGGCGAAGGCAACGGGAGCCGAAGTGGCCGAATATACAGCAGCACCAGTCTATATGGAACTCTCGCGACGGGGTGCGCACCAGTGGCTGGTGGAATTTTCGCGCGAGCCAGCGGGAGGTGTGAAGACATTCGGGACAGCTTTGGACGAAGCGCTCAAAGAGCTAAATTCGGACTACGAAGCCAAGCGTTGGCGCAATGTAACCCTCTCTGCACCAATCGTTACGATGATTCCTGAGGGAACTTTTATGCGATGGATGGAGGGCCGTGGCAAAGTCGGCGGACAAAACAAAGTACCGCGGCTGGCGAACGACAGACAATATGTAGATTCGATCTTGGAGCTAATACGTTAATAATATGTATATTGCAATTGCAGGCAACATCGGGAGCGGCAAAACCTCGCTTACAGAAATTCTGGCTCGAAAGTTCGGAGCAACACCCTATTTCGAGAATATCGACAACCCTTATATCAATGATTTCTACGAAGATATGGGGCGATGGTCGTTCAATTTCCAGATCTATTTCCTCTCGTGCCGGATCCGCCAGTCAATGGACGCCCTGAAAAACGGAGGCGACCTGTTCCAAGACCGGACAATCCACGAGGATGCCTACATTTTTGCCGCCAACCTGCACGAAATGGGACTGATGTCTTCGCGCGATTTCGACACCTATATGAAACTTTTCGGTCTGTCCGAGGAGCTGATCCGGAAGCCCGACCTGCTTATTTATCTGAAAGCCAGCGTGCCCAAACTTGTGGAGCAGATTCGCCGACGCGGGCGCGACTACGAACAAGGCATAGACGAAAAGTACCTCGGACGACTTAACGACAAGTATAACAACTGGATAGAGAATATTTACACGGGCGAAGTGATGATACTCGATATCGACGAATGCGATTTTGTGAAGAATCCCGAAATTATTGAAAATGTTTCCACCCGAATTCGAGAAATACGCAAGCGCTGAACTTCTGAAAGCACTTGATGAGGAGCCTGTTACATCAGTCAGGTATAATCCGTTCAAGCTGGCGGAAAAGCCCTCTGTGAAAAGCGGGTTGCCGGTGGGTGAAGCAATACCTTGGAATAGTTATGGAGCGTATATTGCTGAGCGTCCGGTGTTTACGCTTGATCCCGCAATGCACGCCGGAGCCTATTATGTTCAGGAAGCCAGCTCACAATTCGTGGAACATATCTACCGTGCAGCTTTTGCGGAGGCAGGTGAACTTGCGGAGGGGGTTCGACTACTCGATCTGTGTGCCGCGCCGGGAGGCAAAACTACCCTCTACTCTACCCTCGTAGGGCCTGGCGGGCTGGTCGTTGCAAACGAAGTGATCAAGGCGCGGGCCAACATACTTGCAGACAATGTGAGACGCTGGGGCATTGGTAATGTGGCGGTTACGTGTAATGATGCGAGCGATTTCGGTGCATACAAACACTGGTTCGATGTGGTTGCGGTGGATGCGCCCTGCTCCGGAGAAGGAATGTTTCGGCGTGTTCCCGACTCGCGCGCAGAGTGGAGTCCGGCGAACGTAGAGATGTGTGCCGCGCGCCAACGCCGGATCCTGGCCTATGCGTGGGACGCATTGCGGCCGGGTGGTGTGCTCATTTATTCGACCTGCACCTTCAACCGACGTGAAAACGAAGACAACATCGAGTGGTTGGCGCAAAACTTTGCTATTGAGCCGATTACGATGGAGGTGCCAAGTGAGTGGGAGGTGGAATGCGGGGAAGTTTCGACGGATACAGGCGGCATTCGGACTTTCCGTTTTTGGCCGCATCGTGTTCGTGGTGAGGGATTTTTTGCAGCGATGATGCGAAAAGCCGACGGGCGACTTAAGCGCGAAACCCCACGAGCACGTCGGGAGCCATTAGTGGAACTAAATCGACCGAAAAACCGCCCGTTGGCAGAGTGGGTCACAGTACCCGAAGCAATGAAATTCGCAAGGATAGGTGACAACAATTATGGGTTTTACAGACCTGTTTATCAATCTATTGCAGCGCTTGCAGGTGGGTTGAACGTCATATATTCCGGGGTGTGTTTGGGGCAACTTTTCGGCGGCAAGCTGCGACCCGACCACGCACTTGCCCTGTTTCACGACCTGGCGCACAGGAAGGATGGAGAAGTCGGAATAATTGCAGACGGGCGGGCAGTGGTTACGGAACTGTCTCGTGATGAAGCACTTGATTATCTGCGAAAACGTGATGCGAACGACGTGGAGAAGTTCGCAGAAGGGCTCAATCTACTGACACACAACGGATTGTCGATCGGCTGGACAAAGCGGATCGGACACCGGACAAACACACTGCTGCCAAACAGTTTTCGCATTGTAAATCTGTGAAAATTAATTACCTTTGAAGCGCCACTTAAAGCATTGGTTTATGAGCGAAAAAATGTACTATTCGATGGGCGAAGTCGCCGAAATGCTCGACGTAGCACCCTCACTGATAAGGTTTTGGGAGAAGCAGTTCGACTGCATCGCGCCGCACAAAAACAAGAAAGGCAACCGCCTCTTTACGCCGGATGACATCCGCAACCTCAAGACCATTTATCACCTTGTAAAAGAGCGCGGAATGACTCTCGCCGGAGCTCAAAAACATCTTAAAGCCAACAAGATAGCAATCGAACGCGACGCCCGCTTGGCCGAACGCCTACAGTCGATTCGCGCACTGCTGCTTGAGGTGAGAGAAGAAATGGGGGCACCGATAGAGACTATGGATGCGCAGACCGAAGAAGAGACTGTCGAAGAAGTAGTGGAGGCAGCAGGAGATAATCTGGGTTACATTGAACAAACTCTATTCTAATGAAAATCAGCGAAATAGTTGCTCCGCTGGAAGAATTCGCTCCGCTCGAATTGCAGGAAGATTACGACAATTCGGGCCTTTTGGTGGGGCGTGCAGACGACGAAGTGAAAAGCGCACTGGTGTGTGTGGATGTCACTAAAGAGGTTATGGATGAGGCGGTTGCACTCGGTGTGCAGCTTGTGATTTCGCACCATCCGGTGGTTTTCAACCCTCTGAAGCGTTTGAACAGTGCAAGCAACGTCGAAAAAGTGGTAGAACGTGCTATTCGTGAGAGAATTGCGCTATATGCCTGTCATACAAATCTGGATAGTGCACCGAACGGAATGAGTTTCAGTTTGGCCAGGACTTTGGGTGTAGAAGTGGAAGCAACTTTGGCTCAAGGTTTTGGTGTGATCGGAACATTACCCCAGCCTGTGGATACCTTGGATTTTCTACGGGAAGTACAGCAGCGACTGAGGATTAAAGCGGTAAGACACAGCGATATCGTGCACGAGAAAATTCACCGCGTGGCTCTGTGTGGAGGTTCGGCAGCAGTGCTAATTCCGGTCGCAGAACATGCTGGAGCCGAACTTTTTATGGCTGCCGATTTCAAATATAAGGATTTTTTGGCCGCTGCAGGTGTACTCACGATTGCAGATATTGGCCATTTCGAGAGCGAATTTTGCGCCATCGACCTCATTTATGACATTATTTCAAAAAAAATTCCTAACTTTGTCCTCCACAAGAGTGTCCGCGGGCATAACCCCGTGAGCTACTTATACTAAGAAATATGGCTACAGCAAAAAATAAGGCCCCGGAGGCCGATTACTCGATGGAAGAGAAGATCAAAGCACTCTATGAGTTGCAACGAATCGACTCTAAAATTGACGAAATCAACAAAATAAAGGGCGAGCTGCCCCTCGAAGTGCAGGATCTGGAGGACGAAATTGCCGGTCTGCGCACGCGAATTGAAAATATCAACGCAGAAATCGAGGAACTCAACGGCCTCACTCGCCAACGTAAACGCGAATTGGACGAAGCTAACGCCCTTATTACCAAGTACGACGAACAGCAAAAAAACGTACGCAACAACCGTGAATTCGACGCACTGGCCAAGGAGATCGACTACCAAAAACTCGAAATAGAGCACGCGAACAAGCGACTAAAAGAGTACGCGGCAACCATAAAAGTCAAAAAAACTGCAGCCGAAGAGGCCGAAGCAGTAACCGCAGACAGGGTGCTCGATCTGGAGCAAAAGCGCACGGAACTCGCTGGCATCGAGGAAGAAACTGCGAAGGAGATAGAGGCTCTGAACACAGAAGCAAACGCAGCAGCAACAAAGATCGACGAACGAATGCTGACGGCCTACAGGCGAATACGCAAAAATATGCACAACGGGCTGGCCGTAGTGACTATAAAACGTGATGCCTGCGGGGGATGTTACAATCGCATACCGCCTCAGCGTCAGGTAGATATACGCCAGAACAAAAAAATTATAGTCTGTGAATATTGCGGGCGAATCCTCGCTTCAGACCAAACAATAGAATAAAGAGACGACTGCCTATTGAAAAGAACTCTACTCCAACTAAATTTAGTAAGAGTATGGAAATGAGTAAGATGAGTGACTCTGCGTTACTCAAAAAGTACTTTGAAGGCGATCGAAGCGCAATATCGCGCCTGATCGAGCGGCACAAACGACGAATAACTGACTACATCAATATGATGGTCAAGGATCGTGATGTGGCCGACGACATTTTTCAAGAGACCATCATCAAAGCTGTACGGTTCATTGACGAAGGGCGTTACGTGGATAACGGCAAGTTCCTTTCGTGGGTGTTGCGAGTGGCTCACAATCAGGTAATCGACCATTTCAGGCGAACCAAACAGGAGAACAAGATCACCGAATCGGATGCAGGGTTCGACATCCTTGGCTCGATGCGTTTTTCGGGCGAAAGTGTGGAAGACAAAATGGTGCACGAACAAATTCACCAAGACCTGCGAGCGCTGATCGACCATCTGCCGGAAGAACAACGGGAAGTGGTGCTGATGCGCTATTTCGATAGTCTGAGTTTCAAGGAGATAGCCAAAGAGCGCGGAATCAGCATTAACACCGCACTGGGGCGAATGAGGTACGCGCTGATCAATCTTCGCAAGTTGATAAAGGAAAATCAGATGGTGCTGACAGCGTAAAATTTTTGTGGGCGGCACGGCACAATAAAGCCGGCAGCCCTGCGTTTTGGATGCAAGACCAACTTTAACAAACGAAGCCTATGGAAGACGTGGACACATTGTACGGAGGTGATGAACGTGATGACGAGAGGATGTTTCTCGACGACGTTGCCGTGGACGATCACGAGTTTCTGTTTCTGGATTCCTACCTCAGGGAGGCGTTTAGGTTGCACGACCATCAAGGCCGAAACGCGGGTAGCGGTTTATAGCCGCCTATCTCAATAATTTTCGATAAATTTCAAGGCAGGCCCAAGCATCGGTGGCGGCATATATCTTCTGAGCATCAGTCAGTTGCACTGCTTCCCAGTTACTCAAACGTTGCGCCTTGGAGATGCGACTACCGAGAGTGATGGCGGCAATTTTTTGGAGGCTCAAATCGGTGATCCCGTATTCCGGCACTATTTTCTGTAGATCGACAAAACCTTTCGAGCGAAACTTTCGCAACGTCTCCAGCTCGCGAATATCACCTGCAACGCTCAAACCTACTTTCATTATATTGTTGTTTTCCAATATCTTAAGTATCGCCTTGTCCAGCCTGATGCGGTTCAGGCGAAACAGGAAACATTTTTTATCAGTCGATAGCTGCAACAAAGCAATCTTATTCACAACTCCCTTTTGGAATGCCGGACGAGACTCAGTGTCGAAACCTAAAAACCTATGAGTCAGCAGTTCATCACACGCCTGATCAATCCCGTGCGGCGAATCGACCACCACGATCTCTCCCAAAAATGCCAATAGCGGCAGTTCGGCGATCTCCTCTTTCGATATGGTCGGCTGCAATATCATAGCGCTCGGATTATGCCGGTCGGAGCAATTGAGATGCGACCTTTGGCGATGAGTTCATCGAGCACCTCGATGACTTCGGAAGGCTCGACAGTAAAGTTACTAATAAGTTGTTTTACAGTGAATTCGTTTGTGCGAACGAGGCCTAAAATCGTTTCGGGCACGAGTGCATTTTTGCCATTCTTGCGCTGAGTGAGACACACGTCGCACACTCCGCAAGGCTGGGGATCGTTCTCGCCAAAATATCGCCTGAGCCACGCACTACGGCATTCTGCACCTTGCTCGCTGTAAGCGAACATCTGCTCTAATCGCCTGGATGCCAGTTCTTTGCGAATTTTATATGTTTGTGGTGCAATGAAAATATCCTCGACGGGAAGGCGATCGGCGGGAAAATAAATGAGAGGCGTGCGGCGTGCAGGAATGTAACGAATAACACGTAACTGCCACAGTATCTTAAAAATATCACGCACGCGCTCGACCGTATAACCACTCATCGTTGCCAACGCCTCCTCGCTCACAGGCCTAAATTCAGTGAAAATGCCATTATACATTCTCATCAGCGTACGCAGAAAATGGTCGAGATCCTCGCGCTCAATTCGAAGGCGGTAGAGGTCGTCACGACTCACACAAAACATAACCCGTGCAGGATGGTCGTTCTCGTCTGTGAGAGTCAGGTAACCATTTGACTGCAAGACTCTTATTGCATTGAGCGCTGTCCAGGTGTAGAGACCATTGCGGTGACTGAAGTCGTAAACATTGAAATCGAACGAGTAGTCGGCCCCTTCGCCTATAGGAATCTGCAAGTAATTGAAAATAAGCTCATAAGTCTGTTTTATCGTCTCCAGTGATGGATAATCGACAGAGAAGCGATTAGCCGCGCGTTTTCGATCGTCGGGGGATGTGAGCAACACCGCATAGGATTTTTTACCGTCGCGCCCCGCTCTGCCTGTCTCCTGATAGTAAGTTTCCACGGAATCGGGCATCGACCAGTGCACCACGAAACGCACATCGGCTTTGTCGATTCCCATACCAAACGCATTGGTAGCCACCATTATAGGCTTCTTTCCATTCGACCATTCCTCCTGCCGGAGGGTGCGTTCGGCAGCCTGCATTCCACCGTGATAATGGGTTGCGGGAATGCCCTTTTCTACCAGCCAACCCGCTACCTGTTCGACCCCCTCGCGAGTGTGGACATAGACGATACCGGCACCCGGAACATTAGCTATGATGCGCATCAATTGCTCGTTCTTATCCTCCACCTTACGCACTGAGTATGAGAGATTTGGTCGCTCGAACGATGAACGCATAACCTGACCGCCGACCATCTTGAGCTGCGTCATAATGTCCTCCACAACCTCGTCCGTAGCAGAAGCTGTAAGTGCTAAAACAGGAGTCTGCGGGATCAAAGCGCGAATCTCGGCTATACGAAGGTAAGAAGGACGAAAATCGTAACCCCACTGCGAGATACAATGAGCCTCATCGACGGCCAACAGAGTGGGATTCATCCGCGGCAGTCTAAGCCTAAACATCTCACTTGTAAGCCTTTCCGGGGCGACATAGAGGAACCTCACGTCGCCATAAACACAGTTATCCAGCGCGGCGTCGATCTGCTCGTTCGTGAGACCGGAGTGCACCGCGATGGCCGATATCCCCTTCGCTCGCAACTTGTCCACCTGATCTTTCATCAGAGCGATCAGCGGGGTGACAACCACACAGAATCCGTCCTCACGCACCAACGTAGGTAGCTGATACAGAAGCGATTTACCCGCTCCGGTCGGCATCAGCGAAAGAGTGTCTCGCCCGCTACAGACCATCTGGAGAATCTCCAGTTGCATTTGGCGAAACTCCTCGTGGCCCCAGAATTTCTTCAGGGCAGCGTAAAGTTTGTCAGTCGGCAAGCAATAATTCCAAAATTTTCACCGCAGCAGCAGCGACAGGAGTACCCGGACCGAAAATCGCAGCGGCACCGTCCTTATACAACTGAGCATAGTCCTGAGCAGGGATCACGCCGCCAACGATAACCATAATATCGGGCCGACCGAGTTTCTCAAGCTCGGCGATGATCTGAGGCACAAGCGTGAGATGACCGGCGGCAAGAGACGATACGCCTACGACGTGAACGTCATTCTCAACTGCCTGACGGGCAGCCTCTTCGGGGGTTTGAAACAGTGGGCCCATATCGACGTCGAACCCAATGTCCGCATAACCTGTCGAGACGACTTTGGCTCCGCGATCGTGACCGTCCTGACCCAATTTGGCTACCATAATGCGTGGCTGGCGGCCTTCCTTTTTGGCGAACTGCTCGGCCAAGGCGCGAGCCTGTTCGAATGTTTTGTCTCCTTTCACTTCTGACGAATAAACTCCTGAGATTGAACGAATTATGGCTTTATAGCGACCGGCCACGGCTTCGCACGCATCGGAAATTTCGCCCAATGTTGCACGGAGCTTTGCGGCCTCGACAGAGAGTTCCAGCAAGTTGCCTTTGCCGGTTTTGGCACATTCGGTAATGTCAGCCAGCGCTTTTTCAACTGCTACATTGTCGCGAGAGGCCTTTAGTTCGTTCAAGCGGCGAACCTGCGACTCGCGAACGGCCGTATTATCGACAGCAAGAATATCAATAGGATCCTCCTTTTCAAGGCGATAACGGTTCAAGCCCACGATGATCTCCTCGCCGGAGTCAATACGTGCCTGCTTTCTGGCAGCAGCCTCCTCGATGCGCATCTTGGGAATGCCGGTCTCAATAGCCTTGGCCATACCGCCCAGAGCCTCAACCTCCTGGATCAATTCCCACGCACGATGGGCGATGTCGTTGGTAAGCGATTCGACGTAATAGGAACCTGCCCACGGATCGACCTCACGAGTGATGTCGGTCTCTTCCTGAATGTAAATTTGCGTGTTACGTGCGATGCGGGCCGAAAAGTCGGTCGGCAATGCGATAGCCTCGTCCAGCGCGTTGGTATGCAGGCTCTGAGTGTGACCCAATGCTGCACCCATAGCCTCGATGGCCGTGCGGGCGACGTTGTTGAACGGATCCTGCTCGGTGAGCGACCAACCCGAAGTCTGCGTATGGGTTCTTAGAGCCAGCGACTTGGGGTTCTTGGGATTGAATTGTTTCACTATTTTGGCCCACAGCAGACGTGCAGCCCTCATCTTGGCGATCTCGGTAAAGTGGTTCATCCCCAGTGCCCAGAAGAACGACAGGCGCGGCGCGAAACTATCGACACTCATCCCTGCATTGACCCCCGTGCGAAGATACTCCAACCCGTCGGCCAGCGTGTAAGCCAGCTCGATCTCCTCGGTCGCGCCGGCCTCTTGCATATGGTAGCCGGAAATCGAGATCGAGTTGAATTTTGGCATATTTCTGGATGTGTATTCAAAAATATCCGCAATGATCTTCATCGAAAATTCGGGCGGATAGATGTAGGTGTTGCGCACCATAAACTCCTTCAGAATATCGTTCTGAATGGTTCCGGCCAGCTGATCGAGCGTCGCACCCTGCTCCAATCCGGCAACAATATAAAAAGAGAGCACGGGCAATACCGCACCGTTCATAGTCATCGAAACGGACATTTGGTCGAGCGGAATACCGTCGAAAAGCACTTTCATATCTTCTACGGAACAGATCGACACCCCGGCCTTACCCACGTCACCGACAACGCGCGGATGGTCGGCATCGTAACCGCGATGAGTTGCGAGGTCGAAAGCAACGGAAAGGCCCTTTTGCCCGGAAGCCAGGTTGCGGCGATAGAATGCGTTAGACTCCTCGGCGGTCGAAAAACCGGCGTATTGGCGAATCGTCCACGGGCGCATAACGTACATAGTACTGTAAGGACCCCGCAGGAAAGGCGCAATGCCCGCCGCGTAATTCAGATGCTCCATACCCGCAAGATCGGCGGCTGTATATTCTTTTTTCATAATATTCCTAATTCTTTTAAATAACCTTTCAGCGTTTCGAGAACGTTGCTCTTCACCGAGATAAAGTGAGTGATGCCTTGGGTTTCCAGTTCGGGTTGCGACGCGGGCGCTCCGGCCACGACCAGTATCGCCTTGTCTCCTATGAGCTTGTGCGCCTGGGGAACGAGCGTTGCATAGTCGTCATCGGCAGCGCACACCACAACTATGTGTGCTTTTGCGGCCAGTGCGGCTTTTGCACCCTCTTCGACGCTGGCGAAAAACGTGTTGTCCTGAACGCGGATACCGGCGCAGGCGAAGAAGTTGCAGGCGAACTGGGCCCTTGCACGCGCCATTGCGAGCGTACCGCAGGTGAGCATAAATGCCGTGGGGGTCTTCTTCGCACGATCGGCGGCAAGGCGTATCTGTTCGAACGGAACGGAGCCGCGTCCGGGCGTAGGAGTAATATTCTCAGGAGCCACCTCGGTGAAGTTGGGATACTGGTTGGCGCCCAGCAGAATCGTGCGACGCGTAGCCACAGCCTTAGCCTTAGCGGCAGCGGAAGCCTCGACCTGTTCTGCAATGAAGTCCTTAGCGGCCGTGTAACCTCCCCTACCCTCTATTTCGACGATGAGTTTACGAGCTTCGTTAGCTATGCTATTTGTCAAATTCTCAATATAATACGAACCACCCGACGGATCGACGACGCGGTCGAAGTGCGATTCGTGCTTGAGCAGCAATTGCACATTGCGAGCTATGCGGCGGCTGAACTCGGTAGGCGACTCGAACGACGCGTCGAACGGCATAACTTCCAGCGAATGAACCCCCGCGATCGCCGCACTCATAGCCTCTGTCGTGCCGCGTAACATATTCACATAAGGGTCATAGACGGTCTGATTCCACGTAGAGGTGACGGCGTGGGTGAAAATCTTAGCCCCCGCAAGCTCGCTCCACAGCACCCTCGCCGCACGGAACTTGGCGATCTCCATAAAGTAGTTGGAGCTGACCGACAGACTGAACCGAATGCGATCGGGAGCGATGCCCTTCTTAAGATATTCCTGTCCAACGGTCATCGCGAATGCCAACTCCTGAACGATGGTCGAGCCGGCGGAGTTGAATTTATCGCCCGCAACATTTGCCAGACGGACGTGTGGATAATTCTTATATTTTTCTGCCAGCGCAGCTATGTTCTCGAAGCACTTCGGCCCCTGAGGAGTACAAGCGAACGACACACGAACTTCGGCGGGATCTATCTTCTGCGATTCGAGTTTCGCGAACATCATTTCGGCGAGTCGGAACATTCCCTTGCCGCAGAAAACGATCTCGATCGCACCGATAACTACCTGGCTAAGAAGTGTCTGGAGATCAGTCTCGGAAAAATCTTCGCGCGAAATGCAAAAACCTATGGAGTCGCACCCCGCATCCAATGCCGCCAATGCTTCGACGTTGGCTTTACGCGGATCGGTAACCGTAATTGTCTGATGCACACGCCAGTCGTTGCACTTGCAAACACCCCTCAGGTAGGGAGCCTCGCCGGCCTGTGTGTTCAAAAACGGGAGATCTTTCAAGTCTTCCGCACGGTAATAGGGCCTCACGTTGAACCCCTCGGCAGTGCGCCAAACGAGCTTTTTATCGTAATCAGCACCCTTCAGGTCGGCTGCGATGACGGCTTCCCATTCGGCAGTCGGCACGGGCGGAAACTCCGAAAACAGCTTTTCTTGCTCTTTCATATTGTTAGTTTTAGATTAACTGGACGCAAAATTAGTAAATAAATCCTATCTTTGTTCTCAATGTTCATTAATCTTTTGGAGCGCGAGGGCGAGCTGGTGCGAATTTCGGCACCGGTCGATTCCGTTTTGGAAATTGCCGAGATCACCGACCGCGTGTCGAAGGGATTTTCGCGCAATGGTTTTCCTGGCGGGCCGGCGCTGTTGTTTGAAAATGTACTGGGAACTTCGGGCGAAATTTCGCCGTTTCCCGTAGTCACGAATCTTTTCGGCTCCCAACGACGCATTGCTATGGCATTGGGAGCAAGTTCGTTGGACGAGATTTCGCAGCGTCTTGACAGCGTATTACGCGAGGCGTTCGAACCTCGAAGTTCACTGGCACAAAAGTCAGGAGTGTTGCCGTTGCTGGCCCAAATGGCTCGTTGGTTTCCTAAACAAGTGGCTGGACGTGGTGAATGTCAGAGGGTTGTATTGCGAGGTGCGGAAGCGCGTCTCTCTCTTTTGCCCATTCTCAAATGTTGGCCACACGACGGAGGTAGATTTATCACGCTGCCCCTCGTGCATACAATTGATCCTCAGACCAATGCGCGCAACGTTGGAATGTATCGGATGCAGGTTTTCGACGACCATACGACCGGAATGCACTGGCACGTCCACAAAACCGGTGCACGCCATTACGAGGCCTACAAACGACTGGGTATCAAACGAATGCCAGTAAGTGTGTGTCTCGGCGGTGATCCTGCTTATACTTATGCTGCCACTGCTCCGATGCCCGACGGAATGGACGAATATCTGTTGGCAGGATTTCTGCGAAAACGTCCGGTTCGACTTGTAAAGTGCTTAACTAATGATATTTATGTTCCGATCGATTGCGATTTCGTGATCGAAGGCTGGGTGGATACCTCGGAACCATTACGCACCGAGGGGCCTTTCGGCGACCACACGGGCTTCTATTCGCTGGAGGATTTATACCCTGTGTTTCACGTCGAAGCAATCACTCACCGGCGCGATGCGATCTATCCGGCTACTTTGGTGGGCATTCCGCCGCAAGAGGATGCGTGGTTTGCCGCGGCGACTGAAAAAATATTTCTTCCGCCTATTCGTCGTGCATTGCAACCCGAAGTGAGCGATATGTGGATGCCTCCCGCAGGCGTGGCACATAATCTGGCGGTAGTGGCTATGGACAGCGCATATTCCGGTCAGGCAGAGAAAGTTGCAAGTTCGCTCTGGGGTGCCGGGCAGATGATGTTCAACAAAGTTTTGGTGGCGGTGCCTGCAGATTTTCCGATTCGTGATACCGAGGCGCTGCTGAAATTGATCCGCGGAGTGGACGTGCAACGTGACCTGCATTTCGGTCACGGGGTGCTGGATGTTCTCGACCACGCAACGGCGACTCAGGGACTGGGCAGCAAACTTTTGATCGATGCGACACGTACAGGACAACCGACCGACAACTTCAAGGCGATTTTCGATCCTGATGCAGAACAACTTACTCCTTACGAAAAGTTATGGTTAGGACTAGCCAACATCGACCCCGCACGAGATATTTCTATTGAGAATGGCGTGGCTGTGATCGACTGTCGTGCGAAAATTTCGGGCGACGGATCCGGCAGGGGCGGCAAGGATGCTCCTGATCGCTGGCCGAATGTGGTTGTGATGGACGGCCAGACCGTCGCGCGTGTCGATAAACGTTGGCCAGAATACGGCTTGGGCAATCTACTACCCTCGCCTTCAAATCATTACAAAAAACTCCTGTTGTCGGATGGCGCTGCAGCGAAGTGAGATCAGGGCCCTGTTATGGTTGCTGCCCGTGCTGGCAGCAGCCTCGTGGTTAGTGTGGGAGATCGGGAAGCCACACGCTGAGGCCGCGATCAAAGTTGCTGTGCCCGATAAAGTGGAGGCGGTGGAAGTGGTCGAGATCGCGGAAGTTCAGGAAACACCGTCGGCGCCCGTCGATGAATCTCCGGTGCTACAGCGTTTTGACCCTAATACGGTTGAGTTTCACGACCTTGTGAGGATGGGATTTACTAATGGACAGGCACTGGGAATAATCAAATATCGTGAGCGGGGCAAGGTATTCGAGATTCCGGAAGATTTTGCAGCCTGCTTTCAGGTGAGCGAGGAGATGTATCGCCGACTGAAACCCTATATTATAATAGGTGAAAAATATCGACTGAAACCATTCGAGCGGACAACCAACGAAAACAACATAGCAGAGGCGGTTTCGGAGCAAGCCAGAGAGTCTGATGCCCCCCAGCCGAAACAATCGCCGACGGCATTCCGATCCATCACAGAACTCAATTCCGCCGACTCAACAGCGCTTGTCGCCATAAGCGGGATCGGCGCATTGACGGCCGGACGGATAATCGAACTTCGGGAGCGGCTGGGCGGCTTCACACGCATTGAGCAACTGGCCGAAGTACGCGGAATGACCGAACAAAACTACGAGCGGATCGTGACACAAATTTTTGTCGATACAACGCTGATTACCAAAATAAACATTAACTTTGCAGACGCAAAAGAGTTATCGGGACATCCGTATGTCAGACCCGAAGCACTGCGCAAACTGCTTAAACAGAGGCAATTGAAGGGAGGTTGGCGTACAGCTGAAGAACTAAAACAGGACAATATTTTTACGACCCAGGAGCTCGAAAGGCTCCAGCCTTACCTTATTTTTTAACTTAAAGACAGATCTAATATGATAATTATGCCGATCAAAGAGGGCGACAACATCGAACGCGCTCTCAAGAAATTCAAACGCAAATACGAACGTACGGGCGTTCTCAAAGAGCTCCGTCGCCGTCAATATTTCGCAAAGCCGTCGGTCGATAAGCGCAAAGCAATGCAGCACGCCGTCTATGTCGAAGCGATGCACCGTAACGAAGAAGAATAGGCCGGAACGCCGGCAACGATTGTAAAGCCTCCCAACAAGGGAGGCTTTTTTATTGCTCCATAATGCTCTCGAAGACCTGCTGCCACGCAGTACCGAAATAGCTTTTGGAGCATCCAGCAGGAACCCAAAGAACATCCCGATGGGCCGAGAAATTATTTTCACCAAGCACAGGTGCAGTACGAGCCTCACAAAAAACGTTCATCAGCGCAGCGCACCCGGCAAAAGCGCTGTCACCTATGCGGGTCACGTTAGGGCCGATGACGAGCGTGGTTATTTTATCACAATGGCCCGCCCAAGGAGCCAACACGGACGGCGAATAATCGGGCAATGCGCCGGTGCCGCTAAGGGTCAAAGTACCATCGCCAAACACCCAATCGAGCGGGCCGGCATTGCCCGAAACGGGTGTGCCGGGTTCATCGGGCTTTTTCGGAGGATCAGGTGGTTCGGGAGGCTCCGGAGGTTCCCCGCCGCCACCGCCATTGCTCTCCACCGACACGCGGCACGTTGCTCGATGGCCTCCATCTGCAGTGGTAACAGCAACGAGAGTTTCACCTGCCGAAAGTGCAATCACCTCGCCACCAGCAGAAACCGAAGCAACGGAAGGATTTTCGGAATTCCACGACACAGCCTTATTTTCGGCGTCCGAGGGTGCGATACCGGCTGCCAAAACGGTCTTTTCCCCCACCGCGAGCGCAACCAACATCCTGTCGAGAGACACACCGCTGACTTTTTTGGAGTCGGGTTCCTGAGGGAACACGCTCCGTTCGGCGCAACCGACCAAGGCCAGCGCCAGCATAAAAATTTGGAGTTTCTTCATCGACACAAATTTACAAAAAATAATTATCTTTGCAGTGATGGCACTGCCAAGAAAATACAATACGCTGGTCATTAACGCTCTGCTGGCAGTAGTAATCTGTTTGGTGATCAACTTCTCCTATCTGTTGGCAATTCGCGAACAGGAGAGGAACGATTTCGGAGCGGCTCCGGACTGGCTACCGGAAGGTAAGGATGCGTCGCATACCGGCATTCTGCACATCTCGCCCGACGGTTATGGCTACATAATCTGCAACGACTTTCCTGACGCACATACAGACAGTATATATGTGACCAGCAGGCTGATACGACGTCTGTCCTTGTACAATGGCAGCGAACTTAAGGTCATTGCGCGCGATTCGTCCACACCGGAAGCCAACCAGCAGATGTGGCGTCTGGAAGAGATCGACGGGGTTCCTTTTGACTATGGTGCACGCTATGACCGCCCCAGCGATGCCACTGTGATGACCTTGCAACTACTTTTCTATCTGTTATATGCGTTTATTCTGCTGACCCTGATGACGAGCGGCGCGCGGCACAAAAGCTCGATGAAGTTCTATCTCACCCGAACGGCCTATGCGATCGTCATAGCTGTGGCGTTATGGTTCCTGCTGCCGGTGATGAGGCCGCGGTCGGGCCAGTTGGTCATCACGGCGATGAATCTGCCCACGGTCTTTCCGCTGGATATTATGAAGTGCTCGTTCGTACTGGTGTTCGCACTGCTATATGGACGCACTTATCAGCTTATATATCAGAAAGAAGACATATTGCTGGAGAACGAGCGACTGAGGTATAATACGTTGGTAAACCAGATCAATCCACACTTCCTGTTCAATTCACTGAATTCACTCTCTTCGCTCGTGCGCGATGGCAAGAACGACGATGCGGTAGCCTACATCGACCGCCTGTCGGATACGTTCCGCTATACGATCCAAAGTGAGCCGCACACCACGACGACCCTTGGACAGGAATTGGAGTTCGCAGGGGCATATAAATATCTGTTGGAGGTGCGATATGATGAGAAACTGTTCGTGGACATCGACATCGAGCCAACCAAACTGGGCTGGAAATTGCCCACCTTCTCGATCCAGCCACTCATAGAGAATGCCGTGAAACACAACACCATAACTCGCGCCAAACCACTGCGAATCTCGATTCGGACAGAGGGTGATTATTTGGTCGTGTCCAATCCCATCAATCCGAAGTTGGAACCCGAACGCGGCACGGGCATCGGTCTTGCGAACCTCGCTCGTCGATGGACTTTGCTAACCGGACGCAATATCGAGATCACCGACAACGGAAAAATCTTTGAGGTCAGGCTGCCGTTCATAAAATGAAGATCGTGATCATAGAGGACGAAACCGCCGCCACGCGAGGCCTTCAGGCAGTCATCCGAAAGGTGCTGCCCGACGCCGAGGTGGTTGCCGTGTTGGAGAGTGTAGCCGAAAGCGTAGAATGGTTTCAGGAGAATACCGCGCCGGATTTGCTGTTTATGGACATCCATCTGGCCGACGGCGAATCGTTCCGCATCTTCGAGAGTGTCGAAATTCCCTGCCCCATTATCTTCACCACCGCTTATGATCAGTATGCATTGGAGGCGTTCAGGGTCAATAGCGTGGATTATCTGCTCAAGCCCATCAAGGAGGAGGAACTCAGGCGCGCGATCGAAAAATTACAGCGGCTCTCCGGCAGTGAATTGGCCGAACATCACAAAAAAGTCGCCGAACTTCAGAAAACGTTTCTCATTCCCGTGCGTGACAAGATCATCCCCCTGCGGGTCGATCAGGTCGCGTTTTTCTACACTTCGGGCGAACGAGTTCGCGCTTTCGACTATGAGGGCGACTCGTTTCCGATGGACAGGAGTCTCGACAAGCTGTTGAAACTGCTCTCGGAGGATGATTTTTGGCGGGCTAACCGCCAATTCATCGTTGCCCGCGGGGCTATTGCCGACATAAGCGTTTGGTTCGGTAGCCGCTTGTCACTCAATCTCAAGGTCAAGACTCCCGAACGCATCGTGGTCAGCAAAGATCGCGTGAGCGAATTCAAGCGCTGGTTCACTGAGTCCTGAAATCCCCTCACCGTCTCATTTTGGCGATTCACCGACAGGAGCGGCTACCTTGGCGCGCTTTGTGCTAATTTCGCGCCATAAAAACAATCGACAAAATGAAAAAGTTTCTCTTAGCCTTGCTGCTCGTCGGCCTTAGCGTAAATGCTGCCAATGCCCAACGACGCCAAACCGTGAGCGGTGTGGTGGCCGATATGGACACTCGCCAGAGTCTCATCGGTGTGGTGGTCGGAATATCGCCGGCTGCCGATTCTACCGCCGTTACCAATCTTGTGACAGGTGCGGGAGGTGTCTTCTCGACGGGCCTCGTGGCAGGAGATTACGACTTCACAGCGTCGATGGTAGGCTATAATCCTGTGCGCCAAAGAGCCACAGTGGGCAATCAGCGCCTGACGCTGGATACGCTTTTCATTCGTCAAGGGATCGAGATCGAGGCCGTGGTGAAGTCGGTAGTGGCCCTGCGAACATCGCTGAGCGGTGACACTCTTATATATAATGCGGACGCTTACAAGGTTGCCAGCGATGCGAACGTATCGGGATTGCTTGAAAAGATGCCGGGTATCAAGGTAGAAGATGGCGCCGTAGAGGCTCAGGGCGAAGCGGTGAAGAAAGTGCTCATAGACGGACGCGAGTTCTTTGGTGAGGACGTAAGCGCTGCAATATCATCGCTGCCGGCCGAGGCTGTTAAATCCATCGAAGTGTTCGACAAACTCTCGGACAATGCCGAATTTACGGGTATCGACGACGGCGAGGGTTACAAAGCCATCAACATCACTACACGCGAAAGTATGCGTCAAGGGATTATGGGTCAGGTGTCGGCCTTGTACGGGATAGAACCTGCCGAAAACAACACCGATAAAGCGCACCACTATGGTCTTGTAGGGGGTAATGTGAGCATCTTTCAGGGTGACGCCAAGATCACCGTCGGCGGAACCCTCAACAACCTCAACGAACGCCACTTCACCTCTGAGGACATTCTTGGGGCCGGCGACAACGACGGGATCGCGAAAGTGGGACGGTTCCAGATCAACTACATCGACGAACTGGGTAAGCGCAACCAGTGGAAGATCGATGCCTCGTACAGGTTCGACGTCACCGACACCGAAGACCACAGCATAATCGACCGCGAATATTTCCAGACGGATCAGGCGCGCTATCTAAACTACAGCTCCGACACGTGGCGCACCTCGGTGAATCGTAACCACGCCATCAATGCACGTATCGACTTCAAGCCCAACGCCAACCACGAGCTGCGCATCCGTCCGTTCCTTAGGTTTCAGGGCAATCAATCGCATCGCGACGGTGAGGAGATCTATTATCCGGCGGACGGGATGAACAACATCCATTTGAACAACTGGAGCGACCGCAATGAGAGCGGGTATATGACGGGCCTGAATATGAATTACCGTGTGAGACTGGGCAAACCGGGAAGAACGTTATCGATGTTCTTCAACACTGCCTACGACCCCGACGATCGCGATGGCGAAACCTATTCAGAACGTCAGGACGGTACACCGGTGAGACAGCACATACCCTCGTTCAATTACGACTTCAACATCGGAGGTGGACTGACCTATACCGAGCCTATCAGCAAAAACTCGCTCGTGAATCTCGACTACAGTATTCGTTATAACTATTCGGACAACGACCGCAAGTCATATCTGTGGGATTTCTCTTTGGATGAATACTATTCTACGCCCGATACAGAACTTTCGGGGGTTTACAACAGTGGCTATCTAACCCATCGCGTTGGCCCTGGTTATCGTATGCAGAAGGGAGAAACGACTCTTTCCGCGGGGGTGTTCTATCAATACTCCACACTGGAAAGCGAACGTGTGCTGCCCATAGAGATGGACCTGAAGAACAGTTTCAGCAACCTAACTTATTCGGTGATGCTCAACACACAATGGCAAAATGACATCTCGCTCAGAGTGTTCCTCAACTCGCGCACCCAGAATCCGAGTGTAAACAATCTGCAGGATGTGGTGGACATCTCCAACGTACAACACATTCGCAAGGGTAACCCAAATCTGAGACCCTCGTACGGCAATATGCTCTATACACGCCTGATCATTCCAAACACCGAAAAAGGGCGCACGCTGTCGTTCAACATCGGAGGGTTCTACTCTCTTAACTCCATCGTCGATCGCACCATACGCGAGAGCCCAGGCTACCAGGTGCTCGATTCGCAGGGCAATGTGGTAGAGACGCTCGACGCTGTGGGCGATTACACCGAGCCTGTCAATATGGACGGTGAATGGAGTGCGCGTTTCGGAGTGGATTACGGCTTTCCTGTAAAGTTCCTCCGCTCGAACCTCAACATAGACGCCAATGTGTCCTATCAGGAGTCTCCTTCACAGATGGGTTCGTGGCGCGAAGGTATGAGCGAACCGACGTTCGTGGATAACTATTCTCGTGCACTGAACACCGGAGGTCGCCTGACTCTGGGCAGTAATATATCCGAAAAGGTCGATTTCCGTCTGCGCTACGGCGTCAGCTACAACAACGTGCGCAACACTTTCTCGGATCGCAGCAACAGCGCATATCTGCGTCACCGCATAGATGGCGAATTCAAATTCGTTTTCCCGCTCGGATTCACTTTTTCGGGCAACGCAATGTTCAACACATACGATGTACTTGAGGGTGAGGAGTTCTCGCAGCAATATTTCATCGCCAATGCAGGTGTGGGCAAAAAGATTTTCCGCAATCAGCAGGGAGAGGTGAGCCTGTTCGTAAACGACATCTTCAATCAAAACGTAAGTTTCCGTCGCCGACCTTATCCTCAGTATATTCAGAACGAGATCAATTCTGTGGTAGGCCGTTATTTCGGCGTGAAGTTCACTTGGAATATACGTAAGTTCGGTAAGAACGGCTCGATGAATATGGATCTTTACGATATGGGCGGGCACCAAGGCCACAACCACGGAGGAAGAGGGGGAAGATATTAACGCAACTTGTTGCGGTGGAAGTGGGGAATGACGTAGAGACCGAACCAGGCGATGGCAACGGCAGCAAGAGCGATATCGACATAGTAGATCGTGCCCAGACCCCAGTGCTCGGCAATCCGACCCCCGAAAAACATACCGCCTCCGATGCCGACATCCCAGCCGGTAAGGTAAGTGGCGTTGGCAGTGGCGCGACGTTCATTGGGAGCGAGATTTACGAACATCGTGTTGGTGGCTGGAAACATCGTCCCATAACCGAATCCTATGAAAAACGCAGCAGCAAAATAGAATGCATAGCCGAGTGAAATGCTGCGTGAAGCTCCCGAAGCCAAAAAAGCCTCACACAAAATCCCGACGAACACGATCAACATTCCCTGGAAGATTACCTGTGTGATCTGGCCCCTATCGACCCTTTTTCCGCTTCCGATTCGTGAGATAATGAGCCCCACAGCCATCACAGTGAAAAAATAACCGGTGTTGGCAACCAGTCCGAGCTCTTGGGCGTGCATCGCAATGAAGGTCATCGTCATCCCCCACGGAATCGCCATCAACATCATCGCCCCGCACGCCGGCAATCCCTTGCGCAGTATGAACCGGTCGAACGACATCCCCTTACACTGCGTTTTGGGAACAATGCGCGGGGCCTTCACACTCGAAGCGAAGATCAACCCGATGCCGCCGGAGATCAGTGAACAATAAAAAATCGTATTGTAACTACCCGACGACGAGATGAACAGTCCTATCATCGGGCCGATGCTCATTGCAAGGTTGTTCATCACCCCATAATAGCCCAGCCCTTCGCCTCGCCGCGATGAGGGCATAATATCTATAACGAGCGTATTTCCTGTGGTGGTCACGGTGCCGAATGCAAAGCCGTGCAACACGCGTAGAATCCCAAAGATCAGCAACGTCCCCGCGACAAGATAGCCCACAAAAAAAGAGATAAAAAGAAAATAGGCTACTATGTAGAGCGGTTTTCGCTGGAAAGTATCGGCGATCCAACCCGCAAACGGCCTCACACAAAGCACGGCCACAGTGTAGCACGAAAGTATGATCCCAATGGTGGTTCGTCCGGCACCGAAGACCTCCTCAAGATAGAACGGAAGGGTCGGCACCAGCGTGTAGAACGAGAAGCACATCAGGAAGTTAGCTATGCAGATCAGCACATAGCTTCGTGTCCACAGTCTGTCGGCGGGTATCCCCGCACCACCCGTTGTCATTTCAGGATGTGTGCGTTGATTTCAATGATTTCGGGTGCAAATGCGGGCATCTCCACCACCTCTACTCCTCCATTGGCAAGCGTCTCGATACCTACGTTATCGACAAATTTGGGTGGTTCTTTGAGTCCGAAAACCGAGCGCGCCAAGCCGTGGCGAATAATGAGCGGAGAACACGATTCGGGTTTGGATTTGCGCTTTGTGCAAGGTTCTATCGTTGTGTATATCGTTCCGCCTTTCAGGTCGGCACCTGCCGCCAGGGCCTTGGCAATGACCTCTTCTTCGGCGTGATTGGTAGGATCGGTCTCACCGGTGTAACCGTCGAACTCTTGTCCGTCGAGCGTGACCAGAACAGCGCCAACGCTATAACGATTCGGCACGGGTTCACAAAGCAAACTGTTATGCATTGCGCGGGCTACATAATTACAATCTATGCGGTGTTGCGAACGATTCACAAAGTGCATAACGGCCGTCTGACCCAGTCGTTCGGTACGGACAAGGGTCATCGGCGGATACTGTCCGTCGGCCACAAGGCGCGGCGCTCTCTCGTCGGCCACAAGTATGGGAGCCATACCCAGACGCAACTCGTCCCAGTTCTTCTCGCGCATAAACATCGAAAGTATCTTGCTGCCTCCCTCGATCATAAGCGTACTCACACCCAGTTTTCGCAACTCGACAAGGATCGTGACTGCTGTAAGTTCAGGACGTGAAATTACCGTTGCCGCCTCCGACAATTTGGACGAAACTTTACCCGTTGTGAACACAACCTTTTGGCCCTCTCCTTCGGTAAAGAATCGCAACTTGGGGTCGAGTTTGCCTGAGCCACTGACAGCCACTTTCATAATATCGGCATTGCGTCCTTCGGCCAGGCGCTTTTTGCGCAACTTGGGGTCACGGATCACCAGTGAAGGGTTGTCCTGACGAATAGTTTCGGCACCCACCAGGATGGCATCGCACTCGGCACGCAAGGAGTAGATGGCACGCCAATCTTCCGGAGAAGAGAGAACTAAGCGCTCGCCACCGAAACTGTCCAAATAACCGTCGGCCGAAACCGCCGCTGAAAGAATTATCCGCATCATTTCAATGTATAGATCGTTATTTGTGGTCGTGCCCCGATACGTATCGGGATACCAGCATATCCTATGCCATCATTGACATAAAGCACATTTTTTTTATCATCTTCATACCGGCCGCTCCACTCGTCGTATAAATAGCTCGCCGGCGACCAGCCAAAAAGTTTGAACTGCATAGCGTGAGTGTGGCCACTGAGGGTGAGGTCTCCCCTCCCCTGAGCGGTTATGCGTTGCCACATCTGTGGTGTATGAGCCAAAACGACGTTGAAAGGCTGCCCTTCGATTCCCTTGTATGCGGCTTCAAGATCGGCTCCGGCCAACATAGTGTTGTGACCACGATGGGTGCCGTCACCAGGAAAATCGAGTCCCGTAAGAAGTATCGAATCGGCACCCCTGTGAATATAGGCCGACTCATCCGAAAGTGTCTTCCATCCCATTCCGTGTATCTTTTCTTCGAGGCGGGTGAAATTTTCGGCCAACGCCGTCGAATCGGCAGTTAGGTAGAAACCCAAATCGTGATTACCCCAAATACTCCACACCCCGTCCGGAGCACTAAGATGCGAAAGGATCTCTGCAATTTCGGGGGTGAGTTCACGCTCGCTCAGAGAAACGATGTCGCCAGTGTTCACGATAAGGTCGGGTCTGAGTTCGGAGATTTTTTCTACCAGCCGCTCATAGCGTTTCGGACGGGCAGGATTGATATGGAGATCCGAAAACTGCACTATGCGATAACCCTCGAAATCCTTCGGTACGCGTGGCGAACAAACCTCCACCTCGGTAACTCTTAATTGATCGAGCTCGAAAGCCGAACCCCAGATCAATGCCACCGTAATAGCACCACAAACCACAACTGACGCAATGCGAAATGCACGCACGCGACGGTGGAAAATGCGCCTGCAAAGCCAGTCGAACAGCCAGCCCAGCAAAAACAACACCCCGAAGAGCAGAACAAAGAAGAGTATTACAAAAAGCAGCCTCATAAATAACCGCCAAAGATAATAAAAAAAAAATTAACAAAAAAGTTTGGAAATTAAACAAAACGTATTACCTTTGTCCCGATGAAACTGAAGAACATACAGAATTGGTGGTGGCAACTGTTGAATGAACGACGGCTGCTCGACTGATATCTGTATATATATTGCCCACAGAGCCCGTTGTTTACTGCAAACAGCGGGCTTTTTTATTTGAAAATTTTAACCCTTTAAAAATTATAACTATGAAAACAAAGAAAATCGTTTTACCGGACAGCGAACTGCCCAGACAATGGTATAACATCGTGGCCGATATGCCCACAAAACCTCTGCCGCTACTCCATCCCGGAACCAAGGAACCGGTCACCAAGGAGCTGATGAACCGCATTTTTGTGGAGGAACTGGTCAATCAAGAGATGTCCGAGGAGCGCTACATCGACATTCCGGACGAGGTGCAGGACAAGTACAAGATCTGGAGATGTACGCCTATGGTTCGCGCTACGGAACTCGAAAAAGCGCTCGACCTGCCCGCAGGAATCAAGATATATTTCAAGAACGAAAGTGTCTCTCCGGCCGGCTCGCACAAGCCCAACAGCGCCGTTCCTCAGGCCTATTATGCTGCCAAGCAGGGACTTAACCGTATGACCACCGAAACCGGAGGCGGACAATGGGGTTCGGCAATGGCGATGGCAGCGGAGATGTTCGGCCTCGATTTGAGGATCTATATGGTGAAGGTAAGCTACGAGCAAAAGCCTTACCGCAAACTGATGATGAACACCTGGGGAGCGGATGTATTCGCCTCGCCCTCGGACACTACCGATGCCGGACGCGCTATTCTTGCGGCCAACCCGAACGACGGCGGCTCGCTGGGAACAGCAATCTCCGAAGCCGTGGAGATGGTGATGAAAAATCCCGACGCACGTTATTGTCTCGGTAGCGTGATGAACCACGTGATCCTGCACCAAACCATCATCGGCGAGGAGTCTATGCGTCAGCTTGAAATGGCGGGCGATTATCCCGACGTGGTAATCGGTTGCTTCGGCGGCGGATCGAACTTCGGCGGCATTGCCTACCCGTTCCTGCGCGAGAATCTTGTGAATGGTCGCAAGACCCGCCTCATAGCCGCCGAACCTACGTGTTGCCCAAAACTGACCAGGGGCGAGTTCCAATATGACTTCGGTGACGTTGCCGGCTTCACTCCGCTGATCCCGATGTTCACTCTTGGTCACGGCTTCCATCCGGCGGACATTCACGCTGGAGGTCTGCGCTATCACGGTGCCGGAACAACTGCCAGCCAGCTTTTGCGCGACGGATTGTTCGAGGCGGTGGACATCGATCAGGTCGAGTCGCTGGCGGCAGGCGTACTTTTTGCCAAGACCGAAGGGATCATTCCCGCACCCGAATCGACCCACGCAATTTGTGCAGCTATTAACGAAGCTCAGGCCGCAAAGGAGGCCGGCGAAGAACGCACAATCCTCTTCAATCTCTCTGGCCACGGAGTGATCGACCTCTATGCTTACGAGCAGTATCTCTCAGGCGCGCTGAAGAACTACGAACTAAGCGACGCGGAGATCGCAAAGACAGTCTCCGTACTCGAAAAGTTAGTATGATGTTCACAGGTATAATTGTCGGACTTGGAACGTTCCTTCTGATAGGAGCGTTCCATCCTCTTGTCGTTCAGGCAGAACGCCGGCTGGGAGTGAAATCCTGGTGGGGATTTCTGGCATTGGGCGTTGCGTCCTTGGTGGGATCGGTGCTGGTGAAAAGTATCGTGGTCTCGGCTCTGCTGGGGGTGTTGGGTTTTATTGCTCTGTGGAGCATCCACGAGGTGTTTCAGCAAGTAAAGCGTGCATCTCGCGCAAGGCAAAGTCATTGAACTGCGCGAGTCCGCCACCCGAAGGGGTGAAGGTCAGCTCGCCGAAGTAAATCTTGCCGTCGAAGTTGTACATATCGACCCTCACGAACTCGAAATCGGCGGCGAGAGTGCGCGCATAGTCGAGCATTTTGTCAAAGTTCTCAGGTCGCGGAAGTCGCTCAGGGTCACTGTAAACACGGCGAGAGTATTGCGGAAGATAATTCCAGTCGGTGTCGAAAATGTAATGTAGGAAGCGCGCCGACTGGTCGTTATTCACACAGACCGTAGCGTCGATCACCGCCGGCTCGCCCCGAAAGCAATAAATGCGATAATCTACAGGGTAGTTGCCTGCATCGTCGAGAAATTCTTCGGCAAAAATACGTGGCTCGATGAGCGAATAGTGGGTCTCGATGTAGCTGAAGTTGCGACGGGCCCAACGGTTCAGCTTTTTGGTCGCCTGCTTACGGTCGAAAGTGGCGCTATCGTTGCAAAACACGTTATAGCCGCAGCCGTGATTGACCTTGAGGGCAAATTTTTCGGGTAGTTTTTCCCACTCTATATCCTCGGCCCGCGACCAATCGCCCAAGCTCTGCGGCACGATATTACCGAGACCTTTGGATTGAAGATAATCCTTCACTGCAACCTTGTCGGCATAGGGGGCGAAAGCGTCGTTACGTTTGTACAGAATACCGGCCATTATGTACTCCGAAAGATCGCTCGGATTGTCCAGATCGGGCCTGCGAAGGCGCCTTTTGTAGTATTTGCGCACTATTCGCCATTTGCGCGGGTTGCCCAGTCCCATCAAAATGGTAAACCAGACTACCATCAAAATCTTTTTCATTGCGCAAAGTTATAAATTTTTCTTATATTTGAGCGATGAATAATCAACCTCTTGCCGAGCGATTAAGACCTCAAACACTCGACCAATATATAGGTCAGGAGCACCTCGTGGGAAAGAACGGGGTGTTCCGCCGTTTTATGGAAACGGGCAACGTCCCCTCGTTCATTCTTTGGGGCCCGCCGGGGGTTGGTAAAACCACTCTCGCACGATTAGTTGCAAACTCGCTGAAGCGTCCGTTCTACACTCTTTCGGCCGTGGCTGCAGGTGTCAAGGATGTGCGTGAGGCTATCGAAAGTGCTCGCAAACAGCAATTCTTCAACACCCCTTCGCCTTTTTTGTTCATAGATGAGATCCATCGTTTCAACAAGAGCCAGCAGGATTCGCTGCTGGGCGCTGTCGAACAAGGAGTCATCACGCTGATCGGAGCGACTACTGAAAATCCCTCGTTCGAGGTGATATCGCCGCTGTTGTCGCGCTGCCAGGTCTATGTACTCAAGCCGATGGACGACGGCGAGCTGAAGATTCTGCTCGACCGCGCCGTGACAACCGACAGCGAACTTTTGGAAAGAGGCGTAGAAGTTGTCGAGACCGAAGCTCTGTTTAAGTTCTCGGGCGGCGATGCGCGAAAACTGCTGAACATTCTCGACATCTTGGCCGCCTCGACAGATGGAAAGATAATAATCTCCGACGCCACCGTCACCGACGCGTTGCAACAAAACATCGCCCTCTACGACAAGAACGGTGAGCAGCACTATGACGTCATTTCGGCTTTCATCAAGAGTGTGCGTGGCAGCGACCCCAATGCAGCGATCTATTATCTTGCGCGAATGCTGGCCGGTGGCGAGGAGCCTCGTTTCATCGCACGCCGACTTGCCATTTTGGCTTCCGAAGACATAGGGTTGGCCAACCCCAACGCGCTCCTGATTGCCAATGCCGCTTTCGATATCGTGCACAAGATCGGTATGCCTGAAGCGCGGATCGCACTTGCTGAGGCGACAATCTATCTGGCAAACTCGCCCAAGAGCAACGCCTCATATATGGCCATCGAGCGCGCGATGGGTCTCGTGGGCAAAGACACCACCAACCGGCCCGTACCTCTGCACATTCGCAACGCTCCCACCAAACTTATGAAAGATCTCGACTACCACAAGGGCTACAAATATGCCCACGACTTCGAAGGTGGTTTCGCCGATCTGGAGTTTATGCCCGAAGGACTCGAAGGTACCCGCTTCTACGAACCCAATCTCGAAAATCCGGCCGAAGCCAAATACGCAGAACGCATCGCAAAACTCTGGAGAGGAAAATACTGAGAAATATGACAATAATCCAACTCGAATACCTGCTGGCGGTGGCTAACTGCGGCAGTTTTTCAGTGGCGGCAGGCCAGTGTTTCGTCACCCAACCTTCGTTGTCGATGCAGATCAAAGCTCTGGAAGAGGAGCTCGGCGTAATTCTTTTGGATCGCACGAAAAAGCCCGTCATTCCGACCGAAGTCGGTGAGGTAGTGATCCGAAATGCACGTGAAGCATTGCGCTCATATAATTACGTCAAGGAGTCGGTCAATGAACTCAAAGGAGAGATCACCGGCACCCTGCGCTTGGGGGTAATCCCGACCGTGGCGCCATATCTGCTGCACAGGTTCGTTCCTGCGTTCATCAAAAAATATCCGCGAGTCGAACTGCAGGTGCACGAGATGATTACCGAACTCATTTGTGAGGCTCTGGAGAAAGATTCACTCGACGCGGCACTCGTTTCCGGCGGCTCGACGCACGACGGAATTATGGAGTATGAGCTGTTTAACGACTACTTCCACGTCTATGTGTCTCCTGCGAACGACCTTTTAGAGCGTAGCAACATTCGCATAGAGGACATAGACCTGAAGAATCTGATCCTGCTCTCGCAGGGCCACTGTTTGAGAGATCAGGTGCTGGAACTGTGTGCAGGAAAGCGTTCCGCTCACTCACGATACAACTTCGAATGCGGCTCACTGGAGACACTTATGCATATCGTAGATTGTACCAATTGCTTTACTATATTGCCCGAAATGGCCACGACGTATGTTCCCACCGAGCGTCGCGAACAGATCAAGCCACTGGCCAAGGGTGCAGTGTCGCGAAAGATCGCCCTGGCGGTGAGGCGAACTTATGTCAAGCACTCGATAATCTCGGCTCTGAGAAACGAAATTTTAGTATCTTTGCGCAATGAAGAATGAACTACTTGACACCGTCGTCGAAGCAATACAGGATAAAAAGGGCAAAAACATCGTCTCGCTCGATATGACCAAAACCGGGGGCGCGCTGTGCTCCTATTTCGTGATATGTAATGCCGACTCAACCACTCAGGTAGGCGCTATCGCTGCGGGTATCGAGGAGGAAGTCGAAAAAAAACTGGGACAACGAGTGTGGCGCGTGGATGGCGCGGCCAATGCCCTTTGGATAGCGATGGACTATTTCGACCTTGTGGTGCACATCTTCCAAACCGAGATGCGCGCGTTCTACAAACTTGAGGAGCTGTGGGCCGATGCTCCCGTAACACATTATGCAAGTGAACAATAACAATACGATCAAACAACCCAGGGCGCCAAAACAACCTGGAGCGCCACGCCAGAACAACCCCTTTATGTGGGGCTGGCTGCTGATTATTGGGATCCTGCTGATCTGGACTCTGACCGGTGATCGCACGAATCCTGCAGAGAGCGACTGGAAAACCGTCAAAACAGATATGTTGGCGACGGGCAAGGTGACAAAGATCGTGGTGGTAAATCGCGAAACGGCAGAGGTTTTCCTCACCAACGATGCCACCGAGGAGTACCAAAAGCAGGAACGATACAAGAAAATTCCCGCAGCGGGCCAGGGGGCGCAATTCCGCTTCACCATCGGGTCGGTAGATCTGTTCGCCGGAGATATTGCCGAAGCCAACGCTGAATATGGGCTCGATACCCCGCTCGACTATCGGAACGAGAAGAACGGGCTGGGCAGCATTCTGCTGAACTTCTTACCGTGGTTGGTGCTCATAGGATTTTGGATATTTATGATGCGTGGAATGTCCGGAGCGATGGGTGGCGGTATGGGTGGACCGATGATGGGTGTGGGAAGAGCCAAGGCTCAGGTCTTCGACAAAGAGAAGCAAACCAAAGTCACGTTCAAGGATGTGGCGGGGCTGGCCGAAGCGAAGGTCGAGATTATGGAGATCGTGGATTTCCTCAAGAAGCCCGACAAATATAAGGAACTGGGTGGCAAGATTCCTAAGGGAGCGCTGCTTGTCGGCCCTCCTGGTACGGGTAAAACACTGTTGGCCAAGGCTGTAGCAGGTGAAGCCGAGGTACCGTTCCTGTCGATCAGCGGCTCGGATTTCGTGGAGATGTTCGTAGGCGTGGGAGCATCGCGCGTACGCGACCTGTTCCGTCAGGCCAAGGAAAAGGCGCCCTGTATCCTCTTTATAGACGAGATCGACGCTATTGGTCGCGCGCGCGGTCGTCAGGGAGGTATGAGCAGTAATGATGAACGCGAAAATACTCTCAATCAGCTGCTTACCGAGATGGATGGCTTTGGTACGAACGCCGGTGTGATCCTACTTGCCGCAACCAACCGTGCCGACATTTTGGATAAGGCCCTTATGCGTCCCGGCCGTTTCGACCGCCAAATCGAGATCGGTCTGCCGGAACTCAAGGAGCGTGAACAGATCTTCAACGTCCACCTCAAAGACCTCAAATTGGTGGAGGGGCTCGACCGCGAATTTCTGGCGCGCCAGACCCCCGGTTTTTCCGGTGCCGACATCGCCAATGTGTGCAACGAAGCAGCTCTCATAGCAGCCCGCGGTGGCAAATCCGCTGTGGATAAGGAAGATTTTATGGCCGCCATCGACCGGATAGTAGGCGGGCTGGAACGCCGTAGTCTTGTGATGAGCGACGAGGAGCGGCGCCTAACGGCGTTCCACGAGGCCGGCCACGCAACGGTGAGCTGGTTCCTCAAACACGCCGACCCGCTCATCAAGGTGACGATCATTCCGCGCGGACGAGCTCTTGGGGCATCGTGGTACCTGCCCGACGAGCGCCACAACACCACACGCGAACAGTTTATGGACAAAATCTCATCGCTACTGGGTGGTCGCGTGGCGGAGGAGGTATTCTTCGGCACCAGTGAAACCGGCGCTTTGAACGACCTTGAGCGCGCCACAAAGATGGCTTACGCGATGGTCACCTACTTCGGTATGAGCGAAAAGATCGGCAATATGAGCTATTACGATTCGGGGGCAGCCGATGTGTCTTTCACCAAACCGTTCAGCGAAAAAACTGCGCAAGATATTGACTCTGAGACAAAGCGTCTTTTGGGTGAGGCCGAGGAGATGGCGCGCCGAGTCATCAAAGAGAATCGCGAAGGACTGACCGCATTGGCCGAAAGATTACTTGAACGTGAAACTGTGTTTGCAGAGGATTTAGAAGATATTTTCGGATCTCAGAAGAAAAAAAATGAGCGAAACGACGCATAATTTTTGGGTAAGGGCCGCAACCGGAATCGTTTTCGTGATTGTGGTGTTGGCGACAATGCTGTGGTGCCAAGCGAGCTACTTCACGCTGTTGGCGTTGATCGCAGTTGGGTGTGCGTGGGAATTCTGGAAGCTTACGAGCGGCAACGCGCGCCTGATTGGTATACTCTATATTGTTACAGCACTGGTAATTATGGCGTTTTTTGAACGTCCGTTCGCCGTGGTTTTCATCCTTGTCGTTTGGACGAACGACATTTTTGCCTATCTCGTCGGAGTCACACTCGGTCGCCATAAAATGAGCCCCAATCTTTCGCCCCACAAGACCTGGGAAGGTTTCGCAGGAGGCATTACAGGTGCTGTCGCAATGGCCATAGGACTCGGAAAACTTTTCGAGAGCTCTCCTCTCCCGACTATGAGCCTTTGGCTCTGGGCGGCATTCGGTCTGATGATGGCACTGGCTGCCGTGGCGGGTGACCTCGTTGAGAGCTATTTCAAGCGCCGGGCAGGAGTTAAGGATTCGGGAATGTTGCTGCCTGGCCACGGGGGGTTGCTCGACCGATTCGACGCAATGCTTCTGGCAGCACCGGTGGCGAGCGTGTTTATGATTTTGTTTTTGAGATGAGGATAAGTAAAGAGGGCCGTCGGGTGATTCCTGTCGCGTTGATTGTGTGTGCGTTACTGGCGTCGGGATTGATATTGCTCACTGGCTGGATTCTCGTTTTCGAGCTGGCTGCTTTGGTCACCGGGGCGGGAATTGTGTGGTTTTTTCGCGTTCCCCAGCGACCGCTTCTGGAAGATCAGCAGGCGATTTTTGCGCCGTGTGATGGAAAGGTCGTGATCGTTAAGGAAACCGTCGAGACCGAAGTAACCGGTGAGCGACGGGTGCAAATTTCCATCTTTATGTCGATTACTAACATCCACCAGAATTGGTTCCCGGTCGGCGGCACCGTAACCCACTTCAAGCATCATAACGGCCATTACCACGTCGCGTGGCACCCCAAGGCTTCCGAAAAGAATGAGCACACCACCATTGCCGTGAGTTCACCGCGCGGTGTTATCGTCTTTCGCCAAATTGCCGGTATCATCGCGCGGCGCATCGTCTCTTACGCCCGTCTTGGCGCTGAGGTTCAACAAAATACCCCGTGTGGATTCATCAAGTTCGGTAGCCGGATGGATATTTTTCTGCCACTCGATGCAGAGTTGTTAATCTCTGAGGGTCAATGTGTTCGCGGATCTCTGACCCCTATAGCAAGATTTGTAAAATGAGAGAGGGCGTCACAAAAATTCGTGGACGAGTCGTTCACGGCGAAGGCATCGGTCGCAAGCTTGGTTTTCCGACCGCAAATATCGCTCTCAGTGCTAACCAACTTTCCCTGCGCGATGGTGTTTACGCAGCACGGGTCACAATACACGGCCACCACTATGACGCGCTGGCGAACATTGGCACAAAACCAACTTTTTCCGATAACGGTGCACGGGTTTTGGAGCTGCATTTGCTCGATTTCGACGATGATTTGTATGGTCAAGAGATTGGAGCAGAGATCGTTGGATTCATTCGTCCTGAACGAAAATTCGCTTCGCCCGAAGAGTTACGACAGCAAATTGAAAAAGATAAATCAATGATTATGGACTATAAAGTTGCAGATATAAGCTTGGCCGAGTGGGGTCGCAAAGAGATTGAGATCGCACAATACGAAATGCCTGGTCTGATGGCACTTAGGGCAAAATATGGCGCAGACAAACCCCTGAAAGGTGCCCGCGTGATGGGTTCGCTGCATATGACCATCCAGACCGCAGTGCTGATCGAAACGCTGCGTGAGCTGGGCGCCGAGGTTCGCTGGTGCAGTTGCAATATTTTTTCGACCCAAGATCACGCCGCTGCTGCAGTTGCCGCCGCCGGAGTGCCTGTTTTTGCGTGGAAAGGTGAATCGCTGGAGGATTATTGGTGGTGTACGGCACGCGCATTGTCGTTTCCGGGGGGCAAGGGGCCCAACCTTATAGTGGACGACGGCGGCGATGCTACTTTGTTGATACACAAAGGTTTCGCTGCAGAGAACGACTCTTCGACACTCGATGTCGAGTCTGAAAATCACGAACACAAAGTAATTCTCGACACACTGCGTGGGTTTCTGAAAGATGAGCCACAAAAATGGCACAACACGGTCGCCGAACTAAAAGGTGTGTCGGAGGAGACTACAACGGGCGTCCACCGACTCTATCAGATGAAAGAGTGCGGCGAATTGCTGGTGCCTGCGATCAACGTAAACGACTCTGTCACAAAGAGTAAGTTCGATAATTTGTACGGTTGCCGCGAATCGTTGGCCGACGGGATCAAGCGCGCCACAGATGTTATGATCGCCGGCAAGGTGGTTGTCGTATGCGGCTATGGTGACGTCGGAAAGGGCTGCGCTCGCTCGATGAAAGCCTACGGTGCGCGGGTAATCGTAACCGAAATCGACCCCATCTGCGCTCTGCAAGCGGCGATGGAAGGCTTTGAGGTTAAGCGACTTGAAGACACTCTAAGGGAAGGGAACATCTACGTCACCACCACCGGAAATCGCGATATAATCACACTCGAACATATGCGTCGGATGCGCGATCAGGCCATCGTATGTAACATAGGCCACTTCGATAACGAGATTCAGATGGACAAACTGGAAGCTGCGACGGATGTTAAGAAGCTGAATATCAAGCCACAAGTCGATCGTTATACATTCGAAGGCGCTGCCGACGGAACCCCAGGTCACTCCATCTTTATTTTGGCCGAGGGTCGATTGGTGAATCTTGGGTGCGCGACGGGCCACCCGTCGTTCGTGATGAGCAATTCGTTTACTAATCAAACACTTGCGCAGATGAAATTGTGGCGAGAAGAGCTGCCTGTGGATGTTTATCGCCTGCCCAAAGAGCTTGACGAAGAGGTTGCACGCCTGCATTTGGATTCGCTGGGAATTGGTCTCACTGAACTCACCGACGAACAAGCAGCATACATAGGAATCTCTAAATCAGGACCTTACAAGCCTGAACACTATCGGTATTGACCGGGTAGGCAGTATCGGCGCACGCTTTCAGCGCGGACGGTAGAGTTGGTCGCGCAAAACGGGCCTGAATCCTGCTCCACGAATAGCAGCCTGAATTCCCGCAGCGTCGAAACTATTATTGGCGCCGGCAGAAGAGACCACATTCTCCTCTATCATAATGGAACCCATATCGTTAGCACCACTGCGAAGGGCCATTTGGGCAGTCTCGACTCCCACGGTAAGCCACGACGCCTGAATGTTGCGTATATTATTGAGTATAAGCCGACTAAGCGCAATCACACGTAAATATTCGAGCGAAGAAAACCTGCTTACGATCGGCACATAATCCGGCGCAACTCCTTCGCGCTCCAGCACCGTTCCCTCACTACGAAAAATCCACGGAATGAATGCCACGAAACCGTGAGCTCCTGCGGGTTTTTCAGCCTGCAAATCACGTAACTTAATGAGATGCTGTACGATATGGAGCGGCGACTCAATGTGACCATACATCATTGTGGCCGAAGTTGGAAGGTTCATCCGATGGGCTTCACGCATCACGTCAAGCCATTGATCCACAGAAGGTTTGGCCGGTGAAATCGCGCGACGAACCTCATCCACAAGTATTTCCGCCCCCGCCCCCGGCAACGAATCGAGCCCCGCAGCCACAAGTCTTTCCAGGGTCTCACGCACGCCGAGACTGCTAATTCGCGCAATATGAGCGACTTCCGGTGCCCCAAGCGCGTGAAGCTTCAATGTTGGAAAACGCTGCTTCAACGCCAAAAACAGTTCCTCATAAAACTCTATCCCAAGCCGTGGATGAAGCCCCCCCTGAAGCAACAACTGGTCGCCACCGAGTGCTAAGGTCTCCTCGATACGGGGAATATAGTCGTCGATTTCAAGAACGTATGCCTTTATAGCTCGCTCGTTTGCTACGCCCGTGCGGCTCGCACCGGGACGACAATGAAAATTACAGAACTTGCATCCTGATACACAAACATTTGTAATATTCACATTGCGATCTATCTGCCAGGTCACCACATCCGGACCGCCGGCAAAACCAAGAGCAGCAGCCTCCAAAGCAACCTCACGCCTCATCTCGTCCGCAGCAGCAGCCAAATCACAAAGAGGCACCCTTTCCCAAAGAAAGAGTGCCTCCTGCTCGGTCAGCGACTCACGCTTGAGCGCCTTGTCTAAAGTCCCGTTCACATCTGTTTTTGCGTAGCTCGAAACCGCCGCCGGCGTTCCGGCTATTCAGCTGCGATCGCTTCGGCGGGACAAACACCGGCACAAGCGCCGCAGTCGATGCAAGCCGAGGCGTCGATAACATAAACATCGCCCGCCGAGATCGCTTCAACGGGACATTCGTCGATGCAGGTTCCGCACGCGGTACACAGATCGGGGTTGATTTTGTATGCCATTTTCTTGGTTATTGGTTAAAATTACGAACAAAGATAGATATTTATTTTATAATATCAAACCTCGTATACGGTCGCAGGGCTTCGGGAATCACAATGCCCTCAGAAGTTTGGTAGTTCTCCAGCAACGCGGCAACGATTCGAGGCAGGGCCAGCGAACTGCCGTTCAGGGTGTGCGCAAGCTGCATTTTCCCATCGGCACCTTTGTAGCGCAGGTGCAGGCGATTGGATTGGAACGACTCGAAATTCGATACGCTCGACACCTCCAACCAACGCTCCTGGGCCGCCGAAAAGACCTCGAAATCGTACGTTAGGGCCGACGTGAAACTCATATCGCCGCCGCAAAGCCGCAATATCCTGTACGGCAGCCCCAGTTCGGCAACCAAACTCTCGACGTGCGCAACCATTTTGTCGAGTGCGGCATAAGAATTTTCGGGTTTTTCGAGTCGCACTATCTCCACCTTGTCGAACTGATGCAGGCGATTCAGACCACGAACATCCTTACCGTAACTTCCTGCCTCTCTGCGAAAACAGGGCGTATAGGCAGTTATGGCGACCGGGAAATCGCGCTCGTCGAGGATCACGTCGCGATAAATATTGGTCAGGGGCACCTCTGCCGTCGGCACAAGATAGAGATTATCCGCCGTAGCGTGGTACATTTGTCCCTCTTTATCAGGCAGTTGTCCCGTCCCAAAACCAGACGCTTCGTTCACCAAAACCGGCGGTTGGATCTCAGTGTAACCTGCCGTCACATTGCGCTCGATGAAAAACGCAATGAGAGCTCTTTGCAATGCAGCCCCGGCACCTTTATAAACCGGAAAACCGGCCCCGGTGAGCTTCACGCCCAGTTCGAAGTCGATAATACCGTACTTTGCAGCCAGTTCCCAGTGCGGCAACGCGCCCTGCATCGGCGTGGGATAATCCTCACGAATCTTAACCACCACGTTATCTTCCGCCGTGCGCCCCTTCGGCACAATTTCGGCAGGCAGGTTAGGCAGCACCACGATCGCCGCATCGAGCTCCGCAGCCACGCTTTTCAGCTCCTCTTCGAGACTCTTCGAGCGCTCTTTCAATGCCGCAACCTGGGTTTTTGCTGCCTCCGCCTCGTCCTTTTTGCCTTGGCTCATCAGTGCGCCAATTTGCTTTGCAGCAGCATTTTGCTGGCCCAACAGCCCGTCCAACTCAGTTTGAATTGCCTTTCGGCGATCATCCAGCGCCTCAATTCGGTCGATCACCGGCGCGGCATCGAATCCCTTTACCGCCAGTCGCTCGACCACATACGCACGATCACCTCTTATCTGTTTTAATGTAAGCATACCTTGTTCGTTTCAGCCTCGCAAATATACGAAAAAATCGTATATTTGTGGTTATGAAATCTACTATTATTCTTTTATGTGCTGTTGGTTTGGTGGCTTGTGCTTCTCGACAAAAAACTGTCAATCAGCCTGTTGGAGACTGGAGCTATCGCATCGTGAACACCTATCCGCACGACACCGGCGCTTATACTCAGGGACTGTTTTTCTCGGATGGTTCGTTGTGGGAGAGCACTGGCGAATATGGCAGTTCGACGATGCGCCGGGTGGATCTGGAAACAGGTCGAGTGATGCTTCAGCAAACTTTGGCGGACAATTTTTTCGGTGAGGGCGCGGCACTTTTGGGTGACAAAATATACCAGCTGACCTGGCTTAACGAACGTGCATTCGTTTGGGATTCAGCCACTTTAAAACCCGTAAGCCAGTTTACCTATCGCGGTCAGGGTTGGGGTCTTACCACGGACGGCACAAGGCTCTATATGAGCGATGGCAGCGCAAATATTTCGATCCTGGATCCCGCGACTTTCGCGGTCAAGGGCACTTTCGCTGTCCGACACGAGGGCGATTTGTTGCAAAATATCAATGAGTTGGAATGGATCGACGGACGACTGTGGGCCAACGTCTATCTGACCAACCAAATCGTTGTCATAGACCCCGCAGACGGACGCGTGGAGGCAGTCATCGACTTATCGGGGCTCACCACGCACCTCGAAATCACCTCCGATACCGACGTGATGAACGGCATTGCCCACGACCCCGCAACGGGCCGAATTTGGGTCACGGGCAAGCGCTGGAACAAACTTTTTGAAATCGAAGTCGGAACGCCGACGGCGAATAAATTTGACGCCTCTCGTGAGTAACAATCTTCAACAGATCCTGTCTCAACGTATCTTAGTACTCGACGGTGCTATGGGTACTATGCAACAGCGTGGCTTCAACACTGCCGAAATCCACGAGATGTACCTAACCGCCGGCGCCGATATTATCTCCACGGACAGTTTCAACCTCAATTCGATCTCGCTGGGCGATGGCAACCGGAACACAGACGAGATTTCCGCCCGTGTTTACGACCTCAATCTCGCGGCAGCCCAACTCGCGCGTTCAGCGGCAGACAAATTCTCGACCCCTGCGAAGCCTCGTTTTGTGGCAGGTTCTATGGGTCCCACGACTCGTTCTGCGGGTCTGGGAGCAAACGTCGATGATCCTGCCGCGCGCGATGTCACTTTTGCCGAGCTCTCTGATACTTACTACGATCAGGCTCGCGGTTTGGTCGATGGCGGGGCAGATGTATTGCTCGTCGAGACGGTTTTCGACACACTCAATGCCAAGGCAGCCCTTTTTGCCATCTCGCGACTGAACGACGAGCGAGCCTACACTCACACACACTCCAACCCCCACAAAAGAATCCCTGTTATGGTGTCGGGCACCATCGCCGATACCTCCGGGCGAATTCTCAGTGGTCAGACTATAGAAGCATTTTATATTTCGCTGTCCGGCAAAGACTTAATGACCATCGGGCTCAACTGTGCTTTCGGTGCTCGACAGATGCGACCGTACCTTGCACGGCTTGCCAATGTGGCCCAGTGCGCTATTTCCACTCACCCCAATGCCGGCCTGCCCAATCTCGCCGGCGGATACGATGAAACGCTCGAAGAGTTCGCCGCCGAGATAGAAAAATACCTGCAGGATGGCCTTGTGAACATTGTCGGGGGCTGTTGCGGCACCACGCCCGACCACACTCGCTTGCTGGCCGAACTGGCAGCCAGGTATTCACCTCGCAAACTACCTAAGTCGCAAAATATCAGTACTTTAAGCGGCCTTGAACCGCTCACCCTCACCGATGATACTTTTATATATATAGGTGAGCGAGCCAACGTGGCAGGTTCGGCACGGTTTGCACGGCTCATTCGCGAGGGGCAATGGGACGAGGCGATCACCGTCGCTCGCGATCAAGTCTCACTCTCCCGGCTCCCCTCCTCCAACGCCGTTAGTGCGGCAGTGGTTGATGTTTGTCTTGACGACGGGTTGATAGATGGCCCTGCGGCAATGCGTCGTTTTTTACTGATGGCTGCAGCCGAGCCTCAGCTTGCCAAGGTGCCTTTTATGATCGACTCGTCCAACTGGGATGTTCTGGAAGCAGGCTTGCAATGCGTTCAGGGTAAGCCGCTTGTAAACTCTCTTTCGCTCAAAGAGGGCTCGGATGAATTTCTGCGTCGAGCACACCTTGTGCAACGTTATGGTGCAGCAGCGGTTGTAATGCTGTTCGACGAAAAGGGTCAGGCTGACAACTTCGAACGTAAGATCGAAGTTGCCGACCGCGCATATAGGCTACTGACAGATAATGGTTTTCCGCCCGAAGATATAGTTTTCGACCCCAACGTACTCACCATCGCGACGGGCATTGCCGAACACGACAATTACGCTGTGGATTTCATTCGCGCCACGCACTGGATCAAGCAAAATCTGCCCTATGCGCGCGTTTCGGCGGGGGTCAGCAATCTGTCTTTTGCGTTTCGCGGCAATGGCACCGTGCGGGAGGCAATGCATTCGGTTTTCCTACACCACGCGCGCAAAGCAGGGCTCGATATGGGTATCGTGAACGTAGCTACTTTGCAGAGTTACAGCGACTTGGAACCACAGCTCCGCCGGCTCGCCGAAGATGTTGTGCTAAATCGTCACCCCGATGCCACCGAACGTCTGGCCGACTTTGCCGAGCAACTAAAACAGGCGGGTAAACATCCGCAAGGAAAAACCGGCGCAGAACGATCGGGCAGTAAGACAAGCGCGGAGCCCGGCGAGCGAATTACTCAAGCTATTTTGAAGGGCCTCGATGACCACATTGCTGATGACGCACTGGCCGTTTACAAACAATTAGGTTCACCACTGGCTGTCATAGACAACGTTCTGATGCCGGCTATGGGTCAGGTTGGTCAGCTTTTTGGTGCGGGCCAAATGTTTCTTCCTCAGGTGGTTAAGAGTGCTCGTGTGATGCGTAGGGCCGTCGATGCCCTTGCGCCTTACATCGCCGGAAAAGCAAACTCATCCACCGGTCAGAATCTCTTGCTGGCAACGGTACGTGGCGACGTTCACGACATTGGAAAGAACATCGTCGGGGTCATCGCGGCGTGTAACGGACTACGAGTGATCGACTTAGGGGTAATGGTAGAACCCGAAAAAATTGCCGACGAAGCCGAGCTTAACAACGTAAATGTCATTGGATTAAGCGGACTTATTACCCCATCGCTCACGGAAATGATCGAGGTGGTTCGCCAGCTTGAACAGCGCGGTTTGAAGATCCCTGTGGTCATCGGCGGGGCAACAACCTCTCGCCTTCATACAGCGGTCAAGATCGCGCCGGAATATAGCGGCGTGGTCGTTCACGCACGCGATGCCGCCGATGGTGTGCGTATTTTCGGAGAACTTACAGGCGCTGATAGTGAGCATTTTATCGCCGAAACCAAACGCCAGCAGGCCACCGAACGTGAGCAATACAACGCTGCCTCGACCGCCTCTTCGCAAGAAGTTTTACAGCTTGCCGAAGCACGCCGCAGGGGTTACGTGAAGCCTGTGCAAAGTATTGTGAGTGTGCCACATACGGGCCGCGTGGTGTTTGACAACTATCCCATTTCACTGGTCGAGGGTCACATCGACTGGCCGATGTTTTTTGCCGCGTGGAAGGTTCGTCCCGACAGCGACGAGGGCCGAAAACTGCACGACGATGCAGTCCAAATGCTGGAGCGCATAAAAACCGAACAACTACTTAGACTTGAGGGAGTTGTGGGTGTTTTCAAGGCGCGTAGAGGGCTCGAAAACGAGGGCGTCGGCGCTTGCGACGATATCGTGGTGACGGGAGTACGTGGCGAGGAAGTCCGCCTACCGCAATTGCGCGACCAAAGCGCCGATCGGAACACCAATCTCTCTGTGGCCGATTGGATTACTAATGATCAGCAAGACTACATCGGTGTATTTGCACTCACTGCGGGGGTGGGCCTCAAGGAATTTACCGAAAAACTGCGTGCCCAATCGGGTCCTCTGGATGGCGAATACGGCGCGCTTATGGCCAAACTACTCGCCGATCGCCTTACGGAGGGATTTGCCAAAGCTGCCGTACACGAGATTTATGCGGGCAGACGTTTCGCTTTCGGCTATCCGGCCACACCCGATCATTCGCTCAAGGAGGAGGTTTTTGCACTGCTCGGCGTGCAGAAAACAACTGCTATGCGCCTCACTGACAACTATATGATAGAACCAGGCGAAGCACTTTGCGGCATTATTATATCCGACCCCGCCTCTCAATATTTTTCGCTCGACGCAATCGACAACGAACAGTTGGCCGACTACGCTAATCGCCGCGGAAAATCGGTCGAAGAGATCAAAAAATTAATTGGAAAGCTTTGAAAGTCATTGACATAATAAATCGCACGCTGGCCGAAAACTCGACCCGCTTCACGTTCGAACTCCTCCCGCCGCTCAAGGGTGAAGGCACAGGGGCCGTTTTTGCCGCGATAGAAACATTGGCACCGCTCGATCCGGCCTATATCAACGTCACTTTTCACCGCGAAGATCCCATTACTGGAGTGCGTCATCGTCCTGGTACTGTAGGCATTAGCGCCGCCATAGAGCGAAAATACGGCATCGAAACCGTGCCCCACATAATCTGCGGCGACCTGACCCGTTTTGACATCGAGGACGCTCTTATAGATATGGATTTTCTGGGACTGCATAACGTGCTGGCGCTGCGTGGCGATGGAGGTAGTGGTCACGCCAAAGAGCTTGTGGGTCAGATAGTTGCTATGAACAACGGGCAACTTATCGACAGCAACGGCGGCCATCGTACCAATTTTTGCGTCGGGGTGGCAGGTTATCCCGAAGGGCACATAGAAAGTCCTGATCTTCAGGCAGATATAACTCATCTGAAACGAAAGGTCGATGCGGGCGCCGATTATATCGTCACACAGATGTGCTTCAGTAACGACCACATTCTCGACTTCATTCGGCGTTGTCGCCAGGCGGGCATCACAGTGCCTATAGTGCCTGGTATCAAACCGTTAGGCACGCGAACACATCTCGAAATCCTGCCTCGAACTTTCCACGTCGGTCTGCCTGGCGACCTCGTAAAAGAGGTTGAAAAATGCCGCGACAATGCCGCCGTTCGCCAGGTCGGTATCGAATGGGCGGCGATGCAGGCGGCTGGTCTTAAACGTGCCAGTTTGCCCGTGATCCACTTCTATTCGATGGGACGGACGGACAACATTGCACAAATCGTCAAACAAATCTTCTAACTATGGAAAAGAACGTAAACCTCTACACATTAAGTCTTTCCAGCGGGCGGGCGTGGCTCACGTCACTGGTTTTCGTAGTTGCCGGTATCGTCCTGCCCCAGCTTTGCCACTTGGTACCTCAGGGTGGGCTGATATTGCTGCCGATCTACTTTTTCACGCTCATCGCGGCCTATAAATATGGCCTGTGGGTGGGTTTAGTGACGGCCGTGACGGTGCCTCTGGCTAACCATCTCCTATTTGCGATGCCTCCTTTGATGATGTTGCCAGTGATTCTCGCCAAGGGCACCGCTTTGGCTATCGCAGCAGCATTTGCAGCTCGCCTGAGCGGTCGAGTCTCTTTAATTGCAATAGCTTGTGCAGTAGCGGCTTACCAAGTAGTCTTCCCTTCATTGCAGGATTTAACGCTCGGTTTTCCGGGTCTGGCGTTGCAAATTTTTGGTGGCTGGGCATTGCTTCGGGCATTGCAAAGAGTCTGACTATGAAGACTTTCGAACAGGTTCTGGAGCGCTTCCAGAAGATTCCCATCCCTGAAAAATTCGACCTGATCGTTGCTATCGCTAACGGAGGAATCGTTCCGGCAGGTATTTTGGCCCAACGGTTGAGTGCCGAAAAAGGCGGCGAAAACATCGAGGTACAGTTGCTGCGGATCAATCTTCGTGATGAGAATCAGAAACCTCGCTGGGATGCGCCTAAATTGCTGTCACCCATTGACTTCGAGTTCACAGGACGGCGCATTTTGCTGGTAGATGATCGCATAAAAACCGGCTCGACCGTGCGTTTGGCGCGAGAATTGTTGCAAGGGGCAGCTGCGGTACGCACCTTCGCGGTCAATGGCGACGCCGATTATGCGCTCTACAATGAAACGTGCTTTAAATTTCCTTGGGTCGGAATGCCGACTGCGGATTAATTTTGTAATCTCGATATGAAACAGATTTTGGTTTTGATCGGCGGCATCAGTGCCGACTCACTCAACAAACGCTTCTTCGCGGCAATCGAAAAAGTGAGCTCTAAGTCGCTATTATTCAAAGTATTCGACATCGCATCACTGCCTTTTTATTCGCAGGATTTGGAGATGGCGCCACCCGAAAGTGTCCTCAAACTGCGTGAAGATGTAAAATACGCCGACGGCATTTTGATCGTCACTCCGGAGTACAATCGGTCGATTCCGGGAGTGCTCAAAAATGCGCTTGACTGGGGTTCGAGGCCACCGGAACAAAATATTTGGGCCCACAAGCCGACAGCGATCGCGGGTGCGACAATGGGCGGGATCGGCACTTTCGGCGCTCAACAACACCTGCGCAACATTTGTTCTTGGCTCGATATGCCGGTTATGAACCAGCCTACGGTTTATTTCAACGCAATCACTGGAATGGAGGGCGACCACCTTACCGAAAGTTCGGCTAAATTTATACAAACTTTTCTCGCTGCATTCGAGAAGTGGATCGAGGTGGATTTTTAGCGCAGGTTGCCGCCGATCTTTATGAGCGGTATGGAGATGAGGTCGCCTCGCTCCACGTAGTTTTTCCATCTCGCCGTGCAAGGTTGTTTTTTGGCGAGGCACTGGCCCGAATCATATCTCGTCCGATATGGCAGCCAACTGATGCGTCGATAGATAGCCTCGCCGAAGAGCTGTCCGGACTGGTTACCGGCGACCGATTGCGGATCGTTGCGGAACTTTATAAAATCTACGCCGAATTCCACCCTTCGGAGACTTTCGACGGCTTCTATTTTTGGGGCGAATTGCTGCTGGGTGACTTCGATTCGATTGACAAATATTTGATCGACGCCGATACATTGTTTTCCAATCTCGTTGATCTTCACTCACTTGACAATCGCTTCGACTACCTCTCCGAAGAGCAACGTGCCGTTATCGAGCGATTTTGGGGTAGCTTGTCGGAACGCCGACAGCGAGATGTGGAATCTGCCAATCATTCACAGAAAGGGTCGGGATTATCGCCGGAGCAAGGCGACTTTCTGCGAGTTTGGCGCACGCTTGCTCCTGTCTATCATCGCTTTAAGGCACGCCTTCGCGAACTTGGTATCGCTTATCAGGGAATGGTCTATCGCGAAGCTGCCGAACGGATCCAGCGCGAAGAAGTGCCACAAATACCAGATCGTCATTATGTTATAGCTGGTTTCAATGCACTCAGTAAATGCGAGCAAGTGATGTTGGATTACCTCCAAAAAAACTTTGAGACTGATTTTTATTGGGATTACGACAACTATTTTTTGCACGACCAGGCACAGGAAGCCGGACGATTCGTACGCGACAATCTGCGGCGTTTCCCATCCCGCGGGCAGTTGTCGGGTGGTCACGATAATTTCCTTAAATCCAAACACATACGCTCCGTTTCAACTGCCTCGGACGTACTTCAATGCAAATATGCCGGGCTGGCTCTAAAAGATTTTCCTCACGACAAAAACACCGCCATAGTGCTTTGCGACGAGGGGCTGCTGACGCCTTTGTTGTGGTCGCTTCCGTCTGACATTCAGGCTGTTAATATCACGATGGGGTATCCCCTTCGCCTGCATCCGTCCTACACTTATCTGGAACGGAGGTTGGTGGAACTACTGAAGCGCCGCGGCACGGATTGGCGACAAATCTCAGAAAAACTACTCGAAAACCAGAGTGCCGAAAACGAGAACAACGCACAAAATACTCAGTTTGAGTCACTTATTTCCGAGCATATTCGCGCGCTGTCCGAAACATTGAATGACCTCGACATTGAGATTTCGCCTAAGACTTACGCCACACTTCTACGGCGCACATTGCAATCGGTGAGAGTGCCTTTTGAGGGTGAACCTCTTGAGGGTGTGCAAATTATGGGTATTCTTGAGACTCGCGCGCTCGACTTCGACAATATCATTTTTCTGTCGGCCGGCGACGGCACTATGCCTGGAAACCTCGTCGGCGCACCGTCCTTTATACCCTACAATTTGAAGATAGCGTACGGGCTGCCGACGCCCGAACACCACGAAGGCGTGTGGGCGTACCACTTTTTCCGGCTCATCGGAAGGACGAAAAACATCGAGCTCGTGTGGTCTTCGACTTCTGACGAACGCAGCATCGGCGAGCCCAGTCGTTACATCCTGCAGCTCGACTACGAATCACCTCATAATGTTGAAAAAGAGAGCGTTAGCGTCGATGTAAATCTTTCGCCGCCCCAGCCCATAGTCGTTCCGAAGGATGTAAATAAAATCCCTCGCAAGTTGTCTCCGTCTCTGTTTTCCACCTACATCGAGTGCCCACTGAAGTTTTATTTTCGCGCAGTGGCAGGATTACGTGCCGAAGAGGAGCCAACTGATGTGATTGATAACGCGCTGTTTGGCAGTATTTTACACCTCGCAATGCAAAAACTTTACGCGCCTCTGGTAGGTGTTCCAAATCCGCAAGAGCAACTTCACGCATTGATCGGTTCGCCTGCTGTCGAGTCGGCCGTGAGCGGCGCTATTGCGGAACTATGTGCACTTTCTTCCGCTTCCACGCCAGAAAACATTGGCGGCGATATTGCACTGGTACACAGAACTATAAGCGGCTACATCTATCATCGAATTTTGCCGTTAGATGCGTCCCGCGACGAGGATTACACTATCGAAAAACTTGAAGAACCACTGTCCGCCGAGTACGATTTTGCCACATCTCCCTCCGAGGCGCAAACCGTTACTTTCAGTGGCAAAACCGACCGCATAGATCGCCTTAGTGACAACACTTTACGCGTGGTGGATTACAAGACCGGCTCTCCGCGAGCGCGAGCTTCGGCCGAGTTCCAGATCGCTCTCTATGCGTTGATGCTACGATCATCATACAATGCGCACGGCGCCGCGCAAAACGTGCAAACCGCTCTCTATTATGTGCGCCAGCTTCCGGAGGTGATCGAATCTGAGGGTTATTCCGTCGATTTCGAACAACTGTTGCGTGAAACACTTCGGGAACTTTTCGACCCGGCCGCTCCATTCGTCCAATGCGAAAACCCTGCCCCGTGCGAGTGGTGCGATTTTAACACGATTTGCCGTCGATGACGAAAAAAATGTCAAATTTTTTGACACGATTGTCAAATTTTTTGACATTTTTGAAAACTCACATCGTAAACAATTCGCGATACTTCGGCATCAGCCACAGTTGGTCGTCCACGATCATCTCCAGGTGGTCGATGTGGTCGCGAATTTGCGGCAGGAAAGGCGCTACCTCGTGCTCGTATCCCTCAGCGCGATCTGAAACCGACTCCATAACGTTCCACTCTTTACGTATCTCCACCATATCGTGAACCAAACCGCGAATAGCCTTCACGTGATCGGCGATCGTACGAATGGTATTCATCTCGGCACGCGCCATTTCATTCCCGTCCGCGTGGAATAACTCTTTGATTCCTTTCACGTTATCTATCAAAATATTCTGATAGCGAATCGCCGTCGGTATGATGTGGTTCAGCGCCAGATCGCCCAGAACACGTGCCTCGATCTGCACTTTTTTCAGGTATGTCTCGCACTTTATCTCGTAGCGTGCCTTCAGTTCGGCCTCCGAAAAAACTCTGAACTCTTTGAACAGTTGCACATTATGCGGTTCAATGTATTCTTTTATGGCCGTGGTCACTTTAGTCATTGCCTTTAGGCCGCGAATCTTGGCCTCGGCGTGCCATTCGGCGCTGTAACCGTTGCCCTCGAAGCGTATTTTGCGCGATTCAAGGATAAATCCACGAATGGTTTGCAGAATTGCATCGTCCTTTTTCGCACCTGCGCTCACGAGCTCTTCCACTTCTCCCGCAAAAGCCGTAAGTTGCTCTGCCATAGCAGTATTTAGCACAATCAAGGGCATCGCACAGTTGGCCGACGCACCGAGCGCACGAAACTCGAAACGGTTACCCGTGAACGCAAAAGGCGAGGTGCGGTTGCGGTCGGTGTTGTCGAGTAGAATTTCTGGAATCTTGCCGATATCGAGTTTGATACCGGTTTTTTCATCGGGCGTGAGCGCTTTTTTGCTCACCCGTTGCTCTATTTCGTCCAGCACGGCACTCAAAGTGCAACCCGTGAAAACCGAAAAAATTGCCGGCGGAGCTTCCGAACCACCAAGGCGATGTGAGTTTCCCTCGGTCGCGACGGACGCCATAATCATATTGCCGTGCTTGGCGGCAGCGCGCAGTGCACACACGAAAAACGACAGGAATTGCATATTACTTTTGGGCGTTTTGCCCGGCGCAAGCAAATTCTGACCCGTGCTCGTAGCGAGCGACCAATTGATATGCTTGCCCGACCCGTTCACCCCTGCAAACGGCTTTTCGTGGAACAAAACGTGGAGTCCGTGACGCAGCGCTATACGACGCATAATAGTCATTAACAACGTGTTATGATCGACAGCAATGTTGGCTTCCTCAAACATCGGTGCGCACTCATACTGGTTGGGGGCGGTCTCGTTGTGGCGAGTTTTCAGCGGAATCCCAAGCCTGAAACAGCGCTCCTCCACGTCCTTCATAAAGCCCACGACACGGTCGGGAATCTCGCCCCAATAATGGTCGTCCAACTGCTGATCCTTGGCTGCAGTGTGACCCATCAGCGTGCGACCCGTCTGCACAAGGTCGGGACGCGCCTTGTATAAAGCCTCATCCAACAGAAAATATTCCTGCTCCCAGCCCAGAGTCGGAACAACTTTAACCACATCTTTATCAAATAGTTGGCATACTTCGACAGCCGCTTTATCCAAAGCGGCCATAGAACGCAACAGTGGTGTTTTGAAGTCCAGCGCCTCTCCTGTGTATGAGATAAAAACACTGGGAATACACAATGTGTCGTCGATCAAAAACGTGGGCGAAGAGGGATCCCAAGCACTGTAACCCCTTGCCTCAAAGGTATTTCGCAGTCCACCGGTAGGAAACGACGAAGCGTCGGGTTCCTGCTGAACCAGCAAGTCGCCGCTGAAAGTTTCGACCGCTCCCCCACCCCAAACAGGCTCGAAAAACGTGTCGTGCTTCTCTGCCGTAGAGTCGTTAAGTGGCTGAAACCAATGAGTATAGTGGGTTGCGCCGCGATCCATTGCCCAGGCTTTCATTCCGGCAGCCACCTGGTCGGCCACTCGGCGGTCAATGCGGCGATTATCGTCGATGGCGCTGATAACGCTCTCAAAAACGTCCCGCGGAAGATATTGGCGCATTTGGTCGCGACCGAAAACGTCGCATCCGAAGAAATCTGATATTTTTTTGCAGTTCATAGCCTAAAATTTACGGGGTCACGCTGCAAAAATACAAAAATTTCGACACATACCCCCTATTTTTAGGGGGTCGGATGATTTTTTTGAATAGCACAACTCGCCGTCGGCGTTCCGGCTTAATCAAAACTTTGCATTCCGGAACCGGCAATGCGGATCAGACGCTGATAATCGGTCGGGTTGAGCTCCATAAAGAAGTAGTGGATCGGATCGACCCTGATGCCATCGTGACGCACTTCATAATGAAGGTGGGGTGCCAACGAGAGACCTGTATTACCTGTACGGGCAATGATATCGCCACGCCGAACACGAGCTCCTTCGTTCACAGATGCGCGAGAGAGATGGCTGTAGGTGGTTTCATAACCATTTCCGTGGTTGATTACCATCACCAGACCTGCCCCTGTGTCGCGCCGCGAAACGTCACGTACCACTCCGTCAGCAGTGGCGAAAACGGGCGTGCCTTCCGGCAGCGTATAGTCCACCCCGGAGTGAGGCCTTAGACTGCGGTAAAAAGGATGGATACGAAGGCCGAAAGAAGCGGTGAGAAGCGTGAGCTCATTGTTCACAACCGGCTGAATAGAAGGAATATAGTTCACTCCGTCGCCAAGCTCGGCTGCCTTTTGTTGGACGCGCGAATAAACATTACTAAGACGCGATACCTCACTGGCGAAGCCTCCCAGTCGCCCGAAAAATTCCGTCGCAAGTTCTCTATTATTCATCTCCGTAAGTCGCTCATACTGAAGCCAAGTCTCGTCCTGCCCAATGCCCTCGAAGTTGTAGGGATCGCTCTCGAACAGCACGCGAAAAACGTTACGATCGCGCTCGGCAACGTTCTCCAAAATCAGCACGAGCGAGTCATACTGCTCGTTAATTCGCTCATACTCACGTTCTAAGCGATACGTGGAGGCTCTGAGGCGGAACTCGGCAGGAGTGTCGAAAAAGAACGAAAACACTACGTAATAGATTACAGCAATGCCCACCCACACAAGCAGGTGGATGACAAAACGCAACACGCCACGCCTCGATTTTTTATTCTCTTTCATCCCACGGGTCGAATATGAGGTTGTCGTTAGCCGAGGAGATAATCTTCTCAAACTCAGCAGGATCCATATCGGTTTGGAAATAACTGACGGGGTTGATCCGAGTGCCCATATAGCGCACCTCATAATGGAGATGCGACGAAGTAGAGGTGCCCGTGGAGCCCATTTCGGCGATCAATTCGCCACGCTTAACAAACTGACCGTTAGTGACAAGGATCTTACTCAGGTGGGCATATTGGGTCTGATAACCGAATCCGTGATTCACGATAACATTGAGCCCATAGCCACCGGTTCTGCCTGTAAATGAGACGAATCCGTCGCCCGCAGCGTATATAGGATCACCCGTGCGCCCTCCCAAGTCAATTCCTGTGTGCATTCTATAATAGCCGTAAATTGGGTGCAAGCGCATCCCGAACGGCCCGATACCGCGAAATTTGCGAATGTCGATCGGCAGCAATGCAGGGATCGCCGTAGCCATTTTCTCCTTATCGACCGCCAGCAATTGCAACTCATCCAACGACACAGACTGGAGATAGAGGCGGCGACTGACCGCATCGAGCGAGCGCCACGTGCCCACCATCACCGGAGCAAATCTATCTTCCAGAATATCAGAATACTTCGCGTCCGGATAAGGCATATAAATACCCTCGATAGCCAACGTATCGGCGCCGAAAAGCGAACGATAAACGGCATTGTCACGATGCTTGAGTTCGTCCAGAGTGCGATCGACGGAACGGATCTTTTCGCCCAAAATCTTGTACTTCTCCACCAACTCGGCATTATCACGCCAGATATTATACATCTTGGGAGTGAAAAAACCGAACGTAAAGACCAAATTGACCAGAGAAGCGAGAATGAAACCAAGGAACAGATAACGCAGGACATTATAGACGCCGTATCTGATCGATAACGAGGTCTTTTCGCGTTTTGCCTGACGTTTGGCCGCCTTGAGCTCTTTTTTTGACATAGATGTGGGACAAAATTACTCAAAAAACGTAACTTTACGGAATATTATTCCGTGAATTTAGGCTGCGATTCGGAAAATCACAAGCAAACTTGCATTTTCGCTCGCCTTGCACTAAATTTGCATACTCTAACGGCTGAACTTCTTTTTATGACATCGACCCAAATACGCGAGACTTTCCTCGAATTTTTCCGCTCCAAAGGCCATACGATCGTTCCCAGCGCCCCTATGGTGGTCAAGGGCGATCCCACGCTGATGTTCACCAACGCGGGAATGAATCAGTTCAAAGATGTGATCCTGGGCAACGCACCGGTGACCAGTGCGAGAGTGGCCGATACGCAAAAATGTCTGCGCGTGTCGGGAAAGCACAATGACCTCGAAGAGGTTGGCCACGACACCTATCACCACACGATGTTCGAGATGCTGGGCAACTGGTCGTTCGGCGATTACTTCAAAAAAGAGGCCATTGCGTGGGCGTGGGAGCTGCTTACAGGGGTGTACAAGTTGCCCGCGGAGCAGATATATGTCACTGTGTTCGAGGGAGATAAAGCTGATGGCGTGCCGTTCGACGCCGAGGCCTGGGAGATGTGGCGCGAGTTAGTGCCCGAAGCTCATATCATAAAGGGGAACAAAAAAGACAACTTTTGGGAGATGGGCGACACAGGCCCCTGCGGACCGTGCAGTGAGATTCATTTCGACAATCGTTCGGCCTCGGAACGCGCTACGGTTTCGGGCGCGACGCTCGTTAATAAGGATAACCCCCTCGTGATCGAGATCTGGAACCTGGTCTTTATGCAGTTCCTGCGCAAGGCCGACGGCTCGCTGGCGCCTCTCGAAATGCGTTGCATTGACACGGGAATGGGCTTCGAGCGACTGTGTATGATAATTCAGGGCAAACAGAGCAATTACGATACAGACGTGTTTCAGCCTACTATTCAGCGAATTGCTGAGTTGTGCGGCAAAACATACGGGGCTTCGGCCGGTGTTTCGGGGGCCTCGCTTCAGACGGACGTTGCGATGCGCGTGATAGCCGACCACCTTCGTGCAATTGCGTTCTCGATCGCCGACGGTCAGCTGCCCTCCAACGTGAAAGCAGGCTATGTGATTCGTCGAATCCTACGCCGCGCGGTACGGTATGGTTATACATATCTTGGTTTCACAGAGCCGTTTATGTGGAAATTGGTCGATGGACTGGCATCGCAAATGGGTGTGCAATTTCCAGAGCTCAAGAGCCAAAAAGATCTGATAGAGAAAGTGATACAAGAGGAAGAGGCTTCGTTCCTGCGCACACTCGCCACGGGGATTTCGCTGCTGGACGGCGTGATGACAAAAGCGCGGGCGGAAGGCATTTCTACGATTTCAGGTAAGGATGCGTTCCTGCTCTACGACACTTACGGCTTCCCTATAGACCTGACTGAACTCATTGTGCGTGAGAATAATATGAGCGTCGATATACCGGCGTTCGAGGTTGAGTTGCAGGCGCAAAAAGAGCGCTCGCGAGGCGACGCCGCAGTAGAGGCTGGTGATTGGGTGGAGCTGATACCTATTAAGGAAAGCGAATTTGTGGGCTATGATACTCTCAGTGAACAGGTTCGTATCGCGCGCTGGCGCAAAGTCACCGGCAAGGGCAAAACGACATACCAGTTGATTTTCGACCGCACACCGTTCTATGGAAATTCGGGCGGGCAAACGGGCGATGTGGGATATATTGAAGATAACTCAGTCGTCCCCGCCATTTCCGGGGTCAATGAGCGCATCCCGATCATCGATACTCTGAAAGAAAACGGACAGACAGTGCATATCGTGGCCCAGTTGCCGACGGACGTTTCAGCTACCTTTACTGCCGTGGTCAATGCGAAAAGGCGTGCGGCAGCGGCGGCTAACCACACGGCAACCCACCTGATGCACGAGGCTTTGAGGTCGGTACTGGGAGGGCACGTCGAACAGAAGGGATCGCTCGTGAACAGTGATTCTTTGCGCTTCGATTTCTCTCATTTTCAGAAAGTTACACCCGAAGAGCTGCGAGCCGTGGAGCACCTTGTAAACGCAGCGGTGAGGGAAAACTATCCGCTCATCGAAGACCGGAACTGCACCGTAGAAAAAGCGAAAGATGCCGGTGCGATGATGCTTTTCGGCGAAAAATATGGCGACAAGGTGAGGATGATCCGTTTCGGCGACTCGGTGGAGCTGTGTGGCGGAACCCACGCAGCGGCAACAGGCAACATCGGTCTGTTCCGAATTCTGAGCGAGGCCGCGATTTCAGCGGGAGTGAGGCGTATCGAAGCGGTCACAGGGCTACGCGCCGAACAGCACACAGACACAATGGAGGACACTCTGAAAGCGATCCAGGAGACCGTGCGCAACCCTCACGTGATGGAAGCTGTGCGCAAAATGTTTACCGAAAACGAGGCTTTGGCGAAAGAGGTCGAGTCGCTGAATCGCGCAAAATTGGACGAGATGGCTGCCAAGATCGCGGATAATATCGCCACACGACCCGAAACGGACGGGATGATAATCGTTCGCCAGACACTCAATATGAGGCCTGAAATGGCTAAGAATCTGTTGTTTATGTTGCGCGGACGAAATCCCAAACTCGTGATGGTGGTCGGAATCCGCAACGAGGATAAACCGACGCTGGCGATCCTGCTGGGTGACGACATTGTGGCACGCGGAGTCAATGCGGGCGCGGTAATTCGCGAAGCAGCCAAGGAGATCGACGGCAGCGGTGGCGGGCAACCGTTCTTCGCAATGGCCGGTGGAAAGAACCTCGATGGACTGGAAAAGGCGATCGACAAAGCAATCGAAGCCATAACGATGGCAGCGAATTAATAGCAAGATAACTGAAAACACATAATTAATATGGCAACTAAAATCGAAACCAAGGTCCTGCTGATGATCCTCGATGGCTGGGGGGACGGCGACCACGGCAAGGACGACGTGATTTGGCAGGCACATCCCGCCTATATCAACGCGCTGAAGGAGCATTACCCTCACGCTGAGCTACTTACGAGTGGCGAGGATGTCGGATTACCTGACGGACAGATGGGTAACAGCGAAGTGGGCCATCTTAATATCGGTGCGGGTAGAGTTGTGTATCAAGACCTTGTGAAGATCAACAGGGCTTGCCGTGACAATTCCATTATGAAGAATCCCGAAGTCGTGAAGGCGTTCGAATATGCGCGAGACAAAGGTGTACAGGTGCATTTTATGGGCCTTGTGTCGGACGGCGGGGTGCACAGTTCTATCGATCACCTCTACAAACTTTGCGATATTGCCGCCGATTATGGACTTGCCGGGAAAACATTCCTGCACTGCTTTATGGACGGTCGTGACACCGATCCCAAGAGTGGAAAGGGTTTTATCGAGGCGCTCGAAAAACATATCGCGAAACCTCTGAGCACCGGTACAATTGCCACAGTAATAGGTCGTTACTATGCAATGGATCGCGATAAACGCTGGGAACGTGTCAAGGTAGCGTACGATGCGTTGGTGAGTGGCGTCGGCGAACCGGCAAAAGATATGGCAGGTGCAGTGCAACACTCTTATGACGAGGGGGTTACCGACGAATTTATCAAACCTGTGATTGCGGTAGATGGTGCCGGAAAGCCGGTCGGCCTGATCAAGGAGAACGATATGGTGATCTTTTTCAACTTCCGCAACGACCGCGCAAAAGAACTCACCGAAGTGCTCACCCAGCAGGATATGCCGGAGGCAGGAATGCACACTATCCCGCTGTATTACTGCACGATGACCCCTTACGATGCAACCTTCAAGGGTCTACACATACTTTTCGACAAGGAGAACGTACACAACCCTATCGGCGAGTATCTTTCGGGACTGGGACTTAAGCAGTTACGCATTGCCGAGACCGAAAAATACGCCCACGTGACCTTCTTCCTGAACGGCGGACGCGAAGCAACATTCCCAGGCGAAGAGCGCATTCTGGTACCCTCGCCGAAGGTGGCGACCTACGACCTGCAACCCGAAATGAGTGCGCCGGAAGTGGCAGAAAAACTGGTCGCAGCGATAAAAACACAAAAGTTCGACTTTATCGCACTGAACTTTGCGAACGGCGATATGGTGGGTCACACGGGTGTGTATGACGCTATTGTCAAGGCAGTTAAGACGGTGGACAAATGTGCAGGAGAAGTGATAGACGCGGCCAAAGCGAACGGTTACGAAGTAATTGTAATTGCCGACCACGGGAATGCCGACCACGCGCTGAACGCCGACGACTCGCCCAACACGGCCCACTCGCTGAATCCAGTACCGATTATTGTGGTTTCGGATCGAGTGGCCAGTGTCAAAAATGGCGTTCTGGCTGACGTCGCGCCGACGATTCTGAAATTGATGGGACTCCCCCAGCCCGGAGAAATGACCGGACACATACTTGTAACGATGAAATCCTAACTCAAAAACCCTGAATATGAAAAAGCTATTATTGGCATTTGCCGCCGTTGTATTGCTTCTGCCGGCCACGTCACAGGCTCGCGAAACTGTCTTCCGGACTCGTTATGAGGGCGATCGGATTACCGGCGTTTCCGCTTCGGCCCACTTCCAGGTCGAGATCGTGAAAAGCCCCGAAATCAAAGCCGTTGTCGAAATCGACGCCGATTTGGAGCACTACCTGCACTTCACAAGGGACGACGAAGGGGTCGTGAACGTCGGCCTGAGGCATATGAGCGCCAAGGAAAAGCGCGAATTCGAGATTCTCTCCAGAGAAGAACGGATGATGAAGCTGACACTCTATCTGCCTGAGATCAAATCGATTCACCTCCAAGACACCAGCACATTGTTCTCGTCGGATACTCTCACGGGAAGCACTCTCGAAATGAGACTGGCCGGCTCTTCGATCATACAGGATCTGTGCTATGCAGGGGCTAACCTCTCTGCCAAAAGCGCCGCAAACTCGAAAGCCGTATTGACCCTCGCCTTGACCGGCAATCTGGTAGCATCGACCGCAGGAGCAGCCAACATAAACGTGGCCGCTTACGGAGTTGCCAACACAGAACTCAAGGCAGAAGGCACGTCCAGCATCCATATTATGGGCGACGGCGCAAAAGGCGAATGGACAACCGCAAGCAATGCCAGAATCGTGGCCGAAGAGTTCGATGTCAAGGTGTTGTACGCCACCTCTTCAGGTGGATCGTTCATACGCGCCAATGTAATCGAAAGCCTCACCACTCACACCAGCGGTTCGTCCTCGATCCTGTTCAGCGGTGCTCCCCCACGCATAAATTGCGTATTCGGGGACAGCTTTGTTAAGTCGCTGTGAGTCTGAAAGATATTTTCCGCCCCAAGCTGCTTGACACGCTCAAGGGCTATACGCGCGCGCAGTTGAGCGCCGACGTTATGTCGGGCGTGATCGTGGGCATAGTGGCGCTCCCGCTGGCCATTGCTTTCGGGATCGCAAGCGGCGTGACACCAGAACGAGGCCTCATCACAGCAGTCATAGCCGGTTTTTTGATCTCGTTACTGGGTGGTTCGCGCGTACAAATCGGCGGCCCGACGGGTGCATTCATCGTCATTGTTTACGGCATCGTCCAGCAGTTCGGCACCAGCGGACTAATAGTGGCGACAATTATGGCCGGCATTATGCTAATTGCGATGGGTCTGTTGCGATTCGGGGCTATCATTCGTTTTATCCCATACCCTGTCGTGGTTGGGTTTACGAGCGGGATCGCATTGACCATTTTTGCCACACAAATAAATGACTTACTGGGACTTGGAATAGAAAACGTACCGGCGGATTTCATCGACAAATGGGCTATTTACGGCGAAAATATCTTCAGCTTCAACCCTTGGGCATTCGGGATCGGAATAGTGACTATCGCCATAATTTTGTGGATGCCGCGCGTGAGCAAAAAAGTACCCGGATCGCTCGTCGCTATTGTGGTTATGACGCTGATCGTATGGCTGTTGCGTGAATATGCGGATATTACCGGAATCGAGACCATCGGAGACCGATTCGCCCTCGGTAATATGCATATTTCGGCAAATGCGCCGCGAATCGACTTCGCAATGGTGCGAACATTGTTGCCTGCCGCGTTCACGATCGCAATGCTGGGAGCAATCGAATCCCTTTTGAGTGCAACGGTGGCCGACGGTGCGACAGGCGACAAGCACGACTCTAATACTGAGCTAATTGCGCAGGGTGTGGCCAATGTGGTGACGCCGTTTTTCGGGGGCATTCCCGCCACCGGAGCCATTGCACGCACGATGACCAACATCAATAACGGCGGTCGCACGCCCGTAGCGGGGATAGTTCACGCAGTCGTGTTACTTCTGATTATGCTATTCTTGGGTGGGCTAACTCAACATATACCAATGAGTTGCCTTGCGGGAGTGTTGGTGGTAGTAGCCTACAATATGAGCGAATGGCGCAACTTCCGTTCACTGCTTAGGGGCGAGAAGGCCGGAGCGGCAGTATTGCTTGCAACGTTTTTGCTTACAGTGATTTTCGACCTCACAATCGCTATAGAAATCGGTTTATTGCTGGCTGTAGTGCTTTTCCTGAAGCGCATCTCGGACGTTTCAACCGTGTCGATGTTCCGACGCGAAGTCGCAGGAGCCGAATATGTCGAAGGCGGAGTCGATACCGAACGGCTGCAACTACCTAAGAGTGTGGAAGTTTACGAAATAGAAGGGCCTTTCTTTTTTGGGATCGCCGGCAAGTTCGACGACCTGATGCAGAAACTCGGCGACAAACCCAAAGTGCGAATTATTCGGATGCGTAAGGTGCCGTTTGTAGATTCAACCGGTGCACACAACCTCGAAAGCCTGATCAAAGCGTCTCAACGTGAGGGGATTACGATTTTGCTTTCCGGCGTGAATAACTCAGTTCGCGAAACCCTTCAAACTTATGGCATCGAGGAGTTGGTCGGCCCGGAAAATGTGCTATCCAACATTAATGCAGCCGTCACTCGTGCCAACGAGCTAATTTAGAGCTATTTTCAGGCAGAGAGTGTCGATAAAAAGCGTAAGTGCAACCAGGGCTGTCATCCAGGCGAACGGACTCAACGGCGTCAGCACTACGGCCAGTATACCGACCAACAATGTGAGCGAACCAAGGACGAGAATCGTTGTGCCGAATCGTTCAGCCCAGCTCAGCAGGATCTGAATCGCGATTGCAAGACCCAAAAATGCCACACCGAAAACGACGTTCCAGACCAGCGTAAGTTGCATCAGGCCAGGCGATAAGGTACCCATAAGCGTAACTACCATTGCGATCATCCGGCCGGCCGAAATTATGTTTTGCAGATTCATCGTGACGCAAAGATAGTGTTTATCATCTTACCATCTTCGACGCGGTAGAATTTCTGGTTCGTAGTAGGCGAACCCAGTGGGCCGAGCCCTTCGATGTATGGGCCGAGTTTTATATAGTCGAAATTCTTTAGTTCGATTTCAGGCGGCAGTTCTGAATATCCTGAGTACCAAGCGGTTTTAAGAGGTCGGCTCGCCGCATCAAGGTCTGCGCCCCACCTTTTCACTATCGCGGCCTGCCGATTGACCTCGGCCAAATCGCCATCGCCACCCATAAAACCCACACAGGTTACCGCATCGCCATAACGTACCAGCAAACCTTCCAGTAATACCGAGTCAAGAGGCTCTCCTACAGCCTGTTGCAAGTGTGGACTATGGCAGCCCTCGCAGCAATGAGGACAATCAGAAAGATTCAGAGCAAGAGTCGTCTCACCAGGAACTTCCTGAAACACAACGTCATAGCTGGCCAGCAGTAGCATAGTGTCTCTTAGCTGCCTCCTTTTGACGCGCGGCGGAGAAGTTGCTCACCCGTTTCATATAACCGATGATGCGCGTGAGGTAGTCGAGATTCTCGCCTTCGCACTTCGGGCAGCGCTTCAGATGGCGCTTGTCGATATGGCCGCAGTCGTTGCAAACGGTGTTGGGAATGTTGAAAGTGAAGTAGTTACATCCTTCCTTCGCCGCCACACGCAACAAATGCGCATACTGCTCTTTCGAGAGATGTTCGTCCAGATTCATATGCAGGGCCGAGCCGCCGGTAAGGTGCTCGATATACTTTTTGCCGTGCATCCGGAACTTATCGATGATGTTAAGCGACGGATCCTCGACCACATAGAAGTAGCTGTTGTAGCAGTCGCGACCGACCTTATAGCCAGCCTCACGATCCCACTTGGCGTGCTTCACTCCGACGTTTTCCGCCGGGATCATCTCGCAATTGAACATCACATCGCTTGTGCGATACTTCTTATTATAGCGTTCGACCGTACCGAGAATCTCCTGCGTGAAGGCGGCATACTGTTCGTTATCAGATATTTCGATGCCCAAAAATTCCGCCGCTTCGACAAGACCGTTCACACCGATCGTGAGATACTGGCGACCCATATTGATGTATCCAGCGTCGAATAGTGGCAACATCCCGCGAGCCTGCATCTCCTTAAGATTCTCATTATAAGCATTTTGCACCTTATGCACCAAATCTACCACTTCTTCGAGGAAAAATTGATACGGTATGCCCTGTTTGACGGCATATTGGATGCAACGATTGAGGTTGATGGTAAGTACGCTCTTCGATCCTGTCGAGATACCACCGGCTCCAAGAGTATAGCTGAACTCGTTGTCAGTAATCTCGTTACGCAGGCGGCAACAGCTCGAAAGCGAGTCGGCATTATCGCTCAGATAAGTAAAGAACGAGTGCCCCTCGGCGTACATTTCGGCCGCAAAATCGCCATATTCTTTGTCCTTGGGTTCGCCGTTTTCGGTGAGCAGTGCCATAGTTTCGACCGGGAAAGTCAGCACAGTGCGGAGCCTCTCGCGGTTGAACCACTTCATAAAGCGCTTCTGGAGCCAGCTGAGCGACTCCCAATCGGGTCGCGAACCGTCGGGAAAGACGAAATTCTCAAACAGACTCTCGAAATAGTACCTGTCGTAATAGGAGATATTCCAAAAAACAGCCTGGAAATTTCGTGCGCCGGTCGGCTGGTTTATCGAATAGACGATCTGTTCGAAATAGTCCGTAATCACCTTATCAAGAGTACGTTGCTTCTTCGACAGGTCGGCCTGACGGTCGGGATCTTTCCAGTAGTCCTGCCCATATTCCAGCCCGATGAAGTAGTTCATATACATCAAAAATTCGGGCGTTGCGCAGGCGCCACTAAGCATCGAACTCACGATGAAAACCATATTCACGAACCCGCCGGCGAACGATTTGAGATTCGTCGGGGCCTTCGAATTGCCACCGATGCCTATGGTACCGCCGATGAGCCACGGATACATTGTGATCGAAGCGCAATAGTTGGCGAGCGAGGTTTCGTCGTTCTTATATATAAAGTGGTTGTTAAGCAGATCTATATATTTGTCTGCCAACTCCTTGCCGTACATCTCCTTGAGGCGGTCGGTAAGCATTCGGCGGTTCAGGCGAATGAAATTGCTCTTGGGCAGCTCGCCGATCAGAGTCGCCATATTTTTGTTCTCTACGTTGGCATTGGCATCGTATTTCGAGCCTGTGGCGGGGTTCGAAGCATCGCAATATTCCATCAGGAATTTGAGTTTTTCCGATACTTCCCTGTCCTCGGCGTGCTGCTGGCGATAGAGGATATATGCCTTTGCCACAGTGTAGTAGCGCTCGGCCATCAAGGCTACTTCGACCTGATTTTGGATCTCCTCCACGGTCATTTCGCTGGTAATGCTCACCCGGCTCAGGATGTTTGTAATGACGTCCTGAGTTGCAAAACTGCCCACCGAAAGGAACGCCTTAGAGATGGCGTTGCGGATTTTGTCCACGGAGAACGGTTCGCGCTTTCCGTCGCGTTTGATGATGAATGTTTCCATAGTAGAGACTTTGCTTGCAAAATTATGCAAACTTCGGGCGCGGCGCGAGAAGGCCTGCCCGAAGTTATCAACAACTTCTTATCAAAACGTATAAACGCCTGACAATGTTGTTGTAGCAAAAAGAAGTCTGTTACTTCACATCACGGACACAACGACTCTTTCCATATCCGTTATACACTCCGGAACCGCTTTCGATATTGTAGTTATACCTCTGACCGACACCATTAAGCGGAATAGCGTAATCACCGGACAACCCAAGGCTTGACGGAGCATTTTTTAACTCATCTTGTGTGGGATATCGCCAACCAGTAGGACAATTGGGAGAAGATGCGGAGGGAGCTTCTCCGTAGGCAAAATCATAATCGCGAACCAGATCCGAACCTGCCCAAATTATACTGCCTTGCAAAACCGTACTGGGTGGAATAGTGCGATAAAATGCCGCCTCGACCACCACATCGTGTGCAGGCATTTCGAAGTACGCCGGATTAGAAGTCTTGTCAAGACCGGGGAGAGTATACAGCGGATAACCATACTCGTGATAAATACCTCCTTCCGTGATTCTCCATTCCACAGTATATGTAGCATTCGGAGTGGCCGTCAAATAAACCCTACCGTCGGCAGTCATCTTTGAATCACTCAATCCCGCCGTACCCCTTCCACTGTGTTCTGCTTTTATTACCATCGAAATGTTATATCCTTCAGTCACCTTCACGCAACGGACACCATAGCTGCTGTTCTTGTTCGCGGCTGTTACAGTGGGATCGGTATACCAGGCCCAATTCATCCGATAAGCCTCGGTACTGCTCGATTCAGTAGAGCTCCAGTAAGATCCGCTCTGCTGCCCGTAGGTACTGGTGTTACCATAAAGGGTCAGCACTTTGCCATCATCCGGGCCACCGATGGCGGTGATACGTAAATCGCCGGTGGTGGGTCGGGGAACGTTAGCATAGGAGCTGGTTTGGCTTATTGCGGAGAGTTCATCCCTGGTCGGAAGCCTCCAACCTGTCGGACAAGCTGTTTGGGCTTGAGCCCAGGTGAACAACTTTCCACTACTATTAGCAAAACCTCCATTGTCTGCAACATCCTCTCCTGCCCAGATGACGTTCCTGATCTGAACCTGGGTGTTCGGGTTAAAGCGACGATTAAACGTTGCCACAAACCGTACTCTCGTTACATTTGCGTCCACCGTGAAATTAGCAGGGTTGGCAGTTGCCGTGAGACCCGAAAAAGTCGGCGGTGCCCCATAACTACCATCGGTCCACTCGATATTCCAACCGTCGAACAGATAGTCCGAATTCGGACTCGCCAACAATCTAACCGAGGTACCCGCAGGAGCCGTCACATAGTTGGCCTGTGCCGTACCGCCTGTGTCAGCTGCAACAGTTATCGTATAAGTCGTAGGCGCAACGTCTTTCACGCAACGAACGGGAAGGCGGGAACCCACGCCGACAAACTTCACTCCCGGAGCCGTACCCGAAGTACCAAGGATCGATGTATCACCCCAAGCCACGATGTAAGTAGAGGTTCCGCTCCCCGAAATATAGCTCGTCGGGAAAGCACCCTTCTCAACCCCGGAAATAAAGCTTACACCGTTATATGTACCGCCACCATCAGAGAACACAAGCACATCACCGGTTTTGACAGGAGATTTCGGAGTAATCCTCAGCCCTGAATTAGATGGATCGGTGCTATAGTATGAGCCTGTCGCGCTTCCGACATTAGCGGTAGCATACGTCGAGTTGAACAAGTCATTCGCCTGACCTTCTGTAGGAATCCTCCAACCTGCAGGACAGGGATCCATCGCACCCTTCGACCCATCGGGTTTACCCCAGGCGGTCTTGTCGGTGTTATAACTCGTTACGGCCGGATCTTTCTGACCCCACACGAACAAAGCCGCACGATCGGTTCCATTCCCGATGGGATACTCGGAGAACACACCCGGCGCAGAGAGATAAGACCCGGCCCAGGTGGTACCGTTGATGGTCACCTCGCGAGGAACGAAGAATGCGCCGATGCGACTTGCCATACCCGGCATAGCATAAGAGCCATCCTTAACTATTGTTGTGGGATTTTCTATTGTTTTACCATATGTATCATTGCGACCAAAATAACCGACATAACTCGATACCCCCATTATTTCCCAATACCAAAACAAGTAATTGGAAGTAGGAGTGGCTGAGATCTGTGTACTCCCTACCGTATATGATGCAGGAACAGTCAGTACACCCGCTCCTGCAGGCGTAACACTTCCTCCACTCGTGCTATAGGAAACAGTACGTGAACCGCCCTGTTTAATACACCTAACAGGGAGAGCCATCAGTTTGGAGCCGGAGGTACTATTAACGTATCCGGATACATTATTAGCGGCATAGAAATATGTTACTGTTGAAGATGGATCGGGTATGCTACCTCCCCTAACCCAATATCGCCAATCCGTACCCTCACCCGTGAGAACGCCACTCTCGTTCCTATATCCGGCATTGGGAACTCTTAAGGTAAAAGCCTCACTTCCATAACTGTTGCCACCTATACCCGTGTAATCATAGACATAGAACTCACTTCCGCTCCAATAACGATAAGAAGTGTCTGTGCCATAAGCAGGATAGCCGGTTAAAGAATAGGTTGTGGTCGATGGCAACGTCCAGCCCACGGGACAGGGATCGTATGGAGCCTTGGTGGTTTCTGAGCTATTCCAAGCACCGGCAACGCTCTGGGCAGTCGTGCTCCAGTCGCCGGCCGTGCCGCTTTCGCGAGGTACAGCCACGCTTCTTCCCCACTGGAACAGTGCTCCGCGGTCGGATGCGCTTGTAGCGAACACCCCAGGTGCAGCCAAATTAGATTTCGCCCAGGTAATAGCGTGATTGCTTGAGGATGAGTATTCTATGATCTCCACCTCTCCTGCGGGAGAAACGGCGATACCGTTCACTGCGGGAACAAACGTTGCTGCTAAAGTTACGTTGGCAGAGGGCATTGTGAACGAAATGTCGGACTTTGTGACGGGAAGATCCCTCAGCGAGAACCCGGCAGGGCCACTGGTAAGTGTCCAGTTAGCAAACACATAGCCATTGCTCGGCGTAGCCTGTAGTTTTACGGTTGCACCCGCCTCTGCGCCACTCGCAGCATCCGAGATGGCCGAACCACCCGTACCGGCATTAACGGTAACGGCAAACCCCTCTGATTGAACACACCTTACACCGACTGCAAGATTAGTGGCGGTACTTCGGAGGGCTGCATTACTACCGCTGAGGAAGTGCAGGCTGTATCCATTCGAAGAACTGCTCGACGTAGAGCTCCAATAATCGCCGTTATCTCGAGAGCCACCACCGGTACCTGTGCTGAACATACGGTTCCAAGATGCAGGCAAGAAAAGCATAAGACCGGCATAAGATCCTGTACCATAGAGCATTTTGCCTCCGATGCCGTTCTCGTAGTCTGGTACAACACTATCGGTAGTATTGTCGAGCAGATTCTGCCACTGCTCTCTGGTGGGAATCTTCCAGCCCACGGGACAAGGGTCGCTTGTAGCGATCCAGCCTCCGGCACTACTCCAGGCGGTAGGATAATTGAACGTGTTCACAGCCTCGCCATTCACATTGATACCGGGATTGGTGGTGCTAACGGCAGCCGTATTGTCGGAACCGGGCCAGGCGACAAGTTTACTTGCTCCGGGTATGGCAGAGGAACCGAACTGATAGAGACGGCCATAACTTTCGGGGGTAGCGGCAAAAGTTCCGGGGATATCAACATTACGGGTTGCCCAGGTGTAATCGCCAATTTTTATACCGAGGTCGGTCGTGGGAACGAACGTCGCTCTCAGCGTCACCGATCTTGCGGGCATTTTGAATGTGGCGGGATTGGCGCTCTTGACCAGGCCAGTGAGAGTCATCGGTGAGCCGGTACCTCCGGCTGTGACCTCCCAACCAGTAAAAATATATCCTTGTGAGGGTGTTGCCAAGACACGAACCTCGGCGCCCTCAGCCGCCATATCGTGATTAGATACTGCAGAACCGGCATTATCGGGAGAACATACAAGTGTAACGTTGCGTTCGGTGGGATCGGTTTCTTTCCAAGGCTGTATGACCTGGAATGGGAATTCCAGCAGACCACCTGCTTTAATTGTCCAATTGTGCACCAAATCCGCTTTGTTACTACCACCAACGTTGGTGGCAGAGGTGTAGACCAAAAGTGTATAATCAGCATTAATACCGTCCCCTGCGCTTAGCCGATAGCCGAACATATTTATGTTTGCATTGAGAGTTCCGTTACTGGAAATGCGAGCATTGGTCTCCGCACCGAGGAACATCGAGAAATCATCTATATTGGTCTTTATCAAAACCAGCACTCCTTTTTCCGAACCGAGATCTCCTATTCCCGATCCAAGTTCAACAGGATTTTTGGATACTCTGAA
>DBDK01000009.1 GCA_002293535.1 Alistipes sp. UBA934 | reverse complement strand
GGGTGTTTCCGATATGTCAAAGATACAATTTTGAAAGCAAATCACAACCATTCAGATCGAGAACGTAGAGGAAACACCCCTGGTGGCGGGATATGTGCCTTCGGTTCCGTTGTGATTTGCTTTCAAAATTGTATCTTTGACATATCGGAAACACCCCAGTTGGCTGAAATGCTCGCGGCCGTCGAGTTGTGATTTGCTTTCAAANNTTTGACATATCGGAAACACCCCAATGTGTCAAAGTTAGTCAAATTCAACAACTTACAGACTGCTGAAGGATTAAAAAACGAGGCTGTTCCGATAACAAAACCCACCTTTTCAGGTGGGTTTTTATTTCGAAATTCATTTGTCGGAATCGGTACAACGCGAAATCGTAATATGCACTGTAAACGAACACTCTCCGTCGACAGACTGCTCCTCCTTGCGCTTGCGTTTGGATAGCTCGCTCCAATCGTCGACCCCAACGACAGATTTTGCTATCCAGTTAAAAAAAACCACGACAGCAAGCGCCATAAGAAGCCACAACAACGCTCGTATTATCCAGATAAGCACTATCATAGTACAAATATAATCAAAATAGCTCTAACTGTTGTGGTGTGTCTCGCTCAAAAACTCGTTTTTTACCCGAAAAAATCTCCATCTGACCGAATTGCTTGTCTGTGATGCAGATAATCCCAACCTGACCGGCAGGCGGTAATGAAGTCTTTACTCGTCTAATATGCACCTCGGCGTTCTCGCGCGATGGGCAATGGCGAAGGTAGATCGAGAACTGGAACATCGTGAAGCCGTCGCGCACAAGGTTTTTGCGAAATTCGGCGGCCTGTTTCCGCTCCTTTTTCGTCTCGGTCGGTAGATCGAAAAGCACAAGCACCCACATAATCCGATATTCCGAAAAACGATCCACTACATCTCCGGGTAAGCGATTTTGCGACTTTCACCACTGAAACACTTACATAGCGACGCGGTGGTCTGACCAACGGCAATCATCAGCGGGCTTCGCTGACCGCTAATCATTACCTCCATTACGGGTAATACGAGCAACTGTGCCTTAGCATCTTTATCCAACTCCTCAATGCCACTATCGAACATCGCAACCACCAATTTATCGACATAGGGGCGATACGGCTCCATAATGTCGTCCGCGAGGCAGTAGGCGTTGTAGCGGTTGTGATGATGAATGCCGAGCGTTGGCAACAGTCCGCTTCCGACAAGCCCACGGGCGACGATGGCGCGAAGAATTGCATAACCGTAATTAAGCAGATTATTGGGCGGCTCACCCTCGCGGTGGCGACGAAAATCGGTGAAAAGATTCGCCCAATAATAGGCGGCGGCACGGGCTTCGAGGTTGTCGGCATCACCGCTTTTGACATCGCCCACCCATTTCAACATATTACGAACCTCTGCACATCGGCACTCTTTCAGCACGGCGGCCTGATTAGCTATCTTCGCCTGCACGGTCTGTTGCCAAAGCTGTTTTTTGAGCGGCAGCGACGCATCCAACTGATAGCGGAAACGCTCGTTCTGGGTTGTGTTTCCACAAAGCGGCAGCATTAATCCCACAGGCATCCGGCTACTGTCGCAGGTTATGACGGCGGAGTTGTTTTCGAGCAGAGCCTCCAGCGCTCCCTGGGTAATGGTTATCTGCCTGTTGTCCAACACTACCACCCCTATATCCTCAATGGGAATAGTCCGTGTGCTCTCCGCTTTGAATGCCTCGCTGAAAACATCGTTTTTCTCGACTTCAGGCAGTTTGATGACGAGTTGCCTGTCTTTCAAATTTAGGTAGGTCGGGTTGCCGAAATACAGGGTTCGCTTTACCATAATGAAACTTTTTAATATTCACCGACGGTTACGATTTGACCTATATGGTTTATGCGGACTTTGACGATTTTGTCTATGCCTTTTACACTCGTCCTAATCCAGGCTATACCTTTCAATTCATTTTTCGTTTCCACAATTGTTTCTAAATGGTGCCTAAACCAATAATCTTTTGAGGCCAATTTCTGCACCCGAAATAAATTAGGGCTAATCCGCGCATAGTTGTCGGAGTCGAGCAGATCGATCTCGTGCGGATTGAAACCTGTTTCGGCATTGGGGAAGACGAAATATTCGTTTTGCTTCATCGTGAAAAGGAACTCCCAACCTTCGTCCGCTCGATAGTCTTTATCTATTATTGGTAAGCCAGAATTTCGACGGGCAACGGCCTCGTAGAACGAGACAACGCGCTCCTGTAAACCACCATATGCATCGCTATAAATAGCAACATGGTGATTATTTCCAGTATTGACAAAATCGACGGGCTGTCGGTTGCCGTTCTCATCCAAAATCGGCACACCATCCTTGTCGCGTTTATGATGCAGGGCTTCGGCATTGTTAATGCCTGAAATGGTCACCCGTTTGATCGCGATGCCCTTTTCTTCATTGAGCCAAATCGGATTTTCTTCGAGGTTGGAGAATGCTTTTTTCGCATCGCCGCCATATTCGTCCAGTCGTATCTGTAAAATACGCTTGATTCCTACGTCGATAACCTTGTCAAGTTTCAAATCGGGTGAAACCTCCTTACGAATCGTGTAAACCGTTTCAAATGATACACCTTTTTTATCTTTTTTATAACGTTGCAGGCTGCCGTAAATGGTCTCGTTGTGTAGCTGCCCGCGTGGGGTGAGCTGTGTCTTTTTATTCATCCCTACCGGTTTTTTCGTCGTATTGATATTCTTTGTGACGACTTTGTTCTTGGCCTTGATCGAGATCAGTGTGTTTGCCAGATGTTTTTTAGCTTCGGCACGAAACTCATTGAGCGGAATGGGAGGCTTCACTATGCCGTTCTCCATATACGAAGTTTTCAGGGCATAGGCATTGGAATTGGGTGTAAGACTCGCATTTAGGTTGTTGAACAATTGAATCAGCGCGTCCTTTGTGAACGCCACCGTGAGAGCATCCATCGCGTGATGGCGGTGGTCGTTGCGTTTTGTCCAATCTCTGATCCTGCCAAACCGCTTTCCTGCACGATTCTCCTCATAATAGGTCAGCCCCAGTCGATCGTATTTGTCCCAGTTCAGTTCTTTCATCACATCGACCAGTTGCCAGTCTTCACGCAACACATCCGTAATCGCGCCTGTCGTAGCGACAACCCGTTTAACCAAATCGCCAAGCATAGCTTTAGCATATTTGGTAATGTATTGGGTGTTGCCCAGGTCGCGATTTAGGAAACCTTCGGGAATATCTTTCTCCTGCATCTTCAATTTATTACACTTGGTTCGTCCGATCGCTCCCCCTTTATGCAGTGTTTCGACACGGTGCAGATACTCGACCAGCCCCTCCTCACCATATTTTCCCTTTACAAAATCGTAAGCCGTCAGACTGCCTTTTTCGAGATTTATGCTTCTCAATTCCAACGTTTTGTTCGAGAAACTGTCATCGAACAATCGCGCCTGTGGAATAATGTGCTCTATATCGAAGTCGCCACTAAACAGAGCCGCCTTTGTGATTTTTGTGTTTGAGTATAGAGTACAATAGTTATTTTTCGCGAGTTCCTCCCATAGTTTATAACGAATGATGTCGTTGCGACTCACATAGTTAAGCCCGAATTCCTCTCGCAGCCTCTTTTTTATTTCATCGTGCGCGCGTGTTGTTTCGGCTATGGATTTCGTCAATTCCTCACGCTCCTTGGCATTCTTTTTCAGTTCACGCGCCAGTTCTATCCTAATTTCGTAGGGTTTACCATAGGCGTCAATAACACCATTTATGACATTCACCATCTGATTAAGTATCTTCTCTACCACGGGGTTGCGTAGCGAGTTTTTGGGCAAAACCTCAAGGCGATCCTTGTACGTTTTGTTCTCGATCTCTTCTTTGGTCAATGACGAGGCGGAGTGTCTGTAACCGGCGTATTCACAGGCGACATCGTATTTATTGCCATCTTTCAGGTGCGGCAAAATCCTGCCTATCGCCTTGGCCGACAGGCTTCCATAATCGTCCTGAAAAGCAATATTCGCCAATTTCACCGCACACTCCTGTCCGAAACACGCCGCCAGTTTCTTTACTAACTTTTCATTGCCCATGTTGGAATTGTCACCCTCGAAAGAGTATAGCAGATGCCAAAGAGCATACAATTCATCTTCCGGCAAATCGGCAGTTTCGGGACACGCCTGAAATAATTTCGTCCGTGTATGGTTCCCCTGAACATCTTTGAAATTCAAGTCGTAACCTCTGGCATTGCCCAGCAAGAGTTTCAGGATTTCCGCTTTGGACAGTTTCTCTTTGGTAGCCAACTCCTTTGCCAAAAACTCCTTTTCCTCTTGCTCTAGCTCTCTCTTGCCTTCCGATGTCGAGATTTCAAGGTTATTAAGGGTTTGCCAAATCCTAAATTCCTGAAACAACGGCGAAGAACGAGGTATTACACGACTGCCGACGGTCTTGATCTTCTTCTTTCCGTCAATCTCAACTTCGATCTTCCGGCTCTCAAACTCGCAAAATCTTATCAGCCCTTTTTGACTTTTCAGACGCCTTTGATAAAAAATAACAACATCGCGGATCTGGCGTTTCAAATCTTCGGTCAGCTCTGGATGAAATTTCGCTTGGGTCTCCCACAGTGTGTTAAATTCATCCAAATAATCCTGACGATAGAACACCATATTCCTCAAGCTCGCATTCGGATTTGCATCCAATACCGCCATTTGATATTGCCCGACGGTTTGTTTGTTGAAGTATAGCTCTTTGCTTCGGTCTGAAATCGCTCCGAGATAACCACTCGAATTATAAATTTGAGAATTTATATCCTGTAAAACTATGGCCAAACGCTCGAGGTCTGTTTTCACGGATAGGGCATCGACTCGCCATGCAAAGTTCTCTTTTCTCTTCGCATCACTTTTCCCTTCGCGCTTGATGCCGACAATCCCAAACGGCTTTTCGCAGATGGCCCAAGACGCCTTTCCATTTTTCCCTCGCAGATTTTCTTTCAACTCATCGGTCAAAATATCCGGATAGAACTCACGCTGTTTCGTCCATATTTTGTCAAACTCCGCTTGCAAATCAGAACGATAAAAGTCAGGCAAATACTTCTGACCGGTCTGTAGAAGCGTGAAACTCATCTGCCCTGGCGTTAAATCCTCATCATAAAGCCTCTTCGCAACCTCTATTCCGTCGATCAGCGCACCCTCTTCCGAACCTTTCGCCTTGCGTGAACTCTTGTAGCCACGCTTTTTATTGATCATCAGCAACACGCGAGCAAACTCTTCGAGTGAAATTCGCTCGGAAGCCGCTTTTGCTCGCAGACGGTATGTTTCGAAAGTGGTGCGATTTCCGTTCTCCGATAAAATGGTTTCATTGACGATGAAACCATTAGACTTCAATAGTTCGATGAGATTTTCGCGGCGAAGTTTATACCGTTGCAGGTTTCGGCGCATACTGCGTTTAAGTGTCCTGTCTGCGTTGGTTGTAATGCTTCTGCCCTTTTCAAAATTTTGTTGTTCATCGACAGTCAGTGGGTTTACACGAACGCCCAGCCTGATTATCGAAGATTTTTCTCCGTCATTTTCCGCTTCATTTACCAATGCCCAACCGATGCTACTTGTACCCAGGTCGAGTCCTATAATCTTTTTCATAAACAAATTTGATATTTACCACAAAAATACTTAATTTTGCGGAACAATTTTGAAGCAAATCACAGTAAGGATTATTCCGTTGTGAAAACATTCAGAGCGGGGCAGCATTGCAAGATGCCTGCCTCGTTCTTTTTGTGAGTATTTTGATAGTTAGGGCTATCTTAATCGCTCGGCGTTGGGCATAAAACCCCGAAGAAAGTGACAGGTTATTTATGATTCCGATTACTTTAGCTCCATCGTCGGCCTTAGTACGTCATTCACTTTAAGGATGAACTCGCGGCCGAGGGTGTAGGCTCCCGTTGCGTGAATATCCTCCACCGAGGCGCCGAACCCGACCGTGTAACGGCCCCGGGGAGCGACCCAGGCTGAGATCCGCTCGTCGAACGAAGCCAGATCGTAGTCCGCGACCTCAAACGTAAGCACCTCACTCTGGCCCGGTTGCAAAAGACCCGTCTTAGCGAAAGCGCGCAACTCACGTAAAGGTTTATCGAGCTCTCCGGCCGGAGCAGACACATACAGTTGCACGCTCTCGCGACCCGCAACCTTACCAGTGTTAGTAACTGTCACCGTGGCCCGAAAACCGTCTCCCGTAGCACGTACCGTAGGCCGACTGTACGAGAAATCAGTATAACTCAGCCCGTGGCCGAACGGATACGACACCTCCTTGCCTGCTGTGTTGAAATAGCGATAGCCGACCCAGATCCCTTCCCTGTGTAGAGTGTAATCGACGTTCTCGCGCGGCTGGTTGCCCCTTCTCGGAGCGGCTGGCCCGAGCGGGAAGTTGGCCGACGAGGGATGATCCATTGCCGAAACGGAAAGCGTCATAGATAGTTTACCGGAAGGGTTTACAGCGCCCGTTAGTATATCCGCCACCGCGTTACCTCCCTGTTGCCCAGGCTGCCAGGCCATCAAAATAGCGTCCGGCAGGCCCTTCCACGAGGAGGTCTCCACGGCGCCACCCACGTTCAACACCACAACGACCCTCTTCCCCGCGGCGTGGAAAGCATCGCACACGTCCTCCATCAGTTCCCTCTCGCCTGCCGTCAGGTTGTACCCCTCTTTGATCGTTCGGTCACCTCCCTCGCCCGCCTGACGCCCGATCGTAAGAATGGCCACATCGTTCTCGGCCGCTTGCCGCTCGATCGCTCCACGCGCAACCGTCATCTCGGGGATGGTCGACCTCCCCAGCGAAACACCCTCGAAGCGATTCCGCAGCCCCACATACTCTATGTATTTTTCATAAACCTCCTCCATCTCCTGCGACGGCTCCAGACCGGCATTCGAAAGCCCTTGGGCAAGGTTCACCACGTAGGGTTTGACCACATTACCCGACCCGGTTCCTCCGGCCAGAAAGTCATACGACGAGCGCCCGAACAGTGCCACTCTCTTAACCTCGCCACCCAGCGGCAGCGCCCCGCCATCGTTCTTCAACAGCACCATCCCCTGGGTTGCTGCCTCGCGAGCCAGCCGCGCGTGACCCTCCTGATCGTGAGTATGGCTGAACGAATGGCCCCGGAAGTGGGGCGTCTTGACTATATACTCCAACACTCGCCGAACGCACACGTCCACATCCTCGACGGATAGTTCGCCGCTCCTCACCCGAGCCACAATATCGTCGATCTGAACCTGATACCCCGGCTCCATCAGGTCGTTCCCGGCCTGAATCTGAGCAGCAGTGTTGCGAATCTGAATCCAGTCGGTCATCACAATCCCGTCGAACCCCCACTCGTCGCGCAGAACGGTCGTCAGCAACTCCCTGTTCTCCTGCGTGTACGGCCCATTGAGCCGGTTGTATGACGACATCACCGTCCACGGGTGCGACTCCTTGACCGCAATCTCGAATCCTTTCAGATAGATCTCGCGCAGTGCACGCTGGCTCACTATCTCGTCCACGCCCGTCCGGTTGGTCTCCTGACTGTTCGCCGCAAAGTGTTTCAGACTCGTCCCCACCCCGTTACTCTGCACCCCACGCACCAACGCCGCCGCCATCTTACCCGTCAACAACGGATCCTCCGAGTAGTATTCATAGTTGCGCCCACCCAACGGCGAGCGGTGAATATTCATCCCCGGAGCCAGAATCACATCCACCCCGTGCTCCAACGCCTCGTTACCCATAGCCTCGCCAACCCGACGGTTCAACGTCACATCCCAACTGCACGCCATAAGTGTCCCGGACGGAAAACCCGTTGCCGTATACTGCCTCGGGCTCTCTGGATAGGAGACTATCACAAGGCCCACAGGTCCATCGGCCAGCGCCGTAGCAGGTATCCCCAATCGAGGAATAGCCTGCGTGTAACCCGCAACATTTGTCGGAATGATCCTCGTGAACGGTTCCTCCGTTTCGGCATATCCTCCGAAGACGGGATCGTTTCGGCCCACCAGCAATCGCGCCTTTTCTTGGAGCGTCATCGCTTCGACCACCTGGTCGATGTTGTTCGGATTTAGTTTCGGTTCTTGCGCGCCGACTTGCGCTCTGACTTGTCCTGCGACTGCCGCCAGTATTGTTGCAACTAAAAAAAGTGCTTTCATATCTGCAAAGATAGCTAATATATGTGAAATAATTATTAGCTTTGCAGTCCGGTTTGGAGAGATGGGTGAGTGGCTTAAACCAACAGTTTGCTAAACTGTCGTACGGGATTACTGTACCGGGGGTTCGAATCCCCCTCTCTCCGCGCTAAACCTTCGACCCTCAAAGTGGCACAGGATCATTCACACCACAACCACTCCAACTCCCAGAGCAACATCGGTCTGGCGTTTTTCCTGAACCTTGCTTTCACTGCTATCGAGCTCGTCGGAGGCGTGTTGACCAATAGCGTTGCAATCCTTTCCGACGCCGTTCACGACCTTGGCGACAGCCTCTCGTTGGCACTCGCGTGGTACTTTCAGAAGCTATCCAAACGCGGCCGCACCTCGCGTTATACTTATGGTTATAAGCGTTTTTCGCTTCTCGGCGCGATCATCAATTCTGTGGTTTTGGTCGTTGGTAGCGTCTACATCATCTCCGAGGCGATTCCCCGCCTTTGGTCTCCCGAGGCCACCAGCGCCCGTGGTATGTTTGCATTGGCTGTTCTGGGGATTTTGGTCAACGGTTTCGCTGTTCTTCGCACTCGCAGGGCCGCTTCGATCAATGAGCGGGTCGTGTCGCTCCACCTTCTGGAGGACGTTTTGGGTTGGGGTGCGGTGTTAATTGGTTCTGTTGTGATGCACTTCACCGGTTGGACGGTCATCGACCCGATCCTGTCTCTGGCTGTTGCTTGCTTCGTGTTGGTTGGCGTCTACCGTAACATTCGCTCCGTGTTGCCGATCCTGCTGCAGGGCACACCTGCCGGTTTCGTTCCCGAACAGATCGTCTCCGCGTTGACAAATGTGGATGGCGTCGGCGGGGTTCACGACCTGCACGTCTGGTCTCTGGACGAAAGTTACACCATCCTCACCGCCCACATCGTCACGGACCGGGCCCACTCGATGGCCGAGCTCGCTCCGCTCAAACGCGAACTGCACTCTGCCCTCTCCCCCCTTGGTATCTCCCACTCCACCTTCGAGTTCGAGCTGCCCGACGAGACCTGTAGCGGTTGCGAACCCGCCCTGTAACGCCGCCTAAGCCAGCAAAGCCGCCCCGCTCTCCCTACGCTATAAACCTTTCTGCGACCGTGATCAGGAAGCCCAGTATCAAGGCGTTCAAAAAGATCACCGGGGTTGATTTTCGATCTTTTCCCACCAGCGTCAGCACCACCGGCACCGACATCATCACCGTCACTCCCATCCCGTCGGCCCACCACGGTAGATATGGCAGGTCGCTGTAAAACACGATCATCGCTGCGAAAAAGTAGAGTAGAAATGCCGATATGCACGAGCGTCCCGAGATTCGCCGCGCCAGCATCGGTACGACGTCCAACAGTCCCGCCGCGAGACCCGTAATGAGTGCTAAGTTGAAGTGTGTCATAAGTTTTCGTAATGCGTGTTATGTTTTTCTCTGTACTCGGACGGGGTTAGTCCCGTTGCGTTTTTGAAAATTCTCGATACGTTTTTCTGGTCCGCGTAGCCCAGCGACAGCGCTATGTCGACCACCGTGTCATCCGTTTCGGCCAGCCTTCTCGCAAATCTGTCCAGCCTCAGGTTCAGCACATACGTATACACCGACACCCCCGTCACCTGCCTGAAGCGCATCTCCAGCAGTCGCCTCGACAGTGGCACCAGCTTCACCAAGTCCTCCACTTTCAGCCTCTGGTCGAGATTTCTGTGTATATACCTCAACACCAGCGATATGTAGTAGTCTTCCGAGGCGTGCACATCGGTCGATGGCCTCGTGACCACCCGCGACGGCAGCACAATCACATCCTCGAACCCGCTGTGCTCGTCGGCAATGGTATGTTCCAGCAACTCGGCCAGTTCCGTTCCCGCTCGCTCCCAATCCAGCTCGACCGACGACAGTTGCGGTTCACACAACGCGCACGCCTCCTCATCGTTTCCCACTCCCATAACCGCAACCTCTTCCGGCACCCTCACTCCCGCCTGCCCACACGCCTCCAGCAGATGCGCGCCCTGCGCATCGTCACACGCTAATATGGCCACCGGCTTGGGCAGTGCCTTCAGCCACGCCACCGCCGCCACTGCATCATACGTCCAATCCTCCCGCAGTCCTCCTGAAAGTCCGCCACCCGTACCCGCCCCCGAGCCACCGCCCGAGTCCACCAGCCTCATCCCTTGCCTCGCTATTTCTGCTTCGAAGCCGTCCCTTCTTTCGTCCGACCACACCACTCCCGGCAGCCCCCAGAACGCAAAGTTCCTGAATCCCTTCTCCAGTAGATCCGCCGCCGCCATCTGCCCCACACTCGTGTTCGCCACCGCCATCACTCCCGAGCCCGTCGGCCTGTAGTCGTAGTCGAGTCCCACGACGGCAATTCCCGCCGCCCTCAGCATCGTAACGTGCGCATCCGAACCGAACTGCCCCACCACCGCATCCGCTCCCCACTCCTTGCACCACCTCATCACCCACTCCATTCCCTTCTGGTCGCGCACACAAACCGGCATCCGTCGAAAAACGCAGCGTGATCTGTTGACCACGCCGCGCAGTATTGCCCGGCTCTCCACACGTGAGAAATCGAGCATAAAGACTATTCTCAGCATCTCATCAAATCTTCAATTTGATGCGCAATTTACCTAAAATCCACGTAACTCCAATAACCACGAGTGCAAAACACAAACAATTCACGATTCCCATAAATCCGTGGGTGAACCAGTCGGGTAGCACAATGCCCGTCAGATCGGCCAGCGCGTATGCCAGATAGGGCACCAGATAGCAGGTCAGGGTAGCTGTTCCGGCGGGTTTGATTATCGACATCCATCCGGCCCATCCTCTTTGCGCCAGGAAGGTCAACAACGCATACAGTGCGATTGCGGTTGCGATGACATAGAACACCCACGTCGGGGTTGCTCCGATCTTGGCTACGATCCAGAATTTGTGCGCAATGAATCCCGCCAGCGTGAATACCGCCACCGCCGCTAAAGTATACAACAGTTTGTCTCTTCCCGGACGGGTTGCCATTCGGCTGCTGATGATCGACAGTATCACGCCTCCCATCACGAACGATACTCCCGAGCCGGAGCCTATGTGCAGCACTCCCGACAGGAAGTCGTTGTAGAAGTTCGGCCTCGGGAAATTCAGTATCGCCACCCCTCCGTGCAGTTCATTCATCCTCGTTCCCAGCAGACACACCAGCACGAATCCCAGCCAGATGGGCACCAGCCAGCGCAGCTTGTCCCGCGTGAACACATATATCATCGCACACACCAGATACCCCCACCCTATCGAGCCGAGTATCCCCCACCGGGCGCCAAACACATTGCCCTGGGTGCTTCGGAAGGTTATGGCCAGGTATACTAATATCAGTGCTCCTATCACTTTCAGCGCTGTAAATATCCGCTTTTTCGTCCGGTCGTCTGTCTTTGGATATTGGTTCCAGATGCATATAAATCCCGTCACCATCAGTATCCAGTACACTCCAATGGAGTACGGAGCTTCGGGCGAGAGCCTTGCTTCGGAGTTCGTAATGAACGCTCCCATAATCAGTAGCGCAAACGTTCTTGCGAATATATGTCCCACTGTCGATTCTCCGCTCAGGCCCTTCGCATACCGCCTTTCTATTGCGAACGGTATCGACATCCCCACTACAAACAGGAATATCGGTAGTACGAAGTCTGACAGCCCTATGAAATCTTCTCCCGGGGCTGCGTGTTCCAGCCAGTGTGGTACATCGTGGATCTTCCAGAAGTCATTCACGAAGATCATCACGAACATCGTCAAGGCCCTTAGTAGGTCAATTCCGACGTTTCTCTGAGTGAAATCAGTTTTAGTCATAAGCTTGGGTTGTTTGATTAGATTCTTATCACTGAAGTTGCCCATTCACCAAAAAGGGCGCGCCTGTTATGGACGCGCCCCCTTTTGGCTCACGGTTTAGTTCCGTTAGAAGTTTCCTTTTCCTGCCACATCCCAGAACAAACGGGTGTTCACATCGTCCGGGCCATTCAGTTTGCTCACGGCATCGGCATATCCGGTAGCGTTGTTATCCTTCACACTCTGCACAAAAGGCAGACGGCGGAAGCCGAGTTCGCTCGAAACCACACCACCGCTTCCGTTGATAGCAGTCGGGAACAGTTTGGGATATCCTGTACGGCGCCATTCTGCCCAAGCGTTGTAGCCTTCGGGGAAACCGTCGATCCACTTCTGAGTGATAATCTTTTCCAGTTTCTGCTCGTTTGTCAGGCTTTCGTCCCACTTCGGAGTCACGTCGGTCATCGCAGCGATGTCGTTTTCGGTATTGCCCATCGGGTCGACCCAGCCTTCGGGAGTCGCGGTACTTTCCAGATAGCCTGCTGCCGAGCCTGCTTGCCAGAAATCGAACGACATCTGTACACCTGCTTCATAGAACGACTGGGCGCTTCCGCCTGCGTTCCAGCCGCGGAGAGCTGCTTCTGCCTTAAGGAATTGAGCTTCCGCGTCGTGCAGGATAGTGTAAGGATCGCCCGAACCAGAAACATTGATCATAGATACATGCGGGCTGTACTCATTGGCTTTGCCTTCCGTCAAGTCGATACCCATTCTGATACCTACCACTTTGCCGTCGATAGCTTTACCGAATTTAGCCAAACGCGGGTCAGCGTATCCGTTCATAATTGCTGCCAGTGAGGCACCGATGGTGGCCTGATTGCCCCAAGCGACAGAGATGCTGTATAGAGGATTGATACGACCATCACCACTCATTGTGTAGCTGTCGCCTTTCTGCAAAAGGCCTTGAGGATGATTGATCGCTGCTTCGCCTTCGGCTTTAGCTTTCGCGGGATCGGCCTTGACTATACGAAGGGCAAGACGCAGACGAAGCGTGTTAGCCAAACGAGCCCACTTTGCGAGGTTCCCACCGTAAACAATGTCAAAAGCTGTAAAGCTGGCAACTCCATTAGGATCATTTATAGCATCATCCAACACATCAGCAGCCTCGGAGAGGTTTTCGAACATTGCGTCATACGCTTCCTCAAGACTGTCGAAGTTGCTGCCTGTCATCTCTTCTCCATAGTGAGAGTAGATAATGGGCCCATACTGGTCAGCCACACGCGAGGCACCGAATGCTATCAGGATGTTGTTGATTGCCTGAAAGTGCGGATATACCTGCTCTCCATCTACAACACCGTAAGTTGCCAGTGTTTCGTTGATATCCAACCCCAACGAGAAGACGCGACCACTATTATAGAAAGAGTTGTTCCAGCAGTGGTTATTCCAGTCGTTGTTCAGCACCCAGTTGCCGTGGTCCTGATTGGCCGAAAAACTCCAGGTCCAGGACGTATACCCTGCCCAAGCATCGACGCTAAGCGTGTTAGTACGCTGATAAATGTATTCTCCGGCATTGGGAGAGTACATAATCTGACGCATCATATTGGGAAATGGGGAGCCTACTACGAGGTTGTCCTGCCGAAGATCATCCTCGGTAAGGCCATAGAAGCCGTCGTTGATCTCTTTGAAACTGCCCGTACAAGACCCGAAAAGCACAAGCCCCGCCGACAACATCAATATATATTTAATCATCTTTTTCATATCGCTTAGCTGATTTAGAAGTTAAGTTTTACGTTGAAACCGAACGAACGCAGGCTCGGCATACCGAAAGCGTCGACAGCCTGGAGACCGTTACCTGTAGTGATGATCGAGTCGGGATCGTACGGAGCTTTGTTCACGAAGAAGAACAGGTTACGACCGATCAAAGATACGTCGACACCCTTAACCCAACTTGCATTGGTGAACCACTTGCGAGGTAGCGAGTATCCGATCGAAAGTTCACGCAGACGAATGTTGGTAGCATCGTACGTATAATGTTCTGTCACGGCACCTACACGGTTACCTACGGTGTTGTAGAACGTTTGAACATCCGCAATCTGCTTGCCGTCGAAGTTTACATAGCCCCTCTTGCGATCGTCGCCCGTGCGCTTCGTAACACCGAAGTCGTCCAGGTCGGCCTGAGTGAACGAGACAACGTCACCACCGAAGCGACCGTCTATCAGGAAGTACAGCGAAAGACCCTTCCAGGTGAAGGTGTTTTGCCATCCCAGCATAAAGTCGGGATTGGCGTTTCCTACGCGTTTCAGGTCAAGATCCTTACGGGGCATTCCTCTGTCGTCATACAGAATATTGCCGGCATCGTCACGCAGGAACGTCGTACCGTAGATATCACCGAACTCACCGCCTTCGACAACACGCAACTGGAAGTTGTCAGCCGGACCGCCACCCCCATAAGTATAGGTTGTCAAATCGGGTTCTCCGTTACCGTCCAAGTCACCGACCAATTCGACAACTGTGTTCTTGTTCCACGAGAAGTTGAAACCGGTTCTCCACATAAAGTCCCCGCTCCAAACCGGAGTACCGCCCAGCATAATTTCGACACCTTCGTTCTTGATATCACCGGCGTTCACATAAAGGTTCGAATATTTCGATCCTACAGGAGCGGGCATATTCCAAACCTGATTGCGAGTGTGAGTCTGATAGTAGGTAAAATCGAATTCCAAACGGCTGTTGAAGAATCTCCACTCTGTACCGAACTCGACCGAGGTAATCATTTCAGGCTTGATATCTACAAGAGGATACGAGTTGTTGAAGCTAATCGAGGGAGGATAGCCACCCACACCGTGCATCGGGTGAGTTTCGCCGCCAGCACCGTTACCTACCTGCGACCACGAACCCCTCACCTTACCGAGACTTACCCAATCCGGCATACTCAAAGTTTCGCTCAACAGCCAGCTCAAACCGATAGAGGGATAGAAGAAGCCGCTCTTTTCGAAGTCCGAGTAAGCCAGATTCGAAGTCCAGTCGTTACGTGCGGTAACGTCGAGGAACAACTGATCGCGCCAGCCTACCTGACCGGCAAAGAACACTGCCTGATCCTGCGCACCGCGCGACTTCGTACCATATCCGTTAAGACCCTGATTTACAATATTCCTAATATCGAAATAGTTGGGAATCACCAAACCGCTGTCTACAGAGTCGTTACCAAGGCGGCCCAAGTTGCGATAGTCCTGAATACTGCCCCCGAGAGTTGCACTGACAGACCAGTCGTCCCAAGCCTGCTGATAGGTCAATAGAACGTCACCGTAAACACCGATACCTTTGTCGCTCTCGAAAGCATAACGACCGTTGTTGCCGGTTGCCAAAGAGTTGGACACCCCGGCATACATTTTCATCTCATAGTTCGTCGCATTGAAATCACCACGTCCGCGAGCCTGAAGTGTAAAGTGATCGCTTATCTTGAGCGAAAGCATCAGGTTTGCCAACGTACGGAAACGGATATCTTCGCTCTGATACCTGTTGATCAACCAATACGGGTTCTGGCTCCAGGTGTCGGTCATCACCCCGTCGGCATTGGCGTTATGCCAGTTCTGCAGATACATCTGACGACCTTCGTTGAAGATCAAGTAGTTTTCCCTGTACTCATCCATCGTCTTGCCACCCTGAACACCACCACCGCGCGGGAAACGATACAGACCCACCAACGGGTTCATATAGTAACCCCCGGGAGTAACAAGGTTGTTCTGCTTCTGATACACCATATTGATATTGGCGTCGATCGTTAGGCGATCGTTGAAGAACTTAGCAGTTTCGCGGAAGTTGAAGTTGTGCTTCTGCAGCTTGTTTGTTTCGATCACACCTCTTGCGGAAGTATTCGCATAAGAGAAGTAGGTCTGCATTTTGTCGTTACCCGAACTGAGAGATACCGAGTTGATTGTCGTGTAACCTGTCTTGAAGAAATCCTTCAGGTAGTCCACTTTTTTGCTTACCGGATCACCCCAGCTGGTGTCCACACCACCATAGCTATTTTGGAATGCAGGACGACCGTGAACCGCGTTGTCCCAGGTGGTATTGGAGTTGAAAGTAACGTCTGTACGACCTGCTGTGCCCTTCTTGGTGGTAATTAGGATAACACCATTGGCAGCAGCGGTACCGTAAAGAGCGGCAGCCGACGGGCCCTTGAGGATACTCATACTTTCGATATCGTCGGGGTTCAACTGAGACATCGCATCTCCTTGGTCACTGTTATTGGCTTTGTTTCGTCCCTGAACCAAGCTGCCGAACGAACCTCTTTGGCTGTTCTGACCGATAGGCAAACCGTCGATCACATACAGCGGCTGGTTGTTGTTCAACGAACGGTTACCACGGATGATAACTTTTGCGGAACCACCAAGACCCGACGACGAGCGGTTGATCTGTACACCGGCACTCTTACCCGCCAATGCGTTGAGCATATTGGGATCCTTGATGCGGGTCAGTTCCTCACCGCCCACAACCGAAGCTGCATACGTCAACGACTTCTCTTTCCTGACGATACCGAGTGCGGTGACTACCACTTCGTCGATTTGTGTTGCATCGGCTGTCAGCACCATATTGATCACTGACTGGCTTCCGACTGCCACCGATGCTTCGGCGTAGCCCAGAAGGTTGAAAACCAAGACATCGCCTTCCGACGCCTGGATGGCATATTCGCCCAGCGCGTCGGTGATTGCAATGGTGCCGGTGCCCTGGACAGAGACCATAACTCCGCTCACGGGAGCACCGTCATCGTCCGACGTGACCGTACCCGTCACGGAGCGCACCTGTGCATTTGCTGCGAATGCTGCGCAGCAAAGCAGAATAGCAAAGATTTTTTTCATAAAAAAATTGGTTTTGGTTAGAAAATTATTTGGAAACATTAGAATCATCACTACGTTTCAGGTCGGTTTTTAGGCTGTATACTTATCTGCAAATTTAGCCCCTTATTCCCAGACGGGTGACCCCGTATTGCGCAATCATATCCTCATTTTGCGCAAAGTATTACTTTTTCGTTAAGTTTCCGCCCCACGAAAAAGCCCGCCCCGACATCGAAATCGGGACGGGCTGCTGCTCTCGGGTATGATTTGCCTGAAACCGGCTCCCGGCTCAGGATATGATCGGCATCACTTCCGCCGGTCGGCGCACGGTTCTCACAAAGCGTATGTTTTGGGTAAAGTTTGCTCTTCCTCTCGGGAAGATGCTTCCCTTTCCGGTGTATCCCGGCTTGATCGCGTCGGACACCTGCCTCGATGCTTTATCCAGCGTTTGGCGGTTCATCGAGGCGAGATATATCTCCGTTGTCTTCTGGTTGGTGTGCCCCAACCCCTCCGAGATCACCGCCAGCGGTAGTCCTTCGTTCTTTGCCACGGTTGCCCACGAGTGCCGCGCCGAGTGTGTCGAGATGTGCTTGTCAATTCCCACCATCGTGGCTATTCTCTTCAGTCGTTGATTTTGCACCCTCAGCCCGCTGGTGTATTGCAGATTGATATCTCGCGGCGAGTTTCCCGAGATGATCGGGAACAGGTAGTCGCTTCCTCGGGTTCTGATCGAGAACCAGTCCAGTATCCTTCTCAGGGTCGGGTGCACTGCCAGTTCGATCATCTGCCCCGTCTTCCGCCTCTTGTACTTCAACCGCCCGTCTCTGATGTCTCTCTTCTTCAGAGTGCACATATCCACGAAACACATTCCCCTCGCGTGATAGCAGAACAGGAACATTGCCAGCGCCTCTTGCAGCCTGCGGTCCAGATCCACTCCGTTTGTCTGCCTTTCGCTCTTGGGCAGGGTCGGATCGAGGGCGGACAAAATAGCCAGTTCTTCGGCTGTCAGGGCCAGCTTCCGGGTTGTTTGCAGTCCGGTGTACGCTCCTTGGAACGGGCTTTCGAATTGTTTAGGTATTCGGCCATCTGCCACGGCCTTATTATATATGGAGCGCAGTGTTCGCATATAGAACGAGATGGTGTTCATCGTCATTCCCTCGGCTTTGAGTTGTTGTTGGAAATCGCCGATGAGGTTTGCGCTCAGGTTTTCGAGTTTGATGTCGCTTTTTCCCAAGAACTTGATGAACCTCGTTGCAGCCGTTCTGTAGCCTCGGGCTGTTCGCCACAGTTTTTCGCGTTCCATATCGGTTGCCAGATGTTCCGTGTATGTTCCCAGGGCGTTTCCGAACATCACGGAGCGATACCTGTCCATCACTTCGTCGATTGTATACGCACCTCTTCGGGCCAACTCTTTGATGATGTTGTCGAGTCTCATCGTGTCGCAGTGCATAGCGCTCTGATACTCCATCAGTTGTTGCGACCGTTCGCTGTGGCCGTATGGCATCATAATTCGCCTTCCCGCGGGGTCCCATTCGTCGGGGTATACCCAGTAGTCGGTGGTTACACTTCGCGATTCGCCTCCGTGAACCACCCTTAGATACAGTCGTCCCCCTTTGCGATCTTTCCGGGTAGTAGGCCGGAAACAAAAGCCATAGCTTGTCATAATTTTCTGAAGTTTTTTTACCTAACAGTCTGCAAGGTACTAAGTTTTATTGGAAAAACGACATCTTCGGCCCGAAAATTGCAATATTTTGGCTAAATTTGTCAAAAAAGGAGGATTTTGTTATGGGATTTGTACAGGAATTCAAGGCTTTCGCGCTCAAGGGGAACGTGATGGATATGGCCGTCGGTGTGATCATCGGGGGCGCTTTTCAGAAGATCATCTCTTCGGTTGTGTCGGACGTTATAATGCCCCCGGTGGGTATGTTGCTCGGTAAGGAGGACTTTTCGAACCTCGCCGTCACGCTCAATCCCCACGCCGTTGCCGCCGGTGCCGAGCCTGTGTTGTGGCGCCTCGGGGCATTCGTTCAGACTTGCGTCGATTTTTTGATCCTTGCTCTGTGCGTGTTCCTTCTCGTGAAGGCTATCAATATGTTGCACCACAAGAAGGCGGCCGAGCCCGTCGCTCCTTCGAAGGAGGAGACTCTGCTCACCGAGATTCGCGACCTGTTGAAGAAGAAATAGTTCAGATCATCACCGAGTTCACCGACCCGATGTTCAGTAGTGCGACTACATCGGCTGCTCTCGAACACCACCCCAGCGCCCGGCGGCCCGTTCCGTCGGGTAGCGGGCTTGAGATATCCCACAGCAAACGCGCATAGCGTTGATCGGGTAATTCTTCAGGCTTGAAAGGAAAAAGTATCGCTCCCGCGGCATCGTCGTGCCTGGCCAGATGTATGTTGACCAGCATCGTGTTCCCGTCCGCCGTTCCCGTCGCTCTCAGCCTTCGCGCCAGTTCCCTCACTTCTTCCGCGGTTCCGTCCGATGCTTCGCCGTCCGTTATATTAATAATGGTAGGGGGATAGGACTCCGCGTGCCCCGGCTGCTTGCACCACCGCTCCACCATCCTGAGCGCCTCCCTTAGCGCCCCACACATCGGCGTCGGGCCCGCTGCCTGCTCCGGGATCCAGACGTTGTGCTCGGTCACTGCCAACACACTCCGGCCCGTCGGCAGCAGCCTCTCCC
>DBDK01000001.1 GCA_002293535.1 Alistipes sp. UBA934 | reverse complement strand
GTAGGTCGCCGCCTCCTTAACCCTGCCCCGAAAAGGCGGGGTTTTTCTTGGCAGTTAAAATAAAAATTTACAATCTTGCCGAATGTGCCTTTTATGTATTATATGCCAGCGTACGCTGTGTGTGTAGTGGCTTGTAAGAAGCGTTGTTATGAAAAAGATTTTAAAAAGAAGAAGCGGAATCTCCCCGCTTCTTCTTTTTTATAGTGGCACTCCGACCGTCTGTGCTAACACGAAGCGATAAGAAGCGGGTGCGTTTATTGCTTTCAGGAATTCTTCACCGCGAGCACCGGCGCGTGTCACAGCACCGAGCCCATTTGCCGCTGCCCAGAGGTTGGCATTCTGGCAGTAACCTGCAGCATCGAGTGCACAGATTCGTAAAACCTCGGCTTCGGGCATTCCTCCTTCCGCATCTTCGGGCTTGGCGGCTCCGGATGACCAGCGATCACCAAAAACCGACATATCAGCTACATACATAATGTTCAGAGGAGCCGTGTAAACGAAATCCTGCAAGCCCGCCAACTCCCTAAAATCTCCTTCAGCAAGTCGCGTGAGAGAATGAGAGGCTGCATCATACAGATAAATTCCACCTGGAACCACGGCGTAAGTACGGATAGGGTAGAGCGCCATCGCACTTGGAGCGGTTAAGCGACCCGAAGCCCCATTGATGCCCGGACGGTTTTCTCCAGCAGCGGCCCACAACACTCCCGAAAGCTGTTCAAGTGTCAGACCTTCAGTAGTATAAGAACGCACAGATGCACGCGTTTGTAGTGCTTGTAAAAGCGTTGCGCCGCTCTCGGCAGGCGCGGTCAGAGTAATTTTTTCGGCATTCATAGTGTCGGTGGTTTGAGGAGGAATGGGTTGAGAGTGTAGATAGTAAACGGCGACAGCCAGGACGCCGAGAATAGCACCGAAAATAAAGATGATAGATAACTTTTTCATAGTGTTAGAGTATTAAAATCGCTGCCGGCATTCCGGCTTTATAAGACAGAAAATTCAACTACGCCTCTGATGTCACTTGCGGACGAGGCGACAAAGGCGGTGAAATTGCCCGGTTCCACAACCCATTCGTGGCGCGAACCGTCGAAGAAGGAGAGTGCCGAGGCATCGATGGTGAATATTATGCGCTTGCTGCGACCGGGCTCAAGGTTAATTTTCTGAAAATCTTTGAGTTCCTTCACCGGACGGGCCACCGAAGCGTGGGCGTCGCCGACGTAAAGTTGCACGACCTCAGATCCCGTGCGATAGCCGGTGTTGGTGACTTTGACCGAAATTTTCAGCGTTCCATCGCTCGCAATTGCATCTTTATCTCCCTCAATGTCGGTGTATTGAAACGTTGTATAGCTGAGTCCGTGGCCAAACGGGAATGCCGGCGTGGCCATTTCGCCCTTCATATCGGTATAGCGGTAGCCCACCCAAATGTCGTCGATGTAGTTTTCGAGGTGATCGGCGCCACCCGGATAGTCACCCAAAGCATGCGCACCGCACTCGGACAGAGACCCATAGTAAGTAAATGGTAACCGTCCTGAAGGATTGACCTCACCCGTTATTATTGCTGCGAGGGCTTCGTCGCCTCCTGCACCGAGATGCCAAGCGTGAAGTATGGTTGCTACATCATCGTGCCAAGACATTGTAACCGGCCCCGAAGCCATCAAAATCACCGCTGTTCGTGGATTTGCCGCCGCAAGAGTGGTAATAATAGCATCCTGACCATCTGGTAGGGAGAGTGTGTCGCGATCTGAGAGTGGATTTTCCTTAGTGAATCCGCCAAAAAATACCACAGCATCGGCTGATTGTGCAGCCAGAGCTACTGCTTCGAGAGGTTCGTCAGTGCCTCGCATATAATGAATTTGTCGCCCAAAACGCGTCGAAAGCTCTCCGAGCGGTGCATTTTCACCCACGACGAGTATTTTTTTTGTTTGCTGTGGATCGAGCGGCAGGGCGTCGTTTGAGTTCTTGAGCAGCACGACTCCTGCCTCTGCAATTGCACGTGAAGCAGCCGCGTGAAGAGGCGAACCCAGTGATCCCCAAGGCCTTGAGCGGTTCATAGACGTACGCAGAATCAGGCGCAACAGGCGACCGACCTCTTCATCGCGCGCCCCGACAACTGCGCCGTCAAACCCCCACTCGTCCTTCAGTATTGTCGTTAAAAGGCGTTGATTTTCAGCACAATACTCGTCATTATAACGATTCGGTGCGGTTTGGATTGCCCACGCATTGCCCTGTTGGACAGCTGCGCGAAAAGCCGGCAGGTATATCTCATAAAGCGCACGGTCACTCAGGTGGACATCAACTGTGTCGCGGTCCTGCTGCTGATTATGGAGTGCAAAATGCCTGACTGCGACTGCAACGCCCTGATTTTGAACACCTTGAATGTAGGGCACAATGAGTCTTGAAGCAAGCAAAGGATCTTCGCCGAAATTCTGAGAGTTGCCGCCATTAAGCGGAGTCCGAAGAATGTTCACTCCGGGGCCGAGCAACACATCCACATCGCGAAACCGAGCTTCGGCGCCAACACTCTGACCATATAGGGTAGCAAGAGTAGGATCCCACGTTGCAGCAAGGCAAATCGGGTCAGGATAATCTGTTAGCAGGCTGTCCGTTAGGCGGATGCCGGGAATACCGAGACGTGGTACGCCGAGCACCGAGGATTCGGTGCGGGAGTCGAGCATTGCGGTTTTTTCTTCATCTGTCATACGTCCCAGAGCGTCCTGTACGCGGGTTTCTATGGGTCGCGAATCGTCTAAATAGGCAGGCAGGTGGTTGCGATTACCGCAGGAAACGGCTAAAAGTGCGACCAAAAGAGTTATCAAAGGAGTTTTCATTGGCATTCTTCGGGGTTGATTTTTACGATATCCAGTCCGGCGCGATGCAAAAGTCGAACTCCGTCATCGCAGTGATAATCATCGCAATAGACCATTCGCCGTATGCCTGCCTGAATGATGAGCTTGGAGCATTCGAGGCACGGCGATGCGGTGATATAGAGCGTGGCGCCGTCGCAGTTGTTGTGGCTTTTGGCAACTTTGGTTATCGCATTTGCCTCGGCGTGAAGCACATACGGTTTCGTGCGACCGGTCTCGTCTTCGCAAACGTTCTCGAAACCCGATGGAGTACCGTTGTAGCCGTCCGAGATTATCATCTTGTCTTTCACGATCAGTGCGCCGACCTGACGACGAACACAATAGGAGTTTTCGGCCCAAATTCGCGCCATCCGAATATATCGAATGTCGAGCTGGTGCTGTTTATTTTCGGCGTAAGTCATAATATTTTTTTCTGAGATGTGTTGATTACAAAGTCTTTAAGATAAAATGGCTCGAAGTAGGCCAGATCTTCAAACTTTCCTGCGGCGAGGGCTTGTGTGGCCAGTGATACCATCCCGCGAGCGGAGGGTTGTACTTTGGCAAATCGCGCCCAGGGGAGCATTTCTCGACATTTTTCGGCTCCGCTGCCGAAGATCAGCACATCCTTGTCGCGATAATTGGCGAAACTATCTTCGTTGATAATAAGCGCCTCCACCGGAGTCAAAGCGTGGCCCGCATCGTCAAAAATCTGAGTGAAGACCTCCATCCGGCGCGCGTCGATCATAGGAATGAACACGCGTTTAGACTCGGAAGAGCAGAATCGCTCCTGCTGTTTCGCTACGACCGTTACCGCATCCAGCGAACCGATTCCGATCAAAGGAATACCGAGCCCATAACACAAACCCTTTGCGAACGAAACTCCGATTCGTAGACCTGTGTAGGATCCTGGTCCTTTGCTAACGGCCACAGCGTCAAGACTCTCACCGGTCTCGGCCATCACCTCTTGGGCAAAAACGGCAACGTGTCGGGCGTGGTCGCGCCCCTGAGAACTCTCTCGCAAAGCAACCATCTGGCCGTCTCTGGCAAGTCCCACCGAGCAGACGTCGGTGCCGGTTTCTATGCAAAGTATCGACATTTTCAACCACAAAGATAAAAATTTTATATCTTTGTATAGGCAATGCCCGACCAGAAAAACATATCCATCCGCAATAAGCGCGCCACATTCGACTACGAAATACTGGAGGAGTGGGTTGCCGGAATAGTGCTGACAGGCACCGAGATTAAATCTCTCAGGCTGGGCAAGGCGTCGCTGGTCGATTCTTATTGCTACTTCGAGGGGGGCGAGTTGTGGCTCCGCGGGTTGAATATCTCGCTTTATCATTGGGGAACTTACAATAATCACCAACCCAAACGTGATCGGAAATTATTGCTGAATGCTAAAGAGTTACGCAAGCTCGAACGCGCCTCTCAGGATGTTGGGCTGACGATCGTTGCCTTGCGATTGTTTATTAACGAACGGGGTCTTGCAAAGGTCGTTATCGGACTGGCCAGAGGACGGAAAAGCTACGACAAGCGCGAATATCTGAAGGAAAAAGACGCCAGAAGAGAGATGGAAAGAGTATGATTTACAGTGTTATAGTTTTGGCCATTGTGGCTTATCTGTTGGGGTCGATTCCGAGTGCTGTGTGGATCGGCAAGCACTTTTATGGTATCGACATTCGCGAACACGGTAGTCGTAATGCCGGCACTACCAATATGTTACGTGTGTTGGGTCGGCGGGCGGCGCTTCCTGTTTTCGTGATTGATTTCTTGAAAGGATTCGTGGCGGTGACCCTGTCGAATCTTGTTGAATACCTTCCTGAGGTGACGATGAACGAGATTTACAATATCAAAATCCTGCTTGTCGTTGCGGTTGTGTTGGGACATATTTTCCCACTTTTCGCCGGTTTCAAAGGTGGTAAGGGCGTTGCGACGTTGGCCGGAGCGGTTATGGGGGTTGCCCCGACTTCGGTTTTGTTATCTCTGGCGGTATGGGTTGTGGTGTTGATGGCGTGGCACTATGTGTCACTCGCTTCGATCATTGCGGGACTGTGTTTCCCTATTTTCATCATCGTGTCTCCTCGCACTAATTACTCTATTTCGCTGATAGTCTTCTCATTCGTTGTGGCGGTGCTGCTCGTGATCACCCACCGGAAAAACATCGGGCGCCTTCGTGCAGGAACTGAGAGTAAAATCTACATTTGGGTTAGGCGACCAAAACGATCATAGGCCAAAAGCACACGGCGGGCGAATGTGCGTGTTTCGGCAGCGCCTTGGAAAGAGCCAGCCACGACGACTTCGTCTGTGAAGTAAAGTGGATAGGCGAGCAGCTCCAGATATTTGGAAACCACCGCCCAGGAGTTATAATTCTCACCATATTTGACCGCGAGTCGTCGGGCGTCCAGCACGTGGCCGATGCCGCTGTTGTAGCTCGCCAAAACAATACTCAAGCGATCCCGCTCGGAGATCCAATGTGGAAAACGTAGTGTCTCGAAAATATTATCCAGCACGCAAACTCCCAACCAAACATTTGTAAGAGGGTCGGTAACGTCTTCAGGATGAATGCCGTAACGTTCTGCTGAAGAGGGCATTACCTGCATTAATCCGACAGCTCCGGCTCCCGAAACAATCTGAGGGTCGAATCTCGATTCGGCGTAAGAGATGGCTGCGAGAAACCGCCAATCGTAGTCGTGCAGTTCGCCGACGTGTCGGAAAATAGGATCGTACGGTGAAATCAAATCCCAATTCAGGCTCCACAGCGCTCTGTGACCTGAGAAGTGGCGGGAAAATCTTTTGGGCGGTTCGGCATTGACTGTGGCGCCATACAAAATGGCGACCCCCAGCAATATGGCCCATTTTCTAATCATAGAAATTCCACGAGATGCCTATCTTCAGCACCCTTTGGTTCATAGGATAGTGCAAGACACTGAAGTAGTTACGTGTTCCGAACATATCGTCGTTCAGGTGTTGCATCTTTACAAGCAGGCGCATTCGCTTCCACTTGGCGTTCACGAAAGCGTCCAGCCATATATAGTCGCCCAACTGCTTTTCTCGTTGATTGTAGAACTGACCCACGCCCGGATTCCAGCCCGGAGCCCAATAGCGCGTGTTGTAGCGCCCATCCACCCCGACCTGTAGCCGCAATACATCCTTCACGACGTTGAACTCGAAGAAATATGAGAGATAGACTGCCGCCAGAGGAACTGAAACAACTCGTTGATTGTCACTCCATTGCAGTTGCATACGATGATTGAAATTGATTGACGACGAACCGGCGGGGATCATCACATCTTCTCGCACATAAATTCCTGTAACGCTCACAGGATCAGGTGCCTGGGTCGGCATAGCAAATTCGTTGTAATAGAACGCATTGCCAAGAATACTCTGCGAAACTTTCGCTTCGAGTCCGATATGCGGTATTTCCAGCGACACGTCGAGCCTCGTTTCGTTCTCTTTATCAAAGCTTTCGCTCCACATATAGTGATTTGAGGAGAAATTCGCTTCCCAAAAACTCGGATCGAGCGACGAATAACTGAAACTACCCGAAAGGGTCAGCGGACGTTGTTTGATGAACAGCCTTGCCGATGCACCGACCGTAGCCTCTGCATCACCCTTTGCTGCGCCGAATGGGTTGTATTTTACGCGGGCCGACCAGTCGAAATAGCGATTGATGTTTCCCGTAGCACCTGCATAAGCGTAATACTCATTTTCTTTCGTTGCGCGTCCCTTTGCTCCTGTTAGATATTGATCGGCGGAAAATTGATAATATTGTCGCATATCGACCCCGATTCCGGCGTCGATGGTGCCTATCACACCGTTCCTGTCCCAGGGTTGCAACTGAACGAAAACGCGGTTGGACAGATTGCTCTCAAAAAGCGAATCTCTCGATCGGGTAGGATTGTAGTACCAACTATCGTAGTAAGGGTCAGAGTGTTCGCGCTGATTGAACGTCCCTTGATATGTATCCTCATAGCGCCTCGACCAGCGATAATACTCTAATGCGTGCCCGATATAAAATGCGGGTCGATCGGCGATCGTGAAATCCTCCTCGCGTACCCTGCGGAGCGGAATGCCATACGACTGCTCCAGGAAATAGGTATTGCTGCGCACCCAGTTCTTGGGGTCTGACATCCTCATAGGTATGTTCTGCGACATCTCGAACTCGTTGATATCCACGATTATGTCGTCGTCATTGATCATACCCCCGTTCTCTCTATTGTAGATCTGGTTGTGAATATATCCGGCGTGTAGCGTGTATCGTTTGCCGGTGTGGTTGAAGCCCAGCGATAGGGTTTTATCGCGTGTGGCCTGCCAGTTGTATATCCCTTTCGTTCCCAACGAGCGATAGTCGATGTTGAAGCCGGTTTGGGGCGAGATGTTTTGCGCGTGAATCACTCCCAGATCCTCTTCCTGTTTGGCTTTTTGGCCTGCCCAGGCGTAGTTCAACTGTGTGAAAGGTTTCTTGACGTTGTAAAAAGGCATCGTCTCCATTGTTCGCAGGTAGACCCTCCACGGGTTAGCAAACGAGGGATAGTGATTGTGCACTCGGTCGAAAAAGCTGAGAGGATCTGACGGTGCACCCAGATTGCCCAAATATGCACTGCCCACTCCCTCCTTCATAAATGGATATTGCACCTGAAAGTCGGCTTGCAGAGTGTCTATATGGCTGATATTAATATGATTGGCATCCGGATCGAGTGTCCACACCATATTTTCTCTTCCGCGAACGTCGTGCGGAAAATGGTACGATTCCAAAGGACGTTTCGGGCGTTTTTGCTTCACAGTGTCATCCACGGGCTCCGAACCTTCGCCAAAGAACGGTGTGTCGGCCTGCTGTTCGGCTTGTTGTCCGGCGCGAGCGGATTGGCTTGTGGGAACAGGTCGCTGTGTCTGAGGTGTTTGAGGTGATTGGGCCGCGGCGATCCCGACACTCCCGACGAGCACAACGAGCAACATTAACGTCCGAATATGCTGACCCATACCTATTATAATGTATAGTGCCACGGAGAGTGCGATCCCCCCGATGCCGAATACGGCCACGAGAACTGCTGCCGCGGCCAGAAAAAGCCATTGCCGCCTGTTTTGGTGCCAGCTTAATCCTCTGAATTTGAGGGAGAACATCCTCACAGGACTGATCAGTAGATAACTGATTCCGGCAGCGAGCACCATTACGATCTCGCGCGGAACGTCGAGCCATCCGTGATACACCATCCAACCCAGAGCCGCAATTCCAAGAGCCGAAGCCGGAGTTGGAAGCCCCACAAAATCAGTGGTTTGAGATTTGTCTATATTGAATCTTGCAAGCCTCAGTGCCGAGAAAAGCGCCACAGCAAACACCAGCCAGCCCAGTGCGTCATAAAGAGGCTCCGAGGCAATGTCTACCAGCGAACTGGCATCGCGAAACATCACCCACAGTACTGCCGAGGGTGCAACTCCGAAACTGACAATGTCCGCCAACGAATCGAGTTCGACACCGAGCGGCGAAAACTGATTCGTCAGGCGAGCTACCATCCCGTCGGCAAAATCACATACAGCGGCCACGGTAATCAGCCAAAACGCAACATTGAGCCGTCCTCCTGCCGAAAGCGCAACAACCAATGCAATGCACCCGCACAACAAATTGGCCAGCGTGACGAGGTTTGGCAGCGTGAAAAGTTTTATTTTCATAACTTCAGCGCAAAGATAGCGAAAAATTGTTATCTTTGGACTATGAAGCAAAACGTCTATTGCGTAATTATGGCCGGTGGTGTAGGTAGTCGCTTTTGGCCTGTAAGCAGAGAGGCTCGGCCCAAGCAATTTTTGGATATTTTAGGAGTAGGTAAGTCGTTTTTGAGGCAGACCTTCGAGCGATTTTTGCCCATCGTGCCTGTGGAGAATATTTTGGTAGTCACGGGCGAGGCCTATCGCGATCTTGTAGCAGAACAAATTCCGGAACTCTCCATCGATCAGATTTTGGGTGAGCCGCTGGGTCGAAATACCGCTCCTTGCATTGCTTACGCTGCGTTTCGACTCAAGGCAACTGCTCCCGATTCGGTGATGATCGTCACTCCGGCAGATCATTTTATCACTGGCGAGCAGGAGTTCCAGCGTGCCATCGAGGATGGAGTTCAGTTCGCCTCTCAGCACGACGCGATGGTCACTATCGGCATCACTCCCACGCGTCCCGACACCGGTTATGGCTACATTCAGATCGAAAGCGGCGAGGGGTCGGAGGCCTCGGCGTCTTCTGGGACGGGCATCGCAAAGGCGAAAACTTTCACCGAAAAACCCAGCGAGGATGTTGCCCGCAGGTTCGTCGAGAGCGGTGAATTCTTTTGGAACTCAGGACTTTTCATCTGGAAAACCGGTACTGTTTTGAAAGCCCTGTCGCAGCATCTGAACGAGACGTATTCGCTTTTTGCCGCCTCGGAGGGGGTGTTCGGTACGCCTCAGGAGTCCGAGACCGTTGGTAGAATTTATCCCGAAACCCGCAACATTTCCATAGACTTTGGTATTATCGAAAAAGCTGATAACGTGTACGTTAGGCCCAGTAATTTCGGCTGGAGCGACGTCGGTACGTGGAATTCGCTTTATGGATTGTCGCCTCACGACGAGCGCGGTAACGCCGTTTCCGCCTCTTGTTCCTCCGCCCAGCATTGCTCCGGTGGCGTTCGCCTGATCGACACGGTCGGCTCACTTATCCGTGTTCCTTCCGATAAACTCGCTGTAATAGAGGGTCTTAGCGACTATATTATTGTAGATACTCCCGATGTTCTCCTTGTTTGGCCGCGTTCCCACGAGCAGCGGATCAAGCAGGTCGTGACAACTTTGAAGTTCGACGGCGGCGAAGAATTTTTATAATCCCCCCCGCGTGACGCTGTCTCCACTGTCTCGCCATCCCGTCGCCTAATACTCGTCCCAGGCCTTGATCTTTATGTCGTCGGGCCCCAACTTGCAGAATGCGTGAATGAACGCCGAAGCGAGCCGTGGATTGGTGATCAGCGGTACGTTAAAGTCTATGGCTGAGCGCCTTATGGTGTAGTCATTGTTGAGCTCCGCCGCCGAGAGATTCTTGGGAATGTTGATAACCAGGTCGATCTTGCGCTCCTTGATAAAGTCCAGAGTATTAGGCTTTTCCGGGCTATCCGGCCACTGTAGAACTTCCGCCGTCACCCCATTTGCAGCCAAAAAATCCGCCGTCCCTTTAGTTGCAAAAAGAGTATACCCTCTGTCTTGCAGCGCTTTAGCCGCACTCAGCATATCGGTTTTGGAGTGCGCGTCGCCAGTCGAGAGTAGGATATTTTTCTTCGGAATCGCGTAACCCACTGAGATCATTGACTTTAGAATAGCTTCCGAGTAGTCGTCTCCCAGGCAACCGACCTCGCCTGTGGAGGCCATCTCCACACCCAACACCGGGTCGGCCTTTTGCAGCCTCGAAAACGAGAACTGCGGCGCTTTAATCCCCACATAATCAAGCTCGAAGGCCGATTTGTGAGGTATCTCGACGCTCTCGCCCAGCATCACCCTCGTCGCTAGCTCTATAAAATTGACTTTCAGTACTTTAGATACGAACGGGAACGATCTCGACGCCCTCAGGTTGCACTCGATAACCTTTATATCGTTGTTTTTGGCCATCAACTGCATATTGAACGGCCCCGTAATCTCCAGACCCTTAGCCACTTCGCGTGCTATTTTTTTCACGCGACGCATTGTTTCGACATACATTTTCTGGGGCGGAAACACCATCGTCGCGTCACCCGAATGCACACCCGCGTATTCGACGTGCTCCGAAATTGCGTAGATCAGCACCTCTCCGTCCCTCGCAACTGCGTCTATTTCAATCTCTTTGGCGTGCGTCAGGTATTCTGTAACCACGACCGGATGTTGCTTCGAGACGTTTGTCGCCAAGGTCAGAAAATGCTCCAGTTCGCTGCGGTTGGACACCACATTCATTGCCGCGCCCGATAGCACATAAGAGGGGCGAATCAACAGTGGAAATCCCACATCCTCAGCGAATTGGTAGATGTCTTCAAGCGAAGAGAGCTCTTTCCATCGGGGTTGGTCGATGCCCAGCTCGTCGCACATCGACGAAAATTTATGCCTGTCCTCTGCGCGGTCGATGTTGGCCGCTGAGGTTCCGAGAATCGGTACGTGATTGGCTTCGAGCCTGAGTGCCAAGTTGTTAGGAATCTGCCCGCCCATTGACACAATCACGCCCCGTGGAACCTCTAAGTCGGTGATATCCAGCACCCTTTCGAGTGTCAATTCGTCGAAATAGAGCCTGTCACTCATATCGTAATCGGTCGAGACGGTTTCAGGGTTGTAGTTGATCATAATAGAGCGTAACCCGCTCTTCCTTATGGTATTAGCTGCATTGACGGAGCACCAGTCGAACTCCACCGAGCTGCCGATGCGATATGCCCCCGAACCGAGCACCACTACGCTGCGGTCGTCTCGCGGAAAATCGACATCGTGCGAAATACCATTATAGGTGACATACAGATAGTTAGTGTCGGCGGGATACTCCCCGGCCACCGTGTCGATACGCTTGATGAACGGAGTGATTCCACGTGCTTTTCGATGCGCACGCACTTGGGCAACTTCGCGTTCCATATCTGTGTCACAGGGCTTTAGCACCTCGCGCGCGATCTGGAAATCTGAGAAACCTCTCTGCTTCGCCTCTAATAGCAATGCGTCCGGCACATCCTCCAATTTGTCAAAGCGTCCCAGTTGGTTATCCAACCTAATGATATTCTGTAATTTATGGAGAAACCAACGGTCTATTTTCGTAAGTTCAAAAATTCTGTCCACGCTATAGCCCGCCTTGAAAGCGTTGGCCAACTGAAAAACGCGCTTGTCTGTCGGGCGATTCAATGCCTCATCCAAATCGCTAACTATCAGCTCTTTGTTTGCTACAAATCCGTGCATTCCCTGGCCGATCATTCTGAGGCCCTTTTGCATTGCCTCCTCGAAGTTGCGCCCGATCGCCATCACCTCGCCAACGGATTTCATCGACGAGCCCAGTTCTCTCGAAACGCCCTTGAATTTGCCCAGATCCCAGCGCGGAATTTTGCATACCACGTAGTCCAATGTCGGCTCGAAACACGCTGTGGTTGTTTTGGTTACGGAGTTTTTCAACTCGTGTAACCCATAGCCCAATGCAAGTTTTGCAGCCACAAAAGCCAATGGATAACCGGTTGCTTTGGATGCCAGTGCGGATGATCTCGAAAGACGCGCATTTACTTCAATCACAACGTATTCCTCACTCTGTGGGTCGAGCGCATACTGCACATTACATTCTCCGACAATTCCCACGTGGCGGATAATTCGGATCGCCAGTGCTCGTAATTTTGCCGCTTCGGTTGCAGATAGGGTCTGCACTGGGGCTACCACGATGCTCTCACCGGTATGAATTCCCAGTGGGTCGAAGTTCTCCATATTGCAGACAGTGATGCAGTTATCGTACCTGTCTCGCATCACTTCGTATTCGATCTCCTTCCAGCCCTTTAGCGATTTTTCGACCAAAATCTGGGGTGAATATGTGAAAGCCTTGCGCGCGAGTACATCCAATTCAGCCTCGTCGTTCGCAAAACCGCTGCCCAGCCCTCCGAGTGTGAACGCCGGACGTATAATAATAGGGTAGCCCAATTCGGCAGCGACGGTTTTTGCATCTTCGACCGTAGTAACTGCCTTACTCTTAATGGTTTTGACGCCGATTTGGTCGAGTTTTTTCACGAAAATATCTCTGTCCTCCGTGTCGATAATGCTCTGAACCGGCGTTCCAAGTACCTGAACATCATACTTTTCCAGTATCCCTGACTTGAACAGGGCGACTCCGCAATTGAGCGCCGTTTGTCCTCCGAAGGCGAGCAAAATGCCGTCCGGACGTTCGCGAGCGATCACTTTTTCGACATATTCGGGCGTTACGGGCAGGAAATAGACCCTGTCGGCGATGTTTTCGGATGTCTGAATTGTGGCGATATTGGGATTGATCAGCACCGTCGCTATGCCTTCTTCTTTCAGTGCTTTAAGTGCCTGAGAGCCAGAGTAATCAAATTCTCCGGCTTCGCCTATTTTCAGGGCACCTGAGCCCAGCAGAACAACCTTTTTTATCTTATTTTTTTCCATCGCGAGCAGCATCTATAAAGTTATCGTACAGGGGCGAGAATTCTTCGGGTCGGAGTGTCGGTTCGGGGTTGAACTGTACTGCTTTCACAAAGCCCGTTTTGCGGCGAATACCTTCGATCGAGCCGTCGTTCAGATTTTCGAACCATACCTCCCAGTCTGCCGGAAGCGACTGAGGATCAATGGCCCAGCTGTGGTTTTGAGATGTTATCAGGGCGTGATTTGTGCCGGTTTCGAGTACCGGTTGATTTGTTCCGCGGTGTGAGCGTTCCAGTTTTTTAATCTTGCCGCCGACCGCCAGTGCGAGGGTTATATCGGCGCCGCGAACTCCAAAGATCGGCTTGTCTTTCTCGATCGCGCGACGTACGTTCTCTGCCAGTGGTGTCGGATCGTCGGCCGTACCCACAAGCAACAGTCCATCGTATTGATTTTCATCCAGATCTGTATGCCAAGGCAGGCGAACCACCCGCACTCCACGACGTAGCAGGCTTCGAATCACGCTGTTTTGCACTCCCGTGTCAAGAATCGCGATTGTCACGTCTCCGTCGCCATAAATCACAGGTTCATTGACACTTACCTCGGCCATAAGTTTACTGAAATCGATTTCTCTCGGATTGCCCGCTCCTTCGACGATGATTTTACCTGACATCTCGCCGTGGTCTCTCAGGTGTTGGGCGAGTGCGCGCGTATCAACTCCGTAAATTGCCGGCACATTGTTGTCTTTCAGCCATTTGCTGAGGCTTTCGCCGGCATTCCAGTGACTGAATTCTTCCGAGTAGTCGGTGACCACCAAGCCTGCGACTTGTACCTTTCCCGATTCCAGCTCCTCCACTGGTGGCACACCGTAATTACCTATCAGTGGATAGGTTAGTGCCACAATATGGCCTCTCATCAGCGGGTCGCTCAGCAGTTCGGGGTATCCGATCATTGCCGTATTAAAAACGACTTCTCCTGATACCGATCCGTCGGCACCAAAGGAGAAGCCCGTAAAGATGGTTCCGTCCTCAAGGGTGAGAGCGGCGGATTTTTTGTTGAACATCGTTAGGCGGATTTAGTAAAAGGCCCACTTTCAGGGCCCTTGTGGAGAATATCGGGGTCGAACCGATGACCTCTTGCATGCCATGCAAGCGCTCTAGCCAACTGAGCTAATCCCCCCTTTCGAGCGGCACAAAGGTAAGAAAAAAAATTAATTCCGCAAATAGGTTGCGATAGTTGCCGCGATGGCTGCAGTTTCTGTACGTAGTCGCGATGTGCCTAACGTTATGGCTTTGAATCCGTTAGCGAGTGCCAGTTCGACTTCTTCGGCTGTGAAATCTCCTTCCGGGCCTATTAATATAAGTGTGTCTCGGCCGGAGACCAATGCATCGTTAATCGGGATTCTTTCGCTTTCGGGTCGGCAGTGGGCTATGAGTTTCACCCCTTTAAATGGCCGCGTTAGAATTTTTTTAATAGGAGTAATAGGCTCAAGAACAGGCATATACGCCTTTAATGACTGTTTCGTTGCTCCGGCGATTATCTTTTCTCCGCGTTCTGGCCTGAAGATCCTCCGTTCGCTGTTTGCGCACTCGATCGGCACAATAACATCGACTCCCACTTCCGTTGCTTTTTCCAAAAACCACTCGAACCGGTCGAGATTTTTTGTCGGCGCCACTCCCATCGTCAGGCTATACGGCCGGCGCTCGTAATCAGGAAAAGTCTGTAAAACACGTACTTCACAACCTCGTGCAGATGGCGTAACAACCTCTGCTTCAAATAAATTCCCTCGTCCATCGGTCAGATGTAGTCGTGAGCCTTCCACCATTCGTAGCACCTTCACGGCGTGGCGACTCTCTTCTTCGCTCAGGATGTACGAAGGCCCACAAATTGTCGGCGCATAGAAAAGTTGCATAAAATTTCGTATGTTTGCACAAAGAAACAAAAAAACTATGAAACGTTACCTAACTTTTGCCATTATGTGTGCTTTGGTGTCTTGCGGCAAGCCTGCGGGCGACCAGAATCCTTTTTTTTCAGAGTGGGACACCCCGTTCGGCACCCCGCCGTTCGATGAAATCGAGGTCCATCATTTCAAGCCTGCCTTCGAGCAGGGAATGCTCCTTCAACGTGCTGAGATAGACTCGATTACCACCAATCCTGAACCCCCTTCGTTCGACAATGTCATTCTGGCTTATGATCGTAGCGGACGGCTCTATGGCACGGTCGGTCGCGTGTTTTCGACTCTTACCTCGGCCGATACGAACGACGAACTTGAGGCCATTAAGGCTGAGATGTCACCTCTGCAATCGGCTCACAGTGATGCAATTGCACTCGATTCGTTGCTTTTCGAAAAGGTGCGCACAGTATATGACGGCAGATATCGGGCGGGTATGAATGCAGCCCAACTGCGTCTGACAGAGCGTGTTTACAAACGTTTTGTGCGTTCCGGGGCATTGCTTTCGGAGACCGAAAAACAGGAACTCCGCCTCATTAACGAGCAACTTTCGAGTCTTAGCGTTCGCTTCGATGCCAACAATCGCGAGGCCGTTAATTCGTACGAACTTGTTATTCCTCAGCGCGATGGAACCGACTTGCCGACGAATGTCGTTTCGAGAGCGAAGGTGAGGGCCGAGGAATTGGGCCATCGCGACAGCCTTGTGTTCACGCTTTCAAAGCCGAGTTGGATCCCGTTTCTGACCTATTCTGGCAACGAACGTCACCGTCGTGCGATTTATGAGGCCTATTTGGGACAATGCGCCGAGGGAGGTTCCCAGGATAATACGCAGATAATCAATGATATAGTCCGTCTTCGTACTCGCAAGGCGCATCTGCTTGGCTATAAGACGTTTGCCGATTTTGTGCTCGACGAACGAATGGCCAAAACGCCCGGCAGGGTCTACGAATTTTTGGATGATCTGTGGGAGCCGTCCCTTGCCAAAGCCACCGAGGAGAGAGACGCATTGTTGCAGTTAAAACGCAGTGAAACAAATGATTCAACCGCTGTGCTGCACTCTTGGGATTGGTGGTATTATGCCGAAAAAGAGCGCCAGCAGCGATACAATTTCGATGAAGAACAGGCGCGGCCCTATTTTGCGCTGGAAAACGTGCGTACTGGCATTTTCACTCTCTGCAACCGCCTCTACGGTATCACTTTCCGGCCCATCAAAGCGCCTGTGTATCACAAAGATGTGGTTACTTACGAGGTGCTCGATACCGACAACAGACACCTTGGTGTTATTTATATGGATTTCTTCCCGCGTGCAGGTAAAGGTGCGGGGGCGTGGTGCTCGTCGCTTCGCAGTCAGGGATATGATGCGCAAGGCGCTAAGATTCACCCTATTACGACCATCACTTGTAATTTCACAGAGCCAGTCGATAATACTCCGTCCCTGCTGACACTGGATGAAACCGAAACTTTTTTCCACGAATTCGGTCACGCGATACACAATCTTTTTGCCGATGTGCCTTATGAGGGGCTGTTGGGCGTAGAGCGTGATTTTGTGGAGTTGCCCTCGCAGATTATGGAGAATTGGGCATTCCAGCCGGCACTGTTGGCCGAATATGCGCTGCATTATCGCTCCGGCGATGTGATACCCGAAAGCACCCTGCAGCGGATGCGGCAGAGTGCGATGTTTAATCAAGGGTTTATGACCACGGAGTTGCTGGCGGCGTCGCTGTCGGATATGGATATTCATTCGATGCGTGAGTATCAGCCGTTTAACGTTGCCGAATTTGAGAAAGATGCACTTACGACACGGCGTGGATTGATCCCCGAAATCGAGCCACGATACCATTATCCTTACTTTAGCCACATTTTTGATGGCGGTTATGCTGCCGGATATTACAGTTACATTTGGGCCGAGGTGTTGGATAAGGATGCTTTCGAGGCTTTTGTCGAGAGCGGCGATATTTTCAATAGGCGTGTTGCTAACGACTTTCGTTTCAAGGTGTTGGCTCCTCGTGGGATTCGCGATGGTATGGATTTGTTTCGCGATTTTCGTGGTTCCGAGCCTTCGCGCGAGGCGCTCCTTAAGGGTCGCGGATTGCTTCCGCCTGAGCCCGCCGAATATTCCGGATTTATTGTTGCGCCTGTGCCTGACGGCCCCGTTCCATCCCCTCCAGACTCGGTTCTGAGGCAGATTTTGGGCGAAGGTCCGCTTGTGCAGTGAGAAATCGCAATTTAGCCGAGTATAAAAATTGCGGGGCGTTTTTGTAGGTCGGGCGGGGACGTTTTGCGCCAATCAGCGATCGTAGCGGTGCGAATAAACTCGTCCGGAGCGGTGAGATCGGCAGCGACAGTGAGGCGGATCGAAGGGGAGCAGGTGGTTAGTAACTCACTGAATAACTTGCTATTACGATAGGGGGTTTCAATGAAAATCTGCGACTGATGTTCGCTAACTGCGCGACGCTCGAAGTGCTTGATCGCCTTTGCGCGCTGGTCGGGTTTGACAGGAAAATAGCCGTTAAATGCGAAAGATTGGCCGTTCATACCCGAAGCCATCAGGGCGAGGAGAATCGACGACGGGCCAACCAAAGGAATGACTTTCAGACCTTTGCGATGAGCGGCAGCGACAATGTCGGCACCCGGATCGGCCACGGCAGGAACGCCGGCTTCGGAGATCACTCCGGCACTGCGACCGTCGTTTAACAGTGGTAGAAGCATCTTTTCGACCTCTTCGGGGCGCGTGTGCTCGTTGAGTTCGACAAATTCAAAAGTGTCAAATTTTTTTACAATCGTGTCAAATTTTTTGACATTTTCGGCAGTTCCAACACCCGCTCGCGACAAAAATCGCCGCGCCGAGCGCACATTCTCGACGATGAAATAATCCAGCTCTCGCATCACCTCGAAGTTCGCCGCCGGCAACACTTTTTCAGGGTCACCGTCGTCGATGGGGCAAGGGACTAAATATAGGGTTCCGGTACTCATTCCTTTGTGTATATGCGTTTTACACGCGAAGAAATCGAGGTCATCACCTCGTAGGGAATGGTGTCGAGGACGGTGGCCATATCGGCAATAGTGTTGCTGGGGAGGGATGAAAAAATAATCACTTCGTCACCCTCCATAACATTCTCAATATCAGTGATATCTATCATAGAACTGTCCATACAAACCTTGCCGACTATGGGAGCTGGGAGTAATTCACCGGTGGCGCTTTTTACCAGTACACTCCATTTGCCCAGACTCAGGTGGCGATCCAATCCATCCGCATAACCCATTGGTATTGTGGCTACTATAGAGGGACGGGTGAGCACTCCACATCGTCCGTAGCCTACGGTTTCGCCGGACTCCAAGTGGGTAATGTTCACGATACGCGTCTTGAGCGTTGCGGCTGGTTTTGCGCCATCCATACCGAATCCATAGAGCCCAAGGCCCAAACGAACAAGGTCGAACTGCGCTTCGGGAAAACGCTCGATGGCGGCAGTGTTGGCGATGTGGCGACGAACGGGATAAGGCAGAGAGGTGGCAATTGTTGAGCTAAAGCGGTCAAAATCAGCTATTTGACGACGAGTGAACTCATCTTGCGAAGGGTCGTCGGAAACGGCGAGATGCGAAAAAATGGTAGCCACGCGTGCCCAACGTTCCACCGCGGCAAGTTCGGCGACGAGGCGGGAGGTGACAGGCGTTATGGAGTCTTGGCTGTCTCGCTGTCGGTGTTCCGACCGGAAGCCAAGCCGGTGCATACCCGTGTCGAGTTTAAGATGGATGGGATAGTGATGCTCGCCGTGGCGTTTCAAAAGAGACGTAAACTCATTGAGCGACACAAAGTTATAGATCTCCGGTTCGAGCCGATGGCGAATCATAGCCTCGAAACTACCCTCGTCGGCATTCAATACAACGATGGGTACGGTGATGCCGGCCTCGCGAAGAGCAACACCCTCATCGGCAAAAGCAACAGCCAGATAATCAGCTCCTTGTGCCTGAAGCGTGCGAGCGATTTCGAGCGCTCCGTGGCCATAAGCCCCGGCCTTAATCATCGGCATCACGCCAATGCCGGGCGAAAGGCGCGAGCGGCAGAGGCGTAAATTGTGCAAAATCGCATCGAGATCTACCTCCAGCACGGTTGTGTGGCTGCGGCGTTCGAGGGTGTGACTGAGGCGGTCGAAGTGCAGGCGCGCGCCACCCTTTATGAGGATCACGCGACCCTCCAACTCTGCCGGACGCAGATCACGTAGAAAATCATCCACGGTAAAGTTCGGCCCGATGCTGACATAATACTCTATACCTGAGGATTTTATTAGCTTAGTCGCATCGGCATTTTCGGGCATTATTACCATACGCGGACGACCCGCGGCTATGCGATTGAGATAGTCGAGAGCAATGGCGAGTGAATTGAGGTCGGAGTTGTATGTGTCGTTGATTATCACAGAGTTATGTAGACCTTCCTTGACTTCGAGGCGCATCGCGACAGGTTCGAGTGTTTCGATGATCGCTTGAGGAACGTCATAACCCTCTTGTTGCCAAAAACTTACGGCGAGGGCGGTATTGCGTTTTATGAAGTCGTCTATTTTCGGGTCGCCGTGCAGGATGGCGGAAGGGCAGTCGCGGAAAAGCTGCATTTTTTCAGCTTTCAGCTGTTCGGGCGAGACGAAATTTTCGAGATGAGCTTCGCCCATCGCGGTCAAAATAGCGATGTCCGGACGGATAATACGTTGAAGTACAGTCATTTCGCCAGGCTTGGAAATGCCTGCTTCGATGACGATATAGTCCTCGTCGCCCCGCGCCATAAGCAGGGACAACGGCACGCCAATCTGCGAATTCCAACTCTTGGGGCTGCGAAAAAGGCTCACCGTGGAAGGTGCGAGTTGCGCGATCCACTCTTTGACAACGGTTTTGCCGTGGCTGCCGGTGATGCCGACGACCTTGCCTGTGAATCCGGAACGGTAGTGTGCGGCGAGCGCCTGAAGTGCTGTAATCGGTTCATCTACAACTACAAAGCCAGCTTCGGGGTAGGGCGAATTGTCGAAATCGGGCCGTACAACGAAAGCACGAACGCCGCGCGAATAAAGCTCGCCCACGAATGCCGCGCCGTCGCGATGAGGGGTGCGAATGGCCACGAAAAGAGCGTCAGAATCGTCTGTGGGGCCGGTACCAGATGCGGCAAAACTGCGGCTGTCGGTGATTACGCGAGTGACTTCGCGGTCGGGCCCAAGGAGTCGTCCATCACAAATGGTGGCTATGTCGCTAAGTAGGTATCTCATTGTTTGAATGTTACAACAGTTATGCCGGCCCCTCCGCGGTCGGCGTGATCATCGACGGCGCTCTCGACCGCGGGGATGGTGCGAAGATAGCGACGAATTTCGGATTTCAGTGCACCAGTGCCCTTGCCGTGCAAAATTGAGACCTCGTTCACGCCGACCATCAGTGCGTTGTCGATGAAATCCTCCACAGTATCAATGGCTTCCGTGGGACGAAGGCCGCGAACGTCGAGACGCGAAGAGAAGTTGAGCTTGCGCTCGGAGATGCCGCTACTGACGACCTGCGGTTTTCGGGTGGCCTGCGAGCCAATGACAAGGTTCTTGAGCTGCGTTTTCCAATCCTCCGACTGAGGCTCCTTAACCTGTTTTCGTTCAACGAATTGGGTGAGTTTTTTGCGAGCTTCGGTGGTTTGCTCCTTGTTGGCACCAGACTCGCGGATGGTTTTTATTGTGCTCTCTATCTGGCGATTAGCCTCGGTGATGAGAGATTGGGCCTCGGACTTGGCGGCTTTGATGATCTCGGCTCGTTCGGCCTTGATGGCGGCGAGGCGGGCTTCGAGTTCGGCCTCCAACTGCTCCTTACGGCGGTCGGCAACGCGGATTCGGTCGCGTTTTTGTTCCCAATAGCGGCGGTCGCGGGCGATCTCGCGAAGCTGCCGTTCGAGCTTAATGTGATCGGAACCAGCCTTTTCGCTCGCCGAAGAGATGATCTGTTCGGGCAGGCCGATCTTACGCGCTATCTCAATGGCGAACGAACTGCCTGGCTCGCCCTGACGAAGCTGGAAAAGAGGGCGAATGGCCGCGACGTCGAACGCCATAGCACCGTTGATTACACCCTCGTGATTAGATGCAAAGTACTTAATATTAGAGTAATGCGTGGTGATAACACCATAGGTTCCGCTTGCGAGCAGTCGCTCCAGAACAGCCTCGGCGATCGCGCCACCAATAACAGGCTCGGTGCCAGAGCCGAACTCGTCGATGAAAACTATCGAATTTTTGTTTGCACCGGAGAGCATAGCCTTGAGGTTGAGCAGATGGGAAGAGTAGGTACTTAGGTCATTATCAATGCTTTGTTCGTCTCCGATGTCGATGAAAAGCGAACGGAAAAGCGGCATTTCGGAGTTTTCGAGCGCAGGCACGAGGAAACCACACTGGAACATATACTGAATCAACGCTATAGTTTTGAGAACCACAGATTTACCGCCGGCATTAGGGCCAGAAACGACTATTATGCGCTCAGCAGGGGAGAGCGAAACGTCGAGAGGGATGATTTGGCGGTTCTCGCGCGCCAGGGTCTGGGCCAAAAGAGGGTGGCGAGCCTGACGAAGTACCAGCCGTCCGTCTTCGGAGACTATGGGTTTAGTGGCGCCGTTTTTTATCGCCCAGCGAGCTTTAGCACGAATTAAATCTATGTGTATAAGGAAGTTACCAGCCTGGGAAATACCATTGAGATCGGGCCGGAGGGAGTCGGTGAAAACTGAAAGAATTCGTACGATCTCGCGCCGCTCGGCATACTCCAACTCCTTGAGCTCGTTGTTGATCTCGACGATCTCGACCGGCTCGATGAAAAACGTGCGTCCGGAACCACTCTCGCCGGCGATGAATCCGGGAAGTTTTTTTTTGTTACCGGCGGCGACGGGAATAACTGTGCGACCGTCGCGAACCGAAAGCGTGGCATCGGCATCGACAATACCTGCGCTCTGTGCCTGAGAAAGAATTCGTTGCATACGCTTGCCGACCTCGCCCTCACGGGAGCGGATAGTGCGGCGGATGTCGAAAAGCTCAGGTGAAGCGCTGTCGCGGATCTTACCGAAACGGTCGATCAGCGACTCGATGTGGCCGACGATTGTGGGAAAGCTCTGGATGCCGTCGCTGAGGGCGCGTAAGAGGGGATATGGGTTGGTGGAGGTTGCGCGATCGGAATGGGAAGCAATGAAATCCAACACCTCGCCGACAGAAGTGAGGGCGCGATGCAGGGAGAGGATGTCTTCCACTTCGAGGAATGCCCCCTCGACCCTTGTTTTGGATACAACGTGTTCTGTATCAGTGAATTCGCCACTGGGGAAGCCGCCTTCTATAGAGATGATCGCACGAAGTTCTTCGGCAAGACCAAGGCGCTGCTGGAGGTCGGGAGCGGAAAATGTAAAGGCTTCGGCGTCAAGCAACTGGCGTCCGCCGGCAGTGGTGCAAAATTCCCCCACCTGGGCGCGGATGCGGTCGAAGCCAATCTTGGACTCAAAAGACGGAGATATGGACATACCTCTTGGGATTGGCTTTCACGTCGGCGAGTAAGGCGGCAAGATTGCTCGTGGCGGCGGTCAGTGAATCGTAAAGTGCGGGATTTTCCATCAACCGACCAAGGGTACCTTCGCCAGACGCAACTTTGGCTAACATAACATTCAAGTGGCTGATACTCTGACCCAAAGTGTCGATAGTGCCGCGAAGATCAGCCTCGGCGAGCGAACCCGTTACGCGGTCTAAATTATCGACGATGCCGGTGAAGCGAGCCGAATTATCAGAAAGCATAGACGTGAAGTGACGAACGTCGCCGATCATAGCGTCGATACGAGCGCGAGCCAACTGGCCGGTTACGTTCTCGATGTTGGAAGCGATGCCACGAAAGCTGTCTGCATTCTGCACGAGAAGTGTGTCAATGCTCGCAGAAGTAGCAGACAGTGAGGCCATTAGAGATTTAGCTTCGCTGACAAGATCATCGAGACTGAGGGAGGCATTTTCGAGCAAACCACCGGCTGTCTCGGAAGGAATAACAGCCCCGCGGTCAAAATAGGTGACGGCCTCGCCACGAACCAACTCAATAGCCTTGCCGCCCATTATACCGTTGGAAAAGAGTCTGATACGCGAATCGACAGGAATGCGAACCTGTTTTTTGATGCCAACAGCAACAACAACCTTGTCGGGTCGGCGGGGATCGATGGAGATGTCGGTCACCGAGCCGACCTTAACGCCGCGAAGCAACACAGGAGCGGAAGTCTGAAGTCCCAGCGTCTCGTCGAATTGGGCGTAATAGCCCCGGTCGCCGCTAAAAACATCCTTACCTTTGAGGTAGTTCACCCCAAGGTAGAGGCACACCAACATTGCCAGTGCAAATAGCCCGATCTTTACTTCGCGTTGTAGTTTCATAGCCATCAGCGTGTTATGAATGCGTCTTTATACTTTTTACGCGCTATGTCGCGAGCCCTGACGGCCTCGTCGCGCGTTGCATAAGGACCAGTGCAATATTTGTACCAGCCATCAATACGACGTTCGATAACTCCGGTATCGAGTTTGGTGACCTTAGTGCGAGAGGTGAAAAGCTGAACGTAATAAGTTCCTGTGGGGGTGGTCTTAGGTGCAGAAACTGTGGGTGCGGCAGGCTTGGTTGCAGGTTTTTCGGCGGGTTTTGCGGCAGGTTTTGGGGTCGATGCAGGTGTAAGTGCGGCAATGTTCTCGGTTTGGAGTGCGGTTTTGTACTCCTTGAAAGCCTCGAAAAGGGAGAAGGCGATTGCAGTCTGACCCTTGGCAGAAGAGATATAGGCGCGGTCGGTGGCATTACTGATAAAGCCTACCTCGGTCAAAACACTGGGCATAGCGGGCTTCCAAAGCACGAGAAATCCTCCCTGAGCCGCCCCGCGGTCGCGCATAGGTGTGTTTTTGGCATAATGCCTTTGCACTGTACGAGCAAGAGCCAGACTGTGGTCGAAATGGGCATACTGCATCAACTGGAAAACGATGTAACTCTCGGCCGACGAAGGGTCGAAGCCCTCGTAGGTGGCCGAATAGTCATCCTCGAACTTGATCACCTCGTTCTCGCGCATAGCTTCGCGAAGATTGTCCTCGTTTTTGTGCATCCCCAACACATAAGTCGAGTGGCCATTGGCAGCGGGATTGGACGAAGCGTTCGTGTGGATCGAGAAAAACAGGTCCGCATTGGCCTTGTTGGCAATGTCACCGCGCTGGGCAAGACCGATCTCGCGATCGTCCGAACGGGTGTAAATCACCCTGACGTCGGGCAGAGAGTCGGCCACCAACTTTCCGAAGCGACGGGCGATGGCAAGATTGAGATCTTTTTCGAGCAACTTGCCGCTCACAGCACCCGGTTGTTTGCCTCCGTGGCCGGGGTCGATGACGAGCGTAAACTTGCGGGGAGTCTGTGCGGCAACAGTGGTGCACAGAAACACTAATATGAGTACGATCTTGGAAAACTTCATAATAATCACTACTTTTGCTCCTGCAAAAATAGCAGTTTTTATTATAACAAAAAAACATCCCGTTGCGACAGTGCTTTTGGCGCTCGCCATTGTGGCGGGTACGGTGGGTTTTGCCCAAGAACCACCCGAAGTGGAGAACTATCCGCGGGAAGGACTGCAAATTTTTGAAGATCCGGCGCAAGAATTCCCAGTGCCTGCGACAGATACCATAGGTGGGGCAACTGTTTTGAGACCTGCGACTCCGCCACGAAAGGCATTTCTGGAGGCACCGGTGGTGGGGAAGGGCCGAGACTCACTGGTGTATGACGTACGCAACCGTCTGATATTCATCTATGGAGAGGGAGACCTGAAATATGAGGATAACAACCTCAAGGCCGATCATATGATTATGAATGTGGCCACAAAGGAGATTTTCGGGGTGGGAACGATGGATACACTGACGGGGAAAATGACGCGTCCGGAGTTCATCCAAGGTGCCTCGAACTTCACGATGGACACCATAACATACAATCTGGACAGTCGAAAAGCCAAAATCCAAAACGTTGCGACCAGGGACGGGGAGGGATATCTGTTGGGGCGAGACCTGAAAAAAATGGCCGACAATACCATCAACATAGCCGGAGCGAAATACACGACCTGCGACCACATAGACCATCCACACTTCTACATCGCGATGACAAAGGCGAAAGTGATTCCTGGAAAGAAGATCATAACAGGGCCGGCGTACTTTGTGATGGAAGATGTGCCGATCTACTTTTTGGGGATACCGGGAGGATTTTTTCCCATTTCGAGCGGGCCGCAAGCGGGATTCATTATGCCTAAATATGGCGAAGAGTCGCGCCGCGGGTTCTATCTGCGAGATGGGGGCTATTATTTTACATTCGGAGATTATGCCGATCTGGCGCTAACAGGAGGGATCTATACGCTGGGTTCGTGGGAGCTGGGTGCCAACACGACCTACATAAAGCGATACAAGTTTTCCGGCACCTTTACGGCAAATTATGCACGAACAATACTGGGTGAAAAAAATAGCACCGACTACCAAAACAACGGCAACTTCCAGTTGCGCTGGACGCACCGACAAGACCCCAAAGCAAACCCAGGCTCGACATTCTCGGCAAGCGTGAACTTCTCGACATCGGGTTACAATCAACAGGCAACAACATCGCTTGCAGACCATCTGAATACACAAACCAACTCGTCGATCTCATACGGAAAAACCTGGCAGGTGGGCTCGACAACGCTCAACTTCACCGCCTCTATGAGCCACTCATCGGTCTCGAAAGACAGCCTGATCTCCATAACACTGCCGAATATCTCGTTCAGCGTGAGCTCGTTCGCCCCGTTCAAAAGAAAAGTGCAGGTGGGCAAAGAGAAATGGTACGAAAAGATCACGATGAGCTACTCGATGAGTGCGCAAAACTCTACAGCGCCCAACACTAAGGAATACAACCTGTTCAGCAAGGAGACACTGGAAAAGATGCAGAACGGTGTCCAACACAGAATACCGATACAAACCTCCTTCAACCTACTGGGCTATATTAACTTCGCACCGTCGTTCACCTACAACGAAACCTGGAACTTTCAACGACAACGGAGCGAGTGGGATCCCCAGTTGAAGAAAGTGGTGGAGCTCGATCCGGAATTCGGGTTCTTCAGAATGTACGACTGGAACGCGAGCGGGTCGTTCTCAACGAAGGTTTACGGAATGTACGAAATTAAGAAAAAGCCGGGAAAAACAACCGGACTGCTGGCTGTGCGGCACGTGCTGACGCCTTCGGTCGGCTTTACATACGCACCCGATTTCAGAAACCCAAGGTACGGGTTCGTGGATTACTATCAGAGAGACTCGCTGGGAACGATCGTACAAAATCCCAATTATTACGTCGGCTCACCGAGAGGAAGCGTGGGAATGCCGAGAGCCTCGATAGACTTTTCGCTATCCAATCAGATCGAAGCAAAGGTACGAAGCAGGCGCGATACAACGGAGATAAAGAAAATACCGATCATAGAACAACTCTCGGCATCCGGATCGTACAATTTCCTGCTCGACTCGATGAAGCTATCGCCGATAAATCTGACGCTACGTACTGGCGAGATATTCAAAAACTTTGCGATACAACTAAACGCCACGTGGAGCCCATACCAGGTCGTAGATGTGGGAGGAACGGCCGTGGAAGTCGATAAATTCGCGATAGGGAAAGGGAAATTCGGGCGAATAATGAGAACAGGGTGGTCATTTGGCTACACGTTCAACTCGCGCGAAGGGTCGCAACCTGCGATGAACGACATTAACAGCGGCGCCTATGTGGCGGCATACTCCAATCCTTTCGATCACAGTGTGAACCTCGATCCTGCGACCCGACGGCAATATATGGTGTCGAGCTACTACGACTTTTCGATACCGTGGAACTTCGGGTTCAATTATTCGGTCAGCTACGATAATAACGGGTTAGAATCCCGGATAACTCAAACGCTTGGTTTTCAGGGAAGTGTGACTCTGACTGGAAAATGGGGAGTGAATTTCAACGGCGGGTTCGACATAGCGCGGCGAAAGTTTACCCCGATGCAGATCAACCTTACCAGAAACCTGCACTGCTGGAGTATGAGTTTTCAGTGGATACCGATGGGACAAATGAAGAGCTACCAGTTCCACATCGGCGTGCTGAGCGGAATGCTGGCAGACATAAAGTACGACAAGCAAAGCAGCAAGTTCGATAATCTGATGGAATAAAGATACCGTTATATGCCCGGACGGTAGGATCTTAGCTCTCGACTAAGAGATTTGTCGCGGCCGCCGGTGACGCGATCTAAAAGGGCGTGAAATCGCGCGGAGTGATTCTTGTGGACGGTGTGGCAAAGCTCGTGAAGCACAATGTATTCGGCCAAATGGGACGGGAGGTGCATAAGCGAGATAGATAGATTGATGTCATTTTTTGCCGTGCAACTACCCCAGCGACTACGGGTGTTTTTGATGCGGACTGCACCGAACTTAAATCCGTGCAGATCGGCAAGGCGAGCAACCATCTGAGGGATAACGACTTTAGCCTCATCCCTGAGTTCCTTGCTGGGTTGCGATAGTGGTGTTGCGGCGGAGGGATATTTTTCCGCCATTTTTCGACGATTCTCGGCAACCCAATCGTGTTTCTCCTCCAAAAATCGGAGTGCCCTTCCCTGAGTTACCCACGACGGAAAGGATAATCGTACAGAGCCGTTTGGCCTGACACTTAGCGCGATACGTACAGCCCGCCGCGTGCGCGACAGGGTTATTTCGCCTAAAGTGGGATGGAGTATGGTTTTAGTCACTGAGTTGTTTTTCGGCTTTTTCTACCTTATCAAACTCAAACTGAGAAAGGATATTGTCCATCAGAGTGGAAATCTGTTTGGTTGCGAGGTTGCCGATGCTGCCGAGGTGAGTGTGGTGAACCTGGTATGCGGGTTTGAACTCGCCAGCCTCGATTTGAACCCCGACCTGACGATATGCATCGCGAAACGGCACGCCCTGCAGAACTAACGCATTAACACTCTCTACACTGAACAGATAGGCGTATTTAGGGTCGTCGAGGATATTGGTATTGACGCTAACGTGAGCCAACATATAATCCGCCATCGTAAGTACATCCTCAATGTCTTGAAGAGCAGGGAATAGCACCTCCTTAAGCAACTGTAGATCACGGTTATATCCGAGCGGAAGATTGGTGGTCAGCATCGCGATCGTACCGGGAAGCGCCTGCAAAATGTTACACCGTCCCCGCGTGATCTCCCAAACGTCGGGGTTTTTTTTGTGGGGCATAATGCTCGAACCGGTCGTCAAATGGTCGGGATATGAGATGAAGCCGAAGTTTTGAGAAAGAAACATAGTATTGTCCATCGCAAATCGTCCGATAGTTGCAGCGAGTGACGAAATCGCCTGAGCAACAATACGTTCGGTCTTACCGCGCCCCATCTGAGCATAGACGACGTTGTAGTCCGTCGAATCGAAACCCAGCAGTCGAGTGGTCATCTCGCGGTCGAGCGGGAACGACGAACCATAGCCGGCTGCCGACCCAAGGGGGTTGCGATTTGTGATGCGCCAAGCAGCCATAACAAGCTGAAGATCATCGACTAAACTTTCGGCATAAGCCCCGAACCAAAGGCCGAAAGACGAAGGCATAGCGACCTGCAGATGGGTGTAGCCGGGCATCAGAGTGTCCTTGTGCTGCTCGGAGAGAGCCTGAAGACGGTCGAAAAGCTGCTTGGTAGCGCGAACGATCGCAATAATCTCACGGCGAATAAAAATACGTAAGTCTACCAATACCTGATCGTTACGTGAGCGACCGGAGTGAATTTTCTTACCCACATCGCCGAGTTTTTCCGTAAGCTGGTTCTCGATTTGCGAATGGACATCCTCCGTGTCCGGTGCGATTGCAAAATTACCACGCCGAATTTCGCCGAGAATGTTTTTCAGCTCTTTTTGAATGGCTGTGAGTTCGTCCTGAGTGAGCAGGTCGATGGTCTCCAGCATTCGGGTATGTGCAAGAGAACCAAGTATATCCGCCTCGGCCAGAAGCAAATCCATTTCACGATCACGACCGACAGTGAATTTCTCGACTTTTTTGAGTGCATAAGCCTCGTTTGCTACGGGGTCGGTGGGCTTGTTTTTCTGCCAAAGTTTCATAATATCTTATCTAACAGTTTTATATACAGATCTATACCCTGCTCGACCTCAGCCAGCTCGACGTATTCGTCGGCACTATGGGAGCGCGCACTTTGGCCGGGACCGATCTTAACCGAGGGGATGGAAAGCGCCACCTGATCGGAAGTGGTCGGCGAGCCGAAGGTAGTGAGTCCCAGTGCTTTACCGGCCAGTACAATGGGATGATTATGATCGATCGAAGAAGATCGCAAATGCATCGAACGAGGTTGGACGTCACTGCGGACGTTCTCGCGGATGATTTGAAGTACTTCTTCGTTCGTATATTGCTCGGTAACACGCACATCCACGACAAATTTGCATTCCGAGGGGATGACGTTGTGGGCAGTACCGGCAGAAATCATCGTGATGCTCATCTTCACATCGCCAAAAAAGTCGCTCTTACGCGGAAAACGAAAATTGCGAAACCAGTCTATATCATTTAGAGCGTGATAGATAGCGTTATCGCCCTCATCACGTGCGGCGTGACCGGCACGACCGTGAGCAGTACAATCCAAAACCAGCAAGCCCTTCTCAGCCACAGCGAGTTGCATTCCCGTCGGCTCGCCCACAATGGCGAAGTCGGCCGGATGGTTGGTGGCGTTTTCATCTGCGCGCGCCGAGTTTGTCAGCCCAAGTTCAGGCAGAATGCTGCGAATACCGCCCGCACCGCTGATCTCCTCCTCAGCGACCAGCGCAAGTATAAGATTGTATTTGAGATCTTTACATTCGTAAAAATGACGAAATGCCGCTGCCAAAGAGACCACGCTTGCACCCGCATCGTTGCTGCCGAGACCGAAAAGTCGGGCCCCGCAGTGGTTTGTCGGCTCGTCCTCGATGGCTCCGTCAAATGGATCGCGCGTCCAAGCCGGCGTAGGAGGGACAGTGTCGTGATGGGAACAGAGCAGGATCGTAGGCTTGGTGGGGTCGAAATGGAAATTGCGAACCCAGATGTTGTTGCCAGAGCGATGTACGGCCTCTGTGGATCCATCCATCACTTTGTCATTCAGCCAGTTGGCGAGAATAGATGCAGTTGCACTCTCCTGGCGACTAAAGGAAGGAGTGCGAACCAGAGCCTGCAAAAGCTCAACTGCGTTGTCTGACTGCCTCATATAAAATTACCGCTGCTGCCGCGGCGACGTTTAGTGACTCTATTTTACCACGCAAAGGGATGGATACCTGAGCGTTACAAAGCTTAAGCACCTCCTTTGAGATGCCGGTCTCCTCGCTGCCCATTACGATGGCGGTGGGAGAAGTGAAATCGACGTCATAGAGGCTGGAGGATGCTTTCTCGTTAGCTGCAACTACCTGAAAACCTTCGGCTTGCAACAATTTGAGAGTGTTACGAATGCTGCCGACGCGGCTAACGGGAATGATGTTGAGTGCACCTGCAGAAGCCTTCAAAGCGTCGGCATTGACAGGTGCGGCATTCTTCATCGGCACGATAAGTCCGTGAGCACCAGCGCATTCAGCTGTACGTGCTATGCCACCGAAGTTGCGAACATCGGTCACACCGTCGAAAACCACCACGAGGCCGGGTGTGTTTTCGGGGATGGCGGCCAAAATTTCGTCGATGTCGGCATAAACAATAGCGGAAATTTGAGCCACAACGCCCTGATGATTAGGGTTTTGATTGCGATTGCCGCGATCATTGCCCCGAGGACGGGTGAGGCGGTCGAGTTTTTCAACGGGGACCTCCTGAATGTGAATGTGTTGAGCGAGAGCCATCTCGCGAAGTTCGCCAAGCAGCACACCCTCGGCATTTTTCTTGACGTATATTTTTTCTATCTGCCGGCCAGCTTCAATCGCCTCGATGACGGGCCTTAATCCAAATATTAAATTGTTCATAATATATCGAGTTCGTAATTTAGTTTTTCCCATTCGTGCATCTCGTGAGCAAGCTGTTTTTGAAGTTCGGGATACTGTGTATAATCCTGATTTACAGCTAACTGAGCTTCGAGTTCGGCGATCCTTGTCTCAGCTTTGGAGATAGCGGTTTCGAGCTTGCGGCGGGCCTTTTCGACCTCTTTACGGCGTTCGTAATCCTCGCGACCGTTAGGCGAAGCGATCGAAGGTCTTGCGGGTTTGCTGGTGGAAGGAGCTTTTATTTCTACCTCCTTAAGGCTTTCGAGTTTGCGTTTTTCAAGGAAATACCAGATGTCGCCAAGGTACTCACGGACGCCGCCATCGCGAAACTCATAGACCTTATCTATCAGACCATCAAGGAATTCACGGTCGTGGGAAACGACGACGACAGTACCGTCATAACGCATAAGAGCGCGCTTGAGAATGTCCTTCGAGCGCATATCCATATGGTTGGTAGGCTCATCGAGCACAAGCAAATTATATGGTTCCAACATCAAGCGAGCCATCGCAAGACGAGAACGCTCGCCGCCGGATAACACTTTGACTTTCTTGTCGATATCGTCACCACGAAATAGGAAAGCGCCGAGAATGTCGCGAAGACGGGCACGGATGTCACCTACGGCGACGCGGTCGAGAGTGTCGAAAACTGTGCCCTCGCCGTTCATCAAATCGTCCTGATTTTGAGCATAATAGCCGATGTTCACGTTAGCGCCGACACGGATGCTGCCTTCGGTGGGTTCGAGTTCGCCGATGAGCATACGCGCGAGAGTAGTTTTGCCCTCGCCGTTACGCCCTACAAGAGCGATCTTTTCGCCGCGCTCGATGGTGAAATCGGCGCCGGAAAAGACGTGCTTGGGAAGGGTGCTACTGTCTCTTGGAGGGAAAGTTTTGCCCACCTGTTTGATCTCTGTGACGATCTGGCCGGAGCGGGGTGCAGGCGGAAACTTGATGTTGAGGGTGGATTGATCCTCCTCATCAACCTCCAGACGCTCAAGCTTTTCGAGCTGTTTGACGCGAGACTGAACCTGATTTGATTTGGTAGGCTTGTAGCGAAATTTCTCGATGAACTCCTCGGTTTTTTCGATCATTTTTCGCTGATTTTCATACGCCGCCATCTGCTGCTCGCGTCGTTCGCGTCTAAGCTCAACATACTTACTGTAAGGCACTTTGTAGTCGTAGAGCTTGCCGAGAGAGATTTCGACAGTGCGGTTGGTGACGTTGTCAAGGAATGCGCGGTCGTGAGAGATGACCACAACAGCACCCTGATAGTCACGAAGATAGCCTTCGAGCCACTGAATACTCTCGATGTCGAGATGGTTGGTGGGTTCGTCCAAAAGAAAGACGCTGGGGCGGGCTAACAGCAACTTAGCCAGCTCGATACGCATACGCCAACCACCGCTGAACTCGCGAGTGGGGCGTCCGAAATCCTCACGACGAAAACCAAGACCGAGAAGAGTACGCTCGATATCGGCCTCGCGGGTCTCGCCGCCAAGGATGTGATAGCGATCGGTAGCGTCGTTGAGACGGTGAAGCAGAGACTCATAGTCCTCACTCTCATAATCGGTGCGAATGGCCAGTTGCTCGTTTATGTCGGCGATCTCGACTTCGAGAGCCAATACCTCGGAAAAGGCTTTGGCAGTCTCCTCGACGAGCGAAGTGGTGTCCGCAACCTTCATCTGTTGAGGAAGATAGCCGATGGTTTCGCCTGCACTGGACGACACAACCCCCGAAGTGGGAGCCTGTTCGCCGTTTATGATCTTGAGCAGGGTGGTCTTACCGGCGCCATTCTTGCCCACAAGGCCGATGCGATCGCGTGGATTGACGAGGAGGGAAACCTCGGAAAACAAATCCCAACCACCGTAGCTAACTGTTATATTATCGACTGAAATCATTTATGCGTTGAGTAATTTTTCAATCTCGGCAGCAGGGTCGGGAGCGTGGAAAACTGCGGCGCCAGCGACTAAGACATTACAACCGGCATCGAACGCCGCACGGGCGTTGGAATCCGAAATACCACCGTCGATCTCGATGAGAGTGGAGAGGTTGCGCTCGTCGATGATGCGGCGAAGTTCACGAACTTTGTCGAAGCTACCCTCGATGAAACTCTGACCCCCGAAACCAGGTTCGACACTCATAATGAGCACCAGATCAAGCAGGTGTAGGTATGGTTCGAGAACCGAAACAGGTGTGGCAGGCTTTATGGAAACTCCCGCGAGTGAGCCGGAATCGTGGATAAGTGAAATGCAAGAGGGCATATCGGAGACTGCCTCGTGATGAACCGTGATCAACGACGCCCCGGCTTCAGCGAAACGGGCAACATAACGTTCCGGCTGAACGATCATTAAGTGGACATCGAGCGGCTTGGAAGTGGCGCGACGGATGGATGCCATAACCGGAAAACCGAACGAAATGTTGGGCACAAAAACCCCGTCCATCACATCGATATGCACCCATTCGGCAACGCTGGCATCGACCATTAGGGTGTCGCGCTCCAAGTGGCCGAAGTCGGACGAAAGCATCGAAGGCGAAATTATCCTCTTCATAATGGGACAAAGTTACGAAATTTTAGCTATCTTCGTGGGATGATACCTTATATTATAGCGATCACGGCGCTGGCGGTGATGTGTGTGGTTTTTCTGGTGCTGTGGCTCGGAGAGAAAGGAAGAGCGAAAGATATAGCGACGGAGAGAGGAAAAGAGCTGTTGCAACGCCAACAGGACAGAGAGCAGGCGCGGGAGTCAATAGAGCTGATGCTGAAGCCGTTCAAAGAAAATCTTACCGATTTTAAGCGGCGAGTGGAAGAGATATACGCCGAAGAGAACAGACAACACGGAGCGCTGAAGAGTGAGCTGCATAACCTGTTGGAACTCAATCGAAAAATCACAGAGGAGACGCAAAATCTGACCAGCGCACTGAAAGGGTCGAGCAAGGTGCAAGGCGACTGGGGAGAGATGATACTGGAGCGGATGCTGGAAAGCTCGAACCTGCAGAGGGGAGTACACTACTTCGTGCAAGAGAGCGTGAGGGGAGAAGGAGGCAATGTTTTGCGGCCCGACGTGGTGCTGACCCTGCCTGAAGGAAAGCGAATTGTGATCGACTCGAAGGTGTCACTGACGGCTTATGTGGGACTGTCGGGAGCGCAGGATGACGGAGCGAAGGAAGGTTTCCTGCGAGAACACCTGGCATCGGTGAGGCGTCACGTTGGAGAACTTCATACGAAAAACTATCAAAGCGCAGTGGCAGATTCGCCGGATTTCGTGATAATGTTCGTACCGTCGGAGCCTGCATTTATGGTTGCTCTTCAAGCAGATAGCGGGCTGTGGGGCGAGGCTTACAACAAGAAAGTGATAGTGAGCTCGCCGACGAATCTGTTTGCGCTACTGAAGATCGTGGACGACCTGTGGAAGCGAGACAACCAAAGCAAAAACGCATTAGCGATTGCTGAAGAGGGTGGGCGGTTGTATGATAAGTTCGCAGGATTCGTCGGGTCACTCGAAGATGTGGGGAAAGGATTGGAGAGGGCGCAAAAAAGCTATGACCAAGCCTGGTTGCAACTGAGAGACGGGCGTGGAAGTTTAGTGACGAGAGCGGAGAAGTTGAGGGAGATGGGGGTTCGAGCTTCTAAAAAACTACCGTCCCAACTTACTGAAGAGGATTAGCCTCAAGTGCCGCCTGAAGTTTTTCCTGAAGCGAGGCGGGAGGGATACCACGGTTGAGGACGCCCTCGCGAGCGATAGAAATAGTACCGGTCTCCTCGGAAACAACAAGGATGACGGCATCCGATATCTCGCTCATACCGAGCGCTGCGCGATGGCGCATACCGTAATTCTTTGGCACCCTGACGCGTGTGGAAGGAAGCACGCATTTGGCAGCAACGATGCGATTGTCCTTGATAATGACAGCTCCGTCGTGCAGAGGAGCATTCTTGAAGAAGATGTTTTCGAGAAGCGACATCGAGATCTGAGCATCGACGGTGATGCCGGTCTCGGCGATGAACCCAAGGTCGGTCTCCCGCTCGAAAACGATCAGCGCACCCACCTTAGCGGCCGACATATCGACGGCAGCACGGACAACAGGTTCGAGGTCGATCTTTACCGCCTCTTGAGCGCCGAACAACTTGCGCCAAAACTTACCACGACTACTGCGTTGCTGCCTAAGGCCAATGGTCTGGAGGAACTGACGGATCTCAGGCTGGAAAACAACTATAAGTGCGATAACCCCTACGCCGATAACGTTACCGAGGATCGACGACAGAAGTTCCATATCGAGAGCCTGAGTGAGCACCCAAAGAATGTAGATGATGATGATGCCGGTGATGATGCTGGGAGCGTTGGTGCCCTTGGCCATTTTATAGACGTAGTACATCAGCACCGCCACGGCAACGATGTCGATAATGTCGATGAAGCCTATGTGAATGAAGTCCATCCGCCCGGATCCCCTTTGGCGGAGAGAGAGGGATTCGAACCCCCGGAAGCTCTCACTTCAACGGTTTTCAAGACCGCCGCAATCGACCACTCTGCCATCTCTCCGGCGACAAAGATAGTGCAAGCCGAGCGATAATCCAAACTTGTCTGCGATTATCCGAGGCACAGCCTGTCTAAAACGAGCAAAGTGCGACGTGTTTTGCACGGCAATCTTCGGGCGCGGGCGGTTTTCGAAGAAGAGGCTTTGGTAGGCCTGGTTCGGAGGAGAGAAACTGGTGATAGCAGACGGCCCACTGATGATTGAGTCGGAGAGGGTTTAAGAGTTAATTTGTATATTTGTGGAGACAAAACAGAGATAAAAAATGAAAAAAGTAATTGATTTTTTGACGGGGCTGCACGCGAATAACGACAGAGGGTGGTTCGAAGAGCACAAGGGAGAATACAAGGAAGCGCTGAAGGAGTTCGAACAGTTTGTGGAGAAGCTGATAAGTGGAATAGCGGCGTTCGATCCGACGGTGACAAGCCAAAAAGTGAAAGATTGCACCTTCAGGATCTATCGTGACGTCCGATTCAGCCACGACAAACGACCATACAAAAATTATATGGGCGCCTACATAGCACCATACGGCAAAAAATCGGGCTGGTCGGGATACTATTTTCACGTCGAACCCGTCGCGGACGAAGGCTCGTGGTCAGGAGGCAGTCTGCTTTCCACAGGTTTGTATTGCCCTGATCCTGATGTACTATACAGCGTGCGAGAGGAGATAGTCGATAACGGAGTCGGTTTGCAAGCAACCATCGACGCAGCCGGTGGATTCACGCTGGACGAAACGGCGAAACTAAAGCGCCTGCCCAAAGACTTCGCCGATCAGGCCGGGTCACCCCACGAGGAATTGCTGAAACTCAAGGATATATACGTGGTGAAACGCCTCCCGTTGGAGTTTATTTTGGCCGACAACCTGCTGGAGCGCACGCTCACCGAGTTCCGAAAAACAAAACCGCTGAACGATCTGCTGAACAGAGCGGTGGAGTATGCAAAAACGCCCCGGTAACGCTATTACGCTTCGTTGAGTATTCGCATTGCCGCATCAAGGATCGCTGTATTGTCGAGGGTGACCACGCCGCCGTCGGGCCCCTTTTCCACGTGGATGCCGACGCTCTCGGTCGCATCGTAGTGTTTTCCGCCAAAATAGTTGCGCACAGTGGAGACATCTATGCCAAGCTCGTCAGCGATACGCTGTGAGCTGCCACTTGGCAACCGATCCTTGATGCGGCGCAGCTCATTGAATGTGATAACCATATCTTTAATGTGTTTTAGGTGTTCGAGTGATGTAACGAAATTAAACATAAAAATCGACACCGCCAAATTTTGTGACAAAATTATTACGGCCTGCCACGCGTCCGACACAAAACTGACAAAATGTCAGCAAAGTACGATTGGCACACGGTTTGCAGGCAATAGAAGCACCAACAAAATCGTTATAAAATCAAAAAACTATGGGAAAAATTATTGGAATAGACCTTGGAACGACCAACTCGTGCGTTGCGGTGATGGAGGGCGCGGAGCCCGTGGTGATACCCAACAGCGAAGGTCACAGAACTACTCCTTCGATCGTTGCTTTCACGGATGGTGGCGAACGCAAGGTGGGCGAGCCTGCAAAACGTCAGGCAATTACAAATCCGGAACGTACGATCTTTTCGATCAAGCGTTTTATGGGAGAAACTTACGATCAGGTAAAAAGCGACATAGAGCGTGTACCTTATAAGGTGGTTCGTGGTGCAAACAACACACCACGTGTGGAGGTCGATGGGCGCGAATACACCCCGCAGGAGATCTCGGCGATGATTCTGCAAAAGATGAAAAAGACGGCCGAAGATTATTTGGGTACGAGCGTGACGGAGGCAGTGATCACTGTGCCGGCATATTTTAGTGACTCGCAGCGTCAGGCGACAAAAGAGGCAGGCGAAATTGCAGGTTTGAAGGTGAGCCGAATCATCAACGAACCTACTGCTGCTGCGCTGGCTTACGGGCTGGATAAGGCTACCGGTGACAAGAAGATCGCAGTGTATGACCTCGGTGGTGGTACGTTCGACATCTCGATACTGGAGCTGGGTGACGGTGTGTTCGAAGTTAAATCCACCAATGGCGACACCCATCTGGGAGGAGACGACTTCGACCACGTGATAATCGACTTTTTGGCGCAAACGTTCGAGAGCGAGCATAAGATCGACCTGCGCAAAGATCCGATGGCTCTGCAGCGTTTGAAAGAAGCAGCCGAGAAGGCCAAGATAGAACTTTCGAGCAGCGTCTCGACAGAGATCAATCTGCCTTATATTGCTCCCGTGAACGGCACTCCGCAGCACTTGGTGGTGACGCTGACCCGTGCGAAGTTCGAGCAACTGGCCGACAGCCTTATTAAGAGAAGCATTGCGCCGTGCGAAAAGGCGCTGAAAGATGCCGGCCTGAAGGCGAGCGACATAGACGAAGTGATTCTCGTGGGAGGTTCGACGCGTATTCCGGCGATCCAAAAAAAGGTCGAAGAGATTTTCGGCAAGGCACCCAGTAAGGGTGTGAATCCCGACGAAGTTGTGGCGATCGGTGCTGCTATTCAGGGGGGTGTGCTCACGGGCGAAGTGAAGGATGTACTGCTGCTGGATGTGACTCCGCTGTCGTTGGGTATCGAAACTTTGGGCGGTGTTTTCACGAGATTGATCGACGCTAACACGACCATCCCGACGCGCAAGAGCGAGACCTTCTCGACCGCGGCGGACAATCAACCCTCGGTGGAGATCAATATATTACAGGGAGAACGCCCGATGGCACGCGACAACAAGAGTATCGGTCGTTTCCACTTGGACGGAATACCGGCGGCTCCGAGAGGTGTGCCCCAGGTGGAGGTAACATTCGATATCGACGCCAACGGAATCCTTAACGTCAGCGCCAAGGACAAAGGCACCGGCAAGGAGCAGAAGATCAGAATCGAAGCGTCGAGCGGCCTGACCGATCAGGAGATCGAACGGATGCGTAACGAAGCAAAAGCCAATGAATCCGCCGACCGTGCAGAACGCGAAAAGGTGGATAAGGTAAACGCTGCCGACTCGATGATCTTCAGCACCGAGAAGCAACTGGCCGAGTATGGAGACAAGATTTCCGCCGATAAAAAAGGCGCGATAGAAACTGCTCTCGGTGGGCTCAAGGAGGCCCACAAGGCAGCCAATCTGGACGATATCGACCGCTTCACCAAGCAACTCAACGACGCTTGGCAGGCTGCCAGTCAGGAGATGTATGCTGCCGGTCAGCAGGATCAGCAGCAGCCCGGTGGCGAGTCTTCAGGCGGAGCGGGCGCTTCGGGTTCAGGCTCTTCGGATGGCGACAACGTTACCGACGTCGAGTTTGAGGAGGTAAACTAAGCGCGAGGGAAGGTAACTAAGAAGAATCAAAAAGGGCGGGCCTTGCGGGGCTCGTTCTTTTTTTGTATCTTTGCAGGGATGCAGAATTTCATCAAAAGTCCTGAGGATTTGGTTACCTCCCGCGAGCAAACGCGGGCAGGTTTTGTGGGTTTTGCGTTGGAGAAAAATCGCCGCTCCACTCCGATTATTGAAAGCGCCAAATCGCTCAAAACTTTAGCGTTAAGAGCGACGACGGCAAAAGAGTTATTGAATATCTCGGAAATTCAATCGGCGCTTCTCTCGGCGGCGGGTTTGTCGGATAAGGCTCTTAACTACTTTACTGTTGAAGATAAAAAAGAGGCTGTCCAAAGTTTAATAGACAATTTTTTAGAACCTGCTGGTGAGTATTTTATTGATGAACTTGTTTACCGTTATTTGCTGATAAAGGGAGATTCGTTGGGCGGTTCTATGCGTAATCTGGTTGGCATTCTGGCTCAGCAGAGGCTTATAAGAACACTTCTTTCAAACCTGACAGTCTCGAATATCGACTACAAATGGTGTGGTGAAAATAAAAAGTGGCAAAAGAGACCCGAAAATGATTTTGGGATAGAGGAACGCCTCAAGGCGCTGTCTTGGAAGGATCGTATATTATACTTCAATAAGAATATCCCGATCGTAAAGAACAATGTCGATATATGTCTTTTCGACACCGAGGGTAGAGTATTGATGTTGGGCGAACTCAAGGGAGGCATCGATCCGGCCGGTGCAGACGAACATTGGAAAACCGGAAACACGGCACTCGATCGAATCAGAGAGTCTTTTGCCAAGGAAGGTCTTAAGATCGATACCTCCTTCGTTGCCGCAGCCATAGAAAAGAAGATGGCAGACGAAATCTTCGCTCAACTCAGCAAGGGAACCCTTTCCTGTGCCGCAAATCTCACCGTCGAGGGGCAGTTGGTGAATTATTGTGACTGGCTCTTGAAGTTATGAGACAGCTTAATTTATTCGAGCTGCCTCCTATTGCTGACAAGTGGCAGATAGAGAACTTCTCGGCCGGCGATTTCAGTCGGCAATCCGCCCGAAAGGAATTGGAGAGGCGGTTGATCGGAACACTGGTCGTGTCTAATGATATTAGCAGACAAAGCGTAAGTTATCAACTGAGTAAAAAGGATAATCTGCACCGTTGGCTGAAGTATCGAGAGGGATTTTCCGCCGATTTAGTAGAACGTCTGCTGAAGGAGTTTAACATTAAAGCGGGTGATACCATATTAGATCCCTTTGTTGGCTCCGGGACGACCTCTATAGTTGCTAAAATGCAAGGTGTAAACAGCATAGGCTTCGATATTCTGCCAATATCAGGAATCGCGATCAAGGCTAAGGAGTCAGTGTTCGACTACGATCTGCAGGAGATGGAGCAACTGATCTCGGATATAGAAGAATTGACAGTGCCCGAAAATTACACCAAACTAACGAACCATATCACGATTACCGATGGGGCTTATCCTGAATCGACCGAAAGGGAAATTGCTTTTTTTACAGAATGGAATGCAGGCAGCAGGCATTCCCGGATCGCGAAAAATCTTGTAACCCTTAGTATTCTCAATTCGCTGGAGAGGGTTAGTTATACCTCTAAGGACGGGCAGTTTCTGCGATGGAATTATGATAAGATCCCACCTGCTCTGAAGCTATTGCTGCTGGAGGAATTGAGAAGCGTTTATGATGACATTTGTGCGATTCAAAAAAGCCCCAGGCCAGCCGACTCAACGTTACAATTCATCGCGGGGAGTGCGCTGTACGAATTGCCGAAACTTCAGAGTGAGATATTGGATGGCGTGATCACCTCTCCGCCCTATTGCAATCGGTATGACTACACCAGAACTTATGCACTGGAGTTAGCATATCTTGGGGTGACAGATGAGAGAATAAGGTGTCTCAGACAGGAATTGCTCTCCTGCACGGTCGAAAACAAACCCAAAATAGACTACATAAAAGGGTACTATAAACAGGATGATTTCGATAGAATAATGACGATCGTCCAAACAAACGATGCATTGGCGGAGGTTAGAAACTCTCTAAGTGACCGCAATAAGAACGGCGACATAAATAACAGGGGAATTCTGAGAATGGTGGACAGTTACTTTACAGAGCTATCTTTTATTTATGCCGAGTTGTTTCGTCTGTGTAAGTCCGGAGCTAAGGTCGCTTTTGTAAATGATAATGTGCGCTATGGAGGCGAGGTGATCCCCGTCGATTTTATTTCGACAGAATTAGCCGAGCAAATCGGTTTCAGGTCGGTTAAAGTCTATTCATTGAAGCAGCAAAAAGGCAACAGCAGTCAGCAAATGGCAAAATTCGGACGCATAGCTCTAAGGAAAAGCATAACTGTTTGGGAAAAACCGTAAAATTTGAAAACTTTTTACTACTTTTGCGCTCTATATATCCGGACAACAATAAAACTTAGATAAAAATGCAAAACAAAGGCTTTATCAGGCTCATCACAGTACTCTTAGTGTTGGCCTGCGCGTATTCATTGTCGTTCACCCTGGCTACAAAAATCACAGAACGAAAAGCAGCAAAAACAGAAAACCCACAGGCATACTTAGACAGTCTGAGGAACGAAAAAATCTATCTGGGCTTCACCTACAAAGAGTGTCAGGAGAGGGAGATCAACCTGGGACTCGACCTGAGAGGCGGGATGAACGTGATGATGCAGATCAAGGTGGAAGATGTTGTCAAGGCGATGTCCAACGACAGTCAGGATCCGGTCTTCAACGCTGCCGTAGCCGAGGCAAGAGCTGCACAGGCAGGTTCCAGCGACGACTTTATAACGCTGTTTGCACGGGCCTATGACCGCCTTTCCGGTGGCCAGCCGCTGGCATATATCTTCAATACTCCAGACCTTAAGGAGCAAATTCTGCCCACGAGCTCGAACGAAGATGTGATGAGAGTCCTCAGGGAACAGACCGACGGTGCTATCTCCAACTCGTTCAACGTGCTACGCAACCGTATCGACCGCTTTGGTGTGGCCAACCCCAATATACAAAGACTGGATAACGGGCGTGTGCTGATCGAACTTCCGGGTGTGAAAGAACCCGAACGTGTGCGTAAACTGCTGCAAGGAACGGCATCACTCGAATTTTGGGCAACGTTCGACAACAACGAGATTTTCCCTGCCCTGCTTCAGGCAAACGACGAAGTGGCGCGATTGGTGGCAACGGCCACAGCGAGACAGGCTAACGCAGAACAAGATGTTGTCGAGGAAGAGGTTGTGCTCGAAGAACCGGAAGTCGAAGTTTCCGACCCTGACATTCTCGACGAGATCGCTGCGGCCGGTGTGACAAACGACCTTGTTCCCGATACCGACCGTAACGACTTATTCTCTAAACTGATACCCATTGGTCCTAATGTTCGTGGCCCCGTTGTGGGGATGGCTGCAACGAGGGATACTGCCGCTGTGAACGATTACTTTGCGATGACACAGGTTCGCTCCGTGTTGCCGAGAGAATTGCGTCTGATGTGGGGTGTGAAGCCTGTCGATGAGGCTTCGGGTCTGTTTCAACTCTATGCGATCAACGCCAATACAAGGGATGGGAAAGCCCCGCTGGATGGCGGTGTAATCACCAATGCGACAGGATCTTTCGGCCAGCAGGGTTCGAACGCTGAAGTAGATATGGCGATGAACTCGACCGGCGCACGCGCCTGGGCAAACCTGACGCGCGACAATATCGGGAAGTGTATCGCTATTGTCCTCGACGGTTATGTCTATTCGGCTCCCGTGGTCAATGACGAGATCACCGGAGGACGCTCGCAAATTTCTGGCGAATTTACCATTCAGGAAGCGACCGACCTTGCTAACGTACTGGAATCGGGTAAATTACCTGCTCCGGCAAGCATCATACAAGACCAGGTTGTGGGCCCGTCGCTGGGTCAGGATTCGATCAATTCGGGAATGACTTCGTTCCTGCTCGCATTCGTGTTGGTGCTCCTGTATATGTGTCTCTACTATAACAGGGGCGGCTGGTATTCGTCTGTCGCACTGATCTTGAACGTGTTCCTGCTGTTCGGAGTGCTGGTTTCGTTCGGTGCTGTGCTCACTCTGCCGGGTATCGCCGGTATCGTGCTGACGATGGGTATGGCAGTGGATGCCAATGTGATTATCTATGAGCGTATCAAGGAGGAATTGAGAGCTGGTAAGGGGCTCGGACTCGCGGTAGTAGAGGGCTACAAGAACGCTATGTCGGCTATCATCGACGGCCAGCTGACGACCATCATCACCGGTATCGTGCTCTTTATCTTCGGGACAGGCCCCGTACAAGGTTTTGCAACCACTCTTATTATAGGTATCCTGACCTCGTTGGGAACTTCGATCTTTATCACGAGACTGCTGATCGACGGTCGCGTTTCGAAAGGCAAAAACGTGAGCTTCTCGCACAAGTGGAACGTGAACTTCCTCACCAACACAAAATTCGATTTCATCGGAAAACGTAAATACTCGTATATTATCTCCGGCGTGCTGATCCTGATCACGTTCGTATCGATATTCACGAGAGGATTCAATATGGGTGTCGATTTCACCGGAGGCCGCGCTTATGTTGTGCATTTCGACCGGCAGGTGAGCGACGAAGAGGTTCGTACGGCTCTGGATTCTGTTTCCGAGGGTGCCGAACAGAGTTTCGAGGTTAAAACTTACGGCACCGAAGGCACCGACAAGCGAATTATGACCCAGTATCTGTTCGACGACGATAGCGACGAGGCTACCGCAAAGGTGAACGAACTGCTGTGGGAAGCGCTAAATCCGCTCTTCGCAACGCCGCTGACACTCGATCAGTTCAATAGTACTCAGGAGGTTATCTATGGTGTGATCCAGAGTGACAAGGTGGGCCCAAGTGTGGCCAACGAGATTACGGTAAAAGCTACCTGGGCTGTAATCCTGAGCCTTTTAGCGATCGGATTATACATCCTGATGCGCTTCCGCAACTGGCAATGGGGTATGGGTGCGGTGATTTCACTGACACACAATGCAATAATCGTATTCGGACTGTTTTCGCTATTCTGGGGCGTGTTCCCGTTTTCACTCGAAATCGACCAGTCGTTTATTGCGGCGATCCTGACCATTATCGGTTATTCGATCAACGATACGGTGGTGATCTTCGACCGTATCCGCGAATACCGAACACTCTATCCGAAACGCTCGATGTACGATAATATCAACGGCGCCATCAACTCGACCCTTGGACGTACACTGAACGCATCGGGAACTACTCTTGTTACACTGTTGGCCATCTTCCTGTTCGGTGGTACGGTGATACGCGGGTTCATCCTTGCGCTGTTGGTCGGGGTCGTCGTGGGAACCTACTCTTCGGTATTTGTGGCCACGCCGGTTGCTTACGATATGATGAAGAACGGCGAGGTTAAGAAAAAGAAATAACGGGCGCGGAGGCCCGGAGCGATGTCTTTAGGGGCGCTGTTGCGAAATATTTGGGCGTTCGTCCGGCCGTATAAGTGGCTGGTCGTGCTGACCTTGAGCCTTACGCTGGTGGGCTCGCTAACGGCGCAGGTCAATGCTTGGGTGTTGCGCTATGCGGTGGATCAAATTGCAGCGCTGCTCGAAGCCCATAAGGGATTGGCCGAGGGGATGCATATTCTGCTGATTATCACAGTAATACTCATCGGCAAGGAACTCGTAAGCGCTGTTATCCAATATGGGCAAAAACTCTATGGCGAGAAACTGAGAATCTTCGTGTCGAGAGATCTGGCGCAAGCGGTGATCGAGAAGGTGATGACCTATAGGCTGGCTTTCTTTACAACGAGCGGGAACCAGTCGGGCAAGCTCCAGACTCGAATCGACCGAGGAATCGAGAGCCTTTCGAAGTTAGTCCAGAGCTTCTTTATTGACATTCTGCCACTGTTCGCATCTTCCATTGTGGCGCTTGTTATGATGTTCCAAGCCAACTTTTGGGTCGGTCTCGTGGGGCTTTGTATAGTGCCTGTCTACTTTTGGGCAAGCACGTCCCAGGCCAATAAACTGAAAGGTACGCGTCGCAACATCAAGGACTTACGCGAGGTGAAAAGCCAGGGCATCCTCAGTATTTTCGACTCCATTACGGTCATCAAATCGTTTACAAGTGAAGAACTTGAGGCACGGAAACAGCTGGGCCTGCAGCTCGATCTCACCGAGGCCCAGATGAAAACGCGCCGAATCAACTTCCTGTTCGACGGTCTGAAGAGTTTCATCGAGCAATTCGGGGTCGTGGTGATCATCATCCTCACTGCCTATCTGGTACTTACCGGACAGATGACGATCGGTGCGATAATGTTCCACATCTTGCTTTTCAACAACGTTACTGCCCCGATCCGCCAACTGCACCGCATCTACGACCAGATGAATGATGCGCTGATATACTCGGAGAGCTTTTTCGACACGCTGAACGCCGACCGCGAGATCGAACCGTCGGGGGATTATAAACCGGTTAAGGTCAATGGCCATTTCTCGATACGTGATGTGTATTTCACCTATCCCGACAACGCGGAACCGACACTTTTTGACATAAAGATGGAGATTTGTCCCGGAAAAATCACGGCACTGGTGGGGCTTTCGGGCGCCGGTAAAAGCACGCTTATTAACCTGTTGGACAAGTTTTACGTTCCGGACAAGGGCGAGATCCTGCTCGATGGAGTGTCGCTGAACGACTACGATACAGACACTTTGAGAGATAACATAGGCCTGGTGCTGCAAAAGAACCACATCTTTAGCGGTACGGTGCTCGAAAATATACGTTATGGCAATCCCGATGCAACGCTGGCTCAAGTCGAGGATGCTGCGCGGAAAGCTTATCTACACGAACAAATCCTGTCGTTGCCAGATGGTTACGACACTTCGGCTATGCGTCTTTCCGGCGGCCAGCAACAAAAAATCGCCATCGCACGTATGTTCCTTAAGAATCCGCCCATAGTTTTCCTCGACGAGCCCACCGCAAGCCTCGATGCGATTTCGACCGAGCAGATCAAGGCAAGTCTGGATGCCATCAAGCAAAACCGCACTGTTGTCATCATCTCACATAGCATCTCGCAAATCATTGATAGTGATATGATTTACGTGATGCAAAAAGGACGCATCGTCGAACACGGCACCCACGACGAATTGCACCACATTGCCGGCGGAACTTATCGCAGCATTTTCGACGCTATGGCACGCAGTTTGAACATAGACAAGATCACAAAATCACTTAACGATTAAAGCTATGTTTGAACAAATGTTAGGCCTGGTCAAAGATCAGGTGGCAAAATCAATCGGCGGGATCAACGGTATTCCTGCAGAAAAACAAAGCGCTGTGGTTGAGACCACTGCATCGTCTCTAATGAGCGGCTTGGGCAAATTTGCAACGCCTGCGGCCCTTGGATCGTTGTTGGGCGGTGGGTCTGCAAGCGCGACCAGTGGCCTTTCGTCGAGCGTTGTTTCGGCACTTACATCCAAAGTCGGATTGAGTCCCACTGTGGCTCAGACGATTGCAGGTACGGTGATTCCAGCAGTTATGTCACTACTGGGCAAGCACGTGAACGATCCTGCTAAACCGGCATTTAACCCGCAGAGTGTGGCTGGTGCATTGGGCGGACTTTTCGGAAAGAAATGATTACCTTTGCCCTTAGATGGGCAGTGTGAAAATTATCGGTGCTTCGGCAGGGTCGGGGAAGACGTATAGGCTTGCGTATGAGTACGTTCGTAGCGTCATTGCCGACCCTGTCTTGTATCGACATATTCTGGCTGTGACCTTCACGAACAAGGCTACAGAGGAGATGCGCTCTCGCATTTTGGAACGGCTACACGAACTCGCGGTGGGGGAGAAGAGCCCTTATTTGGAACGGCTAATGGCAGAACTTCCGGGTTTCGATGAGGCGAAAATTCGTACGCGCGCGGCTGAAGTTCAAAGGCTTATACTGCACGACTATAGCCGTTTTGCAGTTTTTACGATCGACCGTTTTTTCCAACGACTCATTCGCGGATTCATTCGTGAGTTGGGCGTGGAGCTGAATTTCAACCTCGAACTGGAGACCGACTCGCTGTTAGAGATGGCCGCAGACGTTCTCATTGCCGACAGTACAGGGGATGCCGACCTGCAACGCCGACTGTTTGCTCTTGCGCGCCAAAATCTCGATGAAGGGAAACGCTGGGATATTCGCGAGCCACTAATTGTGTTGGGAAAGGAGCTGTTCGGCGAAAATTATGCTCGCGCTCGTGGAAACACCGAAGCCTCCGGCCGAGAGCAAACCACCTCGCTGATCGAGGCACTGTCTGCCCGCGGGGAATCTTCGGACGATCCGCGTCTGAGGGCAAGTGTACAGTTGTTGCGAGAGAATTATCGCAACTTTATGCTTTTAAGCGACTTACAGCAGAGAATAGAGGTTATTTGTCGTGAGGAGAACATAGTGCCCATTGCCGAGACCAACCGTGTGATTGCGCGGTTGGTGGAGGGTAACGATGCGCCGTTCATTTTCGAGAAAGCCGGCAGTTACTTCTCGCGATTCTATATAGATGAATTTCAGGATACTTCGGGCGCGCAATGGGACAATTTCGTGCCGCTTTTGCACAATGCCGTCGCGAGTGAAGAGGGGGAACCGGTGATGCTGATCGGTGACATCAAGCAGGCCATATATCGTTGGCGTGGAGGCGATTGGCAGATTCTTTCGCGAAAGGTGCGTGAGCAATTTGGCGAAGATCGGATCGAAGCAGAATCATTGGATACGAATTACAGGAGCCTGCCGCGTGTGGTTGAGTTCAATAACAGAGCCGTGGGGTTGCTTGCTCAGGCAGGAAATACTGAGCTTAACTCGATGATATCCAAGGCGTTGGTAGACAGAACGATCGACAGTGAGTTAGCCTCTGAGATGACAGATTTGTTAGCCGAAGCTTACGTGGGGCATACGCAAAAGCCACGTCCGGAGGCTCAGGGAGGCTATGTCACGTTTACGCTTTACGGCAAAGACGAGGAGGGGAAATACACGCCGCCGGTGATCGAGCGGATCGAGGAATTGCAGTCGCGTGGATTTGCAGCGGGCGATATAGCAGTGCTCGTGCGCTCCAATACGCAGGGGGCTCAAGTGGCTCGAATGCTGCTCGCGTATAAGCACGCAAATCCCTCGTCACCATATACTTACGATGTGCTGACCAGCGAAGCTCTGACGGTGGGTGCGTCGGCTGTTTCGCGATTTATAATAGCCTGTCTGTCGCTGGCTGTGACGCCTGACGACTCTATTCAGCGGGCTATTTTCAATCAGTGGCTGGGGCGCGATTTTGGAGAGCAGTTGTCATCGGATGATGTAGGGTTTTTTAAACGCCTTGTAGGGCTCTCTACTGAAGATGCTTTCGAGGAGATCGTATTACGATTCGGGCTTTCGGGTCGTTCGACTGAAATAGCTTATATTCAAGCACTTCATCAACAAATAACAACCTTTTCGGCGCGACACGTGGCCGACGTTCCGCTGTTTTTGAAGTGGTGGAACGAGCGTGGTGCGGCGGCTTCCATAACGATGCAAGGTCGAAGTAATGCCATTACGATAAGCACGATACATAAGTCGAAAGGGCTTCAGTACAAGGCAGTTATAGTCCCCTTCCTGTCGTGGAAGATGGGGCCGGATACGCGTGGTCGGCAGATGGTGGTGTGGGCAGAGGCGAAGGGAGAGGATGAACTTGACGAGCTTGGCGCTATGCCGCTGAATTACAAGAAGTTGATGGCTGAATCGCACTTTGCCCCGGACTACTATCGTGAGCAGGTGTTAGCTCACATCGACGCTTTGAATCTGTTCTACGTTGCCGTCACGCGCGCTGAAGACGAGCTACATCTGATGTCGTCGCTGAATACCAGACTGGGAAAGGATACGGTTGGGAATATGCTATGCAGTGTTTTGGGAGTGAAGACGGGCAAAGGAGCGATGAGTGGCGAGGTACTGGAATTCGGGCAACCGACTCATCCTGTTACGCGCGAAGATTCCGGGAGCACGGCTTTAACGACTTACCATACAGCGCGGCCGGATGCGAAGGTGAAGCTCAAAATAGCTTCGGGCGAGCGCGATCACGGTGTGGAGATGCATAAGGCTTTTGAAAGAGCTACGAGCGCGGACGACATCCAAAAGGCACTGGAGAGGATGCCGAATAACTCTCTCGTCCGTGAGTGGTTCGATACGGATTGGGACGAAATTCACAGCGAAGCAGGAATCATTTTACCAGGAACTGCATCGACAAAACGCCCTGACAGAGTGATGATCAAGGGTAAGCGAGCGGTGGTTGTGGATTACAAATTCGGCGCCGTAAAGCGGGCGGAATACGTTTCTCAGATGCGAACCTATATGACGCTGCTAAGCGAAATGGGTTACGAGCCGGAAGGGCATATCTGGTATGTCGCCCTTGACAAAATCGAAAAAGTTTAGAATGCCAGCATCACCAGTACTTGCGCGGCGAGAATGCGCAAGAACATTGTGAACGGATAGACCGTCGAATAGGCCACGGAAGCCTGGTCATTACCGCCGAGAGAGTTGGCATAAGCGAGTGCCATAGGGTTGGTCTGAGCGCCGGCGACGAGACCTATCAGTCTGAAATAGTTCATCTTACGGAACGCGCGCACGGGAAGTGCAACGATCAGTATCGGGACGATCGTGATGATGGCGCCGTATAAAATCCACCAGTAACCTCCACTGACAATGCTGGCAACGAACGTCTCACCCGCACCCAATCCGACGCAAGCAAGGAACAGCGAAATACCGACCTCGCGTAGCATTAAATTGGCACTCATTGTGGTGTAAGTCACCATTTTGTAGTGTGGTCCGAAGCGACCGATGAGGATTGCGACGATGAGCGGCCCACCGGCCAAACCGAGCTTCAACGGTTCGGGCATTCCTGGAACGAAAAATGGAATAGAGCCGATCAAAACGCCAAGGGTGATGCCTACGAAAATGGCGATGAGGTTTGGATGATTGAGGCGTTTAACAGAGTTGCCAAGGAACTCCGCAGCCGAAGCGATGGCCTCTTCGGTGCCCACGACTGTCAGTTTATCACCCACTTGCAGCTCCAATTCCGGTGAGGCCACAAGCTCGATACCGGCACGCGCAACGCGAGTGATGTTCACACCGTAGGTATTGCGAAGTCGCAGAGAACCAAGGCGTTTGCCGTTGAGATTGGACTTTGTGACTATGACGGGCTTGGAAATAAAGTGAGTGTCGAGTTTTACCCAGTCGCCGGGTTTAAGGTCGGTCGTCGGAGTGCCGAAGAAGGTCATTATGGCATCGCGATCGGCTTCATCGCAGATGATCAGCAATTTATCGCCCTCGCCGAGAATGGTGGCAGAAGAGGCGATCTCAATCTCGCCCGAAGAGTGGCGCACGCGCGAAATGATGAACCTGCGGTTGATAAACGACTTGGCCTCCATAACCGTACGACCCATTAAGTTGGTGTTAGTCAGCTGGATAGAAAGTCTTTCGGTGTGGTGTCCGTCGGCAGATTCGGCTACCAGGGCCTGAGTCTCGCCGTCCAATCGCACCCTGAAAATAGCCTTAAACAACAAAAAACACAGGATAACTCCCACAGCACCAATTGGATAGGCAACGGCGTAACCGTTCGCGATGGAGGGATCCATAGTTCCGTGATGCATATCGCCGAAAGCGGTTTGGGCAGCTCCGAGTCCGGGAGTGTTTGTTACCGCACCCGACATAACACCTGTCATCGTGGAGATCGGGGTGTGGGTCACAACGGCGATAACAGCTGTCGCAGCAACGCCAAGTGCCACAATACCAATAGCATAACCAATGAGACTAAGCCCTCCTTTTTTGAACGAAGCGAAGAAACCAGGCCCAACCTGAAGCCCCAATGCGAAGATGAACAAAATAAGGCCGAATTCCTTAACGAAATGAAGAACATCTGCCTGGAGGATCATTCCAAAATGTGATGCGGCGATGCCGGCAAACAGTATCCACGTGACACCCAGTGAGATACCTGCGACTTTAACCTTACCCAATGCAGTGCCGACAGCGACCACCAGCGCTATCACAAGAATGGAGTGCGCGATGCCTCCGCCGACAAAAAGTTCTCCCAGCCAATTCATCCCGCGAAGGTACAACTAATATCTCTGTTGAGCAACCCTCCAGTCGAGAATATTCCAGAAAGCCTTGACCGACTCAGCGCGCAGATTGCGATGGTCGATGTAGTAGGCGTGCTCCCATACGTCGATAACCATCAGGGGGTTCTTACCATCCGTGACGGGAATCGCCGCGTTGGAGGTGTTCTCGATCGAAAGACGACCGGACTTGTCGGCAACAAGCCACGTCCAGCCCGAACCGAAAAGCGAAAGAGCCGACTTGGTAAACTGCTCGACAAAAGCCTCATACGAACCGAAATCGCGACCGATAGCTGCACCCAAAATGCTCTGAGGACGACTCTGCGGAGTGGGCGAGAGTTGTGAAAAATAGAGAGTATGGTTCCATACCTGAGCGGCGTTGTTGAACAGAGCACCGGACGAACTCTTGAGAATTTCCTTCAGGTCGGCATTCTCAAAACCGGAACCCTGAACGAGCGTATTGAGGTTATTGATGTAACCTTGAAGATGTTTACCATAGTGATAATCAATGGTTTCGGCACTAATGTGAGGTGCCAGTGCGTCGTGGGCATAGGGTAGCTCCGGCATCACGAACGGCGCTCTTTGTTTACTGATGTTTTTCATAGTTGTCGAGAATTTGTTTGCAAAGATATAGTGCAAATCCTGCGCCGAAAAGAATTTTTCGTTAATTTTACGCGTCGAAATCAAGAAAAAGTTATGAAAATATCATACAACTGGTTGAGGGACTATCTGAAAAGCGATTTGTCGGCGCCACAAATGGCTGAGATTCTGACCTCTACGGGTCTCGAAGTCGATGGACTTTCCAAGATCGAAGGCGTGCCTGGAGGAATGTCAGGAGTTGTCGTTGGCCACGTGCTGACTTGTGGTGACCATCCTGACAGCGACCACCTGCACGTCACAACGGTGGATGTGGGGGAGGGCGGAGAACCCTTGCAGATTGTTTGTGGAGCGCACAATGTGGCTGCCGGGCAAAAGGTTCTGGTTGCGACCGTGGGTACGGTTTTGCAACCCAAGGGAGCGGACGAGAGCTTCAAGATCAAGAAAAGCCGGATTCGCGGTGTGGACTCCTGCGGGATGATTTGTGCCGAAGACGAATTGGGATTGGGGGACGATCACGAGGGGATTATGGTTCTTGCTGCCGATGCCGTTCCAGGGACGCCGGCACTGCAACAGCTTGGTATTCAGGAAGATTGGCAGATAGAGATTGGGCTCACTCCTAATCGTATCGACGGGGGGTCACACTGGGGCGTGGCGCGTGATTTGGCAGCATACCTGAAAGCGCACGGACGTGAGGCCGAGTTGAAGTTGCCGTCGGTAGAGGAGTTCAAAGTTGATAACCAGTCGCTTACGATTCCTGTCGAGGTTGTTGCGATCGAGGGTGCGCCGCGATATGCAGGAGTGACGATTTCGGGTCTCAAGGTGGGTCCGTCGCCCGAATGGATGCAAAATTATCTGCGTGCAATCGGTCTGAATCCGCATAATAACTTGGTGGATATAACCAATTTCGTGCTCCACGAACTGGGACAGCCGCTTCACGCTTTCGATGCGGACAAGATCGCCGGTGGACGGGTCGTTGTACGCACCTGCCCTGAGGGAACTGTTTTACGGACTCTGGACGGAGTGGAACGCAAACTTTCGCCTGAAGATTTGACAATTAGCGATGGCGCAGGGACGCCGATGTGTATCGCAGGAGTGATGGGTGGCGCCGATAGCGGGGTGAGTGACAGTACGACGAAGATCTTCCTCGAAAGCGCCTATTTCAACCCTGTGTGGATTCGCAAAACCGCTAAACGTCACGCAATTAACAGTGATGCATCGTTCCTTTTCGAGCGCGGAATCGATCCCGATATTACGATTTTTGCACTCAAGCGTGCCGCTCTTTTATATAAGGAGTTGGCGGGCGGGGTGATTTCGTCGGAGGTCTCCGATATTTATCCTGCGCCAATGATGCCTTGGCGCTTTGAATTCTCGGTTTCGATGGCTAATACGCTTATCGGCAAGGCGTTATCGCGTGAAACTTATGTTCAGATACTGGCTGCTCTGGATGTTGCGGTGGAGAATTCGGATGTTGTCGAGAGTGATATTTTGCACGTAGCTGTGCCTGCCTATCGTGTTGATGTTCAGAGGGAAGCCGATCTTGTGGAAGAGGTGTTAAGGATTTATGGTTATAATAATGTCGAGGTGCCCGCGCGTATGCGTACATCGCTGGTACACGCGCCCTTTTTGAGCAAAGACCGACTGCAAAATACCGCATCAGATTTTCTGAGCAGCAACGGCTACACCGAAATTATGTCCAATTCTCTTACGCGGGCTTCATACTATGATGGATTAAAATCCTATCCGCCAGCTAATTGCGTGAGGATTTTGAATCCCCTGAGCGTGGATTTGAATGTGATGCGCCAAACGCTGCTTTTCAACGCTCTGGAGGCCGTGCAGCTCAACACAAACCGCCGTAATACCGATTTAAAGCTTTATGAGTTTGGCAATTGCTACTTTTATGATGCAACGAAAGTCGAGGAACGCGGAGATGACCTGCTGGCTCCGTATAAAGAGGTTTACAGGCTGGGGATAGTTGTTACAGGTTTCGATGAGCAACCCTCGTGGAATGCCAGTGGAGAACGATCTAATTTCTTTACTCTCAGTGGGATAGTGCAACGATTGATGAAGCGTTTCGGCTTCGATCTCTACAAAATGCAGGGAGGAGAACCCTTGGAAAGCGACTTGTTCGCAGAAGGCATTTCTTACAAACTGAATGGCAAGGAGTTACTACAAATGGGATCTGTTTCGCCGGTGCTTCTCGCTGCGCAGGAGATCAAGGCACCGGTGTGGTTCGCGGAGATCGACTTCGGGCATCTGGCGAAACAAGCAGCCCGCAATAACATAAAATCCAGCGAATTATCCAAATTTCCGGCAGTCAGGCGTGATCTTGCATTGTTGGTGGATAAGGGGGTGACTTTCCGTAAGTTGCGTGACATTGCCTTGGGTACTGAAAAGAAGCTATTGACCGGCGTGACACTGTTCGACGTTTATGAGGGAGATAAGTTGCCGGAAGGCAAAAAATCTTATGCTCTGGGCTTTACGCTTGAAGATAAAACGCAGACACTCACCGATAAAGAGATAGACCGCGTGATGAATAACTTGATTTTACAATTTGAAAAAATGGCCGGCGCGACAGTTCGCGCCTGAGTAAAAACTATGGATAACAGATATTTCGGAGTACCCACCGCCGCGCTGGTGGAGCAAAAAGAACGGGAGAGAAATTCCTTTAACCCAGCTACTTATGTTTCGGAGACAGTCGCCGCGCTGAAGACCGGATTGGGCCAGGACAAGGTGGTGCTGGGCTTGTCGGGTGGGGTGGATTCGTCGGTGTCGGCGGTGCTGCTTCATCGCGCGATCGGCGCCAACCTACACTGCATTTTTGTGGATACGGGTCTTATGCGCAAAAACGAATACGAAGAGGTGATCGGTTCCTATAAAGGACTGGGACTTAATGTGATAGGTGTTCGTGCTGGTGATAAATTCCTTGGCGATCTGGCAGGCGTAACCGATCCCGAACAGAAGCGCAAGATCATCGGTCGCGACTTCATCGAGGTGTTCGATGAAGAAGCTCAGAAATTGCACAGTATTAAGTGGTTAGCTCAGGGAACCATCTATCCCGATATCGCCGAGTCATTTGCGGCGCACAAGCCCGGCGTGGCTGTCAAGTCGCATCACAACGTGGGCGGTCTGCCTGAAAAGATGAATCTGAGCATTGTCGAGCCGCTAAGAATGTTGTTCAAGGATGAGGTTCGCAGGGTTGGTCGTGAACTCGGAATGAGTTCCGAAATGCTTGGCCGTCACCCGTTTCCGGGTCCAGGGTTGGGGATTCGCGTGCTGGGTGAAGTGACCCCTGGCAGGATCGCGATCCTGCAGGAGGCGGATAAAATTTTTATCGATGCGCTACGTGCGGAGGGACTTTATAACAAGGTTTGGCAAGCCGGTGTGATGTTGCTACCAGTCCAAAGCGTCGGGGTTGAAAATGGTGCCCGTACTTACGAAAACGCTGTGGCTTTGAGAGTTGTGAATTCGGTTGATGCTATGACCGCGACCGTTGTTCACCTGCCGTGGGAGTTTCTTGCCCGTGTCTCGACCGACATTATGAATGGTGTAAAAGGCGTAAACAGAGTTACTTACGATATTAGTGCCAAGCCGCCTGCAACGATAGAATGGGAATGAAAAAGGCAATTTTTTTGATAGCGGCGATTTTTGCGATGGGGATTGCGTCGGCGCAAGGAAACCACGACTGGGCTAATTATGGGCGCTATTCCGAAGCGAATGCGAGTTTGAAATCGCGAATCGAAGCCGGTTCGGAGCAAAGGCCGGATGTGGTTTTTATGGGCAACTCCATAACGCAGGGTTGGGCCGACGGGCATCCTAACTTCTTTACAGACAATAATTTCGTTGGCAGAGGAATCGGTGGGCAGGTGACGGCTCAGATGTTGGCCAGGTTTCGTGCAGACGTGTTGGAACTGGAACCCCGCGCGGTTGTTATTCTTGCCGGTACTAATGATATTGCTCATAATCAGGGTTTTGTGACGATCGAAAACATTGCCGGCAACATCTTTTCGATGGCCGATCTGGCCAAAGTACACGGTATTGAGGTTGTACTTTGTTCGGTGCTTCCGGCTGCCGAATATCCGTGGCGCCCCGAAATCACTGATGTTGCTGATAAAGTGCAAGAACTCAATAGATTACTGAGGAGTTGGGCGGCAGATAACGAGTGTACTTACGTCGATTTTTGGACACCGATGGCTGACGAACGTGGTGGTCTGTCAAAGGAACTTGCGATAGATGGAATCCATCCGACCAGTGCGGGTTACGACCTAATGGAGGCGGTGATAATCAGGATTTTACGTTCCGAATAACCTTTTCGACGGCGTCATCCAACTGGGCGATGGACTCGAACCCGATGGTCATAGTATCGAGGCCGGCTTCGTGAAAACCAAACCGGATCGATTGCTCGCGCTCGTGATCCAAAACGCGCGTCCCCTCTCCGAAAATCTTCATACCGACAAGTCCTTTCCCGTTGTTGCGGGCGACTTTCAAAACATCGCAAACTGATTGAGGATCAGCGTCCATTCGTGCACCGAATGGATTGATGCGAGCCATAATCACATCCACCCAAGGCTCTGTAGAAGCGGTCACAAGTGCGCCGTGGTCGTGGCACGAAACGCCGACAGCCCTCACCAAACCTTCCTCTTTTGCGCGCAAAAAAGCTTCCATATAGTGGGTGCGCGTTTGGTTCCAGTCGATAGTGGTCATACAGTGAAGTAGCAGAATGTCAATGTGTTCGGTGCCGAGTTGGCGCAGATATTCGTGGATTGTTTCACGAACGTTCTGCTGCTGAGGATTGCCGTCGGGATAAGTCCACATTTTGGAGAGCAGCGTGATGTTTTCGCGCGGCAGACCTTTGATGGCGGCGCCAACGAACGGCATAGAACCATAACCTTCGGCCATATCGGTGAAACGCACACCACGATCGTAGCCGTGACGAAACATCTCTACAAACGTCTCCAGGCCCATTCTTGTCTGGTTAGAGGAACCACCAGTGCCGATCGAACCCGTACCCATAGCAAGGCGCGAAGCTTTGAGGCCGGTCTTTCCGAGCGGCACACGGTCGATCATAGCAGGTTCCGTAACGAGACTATTTGTCAATAAGTTAGCGCTCCAAACTTTGTTTGCGAATGATCCTGCGAGGGTCAGTCCAGCCAATCCAGTGGCCCCGCGAACCAAAAATTCTCGTCTGTTCATTTTATTTTGATTGAATATAGGCTATCCATTGCGGTGATAAACAGTATTTTACGATCCGAACCACCTAAAACCACGTTAGCAGTCCAGCTCTCCGGCACGTCGATGTGGTCGATCTGTTCCCCGCGTGGATTGAACACCGTTACGCCCCGTCCCGTGAGATAGAGGTTACCAGCAGCGTCGATCGTCATTCCGTCGGAGCCCAGCGGACAGAAAAACTGCTTGCCGTAAAGGGTACCGTCGGGAGCGATGTCGTATGAGTATGTTTTGTTCTCCCCGATGTCGGCGATGTATAGTGTTTTTCCGTCCGGCGTGCCGACTATTCCGTTAGGCTTTTTCAGCTCTGTTTCAACGCGCTGGACACGCGAACGATCGGGTGAAATATAATAAACGTGCTCGCCGGTTAGTTGTATTTTGTCGTCGCGATGTCTCCAATAGGGACGGGCATATAGCGGGTCGGTAAAGTAAATTCCGCCACTCAAGGGATTAACCCATAGATCGTTAGGCCCGTTAAACTCGCCTCCCTCGAAGCCACGTGCAAGAACCGAGAAAGAACCGTCGCGGGAGAAGCTACGAATCTCATTGAGGTCGTCTGCGGCTGCTAAAAGGTTTCCGCGCAGGTCGAAATAGAGACCGTTTGCGCGTCCCGTGCCGGACAAAAACGTGCGAAGTTCGTCCTTGGAAGCATCCCATTCGAGGATTCGGTCGTTGGGTTGGTCAGTGAAAAAGATGTTTCCGCGAGCGTCCGTGGCGGGGCCCTCTGTGAATTCGAAACCATCGGCCAGCAGTTGGAGCTCGGCGCCCGGAGCTACGACACCGGTGGAAGTTTGTGCGTTATTGGAAGTCACGGGAGAACCATTCGCATAGCCAAACAGCTCAGCTACAAGGCCTAAGGTCTTCGCGCCGGTTAGCATCCAAATCTCCTTATAAGTGGCGTTGCTCTGCGTGGGCCAATAGGGGGAGTCCTCGTTTTCGAAGGTCTCGATGCCAACAGGAACGGCGCCGACGACGTCACCGGCATAGGCACCATAAAGCGGGGACCAATCATAACCCTCGCCATATATAGTGCTCATAGCAAACGGGTTGAAGCCTACAATATATTCCATTTGACGGGTGGCGATGTCACGCAGACTTTCGTCGCTTAACACGTCTGCAAGAATGATCGCGGAGCGCGCTTTGCTGAGCGTAATTGCGTGAAAACCACGGAATTGATACGACACAGGAAAGCGCCTCAAGAAGTGGGTTTTCGAGAGCTGAATGCCGTTACGAACCTGAGCGTTATATTCGGCCATAGTGGGTGCGCCCTGGCTCTTGTCACCCTCGTGCGAGAAGGTGGAATAGTCGGTATTATCGACCTCATATATGGCTGATGGCAGGATTCCCCACGGCCCCATCACGTCGGCAGTGGCACGCAGGTAGTCGGCATAGGCCTCGCAAGAAGCCCTCCACTTCGGAGCGTTGGCGTGCATAGGGGCGTCGGCGAGAAGCATACCCAGTGCCTGCATCATATACTGCTCCTCGGAACGGTGATAGTAAGTACGAGTGCGTTGGTGGGACGAATTTTCCCAGAAAAATCCTCGCAGAGGCATCGACCAGTCGCGCCGGGGCTCCATCTGTTGGCACGCCATAATGCGGTCGGCGTACTGAACGGCCCAATCGAGATACTGCTGGTCGCCGGTGAGGCGGTACATTCTCATTGCCGTAACTGTTACAAGGCCGGCGAAATCCACTTCTTGAAACTTGCGCGAACGGGTGTGGCCGGCCAGCTCCATCGCAAAGCCGAAATCCTCTATGGCGGACTGACGACACCAGCGCGCAAACACGGGATCGAACTCTTCGTAGAACGGCGCAGCGAGCGCACAGTAACTGGCTCCCAGTAAGTTATCGTCGGGATTGTTACCAGCTTGAGCCTGCATATCGTCCTTGTCGCCGCGAATGTTTTTAGTCCATATACTCACCACGAGGCCCCCGTGGCGATAGCCATCGCCGAACCGTGTGCGCATAGTCCAGTTGAGTCCCCAGCGTGCTTCTTCTAACAGCCTCTCGTATAATACCTTATCCTTCCCCTTGATCGCTGCAGCCATTTCCAGCATCGCGATTCCACCTTCTGCCGTGTTGCCCACTCCTTGGGTGAGGTCGGCTGCGTCGTGCCAACCACCTGAAACAGAAAGTGTTCTCCCGTCTGGATGGACACTGAAAACATCCTGATGACACTCCTGATGAATGCCCGGCTGATCCCAACCGCAACGCTCGGCATAGAAGTAATTGAGGGTTTTCCAAGCCAGTGAAAGATAGGCCGTATCGCCGATCGGGAATTCACCCGAAACGATCCCCGAAGCCTCGATCGTGTAGCGGCCAGGAGTGTCCAACTCGCTGAAATCCAGTACCACAAAACCATCTTTAGAGCGTTGCCCTATGCCTTCGAATGCGACTTTGCCCGTTGCCGTGTCGCGAATCGTGAAGTGTGTGTCGGAGACGTTTTGCACCAGCGCTTGTTTGCGTGCGCCGGTTTTATATCCACTGTGAGAGAATGCGATGGCCCCGCGGCGCAGGTCGAAGCCACGTGTGTTGTCGGCCTCCACTGTCTCGATGCGCATATCGTCCACCCAAATGCTCATTCGTTCGGCAGCTCCGGCGGGCGAGCCCGAAAGCATAATATTGACACCGAAACCGGTCACGCGATCGCGATACTGGTCGGGAATCTCCCATACGACGCGTTGCCAACGGCCCGGATAGATCGTCTCGAAATGCTGACCCTCGAACCGTCCCGGAGCAGGCATAATGTGCTGACCTTCATTGTATAGTGAGAATCCCCCGAATACCGTATACATTCCCGGCGCCTCGACATAGACCCAAACCGAGAAGCGATTATAGCCGCGAAGATCCTCGCCGTCGAGAGGACGAACAACCTCTGCCAGGGCATAATTTCGATTAGTGGGATTCTTGATACCCAATGAGGTTGGAGTTTCCAAACGTACACTGCCTGTGCCTGAAACGCTTCTTTCACGGTCGAGGCTGAGCGTACCCGGCCCCTTGATTCTGAGCGAGTTGAAATCTTCGGCAAGTGGTAACACGCGACTGCGCGAAACCTCCTTGGCAAACCAACGAGTCTGAGCGGCGTCTTCGAGGTCGGGTTTCATCGTCACTTTCAATCCGCGCGACTCCTCCAGCTGTCGAGCCAACTTAGTGTCGGGCTCAAGACTCTGCCCGAAAGCTGCAAAAGGCAATAATGTAGCGAGCAATAATAACCCCCGCTTTTTGAGAAAACGCCTTCCTATCAGCGCAATAACCACGATTCCCACTACTAACCACACAACCAAAACCTGCCAATTCATATCAATCATACTATTAAGTGTCCGACATTATAAACAAACCACGCTACCCCCCACGCTACCGACGTGCTGTAGGCAACTGAAATTATCACCCATCGCCAGCCGCCTGCCTCTTTGCGAATTGCGGCAAGAGTGGCCGGGCACGGAAAATACAAAAGTGCAAATATCATAAAAGAGAGTGCGGCAAGAGGTGTCCAGTCGGGTTTACCGGTCTGGGGATCAGGCACGGAAAGCCTTGCAGGCAGATTTACCAACTCGACTTCGGGGTTCTCGCTATCGCTGCTGGAGGAGTAAAGCACCCCAAGAGTACTAACTGTGCTCTCCTTGGCTCCAATTCCCGCCACGAGCGCCACAGAACCCTTCCAGGGAATGCCCAACGGTGACATAACAGGCTCCACGAACTGACCGACGCGTCCAAGATAGGAGTGTTCGCGTTGCTGCGCAGCCGTCATTCCCTCCGTGGGGCGCGGATAGTAGCTCAGTACCCACACCAAAATTGAAGCAGCGAGGATCACTCCGCCCATTTTCCTAAGGTATTGTTTACCGTTGTTCCACATATCGGCCAGCGTTGCGCGAACAGTCGGAACGCGATAAGGCCGAAGTTCGGCAACATAAGGCTCCTGGGTGGTGCGGAACACAAACCGTCGCATAAGAAGCGCCGTGAGAGCTGCCACAACGATACCCACAAGGTAAATTGTTATCAACACAAGACTTGCGTTGGTCGGGAAAAACGTCCCCACAAGGAGTATATATATAGGTAGGCGGGCACTACACGACATAAACGGAGCGACCATAACGGTGATAATGCGACTTTGGCGATTGGATATGCCCTGCGCCGCCATAATGCCCGGCACGTTACACCCGAAACCCATAATGAGTGGAATGAACGACCGACCCCCAAGACCGATGGCGCGCATAGGCCGATCCATAATCATCGCCGCGCGAGCCATATAACCCGATTCCTCCATCAAGGATATGCACAAAAACAGGATCAGAATGTTGGGCAAAAAAACGATCACGCTGCCCACACCGCCCACAATACCGTCCACAACAAGGTCTCTGAGCGGCCCGTGGGACATCTGCGCACCGACCCAATTGCCCAACGCACCGACCCCCTGCTCGATCCAGGCCATAGGGTAGGCGCCCACCCGAAAGGTGAGAAGGAACATCAGCCACATCAGAACAACAAAAACAACGTATCCCCACACGCGGTGAGTGGCTATGGCATCAAATTTGGAGAGTTTCATAGGCAGACAAAGGTACACAAAAAAGTTTGGTATATTATTTGGACAATCCAAAAATTTTAAGCACCTTTGCACCAAACATAAAGTTTTAACTCTAAAAATTTAACAATTATGAAAAACCTGGTACCCAAGATCAACGCCGAAATCGAAACCCTTCAGGAAAACGTAAAGTTGCAGCTTGAAAAAGGCAACAAAGCAGCCGGAACCCGCGCTCGCAAGGCCGCTCTGGAACTGAGCAAACTGCTGAAAGAATTCCGCAAAGTATCCGTCGAAGCAGCGAAAAAGTAAGACGTTGCAGACACAAAAAAGCCCGCTCGAAAGAGCGGGCTTTTTATTTGGTCTTTTCAAATTATTTGTCCCGGACACAACGGACTGACAAATGGGTATATTCGCTATAACCATTTTGATAACAATATACTTCGGCTAAATAAGGTGAATCATCATTACTGTAAAGGGCCCAATACCACATATTATCATCATAAGGCCATATCGAATATGTCCAATAAGCTTCGCTTTCGGGATTATTAGGAAGCGTAAAACTCTTTGACTCAAGGTAAGGTATAAGAGCTTGTGCTTCGATAACAGAGGGATATCTCCAGCCTTGGGGGCACACATCAGGCCCATCATAATAATAACTCATAGACTCGGTGTCATCTGCGGGGAAAAGACCTCCATAAGCTGAACCGGAGGAGGCGAATGTTCCCGGTTCCTCCCCGACATTTGCACCCGCCCAAATGGTATTGCCGATCGTGAATTCTGTTCCGGGACTGGGGACGACGCCATCAGGTGTAACAGGTGGTTTTGCGGTACCGAGTTTGCCGGCATCGTCGATTTCACCAATGGCATTCACGACAGCACCATCCTCATAAGGATCGATGTCGATGACGTAGCGGAAGTTAGCCTTAATATCTATGGCCGAAGCAATTGAAACCGGATAAGCCTTCTCTGCACCACTACCCAGCTTACCGTAAATCGTGACCTTGGTCGCATTCGCACCCATTATGGTAGGATAGAGATAGAACACGCTCGGAGCAAGGTTGCCGGTACCGGAAGAGTAACTTTCGGTGTAAGCGCTCGCAGCAAAGCCGGCAATGTCCGCGTGAGGTTTGTTTTTGGTGATGGTCACAGAGGCAGGATTTCCTGTGGTGAACATCAGGGCACGGTTGGCAGCATTCTCGACGACGATCTTTGTAACCACAAAATACGACTTGAAGTCGTTCTGAATGTCGAAGCGCGCGGCGCGACGCTTCAGGGCGGCATTCTGCTGAATAATACCCGTTACGACAATGGGATCGGTAACGGCGGTGAACAATAGATTGTTCGTTCCGTTGGGCTTAAGCACAGGGGACAACTTGCCTGCCGTTTCGGTCAGAGCATTCGTCAAAGCGTTCTTGAATGTGGCCTCGGTGGTTTTAGTCGTCAGTTCGGTGTGAGCTCCACCCGAAGAGGTGTCGTTACCAACAAAATAGAAGCGGATAGTCTTACCATCGTTAGCTTTATTACTGTTGTAAGCCTTAATCCAAGCACTGTTCACTGTGATGGTGTAGTTTTTTGCCGTTCCGCCCACAGCAGGGTCGATCGTGTAGTCTGTTCCCGCCACCATCCTGGCGACGTTTCCGCCGGTCACTGCAGAGTAAACATCGAGCGTTTTGATTGTCCACTCATTAGTCCCGGCGAGACCGCGGGTAACGTAGGCATCCTTAGGAATGCTAATTTTGAATCTTAGGGCTGTCGTGCCCGTTTTGTCCGGATCGACATTCACACCGATCTCGGTCGAACAAGACCACAGTCCAAATCCGAGGGCAATGGCCAGAATTAAATTAAACAGTTTTTTCATTTTTTTGGAGTTTTTGGTTTTTAAATGGTTTATTATCTGGTGTTAATTCTTTTATAGTCGTCCCCCGTCGGTCCAGTCGGCAATGCTAAGACCGTCTATGGGGTTGATGATGATCTGTTCACCATTGACCTCGATGTCGAGCATATACTCCTGCTTAAGTTCGTGATCGAGGTTGTATTCAAAGTATTCGAGGCACTCCCGAAGGTCGATCGCGCGAGGAAGTACGGAAGGGTCTGTGGCTGCACGGGTGCCGCTGGAAGAATAGTAGAGGTTCATTTTTAGCGGAGTATCGTTCTTCACACGATAGTGAACCATCTGCCCCCAAACCTCGTAGTCGGCATTAAGATAAGTCGTGTTGCCGTAGCTAAGCGGATTTGCCTGTGCCGCGGCGGGAATGTGGTGGATCGTCTCGTTACTGGTGATCGGATGGGTATCGTGCTTGACGGGGTCGTGCGACTCGGCCTCGAATTTACCCGCAGGAAATACATACTCAGGCATCAGTGCATATTGAGATGGAACATCCTCGACAACGGCGTAATATGTTCCAATCTTGGGAATATCCGTGTTCTGCCAACGAACTTTAAAGCGCAACTGGAAGTGGGCGTTCACAAGATCGATACGGATGCGGCTAACTTCCGTTGCGGTAACGGTGAAAGTGCGATAACCGTAGAACAACTCCTCACAAGGGCCGACGATACCGTCATCATTTTGGGCGGTGTCTGAAAGCGAAAGACGAAGGTCTTCACGGTGGGTAACGCCGATTTGCGGAGATTTGCCTGTTCTTGAATCAGTGACAATGCTTCTTTGATCGGCGTTGCCAACTGCGATTACGGAATACTTACCGGGTTCCAGCAGGAGCTGCCTCCGGAAACCGTTTGCGTCAATATGGCGCACATTAGATAACAGGTGTGATTCGTCGAAAATATATTCGTCGATGGTGCTAATCCAATAAGAGATTTTGTTGTCCGTAGTGGAGCTCTCTTCGTTGTAGCTGTAGCTAAATTGCACGCTGGAAGTACAGTCCTCGTTGTCGTGGATTCCGCAACCTGTGAGAAAAAAGAGAATAGCAAAAAGGACGGACAAAGGAAGGCTCACATTCTTCCCTGTTACGGGCAATCCGGGATGTGTGCAGACGGCGCCATCGCGGCGACGTAATGAAAGGTAATTCCGTACCTCCTGACTCTTCGACCTGATCGGAACTTCAGAAACCGCCCAAGTGTTGTGTGCCAGACTGCCGAACTTGTCCGCCCTTCTATTATACTTACTCATTTGCAATAAAATTCAGTCAAAAAGCGTATCTTTGTTACAAGATAAATAAAGACCACAGCCCTAAGTGCGTTTGGAGACGAAGGGGGCTGTGGTCGAACAGATTAGCTGGAGTTTTTGACCGGCCTCTCTTATTTTAAAATGTGCCATCGGCTATTTTTGGAGTTGTTTGACGGTGCAAAGTTGCATATTATTTTCTTCAAAACAAAACTTCTGAAAAGAATATTATTCATATATGAATCTGAAACAGCGACTTGATTTGATAATCAAGGAATTAGGACTTTCTGGCAGAGCATTCGAAAAAGTGTGTGGTTTGTCGAACGGCTCTTATTCGAGCATCGGCGATGGTGTGGGCGCCGATAAACTCAATAAAATACTTTTCAAATATCCTCAGATTTCAGCCGATTGGCTTTTATTGGGGAAGGGCGAAATGTTTAAAAAGACAGAGACTGTGAACTCTGTGGATGGGGGTGATGAACGCGATGTAATTTTCCGGTTGGCCGACATAGTGTCGGATCACCAGCAAAATATTGCACGGCTGATTACCGAGATCGAACGCGACGGAGAACGTTGCGATCGCATATTGAATATTATAGAGAAAGGGTAGGCTCTTACGCCATATTGTGGAAGACGTTGGTCACGTCGTCATCGTCTTCCAGTTTTTCTATGAGTTTTTCCATAGCCTCGCGCTGTTCTGCAGAGATTTCTTTGGTTTCAGCAGGCAGGCGCAGGAATTCGCCGCTAATGATCTCATAACCATTGTCTTCGAGCCATTTCTGAATCGCACCGAAAGCCTCGAATGGAGCCTCGATGGTGATGCCGTCCGGCTCGACCTCCATCTCATCTACACCCAAGTCGATGAGTTCGAGTTCCAGTTCTTCGGGGTCGGCGTTTTTAGTGTTTGCGAATTTGAAAGTGCACTTGTGGTCGAACATAAAGCCTACGCTGCCACTCGTGCCCAGCGTGCCGCCCAGTTTACTGAAATAGTTACGAACGTTGGCTACGGTGCGAGTGTTATTATCGGTTGCCGTTTCTACAAGAATCGCGATGCCGCCGGGACCGTAACCCTCGTAGATCACCTCTTTGTAATCGGCTGTGTCTTTGCTCGTTGCACGTTTGATAGCACGTTCGACATTCTCCTTGGGCATATTCTCGCTCTTGGCCGTTTGGATCAACATCCTCAGTCGGGTGTTGCCTGTGGGATCGGGGCCGCCCTCTTTCACTGCCATCTCGATACCCTTGCCCAGTTTGGTAAATACCCTTGCCATATTGCCCCAGCGTTTCAGCTTGGTGGCTTTCCGATATTCAAATGCTCTTCCCATAATGGCGGCAAAATTACGAAAAATTTCTAATTTTGTGCTCTATGAAAGATGAGATTGCAAAGACCGTCGAAGTTTTGCGACGGGGTGGGGTAGTGCTCTATCCCACTGATACGGTGTGGGGCGTTGGTTGCGATGCCACAAACGAGGAGGCCGTGCAGAGGATCTATGCACTCAAACGCTCTGTGGACAAACACGCTATGACCGTTTTGGTGTCGTCGTTGGATGATGTCGGGCGCTATGTTCGCAGGGTTCCGGAGGTGGCGTGGCAGCTTTTCGAACTGGCGGAAAATCCTCTCACGTTGATTCTTGCGGGTGGTTGCGGGGTTGCTCCGGGATTGATTCCAGATGGCGGTACAATTGGTATTCGAATCCCGAAACACGAATTTTGCCACGCACTGTTGAGGAGATTTGGGCGTCCGTTGGTTTCCACCTCGGCAAATATTTCAGGTGAACCTACTCCATTGATCTTTAGCGAAATCTCGACTGAAATCCTTTCCGGCGTTGATCACATAGTTGATCGCCGCTTCGAGGGCCATCCCACTCGAAAACCGTCGTCAATAATCCAGCTCGGCGAGGGCGGCCAAGTAAAAGTTATTCGAGATTAAACCCTTGCGCCTTAATTGCAACTTCTGCGCCGTCGGGAGTTACCAGTGCTGCGCCGGTGCTTTCTGCGGTGATGTGGCCGATGATCTCGATGCCGACACCCAATCGAGTGACCTTCTCCTGCATCCCCAGCGGCACCGTGAACAGCAATTCGTGGTCGTCGCCACCGTTTAGAGCTGCCACAACAGGGTCGATATGCAGCTCCTCGGCGAGGGCATAGGTCTCACGTGCGATCGGCAGACGGTCGAGGTAAATACGAGCTCCACAACCCGATGCGTGGCAGATTTGCAACAGATCGCTGGCCAGCCCGTCGGAAATATCTATCATCGAGGTCGGCACGATATTTTCCGCTGCCAGTGCGTCGATAACATCTTTGCGGGCGCGCGGTCTCAGTTGCCGTTCCAAAAGATACTCATAACCGGAGAATCGAGGCTGTGGATTCTCTACTTCGGCGAGCGCTCGTTTTTCGCGTTCCAGCAGATGCAATCCCAGATAGGCAGCACCGAGGTCGCGAGTGATACATATAAGGTCATTCTGTCGAGCACCGGAGCGACGAGTGATCTTGCTTTTCGCCACGCTGCCCAGTACGCTGATACACACAGCAAAACCCGTGACCGAAGCAGTCGTGTCACCGCCTACGATCTCAACTCCCAATTCCTCGCAAGCCTTGCGTGCACCGGTGTAAAATTCCTCCAGATCCTCGACACTCAGTTTGGCCGATATTCCCAGCGACAAGGTAACCTGTCCCGCGGTGCCGTTCATCGCAAGAATGTCACTTACTCCAACGGTAACAACTTTATAGCCAAGATGTTGCATCGGGAAATAGGTCAAATCGAAATTCACTCCCTCAAGCAGCATATCGGTAGACAGCAGCAGCAAATTTTTTCCGGTGCCAATGACCGCAGCGTCGTCCCCAACACTGCCCATCAGCCGCTTGATCAGCCCGAATTCGCCCAGAGTCGCTATTTCAGTCCTCATAAATATACTATTTTGCGGCAAAGTTACTAAATTTGCGAGTCAAACATCAAAACGATGATCAACATTGTGCTTTTTGGAGCTCCGGGCGCGGGCAAGGGAACTCAGGCGGGTAAACTCACTGAACGATACCACTTTAATCACATTTCTACGGGCGATATCATCCGTCAGGAGATCAAGGATGCTACAGCTTTCGGGCTCACTGTGCGGGATGCCATCTCTCGCGGCGAACTCGCTCCTGACGAGGTAGTTATCGAGATGATCGATAACTATATGCACACTCATCGGGAAGCGGCGGGAAATATTTTCGACGGTTTTCCGCGTACGATTCCACAGGCCGAGGCATTCGATGGGATTCTCGCCGCTCACGGCCTTGGCATCGATGTGATGTTGGAACTCGTTGTGCCTGAGGAAGAGCTTGTTCAGCGTATACTTCTTCGGGGTCAGTGCAGTGGGCGCGCCGACGATGCCGACGAATCCGTAATCCGCAATCGCATAGAGATTTACAATGCTCAAACCTCAACCGTCGCCGATTATTATCGCTCTCAGGGGAAATATGTTCCCATCGACGGTAGTTCATCGATGGAGAAGGTTTTTGGTGATCTGTGCAAGGAGATAGATAAGTTGAAACTTCACCCGATCAACTCCTCCACTTCACCGATGTGAAGTTTCAGATGGCGCAGATAGTCGATGACCATATCGCTAAGAGTCTCTTCGACATTCGATGCGGCGATCCACCTGCGATCGAGTTTTGTGGGATCTATATTGTCGATAACGTGGGCAAGGTGCAGATTACTATACACCCATAGCCCGACGATCAAATCCCAATCTTCTTCCTGAAAGTTTTGAATAGCGATCCAGCGGTCGTTATTGCCCTCGGATGCATAATTCGGAAAGACGAGAGGATCGGTTCCGTATTGCAGATGGACGATGCGGTGCAGATTGTTAGATGCCGAGTCGATCATATGGCCCACAATCTGCCTTACTGTGCGGTTTTGGCAGTTCTTTCTCTGGACGATGATTCCCAGGTCGAGGGCTGACAATCTGGTCTCCCACTGTGCTACGAGATTGCGAATACCCTCTGTTATCGGGATGAACTCGTTTATCATTGTAAATGAATGTTTATTTCTTGCAAATATAATAATTTTCCTTACCTTTGCACCCTCAATTCACTAAAAACAAAAAAATGAACAATTACGAAACCGTTTTCATTGCCACGCCCGTGCTGAGTGATGCTCAGATAAAAGAGGTGCTCGGCAAATTCCAAGGTATCATTACCGAGAACGGTGGCCAAATCCTGAACACGGAAGAGTGGGGTCTAAAGAAGCTCGAATATCCGATTCAGAAAAAATCCACCGGGTTCTACTTCCTCGTCGAATTCACAGCCGAAGGTGGCGTGATCGAAACCCTTGAAACTCAGTATCGTCGCGACGAAAGAGTGATCCGCTTCCTTACTTTCCGTCAGGACAAGGACGCCATCGAATACTCGGCAAAGCGTCGTGCAAAACTCGCCGGAAAGGCACACGAAGCCGCGGCGCCCGCAGCACCGACGAAACCCGCAGAAGTAGAAGAACCTGTTAAAACAGAGGAGGAATAACAGATGGCAGCACCACAACAACAGAGCGAAATCCGCTATCTCAATCCGCTAAGTGTGGATGTGAAGAAGAAAAAGTATTGCCGATTCAAAAAGCTCGGCATAAAATACGTCGATTACAAGGACGCCGAATTCCTCAAGAAGTTCCTCAACGAGCAGGGTAAGATCCTTCCCCGCCGTCTGACCGGTACTTCGCAGAAGTTCCAAAAGAAAGTGGCTCAGGCTGTTAAGCGTGCTCGCCACCTTGCGTTGCTTCCGTTCGTAACCGATATGATGAAATAAGGAGGGCTCAAACTATGCAGATTATACTTACGAAAGATGTAGATAAATTGGGCTATGCCAACGACATTGTTGATGTTAAGCCCGGTTACGCCAATAACTTCTTGATCCCCGGTGGTTTTGCAAAAGTTGCAACTCCCACGGCTCGCAAGATTTTGGCAGAGAACCTCAAACAACGTGCCCATAAGGACGCCAAGATTCAGGCGGATGCTCAGGCGCTTGCCGACAAGATCGCTAACCTGCCGTTGGTGTTCAAAATGAAAGCTGCCGACGGTAAGATCTTCGGTTCGGTGACATCGCAGATGATCGCCGAGGCGATGGCTGCCAAGGGCGTAGAGCTCGATAAAAAGAACATCACCGTCGAGTCATTCAAAACTCTTGGTTCTTATACCGCGGAGGTTCGCCTTCACAAGAACGTGAGGGGTACGATAAACTTCACGGTCGAGGCCGAGGGCGCTGCAAAAGACGACGAATAAAAAAAACCCGCTGCGAACACAGCGGGTTTTTTATTGAAATTTCCCATCTATTTCTTGATCACTTCGCGGACGCGTTCGTGTTCGCCGTCTACATTATCCTTCTCCTTGAGAATTTCCTTGTTGGCGCGGTCGATATCCTTCACGTCTACCTTCTCTCCATCGACTTTCAGTTTGTCGATCTCGCGGTTACCTTCGTCGAGAGTCTTGATCACTTCGCGGTGACGTTCGCCATTTGCGAGAACCTTAATGACCTCGACATCGCCGTTACGTTTGTTGATGTCCTTCACGAACTCTTTTTCGCCATTGTCTTTGTCCTTGACGAAGTCGCGTTCGTGTCCTTCACGAACCTTCAACACTTCGTGGTCGCCGTCGTTGGTGATTGCACGCCATACTTCCTTGTTGTCGTTCGCGCGAATCTTCCATTCGTTGTTGTCGTTGATCATCTTGTAATTGACCGTTTCGACGATACCGTTGTTGTAGTGATGGGTAAGCACAACGTCGCACTGTTTGTTGTCAGCCGATGGTTTTTCCGAAACCACTCGAACCTCACGAACACCGCCCTTGGCAGTTACGTCGGGATGGTGCACTGTGCGAAGAGCCGTTGCAGTGGCTTTCTTTGCTGCCGGCTTAATGGGTTCGGTGAAGACGACCGCATTCACGAAAGCATCATAATTGTCGTTCATAATGTGTTCCGAATACGCTTTGGCAGCGGCACCCGGAGTGGCTGCGGCCTTTTTGTGGCAAGAACCCAGTGCGGCAACTGCCACGCAACATACTACTAAGTAAAGAATTTTTTTCATAACGTTTTTTGTTTTTAGTGGTTTAACATTTCGAGTTTTATAGATAACACAAAGCGTGCCAAACTATTTTTCGCGGAGGTGTTGTTTGTTTCGGGGATTATTTGTAAATTTGACGGCGATAAATTTAAACCTTAACTAATCTAATACTTAAATGGACAGGAGAGACTTTCTCAAAAAGAGCGCGCTGACGATTGCAGGTGCAATGGTCGGTGGTAGCATCATCACGGGTTTGGTTGGCACTACGACCTCTTGCGGCCCGGTGGACAAACGTATGGGTCTTCAACTTTGGTCGGTTCGCGAGGCTATGGGCGAAAACCCTGAAGAAACACTCAAAAAGATCGCAGAAATCGGCTACAAGGAGCTCGAACACGCCTCCTATCGTGACGGTATGATCTACGGTATGCCCGTGGCAGACTTCAAGGCATTGGCTGAGAAATATGGCCTCAAGGTAACCAGCGCTCACGTAGGTCGTGGTTGGGATCCCGAAAAGGAAGCCGAGATTATGGCTTGGTGGAAACAAACCTTCACTGACCATAAAGCATTGGGTTGCAAGTATGTGATCGTTCCGTCGATGTTCTGGCCCGATAATTTGGAAGAGATCAAGGGCATCTGCGACTACTTCAACAAGCTTGGTGCTATGGCTAAGGAACAGGGCCTGACCTTTGGTTTCCACAACCACAACGCCGAGTTCCGCGAAGTCGAAGGCCAGATCATCTTCGACTATCTGTTGGCAAATACCACTTCCGACGTTGTCTATGAAATGGACGTATATTGGGTAAAGGCCGGCGGTCAGGATCCCGTTGCTTACCTTAATAAATATGCAGGTCGCTTCCCGGTTCTCCACATCAAGGACGACGACATTATTGGCGACAGCGGCAAGATCGATTTCGAGCCTATCTTCAACGCTGCTTATGCTCAGGGTATGAAGGACTTCTATGTTGAGGTCGAACGCTATCCTCTGCCCCCGGAAATCTGCGTCGAAAAGAGTTTCGATTTCCTGAATGCAGCACCGTACGTAAAAAAGAACTAAACCTAAAAAACATAACCTAAACTATGGCAACAAAAATGACAAGAAGGGGCTTCCTGAAGACGGGAGCTGTCGGAGTAGCCGGATTGACCGTCCTGCCGAGCAACGTTCTCGGTGGTGTGGTGGGCAAAAAAGCTCCATCGGATAAGGTGAACGTGGCCGGCGTGGGTGTCGGCGGTCGTGGTGCGCAGGTGTTGCGCGAAATGGCTGCAGACAACGCTAATATCGTTGCGCTGTGCGACGTGGACCACCACTATGCAATGGGCACATTCAACCGTTACCCGGATGCAAAAAGATTCTGGGACTATCGCAAGATGTTCGATGAAATGCACAAGGACATCGACGCGGTGATGGTTGCTACTGCCGACCACACACACGCGCTGGTTTCTTCGACGGCTATGACGCTGGGAAAACACGTATATTGCGAAAAACCTTTGACCCACTCGGTCTATGAATCGCGTCTGCTTACCAAGTTGGCCGCTCACCATAAGGTGGCCACTCAGATGGGTAACCAGGGTTCGTCGGGCGATGGCGTGGCCACTGTTTGCGACTGGATTTGGAACGGTGAGATCGGCGAGATAACTCGCGTGGACACCTTCACTAATCGTCCTATCTGGCCGCAAGGTCTGCCCCGTCCCGCAGCACAACCTGTTCCTGATACTCTGAACTGGGATCTGTTCGTCGGCCCGGCTAAAATGAAGCCTTATAACGAAATTCTCACGCCGTGGAACTGGCGCGGCTGGTGGGATTATGGTACCGGCGCCTTGGGCGATATGGCCTGCCATATCCTGCATCCCGTGTTCAAGGGTTTGAACTTGGGCTATCCCACTAAAGTTCAGGGTTCTTCGACTCCGCTTTTGACCGAATGTGCTCCCAATGCCCAGATGGTTAAGTTGGTGTTCCCGGCTCGCGACAATATGACGAAAGTCGGAATGCCGGAAGTCGAGGTGACGTGGTATGACGGTGGTTTGACTCCTCCTCGTCCCGAAGGATTGCCCGATGGCATAAATCTTGACAATCAGGGTGGTGCTGCCATCTTCTACGGAACGAAGGACACTTTGATCTGCGGTTGCTATGGTCGCGATCCTTACCTGCTCAGCGGTCGTGTTCCTAATGCCCCCCAGTTGGCAAGACGTGTTCCCGGTGGTGATCAGGGTCACGCTGCAGACTTCCTGCGCGCTTGCAAAGAACCCGCCGCAACCCGTGTAATGACCAACTCCGACTTCTCGATGGCTGGCCCGTTCAACGAAATGGTTGTTATGGGCGTGTTGGCCGTTCGTCTTCAGGGTTTGTTCAAGATTTTGGACTGGGACGGCGAAAATATGCGCTTCACCAACATCGGCCCGGACGAAAAACTGAGGATTATGATCGAAGATGGCTTCAGCATCACAGATGGCCATCCCACGTTCAACAAGACTTACACCGAGCCGTTCAATGCGCTGGAATTTGCTAATGAACTGATTAAGCACAACTACCGCGAAGGCTGGAAGTTGGTCGATATGCCTAAATAAATTTAAGAAGACGATGAAAACAAGAGTAATTTTAATTGGTGTTGCTATGGCTTTGATTTTGAGTTCGTGCTGGGGCAACAAGAAAACCAAAGAAGATGCCGAAGCACTTGCGGCCGAAGAAGTTGCTGTTGCCGAAGCTGCCAATACGGTTTCGATCTTCAACGGTACTGACTTCACAGGCTGGAGAGCGTACAATGGCACCGAAATGCCCGCTCGCTGGACTATCGAGGACGGCGCAATGAAGATTAACAGCAACGGTAAAGGCGAGGGCGATGCCAACATTATCTATGCAACTCCGTTCGCAAACTTCAAACTGACGTTCGAATACAAGGTGTCGAAGGGTGCCAACTCCGGTGTATTCTTCTATGCGAAGGAGATCCCCGGCGGCCCCATTTACATTACTGCTCCTGAGTACCAGATTCTCGACAACGAAAACCATCCCGATGCCAAACTGGGCGTGGATGGCAATCGCGCGTCGGCTTCACTGTACGATATGTTGCCTGCAAAACCACAGAACGCCAAGCCTTTCGGCGAATGGAACACGGGCGGCATTATGGTCTATAAGGGCACTGTTATTCACTATCAGAACGGCGAACCCGTTGTCGAGTATCATCTGTGGACTCCAGAATGGACCGCTATGATCGAAAACAGCAAGTTCTCCAGCACAAATCCCAACTGGCCGAACTCATTCGAACTTTTGACCTCCGGACTGGGTACGGATGCTGAAGGTAACGTTGTCGGTGGTTACATTGCGCTGCAAGACCACGGCGATGACGTCTGGTTCCGTAACCTGAAAGTCGAAGTTCTCGACTAAGCGGTAACTGCTCTAAAAGAAAAGCGCCCTCGAACCGAGGGCGCTTTTCTTTTAGCAGGCATCACCACTGTGCGTACCTTTGGACATTCCTGCTGGCTTTGGTGCCTTTTTTGCTGTTGTTTTTGCCGCCGGTTTTTTAGCTGTTGTCGCTTTTTCGGGTGGGAATGCGGCTTTCACCTCGGCGGCTTTTTTTGTGTGGTCTTCCTTGCTATAACCTTCCACGCCGGCGACTATCGCTTTAGCGTCCTTGGTCAGGCCTGCATTGAATTTCTCTTTGGCACGCGTGGCGCACCCGCAACTCTTTTTTTCCATAGTTATCTGTTATTATTAGGTGTTTTGCCCATTCAATAACAAATAACGTACCACATTTATCGAATAAAATTCGTTCGCGCGCCGCGGTCGTAGTCGGATGTTTCCGCGCCCAGCATCCGTGCTATGTTTTTGGCGGCATTTCGCACGGTTTGCAGTCCTTCGAGATCTTGGGCAGCTTCGCCGGGCAAGGCTCCGTGTACCACGCTCCAATATGTCGAGCCGGCGATGGCGATGTTCGAGATGGTCAGATAATAGTTTAGTGCCTGCCAGGCTGCCGAGCCACCGGAACGCCTGACGGCTACCACAGAGGCACCCACCTTGCCGGCAAACAGACCTCCATTTGAAGCAGTGACGTAAAACACCCTGTCACAAAAGCATTTCATCGTTCCACCGATATTAGCATAGTGCACCGGCGAACCGAGAACAATTGCGTCGGCGTCTTTCATTTTCTGAATCGCATCGTTCACAGGGTCATTCGTTATGATACAGCGCTCGTCTTTATTTCGTCCGCAGGCTCCACAGGCCATACAACCCCTGATTGGCTTGTCGCCAATGTGCAGTATCTCCATCTCGATACCCGCGGCTTTGAGTTCGCTCGCCATTTCACGCAGGGCCAATGTGGTGTTTCCTTCGGCTCGCGGACTGCCGTTAATCCCAATTACTTTCATAGTTTTTCCAATTTTGACCAATGTAATCTATCGTGCGCAATAACTCTGCCACGTTGTTTTCCGTCACGAGTTTCAGACGTGTCGCTTTGAAATCTGGCAATCCTTTGAAGTAGCTGCTCAGGTGACGCCGCATTTCGAGTACGCCTCCTCGCTCGCCCTTAACTTCCACCGATTTAATCAGGTGGCGCTTGGCGATATTCACCCGTTCGGCTACATTAGGTTGAGGCAGGAGTTCGCCAGTCGCCAAAAAGTGTTTTATCTCGCGAAAAATCCAAGGCCGTCCATAAGTCGCCCTACCGATCATTACTCCATCTATATCCCAACGTTCGAACGCCTCCAGTGCACTCTGAGGGGAGGAGATGTCGCCGTTGCCGATGATCGGGATTTTGATTGCCGGATTCGCCTTTACCGCGCCGATCAGAGTCCAGTCCGCGCTACCGGTATAGAGTTGCGCACGGGTTCGTCCGTGAATTGTAAGCGCGTGTATCCCAACATCTTGTAATCGCAATGCTATCTCTTCGATGTTTTTAGAGCTCTCGTCCCATCCGAGACGTGTTTTTACGGTTACAGGAGTCTTCACTGCCTCTACGATCCGACGTGTCATTTCCACCATCAGTGGCACATCACGCATCATCCCGCTACCGGCACCTCTGTTTGCGATCTTTTTGACAGGGCAGCCGAAATTTATATCTATCAGATCAGGGCCGGCCGCTTCGGCCATTCGTGCCGCCTCGACCATCGGCTCGATGAGGTGGCCGTAAATTTGCACCCCGATGGGTCTCTCGTAATCGTCTAACCTCAACTTGGCTAATGACTTGGCGGCATCACGAATAAGTCCGTCGCTCGAAATGAACTCGGTGTACATCATATCGGCACCGAACCCCTTGCATAGCCAGCGGAACGAGGGGTCGGTTACGTCCTCCATCGGCGCCAGCAACAACGGCCGCTCACCCAAATCCACATTGCCTATCTTCACGGCTCGTCCCAGTAATCTATTTCGCGCACGGTGACGTTGAATGGCTCCTGTTCCTGCATCTGAGTTCGACGAATCCAGTTTCCGTGAGTGTCGAATTCATACACCGCGATTATCGCTGCGGATACAAAACTCTTGGTCCGAGCTTTATCGTCAGTAAATTTTATCGTGTGAGTCACACTCTGAAGCAGACCGTTTTTGTCGTACTTTTCCAACACACCCTCGCCATCTATTTCGAAGCTGCCATCGGGGTGGTAATGATATTTTTCGAGGAACTCTCCGTTGTGGATTTTCTTCAGCTGCCCGCGTAGGTTGTATTTATATCGTGTTTGAGGATCTTGCCCGGTATCGTCGTCGGGCACGTAGACCGTCTCTTTTTTAAGATAGCCTTTACGGTTATGACTAAACTCGTTGCGATAAGGACCCAAGTGCTCGACTTCGGAGGAGAGGTAGCCTCGTTTGTCATAGTTATAGTGCATTGTGCGTACCGTATTTTTCAACAGGTCGTGGCTTTCGAGGTGTTCGAGGCGGACTCCCGTTGAGTCATAAAAATATTCTTCGCGGGCAAAGTGGATGGAATCCGCACCTGTAAAGGAATCCATCCGGACGATGTTTCCTGCGCGATTGTAATCCAGCACGGCATACAGGTCGGGCGAGGCTTCCCTCACCTGCTTAGGTACGCCAAACATAGCAGAGCTCGCTACGTCACTTTTTGCAACATAGAGTGGTCGGGCGCAACCTGTGATGGCGATCGAAACGATAAGAGAGTATAATATATAACGCATAATAGCAAAGGTACAACAATTTTTATAGTTTCTCCTGTGTTTTTATCACAGTCACGAAATCACGCAAAAATTCTTACCTTTGTGACCACTATGGAGATCGAAAAACAGATTCACGCAGCGGCCGTGGCGGCTGTCGAAAAGTTATACGGTGGGGTGGATGCCTCACTGGTTCAGATTCAAAAAACGCGCAAAGAGTTTACAGGCGATTTCACACTGGTGGTCTTTCCGCTGCTGAAAGTCAGTCACGCTTCACCAGACGTAACTGCCACACAAATAGGCGAATATCTCGTTGCCAACAACCCCGAAACAGGCTCGTTCAATGTTATCAAGGGCTTTCTGAATATCTCACTGACGGCCGAATTCTGGGCCGCGCGCTTTGCCGAAATTGTCGCCGATCCCAACTTTGGGCGAGCCGAACCGATCGGTAAAACGGTTATGGTCGAATACTCGTCACCCAACACCAACAAGCCGCTCCATCTGGGGCATATTAGAAACAATCTGTTGGGATATTCTGTGGCCGAGATTCTGCGCGAGTGCGGCAATAACGTGTTGAAAGCCAACCTTGTAAACGACCGCGGTATCCACATTTGCAAGAGTATGCTGGCCTGGCAACGCTTCGGTAACGGTGAAACTCCGGCTTCGAGCGGTCTTAAGGGCGATCACCTCGTTGGTAAATATTACGTCGAGTTCAATAACCGGCTCAAAGATGACGAATCGTTGCTCGACCAGGCGCAGGAGATGCTCCGACGCTGGGAGGCGCACGATCCCGAAATTTACGTCTTGTGGGAGACGATGAACGGTTGGGTTTACGACGGTTTCGAGAAGACTTATAAGCGGTTAGGTGTCGATTTCGACAGAATGTACTACGAGTCGCAGACCTACCTCTTGGGCAAGGCGCTTGTTGAAGAGGGACTCGAAAAAGGAGTGTTCTATCGTCGCGAAGACGGCTCGGTGTGGATTGACCTGACTGCGGATGGGCTGGACGAAAAACTGCTCCTTCGCGCCGACGGAACCAGCGTTTATATGACCCAGGACTTGGGTACGGCCTATCGTCGCTTCGAAGACGAGAAGCTCGACGCACTGATATATGTCGTTGGTAATGAGCAGAATTATCACTTTCAGGTACTCAAACTCGTACTCAAAAAACTGGGCTATGCGTGGGCCGACGCTATCTATCACCTATCGTACGGAATGGTCGAGCTGCCTGAGGGCAAGATGAAGTCGCGCGAGGGTACGGTAGTGGATGCCGACGACCTGATAGAGGGAATGGTTACCGAGGCGCGCGAGATGTCACAAGAGCTGGGCAAACTGGATGGCCTCAGTGCCGAAGAGGCTTCCGAGATCGCCGAAATGGTCGGTTTGGGAGCGCTTAAGTACTTCATACTCAAAGTTGATCCGCGCAAGACGATGCTGTTCGATCCGCGCGAATCCATAGACTTCAATGGTAACACGGGGCCCTTCATTCAATACACCCACGCGCGAATTCGTTCGGTGTTGAGGAAAGCTTCCGGTGAGTTCGTTTCGACTCCTGCTCCCGAGGTCTATTTGCCCGAAGAGCTGGAGCTTATCAAGACTCTTTCGGAATATCCACAGGTTGTTTTGCAGGCGGGCGAGAACTTTGCACCGTCGGTCATTGCAGCTTGGGTTTACGACCTGGCTAAGATGTATAACGGCTATTATCACGACCATCCGATCCTGCGCGAAGCCGACCCGGCCGTGCGCGATTTCCGCCTGCGCCTGTCGGAACAGGTAGCCTTAGTGATCAAAAAGGGGATGAATTTGTTGGGCATCAACGTCCCCGAAAGGATGTAAGTGCTGCCCTATAGCTGTCTGAAACGGGTAAGGTGATTTCGCCTAAAACTGCACGGCCACGCTCTATGTGTGTAATGTATTGAATTCCAACGACGTAACTACGATGTATGCGCACGAAGTGCGAGGGTGGCAGCAATGCAAGAATCCCTTTTAGAGTCATAAGTGTTTGGATCACAGCTCCGTCGGCAGTGTGAATCGAGACGTAATCGCCTTTGCTCTCTATATACACAATGGCGTCGAGCGAAAGTGCCACGTGCCGGTGATCGGATTGTACTACAATTCTGCCGCGTGACCGGTCAGCCTTTTCGATTGCCCGTGTAAATTCATTAAAGCTCACAGGCTTAAGTAGGTAGTCGAGTGCATCGACCCGAAATCCATCCAGTGCATATTGCTCGAACGCCGTGGTGAAGATCACCCGCGTTTTGCTACTGTCCACCGCACGTGCCACCTCCAGTCCGCTCAGACCCGGCATCTGAATATCGAGAAATGCAAGATCGATATCGCCTTTCCCCAAAACCTTCAGTGCCTCAGCTCCATTTGTGAGCCGATGGGCGAGTTTCAACGCAGGCGTCCGGCGAATGTAATCCTCCAAAATATCGAGAGCCAGAGGCTCGTCATCTACGATTATGCAGTTGAGTGTCATAGCGTTATGATTAATTCGGCGGTATGCACCCCGTCACGCCTTTCCAGTGTCAGAGAGTGTGTTTTTGGGTAGAGCAGGGTGAGTCGTCGTCGCAGATTGTCGAGCCCTATGCCCGAACCACTCCGATCAACACCTTGCTTGGGGTAATCGCTGTTCTGGACGAGACACCGCACGATGCCCTGGCCTGAAACGTTCGAAATTTCGATAACCACTCGAACGAATGACGCCTCACCTGTAGAAGAAACCCCGTGTTTAAATCCGTTCTCGATCAGGGTCATAAACATCAGCGGTGCAATGGTAAGCCCTTTCGTGTCAGAAGGTAGCGATACGTTGATCGCAACGCCGGCTCCGTGCCTGAGGCGCGCCAATTCGACAAAATTGTGCACAAAATCCATCTCCTCGGCCAGCGAAACCCGTTCATCGCGGGCGTAGAGCGTATAACGTAGCAGGGTGCTCAATGAATGGATCGCTTCACGTGCCCGTTCGCCGTCGCTCGCAACAAGAGCATAAATATTGTTGAGGGTGTTGAACAGGAAGTGGGGATTAAGCTGACTGCGAAGGTTTTGCAACTCAGCATCGCGCTTTTCGGCTTCGAGGCGTGCCCGTTCCCTCTCTTGGGTTTGCCACGCCGCAACCATCTTCAGAGCAACGCTCAGCCCGATGACCAACATCAGCACCAGCCCGTCACGAATAATGTAGCTCGCCAGTGCGATTTTTTCGCTCGGAGGAGCGACACCGACAATCCTGGTGAGATAGAACTCCTGTAGCAGGTGAGAGCAACTGGCCACAACGACTATCATCACCCCGTTGCACAGCCAAAACACCAGCCAGCGCCGCTGTTCGAAGACCAGCTTGTCGATCAAAAAATAGTAATTGAAGTAGAATACCAACATAAACATCAGCGGTATCCAGCTGTAAATCACATATTTGTCAATTCCAACCAGCGATCCCTCACGTGTGGCCACAAGGAACGGGAAACACAGGATTATGACCCACACCAACACGTTGATGAAGACGAACATTACCCGTCCGAGGAGGGCCTGCTTTTCGTGATTTTTCGGCATAATCCCCACAAAGTTAAAAATTTTAACTATTTTTGTGGTACTATGAAATTAAGCAGTAAAATTATTGCGAAAATTTTAACTCTGTGCGGCATCTCACTCGCCTGTACGGCGTGCTATGCACCAGGTTATACCGATTATGCCGATCTCACGGTGCGGGGAATAGTTACCGACGAGGCGAGTGGCGATCCGGTGGAAGGCATAAAGGTCGGGTTGAATTGGCGGGAGACGACGACTGATGCCGAAGGGGTTTACAGAATATCTGTCGAAATTCTCGGTGCGCCGGGTGAATATCCTGTCGAGATAACACTTGACGACATTGATGGCGAACAGAAGGGTGGACTGTTTGGTTCGGTGACGGAGCAGATCGAACTTTCCGTATCGGACTTCGTCGGTGGGGGTCGGCTCAATAAGCGGGAAACATACTTCGGAGCGGCGGAAAAAACTGCCGATTTTACCTTAACCCAAATCGAAAAAAGCGATGAGAATGAGTAGAATTATCACAGGTCTGTTGGCGCTGCTGGGATTTGCGGCGTGCGAACCGGGTAATGGACGGGTGGAATATGGTCAGCCGCACGCCGACTTCGAGGTCAAAGGCAAGGTGACGGATGTCGATGGTGATCCCATACAAGGGATAAAGATTTCGGCGAAATGGGCCGATGCGTATGATTATCATAATCCTTCCGTGACAACCGATTCTTCTGGAAAATATACGTTGAACGACCCTTATTGGTGGCCTGATAGTGGTGAGATCGAGGTAATTGCCGAGGATGTGGACGGCGAGGAGAACGGCGGTAGCTTTGCCACCAAGATCGAAACGATAACCGTTAAAGATTCCGATTACACCGGTGGAAGCGGTGGTTGGTATGAGGGAAAATTGAGCAAAACCGCTGACTTTACACTTGAACTTGACGATGATGAAAACGAATAAGTTAGCTATCGGAGTGTTGGCCCTGTTGGGATTCGGAGCGGTGCTGGGGAGCGGATGTGCCCACAGGGGATCGAAAAGCCGTGCACCTGAAGTCAATCCGGAGCCCGAAATCGTATCCGATACTATGCAAGTGAGAGTGATGTATGGAGTGCAGCTCGCCCCGTTCGATCCGGATAAACCAATAAGAGACCTTGCGGCACCGGATGGACAAAACTAAGATCGGTCTACGCAAACGCCTGGGACTCAATCTGTTTGCTAAACTATATAAAGACCAGGTCGAAACCCACCCGCTGCGAACGCTCTTTTGGGAGTGCACGTTGAGGTGTAATTTGGATTGTCGCCACTGTGGAAGCGATTGTAAGAGCGAGGGGGTGCGAGAGGCAGAGGAAGTCAGAGTCATACCGGATATGCCTCTCGAAGATTTTTTGCGCACACTCGATACGATCACTCCCCACGTGGATCCGCACAAGGTGATGATCGTCTTTTCAGGAGGCGAGGTACTGATGCGTAAAGACTTGGAACGCGCTGGTCTTGAGGTATATAAGCGCGGTTATCCGTGGGGGATGGTTACGAACGGGATGGCGCTTGACGCTGTGCGGTGGGACTCTTTACTGCGAGCAGGGCTGCATTCGATAACGCTGAGTTTGGACGGCTTCGAGGATGACCATATTTATATTCGCCGCCATCCGAAGAGTTACGAAAACGCGCTACGGGCGCTTAAACTTATTGTCAATGAGCCTACTATAGTTTATGACGTGGTTACTTGTGTGACGGGTGAGAGTTTGGCGCGATTGTCTGAGTTCAAGGAGTTCCTGATCTCGCAGGGAGTTAGGGCGTGGCGGATTTTTACGATTTTTCCCGTGGGCAGGGCAGCCAAAGATCCGAAGCTTCAACTTACGGACGAGCAATTCCGCGAGCTGATGGAGTTCATCAAGGCCACGCGCAAGGAAGGTCGCATAAAGCTCGATTACGCTTGCGAGGGTTTCTTGGGTGGATACGAGACCGAGGTGAGGGACAACTTTTATCACTGTTCGGCGGGGGTGACGGTCGGCGGAATCCGCATCGACGGATCCATTTCGGGCTGCACCAGCATTCGCGCGCGCTTCGACCAGGGGAATATATATAAGGACGACTTTTGGGATGTGTGGACTAACCGTTTCGAGAAGTTTCGCGACAAAAATTGGGCTCACAAGGGCGTTTGTACCGATTGCGGAATGTGGCGCTGGTGCCTCGGAGGCGGGATGCATCTCCACGACGATAAGGAAAATTTACTGCTTTGTCACTACAATAGATTAAAAAAATGACTCAAGAAGAACTTTTCAAGAAACTGATCGCACACAGCAAGGAGTATGGGTTTATTTTCCCGTCGAGTGAGATATATGACGGACTGTCAGCCGTTTATGATTATGGGCAGATGGGTGTCGAACTCAAGAACAACATCAAGGCCTACTGGTGGGAGGCGATGACGCGTCTGCGCGAGAATATCGTGGGCATCGACGCGGCCATTTTTATGCATCCGCGTACCTGGGAGGCCAGTGGCCACGTGGGCGCTTTCAACGACCCGCTCATAGACAACAAGGACTCTAAAAAGCGCTATCGTGCTGACGTTCTGCTGGAAGAGCACATCGCAAAGCTCGATGACAAGATCGACAAGGAGGTCGAAAAGGCGCGCAAACGCTTTGGCGACGCGTTCGACGAGGCACAATATCGCTCGACTTCACCCCGCGTGATTGAACTGCAAACCGAACGCGACAAGGTACATTCGCGAATGGTCAAAGCACTTACAGACAACGATCTGGCAGAGTTGAGGCAGATAATAGTCGATGCCGAAATTGTCGATCCCGTCTCCGGCACTCGCAACTGGACGGATGTGAGGCAGTTCAACCTGATGTTCGATACCAAGATCGGCTCGGTGGCCGAAGGTGCGAACACTATTTACCTGAGGCCCGAAACCGCGCAGGGAATCTTCGTGAACTTCCTCAATGTTCAGAAAACCGGTCGGATGAAGATTCCGTTCGGCATAGCACAGATCGGTAAGGCGTTTCGTAATGAGATAGTCGCGCGTCAGTTTATCTTCCGGATGAGGGAGTTCGAGCAGATGGANNCGTGCGTCCCGGCGAGGAGATGAAGTGGTACGAATACTGGAAGGAGTTCCGAATGCGCTGGCACCGTAACCTGGGTTTTGGCGACGAGATGTACCGCTTCCACGATCACGACAAGCTGGCCCACTATGCCAATGCCGCGGCCGACGTCGAGTTCAAGTTCCCGTTCGGGTTCAAGGAGGTCGAGGGTATCCATTCGCGCACCGATTTCGACCTGGGCAATCACCAGAAATTCAGCGGTCGCAAGATGCAATATTTCGATCCGGAGACTGGCGAAAGCTATGTGCCTTACGTGGTCGAGACCTCTATCGGAGTGGATCGAATGATCCTTCAGGTGCTCTCGGCGGCCTATACGGAAGAGAAACTGGAAAACGGCGAAGAAAGGGTCGTAATGCGAATCCCGGCTCCGTTGGCACCGGTGAAAGCCGCAGTGCTGCCGCTCGTGAAAAAAGACGGACTGCCTGAGATCGCCCGCCAGATCATCGACTCGTTGAAATTCGAACACAACGTGCAGTACGACGAAAAGGATAGTATCGGCAAGCGCTATCGCCGTCAGGATGCGATCGGGACGCCGTTCTGTATCACCGTTGATCATCAGAGTGTCGAGGATGGCACCGCCACGATCCGCCGCCGCGATTCGATGGAACAACAGCGCGTTGCCATCGCCGATATTCCCTCGATAATTAATAAAGAGGCCGGATTACGAACTCTTTTGGAAAAGTTGAGTTAATTTATTAACTTTGCGCTTCCGAAAACGGTGCGATGGCCGAGTGGCTAGGCTCAGGTCTGCAAAACCTGCTACAGCGGTTCGAATCCGCTTCGCACCTCAAGGGCCGACAGATCAGGGGGGAGACCCCGCACTGAAGGCTCGAATATCTACAACTAATCTAAAGCCGTTATGAAAAAAATCTTAGCATTGACTGTCGTGCTCGTTGCGACAATCCAAATTCAAGCACAGCAAAAACCGATTTATCTTGATCCTAAGGCGCCGATGGAAGAGCGCATCGGAGATGCTCTGGGCCGAATGACTCTTGAAGAAAAGATCGCGATGGTTCACGCGCAGTCCAAGTTTTCGTCGCCTGGAGTTCCGAGTCTCGGTATTCCCGACAATTGGATGACCGACGGCCCTCACGGCATCCGCGCCGAGGTTCTGTGGGACGAATGGAACACAGCCGGCTGGACCAACGACGCCTGTATTGCTTTTCCGGCACTGACTTGTCTGGCGGCAACGTGGAACGAGGATATGGCGGCCCTATATGGCAAATCTATCGGCGAAGAGGCCCGCTATCGCAACAAAAATGTGCTGTTGGGCCCCGGTGTGAACATCTATCGTACCCCGCTGAACGGTCGTAACTTCGAATATATGGGTGAAGATCCGTTGCTTGCGTCACGTATGGTCGTACCTTATGTTAAGGGTGTTCAGGCCAATGGAGTGGCTGCTTGCGTGAAGCACTTCGCGTTGAACAATCAGGAAATTCGCCGCCACGAGGTCAATGTGAATGTGGATGACCGCACGCTTTATGAAATCTATTTGCCGGCGTTCAAGGCGGCTGTCCAAGAGGGAGGCGCTTGGGCAATTATGGGCTCTTACAACAGATACAAGGGGCAATGGGCCTGTCAAAACCAGTACCTGCTCAATGATATTCTGCGCACCGAGTGGGGCTTCGACGGTGTTGTGATCAGTGACTGGGGCGGTGTGAACGACACTATGCAAGCTATCTACAACGGGCTCGATATGGAGTTCGGAACGTGGACTGACGGATTGAATTTCGGACAAAGCAATGCTTATGATAACTATTATTTGGCCGATCCGTTCCTCAAACTTATTCGTTCGGGCGAAGTCAAAGAAGCCGAGGTCGATCGCAAGGTCCGCAACATTTTGCGTTTGGCGTTCCGCACGACTATGAATCCCGAACGTCCTTTCGGTTCGTTTGCAACAGAGGCGCACGGTGACGCAGGTCGTAAAATCGCTCAGGAGGGTATCGTGCTGTTGAAAAACACCGCTAATGTGCTGCCTGTCGATCTTAAGCACACGAACAAAATTGCCGTCATCGGTGAGAATGCCATCAAGGTTATGACTGTCGGCGGGGGTAGCTCGTCGCTCAAGGTTAAATATGAAGTTTCTCCGTTGGCCGGTATCCAATCAAGGGTTGGCGACGAAGCCGAAGTGGTTTACGCTCGTGGCTATGTTGGAGATCAGCTTGCCGGTCAGGATGGCTTGAGCACGGGCGAGAACATCGCCGACAACCGCACACCCGAGGAGCTGATCGTAGAGGCTTGCAAGGTTGCCGCTGAAGCGGACTATGTGATCTTCATCGGTGGGCTGAACAAGAATCCCGGACAGGACTGCGAGGGTGATGACCGTGCGTCACTGGGTCTGCCTTATGGTCAGGACAAGTTGATCGACGAACTGGCAAAGGTGAACAAGAACCTTGCTGTAGTGATAATTTCGGGTAACGCCGTGGCAATGCCGTGGGTTGATCGCGTGCCGAGTATTGTTCAGGGTTGGTACCTGGGTTCGGAGGCCGGCAATGCACTCGCCTCGATCCTTGTGGGCGATGTGAATCCGTCGGGTAAGCTTCCGTTTACGTTCCCCGTGCGTTTGCAAGACAGTGCTGCTCATTCAGTAGGCGAATATCCGGGCGGTGAAGAGGAAACTTATAACGAGGGTATTTTCGTGGGCTATCGTTGGGTGGACAAACAAAAAACCAAGCCTCTTTTCAGCTTCGGTCACGGTCTGAGCTACACCACTTTCGAGTATGGTAAGGTCACGGCCGACAAAAAAGAGATGACTCAGGATGGCAAGATGACCTTTCACGTGAAGGTGAAAAACACCGGATCGAGAGAGGGTGCCGAGGTAGTTCAGCTCTATATCAGAGACGTTCGCAGCTCGCTTCCGCGTCCTGTTAAAGAACTCAAGAGCTTCCACAAGGTGCGTCTGGCTCCGGGAGAAGAGAAAGAGGTTGCATTCACAATCGACCGTACGGCGTTGGCCTTCTTCGATGATGCCAAGCACGAGTGGGTTGCGGAACCGGGTGATTTTGAAGCTATTATTGGAGCCTCATCGACCGATTTGCGAGGCAAAGTTTCTTTTAAGTTGAAGTAGTCCAACCTATCGCGTTCGAGATCATTCGCGTGAAATTCTCGTTGCTCCAGAGCCGGGCCGTGTGACCCATCAGGAAATAGACGTTGCGCGCCCGCTTGTCCGGATCGACCCAAACGACTGGGTGGTCTCCCATCTTGATGGGAGAGGCGGGAGAGTAACTCTGTTCATCCACAGTGGCCAAAACGTGAACCCCGCCGAGGCGCGGACTGCGATCGAAAGTGTACCACTCATCGTCGGGAATGACGAAAGACGGGGCGACTCCCTCCATAACGGGATGCGCCCCGTCTTCCGTTTGCACGGTACCGTCAGCCAGCGCTGCGATGTAATTATCGAACCGTATGCCGCCCAAAAAATCGCTGAACCAAGGCCACATCTCAAAGCCGTCGAACTCACCCAGTAGCGATGCGTGGTGGAATCCGATCCAGCCGCCGAGACCCTTGTCGATGTACTTCGTGAAAGCCTTTTCGGCCTTGCGTGTCCAGCCGTAAGGGGGGTAGTCGAGTTGGATAATTGCGTCGAAACCGGCGAGATACTTATCGTCGATGAGGTCGGTGTTATTGATCTCGGTAAAACTGACGCCCAACTGTGGCCCGTGCTCGTTGAGCCAGCGTAAGCCCGCATCGGTGAATGGGCCGTGCTGACCACCGCGTTCCGTCAATACAAGGATTTTTGACGAACCTTGTTTTGCGTGGCTAAAAATCGTTGCCGGCGTTCCGGCCGTTGCCACCTCTGCTGCCAGTGTCAGCCATTTTCCCGCCGAGGTGACCCATACCTCTTTATAACAGGCATTATTCACGCGCGGCCAATAAGGTTCGTCCGTGTTATCCAGCGAACGTATTCCGACAGGCATTTCGCCCGTCATCTCGCCCGACGAAAAGCTGTCCATCTGCGGATAGTTCCAGCCCTCGCCATAGATCAGCGACTGGCCGAACGGATTTTTGCCCACCGTCCAATACATCTGCTCAAGACCTATGTCGATCAACTCGTTGTCGTTCAAGAGTTTACCGCAAATAGCCGCCGCCTTGCCCATCGACAGGTGCACGGCTGTGTTGCCGTTGAAGATGCCAAACCACACCGGGAAGCGCTTCACATAGTGTTTGTCATCGAGCTGCACGCCGCCTTTAATTTGCTCTTCGTATAGTTCTTCAGCATTCGCGGGGGGCCACAGGTGTAGATGATAGAACCCCTCATTGTCCTGCGGCTCATCCACGTTATAAATCCCGCTGGGTAGCATCCCATAGGGTGCAGTGTATTTCATTAACCCTTTTAAGTAGTTACCATATAGCGAAATAGCATTTGCCCAGCGTATATGATCGGCGTGTTTGGGTTGGGTTTCGCACAGGGCTGCCAGAGCCTGCATATAGACCTGCTCACGCGACTGATGGATATAGTGGACTATCGAGCGCTTGGAAAGATCTCGATAGAAAAATCCGCGCGTTCCGTCGCCCAGCGGCTCGATTCGCTGACAATCGAGCGTGTATTTTATGTATTCGGCGGCAATCTCGGCATACGAATTCTCGCCGGTTAGACGATAAAGCATACTTGCTGCCCACGAAACCGTCGCCATATATTGGCTTTCGGAGGTGTTGTATGTGTGCTCATACATACTGCCGAACTCGCCGTAACCGACTTCGGAGTGGCGTTTCATCGCGAAATCAAAGTCCTCTTTGGCAATGCGTGTGAGGTAGTTTTGCATTGCCGGATCGCCATCCATCGTCATCGCCGCATATGCCTCGTATGCAGAATAGAGGAAATTGTCGAACGCGAAATTCTGCACACGAACTGTCGAGATGTCGTCGTAGGTGTTGAAAATACCGTCCAGCCAGATCAACAGACCCACGCTGCTCGCTCTGTAGCCGTCTCCATAGCGATTTTTGAGTACGAACTCCAGTCCCCATTGAGCCTCTTCGAGCAGTCGCGCAGCCAACAGAGGGTTGGTATTCTTCAAGGCATTATGTGCTTCGAGCAGCGCAAAAGTCACGTCACCGGTCTGTAGCGTCTGCTGCGACAGGTCACCCGCGTCGTGCCACCCGCCTGCGTAAGAGATTTTTTGGCCGTTATGTTCGGACATCAGATCGACGTGACATTCGCCGTGCACCCCCGGAACCGGATAGCCGCAACGCTGGCAAAAGATGAAGTTGAGCACTCTCCACAGCGAATTTTCCCACACGTCGTCGGCGATGGCAAAAGGTGGGGTGGTCACGGAACCGACGCGCAGACAGAACTCACCCGTGCGATCGAACGCCGTGAAATCCATCACGTTGAAGGTGCCGATAGTGGTTATTTGTCGCTGGATCGGGCCGGTGAAAACTTCCGTACCGGTTGTGTCGAGCAATGAAAACCTGTCACCGTCGAGAGTCGTTATAGCGGTTTTCGGGCTGCTCAAGGCATAGCCGCTGGTGGAATAAATTATCTTTTCCGGTGCGGGAATCCAGCCGCTTTCGGGATCGAGTCCTTCGACCTGCTGAAGTTCGACTCCTTCGATCCAATAGATCATCTCCTCGCCGGTGGTTCTGTCGCGACCCTTGATGCTGGCGCCGAAAGTTATCTTCTCGATTGCAGTACGGTCGAGACCCTCGATATCCAAAAAGCAGTCGTTCCATTGCTTGTTGCGCAGGTTTACAAGGTGGCTCGCAACGCCTCCGAGTCCCAAATTTAGATTCACGACCCTCGCTCCGTCGCAGTCGGGATATATCCTGAAAGCCAGACGATTATACTTCTCCCAGTTTGTCTTGGCGTCTATGGCGATGCTGCGAGAGCCGTAAGTGGCGTAGTCAGGATCATCGGCAGGCCCCTTGGCACGCTCACCTGTAGCGGTCGGAATGGTCAGTTTGAGGCGCTTATCTATCAACGGGAAACGCGCAAGAATTTTTTTCGAAAGCCCCGCCGTTTCGAACGAACGCGATGAATCAATAGGCAGCGGAGAGTGAACCAACCCCGAAGTTATGAGTTGTTTTTCGAGCGAGGTATCGGCTTGAGACTGTGGAGCATCTCTTCCCGCCAACCACAGTACCCCACGGCGAAATGCCAACTGGAAATTTTTGTCGTGGAACATCTCCGGCCCGTGCCCCGTTACAACGCCCACGATACGTCCTCGGCCATATTGGTGAGTGTAAAGAACGCTCGGTTCGCATTCGGGATTGGAGGTTGTCCACAGCGGGTGAATGTCGGGCGAAACCCACAGGTTGTCGTAAATTTCGTCGTGCAACGTAAACCGAGGCTCCATCCCCTGGGTTATAAAGTGCTCGCGATCGACCACAGAGATGGGAATATCCTGTTCGTGCTTATACTTTGACACGCCGTAAGTCACTCCGTCCATCTGCTGTTCGCTCATAAAATATTTCATCCCTGCGATCCGTGCGAACTCCGGCCAGGTGTTGTAGGTCAGGAGGCCGTCGTGGAAAATGTAGGCGGGTTTTCCTCCGCGAATCGCTGCTGCTATGTTGTCCTTTACGCTGTCGGGAATCTCGTCCAGTTCTATGTCATAAAAAACGAGCACGTCGTACTGGTCGCTGTTTTCGGGCTCGAAGAGCTCGAACGACTCCTGGGTCGTGTAAACCTTCGTAGTAACCTCCTCGAAGCCATTCAAAAGGGGCGCATAGAGTTCGATGTCGCTCACGGGATCCATCCCCGCGATAAAAGCCAACCGGATTGGCAGGGCAAGTAGCAAAAGAGTTTTCATATTTACAAAAATAATTATATTTTTGCACATTATGAAAACATTTCTCGCACTCGACCTTGGCGGCACGAAGCTGCTCATCGGGGAACTCGATCAGAGCGGCAAAATCCTGCGCCACAAAAGGTACGTTGCCAACTATGCAAACCAGCGCGAAGCGGTGGAGCTTATCAAACGTTCGCTCGATGACTATATAGCAACTGAAGGATGGGTCGATCAGGATCTGCCTGTGGCGATGGGGGTGGGATTGGTCGGCAGGGTCGATCCTTGTCAAGGTATTTGGTTGCAGATAGACCCGCGGCGCACGGATCCGATCCCTCTTTCCAAGGAGTTGAGCGAGATTTACGGAATGCCGGTTTTTATCGACAACGATGTGAAGAGTGCCACGCAGGCGATCAGGCGATTTGAGTTGAAATCCGACAATTTTGTCTATATCAACGTCGGCACAGGCATCGCTGCGGGGATCATTGCAGGCGGCAAGCTTATCAGAGGCAGCCACTTCAATGCCAGTGAAGTGGGGCATAACGCAGTGGGAGTCGATTTGGGAATCACTTGTGCTTGTGGTCGCAAAGATTGTGTGGAGATGATCGCAGCCGGCATCGGGATCGACTATTGTGCGCGTATGCTCGCCCCTGAATTTCAGACGAAATTGAACATTCCCGAAGGTGCGCGTGTCGATGTGGAGGAGGTTTTTACGCTGAGCCGTGAGGGCGATCCGTTGTGTGTAGAGCTTGTGAAAAACGCTTCTCAGGCGCTGGCCGGGTTGATTATGAACCTTGTAAGGGTTGTCGATCCAGACACCGTGGTGCTGGGTGGCGGAGTTATTGCCGATGGCTATCTGCACGGCCAGGCGTTGGTGAAACTCAACCCCACCACCATCCGCTTTGTCACCGGTGGAGTGGTACTCACTGGACTTCATCCCGACCTGATCGGCCTTATCGGTGCAGGAGCAGTGGCGATGAACAATTACGATAAAATAGATGAAGCTCAATATAACCATTGCTCGCTCGGAGAATGAATTTGACCGCCTGGCTGCTTGGCGGGTGGTGGGCGAAATTTTGAATAACCCGCGTGCTGTCGTAGGTCTTTCGACGGGCCAGACGACCAGAAATATGCACGCCGTGATCAGTGAAATTTTCGCTACACATCCGTTCGACGTTTCGCAAGCGACCATTTTCGGGGTGGATGAAGTGACTGGCGTCTCCAGGGATTATGCCGGCGCTTGCTACACTATGCTTCGCACGCAACTCATTGATGTGTTGGGCGTTCCTGCTGAAAACTTTATTATGCCACCGACCCTTTCCGATGATTTTGATGCCGAGTGCGTTAAGTTTTCCGGCGAGTTGGCTCGCAGGGGTGGGGTGGATTTGCAGGTGTTGGGACTGGGTGTGAACGGCCATCTTGGGTTCAATCAGCCCGGAACTCCTTTCGAGAGTACGGCGTGGGTCTCGAAGATGGACGAAGCTCTGGAGGCTCGAATTCGCCGCGATACCGGCATTGCAACTGCGCCACTCGGAGGTATCACGCTCGGAATCAAGGATATTATGCACTCGCGCCGCATTCTGCTGGTAGCAAAGGGCGAAAGCAAAGCGGAAATAGTGAAACAAATGCTCACGGGCCCCATTTCTATTGACAATCCGAGCTCCGTGCTACAGCTTCATCCTAATTGTGAATTCTTGTTAGACATCCAATCAGCCAAACTGCTATGACACAGCAAAAAACTCAAACTAATTACGTGGGGCCGTTCCTGGTGATGGTGTTCCTGTTTTTTATCGTGGGCTTCCTTACCACGGCCAACGCCCAGTTCCAGGGGCCGCTCAAGAATGCTTTTTTGGACGGAGTGGGCGACCTGAAAAACACTTTTGCAACGCTCATCACCTTCTCGTGGTTTCTGGCCTATCCGATCTGTGGCGGCATAGGGTCGAGGTGGATTTCGCGATTCGGTTATAAGGGTACGCTGATCCGTTCGCTCGTTGTGATGATCGCGGGGTTGGGGCTGTTTTTCCTTTCGTCGTGGTTCACGGTGCGCTTTCCCGAATCGGCTTTGCACGCCGGAGCGATTAGCGTTCCGGTCGGATTCTTCATCTTCCTGCTGGGTTCGTTCGTTGCAGGAGCTTCGGCCACTATTTTGCAAGTCGTCATAAACCCTTATCTCACTGCTTGTTATGTCAAGGGTACGCAACCCATCCAGAGACTTGCGATCGGTGGTTCGTCCAACTCGATAGGTACCACCATCGCTCCTTATTTTGTTACAGGTATTGTCTTCGGTGGTGTGGCGATGGAAGAGGTTCAGATCAGTCAGTTGATGGTTCCGTTCGCCGTGCTGATGGTCGTAATTGCCGTTGTGGCTGTTGTGCTGGGGCGTTTTTCGCTGCCCGACATCGAGGGTACAAGGGTTGAGGCGGGCGAGAAACTTGAGAAGAGCGTTTGGTCGTTTCGCCACCTCACGCTTGGTGTTATAGCGATATTTTTCTATGTCGGCGTTGAGGTCTGTATCGGCGCCAACATCAATCTCTATGCTCTGGAGCAGACGTTTCCCGGCTCGGCTATCACGCTGATGGCTACGATCTATTGGGGTGGGATGCTCATCGGCAGGCTTGTGGGCAGCACGCTGAAAAAAATTCCGCCGAGGGTGCAACTCGTAACCACGACGGTCGCGGCAACCGTGCTCGTGTTGCTGGCCGTGTCTATGGACAATCCGTGGCTGCTGGCCGCTGTGGGCCTTTTCCATTCTATTATGTGGGGCGCGATCTTCACCCTCTCGGTTACAGACTTGGGCAAATACACCTCCGTCGCATCGGGTGTGTTTATGATCGGAGTCGTCGGTGGGGCGATTTTGCCTCTATTGCAGGGTGTTTTGGCCGACAGTTTGGGCGGCTGGCGATGGTCGTGGTTGTTGGTGATCTTCGGCGAGATATTTATGCTCTACTATGCGCTGGTGGGATCGCGAGTGCGTAAATAGATAGAGGACAGAACAATAAAGGGGGCGGTTCCGTATAACTGCCAAGTGGTCGTAGAGACCACGCTCGCGAGTTGGCAATGGAAACAACCCCGCGAGAAGTCAGCATCAAATATTGTGCCGAAAAAGATCGGTTGAGCCGATGTGAGGGTGTTTTAGCGAGCAGGCAGTGAGAACGTAAATTCCAGTCCGCTCTCCTTGCCATTCTTCACCGAAATGGTGCCACCGTGAAGCTCGATAGTGTTTTTGACGATCGAAAGTCCGAGACCTGAACCCCCTGCAGCCCTTGTGCGACCTTCGCTGACGCGATAGAATCGCTCGAAGAGACGCTCCAGGTGTTCGCCGTCAGGAATTCCGCGGCCGGTATCGGCAAACGTGAACCGAACCATTCGCCCACCCTTATCGACTGCTCCGACACGAATCTCTATGTTCTCGCCCGCGTGGGCTACGACGTTATCCGTCAGGTTGCGGAACACCGAATATAGTAAACTTTGGTTCGCCTTGAGCACCAACCCCTGCGGAATATCGACCTGGAACGAGATATTCTTTTCGGCCAGTGCCGCCGATGCATCGGAGAGCACTTTCTCCAGCAGTTCGGTCACATCCACGTCCACGAACTCGAACGCTCCCTGCTTCTCGTCGATTCGCGCCAGCAGGCTCATATCCGAAATAAGCTCCGACAAAGTATGAGTTTGGCCGTAGGCCCTGTGCAGATACTCTTCGCGGCGCTGGTGATCGAGACCCTCGTTGCCCAGCACTATCTCCAAGAATCCACGAATACTGGTCACGGGTGTACGTAGCTCGTGGGCAATGTTGCCCGTCATCTCCTGCTTGAGTCGGCGGGTCTGCTCGCGGATTTCCTGTTGGCGTTCGCGTTCGGCAGAATTTCCCACCGACCGTCCCACGCGATAACAAATCACCCCGACTATGCACAAGGCGGCAATGGCAATAAGTATATAGGTCATCATACCGGATTGAATCTATATCCGTAACCTGTTCGCGACGAGATCCACGAGGCGTGTTCACCCATCTTTTTGCGCAGGCGGGTGATGTGAACGTCGATCGTGCGCTCGGTGGTGTATGGGGCATCCTTCCACAGCCTCTCGATGATCTCCTCGCGCGAGAAAAGCCTCGACGGACTCGATGCCAACAGAGCCAGAATTTCGAATTCGGTCTTGGTCAGAGCCACGGGTTTGCCGTCGATCGCCAGTTCTTTGGTTTGCAGATCGAGCACAATATCGCCTATAGTGAGTTTTTCGGAGGTGTTATCCTGCTGTACCGGTTCGGAGGCCGCTTTGGTCGATGGGCCACGCTTTAGAACCGCTTTCACGCGCGCCGATACCTCTTTGAGCGAGAAGGGTTTGGAAATATAGTCATCGCCGCCGACCGAAAATCCTGTGAGCATATCGTTCTCGGTGTCCTTGGCGGTTAGAAAGATTATCGGCACGGCATTACCCTGCTTGCGTAGCTTTTCGGCCATATGGTAGCCGCTTATGCCGCCCATCATCACGTCCAGAAGGATCAGAGCGTGCTGCGGTGAGAGTTTTTCGAGCGCCTCTTCGGCTGAGGTTGCGGTATCGACACTGTAACCTTCGCTTTGGAGATTGAACGAGAGGATCTCCAAAATGTCCTGCTCGTCATCGACAATAAGGATTCGTCTTTTCATACCCCCAAAGTTATGGTTAATTTTATTACTTTTCAGTTAAAATTGCTTTGCAGATTTTTCGTGCAAAACCGGGGCCATTGTAGATCATCCCCGTGTAAATTTGCACCAGATCGGCGCCGGCATCGAGCATTGCCACGGCATCGGTGGTAGTCATCACGCCTCCGGTGGCTATGATAGGGTAGGTCGGGCCGATCTTTTCGCGGGCATATTTCACGGTATCGAGCGCCCTTGCAGTCAGCGGGCCTCCACTAAGACCTCCTTTCCCGATCGCATTTAACTTCTTGTGCGAAATGTGTAGCCCCTCGCGGGAGGTGGTTGTATTGGTCGCCACCACACCATCCACAAGCGTATCTGTCACGACTTTCAGTGCTGCATCGGTTTCTTCGCGAGTAAGGTCTGGCGAAATTTTTATCAGGATGGGTTTGTAGGTGTCCTGCCCTTGGCGGAATTCGAGCAGCGGCTCCACGACGGATAGCAGGTATTCGGTAGTTTGCAATTTGGTCAGCCCTGCTACGTTCGGGCAACTCACGTTCACCACAAAGTAGTCGCCCAGCTCATACAATCTCCGGAAAAGTTTCAGATAATCGGCCGGGGCCTGCTCGTTGGGAGTGAGAGTGTTCTTACCTATATTAATACCCACGATAGGTTTTTTGCGTTCTTTTTTGTCACGTTCTTTTTTGTCACGCGCACGTAGATTTTCCGCAGCCGTTTCCATACCGCGATTGTTGAACCCCATCCTGTTGATGATGGCGCGATCTTTGGGTAGACGGAATAGCCTCGGCTTGGGGTTTCCGGGTTGAGGCAGAGGAGTTAGCGTGCCCACCTCCACAAAGCCTAATCCCAGCATCCCCAATTCGCGATATACCCTTGCATCCTTGTCGAATCCGGCGGCCATTCCCACGGGATTTGGGAAGGTCATCCCCAGTACCTCTCGCTCCAACCGCGGATCGGAGATCGTAAACGTCGCCCGCAGCAGCCCTCTCAGGACAGGAATTTTCCCCGCCAGCTTCAGCGCACCCAGAGTCCACTCGTGTACCCTTTCTGCATTGAAGCGGAACAGGATAGGTCTTATTATTTTTTTGTACATAGTCCTTTCTCTTTTGCGAGGCGCTCCATCAATTTGTATGCCGCATCGTAGTCGTTGGGAATTTCGCCGTCCAGTATTGCGTTCTTGATCACCTCTTTAATCTCACCCACGACGCTCGATGGAGGCACCCCGTAGGTCTGCATAATAATGTCGCCGGTGATGGGTGGTTGGAAGTTACGAATGCGATCTTTCTCTTCGATCTCGGTCATCTTGCGGCGAACCAGCTCGAAGTTAGATAGATAGCGCCGCACCTTTGCATCGTTGCCGCTCGTGATGTCGGCTTCGCACAAGGTCATCAACGCTTCCACGTCGTCGCCCGCCTCGAAAAGCAGCCGGCGCACAGCACTGTCCGTGACCTCGTCCTCACTTAGAACGATAGGTCTAAGATGCAGGAACACAAGCTTCTGTACGAACTTCATCGGAGCGTCGAGCGGCAGTTTCAACCGGCGAAAAATCCGCGACACCATCTTGGAACCCACTACTTCGTGTTGGTGAAAAGTCCAACCCTGTCGTGGGTCATATTGTTTTGTGGCCGGTTTGCCGATATCGTGTAGCAGCGCCGCCCACCGTAGCCACAGATCGTTGCTTTTGAGAGCCACGTTGTCCAATACCTTGAGCGTGTGTATGAAGTTGTCTTTGTGAGCGTTGGCCCCTCGCCGTTCCACTCCTTTCAGCGCTTCGAGTTCCGGAAAGATCAGCTTCAGCAACCCTGCGTTATCCAGCATATAGAATCCCATCGAGGGTACTGGCGAGAGCATTATCTTGTTCAGCTCCACCACTATACGCTCCATCGACACGATTTCGATTCGCGAGGCGTTGCGACCGATAGCCTCGAAAGTTTGGTCGTCGATGTCGAAGCCCAGCTGCGAGGCAAATCTAATGGCACGCATCATCCTCAGCGGGTCGTCCGAAAAAGTGATATCCGGGTCGCGCGGTGTTCGAATAGTGTGATCCTCAAGGTCTTCCATTCCGCCGAAAGGATCTGAGAGCGTGCCGAAATCCGCAGCATTCAGACTCCAGCCCATCGCGTTTATAGTGAAATCGCGTCGGAGCTGATCGTCCTCTATGGTGCCCGGTTCGCAGGCAGGCTTTCGCGAATCTTCGGAATAACTCTCCCGACGCGCCTCGACGAACTCAATCTCCACACCTTTCCAACGCAACATCGCCGTACCGAAAGTTTTGAATATCTGCACATTGACACCCAATCGCCTCCCCAACTCCTGCGCCACTTCTGCCGCGTAGCTTAAACCGTCCGTGCGGCTCGCACCATTGCCCGCCACCACGATGTCGATATCCGTCGAGAGCCTGTGCAGATAATAGTCGCGCACATAGCCTCCTATGACGAATGCCCGCAGGCCTCTCTCATCGACAACACGTGAGATTTCACCGAATATAGGATGGGTCAGAGGCATTCCAGGTAGAATTCAATAGTTTTTTCGAGCCCGAAATATAAGGCGTCGGCGATCAGTGCGTGGCCAATGGAGACCTCGTCGAGCCAGGGGATCGACCTGGCGAAAAATCGCAAATTTTGCAAGTTGAAGTCGTGCCCGGCGTTCAGGCCAAGCCCCGACCGCTGTGCCTCCCTCGCAGCCGCAAGATAGGGTGCAATTGCCGCAGCCCTCGCCGTCTCTATGTCGGTGCCTCGCCCTGCATCGTCGTTCGCAGCGGCAAACTCGCATGCATACCCTTCGGTATAAAGTTCCACTCTGTCCGCTCCGACTGCGGCAGCTCCTGCGACCATTTCCGGCGAAGGATCGATGAACACCGAAACGCGAATACCCGCCTGATGAAACCGCGCCGTCACTTCCCGCAAAAAATTTGCCTCAACAATAGTATCCCAACCGGCGTTCGACGTGAGCGCTCCACGCGCATCGGGCACCAGGGTTACCTGCGTGGGCCTCACTTCCAGCACCAAATCCACGAACGAAGGCTCTACAGGATTACCCTCGATGTTGAACTCGGTGGTCACGATCCGCGCCAGATCGCGCACGTCGGAATAACGAATATGTCGTTCGTCGGGTCGTGGGTGTACCGTAATGCCCTGAGCCCCGAAACGCTCCGCCGCTACTGCCGCACGTGTGACCGAAGGCAGTTCGCCACCCCGCGAATTTCGCAGAACGGCTATCTTATTTATATTGACGCTGAGTTTCGCCATTTTTTGCTATCTTTACAGCGGCAAATTTACATAAATTTTATGAAAATTTTCATTTACTGCCGTCCTCGTAACTACACCACCGAAGAGACCCTGCGCCGTTTTATGTATGCGCTGGAGCAGAGCGGAATGCCGTTCGTCGTCAATGAGGAGTATGTGGAGTTTGTCGAAAGTAAGGTTGGTTTAACCCTGCCTGGCTACGCTCGTCCTACGCAGGAGGATCTCGACAAAGGGGCTATTATGATCTCCGTTGGCGGTGACGGTACTTTTTTGGATGCGGTGCGCAACCTGCGTGGATTGCCAATGCCCATAGTGGGTGTCAATGCCGGTCGTCTGGGTTTTTTGGCGGGTGTGGCTCCGGGTGACTTCGCCGAGGCTCTCGAAATAATCAAAGAGGGCAACTATACGATAGAGAAGCGCTCTATGCTCACCGTCGAGGGTGATTTCCCCGTGGCTCCCGACTTCCCATACGCCTTGAACGAATTCACGCTGCATCGTCACACGGCCGATATGGTGGAGGTGACTGCATTTTGCGACGGTAACTTGCTGGCGACGATGCGTGGTGACGGCTCGATTGTCTGTACGCCGACCGGTTCGACTGCCTATTCGCTAAGCGCCGGAGGACCCATAGTTGCCCCTGATTGTCAGTGCTTCGTGCTTTCGGCCATTGCTCCTCACAACTTTTCCATCCGCCCGCTGGTTTTGCCCGATACCTCCGTTATCGAGTTGCAGGTTCGTACGCGGGGGCAGGAGTTGTTGGCGTCGCTCGATAACTCGTCGTTCATTGTGGGTGACGGAGCGCGTTTCCGGATCACAAAATCGAAATATTCAACTTTTTTGGCTCAACTGCAAAATATATCTTACTACGATACGTTACGGGATAGAGTTATGTGGGGTTTGGATAAACGCGACAAAACATTACCTTTGCATCCTTAAATGAATTCACCGACACCAATCCACGTGGCCCTGATAATGGACGGAAACGGCCGTTGGGCTGCCTCTCACGGGCGCGAAAGAGTTTGGGGACACACCAATGGAACCGAAAGCGTGCGTGCCTGCATCCGTGGAGCATTAGTTGCGGGGGTTCGCTGGCTTACGTTTTACGCATTTTCGACCGAAAACTGGGGTCGGCCCGCCGAAGAAGTGGACGCGTTGATGGAGCTGCTTTGTGACAGTGTTGTGAAAGAGGCACCGGAACTGAGGGCACAAGGGGTGAGGGTTAAGGTGATAGGAGCGAGGGGAGGAGTGCCGGAAAAGGTTCGCCGCCACATAGAGCAAATTGAGAGTGAAACTGCTTCAGGAGAGAAACTAACGGTCGTGTTGGCTATAAATTATTCGTCACGTAGCGAGATCACCCGCGCGGCGTCGCAAATCGCCTCAAAGGCCCTCACCGGAGAGCTTTCGCCGGTGATGATAACGGAGCAGACGCTCTCCGACCAACTTTATACAGCGCCGATGCCCGATCCCGATCTCGTCATTCGTACGGGAGGAGAGCAGAGGTTGAGTAATTTTTTGTTGTGGCAGGCGGCCTATGCCGAGTTGTATTTCACGCCGGTGATGTGGCCCGACTTCGACGAAAACCACTTTAATGAAGCTCTGGCGGAGTTTGCCCGTCGAGAAAGAAGATACGGAAGATGAGAAACACGATAATCATTGTTCTTTTGCTGTTTAGCACATTCGTCGCGAACGCCCAAAGCCCCACGGACTCGCTCCGTATGATGGACTACGATAGTCCGCGCGACTATGTGGTCAGGGGAGTGACGATCCACGGCAACCGCTACTATCCCGAAGAGATAATGCGTTCGGCTATCGGAATGGCGGTGGGTGACACGGTGACCCTTCCGAGCGATTATGTTGCCCAGGCCATCGACAAAGTGTGGAGTATGCGCTATTATTCTGACGTGGATATCATCACCACTCCGGTTGGCGATTCGGTTTCTATCGACGTGTATCTCACCGAGCGCCCAAGGGTCGTGAGGTGGCGCTATGAGGGAACTCGCAAGCAGGAGGCGACGGAGTTGGCGGAAAACCTCAAATTGAGGCCGGGTAGCGAACTTTCGGCTTACATTCTGGACAAAAACAAATTCTATATCGAGGAGTATTTTTCGGGCAAGGGCTTCCGTAACGCGACCGTGAACACCCGAATCGACAATGACTCACTCATCAACAACGCCGTGAATGTCACTTTTGTGGTCGATAAGGGTGAGAAAGTGCGGATCGGCGCCGTCAATTTCATAGGCAACGAAAATTTCAAGGCCGGCAAGTTGCGCCGAACCTTCAAAAAGACGAATCAGGTTAGCATTAACTTTTTCAAGAGCAACAAGTTCAAGGAGGAGGAGTATGAGGCCGACAAGGAAAATCTGCTCGATTTTTACAACTCCAAGGGCTATCGCAATGCCACCATCCTGCGCGACTCGATCTACGCCATCAACCCCAAACGAATGGGTATCGACATTACGTTGGACGAGAGTAACAAGTTTTATTACAGGAACGTGAGCTGGGTAGGCAACACGATTTATCCCACCGATATGCTCGACGAACTGCTGGGTGTGGAGAAGGGGGCTACCTATGACCGCAAGTCGCTTCATAAACGCCTTGGCGTGGGTCGCGAACCCAACATAGAGGACAACTCGACTATAACGGCGCTTTACCAAAACAAAGGCTACCTGATGTCGGCGATCGAGCCGGCAGAGGTGGTCGTGGGCACCGATTCGCTCGACCTTGAGATAAAAATATTCGAGGGAGAGCCATTTACTATCAACAACGTTGGCATTATCGGCAATGAACGCGTAAACGATAACGTGGTTCGCCGCGAGCTTTCGACTTATCCGGGCGAACTTTACAGTCGCGAACTCATTATGAGCACCATATATCGTCTGGGAGGAATGAACCACTTTAATCCCGAAGCTATCGCGCCCGACATTCAGCCCGTCAGCAATAATCTGGTAGACATTTCGTGGCAGCTCGAAGAGCAGCCTTCCGACAAACTGGACGTCTCCGGTGGTTGGGGCGCGGGAATGTTCGTGGGTTCGGTCGGGGTCGAGTTGAATAATCTCTCGCTCAAGAACTTCTTCAAAAAGAGAGAGTGGCGGCCCTATCCCCAAGGACAAAACCAGCAATTGGCTATCCGCGGCCAAACCAACGGCCAATATTACGGTGCGCTGTCGGTGAGCTTCACGGAACCTTGGCTGGGTGCTAAAAAGCCTCATTCACTGACTATTAGCGGCTATTACTCCTCCGAGAGCAACGCCTATTACATCTGGCAGCAGAGCACTGCGTATTTCCACACGCTGGGGCTTGCGGCGGGAATCGGTTTCCGTCTGCGCTGGCCGGACCAATACTTCACGCTCTATACCGAAGGCGGCTATCAACGATATATGTTGAACAACTGGGGCAGCTTTTTGATGGGTACGGGCAACAGTAATATCTTCACATTGAAGACGATATTCGGTCGTTCATCGGTCAGCCAACCCATCTATCCGCGCTATGGCTCCGAGTTCTCTCTGGGTCTTACCCTTACTCCGCCGTGGTCGCTGATGGATAAATATGACTACTCCGACCCCACGTTGCCCGACTCGGATCGCTATCGCTGGATCGAGTACCACAAGTGGCAGCTCAAGGGACGCTTTTTCCATCCTCTGACGACAGACCAAAAACTGGTGCTGATGGCGCGTCTGGAGATGGGTTATTTGGGTCATTACAACAAGAATAAGCTCTCACCGTTCGAGGGTTTCCGTGTCGGTGGCGATGGGATGAGTGGCTACACGCTTTACGGCGAGGACATCATAGCTATGCGTGGCTACAAGGAGGGCGAATTGGTGCCGACGGAGAGCCAACTGATCAATGACAACGCCCGTGTTTACAACAAATACACGCTGGAACTTCGTTATCCGTTCCTGTTGCAGCCACGATCGACCATTTACGGCTTGGTTTTTGCGGAAGCAGGTAATGGTTTCTCGTCGTGGCAGAAGTTCAATCCGTTTCAGGTCAAGCGTTCGGCCGGAGTGGGTGTCAGGGTATTCCTGCCGATCGTCGGGATGCTGGGCTTCGACTGGGCTTGGGGCTTCGATCCCCCCGCCGGCGGAACAAGACGTAGTGGAAGCCAGATACACTTCACGATCGGACAGGAGTTTTAGGCGACAATTCTAACAAATTATAGATTATGAAAAAGACATTTTTGATTCTCGTCGCCTTGGTTCTGTGGACCGGCGCTGCTCTTGCCCAGAACTATATGGTTGTGGACAGCGAAAAGATTTTCAAGTCGATCGCAGCCTACAATACCGCTCAATCGACCCTTGAGGCCGATGCCGAGCGTTATCAAAAGCAGGTCGATGATGCCTTCAATCAGCTCGAAGATACCTTCAACAACTACCAGAGCCGCAAGGCCTCGATGAGTGCTGTCGAACGCCAACAGACCGAACAGTGGATCGTCGATCGCGAGAATGAGATCACCAAATTTCAGCAGGAAACGTTCGGTGAGGAGGGTACAATTATGAAGCGCCGCGTGGAACTCATCAAACCGATTCAGGACAGAGTATTTGCTGCGATCGAAAAATATGCTGCCGAAAGGGGCTATGACATTGTACTCGACGTAGCATCCAATCCGACGATTTTGTACTATAAACCTGCTGTGAATCACACAGATGCACTCATCGCTATTGTGAAATAACCAAACCTAATAATAAAAGATGAAGAAAACAATTTTTTTACTGGTGGCGGCTCTTTTGATGGGCTCCACTTCAGTTTTTGCGCAGAAGTTCGGTCGTATCGACTATCCGGGCGTAATTCAGGCAATGCCCGAAATGGCTAGCGTTCAAAGTGGTGTTGAAAAGGTTCAGGCCGAGTATGAGGAGCAACTTGAGAGCTGGCAGGTCGAATTGAACAACAAGTTGAATGACTATCAGAAAAACTCTGAAACTCTATCGACAACTGTTCGTGAACTGAAGGAGAATGAGATTCGCGAACTTCAGCAACGCCTCGAAGACTACTTCCAGATCGCACAAAATGGTATTCAAACCACTCAGGGTGAGTTGATCGCTCCTCTTCGTGAGAAAGCCGACGCGGCCATTGCAAAAATTGCCAAAGCCGACGGAATCATTGTCGTGTTCCAAGATCAATCGACCGTTTACCTCGACCCGACTGCTGTAACCGACATCACCGCCAAGGTTAAGACAGAGCTCGGTATTAAATAATCGGAATGCCGATTACACTAACCCGGAAAAGCCCATAAATGCCATCGCCAAAATACCGGCGGTAATCAGGGCGATAGGGGTGCCACGAAAGGCTTGAGGGACGTCGTCCAACTCAAGCCTTTCTCGTATCCCGGCGAAAATCACCAACGCGAGCGCAAACCCCACAGCTGTCGAAAATGCGAACGTGACTGATTGCAGAAGGTTATATTGTTTCTGCACTAACAAGATAGCTACCCCAAGTACGGCGCAGTTGGTTGTGATCAGAGGCAGGAAAATCCCAAGAGCCTGATAGAGCGCAGGACTCACTTTCTTGAGCACAATTTCCACCATCTGTACCAGCGCCGCAATCACAAGGATAAAAACGATGGTCTGCATATAGTCGATGCCCAGTGGTACAAGCACGTAATACTGAAGTAAATAAACCACAACAGCGGCGATCGTGATGACGAAAACCACTGCCGCACCCATTCCCATCGAGGTGCTAACTTTGCCCGAAACCCCCAGGAATGGACAGATGCCCAAAAACTGCGCAAAAACGACGTTATTTACGAGTATCGCGCTGATTATTATCAAGATATATTCCATCTCAAGACTTCATTTTAGCGGTTAATTTATTAAACAGTACCATCAGGTAGCCCAGCACGAGGAATGCCCCCGGAGCAAGCACGAAGATCAACATTCCGTCACCCGAAATGAAGATTTGTCCGAACACCGATCCACTGCCAAATGCCTCACGCACAGCGCCAATGACGGTAAGTGACAGTGTAAATCCGAGCCCGATTCCAACGCCGTCGAGCGCCGAAGCCAATACCCCGTTCTTGGCCGCGAACCCCTCGGCACGTCCGAGAATGATGCAATTCACCACGATAAGCGGGATGAAAACACCCAAAGTGCGATATAAGTCAGGCAGATAGGCCCTCATACAGAGCTCTACTACCGTCACGAACGCGGCAATGATGACGATATATGCAGGGATCCTCACCTTGGACGGTATGATGTTTTTAACCAGCGAGATAACAGCGTTAGAGAGTATCAGCACGGCCATCGTCGCCGCACCCATTCCTGCACCGTTTATCGCCGAGGTCGTCGTGCCGAGCGTTGGGCACATCCCCAGCATCAGTACGAACGTGGGGTTGTTTCGCACAATCCCCGAAAGTACAATCTGTAACTTATTCATTTTCAGCCTCCTTTCCTGCATTTTGTGAACTGGCTCCGGTCGAGGTGTCGATTGGTTCGTCGCCTGTTTTAATCGCTGCCGGTGTTCCGGTCATTATTGCGTTGAACGCACGCGCCACCGCATCAACATAAGCGCGCGAAGTGATCGTAGCCGCCGTCAGCGCATCCACCTCGCCACCGTCCTTGGTGACTGCAAGGTTCATTTCCGACGGATTGCGACCCACAACACTGGTCTCCAGTGGATTACCATCTTCAGTCATCTTGCTGCCGAGGCCCGGAGTTTCCGCGTGCTGCAGTACCCTGACTCGCTGGACTTTACCGTCAGGCAGAAAGCCGACCATCAAGCGAAACTCGCCTGAAAACCCTTTTCGTGTGGCAGTTTCGACCGCATAACCAACTACCTGACCATCGGAGGTTATTGCCGTGTGCACCACAACTGGGATTTCATCCAAAACCAGCTGACTCGCCTGGGTAGAGTCGAACGGCGGCAATACCTCGGCCAGCGCCGCCCGCGTGTTTGCCTCTGCGGCCAATGCGATCGGCTCTTCTGTGATTTTATAAACGTAACCTACTCCGGCAGAGGCAATTAGTGAAATACCGCCAAGCACGAGCACCATATTCAGTAGTGAATTTTTCATCGCGTAGCCCTCCCGAATTTGATCCTGTTAATAAGGGGTACGAGCGCGTTCATAATCAAAATCGCGAACGACATCCCTTCGGGGTATGCGCCCCAAACGCGTATAATAATGGTAATCAAACCAATACCGGCACCAAAGATCAGCCCTCCGCGCCGACTCATAGGTGAGGTGCTGTAGTCTGTGGCCATAAAGATCGCACCGAGCATCGCGCCTCCGGTCAGCAGGTGGACAGCAGGTGAAAGATAGGTGTCCGGTGCCACGAACCACAAAATCGCGCTGAATGCAGCCATAGTGCCCAGTACCGCAACCGGAATATGCCACGTAATCACCTTACGAGCAAGCAAATACAGTCCACCGAGAATCAACGCCAGCGCGGCAACCTCGCCGAAAGAGCCACTCTTGAGCCCCAGCAACAGGTCGTTCATATTTAGTTGCGCCATCACATCGCTCACCGAACAACCACCTTTAAGTGCCTCTTTAGCAAGGGCTAACGGCGTTGCGCCGGTCATCCCATCGACGGGTGGAAAACTTGTCATCTGCACCGGATAGGCGATCAACAGGAACACGCGACCGACCAGCGCGGGGTTAAAAGGGTTCTTTCCAAGACCTCCGAAGGTCATTTTCCCGATTGCTATCGCCACGAATGAACCCAAAATAACGAGCCACAGTGGAATCGAACTCGGCAAATTGAACGCCAAAAGTACCCCTGTGACAACTGCCGAAAGATTGCCGATCGTTGCAGGCCCTTTGATCAAATATCTCTGTATCAGCCATTCAAACACCACGCAACAGGCGACGGACACCACCGTCACGGCCAGCACCTGCCATCCGAACACCCACACCGACACGGCCAGCGCAGGCAAAAGGGCAATAAGCACATCGCCCATAATGCTCGTCGTCCCACGCGGGGTGAAAACGTGTGGCGACTGAGAGATTATTAATTTATTTGCCATAATTTACAGTATGCTTAATCTGTTTAATCGCTGCCGACGTCGCGGCTAACAACTTAGTCTTGTGCGGATTATCTTATTTACTTCGGTCTTTCCGAGGCGGATCCAGTCCAGTAGCGGCACCCTTGCAGGGCAGGTGTAAGCGCAACTGCCACACTCGATGCAATCGAAAATTGCTCCCGCCTCGGCCTCGCTCCAAAGTTGTTTTTGGGTTAGGCGACTCAGCAGGTAAGGTTCGAGAGCCATCGGACAGACAGTCACGCACTTACCGCACTTTATGCAGGCAGTCTCGGCGCACCGCGAGGCTTCTTTCGGGCCGACGACGAGGATTCCCGATGTACCCTTTGTGACTGGCGCGTCGATATTGGACATTGCGCGACCCATCATTGGACCGCCACCAATAACTTTTTGAGTATCAACAGGTAAACCACCCGCCGCCTTGATCAGATCCGAAACCGGCGTACCGATACGGGTGAGAAAGTTCGACGGCGCAGGAATATCCTTGCCAGTTAGGGTTACCACTCTCTCTATCAGCGGTTTATTCTTTTGCACGGCTTCGTAAACCGCCAACGCCGTGCCGACATTCTGAACCACGCAACCAACGTCGATCGGCAACCCCATCGAAGGAACCGCGCGACCGGTGATAGCTGCAATGAGTTGTTTTTCACCACCTTGCGGATACCTGACCTTCAACGGAACGACCTCGATATGGTGGGGTAATGCGCGAACCATCTCGGCAACCACCTTGCGCAGTTGCTCGATTGCATCGGGTTTGTTGTTTTCAACGCCGATATAGGTTTTTTCGACACCCAGTGCACGTGCGATAAGTCCCACACCAACAATTACTTGAGAAGTGTGTTCGAGCATAATGCGATGGTCGCTCGTCAGATAAGGTTCGCATTCTACACCGTTGATAATCAGCACTTCGGCTTTTTTTCCCGGAGGAGGCGATAGCTTTACCTGAGTGGGAAAAGTCGCGCCGCCCATTCCGACGATGCCCGCCTCGGCTATCTTTGCGACTATTTCCGAAGGCTCTAATCTGCAATCGGTCACAAGGTTAGGGGAGCGATCTATAGTCGGTAACCACTCGTCGCCTTCTACCGCGATCACGACCGACATAACCTTCACGCCGGAGCCGTTAGCGACAGGTTCGACAGCAGTCACAGTGCCCGAAACAGGCGAGTGTACGTTGGCCGAAACGAATCCGCCTGCGCTTGCAATCAGCTGACCCACAACTACTTTGTCGCCCTTAGCAACTTGGGCTACCGCTGGAGCTCCGAGGTGTTGCGACAACGGGATAACTGCACTTGCAGGAAGTGGCAAAACCTTGATCGGCTCGCCCGCGCTAAGTTTATTGCTCGGCGGATGGATGCCGCCCCTTGGAAAAGTCTTCATATTAAATTTTTTAACTTCTACAGATCTCCAAAAGTTAAGTTTTTTAACTCAAACCTTCCTGAGAGACACTCTGGGTCGGTTTTTTGGTAGGGAATCCAACTTCAATTATTGAATTTTGCGGGCATTCGGCGACGCACTTGCGGCACAATCGGCACTTTACGGGATCGATATAAGCGAGGTTGTTTTCGAGCGTTATGGCTTCGAACTCGCACACTTTTACGCACTTACCGCAACCGATACACCCGACTTCGCACGCCTTGCGTGTCACCGCCCCTTTGTCCTTATTGATGCACGAGACGAACACACGCCGACCCTTGGGGCCGCGACGCCTCAGTTCGATGATCATCTTGGGGCACGCCTTTACGCACTTGCCGCACGAGGTACATTTTTCATCGATGACCTCAGGCAGACCGGTTTGCGGATTGATATGGATGGCATCGAACGCGCAAACGACCACGCAGTCACCCTTGCCCAAACAACCGAACGAACATCCCGTGTCGCCGGCGTAAGTCGCTGATTCAATGGCACAAGAGGGAGCTCCGTCATAATGGCTATGTCGCGGGCGAACGGTCGTTCCATCGGGCTTGAGAGCGCAACTACCCGCGCAACGTACAACAGCGACTTCGGGTTCGCGTTCCGGAGCCGCCTTGCCAAGGAATTCGGCTATGGGTTTCATAGTCGCAGTGCCGCCCACTGGGCAATATAGCGCCGAAATGTCCTCGTCAGAAACCAAAGCTTCGGCCATCCCACGGCAACCCGGATAACCGCAAGCGCCGCAATTCGCCCCCGGAAGCAACGACTCCACCTGATCGATGCGAGGGTCTTCCACGACTCTAAAGCGCTGAGCTACAAAGTAAAGCACGACAGCCAACACAACCCCCAACACCACAAGTGCCGCGACGGTATATACCAAAGTCATCATATCTTTCTGATTTTGAACACAATATCTTTTTCGAGGCGGTGGCGAAAAAACCACAACACAATGTAATACAGACACATAAAGCCCAGCGATGAGAGTCCGGCAGTTACCTCGCTCCAACCGAGTTTCAAGGTCAGTAGCAGTGCTCCAAGAAGAATAAAAAACGGGATGATATAAGCGTAAACCGCCGCTTTCATCCCCATCTGCTCCGAAACTCCGATCATAACTTCTTCACCCACAGAGTAATACTCCGCCATTGGCTCATAAACCGTGACGAAGCGCTTGTTTCCCTCGTCCACGCCGCACAATCCTTTTGCCTTGCAGTTGGCGCACGCGCTCTCGGTCACGAATTCCACCTCGACCAGCTTTTCGCCGACTGCCGACACAACACCCTTATGTTCAAGCAATTTAGAGGCCATAACCACCATATTTATTGGTTAGCGGCAGGACGAATTCCTTACCGAGCGGTGCGGTCGAAAGCCGGAAAACAGGGCAACCCTGACGACGTTTGTATTCGTTACGAAGCAGCATCGAATGCACCTTAAGCACAGTGGCCGCGTCGAAACCGGCATTGATGATCTCTTCGCGATGCTCGCCCTGCTCGATCATACGGTACAATATCGCGTCCAGAGTTTCATACGTCGGCAGGCGATCGGAGTCCAACTGGCCGGGACTAAGCTCGGCGGAGGGCTCCTTTAGAAGTATGTTTTCGGGGATCACGCCGCCCGACACCTTATTAATATAGCGCGCAAGGTCGTAGATCTCACTTTTATACAGATCGCCGGCGATGCTGATCGCCCCGATAGAGTCACCGTAAAGTGTACCGTAACCCACTGCAGACTCGCTTTTGTTGCTGCAATTGAGTACGATATATCCGAATTTGTTACTCAGTGCCATCAACATCACGGCCCGAATGCGCGACTGGATATTCTCCTCCGTGACGTCGAAACGCGTTCCCCCGACGACAGGCATCATAGTCTCCGTGATGGCTTTATAACTCTCTGTGATAGGCACAACGTCATATTCTGCACCCAACCTGCCGGCCATCTCCACCGCATCATCCACCGAATGTTCCGTGGAAAACTGCGATGGCATCATCAACAATCGGACGTTCTCTTTACCCAGCGCCGCACAAGCTACAGCCGCAACCACGGCCGAATCTATCCCGCCTGACATACCCAGGCAGGCTTTCGTGAAGCCGTTCTTGCGGAAGTAATCGGCAAGGCCCATCTTCATAGCCGAAAAAACATTTGCCGTGCGGTTTTGAGTCGGCACGGCCGTGCTCGGAGCATCGGCACGAGTGTCTACGATCTGCAAATCCTCCTCGAAATTCTTTAGCAGTGCCGTTGCCTCGCCTCGACCATTGAATGCCGCCGACGAACCGTCGAACAAAACGTCCGTCTGACCACCGACCTGATTGACGAAAACAACGGGTCTGCCGACCTCGAAAGCCAGCCGGCGATAGAACTCATAACGCCTCTCGATCACGCTTCTCGAATAGGGATGGGCCGAAAAACCGAGAATAATGTCCGTATTGGGCGAAAATTCGCTCTCGCGTGAAATGTCCTCGCCGATAACTACAGCAACCTTTTCGCCGGCAATGCGAACATACTTGATGCCGCTGCCGGGAACGAAATAGGGCTTCTCCTCGCGTGAGGAAATATGTTTTTTACTGAAAAAGCGCTCTATATGGCGGTTGTGAATGTGCGCAACGGCACTAAGAGTACCATTTTCGCCCTGAACCGGCAGTCCAACGAGAACCGAGATGTCGTCGCAGTGAGAGGCGATCTCGATCAGGGCTTCTTCGCAACGTTCCAGGTAGGTATATTTTCTTACCAAATCGTAGCCAGGTGTTCCGCTGATGGCGTTTTGGGCGAAGATTATCAGGTCGGCACCCTGTGCTTTTGCGTCGGCAATGCTGTCGATGATCTTCAGCTTATTGCCCTCGAAATCCCCGATAGTGTAATTTAGTTGTGCGACCGCGATTTTCACGGCTGCAAAGATAGTGCAAGTTGATTGTAAACGCAAACTTTTTTGTTGCTTTCTTGTTGCGGGGTAAAAATTTATCATTATCTTTGCACCCACTTTACAAAGGGTACCATAGCTCAGTTGGTAGAGCAAAGGACTGAAAATCCTTGTGTCCTTGGTTCGATTCCGAGTGGTACCACAGGGGCGGAAATGTGAGGCTCCGATCCAAAAGCATTTTCGCGAGCAAATCCCTGAATTTCATTGAAATTCAGGGATTTTTCTTTTGAATTGGAGTGCGATTTTGGGCCATTTCGAGCACTTGGAAAAGTAAAACAGGTGGGGCTTTTGCTCCCAACTGTCCAAGTTCCACCCAAACAACGATAATGCACTCAATGTAAACACTTTGCGTCGTTATAAAGTTGCAAATCGCAGCCTCTTACACTAATTGATATCAGATTTCAATCTACTGTGGCTCAAACCGTCGCGCTACAATATCTCCCGGAAGGTTTTCGGCTGATTGCCTCCGCTTTTAGTTCTTGTGGCATCTTTTCAATGGCATAACGGAGGGCGGTGCGGGGCATAGTGGCTTTGTGCTTCATAACGAAGTTGAACACCGCTTCCAGATGCTCCTTTTTGGTTTCGGGACTGCCTTTCACGAAAGATTCACTCATACTGGCCGCTTTTAGCATCCAACCGTAGCCTTTCTGCACCATATCATCCTTGTCGAGAAGCAGCATATCGGCGATCTCCAGAATGTCACTCAGGAACAACCCTTTCCGCGCCGGAATGATCAATGTAACAGCGGCGGCGCGCCTCACCCAGCGATTGTCTGACTTTGCCCACTTTTTCAATTCGGCAATGTAATCCGGATACATCATCAGGAACTCTCCGACGGTGTGGTTACACAGTGTGTCGCACTTGGCCCAATTGTTCACATAGTCTTTAACCCAATGCTCGAAAGTTGTGAAGTCTGTCCGGTCGTATTGTTTGTGAAGAGGTTCCGAGAAGGCGCAGGCGATACCGGCTTCTTCCTGATAATTCGATCGCCAAAGCTCTTCGCACAACTCGAAAATCTCCTGCTTAGGCAAAGTCTTCACTGACTTCCAGAATGTTTTGGCGATCTTCCCGACCGCTGCCGATTTCAAGCCATAGACCAAAATGTCTTCCTTGAAGAACTTGACCGAAGATTCACGTACCTTCTCGTCGGCACCGTTTTTAAGCGCCTGACGGATCTCTGAGAGGATTTTATTTTTCATATAAAGAGTTTGCGGGCATTAGTCAGCCGAACGGACGCAGCGAACGGGGTATGCTGCGAGTCGATTGCCGGATATAATACTGCCAGTAGTACTTCCTATTCCGAAATGTAGTATATCAATATATTGGCTTGCTGGCGAACTCGTCCAACAATAACTCGCATATTCTACTATACCCATACCGCCACCACTACTATAACCATTGCTATTAACGTGTGAAGCACCAGCTGTGACGAATGTTAGGGTTCTACCGGCGTGTGAACCGTTGTTTACTGTTATGACAACATTTCCTGAAACGTTTGTCTGCGAGGGAGCAGGTGTAGTGACAGTGGCGTATGTACTACCTATAAGTTGGTACACCTCAGCAGAAGTAGGAAGACGCCAGCCTTTAGGACAAATGTCCGTCGAACCCGTTCCGCCATCGCCTGCAGACCATCCACTACCTGTAGCACTGGCATTCCAACCTGCTGTCATCCTACCATTAGGAGAACCTATTGTCGCGTAATCGGTATTGGGCGTTAAAGCGGTTGTCTCACCATATTGGAATACCTTACCATAGTCGGTCAAACTTGAAGCAAAAGTTCCTGCAGAGATGAGGTTGGTCGCTGCCCAAATCGTGTTATTGACCAGAACTTCGCCAACGGGATTTGAAACACCACTGACAAACGTCGCGCGAACAGTCACGTCGTTCTCAAGAGTGAATACTGTAGGATTAGCGGATTTGTTAAAATCACCCGAAAGGACTGTTATTACAGACCCCTGATAGTTGATTTGTCGGCCGCCACTCACAATCACCCATTTATCGAATATATAACCTGAATTCGGCGTGGCAGTTAATTGAATCGTGGAACCCAACGTATGGACTTTGAAGTTTGCCGAAGCCGTACCCCCTGTGTCAGCCTCAACTGTAACAGAGGGCAAACGGACCACTCCGTAGTCCTTAGCGCAACGCACCATATAGGTATTACTGATAGAGGCAAGCGAGCCCGAAGAGCCGCTACCACTCGTGTTATAATAGAACGCCTGATTAGGACCACTAATAAACGTAGAACTCCAATAGTTCCCGTTTGTCAATCTCAAACTTTTACCGTGATCGGGACCCCCGACTACTGTCAGTTGGCCATTGGTACCTGTGACATATCCATTGGTAGTTTGCAATTCCGATAGCTCACCGATACCTGGAAGCCTCCAACCCGCAGGACAAGCCGTATTTGCATCGTTCCAGTTGAATGTACCACCCGAATAGACGTCATCCGAGAATATTCCTGTCGAAGAGATATTCGTGCTTGCCCAAACGGTCTGATTGACCTGAATCGAAGCGGGAGGTGAAGTGCGTATAAATATCGGTGTAACAATCACGGAGTTTGCCGGCATCGTGAACGTGGTGGGGTTGGCCGTTTCATTGAAGTCCGGGGATGGCTTCGAAACATAAGACCATCGACTAAACGTATACCCATCACCCGGTTTTGCCAGCAATCTGACGGAAGTGCCTGCCGATGCTGTTTGATGGCTCGATTCAGACTCTCCGACACCAATGCCGGTACCAGTTCTGTTAATAGTTATTGCGTAAGTCGTAGGGGCTTCGTCTTTCACGCAACGGATAGCTTCTGCATAGTCTGTACGGAAAGAATCATTCCTCTCTGCGATGTGGCCACTGCCAAAGTGCAGGTGGCAGCCCATCGTCGGATTGCCAGACGTAGAACTCCAATAGTAACCGCTGTTTTCATCGGTAAGCGCGCCGGAAGCAGCACCATATCTATAGCCGGAAACAGGCAAGAAGAGTGTGAGGCCTGCATACGAACCTGTACCGGTGAAAGTACGGCCCTGGACGCCATTTACGGTCTGAAGAGTAGTCGGATCAGTAGTATTATCAAGTAGATTTTGCCATTGATCCCAAGAAGGAACCTTCCAACCAACGGGACAAGGATCGTTCTCGGAAGCCCAACCACCGGTGTTGCTCCAGGCCCCGGGGAAATTGAACGTGTTTACAACTCCACCACTTGCATTGATACCAGGATTGCTTGCACTGACATTGGCAGTATTACCGTGGCCGGGCCACGCAACAAGTCTGCTGTTGGCTGGCATAGCGGCAGATCCGAACTGATACATTCGGCCATAACTTTGGCTCGATGCGGCAAAAGCACCTGGGATATCAACATTACGCGTCGCCCAAGTCCAAGCCCCGATCTTTACGCCCGTATCGGTCGTTTCAGCGAACGTAGCCCTCACGGTCACAGCCTTCGGGGGCATTGTGAACGTAGCGGGATTGGCAGTGACCACAAGACCCGTGAGAGGCCCGCCGGCAGAGACTTCCCAACCCGCAAACGTGTAGCCAGTCGAGGGCGTAGCCTGTAGTTTTACGGTTGCACCCGCCTCTGCGCCACTCGCTGCATCCGAGATGGCCGAACCACCCGTACCGGCATTGACGGTAACGGCGTAAGTATCCTGTTTCACGCAACGGATAGCGGATGCGTAATTGGTGGCGAGCTGTTGCCGATTCGCACTACTTGCACTATAAAAATTCAGGCTGTACCCATTGTCACCATAAGGGCTCGGCGTAGCACTCCAGTAGTAACCTCTACCCTCATATTGAAGACTCCCGGAGGCATAGCCACGATACCCTGTAATGGGCAGAAACAAGGTAGTACCGGCATAAGAACCTGTGCCAGTGAAAGTACGACCCTGGATTCCATTGACAGTCTGCAACGTTGTGGGATTCGTACTGTTGTTGAGTAGATTCTGCCACTGATCCCAAGTGGGGATTTTCCATCCGACAGGGCAAGGGTCGTTAGCCGCTATCCAATTGTCATAGGGATTCCAGGCCGAGGCATTGTTAAACGAGTTCACCACACCGCCGGAAGCATTGATACCAGGATTGCTTGCACTGACATTGGCAGTGTTGCTCATACCGGGCCAAGCGACAAGTTTACTCGCTTCAGGCATAGCAGGAGAGCCGAACTGATACAGACGGCCATAGCTTTCAGGTGCAGCGGCGAATGTTCCCGGAAGATCCACATTGCGAGTCGCCCAAGTGAAATCGCCGATCTTTACGCCGGACATACCCGACGAGGTGTCCTTCACGCAGCGAACAGCGAAAGCGTATCTCTTATCGAGACCCCCGTCGATATTGCCTGTACTGGCACTCGTAGTGAACGCCAGGCGCCAAGCGGCACCTCCATTCGGAGTACTCGACCAAAAATATCCATATATGCCTTGCTGAAGGGTCGCACCACTACTGTCACGGTGGCCTGAATTAGGGAGAATGAGTTTCTTTCCACTGTCCGTTCCGGTTCTTGCCGTAATCGTAGCTCCGGTACCGACGTTGTTATTTCCACCGGTTCTGTATGTAATAGTAGAGTGTGTCGCATTGACCAGATCGTCGATCTCAGCCTTGGTCGGGACTCTCCAGCCCACGGGGCAAGGGTCGTTTGTGGTCTTCACACCGTTTGCACCCCAAGCACCATTGGCTGCAGCAGTAGTGTGCCAGGGAGCTGCTGTGCCGGCAACATATTGCAAGGCGTCGTTGTAACCCCACTGGAATAGAGCGCCGTAATCCGATGCCTTTTCAGCGAACACGCCGTTTGCAGCCAGGTTCGATCCGGCCCAGGTCGTGCCATTGATGGTCACCTCTTTAGGATAGAATATCGCGCGAAGCTCTACTGCGTTTGCGGGCATTGTGAATGTGGCAGGATTGGCAACGGCACTCAGGCCGGGGAGTGTCACCGGATCGCCCGAACCACCCGTCACAACACCCCAGCCACCGAACAAATAATCCACGGAAGGTATAGCCTGTACACTGACAGTTGTACCTGCTGCGGCCAATTCTTTGTCTGCCACCACAGAACCGCCCGTGTTTGTATTCGGATCGAGGTGGGTAGATGCACTTACAGTTATCTGATACTCGGTAGGGTCAGTTGCGCTCCAGGATTGAGTGACCTGAAAGGGGAATTCCAGCAGACCTCCGGCCTTGATTGTCCAGGCGTTGGACCTGGCACTACCGCCCACGCCACCAAAATTGTCGTTGAGGGTCTCGATCACAAGAGTATACTCACCATCCCTGACGCGAGTGAGAGTGTAGCTGAAGTCGGTCGTATTAATAGTGCCCGAAGAGCCCTGGTTGATGCGAGCACTCGACTCCGAATCCAAATGGAACCCGAAGTTTGCAATGTTAGTGCGAATGTTGATGGTGGTTGTTTCACCTTCTACAGCTTTGAACACCACAGGATTTTTGGATACTCTGAA
>DBDK01000008.1:267791-438675 GCA_002293535.1 Alistipes sp. UBA934 | reverse complement strand
AGTAGGTCGCCGCCTCCTTAAGGTCACTCAGAAATGAGTGACCTTTTTTATTATTAAAAAAATCACTACATTTGAACCGACTAACTTTTTGAATTATGGGAAATTGTATCGCTGCAGGTCAGATTTGGATGGTGTGGCTAATCTCTTTTTTGATCGCCTGGGAGTTGGTGTGGAAAGCATTTGCGTTGTGGCGCTCGGCACGAAAAGGACAGCTTATATGGTTTGTGTGTATTGCTGTCTTCAACACAATTGGCATACTGCCAATCATTTATCTGCTCACCAACAAAGAGGACAAGGAGGACTGATTCGGCGTTGTGATTATTCTCCGAGCGGTAGCCAATCTGGAGCAAGAGGACTCGGCGAAGAGTAGAAGGTGGACTCTTCGTTCGTCACGTTAATGATATTAGTATAGGGTGGAATTTTATACATAGCTCCAGAGAACGGATCGACTATTAACATTCCGATCAAGCCACCGAACAGTAAATTCCCGAAAAACCAGCCATCCAGCACGGCTTCGATATGCGTGATTATGGGTTCGCTATCAGGCTGTTGATACGTTACTTTGTAGAGCTCCGGACGCATATATCCAGCGGAGGCATCCAGATGGACAGTGGTTGGTGTGTGGCCGGAAAACACGATACGCCCGTCTCTATTTTCGATCGTCAGGCGAGCACCCTGTGGATTAGAATTGAAATCGACAGGATAGATACTTCGAGTCACGATAGTTGCGCACGAAACGCTTGCTACGACAAGCAAAAGAGTCGCAAAAAACTTTAGAACTTTCATATTTACAGCCATTTTTTGTAACGGAAGAATCCGATAGTGGCGCCGGAGGCAACGACCATTGCGATGATGGTGATCCAAAAAGACATCAAGCCGCCACTCGTACCGTCTGCGCTCAGATGTTGCCACGGCAGTGCAACGTTCATCCCGTAGACACTGGCGATAAGTGTGGCCGGCATAAAAAATACCGATGCGACGGTGAAGATCTTCGTGATTTTGTTCTGTTCGATGTTGATAAGACCCATTACAGTATCTTTCAGATAGTCAAGTCGTTCAAAGCTGAAATCGGTATGCGAGATCAGCGAGCTCACGTCCCTCATCATAAGTTGCAGGCGCGGATAAACGTCGTTCGGGAAGTGTTCGCTACGCAAGATTCCAGACAGTACCCTCTGCCGATCGAAGATTCCCTCGCGGATAGTCATCATATTTTCCTGCCCAGCGTTTATATGCTTGATTAACTGCTCATTACTACGTACTTCGTCACCCATTTGGGTACTCAGACCAGAGATTCTTCGAGCCTCAGCCTCCACTATATCGGCGTCGAGGTCAATGCGAATTTCCAAGATCGACACAAAGAGGTGGTATCCGGTCGTATAAGCTTTAGGATTGACCTGCAGGCGTTTAGCCATTTCATTGAACGTGCGTGAATCGCCGTCACGTGTGGTCACCAGCAGCCCCTCCGAGATTATGAATGACACGGGTTCGAGCACAAATCCATCGTCGTGGGGAGTGAAAAAGTTGGAATTGGCTATGATACTGTTTTCGGCCTCAGCGTATTTCGACGAACTTTCTATCTCCTCCACCTGCTGACGCGACAGTAAGTCGATATCAAGATAATCCTCCACCGCCTTCTTCTCCTTCATCGTCGGCGTCTGCAGGTCGATCCACAAAACATCGTCATAGCCAAGCTCTTCTAACAGTTCGAGCTCGGCGTTGCGGATCACCTTTCCGTGTTGTTTCAGATAGATCGTAATCATCTTAAAAATTTATCGAGAGCCTTTCGCTTCTTCTCATCCAGAAAATAGTCGATATTTCGTGTCAAATATTCGTAGGCATAGGGGCGGTCTGCAAAATCGCTCTCCAAAATCGCCTCATAAATTCGTTCGACTCCTTGAGTCAAAGCGCCTTCGAGTGCATCGATAATTTCTTCCGGAACATTTTTTCGCGCTGCCCACACAGCAAAAACAAATGGCAGTTCAGTGTGCTTTTCCCACTCTTCGGCTAAGTCCCAAGTATGGGTGAATCGGCCTTCCTGTTCGAAAACCTTGTCTCCGATAAGAACAAAAGCATCGCCCTCGGCCGGCTTATCGAGTTCGGCATAGTCCTGTATGTCAGTCCATTGAGGCGTGATTTTCCAGAATTGCGCAGCCAGTATACGCGCCAATCTCACCGAAGTCATCGAATGAGGGTCGAGCCACACTCGTTTAATTTGTTTGAGAGGGGAATCGCTCATCATCACGACCGTCCGTACTGACCCCTGGGCGCCTATACACCAAGAAGTTACGATGTCAAAATCTTTGTCTGTGATTTTTTCGAGGCCACCCACGGGAATGAGCGCGATATCGGCCTGATGGGAGTTAAATGCTTCGGTGCAACCGCTGGGTGGAGACAATAACAGTCTGGCACTCAGTTCATCCGAGTGGCGGATACCATACAGAAAAGGTATGGTATTCAGGTACGAGACCGCTGCAACACTTATCACCGGACGGGTCATCCATTTTTCTATAATTTATGCCTTGCTGCAAAGTTAAAAAAAATAATCGATAATTGAAAATAAATTGCCCCGACTGTTGCAGGCTAATGCGCGTCGAGCCAGTTTTCTCCGATTCCGTAGTCGGCTACAAGCTCGACAATCAGGTCGGCAGCGTGTCCCATCGCTTCCACAACAAGCTGTGCGACCTCCTCCTGTTCTTCGCGTAATACGTTGATAACCACTTCGTCGTGTACTTGCAAAATCATTTTTGATCGTAAACCCTTCGCCTTGAGTCCGTTGAAAATTCGGATCATCGCCAGCTTCATAATGTCGGCGGCACTGCCCTGAATCGGAGCATTGACCGCGTTTCGCTCGGCGAATGCTCGCGCGATGGCGTTTCGCGAATTGATGTCGGGAAGATAGCGCCGCCGTCCGAAAATCGTTGATACGTAGCCTTTTGTGCGTGTTTCGGCGATCACCCAATCCATATACTCTTTCACGCCGGGGTAAGAGCGAAAATAGCCTTCGATGATTTCGCGTGCTTCAAAGCGCGGAATACCAAGCCGTTGCGAGAGACCGAATGCCGAAATTCCGTAGATTATCCCAAAGTTTGCAGTCTTGGCGCGGCGGCGCATTTCAGGGGTAACATCGTCAAGCGGTACGTTGAAAATCCTTGCAGCGGTGGCGCGGTGAATATCTTCACCTGCCAAAAAAGCACCGATAAGTGCCTTATCACCACTCAGATGCGCCATCAATCGCAGCTCAACTTGCGAATAATCTGCCGATAGTAACAGATGGTCATTGTCCGAGGGAATGAACGCACGGCGAATCTTACGCCCTTGCTCCTCGCGGATGGGGATGTTCTGCAAATTAGGATTGGTGGAAGAGAGTCGCCCTGTTGCGGTAACAGCTTGATTATAAGAAGTATGTATCCGTCCAGTATTTGGATTTACAAGCGCCGGCAATGCTTCGACATAAGTCGAAAGTAGCTTTTTCAACCCTCGGTATTCGAGAACGAGACCCACTACCGGATGCTTGTGCGCAATGGCAGTAAGCTGCTCTTCTCCGGTGCTAAACTTTTGAGTCTTAGTCATTTTAGGCTTCTCTACAAGTTGCATTTTGTTGAAGAGCACCTCGCCGAATTGCGAAGGCGAATTAACATTAAGAGCCGGCTCGCCGGTCATCTCACGAATCTGCTCTTCAAGTCCCGCAAGTTTTTGAGTTAGCTCGAACCCATAGTCGGCAAGTATTTGAGTATCAATGCGAACTCCCTCTTCTTCCATTGCACCCAGCACCTCGATCAGTGGCTCTTCGATGTTAAGGTACAGATCTTCAAGATCGCCCGTAATCCTTTCTCGCAGAGCACCATAGAGGCCCATTATCTCGCTTGGGGTTTGTGGGGTTTGGCGAGCTCCTTCAGGGTCAATTAAGTAGCTAATAATCAGAGTATCATATCGTGTGCCCTGTAACTCGATTCCTGCTTTATGCAGAAAATGGGCTGAAGACTTGATGTCGTGGCCGATCTTTATGATGTCTGGATTTTCAAAAAGGGGCTTCATTAGCTCCAATGCTCCACCGTCCGAGAGCGCTTCGCTCTCAAAACGGTAAATCTTTGTTGAATCGGTCGCAAATGAAACCGAGGTTATTTGCCCGGTGAAGTAGTCGCGTTTGGAAGTTTCGATGCTATAGGCGACTTCATTTGCGTTACTTAATTCCTCTATTGCGTCGCGCAATTCGCTATTCGTATGCAAGTTATTAACTGGAGCAGGGGGAGGTAGCGAATCGAATAGCGAGGCCTGAATCGGAGGGGCAGGCGGCAGCGTAGCCGGTGGTTGGAATGCCGGTTTCCGCGGCGACACGATTTCGGGCTGTTTGTGCGAATTGAAATCACCATCGGCGTTCCGACCTTTACACAAGATGGCCGATGCAAAGGGCGAACTACTGTTGGTTTGCATTTCGCGTAAAAAAGCATTGAAATCAAGCTCTTTATAGATATCACGTAAGGCGTCGCAATCGGGATCGCACATTTCGAGTGCTTCGGGGGTAAAATCAATAGGCGCATCGGTATCTATGGTCACAAGCCGTTTACTCAGAAGAAGTTGGTCACGCGAAGCGAGTAAATTTTCGCCGATGCGACCGCCGATTGCATCATCCGCAACCGCAAGAATATTTTCGACCGTACCATACTGATTTACAAGCTTTATGGCTCCTTTTTCGCCAATGCCCGGAACGCCCGGAACATTGTCGGAAGCATCTCCCCACAGCGCCAAAATGTCGATCACAAGTTGCGGATCATCGACTCCATACTGGGCCTTGATCGCCTCACGATCAATGATTTCTACTCCTTCTCCACCTTTACGTTGTTTATATATATAAGTATGGTCGGCGACCAATTGGCCGTAATCCTTGTCTGGTGTGACCATAAATGTCTGAAAATCAGCGCCTGCAGCCTTTACGGAGAGGGTGCCAATAACGTCATCAGCCTCCCAGCCGGCTACCTCCAAAATTGGAATGCACATTGCTTCGAGAATGCGCTTAATATATGGAACAGAGGCAATTATGTCCTCCGGCGTAGCGCTGCGATTGGCCTTATAGAGGGGGTAAAGTTCGTGGCGAAAGTTGCCACCGCGAGGGTCGAATGCAACTCCCAGATAGCGAGGATGTTCGCGGACTATTATATCACGCAGGAATTTTGTGAAACCGAAAATCGCCGACGTGTTCAGCCCTGCAGCATTACGCATAGGACGCCCGATAAAAGCGTAATATGCCCTGAAAATCAGCGCATAAGCGTCAAGTAAAAATAGCCTCTGCATATGACGTGGCGGTTTCTGAGAGGCGTAAAGAATGGAGACGGACACCGGAAGGCAAGCGAGGGCCCAAAAGGGTGGCAAAATGGGCCACAAGATTTTCGCTTGTGGGCTGCCAATCAACCACTTGCACTCCTTCGAAATGAGTGGAAAGTGCCTCGATCAATGCGGAGTTTTCGGTGGTACGGCGGATGACAAAAGCGTGGTCGAAACGCGATATAATCTCCTCATTGACAATGCGTTTCAATTCATTGAAATCCATCACCATACCCTGTTTGGGCGACTCATCGTCGCCACACGGCTCGCCATTGACCCCGATCCACAGGCGATACGAATGGCCGTGTATGCGCCGACAAGCCCCGTCGTGACCCTCCAGAGCGTGTGCCATCTCAAAAGAGAACTCTTTGGTAATCAGTGTCATAATGCAACCGAAACCTGTCTTGAAAAAGCCTCGCTAAGAGAAATGAAAGTTTCGGTGGTCGTGATGCCCTGGACTGGAAGTATGCGCTCGAAAATAGTGTGCATAAGATGTTCATTATCACGACAATACACCTTTATTAGCAGGTTCCATCGGCCCGTCAAAAACACACATTCGACCACCTCCGGAACCCCTCTAAGCGCCTCTACAGCGGTGCCGTGTAGCGCTACTTCGCGGAGTTGGATGCCGATTAATGCACATACGTCGAATCCCAACGCCTTGGGATCGACAATTAGGCGCGTACCCTGGATCACACCGACATCGGATAACTTCTTGACTCTCTGATGGATCGCTGCACCGGAAATACCGCATTCGCGTGCGATTTCGAGATACGGCATACGTGCATTTTTCATCAACAGCCGCAAAATGGTTTGGTCTGTGTTGTCCATTTCGAGTTTGATCATAGTAGTTCTTTTTTTACTTTTACGAATGCAGTTATGCAGCGATCGAGTTGTTCAACCGTGTGGCCGGCAGACACTTGCACGCGAATCCTTGCTTGGCCGGCTGGCACGACGGGGTAGTAAAATCCGGTGACGTAGATCCCTTCGTCCAGCAATCGCGCGGCGAAACGCTGTGATAGAGGTGCGTCGTATAGCATTATGGCGCAAATAGCTGATTGTGTAGGTTTTATATCGAATCCGGCGGCAATCATCGCCGAGCGAAAATATTCGACGTTAGACGCAAGTCGCGAGTGCAGTTCATCCGATTCGGCAAGCATCTTAAAGCACTCAATGCCAGCGCCTACCACAGCCGGCGGCAGCGAATTAGAGAACAAGTATGGTCGTGAACGCTGGCGTAGCAAGTCAATGATTTCACGCCGACCCGTGGTAAAACCGCCGATCGCACCGCCGAACGCCTTACCAAGTGTGCCGGTGATTATATCTATTTGACCACGAAGATCATACAGCTCCGTGACTCCTCTTCCAGTTGCCCCGACAACCCCTGCAGAATGGCACTCGTCCACCATCACAAGGGCATCGTAACGCTCTGCAAGCGAGACTATTCGGTCGAGCGGCGCAACATTGCCATCCATCGAGAAAACCCCGTCCGTGACGATCAACCGGAAACGCGCTTCCGAAGCTGCTTGCAGCTGTGCCTCAAGGTCGGCCATATCGGCGTTGGCATAGCGGTAACGCGCTGCTTTACAGAGTCTTACTCCATCGATGATAGAGGCGTGATTCAGTGCATCGGAGATGATCGCATCCTGCTCGCCAAGCAGTGGTTCGAAAACCCCGCCGTTGGCGTCGAAACAGGCGGCATAAAGGATCGTGTCCTCGGTGCCAAAGTATCCACTTACAGCGCGTTCCAGTTGCTTGTGAATATCCTGCGTGCCACAAATAAAGCGAACCGACGACATCCCATAGCCTCTGGAATCCATCGCCCGCCGCGCAGCCTCAATCAATCCGGGATGGTCGGACAGGCCAAGGTAGTTATTGGCGCAAAAATTGAGTACTCGCCGACCATTGACCTCAATTTCAGACGCTTGCGGACTTTCGATAATCCGCTCTTCCTTCCACAAACCCGCTTCCCGAATGCTTTGAAGCTCGGCCTGCAGGTGTTGTTGCAATTTTGTGTACATAATAGAACAAAGTTAGTTAATATTTTTGTAACTTGCAAACCAAACTCAAACATTTTGATATGAAATCCATTGACACTTACGACTTTAAGGGTAAACGCGCAATCATTCGCGTTGATTTCAACGTTCCGTTGGACGAAAATTTTAACGTCACGGACGATACACGTATCCGTGCGGCCATCCCGACCATCAAAAAAGTGTTGGCAGGCGGTGGTTCGGTGATCCTGATGTCGCATCTGGGGCGCCCAAAGAAGAATAACGAGGAAAAATATTCGCTCTCACATATCGTTCCGACGGTAGAAAAACTGCTTGGTACAAAGGTGGAATTTGCCGGTGATTCGTGGGGCGAGAAGGCAGCACAGATGGCTGCGGCGCTGAAACCCGGTCAGGTTATGATGCTCGAAAACCTGCGTTTCTATGCCGAGGAAGAGGGCAAACCGCGCGGGCTGGCCGAAGATGCGAGCGACGAGCAGAAAGCTGCGGCGAAAAAAGAGGTCAAGGCTTCGCAAAAGGAATTTACAAAGCGCTTGGCGAGCTATGCCGATGTTTATATTAACGATGCTTTCGGCACCGCACACCGCGCTCACGCATCTACGGCTCTGATTGCCGATCACTTCCCTGACGACAAGATGTTCGGCTATGTGATGGAGAATGAACTCCGCGCGATCGACGATGTGATGGGAAATCCTCAGCGTCCGTTTATGGCGATTCTTGGCGGTGCGAAGGTTTCGACCAAGATCGTGATTATCGAAAAATTGATGGAGAAGGTTGATAGCTTGATTCTTGCAGGCGGTATGACCTACACCTTCGCGGCGGCTCAGGGTGGTAATGTTGGCGACTCTAAGGACGAAAAAGATATGCACGAATTGGCGCTCAATATCCTCAAGAAGGCTAAAGAAAAGGGCATCGAACTCTACTTTTCGCCCGACGCACTGTGCGGCGACAGCTTCTCGCCCGACGCGAACACTAAGGAGTGCGATGTTTTCGATATTCCCGCCGGCTGGGAAGGTATGGACATCGGCGAACAAGGCAAGCGCAAGTTCATCGACGCGATAAAGGGCCAGAAGACGATCCTTTGGAACGGCCCGGTCGGTGTTTTCGAGTTCGACAAGTTTGCTGCGGGAACGCGGGCTGTTGCCGATGCGATTGTGGATGCTACCAAGGCGGGCGCTTTCTCGCTCATAGGCGGTGGTGACAGCGTGGCGGCGATCAACAAATTCGGCCTTGCGGACAAGGTGAGTTACAATTCGACCGGTGGCGGCGCACTGCTCGAATATATCGAAGGAAAAGAATTACCCGGCGTAGCCGCAATAAGAAAATGAGATGAGAAGAATACTTTTAATTGGATTAGTGGCAGTTATGGCAAGTTGTGTCGGCGGAAAAAAGAACGAAAAAGTACCGGGCATCGACCTTGCGAATCTCGATACAGCGGTGGCGCCGAGTCAGGATTTTTACGAATATGCCACCGGCGGCTGGCAGAAAGCCCACCCACTAAAACCCGAATTTTCGCGTTATGGCTCGTTCGATGTATTGCGTGAAAACAATGAAATTCGTATCCGCGACCTGTTTGCGGAGATGGAAAAAACGCACGCAATGGCTGGTAGCGTCAAGCAAAAAATCGGCGACCTGTATCGTCTCGGAATGGATTCGGTGCGCCTGAACAGTGAAAAGTTGCTGCCTGTACAGGGCGATTTGGATGCCATAAATAAAGCGACGTCGCGCACCGAGATCAGCCAACTGCTCGCCTCTATGCATCGCTCGATCGGCAATCCGTTCTTTGAGCCGTTCATAGACGCAGATATGATGGACTCCGATACCAATATCGCCTATCTTTATCAATCGGGGTTGGGGATGGGTAACCGCGACTATTATCTCGACGCGGAGAACGAAGCTATCCGTGAGGCATACAAAAAGTATATCGCAATCCTGTTTTCCTCAGCCGATTACGGAGATCCGCAGTCGGCTGTGGCAACTGTGATGGAGATCGAAACAGCAATTGCTCAGGCGTCGCTCTCGAACATCGAGTTGCGCAATCCTTACAACTCTTATAATAAGGTATCTCTGGAGTCGGTTCGCGCGGATTACCCCGCAGTGGATTGGGACGCATATCTCAAGGTACTGGGAATTAGTGGCATAACCGAAATTTGCGTCTCGCATCCCAAAGTGATGAAAGTTGCGAACGACATCATCGGTGGCGACCGCGAAAAGTTGGGTTATTATTTTGCTTTCAATGTGTTGAATAGTGCGGCAAGTGTGTTGGACGACGATACGCAGATGGCCAGTTTCGAGTTCTATGGCCGCACGATGTCAGGTCAAGAGCAGCCCCGTCAGCGCTGGAAACGCGCTTTGAGTGTGCCTAACAGCAAGCTTTCGGAAGCCGTCGGCGAAATGTACGTTGCGAAGTACTTCCCGCCGGCAAGCAAGGATCGGATGTTGAAACTTGTGGGCGACCTGCAAACGGCTCTGGGCGAGCATATTAAGGCGCTTGAATGGATGTCGGACGGCACGAAAGAAAAAGCGCTTGAAAAGCTGGCTACGTTCCACGTTAAGATCGGTTACCCCGACAAATGGAAGGATTATACGACCCTAACGATCGATCCGGCGCTGAGTTACTGGGAAAATATCAAGCGCGCAAATGCTTGGCACAGTGACGATCAGATGGCCGAAGTTGGCAAGCCGGTAGATAAGGAGAAATGGCATATGAGTCCTCAGACCGTGAACGCATATTACAACCCATCGAGTAACGAAATTTGCTTTCCGGCGGCGATTCTGCAACCTCCGTTCTTTAATGCCGATGCCGATGATGCGGTAAATTACGGCGCGATCGGAGTGGTGATCGGGCACGAGATGACCCACGGTTTTGACGATCAGGGTCGCCAGTTCGATAAGGATGGTAATCTGGCGGATTGGTGGACAGAGGAGGATGCGGCTAAATTCAATGCTCTGGCCGATGTGCTTGTGGCTCAGTTCGATGCGATCGAAGTTCAGCCGGGTCTGAAAGCCAATGGTCGCTTTACTCTCGGCGAAAATATTGCCGATCAGGGAGGTCTGCGTGTTGCTTATACTGCTATGAAGGCGGCAACGGCCACAGAGAATGGCGGCGAGGTGCTTCCTCCCATTGATGGATTCACGGCCGATCAGCGTTTCTACCTTGCTTATGCGGGCTTGTGGGCACAAAATATTCGTCCCGAAGAAGAGGCACGTCTCACCAAGATAGATGAACACTCACTCGGTAAATGGAGAGTGGATGGCGCTTTGCGCAATATCGACACGTTTTTTACCGCGTTTGATATCACTTCGGGCGCGATGTATCTTGCTCCTGAAGAACGTGTAATTATCTGGTAAGCACTACCACGCAGGAAGGTTTAAAGGCGGCGACTGTGGAAACGGGCGCCGTTTTTTTATCGGAAGCAGGAGCGCCTGCGTGGTAGGTGGCAACGTTATTGCCCTCCTGATTGCATACGAGCAACCATTTACCGTCCACATCGAAGCCTCGTGGCCAATCGATCCCTTCAGTAATGCTACCTGCAAGCGAAACGAGGCCCGTAATCGGATCAACGTTGTAACAAACCAGAGAGGGAAATCCACGCTCCGAGGCCCACAGAAGGCTGCCGTCGGGCAAATAATGAATGTCAGCGGCGGCGTGGCGGTAATCTCTTTCGGCGGGGTTATTCACGGGAGGAAGTGTCGAAATCGTTTGCAACTGGCGGGAAAAAATGCCTCTTTCGTCCGGGCCGAAGATCATTGCAGTGCTGCTCACTTCGCACACCAGAGCCATCCTCTCACCCGCGGGAGCGAACGTACAGTGGCGTGGGCCTGAGCCCGCGGGAACCGGAATATGGGAGTCATAAACGAGCCCGGAGTTCTCTATTCGGTAAACCACGACACGGTCGAGCCCAAGGTCAGGAACGTAAACATAGCGTCCGTGGCTATTTACCTGATGCGCACGCGAGCCCTTACCGTGGTCGATTAATTTCACACCGCCGATAAATTTCCCGCGTCGATCGACGTTGCACCAAGCCACCTTACCGTCGCCATAACACGCGGCAGCGAGAATTCGTCCACCGTCGAGTAACTTTATATGACAAGGATCTTTGGTGCCCATTGCGATGCTGTCAATAGGAATCAAGGTTCGCTTATCTTTTCCGATGCGGAAGCTAAGGAAGCTGGTGAGTCCGTCCTCGTTTGTGCGGAAAGTGTAGAGAATCTTCCTATTGGCCGAGAGGGTCAGAAACGAAGATTGCACTGCTTCCAATTCAAGCCGAATATCAGAAAGTTCGCCCGTGGCGGGATTGTAGAGGCACGAATAGATGCCTGCGCCGGGATCGTTGGTAAATGTGCCGATAAATGCCGTGCGAGTTTGTGGTGGCGGTGCCACCTCCGCAGCAATGATACCCACACCAAGAACTGCTATTGAAGCTAAGGCTGCTGTAAAAAATTTTAGTTTCATTGTCTTTGGTTTCGGAATTCTACCGCGTGGGCAGGCAGAGGGTCTGTTCGGTCGCCCCACATTCTATTGGCTATGAGGTATTCACGCCGACGGTCAATTCGTGCGGCGATCGGGAAATCCGGCCTGGCTAACGCCTCGTGTTCGGCACGTTCTGTTAGTCGAACCTGCCGCGTGAAGACGTCGCTCAACACGGGCTGGCGTTCTCCCTTCCATTCAAATCCCTGTAGACGAGTCGATTGCGAAGGCGGAATTTGATCTATAGGATAGACTGTCCATTCGACCGTCTGACGCGGGGTTATATATCTGAGTGAGTCTGCCGCAAAGAAGAAACTCATATTTGCTGCTGACATCACCATAAATGCAACAGGTTCAGGATCGTTATCCTCCAATACATAATATAGCGCTTGAGCGTTGCCGTCTGTATCGTGGCGATAGAGGTTTCCGTCGCGGAACCACGATCTCATCGACTTGCCTTTCACCTGATTAAACTGACGGTCAGCGACTTCGCCCAGCACGGAGCCCATAATCGGGTCGCCATAAAATTCGGCCCGTTCGACTTCTCCGCCAGCTGTGAACATAGTTATAGAGTCCGCAACAACTTGACTGTCACCGTTCCATAGCACAGGGTCGATGTACATATGTATCGTGGAGTCGGCGGAGAATCCGACCATAGAGTCGGCCACGCCCTGCATATCCGTGCGCCAGATCTTCACATTGTACCAGCCGCGGAATATTCTCATTGTCGTGTCCGGCTTACTTTCAGACTTATCTGGTGTGATTTTTTCTAAAGAGTCGAGCAGCCCGTGAGTTAGCAGAGAGTCGTAAATTCGCAGAGAGTCGCGCATAGCCAAGGAGTCTGCGCGGTGGGCCAGCGAATCGGAATATATGGTTTCGGTCACCCAGCCTCGTTTGGCAGCAACGGCGGCGGCTCGTGCTCGGCGAGCAGCATCTTTTTCAGCTCTTCGAGCGTCCCTCGCTGCCCGCTTTGCGTCGCGTGCGGCAATTTTTGCAGCTCTTCGCTCTTGTTTCAGGCGCGTTTTTTCTGCTTTTGAGTCAATTTTTGGTAGGACAGAGAGGCTATCGACAGCAGGCAACGAGTCGAAAGTGGAAAGAGTGTCATTGGTTGCAGGCAGACTGTCAGTAAACGCAGGCAGACTGTCGCGCGAGCCAACCAAACCGGCCAGCGAGTCCGAAACTTTAGGCGTCGGTTCATCGAAAGTCGCGGCAAGAGAGTCGCGCCTGCGGCCATCCGACGGATAGTGCACAAACATAAATATCGTGTCGGCGCGCATATACATCGTATCGGCATTGCCCTGATCGGCGTTGTAGTTCAGTAGCGACGGCGTGAGAGTTAGCAGAGTCTCTCCTCGCTCACCCCAGTACTGCGCCCAATCGCCGAAAGCCGAACTGTCGTGCTCGTTATCATCTATTTGAACATTGCCTTGCAGTAGTGCATCCTCGCTTCTGGCGTTGAAATCTATGCTGTCGGCCCACGTTTCGCGAAACTCGGTAAGCAGATAGGCCCTGTCGTAGAAGAAATAAGTGCTGTCCGCGGTGTTGTAACGTCCCCTCTGGGCACGGATCATCTCGCCTTCTCGCGTCCAGATAATCGTTCGGGTGTAAAAGCTGGCCACCTTGGTCTCGGTGTTGTAACGCACCGAATCGGAAATTACCTCGTGACTGTCGTTTTTCATCTGCACCTGTCGTACAGCTACCAATTCGTGCAGGTCGCTGTAGAAGTAACCCTTTTCGGACTCCATTGTGGCGTCGTCCTGATACAAGACCCCACCGCCGAACCAAGTACCGATATTATCCAGTGTATTGAAACTGAAGTTATAAGTGTAAAGTGTGGCGCTTCCGTCGATCACCTTGATGATTGGCGAATACACTCTGGCGAGGTTCTCGTCGCCGTTATATTCGGCCCGGTCGCCATATACGAAGGTCGAATCTTTGTTGATTATCACGTTGTTGAAACAGTCGATCCGGCGATCGGAGTAGCGCACCGCGCTGTCGCACGAGATTATGGCTCCGTTATGGTGGAAGACCACTTCGCCCACGAGGATCATTGCCCTCTCGTCGATGCCCAGACGGCGGTTGAGGTCGCCATCGAAGTACGATTTTTCGGCTTTGACATCGACCTGCTTAGGCGCTTCCCCCGATTGCTGTCCGGGGGATTGGAAGTCACGATTCTGAACCACTTGCGCAAGCAGTGTCCCGCCAAAGACGAGACCAAAAGTCAATAATAGATAACCCCTCAACGACATTTTATCATAACAATCTAATCGCAGTGGCCGTTGCCACTGCCGCCAGCGTTCCGGCTATTTGAACCAGTTTTTGTTTTGGAAATCTTGGGGCCTGAACATCGGATCGATCCGGATATACATCTCGGCAATCTTCTGGTCCAGCCATTCCTTGTAATGTGTCTGCTGCTTGCGCCGCAGGGCCATCTGCTCTATGTCGAGCCAGTCTTGAGAGAGGTCGGCGGTGTGGGCCGGCACAATCTCCACGAGTTGCAGAATCTTGGCCATCTCGTCCATATTGAAGTCACGCCCCAGGAATGCTCGTGAGATCTCGCTCTCTTTAAGGCGTACTAATTGCTGTGCGTCGGCAGCTTCCAGAGCGTCGCGCACAAAACGTGTGCGGGTTTGGCTGGGGTCGCTGTTGCCCGTATAGCGGAACAGAGCCTGCTGATTTGTTACCACACCGCCGTTTTGCTTCGAGTTGGCGTCGTCGGAATGAGCCAGGGCTGCAGCAGCAAAAGTCATTTCGCCGGCCCGAACCACTCCGGCAAGGGAATCCAAAAAGTCGATCGTTTTCGCTTGCTCTTCAACAGTATAGGAGGGTTTCACAAGTATGTGACGCAGGTGGTAAAGGTTGTCCGCGGGCTTATCGAGGAGTTGAATCAGGTGAAATCCATATTCCGTTTCGACCACTCCCGAAACCTGACCGGGCTGTAATTTGACCAGAGCCTCGGCAAAGGGCCCGACGAACTGCTCCTTGGGCGATGGATCCATTTCTCCGCCGCGCATTGCCGAGCCGCCATCCACCGAATACATCATAGCCAGTCGGTCGAACCTCTCGCCGTCGATCACCCTTTGACGGAGTTCCAGAAGACGGTCTCTGGCACGCTGTTTAGCCAGCTCGGTGTTTTCGGGCAGTTTTGTTATCTGGGCATAGACATATTGTTCTGCGACGATGGGTAGTGAGTCGCGGTCGATTCGGCGGTAGAACCTGTCCACTTCGCCGGGAGTCACTTTCACCTGATCCCTGAGGTGCGCCCTCATCTGGTCGGCGCCATAGTACTCTTCGATTTCGGCGCGGACGTCCTCCTTGATCTCATATAGAGGTTTGTGCCGCTCCTGTTCGAGCGCTCTGATCGAGCCGGCGGCATCCACTTCGCCTTGTACGGTCTGTTCGGCCATTGTGGCGATGCGGGCGGCTAAATTTTCCAGCCCTATCGAGTCGAGCTGCGCGCGAACGTAGAGCAACTTTTGCTCCAGTAGCATCTCCAGTGCTTCTGCCATCGGATCGCGTTCCGAGGTGTAGTTTTGGGCGCGATACTGTTCGGCCATCGCCTTGGATTGCCTCACCACGTCGGAGTAGAGTATGGGTTCGTTGCCGACGACCGCAACCACTTTGTCGGCGATATATTGCTGTTGAGCAAGCGCCGGAGTGGCTGCCAATAGTGTGAAAAATATGATCAATCTCTTCATAGTCATAAATGTATTACGGCTTTCTTTTCGAGCAGTGCTATGCGATAGATGCTGTCTTCGGCGGCTTTGAGGATTTCAGTTCTGCGGCGGTTTGAAACTGCTCCCCGCACAATTTCACTTACCATCTCATAAGGAGTTGTTTGGCCGGCGGTGCGAGCTTCGGTAATCACGAAATAGTAAGTTGTACCACCATCTACCATCTCCTGTATTCCGCTGCGAGTTAGTAAGTTATCATACGATTCATTACGTCTTGTGGGCAACACGGCCAGCATCTGCGGATATTCGGTCCATTGATCGAACTCGCGCAGTACAAAGCCATTTTTATTGACTAAGGCGTGTACCTCCTGATGGGCATCGTCGCTATAGCTGGCAAAAAGTTCGCGCAGACGGGTTCGTTGTCTGAAGTCAGTCGGCAGAGCAACCACGCGCCCTTTGACAATGGTTCGGTCGAGCACAAAATCGCTGCGGTGTTCGTCGTAATAGTTGCGCAGTTGAGCTTCGGTATAGAGCGAATCACCAGTGGCACGATCGATGAGATGTTGCTCCAATCGGCGAGTGATCAGGCTGTTGCGGTAGGCTTCGATTAATTCCTGATCGGCGTCGTCACGGCCGAAAAGACGTTGTGCTTCTTCGAGTTTTAGTTGGTCGCGCACCCAGCGATCCACGTAGCTTTCGACCCACGCAATGCTGTCGGCGCCTGTGATGCCTCCCGGAAAAACCGCCTCCAAATCCATCACGCGAAGATTTTCTTTTCCCGCCTTCGCCAGCACCCTTTCGCCCTCGAACGGGTTGGGGAAACGCTTACATCCCATCGCCAGAACCAGTAGCACGCATATAAATATAGCCTTTCTCATATTTCGAGGGAACGTATTTTTGCCCGTTTTATTATTAATGTCATCGAGAAAACGAAAATCGCAGCATTCACCCCATATATCACCCAATAAATGGTGTTGTTTGCTACAATCTCTTGCAGGTCTGTCGCTCCCACGCCCAACACCTGCAATAGCAGATAGGCCAAGGCGTTGTTCACTGCGTGGATGATGATCACCGGCCAAACGGAGCGGCACAACACATAGATATATCCCAGTACAACTCCCATTACCGTTGCGTTCACCACTTGCGGCAGGTTGGGCAAATGAACTAACCCGAACGCCAACGCAGACACCAATACCGCCCAAAACGGTCTCCACCGACGCGACAACCAACGCAGAATCAACCCTCTGAAAATCAATTCCTCCAGCACAGGCGCTACTATTACAGACACAACAATCGCCCACCCCCCGCTACCTACTGCACGCGCAATATCGTCGAAATACCGCGCAGGGAACAAGTTCAACAGAGGCTCTATGACGACGCTCGTTGCCGAGACCAACACAATGCCGAGGAGCGTCATCGGCGCCGAATACCATCTCATAATCCGTGCAAAGTTACAAAAAAATCACTATCTTTGCCCCCTATGGGAAAGATAGTTGCTCTGGCAAATCAAAAGGGAGGGGTGGGAAAGACGACGACCGCGATAAATCTGGCTGCGTCGTGTGCCATTCTTGGAAAGAAAGTGCTACTCGTGGATGCCGACCCGCAGGCCAATGCCACATCGGGTCTTGGGATGGATATCCACGGCTCAGGAATATATGATTGCATTGCAGGGCGCAAACCGGCTGCCGAGGTTATTCGTAAGAGTGAGCAGGTGAAAAACCTTTGGGTGTTGCCCTCCAGTATCGACCTTGTCGGAGCCGATGCTGAACTTGCCCAAATGGATGAAGGTCATCACGTTATAAAGCGAGTACTGGAACCAGTCAAAGGCGATTATGACTATATTTTTGTCGATTGTTCGCCGTCGCTGGGTTACACCACTCTAAATGTGTTGGTGGTTTCGGATAGCGTGCTGATACCCGTTCAGTGCGAATATTTTGCACTCGAAGGGCTGGGAAAACTGTTGGCTACGATAAAAAAGACGCGCGAGAAACTCAACCCCGAATTGGGCATAGAGGGCTTTGTGCTGACGATGTACGGCCACAACAAGCTGTCGAATCAAGTCGTAGGCGAGGTGAAAAAACATTTCGAGGGGTTGGTGTTCGACACAATAATTACGCGAAACATCCGTCTGAGCGAAGCGCCCGGCTTCGGAATGCCGGTGATGCTATACGATGCCTCCGCAACAGGCAGCACTAACTATCTCAACCTTGCAAAAGAATTTGTAAAACGGCAGTAACGACTGCAGCGATTTTATTTTAGCACAGAAATCTATGAAACAAAAAGGATTAGGCAGAGGGTTAGACGCCATTTTTGAAAGCGAAGGGTCCCAAACAACAGGGGGACTGGCGGGTGTTGCCCGTGTTGGTCGGGCGATGGAAGCCGCGGGAGAAGTGGCTGTGGGCCTGATAGCTCCTAACCCCAAGCAGCCACGCCGCCACTTCGACGAGGAAGCGTTGGAAGAGTTGGCCGACTCGATCCGTGTGTTAGGCGTGATCCAACCCGTTACTATCAAACCCGAAGCGGACGGTCGTTATACGATCATTAGTGGCGAGAGGCGTTGGCGAGCAGCCCAGATGGCAGGCCTTGAGACAATTCCTGTTTACGTCCGTCAGGCTGACGACCAAATGCTGCACGAGATGGCCCTTGTGGAGAATATCCAGCGCCAGGATCTTAATGCTATGGAAGTAGCTTTTTCGTTGCAGAGGTTGATGGAAGAGTGTGCTCTCACGCAGGACAAACTCTCTGAAAGGGTGGGCAAGAAGCGCTCCACGATTGCCAACTATCTTCGTCTGCTTAAACTTCCCGACGAGGTGCAGCTCGCCGTCAAAGAGGGTTACATCTCGATGGGCCACGCCAAAGCAATAGCCTCTGCGCCCGAAAACACCCAGCTCGCGCTGCTTAAAAAGACTATTAAAAAGGGTCTCTCCGTGCGCCAGACGGAAGAAGCGGCAACGGCCTCGGCGGGACGTGCCACGCAGAACACAGCCTCTAAGATCGCGCAGAACGACGAGTATCCGGAAAGCTACTCTCGCCTTGTGGAATTGCTCGAAAAGATATTTTCCAGCAACATCGGTATCAAGGGTAAAAAGATCATCATCGAGTTCGACGGCGAAGGAGACGTGGAACGATTTATAGAACGCCTCACGAAATGAAAAAAATATTTTATATTTTTTTCATTTTCGCACTCGTTCCTGCCGGAGCGCAGACCGTTACTCCGCATTCTGGCGAGCGCATCTTTGTTCGTGGTGGGTTGGCCGAGGTGGGGGTCGAAAACAAGGCCGGTGTCGATCTTGCCAAAATGACCCCCGATTCACTATATAAATATATGCGGGCGCTCGACTCGCTGCGTAATGATGGCATACAGTTCGATCGTGTTGCCACCGACGAGATGATTACTTCGCTGATCGATCGTACCTCGCCTTCCGGCGATAGCCTCAGCCCTGAAGAGGAGGCAGGCCTTGTGACGGAGCGTAAACTTCTGCCTCTCAACCCTGCTACCGTTCGTCGGATGATGAATGATACGGCGTTCACTTCGCGCTATATCGATGGCGGAGTGGATACGCTTTTGACAAAACTTACTCCGACCGATACTCTCTCCAAGCGCGAAAAACGCCGGTTGGTTCGCAACGATCCCAATGCCTATCGCTATAGTGCGGTGTTCCGCGACTCGATGAAACTCTCGCCCACCATCGCTCTGTCGCTCGTCGTACCCGGTTTTTCGCAACTCTATAACGAGGATTACTGGAAAATCCCTCTGATCTATGCCGGAATGGCTGGTGGGGTGGGTATTTGGGCGTGGCAGAACAAAACATACAAACCTCTGCGGCGCGAGTACGACGATTTGGTAGCGCATCCGGTGAGTTCGGATGAAACGGGTTATGACGAATACAAGGCGAGCGTTATCGGAGTGCAGGACAAAATGATTCGCCACAACACCTACCGCCAGTTGGGGATGGGGTTTGCGATCGCCTCATATATGTATGCGCTGGTGGACGGCACGATGAACTTTCCCGGCACGGTGGATCACGTAAAGAAGGCTACGACACTTTCGACGGTATTTCCGGGGGCTGGACAGGTTTATAACGGTAATTATTGGAAATTGCCGATTGTGATCGGGGGCGCCGGAACGCTGATCTATGTTATAAACTGGAATAATCGTGGCTATCAGCGCTATTTGAGAGCCTACAACCTGCTCACCGACGGTGACGACACTACTATAGACGAGTTTGCGGGAGCTGCAAGCGCCGAACGGTTGTTGAATCTTAAGAACAATTTCAGGCGTAATCGCGACCTTTGTATCATTCTTACGGGGTTGTTTTATGTTATTCAGATTATCGACGCCCACGCAACGGCTCATATGAAGACTTACGACGTGTCCAGTGACTTGGCCAAGGTGACGTTCGAGCCCGCAATGGACAGGTTTTACTCCCATCGCGTTGGCGGTGCGGTGGACACTTTCGGATTTTCGCTAAATGTAAGATTCTGACTACTATGAAAAAGCTCATACTATTTTTTTGCGCGCTCCTTTTTGTGGGAGTAATTTCGGCTCAGGAGGCCGTGCGCCTGACTCCGATTTTTTCCGACGAGACCACTGTGACCTACTCTCCCGGCCAGCTTGACTCTTTGCTCCACACTATGAGGGGTGACGGTAGCGTGGCTGCGTTCGAGAGGTTTTTCGACGAATTCATCCGTATCGACGAGAACGAAAAATCTTCCTCTTCCACGCCAGATTCGGTTTATGAGAGGCGCCTGAAGAGTATCCTTTCTCCGATTGGTTTACCGTGGAACGATGTGGTGAAGCGCTTCATTGTCGCCTATACCACCACCCGTCGCTCCACTATGTCCAATATCCTTATGCGCTCACAGTTCTACTTTCCCATTATCGAGACCGAACTTGCTGCTGCCGGCTTACCGTTGGAACTCAGAATGTTACCGGCGATCGAATCGGCGCTTATTCCGGGAGCTCGTTCGCGGGTCGGAGCAACGGGTCTTTGGCAGTTTATGCTTCCTACCGCTCGCGAATATGGATTGGAGATCACTACTTTTCTCGATCAAAGGCAAGACCCCGTTGCCTCGACCCGCGCCGCTTGCCGCTATCTGGCTAATCTCTATCGCGTTTATGGCGACTGGGGGATTGTTTTGGCGGCGTATAATTGCGGTCCCGGTAATGTGAACAAAGCTATTCGCAGGGCCGGCGGCAATGTGAAAACCTATTGGGACATTTATCCCTACCTGCCCGCAGAGACGCGCGGCTACATCCCGTCATTCATTGCTGCTACGTACGCCTACAACTTCCATAAGCAGCACGGCATCGAATTTCCTGCCAGTCAGTTACCTCTTGCCACGGATACGATCCAGGTTCGGCGCCTGATGCACCTTGATCAGGTGGCAACTACGCTCGACATTCCGCTGGCAACCCTTCAGGCACTCAACCCTCAATATATCAAAGACATAGTGCCCGCGCTGGACAAGACCTATGCCGTTATTCTGCCTCAGACCCATTCGACGACTTTCGTTGGTCGTGCCAATGAGATTCACGGTAAGGATTCTATCTATCTTGCCCAATATCTGAATCCTGCGAATATGGATCGGACGCGCGCTATTCTCACCGCTACTTCCACTGTTCACCGTGTAAAGAGCGGCGAAAACCTCGGCTCGATCGCGCGTAAATATGGCGTCACGGTGTCGCAAATCGTCCGCTGGAACAACCTCAAAAATGCTAACCGACTCTCTGTCGGACAACGTCTCGAAATACAGAAATGAGCCGGAACGCCGGCAGCGATTATTTTGTATGCCAAAGATACAATAGCGGCCCTCTCAACCGGGCGGGGCGGGGCGATCGCCATAATCAGGGTGAGCGGTCCGGATGCCATTGCCACGGTCGATAAGATTTTCGTAGCCCGCAATGGCCGACCACTTTCCGAGGTTGCAGGCTATACGATCCACTTTGGCGAAATCCAAGATGGTGCAGAGGTAGTTGATGAAGTGCTTGTGAGCGTTTTCCGTGCACCACACTCTTATACCGGTGAAGACTCGGTCGAGATTTCGTGCCACGCATCCTCCTATATCGAAAACCGCATACTGCAACTGCTCTTGGCGGCGGGAGCACGCTCGGCTTCGGCAGGCGAATTCACATTGCGCGCCTTTCTGGCCGGTAAGATGGATCTTGCCCAAGCCGAAGGAGTTGCCGATCTCATTGCATCATCTGAGCGTTCCGGACACCAACTTGCGATGGATCAAATGCGGGGCGGGGTGTCGGCGGCATTGGCGGCATTACGTGCAGAACTGGTCGAACTGGCGGCGCTGTTGGAATTGGAACTCGATTTTTCGGAAGAGGATGTTCAATTTGCCGACCGTACACGCCTTGCTGTGCTAATACAAAAAATATCTACAGAATTAGAGTCACTTACGAACTCATTCTCGCTCGGAAACGCGATAAAAGAGGGAATCCCCGTTGCTATAGTCGGGCGGCCCAATGCCGGAAAATCGACTCTGTTGAATGCTCTTGCGGGCGACGATAGGGCTATGGTTTCGGCGATTGCCGGAACGACTCGCGACCGCATCGAGGAGCGCGTTAATCTCGGTGGGGTAGGGTTTCGATTCATTGACACGGCCGGTCTTCGCGCGACGGAGGACGAGTTGGAGCAGATGGGCATCGAGCGCACCCTCGACGCCGTACGCCGCGCCCGCATAGTGCTTTTGGTGGTGGAGAGCGGCAACGATATCGAAACCCAAATCACTGAACTCGACCTGAGAGATGACCAAAAGCTATGCGTGATACTCAATAAAATTGATCGGCAGCCGGTACCTCCCAACTGCAGTCATATTGCCATATCCGCCAAGACCGGCGAGAACTTCTCGGCCCTGACCGATTGGCTCTTGAGTACCGTTGCTCTTGAAAATCCTGATTTCGACTCGACAGTGATCTCTAATTCACGCCATTTCGATGCTCTCGTTCGTGCGCAAGAAGCCGTAAAGGCCGCTGGCCGGAACGCTGACTGTGGATTGTGCTACGCGGAACTTTTGGCCGAAGATGTTCGTCAGGTGCTCTTCCATCTCGGCACGATCACCGGCGAGGTCACCTCCGACGAAATCCTCGGCACGATCTTCTCAAAATTCTGCATCGGCAAATAACTCAGTCCATTGCGGCGCGGCAGGCGGCAGCGCACTCGCGGCAAACGCGGGCGCACTCCTGACAGTGCTCATACTTGTGCTTGGCGCATTCGGTGGCGCACATCTCGCACGAATGAGCGCAAAGAGCCAACACTTCTTTAATGAGGTGGTTGCCGGTGTGAACCAACTGTAGAGCAGCGGCGCAAACAACCGAGCAATCTTTGTCCAGCCGGATACAATCGACCATCATATCGACCATTTTTTCGTGCAAACATGCGTCGTGACACTCGTTACACTGGCTCACGCAATTGGCCAGCGTGGTGATAAGAGAGTTGTTGTTTTTCATAATTTCTTAGATTATTTGGCCCAATGAAGGACATTTTCGCTGTGTACTTCCACGCCAAACTCGCCAGCTTTCTGTAATATGCGACGAGCCAGTTCTCTCTTTTCGTCATCGGGAGCGTAATGGAAATAGGATTCTGCCGCTCTGACGTGGGCTGCATCCGGCATCGGGAATTTTCGCTCGCGCGGTAGCCCGAAATCGCTGTCTCTCAGTTCGTGTCGCCCTTCGGCTGTAAGTCTGTCTGTGCCGGGGTAATGTTCTTCAGTATGTTTCATAATCTCGTCTGCATCAAAATTCGTGCCCAAAACAAAATAAAAATCCATCTGAATTCTCAGATGGATCTCTTTTTGTTGGTTTCACAAGGATTACTCGCATTCTGCGAATGTTCGTAATCCCTTGGTCGGGGTGAAAGGATTCGAACCTTCGACCTCCAACTCCCGAAGCTGGCGCGCTAACCGGACTGTGCTACACCCCGAAAAATCTTTGTTACGAGGCGCAAAGGTAGAAAAATTTTTTGGCCCGCACAAAAATTTAACTATCTTTGCACCCACAAAAAGCCCAAGTGGCGGAATTGGTAGACGCGCTCGTTTCAGGGGCGAGTTTTCGCAAGGAAGTGCAGGTTCGACTCCTGTCTTGGGCACAGGGGCCGGCAGAAAGCCGAGCCCCTTTTTAAATGACCAAGCCTTATGATCTCTTTGTTTCTTTCTCTTATGTTGTCCCCCGAAGTTATTTTCGAGGTTCAGGCGCCTATCCGTAGTGCGATAATAGCGCAGGAAGGGGTACTCTATTTCGGTGACGAAAACTGTCGGTTCTATGCGGTGGACGGCGAGACGGGCGATTTGCTGTGGAACTACGTTGCGGATGATGCAGTGGAGTGTAGGCCGGTGATTTCGCAGGGGCGGGTTGTTTTTAATGCCGCCAATACGTTATATGTTTTAGGTGCGGCGGACGGCAAAGAGTTGGGCAAAGTTTCCTATCCTGTAGCCGACACTTTGCGTGTTAGCGACGATCCGTGGGCCTGGAACGACTCTTCGGTTGCGGTTCACGACGATATGGCTTGGTTTGCGTTGCTTAGCGGTGATATCGTTGAGGTAGATTTGACCGGAGGTACGATTCTGCGCACTCATCCGGCCCGCAACTACGGTGAGGTGGCTTCTGGGGTCGATTACCTCGATGGTCGGTTGTTGTGGGTTGATCACGCAGGCGAACTTGTGGCACTCGATATCGAAGATTGGCAGGAGGGATTCCGTACTTCGCTCGACGATCGTATTTTTGCGCCGATGTGCATTAATGACAACAAAATATATCTTGCCGGCAGGAGTTGTAAAATGTACTGCGTGGATTGCGAAATGGGTGAAATTTTGTGGTCGTCGTTCTCTCAGGATCCCACGACTTGGTTTTCGGGCGGTTCGGTTGTTGTCGGCGATACGCTGTGGGCCTGCACTTCGGACGAACATACGATACTGCTGCTCGACAAAAACACCGGCGCGTTCAAAGATTTGCTGCCGATCCACACAAATGGCTACACCCAGCCGGTAAAACACGGCAATAGGGTCATTGTCGTGGCGACGGATGTTTACACTCTCGGAACGCCTGATGCGCGTGCTGATATCGTCGAGTTCGACACTACGAACAACAAAGCACTCCATCACAAACAGTTGAGCGATGGAGTGCTTTCTTCTCCGGTAGTTTTCGACGGAGTGCTGTATTTCGGTTCAGAGTCGGGTCGGGTCTATAGATCGATTCTCTCCCCGCGATAGAAGTCCAAAATCTTGGAACTGAACAGGTGGTCGTATTTTGCTTGGGCCTGCTCCGACTGCGAAGAAACTAATCTCGTGCCTGCTTCGTCATACTCTGTGACCGTTGCCTTGCCGTTGTTATAGCGAATCTCCATAGCACGGAACGACTCCTCGGCTGCAACAAGTGCCTTAGATGTCGCGGTATAACGACTCTGAGCTGCTACTGCACCCTGATAAGCTTGATGGATCTCTTTGTATAGAGCCAAACGTACGTTGCTCAATTCCAGTGTGCTATTTGTTACACCCAGCCGTGCTGCGCGGACACTGTTGCGAGTTCTGTTTTGGTTAAAGATCGGGATGCTCAGATTCAAGCCTACGCTTTCGGAGTGCTTGTTACGAATCTGGTCGGAGAAACTCTCCTGCTCGAAATCCTGTCCGAACATATAGTAGTATCCATCGCCGAACGATCCTCCGAGGCTCAGCTGGGGATAATATCCGCTTTGAGCGACTTTGACCTGACGACGGCTGCTTTCCAAGCGCAACTCGGCCTCGCGGACTACCGGTTTGATGCCCAAAGCCGTTTCGTAGATTGTGTCGGGCGACAAGAGTGGCGTTGTGGCGAGGAGCTCCTCCGTAGTGGGCACAACGATATCGAACCCCTCCGAATGCTCCAGATTCAGAGCCTGCTCCAGATTCAGGAGCGACAATACGAGATCGCTGGCAGCAGTCACCTCGCTAACCTCGTCTTGAGCTAATTGAGCCTCTATATCATATAGTTGCGATAGGGCAACCTTGCCCTCTTCGACCATTGTTCGCGTATTTTCCACCTGCGCTCCGGACAGAGCTACCTGTTTTTTGTAAACCTCCAGGATCTCCTTTTTGAACAGCACGTCCAAATACAACCCCGTGATGTTGAGTTCCAGATTCTCTTTGGCTCTTTCTAATCCGGCAATGGCGGCTTTCAGGTCGAGCTTGTTCATTTTCGCCTGATTGTTGATGCGGAAGCCTTGAAACAGATCCATATTGGCTGACACCGAGACCGAAGAGTTGCTGGCCTGAGTGTTTACATAGTTGTTGTCGATTTCGGAAGCCGTTCGCCCGAAACTGAAGTTCTGGTTTATGCCGGCGTTCAGGCTCGGCAGGCGGCTGTTTTGCGTGGTATTCAGATCCAGTTCTGCGTTTTCTACCTGCAAAGCTGTCTGCTGGATCTCTATATTGTGTTCCACGGCATAGTCGATACACTCCCGCAACGACCATTTATCTTGCGCGCTTGCAGCCGAAACTGCTGCAAACGCCATTACGATAATTAATGCTATTCGTCTCATATTAATCGCTGTCGGCGTTCCGACTCACTTGGTTACTTGATTACCCCTGACTTTTTGTCCTGCTACCAAGCCTTCGATAACTTCGATGCTCATCCCATTGGAGAGGCCTGTTTTGATGTCTTGGCGTACGAAGTTTTGCTTCTTGGAGAGTGTATCGGTCAGCAGATAGACAAAGATCGAGTCACCCGAAAAAGTCACCGAGCTCTCCGGAACCGTCACCACATTCTCCACTCTGCCCAACACGATCTCGGCATTGGCGCTATAGCCGGCGCGGATCGTCACGCTGTCGGGTATGGTTGCTGCGGCCTTGATCTCGAAAAGGATCGCACCGTTCTCTTCCACTCCCAATGGCGAGATGTATTCCAGGTTGGCGTCGAACGTCCGGTTTTCCACCGCACCCACAGTCAGCTTCACAGACATTCCGGTGTGCACACGACCAACCTCGGTCTCATCCACATCACCGATAAATATCAAATCGCTCATATCGGCTACGGTTGCGATAGTCGTCCCTTCGTTAAATGTATTTGCATTGATTACGGAAGTCCCCACTTTGACCGGTATATCGAGAATCATCCCTGATATAGTCGAGCGTACCTGGGTATTAGCTATGTCCGACGTGCTTTTTGATGCTCCGTCACGTACGATGTCGAGGTTGTCACGTGAGTTTTGTAACTCTTCCACAGCTCGTTTGTAATCGGCCTCGCTGCCTTCCATCTCTTCATTGGAGATTATGCCTTCGGCAAAGAGCGCTTTTTGCCGATCGTACAGGGCCTTGGCCGTCTCCATTCCGATTTCGGCTATACGTACACGGCTTTCGGCGCTGTTCAGCTGGTTCATATCGGGCACCACTTTCACCACGGCGATCACTTCACCCTGTTGCACGAAGTCGCCGGCCTCCTTTCTCAGCTCGGAGATAATACCCTGGATTTGAGGTTTGATCATAATTTCGTCTCTCGGTTCGACCTTACCTGTCGCAACAGATGTGTTCTGGATAGTCTCTACCTTGGCTTCAACAATTTCGTAGACGATCTCTACCGGACGCGACTTTTTCCACAGGAAGTAGAATGTGCCGAGCACAACGAGACCCAGAACTACAAACCAAAAAATTCTAAAAAACTTCTTCATCTTGATCTATTTTAATATTGTTTTCTTTTTGATCGCCGCCGGCGTTCCGGCTTACTCATCACGTATTGCGTCTATTGCTTTTATTTTAAGGGCCCTCCAAGCCGGTAGCAGCCCTGCGGCGACCCCGCTCAAAACCAACACCAGCATCGCCGTCATCGCCAGACCGAACGACACTATGGGCTCGTGTATAATGACTACCGGGCCGTCTCCATTGAAGTTTATCCTGTCGATCCCCAGCGACACTGCCACCCCGCACAAGAATCCCAGCATACCTGCAATTGCCGTCAGCAGGAAACTTTCGCTCATAATCTGTACTATGATGTTCCACGGTTTTGCTCCCAGAGCCCGCCTTACTCCTATCTCTCGCATCCTTTCGCGCACCGTCACAAGCATAATGTTGCTGATTCCGATAATCCCGCTCAACAAGGCTCCCAGCCCCACAAGCCACATCAGCACATTGACCCCTGTGAAGAGCATATTAAAGATCTTGAATTGATGCTCGATATTTACGCCTCCGATCGCCTTCGTGTCTGTCGGTGCTATGTCGTGTGCGGCTCTCAGGATGGTTTTCGCCTCCTCTTCTACTTCTGTTGCCGAATGGCCCGGTTTGGCCGTGAAACCGAAGAAGTAAAAGCTGTCTCCCCGCTCGAAGAGCATCTGTTGAGTGGAAAATGGCAAGTGGATCGCTTCATCCACTGGGCCGAAGATGCTGGCGTTAGAGTGTGGCGAGATTACTCCCACGACCTGAAAATAAATTCCGTTGATTCGGATAAACTTCCCGTCGGCAACTTCACCCGGCCCGAAAAGCGTCTCATAGATTACGTTTCCTATCACACACACCTTTCGCTTCTGGGCGATATCGATTTCGTTGATCAGGCGTCCGGAATCCTGATTCACCGTATTTATGTCGTAAAAATTGGGATAGATTCCGTGAAAGCCCCACGAACCGCTCTTCATTCCGTGTACGACGTTTTTATCACCTCCACGGCCCATCAGCACCGGTGAAATTATATCGACCGTCTGTGCTCTTTGCTTCAACAGCGCGATGTCGCTATTCTCGAATGAGAACCATCGTCCTTTTCTGTAGCCTTTGTAGGGTTCGCTGGTGCGCTCCGTCCAAATGAAGACCGCGTTTGTGGCGAAACCGTCCACCTGTGCAAGTATGCTTTGGGTGAGTTTGTTCCCTATTGCCAGCAGGACGATCAGCATAAACAGACCCCAAAATACGCCGAAGCCTGTAGCCACACTGCGGAATTTGTTGCGCGTTATGGTCGCCCAAATCTCTTGAAGACTATCTGTGTCAAAAACTTTCATACTAATCTGCCCTCATCGCTTCAATTGGACGAATTTTTGTTGCTCTCAGCGAGGGGATCAATCCCGCAACTACTCCGCAGATGACCAGCACAGCCAATGCCGAGAAGACAATCCCAAGGCCCACCGTAGGATCTTTGAAAGCTGTTATTCCGCCTTCACCTGCTCCGGAACCTATGGCCTTGTTCACTAATTCCATAAGGCCGACGCCCAGCATAATCCCTATGTATCCGGCCACAGTCGTTATGAATACCGCCTCGATTATCACACTTTTTATAATAGACCAGGGAGTTGCTCCCAGGGCTTTTCGGATTCCGATCTCCCGTGTGCGCTCTTTCACGGTCACCAGCATAATGTTGGCCACGCCCACGATACCCGCCATCAGGGATGCAAACCCGATGACCCACAAAAAGATATTTATAAAACGGAATACATTCTGTATTTGGAGAGAATTTTTGGCATTGTTCCAAATGTACATCGCCGAAGTGTCCGTAGGATCGAACCCAAGGTATGCTCCCATCGCCTGGCGAAGGCGCAAATCAAAATCGTCGGCTTCTTCTATTGAGGCCATTCCCTTAACCGTAAAGTCGATGCGGTTTATTCCCCGACCACGGTCATAGAGCATTGTCGAGGTAGAAAGAGGGGTAAATATGGATGTATCGGTCGAACCATCCACCCAATCATAGGTTCCGATTACCTGAAAAGCAATGCCGTCCACAAGGACATATTTACCGAGAGATTCTTCTCCATTCTTGAATAGAATCTCCTCGACAAGCCTCGGAATGAAGATCACCTTGCGCTTATGCAGATCGTCGATCTCATTGATGAATCTCCCTTTGCGGATAATCATATTGTGGATATGAGTCGCCTCCGCCGATGCACCCAAAACTCGCCAGGTACCGTACTCCTCACCGTAACTCACACTCTGAGTGGTGTGGAAAAGAATTCCGGTAAGATACTCTATTTCGGGAAAACTCCTGCGAACGAACTCCACTGTACGCTCATCGAAGCGAATCCTTCGGTCGGCTCGAAGCCCCTTATAAGGCATCGAGGTCCAACCGGGCCACAAATTCTCATAGTTCGTGGCCAGTCCGGTCATATTGCTCTGCACGCCGTTTTGTAGTCCGTTGCCCGCTCCAAGCAGCACAATGAGCATAAATATTCCCCACGCCACGGCGAATCCCGTGAGGAATGTGCGCAATTTGTTCTTGCGCATCGTTGCTATTATTTCACCCAGCAGATCGAACATAATCTTAGAACTCGATTACGGGATTGGGGTTGTGCTTGTCCGACTCGATTTTGCCGTCGCGCAGATAGATTACTCTATCCGTGGCTTTGGCGACTGCCGCTTCGTGAGTTACGATCAGCATTGTTATTCCCTCCTTGAGGTTCACGTCGCGCATAATCTCTATCACTTCACGCGAAGTTGTCGTGTCCAATGCGCCGGTCGGTTCGTCGGCAAGGATAATGCTGGGTCGTGAGATCAGCGCTCGTGCGATTGCAACCCTCTGTTTTTGACCGCCCGAAAGTTCGTTGGGCAGATGGTCGGCGTGTTCGCCCAGCCCCAGTTTTTCGAGATATTCCATAGCCAGAGCGTTGCGCTTTTTGCGCGGCACACCGTTATAATATAGCGGAAGAGCGACGTTTTCCATCGCGTTTTTGAACGAGATCAGGTTGAAGGACTGGAAAATGAATCCCACTTTACGATTTCGCAGCTCTGCCGCCCTCGTCTCACTCAGGCCCTTCACCAAGGTTCCGTCCAGTATATATTCACCCGTATCGTAATTGTCCAGTATACCGATGACGTTCAGCAGCGTCGATTTTCCCGACCCCGAAGCGCCCATAATAGAGAGGAACTCACCTCCCTTGACATCCATATCTATTCCCTTGAGTACGTGCAGAGCGTTTGGGCTACCCAGATTATAGGTCTTGTTGAGGTTGCGAATTTTGATCATACCTTCATTATTGATGAGGCAAAGGTAAAATAAAAAATAATACTATGCAATACATACATCTATTTTTCGCAAAATAATTTATATAAAAAATTTTATTATCTTTGCACCATTAAAAACTACTGCGATATGAAAAATCTAATTTTATTGTTGGCAGTCGGGGCATTGACTATGACGGGCTGCAAGTATGAAAGCGGTGGCACGATCGCATCCGAAGTGCAAAGGCGTACCAGATTTGAAGAGACAACCGGCTCTCAGACCAGGATCACCAACTACGAATACAACGAGATGGCCCAGCCGATCGGCGAAACCGAAACTCTTAACGGAGCTCCCGTTTATGAGGAGACAGGCTACGAGTACGACAACCCCACCTGGACAATCACCAGATACCGCACAGTTCATACCTCTAATGGCGCAATCAACCAAAAACGTGTTTCGACCTACACCGCGGGCTGGGAATTTGAACGTAAATTCGAGGTCTTTCAATTAGGAGCGGGTGGCAGCGAAACGGAGCCCGTGGAGAACTGGGAGGTGACTTTGAGTGGAGCGGGTCGTGTTTCCGGTGTGACTTCTCACAAGGATGGATTGAACCGAATTCAATACGACTATTCGTACGAGGGAAAGACCGTGAACTACAAGATGAAGGAGTTTACGGATGCAGATCCGAACACGATTGTCGAAAAAACCGTGACGGAAGTATATTTGGATACAGGTAAAACCTATTACGACACCATCACCACCAAAATTGGAGATGATATCTTTGAATTCACGATGTACGGCACCGACAACAAAATTCTGGAGAGCTACAAGACTTACTCGGGCGGCGACGACAAAACCGGGATTCTCATCGAGGAGAGAGATAATTTCGAGGCTATCGATGGCAATTTGAGTGCTACCTGGGATGTAACCCGCTACGATGCCGAAGGGAAAAATCCTGTGGTGACCCGCTTCCGCGAGACCACCAAGATGATCCCCATCACTATAACTTACGGCCGATAGTTCTCTATGGCGTGGCTCAATATGTCGAGGGCTGCGGCAATGTCTTGGCGGTTTAAAACATAAGCTATACGCACCTCATTGCGGCCCCTGTCGGGGTCGGCATAGAAACCCGAACCGGGCGCCATCATCACGGTGGCGCCTTTGTGTTGGAAGTCGGTCAGCAGCCAGGCGCAGAACTTGTCCGCATCGTCCACCGGCAGGCGCGCCATAGTGTAGAAAGCTCCCTGTGGGGTGGGGGAATAAACGCCCGGAATTTTGTTAAGCCCCTCGATGAGGAAGTCGCGTCGGGCTATATATTCGTCGTAAATAGCTTTCATATAACTTTCCGGCGCATCGGTAGAGGCGGCTGCAACCAATTGGCCTACGAGAGGTGGACACAATCTGGCTTGAGCGATCTTCATAACTGCCGAATGCACCTCCTTGTTTCGGGTTACCAGCATTCCGATTCTTATTCCGCATTCCGAATAACGCTTCGACACCGAATCGACCATCACCACGTTCTGCTCGCAGCCAGTCAGCTCCAATGCCGAGGTGTATGGCTCCGGCGAATAACAAAATTCCCTGTAAACTTCGTCTGAGATAAGGAACAGATCGTGCCTGCGCACCATTTCGCCGATTTGCACAAGCTCTTGGCGACTGTATAAATAGCCCGTCGGATTGTTGGGGTTGCACAGCATCAAGGCGCGCGTTCGGGGGGTGATATATTTCTCGAACTCAGCAATGCGTGGAAGGGCAAATCCGTTCTCTATGCTGGTCGGAATAGGTACAACCTTGGCCCCCGCCTGTTGTGCGAAGGAGATATAATTTGCGTAGCCAGGTTCAGGCATCATCACCTCGTCGTCCGGATCGAGGCAAGCCAGGAATGCAAATAGAATAGCTTCCGAGCCTCCGGTGGTGACGACTATCTCGTCCGGAGTGACATCCATCCCGCCGCGCTTGTAATATCCCGCAAACTTCTCGCGCACCTCTTTCAATCCGTCACTGGGGGTATATTCGAGTATCCGGCGGTCGATATTTTTCAACGCCGCGAGGCCTTCTGCCGGGGTATGAATATCCGGTTGGCCGATGTTGAGATGATAGACCTTAACTCCTCGCGCTTTGGCAGCGTCGGCCAGAGGCGATAGTTTTCGTATTGGCGATGCGGGCAGCTCAAGGCCACGTTTTGAGATTTCAGGCATAGTTCTATATGTATGTTTCTAAAAGGCGTCCATTGCCTTCGAACGTGATTTGATTTTGGTCGGCCGGAATAAGACACACATTGTCCGCGCGCAGCGTAAGTGTTCCTCCCGCAGTCCTTGCAACGAGCTCTCCTGCCGTGCAAATATATATCGTAAACGAATCGCGGCTCGACAATTCACGGTCTGTTTGACCCGCCACATCCACAAGATTCGTTGTGAATTCATCTGCCTCGATAAGCAATGCTGCTTCGCCTGTCGGTGGATTTTGGGTTACGTTGCGTACCGGTGCGGCGAAGTCGATGGCATCCAAGGCCAGCTGGGTATGCAGTTCGCGTGGGCGGCCCTTATCGTCGTAGCGATTCCAGTCGAAAATTCGGTAGTTTATGTCGCTGGTTTGTTGAATCTCGGCGAGCGTGATCCCTCCTCCGATTGCGTGTACGGTACCCGCAGGTATAAAAAAAACGTCACCCGCTTTCACCGGAATGTGGTTGAGTAGCGTCTCCACCTCTCCTCTCGCCAACGCCTCTAAATAGATGTCTCGCGTTACACCGCTCTTGAAACCTATCATCAGTTCCGCTCCCGCTTCAGCCGACAGGATATACCAAAGTTCGGTTTTTCCCCAGGCGTTATGACGCGAGGCGGCAAGAGAGTTGCCCGGATGTACCTGGACCGAGAGCTTCTCGTGAGCGGTTATGTACTTGACCAACAGCGGAAACTCCTCTCCGAATTTCAGGTATATATCGTCGCCCACCAACTCGCCCATATAGACCTCCACGGCTTCGTTAAGCGTGCTGCCTTTCATAAAACCACCGGTGATAAGCGAAACGTCGCCTGTCAAACCCGACACCACCCAACTTTCGCTGCCCCACAGGCGCTTTTTTTCGCGAGGCTTGAATTGCAAAGGATAAAGCATAGTACGCAAAGGTACGAAAATTGTACTATCTTTGTGGTGATGATAAAAAAGATAATCGACTTTTTCACCCACGGGGTGTGGCTCACGGATCCAACGAGGATTTCGGGCAAGAGTTGGTGGGCCGTGCGGCAACTACGTGTGATCATCCTCACTGCCAAAGGGTTCGGGCGTCACGACACAGCTATCCGTTCGGCGGCACTATCGTTTTTTACCGTGATGTCGCTGGTACCCATTCTCGCTCTTATATTCGTGGTATTCAAGGGTTTCGGAATGGAGGAATCGTTCAACGGTTATCTATACGACCTTATGCCGAAGTATCCGGAAATGGTCGATCAGATAGTAACGTTCATCAACAATCTTCTTGGGCGTACGCGGGGGGGGATTATGGCCGTAGGTGCGTTCTTCGTGTTGATTTGGGCTGTGATTCAGGTATTCGGCAATGTCGAAGGGGCGTTCAACAACATTTGGGAGGTCAAGCGTTCCCGCTCATTCGCTCGTCGCTTCTCGGCATATATGGCGCTTATGATCCTTGTTCCGATCCTGCTGCTGATCGCAAATAGTGTCTATCTGGCTATGCGGCGGAGGGTGGAGCTCTTCACAGGGAGCATCGGGGCCGAGATTTTGTTCGGTGCTCTCACCGTTGCGATCGTCATTTTGATGTTCTCGCTCATCTATTTTGTACTGCCCAACACTGAGGTCAAATATAAGAACGCACTCAAGGCAGGGATAGTTGCCGGTATCGGATTTTCGCTTTTTCAGGTTATTTATGTGTTTATTCAGGGCAATCTGAGCCAATATAACGCGATCTACGGTACGTTTGCCGCCATCCCGCTGTTCCTGTTGTGGTTGCAGATTAGTTGGCAGATCCTGCTTTTCGGGGGCGAGTTGTCTTTCGCTATGCAAAACGTTGGCGAGTTCGAGCGTCGTCAGGCCGCTTTGCCTCGCCCTGTTCGGAAGCATTTGTTCGGCCGTGGCGGCGAAACTCTTAAGGTAGTCGTTGTGGGTGACGGTAATGTCGCCGAAGGGTTGGAGCGTGAGATAGCTGCTGCTCAGGGCATAAGGTTAGCCGGAGTTTGGGCTCGCAAGCACAATTCGCCAGAACAACTCCCCGCAGCCGATCTTTATATTCTTGCCGTGAGCGATGTCGCCGTGGCCAAGGTTTCCACACAGTTGCCATTTGCGCCCGGTAGCGTTGTTGCGCATACTGCCGGCTGTGTTCCGCTCGACGATATTTCGCACAGGATCGCCGACCGCGCAGTGCTCTATCCCCTTCAGACCTTTACTTGGGGTCACCGTATCGAGAATTTCCACGACACTCCGTTTTTTATCGAGGGCGCCACGCCACGTGCGTTGGAGGTTGTACGTGAGGTAGCCGATGCGCTTTCGGACAAGGTTACAGAAATGTCATCCGAACGTCGCGCTCACATCCATCTTGCCGGCGCCTTTGCAAATAATTTCTCGAACGCTATGCTTTCGCTGGGTGAGATCGTTGCTGCCGATGCGGGAGAGACGTTCGATGCTCTGCGCCCAATTGTAGCTGAGACTTACTCCAAGGCGCTTTCTATGCCCTCTCCGCGCGATGCGCAAAGTGGCGCGGCTCAGCGTGGCGATGTGTCGATCCAGCGCAAACACCTCGCAATGCTGGCCGCCGACCATCCCGAATTTGTCCCCCTTTACGAATATGTGAGTGAACTTATATGGAAAATTTCAAAGAAAAATTGAAACGCGTCGAGGCGTTTGTGTTCGACGTCGATGGGGTATTCACTGAAGGAGGCATCACGATGATCCCCGGCGACGACTTCCTGCGAACATACTATGCCAGAGATGGTTATGCACTTAGCTACGCCATTAGTGAGGGATACAAAATTTACGTGATCACTGGTGGCCGGGGCGAACTTTTACTTAAGCGCTTTGAGAAACTCAAGATCAAGGAGGTTTACCACAACGTGGCCGACAAGTGTGCCGTGCTGCGTCAGATCGCCGAGCGGGACGGACTGAACCTTGAAAACGTTATTTTTATGGGCGACGACATTCCAGATCTCGGCGTGATGAAGATGGTCGGGTTGCCCGTCTGCCCCGCTGATGCCTGCCACGAGGTTGTGGATATTTCAGTTTATGTGTCTCAATATGAGGGTGGGAGAGGTTGTGTCCGTGACATCATCGAGCAGGTTCTCCGCGCTCAGGGCAACTGGCTCAAACACACCATCGGTATGCACGCCGTTTCCGCCTAAGCTATGAGGAAGGTCGAAGTTTTTGTCGAGGGTTACGACGATGTGGCGTTTTGGCGCGACATTTTCGACGATTTCGAGTCCGATCGCGTCACATTCGAGATCGCCGTACCTCCTCGGCCCGATCTTGCCAAGGGTAAGCGGGTTGTAATGGAAATGCTGCCTTCGAGTTCTCCCTTCCGACTGCTTTGTGTGGATAGCGATTTCGACTATCTTTTCAATGGCCGAACTGCTCAGAGTAAGCGTGTTTTGGGTGCTGCGTATCTTTTCCATACCTACACTTACGCCACCGAAAATTACCTCTGTTACGCTCCCGCCCTGCACACCGTGTGCACTAAGGCTACCAAAAACGACGCCCACATTTTCAATTTCGAGAAGTTCCTGGCAGACTATTCGCGTGTAATTTTTCCGGTTTTCGTGTGGTATGCCTACTCGGCGATGTTGGGTGACGAGCATATTTTCAAACTCATAGACTTCAAAAACACCGTCCGTCTCCACTATCTGGAGATTGACAACAATGGCGCGGGAACGATCCGTTGGCTTCGGGGTATTGTGGAGAAGCGCCTTCATTCACTTGCCCAGCACCATCCTCGGCACATCGACGGGGTGGAAGAGTTCAAAAAAAGCCTCCCCGAACTTGGTTTGAAACCCGAAAACACCTATCTTTTTATGCACGGCCATACGCTGTTGGATAACGTCGTGATGCCTATGTTAAACGCTGTGTGTGATCAACTTAAGCAACGTGCAAGCGACAATATCAACCGCTCTGCCCAACGCGGTGTCGCTCTTGGTAACGAGCTCAGCAATTACCGCAACGCGCTGCTGAATGTTCGCGATACGCTTATTTACAACGAGGATTACAAATCGTGTTTTCTCTACAAGCGCCTCCACAAAGATATTCGCGAAATGCTTGAGAAAGAGGGGCTTCGTTAAGATCGAGAAACGATCGCCTACCTACGAACCAACTCTCCGGGCGGCACTTCCAGAGCTTCGGCGATCTTATATAGGGTAGTGAACCACATATTGACAACTTTACCATTCTCGATGTTGCTTAGGTTCGATCGGTCGATATTGGCATAGTCGGCAAGCGCCTGAATAGACATACCGCGAGCAATTCTCAGTTCCCGAATCCTTTTTCTGACGTATTTCCACTCATCGTTATAAGCCATTGCCGTGGTATTAATACGACAAAGGTCAGGTATTTATTTCGCCTTGATTGTAGGACACTTCCCGCGCCAGCCGGCTCTGATTTTCCCGACCTTTGCAGCGACCCAACAAAAAAAGCTCAAAAAATGTTCAAATCGTGCACGATCATTGTCGTTTTTATTGTGATCGTGACGTTTTTTGCTACCCGCGCATCGGCGCAGACCTTCGACACCGAGTTCGCCCCGGAACCCGAATTTGCCCCTCAGTTGGACGAGAGTGTTTTCCAAACTCCCGCGTGGAGCATTCAGGGCCCGTTCGAAGAGTTCGCGCGCTACCGATTCAACTCCGTCCGTTACCGTGAACGCGGTCTTGATAACCGCCATTTCAAGGTTTCGCTCGGCGGCATCGACCTCACCGACAACCTCACCGGCTATACCGATTATTCGCTAATAACGCTCGTTCGTCGCGGCGGTTTAGCCATCGAAAGAGTACCTGCGATGGTTGCGGGCAGTGGTTTGGGCTTGCCGGCGGTTCTTGGCGGTCTCGAAAACTACTCTCTGACGCCCGCCGCCAGCGAATTTTACCTCCTTTTGCGCGCTGGCGACCGCTATTCGCGTGGTGGAGGTGACATTCGCCATAGTCACGTCGCCTCTGCAGGAGGTCCCGGCTCCTCTTCTCGCGGTTGGTCCCATACGCTTGCAGTAACTGGAGAAGGCGGTTCTGATAATCATATTAACGGCGTGTTTACAAACGCATTAGGTGCAGTAACATCGCTTTCCAAGGAGTGGCGTCCACGCTCCGATGCCCGGCAATCGGTTCCGCGCCTCACCCTTTTCGCAGCTGCTAATTTTTCCGAGCGTGGCGCCCGAACCGCTGCCACCGAAGAGGCCTTTTCGCTCATCGGCGACAAGTTTTACAACCCCGTTTGGGGCTTTCAAGAGGGCCGGATTCGTAATTCTCGCATTAATAGTATCAGGCAGATTTTCGGCGCCGTGCAGTTCGAAACTCCTGTTGGTGCCGATAGAACGTTCTCGATAACAGCTGCTTATCGCCACGCTTTGAGTGGCCGTAGTCGTCTTGCGTGGTTCGACACTCATTCGCCGTTGCCGGATTATTATCGCTCGATGCCGTCTTTTTTTCCTGATGGACAGGTTGCCGACGAGCTTGCCGATGCCTGGCGTGTCGGTGACGCGGCCGTGACGCAGGTCGATTGGTATTCGTTCTATTATAACAATACATTGTCAGGGGATGGGCTGGCGACATATCTTATTGAAGATCAGATGGAACAGACTGACGATGCCAACTTGCGGCTCGTTGTTACCCGCCAGATTGAGACGGGGCTCGAATTCTCCTATGGCGCTCGCGCTCGCTATGAGAACTCACGATTTTTTAAGATTGCACGCGATTTGTTGGGCGCCACTTGGGTTGCAAATGTCGATCAATACGTTGATGATCAGACCGATGGCGAATATCACGCTGAACCACCTAACAAAAATGATCTTCGCCATCCCGACCGCCGAGTACTTCAGGGCCAGCGATTTGGGTACGACTATTCGTTTACCCGCCTGCAATCCTCGGCTTTTGCTGTATTACACTGGAATAGAGATAATTACGGACTCACAACTTCCGCTTCGCTGACCCATTCCCGCCTACAACGCGAGGGATTTTACGAAAAGGAGCTGTTTCCCGGCGATGCTGGTGGTGGGTCTATTTGGGGTGCTAAGGCTTCTGGCGACAGGACGCTCGGTGCTTCATTCGGTCGCTCTGCAGTTGCCGCATTCACGACCTTTTCAGCCTCATTGTCAGCCTATTGGAATCCCGCGCCACACCACTCATTGTCGCTTTCGGCGGTTGCTTCCACAGAACCTCCGTTTGCTGGCAGTATGTTTCTCTCACCAGAACAAAACTCTCTGATGATTAGTGACTTGACGCCATCGGGACTTTATGGTGCCGAATTTTCGTGGGCTTTCATCGGCGAGGTTCTGACTCTCCGTACGGCGGGCTTTGTGAACGCGCAAACGTCTGAAACACAGGTTCGTCGCTACTATGATGACCTTGCCGGAACGTTCGCCGATATGGTGGTTCGCGGGGTCGATCGCCTCGCAATGGGGGTCGAACTTGGGGCCGAGGTGCGCCTTGCACGGCCTCTGACCCTTTCTGTAGGTGGATCTGTAGGTGATTTTCGCTACAATTCCGAACCTGTAGCTACGATTTTCGAGGACGCCACGGGGCGCGTGATCTCAGACAACATTGTTTGTTATCTCAGTGGACTTCGCACTGGATTGCCTCAAATGGTTGCAGGCGCCGAACTCGAATATTCCGATCGGAGATACTGGCGCATAGGACTTTACGGCGAATGGATGGCAAGTCGTCACGTCGAAATCAACCCCCTTTATCACTCGTCACGCATCGCAGGTATCAGCCCCTCGCCCGAAATTATGACCGCTTTCGTGAGTCAGGAGCAGCTGCCTGATGCACTTACTCTGGGCGCATCCATTTCCAAAGGGTGGGCCTTAGGCCGGGGTTATTTGCGGATTGCCGGAGCAGTACGTAACATCCTGTCCTCCAATATTATATATTCCGGATATGAGCAAATGCGTATCCGTCGCCTTGGCAGCGGACTCGAACGCACGATGGTTCCCTTTCCGACGAAATATATGTGGGCCTATCCGATGACGTGGAACTTGACCATAAGCTACAGATTATGAAGCAATTAATAGCTATATTTACGGTCTTCACAGCAGTCGCCTGCAACGGTGATTGGAGTACTCCCGTGTTGGATGAGGCCACTACTCCTGCGAACGTGACGATAGCTGATATGCAGGCTTATTTTGCTGATTCAGAGATCGTTATTGCTGACAACATTATGTTCGTTGGAAGGGTTGTGTCGAGTACTCGCGCGGGTAATTTTTATAACACGTTTTTCATCGATGATGGTACTGGTGCTGTGGAAATTATGGCCGGTTGGCCCGATCTTGACGCTGTTTTTCATCCGGGTCAGCGGATAGCAGTCAAGGCGCGTGGTCTGGCGGTCGGTTGGCGAGACGGGATAATGCAATTGGGTCTCCCTCCTGATGCCGGAAGTCGTTATCCCACAGGCTATTTCTATCATCCGACTATTATTGCAGGGTGGGTCGCCGCCGAACGCAGTGTCATTCCCGTAGCCCCTGTTGATACGTCGATTCCGGCTCTTCGGCGTGAACTTTGCGGACGATTGGTGCGTCTTTCGGGGCTCGCGGCAGAATTCAGCGAAGAGGCGAGTTCCAGCTCCCTTTCACCATACAAGCCAGCTGCGACTTGGGCCACACGAGAATCTACCGGATATATAAAAATGCGAGGCGTCGCGACCGATTCAATTACCGTTATCACGAGCAATTACGCATCATTTGCCGCTGCTCCCGTTCCCCGCGGTCGCGGCTCTCTTACCGGAATCTTGCTCTATGGCAAGGGCGGTACTTCAAAAGATCACTATTTGTTAAAATTGCGCTATGAAGAAGATATTGATTTTTAGTTTGTTAGTTCTCTTCTCGTGTAGTCCGTCCAGTACTGTTCCTGGGTCTGGCAAAGGGCCTGGAGGAGGGCACGGTCGCGAGGACGAGCGGGTTGTATCGGTTGCTTATCTGAAGACGCTCTATACTGGTGCCCCTACGCTTATTACCAGTGAGTTATACATAGATGGAACGGTTATTTCGAGCGATGACCAAGGCAATTTTTACCACACTTTAGTTCTTGAAGACGCTACGGGTGGTATTGAGGTCAAACTGGGTATGGATCAGATTTTCAAGCTGTTCCGCCTTCACTCACTTGTCCAGATTCGCTGCAACGGACTGTGGCTGGGATCTTATGGAGGCACTTTACAACTTGGCAGTCAGCCATTTGAGGATTACGAGACAGAACCACTCTCCGAGACGCAAATTGCCGAACACCTTGTCGGCGACAATACTTTTTATGGAGAGGTAATTCCTCGTACGCTCACTTTTAGTGAGTTATCACTGCGACACGTCTCTACTTTCGTTGCATTCGAGGGAGTATCTTTTGTCGAACAAGGTGTGGGTTGGTCGAAAATAGATGCGGATACCAATCGTCATTTGATCGATTCAAAGGGGAATACGCTTGCTGTTCGTACAAGCCGCTATGCCCGTTTTGCTTCGTGGGTGTTACCGGCAGATGTGGGACGCATCGAAGGTGTACTTGGTTACTTTAATGGTGATTATCAATTAGTTGTTACAGATTCCCAAAGATTCTACGCGCGTTAGTCGTAGTGATGGCGTCTACTTCCATCGGCGTCAAATCGAGCAGGGTTGCTACGGCGTCGCGAATATATACAAGATATGCAGGCTCGTTGCGCTGGCCGCGAAAAGATACGGGTGATAGCCACGGAGCGTCGGTTTCAAGGACAATATGTGTTGGATCTATTTGAGGTAACACACTAAGCCATAAGTTCTTTTTGTATGTCACCGGCCCTCCGATCCCCAACGCGAAATCACCCACGGCTCTCACTCGATGGTACTCTTCCAACCCGCCGCTGAATGCGTGCATTACCCCTCGCAGTCCTGTTCCTGTGTACTTTTCAAGCACCTCAAGTGTCTCGCTCCAAGCATCACGCGAATGGATAGCCACGGGCAGGTTAAAACGCAGAGCCAGTTCGAGTTGGCGCTCAAAGGCAGCAGTCTGTTCGGCCAGATAATCGCGACTCCAATGCAGGTCGAGTCCCATTTCGCCAACAGCCCAAAATCGCCTCACCGGTGGCTCCTCAAGGTACTTTTCAACAATATCCAATTCGCTAACCCACTGTGCATTATCATTGATTTCGGTCGGATGCACACCCATCATCGGCAGGCAAAAATGGGGATGTTCATTGCACAGGCGAATCAATCGTTCGTGACTGGTCGAACTTACTGCCGGACACACCACACGGGTCACTCCGGCTTCGACGGCACGCTGCATAACCTCCTGTAGGTCAATATCGTAATCCTCCAAATAGAGATGTGAATGAGTATCGATCATATTCGTTGATATAGGCCTCCGGGGAGGCGTGTGATTTTGCCGGCAAATTCGAGCTCCAAAAGCAATGGCGCCAACGTGCTGTAGTCCAGAGCTGTGAGATCAGCCAGAGCATCTACCGAAACGGCATCTCCACCCCTGAAACAACCCCAAAGTCCGGCTGCATCGGCGGAAATCGGTACTTGAGTGGGGGTTGGTCGCGGGCCAACTTCGGGTTCGTTCAAGTCCCACATCTGTGCTCGTATTATGTCCTCACCACTGCAAACCATCTGCGCTCGTTCGCTCTTGATCAGTAAATTAGGCCCGTTAGCCGTTTGGTCGGTTGCCCGTCCCGGTACCGCCATCAGTATCCGATTGTAGCCGAACGCAAACTCCGCTGTGGCCATCGCCCCGCTCTTGTAATCGCCCTGCACAACAACTGTGCCCTCGCTAAGCCCTGCTATGATTCGGTTTCGTGGGATGTAAAAATCACCTTTGTCTTTCGTATTAGAGTGATATTCAGACACTAATGCACCTCCGTGGGCGAGAATATCGCGTGCAAGACCGGCATTGGAAGCAGGAATTATTTCTGGTAACGCATTGGGTACTACCGCAATAGTGGGTACATTATGTCGTAACGCCGCACGATGACAGGCTGCGTCGATTCCGAACGCGAGCCCGCTTACGATACACAGCCCTGGCACGCGTTCGGCAAGTTGGCCCACGAGACGTTCGCTGATCGTTTGGCCGTAGGTGTCGAATTTTCGCGTCCCCACCATCGACAAACATCTTAACCTCAATGCCTTAACATCACCTTGAACGTACAATATATGCGGATAGTCGTTGATTTCGCGCAGTAACGGCGGATAAGCTTCGTCGGTCGATGCTATGGCTGTAATGCCTTGTTTTTCAATGTATTTAAGTTCCCGTTCAGCCTGCTTGTGAGCCTCCTTGCGCACAAGCTGTATCGCGAGCGTTTCCCGCAACCCCGCACGCACCAAATCGGCAGCAGATGCAGCATAAATCGCATCCGCAGTTCCGAATTCCTCCAGCAGTGCGACCGCGGTTTTTACACCCACGCCTGCTTCCATTGTAAGCGCTATGTCGTTGATATTCATATTATAAACGTTATTTCGCGAAACAAAAAACTTCGCTGCCGAACGCCGCCTTCGCCTTCTTCGCCGACCTCCATCAGTAATTCGCCTCCTGACCCGACGCCACTGATCGTGGCTGTGAATTCTTCTCCGTTTGGCAGGGCAAATCGCCCCGGTACTCCTAAACGATAGATTCGCAAGTGATAGTCGGCGAGAATTTTTTCACGCCCGCCCGCCTTAAGCTCCTCAAATCGCGACATTAGGCACTCGTAGAATTTTTCCAACACCTCGCACCTGTCCAGTTCGCGTGCCAACTCCAGAGCCATCGAAGTCGGGTTAGGCAGCACGGGATCGAACTCCTTCTGATTCACGTTAATGCCGATCCCCGCACTGCTTCTACGCAGCATTCCGTCATCCGTCAGCGAGTGGTCGATCAACACTCCAACTATCTTGCAATCACCTATATAGATATCGTTAGTCCACTTGACACGCGCATCCAGACCCCAAAACGTAAACATATCCACCAGCGCCAGTGCCACTGTCTGCAACAGTAAAAACTGCTCTTCCGTGCGCAAAAAAGATGTATCCAAAACAGCACTGAACATCAGATTTTTACCCGGAGGGCTGCTCCATTTTTTACCACGTTGTCCTCGCCCTGCCGTCTGAATTTCGGCCAACACGACGTCTCCGTGTCCGTATTTTTCGTCCCTCGCTTCGTCAATTGTCGAGGTCAGTTCGTCAAAAAAGTAAAACATTGCTCAAAATTAACTATTTTTGCGGCATAAACCCTCATAACGATGAAGAAATTGACCATTATCGCGCTCACGGCTTGCTTGGCAGCCTGCGCCGGAAACACAAAAAACACTATTGCGATGTTGCCTTACCCCGAAACTTTCCGTGGCGATGTGGTCGATGACTACCACGGAATGCCCGTTGCCGACCCCTATCGTTGGTTGGAGGATGCCGATTCGGCCGAGACCGCCGCTTGGGTAGCCGCCGAAAACGAAGTGACTTTCAACTACCTGTCTCAGATCCCTTATCGCGATGCCGTGCGTGCACGACTTGCCGAACTGTGGAACTATCCCAAGACGGGTGCACCTCGGAAGGTGGGCGATTGGTATTTCGTTTCGCGTAACGACGGTCTTCAGAATCAAAGCGTTATATATCGTCAAAAGGGTCTTGAGGGTGAGGGGGAATTGTTCCTCGATCCCAACACTCTTTCGGCCGACGGTACCGTTGCTTTGGCTGATGTTTCGTATTCGCGCGATGGTCGTTGGATGGCTTATGCAGTTGCTTCGGCTGGCTCTGATTGGGTGAAAATCCACGTTCGCGATACTGAGACAGGTATTGACACTCAGGATGTTATTGAGTGGGTTAAGTTCTCCGGTGCGACTTGGGCTCCCGACTCCAAGGGGTTCTATTATAGCTGTTATGAAGCGCCCAAGGACGGGAACATCTATTCTGTTCAGAATCAGCACCAAATGGTTTACTATCACGCACTTGGCACCCCTCAAGGTACCGACATCCGCATTTATCGCGATTCGGAGCATCCGTTGAGATATTTCCACGGCTATCCCAGTCACGATGGTAAATGGTTGTTTGTCAGCGGATCAGAAGGTACATCAGGCACCGAACTACTCTACCGAGCAACCAACCAGACCGCTTTCAAAACACTTTTCCCCGGTTTCAAGTACGATTACGGAGTTGTTCACGCCGAGGGTGACACTGCGTGGGTCTACACAAACGATGGTGCGCCGAATTTCCGCATCGCAAAAATCAATCTCGCTAACCCTGCGGAAGGCCTCATCGACGTGATCGCCGAAAATCCTTCATTGAAGCTCGAAAATATCTCTGTAGTAGGTGGCTACCTAATTGCACAGTATCTCGAAAACGCTACCAGTAAGGTCGTGCAGTACGATATGAATGGTATTGAAGTTCGCGAGATCGAGCTCGGCGAGTTGGCCACGGCCTCCGGTTTTGGTGGCGAACCCGAAGACACGGAGACTTTCTATGCCCTTTCTACCTACACTGCACCTGCCACTATTTATCGCTATGACCTCGCGACGGGTACTTCTACACTTTATGACCGCCCCACCGTTGCTTTCGATCCCGACGATTTCACCACTGAACAGGTTTTCTTCGCCAGCAAGGACGGTACCCAGGTTCCGATGTTCATCGTTCACAAAAAAGGTGTCAAACTTAACGGCGCAAACCCCACATATTTATATGGTTACGGTGGCTTTAACATCTCCATTACTCCCGGATTTTCGGCCGCTCGCATTATGTTTATGGAGCAGGGTGGCATTGCCGTGGAAGTCAATCTTCGCGGCGGCGGTGAGTTCGGCGAGGCGTGGCACGAGGGCGGAATGCTTTCTAACAAGCAGAATGTTTTCGATGACTTCATAAGTGCGGCCGAGTGGCTCATTTCTAATAAATACACTTCACCGGCGAAACTTGCTATCGCTGGCGGGTCGAACGGCGGTTTGCTCGTTGGCGCTGCTATGACTCAACGACCCGATCTTTTCGCCGTTGCGCTGCCGGCAGTTGGGGTTATGGATATGCTTCGTTACCATCGGTTTACTGTCGGTTGGGGTTGGAGCGTCGAGTATGGGAATGCCGATAACGCCGAGCAGTTCGACTATATTTATAAGTATTCTCCGTTGCACAATCTTCGCGCAGGCACTTGCTATCCGGCGACTTTGATCACCACTGCCGACCACGACGACCGTGTCGTTCCGGCTCATTCGTTCAAGTTTGCCGCCGAGTTGCAGCACGTTCAGTCGTGCGCCAACCCAACGCTCATCCGCATCGAGACTAACGCTGGCCACGGAGCCGGTAAACCCACCTCGAAACGCATCGATGAGGCCGCTGACACCTACTCGTTTATCTTCCAAAACACTGATACTAAAGTTAAATTCTGATGAAAGTTTACAAATTCGGTGGCGCTTCGGTTCGCAGTGCCGAGGGTGTCAAGAATCTGAAATACATCGTCGAGGACGAGCGCAATGGGCTCTTCATCATCGTTTCGGCGATGGGCAAAACCACTAACGCCCTGGAGGTTGTGGTCGATCATTTTATGGCCGGCCGACGCCAAGAAGCACTGAAGGAATGGGCCACCGTCGAGGCTTATCACGCAACCATTCTTGAAGGCTTGGGCCTTTCCGCGGGGGAAAAATCGCCCGTGCAGCTCGCACCTTCCTGCGTGCAGAAACTTTATGACGATATTCGCGCGATCCTCACTAATGAAACACCCACTGAAAGCGAGTTCGAAAAGTGGTACGATGCGATCGTGAGCTATGGTGAATTGGTCTCGACGTCAATCATTTCCGAGTATCTCAATGCGGCCGGCGTTCCCAATCGCTGGGTCGATATGCGTCGCGCGCTGGTCACTGACGAGAAGTTCAAATACGCCAACGTCGATATGGATGCTTCGACCGTCAAGCTGCGCGAAGCAGTGGCCGGCGACTCGAAAAACCCGAATGATCCTGCTCCACAAATATTTATTGGTCAGGGATTTATTGGCGCAACTCCTAAGGGGGAGACCACCACTCTTGGGCGTGAGGGTTCCGACTATTCGGCGGCTGTCGTTGCTTCGATTCTCGATGCCGACAGCGTTGCGATATGGAAAGATGTGATCGGGGTGCTTAATGCCGACCCCAAGATTTTTCCTGAAAGCACATTTATTCCGGAGCTTACTTATCTGGACGCTATCGAGTTGGCTTTCAGTGGCGCACAAATAATTCATCCTAAGACGATTAAGCCGCTACAGAACAAAAACATTCCGCTTTATGTACGTCCTTTCGGCGACAAGATGGCTTCTGGTAGCGTTATTCGGGGTGAGATTGCTGCTCCGATAGAGGTGCCGATTTTGATCCTTAAGCGCGGCCAGGTTTTGATGCAGATTCGCCCGCGCGACTACTCATTCGTTTTAGAGGAGAAATTGGGTGAAATCTTCAAAATCTTTGAGACTTACAATGTTAAGGTCAATTTGGTGCAGACTTCAGCAGTAAATATGTCGCTTTCGATTGACAAAACGCGCCGTCTCGACGAGCTTACACGGGCGCTCGAAGGTCACGGATTTTTCGTCACTCGCGATGAGGATATGGAACTGCTCACGATTCGCGGCTACACCGAACTGTACCTTGAGCGTTACAGTCGTGTGCCGGGGATTTACCTCGCTCAGCGTACGCGCAAGATTCTGCGCTTAATGCGTAAGGCCGGAACGCCGGCAGCGATTTAACAGAGGACCTTATTGCGAAATAGCCACCAATTGTTCGCGATAGGCGGCCAGAATTCTCGATTTGGAAATGAAGCCCATATAGTGACCAGCTTTATCGACCACCGGCAGCATCCAGGTACCTACTTCGTCGAACCGCTCCAATACGCTTGCCACCTGCTCATTAGGCAATATCCGATCGGGCGGTTGGATCATATAGTGTGTTATGGGGGTGGTGTATTTTTCAGGGTCGAACATATCGCGCCTCAGGTCGTCTAACTGTACAACACCCAGCAGGTTATCATTTCCATCTACCACCGGGAAGATGTTTCGGCGTGCACTCTCGATGATCTTCACCAGGTCGCCCAACGTATAATTGCTGTCGATTTTCAGGAAATCGGTCTCCATCAGGCTTTTAAGGTGTAGAAACACCATCACCGACTCATCTTTGTTGTGGGTCAGCAGTTCGCCTTTTTGCCGCAGTTGCTTGGTATATATGGAGTCGGGGTCGAGATAGTAATCTATCACGAACGAGATTGCCGTTGTCACCATCAGTGGAATAAATAGTCCGTAACCATTTGATAGCTCGGCAATTAGAAATATCGAAGTCAAGGGTGCTTTCATCACTCCGGCCATCACTCCCGCCATTCCCACCAGCGTGAACGACACCAGTGGCAAGTTCATTCCGAAGAACTGATTGCACACAAAAGCCATCGCCGCACCTGTAAAAGCGCCCACAAAAAGTGACGGGGCGAATGTTCCACCCACTCCCCCGGCAGCGTTGGTGGTGGCCATTGCGATAACTTTCAGCAGCAACGTCGCAACTAAGAAAAGTATTATCACCCAGGGAATTGCACGATACTCCCAGAATAGCGATCCTCGAAAAAGACCGTCCATTCTCCCGTGCATCAGCTCGCCCAGCGCCTCGTAGCCTTCTCCATACAGAGGCGGAAAAAGGAACAGTAGCACACCCAGTATTGCCCCACCGACGAGCCATTTTTGCCAGCTATGCTTCATTGTTCGAAACACCCGCACCACAGCACCATTGACCGACGTAAAATAATAGGCCACAAGCCCGCAAGCTACGCCTAACGCCGCATACATAGGTATGTTTCCGATCTTGAAAACCTCCGGAACGTTCACTGCTATGATCGGGTCGAATCCCCTCAGCGCAAAGGCCAAAGTCGTTCCTGCAATTGTCGCAAGTAGCAGAGGTACAATAGACATTGCGGTCATTTCGAGCATCAAAATTTCGAGTACGAAAACCAGACCGGCGATCGGTGCCTTGAAGATCGCTGCTACGGCTGCGCCCGCGCCGCAACAGAGCAAAAGTGTTGATTGCTTGTAGTTTAGTCTCGCCATTCGCCCCACGTTGGAGCCTATTGCCGCGCCGGTCAGTACGATCGGTGCTTCGGGTCCCACTGAGCCGCCAAAGCCAATTGTAGTTGCTCCGCCCACAATCGAGGTCCACATATTGTGCGGTTTGATTCGCGAATTCTTTTTCGACATCGAATGCAGCACCCTGGTCACGCCCTCCGAGATATCGTCTTTCACTACGTAACGCACAAACAGCGAGACGATTATGATTCCTACCGCCGGATAAACCAAATAGAGCCAACTCACGTTTTCGACCCCGACCCAGCTGGTCAGCACCCACTTGATCCCGTGCAGTAGCCGCTCGAAGATCCACGTTCCCACTCCCGCCAATAACCCCACTACTACCGCCAACACCATCATCAGTTGGCGGTCTGTCAGGCTCCGCGTCAGTCGCAGGAATCTGTGATATATGGTCTCACTACGCCTCAAAATGCGTTCAAAAATGTTCTCAGAATTGCTTGATACCCATTATTTTGCGTACGTCAGCCACGGTCGCCGCCGAACTTTCGCGAGCTTTTTCCGCTCCCTCGCTCGTTACGCGATGCAAAAATTCCGAATCGGCTTTTATAGCCTCGATCTTTTCACGAATCGGCGCCACCACTGCGATAATATCCTCGGCCAACTGCTTTTTCAGGTCGCCGTATCTAATTTCGCAGGCGTTGTAAGCAGCCTCAAAATGCTTTACCACATCCGGCGTCGAAACAAGTCTGAGCAATGTGAAAAGATTCGCAACCGGCTCACTCATCGGCATTTCCGGTCGAGCAGGTCCAGAATCGCTCACTGCGCGCATCACTTTTTTGCGAATGTCTACGTCCGAGTCGCTCAGGAACAACCCGTTGCCTTCGCTTTTTCCCATCTTCCCGCTTCCATCGAGCCCCGGCACTTTAACCAGCTCGGTACCAAAATTATATGCGGTTGGTTCCTTGAAATATTCTACTCCGTAGAACGAATTGAATCGCCGTGCATAGACCCTCGTCAGCTCCAGATGTTGCTCCTGATCCTTTCCCACCGGCACCTTGTCGGCCCTGTGTTGTAGAATATCTGCGGCCATCAGCACCGGATATGTCAGCAGTCCTGCGTTCACGTTGTCCGTGTGCTTTCTTATCTTGTCCTTGAACGATGCCGTTCTCTCCAGCTCTCCCACCGGTGCGTGCATACTCAGCAGCATCGAGAGCTCTGCCACCTGCGGTACGTCGCTTTGTATGTAGATCGTTGCTACTTCGGGATCGAGCCCTGCAGCCAGATACTCAGCCAACACGTCTCGAATATTCCCGTGCAGCGCGGCAGGGTCGGGATGTGTCGTAAGTGAATGATAATCGGCGATAAAAAAGAAGCAGTGCGCTTCGTGTTGCATTCGCACAAAATTTTTCAGCGCCCCGAAGTAATTTCCCAAATGTAGTCGCCCGGTGGGGCGTATTCCGCTCAGTACAGTTTCCATAGCGCAAAGATAGTGTTTTTTTGTATCTTTGCCCTTATGAATACTTACTGGAAGCTGTTGCAGTTTGGCCGCCCGCTCGAAAAGTACGCGATTCCGTACTTTTTCTACACGTTGCTCTATTCTGTGTTTAACGTGTTGAATTTCACCCTCATAATTCCCATTCTCAACATTCTGTTCGGCCTTTCTGACGGCGCGTTGGTCACTTCCGCACCGGCATTCAAGTTTTCGGTGTCGTACTTCGAGCAGTTGCTTAGCTTTCTGATCTACAAATACTTCGGCGCAACTCCTGATCCCTCTTCGGTGCTGATCGTCATCGCTATATTTTTGATGATCAGTGCGTTACTTTCCAATCTGTTCCGCTATCTTGGTCAATACACGATCGAAAACCTTCGAATAAATTCCGTCCGGCGGATGCGTAACACGATGTATGACAAGGTGATGGCTCTCAACGTTGGCTACTTTTCCAATGAGCGCAAGGGAGACATTATTTCCAAGTTTTCCGCCGACGCTACGATGGTTCAGGCAACCATTTCCAGCACCCTCCACGTTATTTTCCGCGAGCCGTTCCTCATTATCTCGTATCTGGTTGTGATGTTGGGAATTTCGTGGAAGCTTACTCTTTTCGCTGCTGTCTTCCTGCCTCTCGTTGCTTTTGTTATAGGTATGATTGTCAGGCAACTACGTCGTCCAGCCAGAGCAGCACAAGAGGAACTGGGCCTTATGACCAGTCAGCTCGACGAGTCGCTTTCGGGCATCAAGATAATTAAGAGCTACAACGCCGAGGGTTATTCGCGGCACAAATATGGCTCTATGAACGATATCTATTCCCGTTTGATGCGTTCGATGGCTCGTCGTCAGCAACTTGCGTCTCCTATTAGCGAATTTTTGGGCATTGCGGCAGTTGCGGTGCTCATCGTTTTCGGCGCATCGTTGGTTTTCCGTGGCGAGTTGGGTGGGGCGGAGTTCATCGTTTATGTCGGCATTTTCTCTCAGATCACTCGTCCGGTTCGTGCTTTTGCCGATGCGTTTGCCACTATCAATCAGGGCATTGCAGCGGGCGAGCGGATTTTTGCGTTGCTCGACACTCCTGCCGGCATCACCGATCGTCCCGACGCAACTCCTCTGACCGAGTTCCGCAGTGGGATTGAGTTTCGCGATGTTCATTTCCGCTACGAAGATCGTGAGGTCATAAAAGGCGTTAGCTTTTCTGTTAAAAAGGGCGAAACTGTCGCGCTTGTCGGCCCGTCGGGTGGGGGCAAATCGACTCTGTCCGACCTTGTTCCCCGGTTTTACGATCCTCAGCAGGGGGCGGTTTTCATCGACGGCCACGACGCGCGCGACTATACCACCGCCAGCATCCGCTCCCACCTCGGTATGGTCGCTCAGGAAACCGTGCTGTTCAACGACACTATAGCCAATAACATCCGCCTTGGCGTGCCGGATGCGTCTATCGAAGATGTGATCCGCGCAGCCAAAATCGCTAATGCTCACGAGTTTATTTCTCAGACGGAGGACGGCTATGACACGAACATCGGCGATCGCGGTGTAAAGCTTTCCGGTGGCCAACGCCAGCGACTTAGCATTGCTCGCGCGGTGCTCAAAAACCCTGACATCCTAATCCTCGACGAGGCCACTTCTGCGCTCGACACCGAGAGTGAAAAACTGGTTCAGGCCGCATTGGAAACTCTTCTCGAAGGTCGCACCTCGCTTGTTATCGCCCATCGACTCAGCACAATACAATCGGCCGACCGTATAGTTGTCATCGACTCCGGCCGCCTTGTCGAGCAGGGTACCCACGAGGAGCTTATAAAAAAAGGCGGCCTCTACAGCCGCCTTGTCGAATTACAGAATATCGCGTAGCAATAAATCGTGGCCGGCGTTCCGGCTTACCAGTTCAGTATCTTCCTGAAATCGAAAGCCTCAGGATTTTTTACATACTTTTTCGCGGCTTCGTAATCTTCCGGTGTGATGTATGCCAGCACGTTGTCAATGAAAGCCTGCACCTTATCGCAGCCCAGGTTCACCAAACGTGGCGGAATCTTGTGCGTTGCGGGATCCTCCAGATCTTTGAGATATAGCGGCCACACGAAACCTTCCGGATTCACATAGACCATACAGCCCGTGTTGCCCTGCTCGAAGAGTTTGTACACTCCCATCCCCAGCAGTGAGCAGTAAACCAAGTCGTAGGCGACCGGAGTCTGGCAGCGAACCTCGTAACCTATCTCCACCGGACGGCTCTTGACCTTGATGCCCAGTTCTTTGAGCCTGTTTTCCAGCATCTCGTTGAAGATGTGCGCCTTGCTCACTTTGCCCAATTCGGGGTGGCCGTGGTCGTCATAAGAGAAATTCACACCGCTCTTTTTGATCTCTTCTGCGCTCAGTTCGTGGAACACACCCTCGGAGATTATAGCTGCGCCGTAATCCATTCCCATTATTTTGCGCTTCACGATAGCCGAAACCACCAGATCCACAATCTTTTGCACCGTGATCTCGGTCTTGTTGAACATCTCCGGAATCACGATCATCGGGTAGTGGCAGGCGCTTCCGATCCCGAATGCGAGGTGACCCGCGCTTCGTCCCATTGCCGCCAGCACGAACCAGTTTCCGCTCGTTCTTGCATCCACATAGACTGTTCTCGCGATGACCGCTCCCTTGTCCTTAGCCGATTGGTAGCCGAAGGTCGGCATCCCGTCCGGTAATGGCAGGTCATTGTCTATCGTCTTGGGTACGTGAATATTAGAGACTGGATATTTCTTTGCTTCCAGGAAAGCCGCAATTCTGTTGGCTGTAGATGCCGTGTCGTCACCACCCACTGTTACCAGCAGTTTTACGTTGTTTTTCTTGAAGAATTCGAGATTGAAGTTTTCGTCGAAATCCTTTTGCGAGGGTTTGAACCGGCTCATTTGCAGGAACGATCCTCCTCTGTTGAAAATGTCGTCTGCCAGTGGGAAGTCGATATCCACGGTTCGTCCATCCGTCGTGAACAGTCCGCTGTAGCCTCCGTGCAGACCGATCACCCTGTAACCCTTCTGTAAAAAAGTTTTGGCGACGCTTCCCACCACCGTGTTCATTCCCGGCGCAGGCCCGCCGCCCGTTAATATTGCAATAGCTTCTTTCATAATAGTAATAGAGTTGTTTGGTACGACAAATGTACTAATTTTATCTCAAATTCGTTATTTTTGCATTCGTGAAGTGGTCTCTTTTCATATTGGCTGTTCTTTTTGCGACAAGCGTTCAGGGTGCGCGTCCTTCCAAGGCCGACAAGGCTAAGGAGCGCGCTCAGTACTCTCGTCGCGATGTCTCTCACGTCACTGTCGATATTGCTCCGTCGGGCGACACCACCGCCATCAACATCTATCTGAACCGCGTTCCGTGCTTTTCCAAGCCCGTCGATATGTCCAAGCATCGTAAACTCGTTCGTGATTTCCGTAAGGTCTATCCTCTTGCGCTCGTTGCTCGCGAGAAGATGGCCGGGTTCGAGGAGCAGCTCCTTGCTCTTCCCACTCGTAAGGCCCAGCGCGAGTTTTCCAAACGTACCGAAAAATCACTTATCGCCGAGTACGAGCCCACTATGCGCAGGATGACGGTTTCTCAGGGTAAGATCCTTGTTCGGTTGATCGACCGTGAGACCGAGATGACTTCCCACCAGATCATTAAGGAGTTTCGGGGTGGTTTTGTTGCCGGATTTTGGCAGGGTGTCGCTCGTATTTTCGGTCACAATCTTAAAGACGAGTATGATGCACTTGAGCGCGACCGCCTCATCGAACAGTGCATCGTGATGTACAATCTGGGCCTCCTTCCGGAGTGGTGATCATAGCAATGGACTAAGCAATCTTGCCAAACTCTCTCTTGCCGAGGCCCACTTCGAGCGCAAGTTCCATTCTTCCAACGTTATGAGTCGCGATTGGGCGAGGTCGTTCATAAAAGATTCTTCGAGCTCCGTGGCCAGCGTCCGGTCATAAATCAAAGCCGACACCTCGAAGTTGTCCTCGAAGCTGCGGACGTCCATATTTGCCGACCCCACGGAGCAGAAATCCCCGTCTATGATCACCAGCTTCGAGTGGTTGAACCCGGCAGTGTACATATATACCTTGATTCCCGCCTCCAGTAGTTCTTCCACGTAAGATCTTGTAGCCCAGTACACTATCTGCGAATCTGAGCGCGCCGGAATCAACAATCTCACATCGATCCCACTCAATGCCGCCACTTTCATCGCTGTCAGCAGGGCTGCGTCGGGTGTGAAGTATGGCGTTGCGATATAGATCCTTTTCCGCGCCTTCATAATCGCCGAGAAGAAGGCCTGCATAATCGCCGACCAGTCCGAATCGGGCCCCGACACTGCAATTTGCATCGGGCAGATCTCCTCCACGGCGCTGTCTCGGAAGTAATCTTCCGCTTTCAGCAACTCTTTTCGCCGCACAAAATGCCAGTCCGTTATGAACACCGCTTGCAACAGATTCACCGCCTCACCCTCGATTTTCAGGTGTATGTCGCGCCACTTTCCAAGTCTGGTTCCGGCCAAATAGCGCTCTGCCACATTGATCCCTCCCGTGTAGGCCAGTTCTCCGTCGATCACTGCTATCTTGCGGTGATTCCGATAGTTAAGATGACTGCTCAGCCACGGGAAAGCCACTGGCATAAAACACTCCACCTGCACTCCGGCGTGCCTCATCCGTCTGAAGATCCAGCTTTCAGTCCACAGGGTGCCCACTCCGTCGTATATCAGCCTCACCTCGATCCCTTCTCTCGCCTTTTTCTCCAGTATTCCTGCCACCCGGCGCCCTATCCTGTCGTTTTCAAATATGTAATACTCAAGGTGTATGGAGTGTTTTGCTCCTTTCAGAGCCTCGAACAAGGATGCAAATGTCGCTTTTCCGTTTTGCAGCACCTGTACTCTGTTATGGATAGCCAACAGCGCCCGCGAGTTTCGCAGCATCAGACGGATCGTTTCGGAGTTATTATCGATTTCGGGGGTTGCCACTAAGGCCGGATTGGATAGGGTAGAGAATTGCCGTTGCGATACTGCTTCGATATAACTTTCATCCAGTATCCCCTTGCGGCTGAACATCTTGCGTTTTCTCCAATTTCGCCCGAACAGCCCGAAAACCAACAACCCCAGTACCGGCACAAACGCTATGAACGCTATCCAGGCTAATGATTTTGCAGGGTCGCGCCTCTCGGCAATGATAACACCGATGGTCGAAAAAACCATCAACAGATAAATTGCGAGAATGGATATTTGAACCCAGTTCATTTTAATCGCTGCCGGCGTTCCGGCTTATTCCAGAGCTCCCACGAGATTATCCAGTAATCCGCTCGCTCCTATTCGGAACAGTTTCGGCGTAAGCCACTCTTCTCCAAGTATTTCCTCAATGATCGTATAGTAAAGCGAAGCTTCGGCCGGTGTTCTCACTCCTCCGGCTACTTTGATGCCGACTCGCCGACCGGTCTTTTCGTAAAAGTCTTTGATTGCCCGACACATCACTGCCACAGCTTCGGGGGTTGCCGAGATCTCCGTCTTGCCTGTCGAGGTCTTTACAAAATCGGCACCGGCCTCCATTGCCACCATAGAGGCATCGCGAATCAGTTCGGGGGTTTTCAGCGCTCCCGACTCTATGATCACCTTCAGCACCGTCCCTTCGCCGACTTCTTCTCGTAGCAGGGCCAACGTGCTGGCAGCTTTGTCGTATTCACCGTCAATCATTTCACCGATCGATATCACCACATCTATCTCGTCTGCCCCGCTTTCCACCGCCATTGCCGCTTCCAGCATCTTCACTTCTATGAAGGTTTGCGACGATGGGAATCCTCCCGCAACGCTCGTGATCGCGATCGGCGAGGAACCCAATGCAAGTCCTGCAACATCCACAAACACAGGATAAACACATACGCTTGCCGGTGCCGGCAGTCCCGGATGATCGAGCGTAAATCGCGCCGCTCGCCCCACGAATTCTGCAATCGACTTGTCCGAGTCGGCACTGCTTAGCGATGTCAGATCAATGCAACTCAGGCATTTGCGCCACACTTCCGGGGTTTCGTTTCGCACGGCTCTTGCGGCCAATTCTTTATAGTTTGTCTCCATAAGCCAAATCGCCGGCGTCTCCCAGTCCTGGTATGATGTAAGATTTCACTGTGAGTTCTTCATCCACAGCACCACACCAGATCGTGATCTCGCGCTCCGGCAGCTGTTGTTTCACATAAGCCACTCCCTCCTCTGAACCTATTATCGAACAGATGTGTGTGTGCTTAGGTATTCCTCCTTTTTCGAGTAATGCCTTGTAAGTCAGTACTGTAGATGTTCCAGTCGCCAGCATCGGATCGACGAGAATCAACGTTTTGCCTTCCAGATCGCCACAGGAGATGTACTCCACTTTCACTTTGAACGTCCCGTCTTTGCTGTACTTTCTGAATGCCGATACGAATGCGTTCGAGGCGCCGTCGAAGTAGTTCAAAAAGCCTTGATGATAAGGTATTCCCGCTCGCAGGATTGTTGCGATCACGATCTCGTTGGTCGGTAGCCACACCCGCGCTTCACCTAATGGCGTCTCCACTGTCTGTTCTTCGTAATTCAGCGTTTTGCTTAGCTCGTAGGCTGTTATTTCGCCCGCTCGTTCCAGGTTTCTGCGAAATCGCATACTGTCCCCTTGTACCCTCACGTCTCTCATTTCGGCAATGAATCTGCCCAGAATAGTGTTTTGCTTGTCAAGAATATGAACCATATTAGTTTAAGTATTTTTCAAAAGGTTCTACAAATTTTCTGATCATATCGTCTGCTCTTTTTCGAGCTTGGGCAACAAAATGTTTAAGATAGGCCTTTGCCCAATCCTCCACACTCCCATTGAAATCTTGCTCCAGATCGCAAACGTGAAATTGAATTTGCATTGCGGCAGCCCAATTGATGTATAGATCAGATGGTTTCGATTTAAACAGGGCCTGTCTTCCCTCAAAGCCGATCACATTGGGAACATCTGCCAATCCAATCATAAATTCGGCCACGGCTTCAGGGGTGAAGTATTGTCCGAATTTTTTCTTTTTGGATTGTCCTGTTTCCATCAATACAGATAATTATTAAACGGATACCGTCCGCTGTGTATCTCCCTCACCATATGATAGAGGTCGCCTCTCAGAGAGTCGATCCCCACTCGCTCTTTCGCCGAAATAAATATGGCCGGCGCATTTCCCTTGCTCATCCACGTTCGCTTCAGATCCTCCAGCGACAGATTTTCCTTTCCTGCGGGGGTCAGATCGTCCTCGTCTTTTTTAATATAGGTGTAGGCGTCGATCTTGTTGAAGATCATAAACACCGGTTTCCCTCCTGCTCCTATATCTGCCAGCGTCTGCTTTACCACTGCGATTTGATCCTCGAATCCCGGATGGGAAATATCGACCACGTGTAGCAACAGATCGGCCTCTCTTACTTCATCCAGTGTCGATTTGAACGATTCCACCAACTGTGTAGGTAGCTTGCGGATGAAGCCTACCGTGTCACTCAGCAGGAACGGCAGGTTTTCCAGCACCACTTTTCTCACCGTCGTGTCGAGCGTTGCAAAGAGTTTATTTTCGGCAAACACGTCGCTTTTCGCTATCAGGTTCATCAGTGTGGACTTCCCCACGTTCGTATACCCCACCAGTGCCACCCTAACCAGCGACCCTCGGTTTCCCCTTTGCGTTGCCATCTGGCGGTCGATCTTCTTTAACTCCTCTTTCAGCAGTGTTATCCGCCGCCGTACCACTCGTCGGTCGGTCTCTATCTCCCTCTCTCCGGCCCCACCTCTTGTTCCCGTGCCGCCTCGTTGCCGTTCGAGGTGGGTCCACATTCCCGTCAGGCGCGGTAGCATATATTCCAATTGCGCCAGTTGTACCTGCGTTTTCGCATAAGCGGTTTCGGCGCGGGACATAAAAATATCGAGTATCAGCCTTGTTCTGTCGAGTACCGCGCAGGGCAGAATTTTCTCGATATTTCGAGTCTGTGACGGCGAGAGTTCGTCGTCGAAAATTACCACGTCTATCTCATTATCTGCGCACCATTTGGCGACTTCATCCAGTTTCCCCGGTCCCATATAGATTCGCGAACTGGGCGTCGATAGTTTTTGCGTGAACCTCCTCACCGCTTCTATGCCGGCGGTGTCTGCCAAAAACGCAAGCTCATCGAGATACTCGGCGGCTTGCGTTTCGGTTTCTTTATCGGTTATGACTGCTGCTAAAACAGCTCTCATAGGCTATTGCTGAAGTATAAAATCGAGAGGCAGAATGTAATACACACGCACCGGTCGTCCTCGTTGCTTTCCCGGAGACCACTTAGGCGATTTGCGTAACACTGTCATCGCGGCTTCTGTCAGCGAACGGTCGGGCGAGGCGAGTACTTCGATTCCTGTAAGCGAGCCGTCTCTTTCGATCACGAAACGCAGGGTTACTTTTCCTTGGATGTTGTTTTCCTGAGCAGCTCTGGGATACTCTACATTATCCATCACCCAAGCACGGAACTTCATCAGGTCGCCTCCTTGGAACATAGGCATTTCTTCGGCTGTGTATACGGGAATCTCGTCCACTGCTTCTTCGACCACTTGGGGTATTTCTACAGAGAAGTCTTCGTCGAATTCGTCAAAACTATAATCGGTTGTGATCTGGGTTTCGTTTTTCACCACATCGAGGAAGTCGGAGAAGACTTGATTTGCCTGTGGTCGTGCTTCGGGTGGTTTTTGTTCCTGTTCGGTGTTCACGATCACCTCTTGTTCGACCGGAGCAACGACATCGACCATCGCAGTGACCGATTTTTCGGTTTGGCCCCACATAAATGCGCCCACCACAGCGGCGAGCGCTATTATCAGACCGATTTCGGTAAAGAGTACCCGTCTGTTTTGCAGGTCGGCCTTTTTTGTTTTCTTGGCTTCCATTAGATTTATTTTAGGTTTTTTAAGTTTGTTCAGTGGCAAGCGCAAATGTACAATGTTTTCGTAGAAAAACCAAATAAATTTTAACTTTACATCGTGGAACGCAAAAAACTTTTTGGTAAAACGCTCTCCGGGTTGGCTGAGGTGGCCTCTGAGATGGGTTTGCCTCGTTTCGGGGCTGGTCAGTTGGCGTCGTGGTTGTACCATAAGAACGTTCGGCAGACAGGCTCGATGACCGATATTTCCGTTGCCGCTCGTACCCGTTTGGCAGAACATTTCGATGTGGGCCTTTCGACGCCTCTTGCAGAGTCTGTTTCTGCTGACGGTACTCGCAAATATCTTTTCTCCCCTGGGGTAGAGTCTGTTTTTATTCCCGACGGAGATCGCGCCACCCTGTGTTTATCTTCACAAGCCGGATGCCGTATGGGTTGTGCGTTTTGCGCCACGGGTCGTGGTGGTCTCACTCAAGACCTTTCGGCGGGCGAAATCCTCAATCAGTTCGCCTCTTTGCCCCAAAGAGATTGCCTCACCAACATCGTTTATATGGGTATGGGCGAGCCTTTGGACAATCTGGATGCCGTGCTTTCTTCGCTTGAGATTCTCACTTCATCTTGGGGTTACGCCTGGAGTCCCACTCGCATTACTGTTTCCACTGCGGGTGTTGCTCCCGCACTCGAACGGTTTCTCGCCGAGAGTCGTGTCCACCTCGCCGTTAGCCTTCACAACCCGTTTCCCGACGAGCGCGCTATGATTATGCCCATCGAGCGCGCTTATCCGATAGAACATATAGTCCAGATCATCCGCGGTCACTTTATGCGCGACCACAGCCATCATGGCGGCTCGTCTCAGCGTCGTGTCAGCTTCGAGTATATCGTTCTGGAAGGCCTCAACGATTCCCCGCGCCACGTGATCGGTCTCGCCAAACTTCTAAACGGCCTTTCGTGTCGTATCAACCTCATCCGTTTCCATCGTATTCCGGATTCTCCTTTTTTCAGTCCTTCTCTCGCCAGGGTCGAACAGTTCCGCGATGCTCTTAATGCCAAGGGTCTTCGCGCCACCATTCGTGCTTCTCGTGGTGAAGATATAGAGGCCGCGTGCGGTCTCCTTTCGACAAATTCACTATCTTTGCATTTATGAAACGTATCCTGATCCTTTTTCTCGCCTTCGCGGCGACCACAGTTTCGGCTCAGACTCAGACCCGTGGCAATCTCCACTCTTCGCCCCGCATCAAGATTGGCCTTAATTATTATTCGTTCAACACCCCCCTCACTCAGGGCACCGAGACTATCCATTCTGTCATCGACTTTGCTTCCGAGCAGGGTTTCGACGGGGTGGACATTACCGGTTATTATTTCCCCGGTTATCCTGCTATTCCTTCGGACGAATATATTTTTTCTGTCAAGAACCACGCGTTCCATCAAGGTATGACCATTTGCGGCACCGGCGTTCGTAACGACTTCACCCTTGCCGACCCTGCCGCCCGCGCCAAGGAAATCCAATTGGTAAAAGACTGGATCGTTGTCGCTTCCAAACTGGGCGCTTCCACTATTCGGGTCTTCGCCGGACCTAAGATTCCCGATGGTTACACCTGGGACGAGGTTGCCGTTTGGCTTGCTGCTGCTGTCGATGAGTGTGCCGAATTCGCTAAGGATTACGGGGTTGTTGTCGCTCTCCAGAACCACGACGACTTCCTGAAGACTGCCGACGATGTGCTCAAAATTTTCTCTATGCTCACCTCTTCCAACGTCGGCTTGATGCTCGATGTTGGGTGTTACCGCACCGCCGATCCTTACGAACAGATCGAACGGACTATCCACTTGGCGATCACCTGGCAGATCAAGGAGAATGTTTTCATCCACGGTACAGAGACTCCCGTAGACATTCCACGCCTTATGAACATCATAAAAAGCCACGGTTACCGCGGCTTCACCCCCATAGAGATCCTTGGGGCCGGCACCGAGCACGAGCGCACGGCGGCAATGTATAAAAAAGTTCGCGCTGCACTATGAAAAGAAAATACATAACCCTTTTGATTATCGGCCTTCTTGCTCTCGATCAGGCCGTCAAGTTCCTTGTCAAGTGCAATATGTCCCTTGGCGAGTCTATTCCTGTTTTCGGTAACTGGTTCCAGATACATTTCATCGAGAACGAGGGTGCTGCATTCGGTATGTCGCTTGGCGGCACTTATGGCAAACTCATCCTCAGCCTTTTCCGAATCATCGCCGTAGCCGCCATCGGTTGGTATATCAACTATTTGTACAAAAAGCAGGCTCCGATCGGTGTCCTTGTCGGCGTTTCTATGGTTCTCGCCGGCGCACTCGGTAACATCATCGACAGCGCATTCTATGGCGTCATCTGGGGTTATGCTCCGTTCCTTTATGGTCGTGTTGTCGATATGTTCTCTCTGTCGTTTTTCCCTCCTGTTTTTAATGTTGCCGATTCTTACATCTCCCTCGGTGTGGCATACCTTATCGTGTTTAAATGGAAATATTTTAAGTGATGAAAAAAATCTTTACACTCTTTGTCTTGCTGGCAGCGTCCACTTCCGCTTTTGCCTCTTCCCCTGAAGCACTCAAGGTCGAGGGCACGAAACTGACGAACCAGAGTGGCAAGACCGTCGCGCTTCACGGCGTAAGTATGGGCTGGCACTCATCCTGGCCACGTTGGTATAATCCCGATGCTGTGGCCGAGGTGGTCGATGTTTGGGGTGCGGATGTCGTGAGGGCCGCTATCGGCGTTCACTCTCGTAACGGCTATATCGCCCGGCCCGACGAGGCTTGGCAGTGTCTCACCGGCGTTGTCGAGGGCGCAATTAAGAATAACGCTTATGTGATCATCGACTGGCACAGCCACGCCATCGCCACCGACGAGGCCGTAGAGTTTTTCACTCGCGCCGCTCGAACCTGGGGCCATCATCCCAATGTGATTTACGAGATCTTCAACGAGCCGGTCAATGACTCTTGGAGGGATGTCAAGTCGTATTCCCGTACCGTTATCGAGGCTATCCGTGCCATCGATCCGGACAACATTATTCTGGTAGGCTCTCCCCATTGGGATCAGGACATCCATCTTGCCGCCGCCGATCCGCTCACGGGGTACGACAATATTATGTACACTATGCACTTCTATGCCGGCACTCATAAGGACGAACTTCGCGCTCGCACTCAGGCCGCCGTCGATTCCGGACTTCCCGTTTTCCTTTCCGAGTGCGGGGGTATGGAGGCGACCGGTAACGGCCCTCTCGATTACGAATCTTGGGATGCGTGGGTTAAACTTATGGCCGACAACGACCTCAGTTGGCTCGCCTGGAGCCTCTCCGAAAAGGACGAGAGTTGCTCTATGATCGCCACGCCAGAAGTTCCCGCCACGGGTGGTTGGCGCGATGCCGATCTGAAGGAGTGGGGTAGATTGATAAAACATACTCTTGAGAATATGAAAACTTCCGACATCATCACCGCTGCCGACGGTAGCGAGTTGCGCCTCAACTTTTATGGCCACGGTAGCATCGGCTTCCAGCATTCCGGTCAGACTATTTACGTCGATCCCGTAGCTCCGTATGCCAACTGGGCGTCGCTTCCCAAGGCCGATTTGATCCTCATTACCCACGATCACGGCGATCACTTCGATCCTGCTGCCATCGAGGCTCTCTCCAAACCGTCTACCGTGGTTATTACCGACAAGACAATGGCCCACGGCGAAACACGCGAAATTTCCAGAGGCGCGTCCGTAGAGGCTCTTGCCGCTTACAACACTTCGCCCGAAAAACTCAATTTCCATCCCAGGGCTGCTCTTCATAACGGTTATATCCTCACGCTTGGGGGCACTCGCATTTACGTTGCCGGCGACTCCGAACCCACTCCCGAAATGTTGGCTCTTCGCGATATCGACGTTGCGTTCCTGCCCGTCAATCTTCCCTATACGATGACCGAGGAGCAGGCAGCCCTTGCCGTTAAGGCCATCCGCCCGAAGATTTTCTACCCTTATCACTATGGCGGTACCGACCATAAAACCGATCTCGAAAAACTTGCCGTCCTGATCGCCGACACTCCCACTCAAATGCGCGTCCGTCCGCTCGAATAGCTATGAAACCTGTCACTGAAATCGCCCACGGCATCCATTACGTCGGCACCAACGACCGCACAAAGCATCGCTTCGAGGGACTTTGGCCGCTGCCTTATGGTGTCTCTTATAATGCCTATCTTGTTGATGACGAGAAAGTTGCGCTTATCGACACCATCGACGCTTCTTTCACCGGCCGCCTGCTCGAAAACATCCGTGCCGTGATCGGCGACCGTCCCGTAGATTACCTTATCATCAATCATATGGAGCCCGATCACTCGGCTTCGATCCACGCCATCCGGCAGGCTTATCCCGACATAACAATTGTCGGTAACGCCAAAACTCTCCAGATGGTCGAGGGCTTCTACGGTATCGGCGAAAACGCTCCGACTAAGACTGACATCCTCACCGTCGGCGATGGTGACATACTGCGCCTCGGCCGTCGCGAGTTCCAATTCTTCCTCATCCCGATGGTTCATTGGCCCGAAACTATGGTTACCTATTGCCCGTGCGAGAAGCTGGTATTTTCCGGCGATGCATTCGGTACTTTCGGCGCGCTTGACGGCGGCATTATCGACACCCAGCTCGACACTTCGCGATTTTGGGATGAGATGGTTCGCTACTACTCCAACATCGTCGGTAAGTATGGTGGCCCGGTTCAAAAGGCACTCGAAAAACTGAAGCCATTGCTCCCTCTGAAGACCGTTTGCCCCACTCACGGCCCCGTTTGGACTGAGAAAGATTTCCCCAAAGTGCTCGACCTCTATGATCGCCTTAGCCGCTATGAGCCTCTCGAAAAGGGAGTTGTCATCGCTTACGGCAGTATGTATGGCAACACCGAGCAGACCGCCGAACGCCTTGCGCGCGAACTTGCTGCCCGCGGGGTTCAGAAGATCGTCGTTCACAACCTCTCTTCGTCCCACCATTCGTTCGTCATTCGCGACATTTTCCGTTACAGCGCTCTGGTCATCGGTAGTCCCACTTATAATATGCACCTCTATCCTGAGGTTCAGGCGCTTGTCGATGATCTCGAACTTCGCGTCATTCCTTCTCGTACGTTCGCCTGCTTCGGCGGGTTCACTTGGGCCGGGGTGGCCGTTAAGCGCCTCACCGAGTTTTCCGAGCGTATGGGTTGGCCACTTGTCGCCCCGCCTCTCGAAATTAAACAGGGCTTTTCGCCCGAAAAGAGCGACTCCGTCGTAGAAATTGCAGATGCTATAACCCAAAAACTATGAAAAAGACCTTTTTCCTCATTTTCGCGTGCATCGCCACTATTGCCATCCACGCCCAGCAGACCGAGATCACCCGTTGGCCCGATGACAAACGCGGTGCCGTTTCCATCACTTATGACGACGGCTCTATCAATCAATTCCGCGTTGCAGTTCCAATTATGAACCGCCTGGGGCTGCCTGGTACGTTCTTCATCAACACGAGTGCCATTCCCGGTTCCACCCACCAGCCCATTTTCATCGGCCGCTCCATCGAGCAGATCATTGCCGAAACCGAGAGTACGCCAACCGACATCGGTAACATCTTCGAGCGGGCCTCTGCCGCAAGGTTCGTTCCCGTTAAGGGCGCCGACGACTATTTCTCGCGTGCTGGAGGTCAGATCGACGCTGGTAGAATGGATGCCGCTTTCCAGATTCTCGATGACTTCTATGCGAAGGTTCGCGCTGGCGAGATCGAATCTCAGCCCACCCGACCTGCCGATCCCACCACTGTTGGCGCTCTCACTTGGGACGACGCCCGTCGCCTCACCGCCGAGGGTCACGAGTTCGCCAGCCATATGGTCACTCATCCGTTTATGGCGGCGCTCGACGAGGCTAATCTTGTCTATGAGCTCGAAAAGTCCCGCGAGGAGATTCTCTCTCAGTTGGGTGTTCGTTCGACTATCTCGACCGAGATGCCCTATGGCACCAATGACGACCGAGCCGTAGGTTATATGATGAAGGTCTATCCTGTCTCTCGTAATCGTATGGACTTGCCTTATATGCTTGAGCTTCACCGCTCTTCCCGCCTTTCTCCCATCGCTCCCGAGCACGAGTATGTCCAGTGGCAGCGCGGCATAGTTTCGCGCACCTCTCTGGACGAGATGAACGGTTGGGTCGATACCGCGGCCGAGCAGCAGAATATGTGGTTGGTTACTGTTATCCACGGCATCGACGGTATCGGCTGGGAACCGCTGACTACTTCCGATGTCGAGGCCCACTTCTCCCATATTGCTTCTAAGGACGAGCTTTGGGTTGCCACTTTCGGTGATGCTGCCCGGTATATTAAGGAGCGTATGAGCGCCACTGTGACCTCTGCAAAGAAGGGTCGCAAGATCGTCGTCAGCGTCGATCACCCGTTAGATAAGACCCTTTTCGATCTTCCTCTCACGCTCAAAACCTCGGTCGATCCCGCTTGGAAAGAGGTTATCGTTAAGCAGGGCAAGGTCACAAAAAGCGCCCCCGTCCATCATTCGGACAAGGGCGCTTTCGTGCTCTATGAGGCCGTTCCCGGTCCTGAAAAGATTTACTTGAGCGGCAAGTAGATTTGGGTTTTTAGTTTTTCGGGTGCGGTTTTAGTCGGGTCGTTGCAGTACTTCTCGAAGACGGGTTCGTCCCTCAGGGCGCAGGTGCAATTTCCCTCGCAGGTGCACTCTTCACAGTCGCAGTTTGCCGGCACCCATTCGCCGAAGATCGCGTCATAGACCGATGTGACTTCGTCGTATGGCCCAGTGTGCGTAAACACTGCGTAACGTCCTCCTGCAATCTCTTTCACTGTGATGTCGCCTACTGCCTTTGCCGGTTTGTGCACCACCAGACAGACGTCCGTGCGTAGCTTCGAGTGTTCGGTCACTTTCGGGTCGTCGTAATAGACTCCGATATGTTCTATTCCTGCACTATAGAGCCCCTGCTTTTTGACTTCCGCCCACAGACGCCCGAACGCTCCTGAGAAATCTATGCTGCTGTATTCGCCCGTAAACGACAGACACAGCGCTGTTTTCGGTTCCAGCTCCACGATCTTGGGGGCTTTCAGTTTGATCGACGATGGTGATGTTTGATGTGTTTTCATAATTTGTATTATTTTATTTGAGCGATATTCGCTCGGAGTTACCTCATACAGTCTCTGGAACGCTTTTGTGAGGGACGAGGGTACGCCAAATCCCACATTGTAGGCTATGCTTTCAACTGACAGGTCACTGTATCTAAGTAGTTTCGCGGCCGCTTCGACTCTCAGTCTCGTGATATAGCTTCCCAAAGGCTCACCCCTGAACGCACGGAAGATCCTGTGAAAATGGTAAGGTGAGAAGTGGGCGACATCTGCAATTCGTTCCAGTTCCAGTTCTTCGTCCAGATGCCGGTTTATGTATTCGACCGCCTTTTCGATTCGTTGCTCGTAAATTTGGGTTGTTTTCATAGCGCAAAGATAGTTGTCGATCACGTCGAGGGCTTTTCCCCGCTTGCTAATTTGGCCCGAAATTTGGAATGCCATAGGATTATGAATACTATCATCCATATTTTCCACTCTTGGCCCGTAATTTTTCAGGTGGCTTCAGTGGTTGTCGAGGGCCCTACGGAGGTCGCGCTCATCGATGCTCAATTCAGTGCCGACAACGCTCAGGCCGTAGTCGAGCTAATCCGTTCGACCGGCAAACCGCTTACTACGATTTTTGTGAGCTACTCCGATCCCGATTATTATTTCGGACTCGATGTGATTTCGCAGGCGTTTCCCGACGCTAAGATTCTTGCCACTCCGCAGACGGTCTCATTGATCAACGCGACCAAGGACGAAAAAATTGCGATTTGGGCTCCTCAGCTCGGCGACAAGGCTCCCAGAAAGATCATCGTTCCCGCCGCCATCGCCTCCGACCATTTTATGGTAGATGGGGAGCGCATCGAGATCCGACAGATTCGTGGCGACGAGCAGCACGCATTTCTTTGGATCCCTTCGTCCCGCACTATTCTTGGAGGAGTCTATCTCGATGAGGGTGAGCATCTTTGGGTTGCTGATTCACAAACCAAACAGGAGCGCGCCAAATGGATCGCTGCACTCGACACGATGGCCTTGCTGAAACCCTCACGTGTCATTCCGGCTCACTTCGGCTCTTCTTCCTCCGATGATCCCATTGCATCTATACGCAACTATTTGACCGCGCTCGAAAAAGTTCTCGACGAGTCCCGCACTTCCGCCGAGGTAATATCATCGATGAAAGCGCTTTATCCGAATCTGGGCGGCGAGAGCAATCTCGAAATGACAGCCAAGGTTCTCACCGGCGAAACCCCCTGGAAGACCGCTCACTCGTTTCCCGCCATCGCCCGTCAGGTCGAGGTCAATTTCGGTGGCGAGTATGATTTTATCCTGACTTTCCACGACGAAAAATCAATGACTTTCAGAGGCCTGGTTCAACGCGCCAATGGGCGCCCGGTAACAGATACCGTTAATTATACTCCCGTCGAAGTTGCTCTGCAAGTTTGGATGGTTTATTGGACTGAGAGCGACAACACCCACGTCGTTCACGTTCAGGATTATGGCAACGGCGTGGCCTATACCAACATCAGCGCTCCAGACGGCTCGTTTACCAATCTCAAGGGAACGCTTCGGTTGTTGCCTTAGCTGTTGTTACACGGCCGGCGGCAGTTTTTCACCCATTTCGGCTCGGCGATGGAACACCTCTCCGTCCGCCGTGAATGTTCCGTCTCCGATTGCGTGTAACAGGCGCTTGTCTTTGTGATCGGGATTGTGCCAGGCCTTAACTCCCTCTAAAACAAAGATGTTGTGCCTCTCCACGTGATCTACCACCTTGCACTCCACACTCGCCCAGCACTCGCCGATTATCGGTGCCGTCACTTTCGAACCTTTCACTTCCGTCAGCCCGAATTTCGCAAATTTATCCACTTCTCGCCCCGTGCAGGTACCCACTTTGAGGATCGTTTCCAGCATATCCGCCGTGGCGATGTTCACCACACACTCCTTTTCGCTCACCAAGGCCTCGTAACTGTAGTTCCACGGCCCGGTGCACAATGCAAATGTCGGCCCCCAGTCCAGCACGGTTATCCAGGTGAGTGTCATTGCATTGGGCCTCCCGTCGCGTCCTCTCGTGCTGATCATCGTCACCGGCCCCGGTTCGATCAGCGTAAATGCCTTTTGTAGTTCGAGTTCTTTCATAGTGGTACATATTTCATCCAGTCCACTTCCAGCTCGTAAGGATATAGCGGCGGTTCGATGGAGTGGGGGTTTGTCTGTACCGGCCAATTGTTCGTGTGCCAAAAGTTCAACCTGTAGTGAGTGGGGTTGTTCGGTATTCCGCTGAAGTCAGGCGTAGTACCCGTGTAGTCCCAAAGCACCACTTTCTCGCCCGTTTCGGGATGTTCGATCCACCAGATGAGCCTGTCAGGCAACCAGTCGAACCCATAAGTGTAGAACCTCTCGGCTGCGTTGTAGCCCTCTATCGGTTCGACCTTTTCCGGTAGATTTTGTACCCCTTCGAAAGGTACGTCCGTTCCTCCGTCGGCCCTGTATGAGGTGTTGTAGATCTCACCTTCCGCCAGATTTATCACCCGCCCGATCCTGTCTATGGGCCGTTTGCCCGTCCAGGTGCCGATATATATTATCTCCGGGTCGGCCACCAGCCATTCGAAATCTATCTCGCTCAGCCCATCCACATCGTCCACGTGGTATGTGAAATATCCGACTACCGCTCCAAGATTCGGTTGTACTTTCGTCACGTCCGGCACTCTTAGGCGCGCCGAGTATGTGCCGTAATAGGTCAGTTGTTTCGAGACAATCTCAGGACCTTTTCCCGCTCCCGCCGGGTCGGTCGGATCCATCCTGTAGATCATCACTCTCGTCCCCTTCTCGCTCAGCGATGGAACCCCCGAATAATATCTGAAATCGTCTCCCTGGGGCCTTATATTCACATCGAAATTTTCAAGCACTGCTCCGTCGAAGTTCTCCACAAAGCTCTCGTGGTATTGCGCTCTCACCCCCGGTATCGCCAGTAGGATCGCCACCAGAATCAAAAAAAGTTTCTTTCCCATAAACAAAGATATTTACTCCCAACAAAGATAGTAATAATATTGAATAGTATGGTTTTGATTATCTTTGTTGTGTAGTTTGAACCTATTAATTAGAGAACGCATATATGGGAAAATGGACAAAAGAAGCTGCATTGGATTGTTTGGATAATCTTATAGCAGAGATAGATGCTCTAAAACAGGTCGAAAGATTATCAACCGAACATACTCGATGGCTAACTAATACACTTGTCTTTTTGAATGAGGTATTTGGTAGTGATTCGATTCATTTTGCCAATATTAAAAGTCTTCCTTGGCGCTTTACCGGCAGCTACATAGTTGAGGCTTGGGATTTTGAGGGAGAGAAGGAACGCCTTAATCAAGACGCATATATTGAGCAACTCGGCATTGCTAAAGGATATCTTTTAGCCGCAAAAGATTATTTGGAAAATCACTCTATAAACGATGTTTATACAGCACCGAGCAATAAAAACGCCACAAATGATCTTATGAAAGTTCTTTCTCTGTCGGAAAACAAATTGCGAAAAACCATACGGACACAACCCACGCGAGAAAAGGAAATTCAAGATAGCTTTGAGAATTTGTTGATTGGGGCAGAGATAGATTACAATAGGGAATCTCCTCATATACAATATTCTTCCAAAGAGTATATTCCCGATTTCAGTTTCGACAATATCGGTTTAGCCGTTGAGGTCAAATTGTGTAACGAAAATGAAAAAGCACTTATTCAACAGCTAAACGATGACATATTAGCTTATAAGACACAATTTCCAAGTGTTTTATTCATCGTTTACGACATAAGCACTATTCGGGATGTCGATAAATTCAAACAGTCGTTCGAAAATAGTGAAAATGTGATGGTTCACATCATAAAACACTAAATCTATTTGCCACTTCGCATAAAAATAAGGGGAGCATTTATGCTCCCCTTATTTTTCCGTACCCAGGACGAGATACGCAGAATGCAAATGCTTCCAAAACTTCAAAATCGAAACAATTTTATAATATATTGAAGAATAGTATTTTATAATTGTTTTTGATTGAATGTGTTCGGGTGCAATTTTGGCCGTTTTTCAAAAATGCGGACACGGTGCGGACACGAAAATTTGTTTTTCCCGAAAATAGCCGTACCTTTGAGGAAACAAATAACGGTAGTAAAGATGGCTCAAACAAACTATGTCCTCACAAAATCGACCAACAGCGCAGGTGAATCGCAGATACATCTCCGGCTCTATGTTTCGCGCGATATTCGTTTGCGGGTTGCATCCGGGATTTGGCTCGACCGTAAGCGGTGGGGTAAGAAAAACGACATTAATGTTCCGCTCACGCCCGGCGATGAGCGAGACGCGCTACTGGAGAAAAGAGCCAGACTGAAAGCTCTTACTGATTTGATTGAGGCCGAGATAAATTCGGCGACCGACAAGAGCGTCCTTACCAAAGATTGGATGGATAGGCTTGTGAAAAAATTCCACAAGCCATCGAAGACCACGAAAGAGCGAATTAAAGACTTTTTCGACATCATGGCCGACTATCTGGCGAAACACAAGCTGTCGGAGTCCCGTACAAAACACTTCAACGTGTTAGTACGCTGTATTAAGCGTTATGAGTTGTACAAACGGGCGACCGGTAACCGGACTTTCAAACTGAACATCGGCACGCTGTCCTATGAGCAGTTGGAGGACATCGAGGACTTCCTGACCAACGAGCATGAGGTGTTCAAGAAGTACCCGGAGATATACGAGGCAGTGCCCTATTCCGTAAAGCAAGCTCCGAAGACCCATCGCCCCCGGAAGACACCGACCGGAGCACCGAGGGAGCGAGGGCAAAACTACATTTCGGATATGATGACGCGGTTCCGGTCGTTCATCATCTGGGCGAACGATAACGGCTACACGACCAACAACCCATTCAAAGGGTACTCGGTCGGCGAAAGCGTGTACGGTACCCCTATCTATATCAGCAACGATGAAAGGAAAAAACTTTACGAGGCTGACATGTCAGCCACTCCGTCGTTGGCCGTGCAGAGGGACATTTTCGTTTTTCAATGTCTGATCGGTTGTCGGGTTAGTGATCTTATGAAGTTTACTTGGAAGAATGTCATAAACGGAGCCATCGAGTACATCCCCAAAAAGACGAAAGAGGATCGGGTGCAGACGGTACGAGTTCCGTTGAGCGAGACGGCAAAGGAGATTATGGAGCGTTACCGCGACCCGGAGCGCGAGAGCTTGTTGCCGTTCATTTCGTCGCAGAAGTATAACGACAATATAAAGGAGGCGTTCGAGCGGGCGGGGCTTGACAGAATGGTGACGGTCATCGACCAGCGCACCCGGCAGGAGGTACAAAAACCTATTTATGAGGTGGCCTCGTCCCACATGGCTCGCCGCAGTTTCATCGGGAATATCTACAAACAGGTCAAAGACCCAAACCTCGTGGGTGCACTCTCCGGCCACAAAGAAGGCTCGAAAGCCTTTGCCCGCTACCGCGACATCGACGAGGAGATGAAGAAGGAGTTGATAGGGTTTTTGGATTAGGCATATCTATGTGACTCTATTAAGCATGTTCTACCTACAAAACAAAAATAATTCAATATTGTTTTGTCGGTAAAACAAAAATGCATTATCTTTGTTTTGTCGATAAAATAAAACGGGAGGTTATGGACAGAGAAATCTTAAAATCGGTCATTGCAGACAATCAGGCGGAAGTTCCTAAGTTCAACGTTGTTCCCCGAGACTTCACTTTCGAGGAATTCGGCAATTACGTCTTTGTCGGCATCAGGCGGGCCGGAAAGTCGTTTCTGCTCTACCAAAGGATGCAGCAGCTTCTCGCAGGGGGTACCGGTTGGGACGAGATGCTATACATAAACTTTGAGGACGAACGCCTTACCGGAATGACCGCCGCAGATCTGAACCTGTTGTTGGAGGTGCACTTGGAGATGTATGGAAAGAAGCCTATGCTTTTTCTCGACGAGATACAGAACATCACCGGCTGGGAGAAGTTTGCCCGCCGGATGGCCGACACCAAGCACAGGGTTTACATAACGGGAAGCAACGCAAAAATGTTGAGCAAGGAGATTCAAACTACGCTCGGTAGCCGCTATATAACCGCCGATGTTTATCCTTATTCGTTCAAAGAGTTTTTGACGGCGAACGACACGCCCGTGGATTTAATCTCCACGGAGGGACGTGCCGAAGTGCTGCGGAAATTCAATGACTACTTCTATTTCGGCGGATTCCCCGAAGGAGCCTCGCTTGCAGTAAAGCGCGACTACCTGACCAGCACCTATCAAAAAATCTACTTGGGTGATATCGCTGCACGTAACAATATAGAGAACACCTTCGCCCTGCGAGTGATGTTCAAAAAGTTGGCCGAAAGCATAAAGCAACCTTTATCGTTTACCCGAATAGCAAACATCATATCATCGACCGGCGCGAAGATCGGGACACAGACGGTGATTAACTATATGGAGTACGCCAAAGATGCGTGGCTCATTTCTCCCGTGCAAAACATAGCGAGTAAGTTGGTCGACAAGGAGAGCTCGCAAAAATACTATTACACGGACAATGGCATTCTGAATCTCTTTTTGATGGGTGGTGAGACCTCTCTTTTGGAAAATCTTGTCGCCGTAACCCTGTTGCGTAAATACGGGCGGGAGGATGCCGTATATTTTTACAACCACAATATCGAGGTCGATTTCTATATCCCCGATAACTATACCGCAATTCAGGTGTGCTACAATCTTGACAATGCCGACGGAACGTTGGATCGCGAGATGAAGGCACTGGCCAAAATTTCCGATGTATTGGAATGCCGTCGGCTCGTGATCATAACCCGCGACACCGAGCGGATGTTGGAGGTTGAAGGTAAAACTATTGAAGTGATCCCCGTCTGGAAGTGGCTGTTGGAGTCGTAAATTCCGACACCTTCAATGCCATTGACGGGCGACATAGGGAGTTTTTCGCCTAAACATCTCTATACGCCTTAAAGTAATTTCTGTTGAGGAGTTTTTGGATATCGCTTTCGCGGTAGAGGATTTTGCCACCGATTTTGAAGAACGACAGCGTACCCTTATCGCGCCATTCCTGCAAGGTTCGGCGGCTGGCTTTCAGACGCAAAGATAGTTCCACATCGGTCAGCTGTTCTGTTTGCTTGAACAACCTATCGAGCATCTCGAAGAATTTCTTCGTTTCGGGACTGTCCATCGTGATTACGTCGTAGCTGCTATACATCGCTCACCTCCCCTCTTTCGACAATTTTCTGCACATCCGTCGGCTTATAATAAATCTTGTTGCCGATGTTCGAAAACGACAGCCGTCCACTGTCGCGATAGGTTTGCAGAGTGCGTTTGCTGATGTTCAGAATCTCGCAAACGTCATTGCCATCGAAGAGGACGATTTAGAGATGGAATGAATTGTCTTCCAATGCTTTTTCTATTCCAAGATTGATGATGTATTTAACATCATCCGTTGCGGACTTTATACGTATTTTATTAAAAAAATCCTCAGAACCCATCTCTACATATAGAGCACCAAAGATTTGCTTCGCGCAAAACGTAGCCATAGAGCGAATATCCTGCATATCGATAATCACACCATTGTCGCTATTGAGGACCGTTTTAATCTCCCCTAAGATTTCTGCTCCTATTTCCTTATCACTTATTATCGGAGCATATTTTTTCAATTCTATTGTTCTCATATCCAACAAATTTTTGCGTTTAATTGCTTCCCTTTTTCAATATCAGCTATTGTGACAGGATTCTCTAATGGCAAATATACATAAATTATAGTACCGCCCCAATAATCGCAACCTGTGGTAGTCTTTTTTCCGGAATCATTTATATATGCAGAACTTTCCGAAATAAGGCGCAATCTTCCTCCTACCTTTGATACTATCTCATCTACAATCCATAGACCAAAACCCATATGATCTGTATTCGTTTTTGATGTTACGCCCTTTTGGACAGCTTTGGACAATAGGATGTCTGATTTTTCACTCTTTTTTAACTTAACGTTTTCACTAAGTGTGGTCTTTATTCCATTCCCAGTATCTATACAGGCTATTTCGATATTTGTTTTTGTCCCGTGAGCGATAATTATTGAACGGGTGTCATCCACTGCGTGCTCCCAAAAATTCAACAATATTTCTGAAAATACCTGTAAGATCATATCACTCGCCTTAATAGTATTACTATAATAATCATTAATTGCAGGTAAATAATCTGTGTTGAGTGATTCTTTAGAGTAACTATCATTCCGTAATAGGGCCTTAGGGGCAATGATAAAATTGTCTTGTATTTTTGTCTTTAGCGATTCAAGTTCTTTTCTATTGTCTCCTTTGGGATTCATAAAGGATTGTACTAAGGACAAACAACCATATTTTGCAATAGCCTCCTTAACAATATCATTTATTCCTAATTGGGGTTCCGAAAAGCATCTATGTGAAATAGAAAATTCAAGAAATTTACATAATAATAGCACTCCTAACATATTTATCTCTTTAACGTTAGAAATGTCTACAACATAATTCGCCGCCATCCTATCCTTCAGCTTGAAAACAAAACTCATTGCCCGTATTAACGACAAAATTGAATTTGTTGTTATGTGACTGGGAAATGTAATTTTATTAGATTGGTTATTCATAAAACTTGTCTGAGTATTTAGCCATTAGTTCATTTTCTTTCTTAATATCCTTTTTTGCATAATTGGAAGAGACAGCCTTGTAGTAGTCCAATATTTTAATAGCTACATTGCTGACGTTCTTTCGTAAAAAAATTCTATTTATTCTACAATAAGTTTCGATGTTTAAAATTTCAACTAATAACTCGTCCGTTTGATCGGCATCAAATCGAGATAATGTTTCCAATCTATAAAACAATTCCTTTTCGATGTTTATTATGAACTCATTTATCAACCCTTTTCTGTGAACATTTACATCTTTTTTCTTTAATCGACTGTCCGTAACAAATTTTGCAATGATAATTACAATATTGGCTATCAGTAGCCATAATAGGGGAGTAATCTTGTCGGATATTGGAATTATGGACTCTGCCATTTCGTTTGTGCTGGACAAATTCTCACTTACATAATTAGCGATGCTATCTACTTGCACCATACTCTTATCTATCTTAGTTCAATAACTTTCTTTTTAGCCAAGATGCTGGCAAAGACAGTCTTTACAAAAATAACAAAATCTTATGAAAAATCCCAATATAGCGACAGAGTGAGTTTATCGTGGAATTTTCCTAACTTTTTAGGTAAAGATAGGGTTTGATAGTTGTAGCATTTCTGGGATAGTGAAAAACCTAAACACAAAGCCATTTTTGTATGAATCTTGTGAGGCAGCAAGATTTAGCGCGTTTATCTCCGAGGATATGAAGATGTATCCTTGCTCATTTATGGCAAATACGCCTTCCTCTGGTAATTTAATAGCTCAATCCAGGAGATATGGCATAATAATCCATACTTCATTCAGCACATAGAAAAAACACGGAATAGTCAATGTCATTGCTCTTACAGAAGCGTATGTAATGGTGGATGTGTGTTCTTGCCGGAGATTAACTTATGCGAGTAATTTCCTCTCCCGCGCAAATATTTTTTATGCGATTTTTATCTTTTCCAAAAATGCGGACACCGTGCGGACACGGCAGAAATGAAAAATGGCCCGCAATCGCTTGCAAGCCACTTTCACTGTACCCAGGACGAGATTTGAACTCACACACCGTAACCGGCACTACCCCCTCAAAGTAGCGTGTCTACCAATTCCACCACCTGGGCATAGACTCCCGAAAAGATTTTCGGACTGCAAATATACACACTTTTTTCAAATATCCAACTCGGCTCAGATGGAAAAAGCGTCGAACCCGCCGTCGATCACCGTCAGTGTGCCCGAAACGAACTTGGAGGCGTCGCTGGCCAGCCACTGTAATGTCCCCAGAATTTCTTCCGGTTCGCCGAATCGTCCGAACGGCGTGTGGGCTATAATCGTCTCAGCACGAGGTGTTAAGCTGCCGTCTGGGTTGGTCAGTAGTGTTCGATTTTGCTCTGTGAGGAAGAACCCCGGCGCGATCGCGTTCACCCTCAGTCTCGGCCCGAATTTAGTCGCCAGTTCGCCGCACAGATACTTGGTTAGATTGACCACCGCCGCCTTTGCGGCCCCGTAACCTGCCACTCTCGTGAGGGGTCTCAGGGCCGATTCGCTGGCCACGTTGATTATCGAACCCTCTTTTTGCTCGGCCATTGCGCGCGCGTAAATCATTGTGGGTATGAGGGTTCCGAAGAAATTCAGATCCACCACCGCGCGCATCGCCGCCTGATCGAGATCGAATATTGTCTTGTCGGGCGCGATCGTCGCTCCGGCCACGTTTCCTCCCGCACCGTTTATCAGCACATCGACCCGTCCGTATCGCTCCATCACGGCATTATAGCTTGCTTTAACATTCTCTGTGTCAGTTACATCACAGTGCAAGGCCATTGCGTTGTCGCCTCCATTGCGCCCACCGCCCGCCGCCGTAACCTCATCGACCAGCGCCTGAGCCTTTTCCACATTCCGTCCCAATACGACCACGCGCGCTCCTTCGGTGGCAAAATGGCGCACCATCCCAATGCCCAAAACTCCCGTGCCGCCAGTGATCACTACGACCTTTCCGGCCACACTAAATAATTCATTCATAGCACTATACGTTATATGCCGAGGAGGCTGTATCGCCGCCGCGTCCTGTCCAGTTGGTGTGGAAAAATTCGCCCCTTGGCCTGTCCGTGCGCTCGTAGGTGTGGGCGCCGAAGTAGTCTCTTTGGGCTTGTAACAGGTTGGCTGGCAGGCTTTTGCATCTGTAGCCATCGAAATATGTCAGTGCTGCGGCCATCGACGGCACCGGAATTCCGCCCTCCATTGCAGCCACCAAAACCCTGCGCCACGCCGCTTGCGAGGCCTGTACTTTTTCGGCAAAGAAGTTGTCCATCAGCAAGTTACTTAGTTCTCCGTTGCGCTCGAAAGCCTCCTTGATCTTGCTCAAAAATGCCGAACGGATTATGCAACCCCCGCGCCACATCAGTGCTATCGAGCCGTAATCCAGCGCCCAGCCATACTCTTTGGCAGCCTCACGCATCAGCAGATATCCTTGCGCGTAAGAGACTATCTTCGAGGCATATAGAGCTTGTCGCAGGTCATCCAAAAACGCCTTACGGTCGCCCACAAAACCCCTCGTCCCAGAGCCCGCCGAGCCAGTCCCTGCGTTCTCCGGCCCCGTAAATCTTTGGCTTGCCAGAACCCGTTCATCTTTTTGTGACGACAGGCAGCGTGCGAAGACAGCTTCGGCGATAAGTGTCAGAGGCACACCGAGTTCCAGCGCCGAAACACCGGTCCATTTGCCCGTGCCCTTTTGACCCGCCGCGTCGAGAATATGATCGACAACATACTGTCCCTCGGCGTCCTTGTAGGCGAGTATATCTCTCGTAATTTCAATGAGATAGCTGTCCAGTTCGCCGCGATTCCACTCGCCGAAAACCTCCGACATCTCGCCCGCCGTCATTCCCAGCCCGTCGCGCATAATCTGATAGGCCTCACAGATCAGCTGCATATCGCCATATTCGATGCCATTGTGCACCATCTTCACGAAGTGGCCTGCACCATCCGAACCAACCCAGTCGCAACAGGGCTGCCCATCGACTTTCGCGCTGATACTCTGAAAAATAGGTTTCACCAGAGGCCACGCTTCGGGTGATCCTCCGGGCATCATCGAAGGGCCCAGCAGAGCTCCCTCTTCGCCGCCCGAAACACCCGTGCCTATGTATAGAAGTCCCTTACTCTCAACGTATTTCGTACGCCTGATGGTATCCGGGAAGTGGGTGTTTCCTCCGTCGATGATCACGTCGCCCGGTTCGAGCAACGGGATGAGTTGTTCGATGAAATCATCTACTGCCGAGCCCGCCTTCACCAGCATCATCACCTTTCGTGGGCGCTCCAAATTGGCCACGAGCTCCTCCAGTGAGTATGCCGGGTTAAATTTTTTAAGTTTTCCGCGTCCTTCGACGAAGGTTTTCACCTTGGAGGTGGTTCGGTTAAACACGGCGACACGAAAACCCTTGCTCTCCATATTCAGGACGAGATTTTCGCCCATAACCGCCAGCCCTATCAGGCCGATGTCTGCTTTCATAAGTTAAATTATTTAAATTTTTAGTTATTGCTAAAGTTAAATTTTTTAATTCCTTCAGATTTTCCGCGGCAACCTGCGTCTGACCAGCGGACTTGAGTCATTGAGCTTGCGCTGTTGCGCTCGGTTAATTCTTCCATAAGCCTATCGCGGGATTGGAGATGAAAAAGATCTCCTCGTCGAGGGCACCATCGTCGTTGCCTGCTATGGTATTCCAACCGTCGCTAAGTTGGTGTGGATTATAACGTTGCATCATTTCGTCGAGATCGGCCCACTCGAAGCCCACACTTTCTATCTCTTGGCGCGTAAGGTGGCCCGGAGCATAAACTATCCGGAAACGACCCTCCGAGGTTCCGTGGATCAGGTGTGCTGCAACTCCCAGATTGTCGGCAAGTTCATTGCCTGGAGTTTTCACGAGTTCCATCACTTCTGGCGTCGTTCGGTAGCCGTATTTGCGTATAAGTAGGTCATTATCGGCATCTTCACCGAACTGCTTCAACCCCGGTGCCAGCACCAACAGCTCGCCTCCATCCGCAATAGCCATCCGTGTGCGGTAGATGCTCTTGTTGCCAAGCCAGGTGGAGCGGAATTCTTCCGGATCGAGCCACACGACTACCTTCGTCAGAGGACGTTCCACCGTCTGAAAATTGACTTTCAGCGAGAGTTCAGCCGCCCGCTCGAAGCACTCGGAGTCGTCACCCGCGAAAAATCCACGAAGTTGTAGCCCATCAGTGCCTTGCGCTCGCTCTGAGGCATTTGCACGTCCCACCACGGTCTGCATATAAACGATCGGCAGATGGGCGGCAAAATGTTCGGAGGCGTAGTTAAGCACCTGTCGTACAGGGTTTTGTGCAACACCCATCACACGCTCCATACCATAAGCCGCGCCGATAAAATGGCTACGGTTGATTCCTTCGGCGCCCCCCGTGCCTATGAAAATATTCTTATTGTAGTTGGCCATCCCCAGTACTTCGTGCGGAACCACTTGGCCCACAGAGAGAATAAGGTCGTGACCACCCTCCACGAGCAGGCGATTGACCTGCGCGGGCCAAGGATAATCGACCACGCCGCCGGTAATTTGGCCGACAATCTCAGCAGGGATAACTCCCAGAGTGACAACGTCTTTGCGCCAGTCGTGAACGCGAAAAAGTGTAGAGGGCACGCCAGGGAACATCCGCTCGATCTCCTCAGGGGTCATCGCAAAATGGGTGCCGAGGGCGGGTAAAATATCCGTTATAGCGTCGCCATAAAAGTCATATATGTAGCGAGTTATCTCACCGGCACGTGAAAATAGCCGCGTGAAGTCGGGCGGAATAACCAAAACTTTTCGGCGCGACCCCAACTTTTCGAGCGAGGCAAAAACTGCCTCACGAAGCTCCTCTCCCGTGAATGCCCGCTCAGGGGCTCCTTGACTGAAAAAAATCATACTGTCAAACCAAAAATCGCTACCGGCGTTCCGGCTTAGCGGAGAACTCTTGCGTTACCTTTCCAGACGCTCCAAATCTGCTGTTCGTCAGCAGGTTGGGCGTAGTCAGTGAGAAAAGTTGTGGCCAATGCTCCACTTGCCCAACCGAACTGGATCCACTTTTCGGGTTCCCAACCGCGCAATATGGCATACAACATTCCGCCTACGAATCCATCTCCGCCGCCGATGCGATCGAGTACCGTGATCTCGCGTGGTTCGACCTGATACCACTGACCGGAGGAGGCCGTATCGGAGTTCCCGTCGCCGGCCCAAAGCACGGCACCCCAAAGATGACGTCCGGCGCTCAAGACTTCACGAAGAGTGGTGGAAAAAACTTGAGTCTGAGGATATTTAGCGCGAGCAGTTTCGATCATAGCCTTGAAGCCATCCATCTTGGCGCCAAGTCCTTCGCCGCCCGCAGGAGGCCCGGCAAGGCCCAAAGCAAGTTGGAAATCTTCTTCGTTACCTATTAATATATCGGTCTGGGAAGCGATCTCGTGGAAAATTTGCGCCAACTCCTTTTCGCGCCCCTCCCAAAAAGTTGCGCGGTGGTTCAGATCGAACGAAACCAACGTGCCGTTTTTGTGTGCGGCGTGGGCGAGTTCGAGGCAGAATTGTCCCGTTTCGGGCGAAAGAGCGGCTATAAGTCCCGACAAATGAAGGATACCGACGCCCTCGGAAGCGAACAGGCGATCGAGATCGAAGTCCTTGATATTTAGCGTTCTGCCCACCTCGCCGGCGCGATCGTTCCAAACGCGAGGGCCGCGAGCGCCGAAGCCGCTATCGGCAATGTTTATCTGATGACGATAACCCCACGGCCCTCCTTGTTCGACTTCCGGCCCCTCGGCTTCGATGCCGCGAGCGCGAAGCTCCGCCTTGATGAAAGCGGCGATCGGGCTACCTTTGACAAACGCAGTTAAAGCCTTGACAGGCAGTCCCAAATAGGACGAAATGCTGGCTACGTTGCTCTCAGCGCTGGTTGCCTGCATAACAAGGCCCGTGCCCGACTGAACCGGTTGGCCCGCCTGCGCTGCCGTGAGTCGAATGCCCATACTGGTCGGCACAACGAGCGCCCAACGTGGGGATTTCTTGATGATCATAGATTTATGGATGAGTCAGTTGCTGTTGCTATAGGCGTTCAGATGCAAAGGTAGTAATTATGTCGGCTTTATGAAAAACTTTTGTGCCGGCAGGGACGCTTTCGGTGAGCCAAACGCTACCGCCGATAATCGAGCCGGCGCCAACGACGGTGTCGCCGCCGAGGATCGTGCAGCCGGCATAAAGAATGACGTTATCCTCGATCGTGGGGTGGCGCTTTTTACCTTCGAGCTCCTTTTTGACGAACGTGGCTCCGAGTGTAACTCCCTGATACATTTTAACATTTTGGCCGATAACGCAGGTCTCCCCAATGACGATGCCGGTACCGTGGTCGATGTAAAAGTGGCGCCCCACGGTGGCTCCGGGATGGATGTCGATGCCGGTGCGAGAGTGGGCGTGCTCGGAAAGGATGCGCGGAAGGATGGGAATGCCGAGGTTGTGAATGGCGTGCGCAAAGCGGTGAACCATAATGGCATAGAACCCCGGATAGGAGAGCACTATCTCCTCCATCGAATGGGCCGCGGGGTCGCTTTCGTTGAACATCTCCGCATCCTCTATAAGGTCGAGATATAGTTCCGGAATGCAGGCGAAAAAACGTTTGGTCGTCTCGGAACGGCTCTGGTGGGCGGGAATAACGGGATGGATGAGACGACTGAAGTGCAACTGAAGGTCGGCCCAGCGGTATTCGATCTCGTCGAGCGTGAGGAGCTGGCCGTGGGTGACCGGAAAAAGCAGCGCAACGAGGCCGCCGAGGAACTCCACAGCGCCCGTCTTGGACGGTACCTCGCGGTAACACCTCTCGTGAAGGGTTTCGAGCTGGCGGGGGAAAGATTTGATCGTTGTCTCCATTGCTATAGTTTAATTAATTGATTTTTAACTGCATAGACCACAAGGCTGGCAGTGTTGTTACAGAGTGTCTTGGCGAGGATATTAGCGCGGTGCTTATCGACGGTGCGCCGGGAAATGAAGAGCCGCTCGGCGATCTGTTGAGTGGAAAGGCCCTGGCAGATCAACGGGAGAACCTCCATCTCGCGCTCGCTAAGTGATTCTGTATTATCGTGTTGCGTGTTTTCGCCCACGGCCCTGAGTGCTGCCGCTGTGACCTGTGCGAAATCAGAGTCCTTGAGCAAAAACCCTGCCGCGCCAGCTTCCATCATAGGGGCCTGGAACTCCTGCTGGGCGTGCATCGAGAGAGCGATGATGCGAAGGTCGGGCCAACGCTCCAGTGCGCGTCGGGTGGTCTCGATGCCGCCGATGCCGGGCATATCTATATCCATAAAAACAAGCCGGAACGCCGGCTGCTGCGTGCTATGGGAAAACAGCTCTTCTGCAAGTTCGAGAAATTCTTCGCCGCTGGAAGCCTCGCCCACAACCTCGAAGCGGGTATCGGATGCTAAAAGCCGCCTGAGGCCGTCGCGGAACAACCGGTGGTCATCGACAAGGATTATGCTGATGGGCGAGCTCATCGGCGAAGCTGGATGCGGGCGCGAGCGCGCATACCGCTGCCGCGAGCGCTATCGATATCGAGGTGACCGTTGAGAGTATTGATACGAGAGGCGATATTACCGAGGCCCATACCCGAACTCTCGTCGGACGAGGGGGTGAATCCGCGACCGTTGTCGCTGTAATCCAAAGAGATGGCCGTACCGTCCTCATAAGTGAGTTCGAGCGTGGCAGAGGTGGCGCCGGAATGCTTGAGGGAGTTGTTAATCAACTCGCAGATAACCCGATAGAGGACAACTTCGACGTCGGTATCGAAGCGCTCGTCGCGAAGATTGGTGCGATAGTCGATCTGCATATCGTGGATACCGGAGAGGCGGTTGATGAAATTACCTACGCCTCGGCCCAGTCCGAACTCACCCAGAACGTGGGGGCTGAGGTTGTTGGAGATCTCGCGAAGAGAGCGGATGGCCTCGTCAATGACGTAACCGGCCGAGTCGATAATCTCTACATTTTCGGCCGATTGACCCTCACGGGAAAGTGCCGAAAGCGACATCTTGGCAGACGAAAGCAGCGGGCCCAAGCCGTCGTGAAGCTCTTTGGAAAAGCGGATGCGCTCCCGTTCCTCGGCGCGAAGAGTAGCCGAAAGTATGCGTTTGGAAGTGAGGCCGGTCTGGAAAATCAGTCGGTCGATGTACTCCACAAGCCGTCGTGCGTTGAATAACAGAACGGTGATACAAAGCGAGGTGGCGATGTCGATCCAAATGAGCGCAACGAACCACGGCGAGGACTCGCCTCGCGGAATGAAGTGGATGAACTGCAGCACGCGAGAGGCGGTCATCAACAGCAATGCGACGATGAAAAGAATCCAAACGGAGTTGAACTTGGTCTTTCTCACAAGCCCGATGGCAAGGCCCGTCGCCGCCAACTGAAACAGGATCGAGACGATAAGAAGGATCTTTAGAGTCATAACTTGTTATTTATCAAGAATCTTGCCAAGTGAAGTTACCTGTGTGTGATTAGTGAGATCGACCTGAATAGGCACTACCGAAACATAGTTGTGAGCAAGGGCCCACTCGTCGGTGTCGGTAGCGTCGGGTTCGTGGTTCTGGAATTCGCCAGTGAGCCAATAATAGTCGCGGCCGGCCGGATTCTTACGAATGAAAAACTCCTCACGCCAATAACCCCGGCACTGACGGCAAACCCTAATGCCCTTGAGGTCTTCGGGACGACCGATGGGAATATTCACATTGAGACACAAAGGTGCAAGTTGCACTTCCGGAAAATTTGTCTTCGCTTCCAGTATCCCATTGACGATCTGATACACAACCTCGCCGGCAGCCTCGAAATCGGCATCCAACGAATGGTCGGAAAGGGAAAACCCGATCGATGGCACGTCGTAAAAGCTACCCTCGATCGCAGCGCCCATAGTGCCAGAATAGAGAACGTTGATCGCAGCGTTGGAGCCGTGGTTGATACCCGAACAGATCAAATCCAACTTACGGTCGGGCAGCAGGTGGTCGAGAGCCATCTTCACGCAATCGACCGGAGTGCCGGAGCAGGCGTAAACTTCGAGACCGGGTTCGTTGCGCACCTCTCTGAGAAACAGTGGGTTGGACATAGTTATCGCGTGAGCCATACCGCTCTGGGTCGTTTCCGGAGCAACTACGACGATATGTCCGAACGGGCGCATCACCTCGATCATACGCTCTAGGCCGCGAGCACCGAAACCATCGTCGTTAGTCAAAAAAATCAATCTTTCACTCATAATTTTGCAGTTCAAGTCACAAAGATAGAAAAATTTGTTTACCTTTGCACCCCCAACCTCTCACGAAACGCGGTGACGTTGGACTAAAAAGAAACAGCTATGAACAAAGAACAACTCATCAAAGTGGCCCAAGAGGCTATGTGGCCCGAAAAAGAGGTACCTGCTTTCAATAGTGGGGACACTATTACCGTGACCTACAAGATCATCGAGGGTAATAAAGAGCGTCTGCAAAGTTTCCGCGGCGTGGTGATCCAAATCAAAGGAACTGGCAAAACCAAGATGTTCACCATTCGCAAAGTCTCCAACGGAGTGGGTGTGGAACGCATCTTCCCGCTCTACTCGCCCCATATCGACAGCATCGAAGTGAACAAGCGCGGGGTGGTTCGTCGCGCGAGAATCTTCTACCTGCGCAAACTTACCGGCAAAAAAGCCCGCATCAAGGAGAAACGTTTCGGCGGTGCGAAAAAAGAAGAAGCATAGATCTATAAGCGCTATGCAAGGCAACAGAGCGACATCTCTCGAAGGGGGTGTCGCTTTTTGGTAATCTATTGAAAGTACTCCTTAACGGCAGCGCGGAAACGTTCGATGGTGATCTCCATAGTGTCGGTCGATTTGCCACCGGCGGCATTGCGGTGACCTCCTCCATCGAAATACCTGCGGGCGAAATCATTAACATCGACATCGCCGCGAGAACGAAGCGAAACCCGAATGAAACGATGGTTCTGGAGGAACAGAGCAGACATCTTAACCCCCTCGATCGAAAGAGGATAATTGACGAAACCCTCGCTATCGCCCTGACGAAACTTGAACCTGCGCAACTCGCTCTCTTTAAGTGAAATGAGCGCAGCCTGACCTTTAGCCAAAACCTCCATCTTGGGCCCCAGGGCATAGCTCAAAAGCCGGACGCGACCCTCGGAGTAGGAGTTATAGACGCGCCGGTTGATGTCCGGAATGTCGATACCCCGCTCGACAAGAGTTGCAACGACGCGGAACAAATCGGGAGTAAGGTAGGAATAGGAGAAATTACCTGTATCGGTCATCATACCAACGTAAAGGTCAGTAGCCATATCGCGGTCGATGGCCTCTACGCCAACGAGTTCGACGATGAGCTTAAAGACGATATAAGAGGTCGAAGAGGCGTGAGGATAAGAGAACACAAGGTCGAAATAACCTTCAGGAGGGTCTAAGTGGTGATCTATGAGTAGCTTTTGTGCTTTGGTATTGGCCTCGATAGCTTCCGATAGACCCTCAAGGCGTGAAATATTGTTGAAATCCAGGCAGCAAACCAGGTCGGCTTCAGCAGCGGCGGCGCGGATCTCGTCGCCGTGTTCGGTGAAAATTCTGATGCGTTCTATGCCTGGCATCCAATCCAGAAAATACGGAAACTTGTTGGGAACCACGCACATAACACTATGACCCATCCCTTCGAGCACCCTTGCCCAAGCGATGGAAGCCCCCAGCGCGTCGCCGTCGGGGTTATAATGAGACAGAACCAGGACGTTCATAAACTCTTGCGCCGCCAAGGCGCGGGTCGTGCATTTTTTTGGTTAAGGGAGCGGTGGCAGTGCGGGTACGGGCCGGGACTACGTCATCTGTTACCGTGCCGCCGTCGATAAGCGTCAGAGCAGCTTCCAGAAGCCTTTCGCGCGGGTCGCCGAGCTCGTAAACGGGGCTGTTGCGGCTGACATATTGAATGTCCCAATACTGGTTTTTGCTGTAATCGGGTTCGAGGCCGCCAGCATAGTCGCAGAAATCTTTGGCGTTGAGAATCTTGAACGTGATGGGCCACATCTCGTAGCTGTAACCACCTGCACTGTGTTCCAACAGATTCATACCAACGTTCTTACCCTCAGTGGTGGTGCCGATGTGAACAATGTCGATATCTACGCCGCGAAGGGAGTTGATGAACATCTCCGAGGCCGAAGCCGTGTCGTCGGTAGCCAAAACATAGATCTTATTTAGCTTTAGGCCGTCCTGTTCGTCAAAGAAGCTGGCCACGGAGGGATTGGCAAAGTGCTCTTTGACGGGTATATCTTTGTTGTAAAGCAGTTTGCAGAAAATTTTCGATGGACCGACATTGGCCGCGAGGCTGGTGAGTAGTTGGCACGAAGAGACAGCCCCACCGGGATTGAACCTCAGGTCGAGCACAAGCTCCTGGGCGCCGTCGGCCTTGAACTGAGCAAAAATCTCACGCAACTCGGCATCGAACGTACCCTTGTCTCCCTGTTTGAACTCGTTGTAAACCAAATATGCCACCTTTTTGCCACTGCCGGTTTCGACGATGTCGTGAAAGATGATCGGCGAGGCACTGGCAGTCGCAGCAGTGAGGGTGTATGAGGTGCCGCTGCTATCCTTGAGAGTCATTGTGTTACCACCCTGGAAGAAGTGTAGTTGATTCCAGAATTTCTCATACTGAGGCATATAGATCTCTTCGCCCTGATATTGGGTGATCCACATTCCGCGTTTGAACCCCTCCTCGTCGGCGGGAGAGTCAGGCTGAACCCACGAGACCAAAAAGTTGATGTGGTCACCGGTGCTGTTCTGCTCGATGCGGAACGCCTCGATATCGAACCCGAAAGTGAGAGCCTCATTTTGAGAGGCACGCGTAGTGGCGGAGGTGCGCTCGATGTATGAATATAAAAAACGCGACCCATCGGAATTGTACCCTCCGTCGATTGTGGGAGGCGACTCGGTGTTGTCTTGTGCGCCCTTGAGACTGAGAAGCAGTTTGTCCAGGAACTCGTCGTAGGCCAGCGAATTACTTGGCGGAGTGGCACTTTTGACAGCGTTGTTCCAATAGTACCAGTCTTTCAATTCCTCGTCGATCCACTTATTAACTCCGGAAAGGGTGTTCGTGGGAGGAGGGGGTGGCGGTGTGATAACAGGGTCATTGCCGCAGGAGACGAAAAGAAATACCGCCGCGAATGTTATGAGGAAAACTGTCTTATTCATTGTCTAACAACATATTAGCTTTAACAGAAAATTGTCTTGGGAAGCCCGAACGTTTGCGCGAAGGGTTGTCGAGCACGCGGCTGGTGGGTAACGGCGAGATGCCCCTCACGAACTCCATTGCACGCTCCAATAGCGGGTCTTCCGTGGCGCCCTCCCAACCTTTCCACTCCCAGGTATCGCTCCAGAGTACATTGTCGCCCTGCCATTCGTTCAATGTGCCACCGTTGGGAGTGAGGCCATAACCGTAATTACCATCGCCATTGGCGTTGTATGTGCGCCAGGCTGCCATCCAAACATCGTACTGGTGTCCGGTCTCTGTAGCGGTTATACGCTTGTGCACCATCCCGACATTCATCCCTTCGGTGACATCGCCAACGACGACGACCTTAACAACGGGTTCGAGTCCCCTCAATGCGTTGATCAGCAGCTCGGCAGCACCGGAGGTGTGGCTCGAAGTGAGAACAAAAACGAGCGGAACACCTATACTGCTCTCGTGTGGTTCGAACTTGGAAATATGGTTGCTGTCCGCAGCTTCGCCGTCGGCAAACTCATAACGCGCAAAGGTCATCTCAGCCGCTTCAGCGGGAACGATCAGATTACCTACGAGTTCGGCGGTTGCCGCGGTACCCGTCTTGTTATAGCGAAGGTCGAGAATCATAGAGGTCACGGCGCCCTCTTTGAAGCCCGCAAAAATGCTGGTGATCTCGGTCTCATAGCCCGGCTCGAAGCTGTTGAGCATAAGGTAACCGGTGAGAGTAGGCTCGCCTGCGAGATTGTTCTGCCTTATAAGTTGGCTGCCGAGAATGGGATTACCCTTGAACTGCGTGGGTGTGAGAGTAACGGTGCGGCCCTCGTCCAGCAGCTGAGCGGCAAATGGTCGGAAAGTGAGCATACCGAGCTTGGGCGAGAAGTCTGCAATGGGGTTCACCAGTGTGTCGATTCGGTCGTTATACTGCAGTCGTCCCGCGGTGTTAATCTGGTTAAACATCTGTTGGTCGTTCACCTTCCAGAACCAGTCGCCGCGCTTGAGTCCGGCTTGGGCGGCAGGGCCTTCGGGTTCGACATAGAGGATGCGTCCGACCAGCTTGCCGTCGTAATTACCCAGATCGAACTCCATACCGTAATTCAGGCCCGATGGGTCGCGCTCGATATAGGAGTATAGATAACGATCGTTGTTCTGAGACCAGGTGTTGCCTTCCAACGTGTTGCGAGTGAGCGTCTTGAGATAGCTTTCGTAGAAATTTTTGTAGCTCTGGTTATAGTCGGCCTTGGCGTTGCGGGTCTCACCGTTATAATACCAAACGTTGAGAAGGTCCTCGTGAATCTGTTTATTAACATCGTATTCGGGGCTCTGGACGGGAGGCGTGACATCGGTCGGGAGTTGCTCGATGGTAACGGTCTTGGTGACACCGCCCGATGAGAAAGTCAGAGTTGCTGTGCGAGTTTCTGTGGCGCGGGTTTGCGGCTCAGTATCAGTATCAGTATCGGGATCTGGCTCCGGCTCCGGATCGTCAGGGTCTGGGTCTGGCGGATCATCGGGATCGGGCTCCGGATTCGGGTCGGCATTTTCGGTAAAGGTGATCACGATCGTGGTGATACCCTGAGGGCCGCTTGAGGGATTGATGCTAAACCAATCTTCAACACCTGAGAGTGTCCAGGTCGCCTCGCGGGCAGTGACGCCGAGATTCACGGTGGTGGCACTCTTACCTACGGTAATGTGGTCTTGGGAAAGTTCGAGCGGCCCGTCCGGCGAATTGTCATACATATCGTCGCCCGCACAAGCCGCGAGGGTCGCAAACAACAGTATATATAGGTATCGCTTCACCCTGCAAAGGTAATGATTTTTTTGCACCAAGGAGCGATGCCGCAACTTTCGCAGTGGGGCCGGCGGGCCGTACAAACATAACGACCGTGGAGAATCAACCAATGATGAGCCTTAGGTACGAGCTCCGGGGGAATGTTAGCGGTTAGGGCAAGCTCGACGGCAAGAGGGGTTTTGGCATCTTGCGGGGCGAGACCGGTACGGCGGGAGACGCGGAAAACGTGGGTATCGACCGCCATTACGGGTTTGTCGAACAACACTGCACCAATTACGTTGGCGGTCTTGCGACCCACGCCCGGAAGTTTCACGAGCTCGTCGCGTTCGGCAGGGATGATGCCGTTATGTTCCTCTGTAAGTTTGCGCGCCAGTGCGGCGAGGTTTTTAGCCTTGTTGTTGGGATAGGAGATACTGCGTATGTATGGATAAATGTCGTCGGCGTCGGCTTGGGCCATTGCAGCAGGAGTGGGAAAGCGTTCGAGAAGCGCGGGAGTGGTAAGGTTCACGCGCTTGTCGGTGCACTGGGCAGAGAGGACTACGGCCACGAGCAACTGCCAGGGATTTTCGTACCGGAGCTCGGTTTCGGCTACGGGAACGTTTGCAGCAAACCACGAAAGGATGCCTTCGTATCTTTCTTTCAGTGTCATAACAAATCGAGGCGGGCGAATTTACTCAGGAGCGTCTTTCTACCGTGGTCGGGGTTGTCGAACGAGACGACGATCTTAAGGTCGTTAGGATTGGTGGCGCCGGCGGCCAACTCGACTTCGAGAATCGTACCGGGACCGAACTTTGAGTGGCTTACGCGGGCATCGGGCACCAAACCGTCATTGGAAGCAGGAGCGGGACGAGGTGGCATCGGCTCTGCGACAGGACGGCTGCCTATGGGTCGGAGGCGAGGGCTGGGTGGTTGGAAATTCGGGCGAGAAGATTGCGGAGGCTTGGGGGAGGGCCTGCTGCCGCTGTCGAGAAAGTCCTCGTCGATCTCGCCCACAAAGCGGCTGGGACGGCGAAAATCCATCGAGCCGTGAATGAAGCGCATCTCGGCCATCGAAACGAAAGCGCGTTCGCGGGCACGGGTGAGGGCAACATAAAACAGTCGCCGTTCCTCTTCGATCTCGGATGAGTCACCCTCACGGGTCGAAGGGAACAGATCCTCCTCAAGCCCCATCACAAAGACATATTTGAACTCCAAACCCTTAGCCGAATGGACGGTCATCAGCGAAACTTTGTGGGGGTTGTCGCCGGCGTCGTCATCGCCGTCGGTCATAAGGGCCACGTTCTGCAACCATTCGTCGAGCGAAAGGGGAGCGGGAGAGTCGATAAGGTTGTCGGAGTCTGGGTCGCCGGCCATAGAGTTTAAGAGCTCTTCGATGTTTTCCAGTGCGGAGGTCGCCTCCATAGAGCGGTCGGCACGATATGAACCGACGATGCCGGAGCGAACGGCCACCTGGTGACCGAAATCATAGAGGCTCGATTCGGTGAGCAGAAAAGCCAGACTCTCGATAAGCTCGGCAAAGGCGGAGATCTTCTTGTCGTCTGTTTCCACGGCGGCCTCCCAAAGAGAGATGCCTTTTTCACGGGCAGCGGCGGTGACCTTACCGAGAGTGACCTCACCGATGCCGCGTGTGGGATAATTGACAATGCGCCGGAAAGCCTCGTCGTCGCGCGGATTGACGATCAGCCGAAAATAGGCCAACAGGTCTTTGATCTCCTTGCGGTCGAAAAACGAGTGGCCGCGGTATATCTTATAAGGTATGTCGCGCCGGCGGAGACTCTCTTCGATACCGCGCGAAAGGGCATTGATACGGTACAGAACGGCGATCTGCTCCCACGGAACGCCGGTGCGCCCAAGATTGCGGATCTCGCCGGCAACCACCTCGGCCTCCTCGCGGTCGGTATAAGCCTTCAGAAGTTTGATGTTCTCACCCCGCGCTCCATCCGAAAAGCACTCCTTTTTGAGCTCCTGCGACGAGCGGTTCCTGGATATCACACCGTTGGCAGCCTTGACGATGACCTGAGTAGAACGGTAATTTTGCTCCAGCTTGTAAACTTGCGCAGCAGGAAAATCGCGCTTGAAATTGAGGATATTCTCGATTCTCGCGCCGCGGAAAGAGTAAATACTCTGGGAGTCGTCGCCCACGACGCAAATGTTTTTGTGATCCATTGCGAGTGCCTTGACTATCAGGTACTGAACGTGGTTGGTGTCCTGATACTCGTCCACGAGGATATAACGGAACATAGCGCGATACTTCTCAAGCACGTCGGGATTGTTCTTGAGCAGGATGACCATATTGACGAGCAGGTCGTCGAAATCCATAGCACCGTTGGCCTTGCACCGGGCTACATAGCGGCGGTAAATCTCGACGAAATTGGCGTCCTTCTCCTCTTTTTCGCACACACCGGGGGTGACGAGGTCGTTTTTGAGGCGCGAAATTTTGGCGAATACCGAGCGGGGCTTGTATTTGTCGTTATCTTTGTCACTGTTGCACAATCCGAGCTCTTTGCAAATCGACTTCACAAGGTTCTGAGAGTCGGTCGTATCATAGATCGTGAACGCCTGAGGGTAGCCTATCTTTTCGTGCTCGGTGCGCAGGATTCGCAGGAAGATCGAGTGGAAGGTGCCCATCTGGATGTAGCGACTGGAGCGCCCGACCATCTCCGCTATGCGGCTACGCATTTCGTTGGCGGCTTTGTTGGTAAAGGTGAGTGCGAGAATATTGTGCGGCGGAACACCCTGGGAGATCATATATGCTATGCGCGAGGTGAGTACGCGCGTTTTGCCCGACCCGGCCCCGGCAATAATCAACGACGGTCCCTCGAAATAGACAACTGCCTCGCGCTGCGGGGGATTTAAGTTTTCAAGAATTTGGTTCATTCTGCAAATATAGTGCAAGCCGAGAGCAAATGAAAATTTATTTTCTTTGCCGAGGCGCGGCCTATATTCACGAAAGAGATATCTTTCGTAAAAATATACTAATTTTGTCGTTTATGGAAATTAGGCGTGCGCGGCGCGATGAACTGCCGCGGCTTATGGAGATTTACGACGCCGCGCGAAGGTTTATGCGCTCGCGCGGGAACAACGTGCAGTGGGTGGGAGGCTACCCCTCGGTGGAGCTGGTGGGAGCAGGAATCGACGCAGGGGAGCAATGGGTGACGGTGCAGGACGGGACGGTGGTGGCGACTTTTTGGTTTGCAGTGGCGCCGGAGCCGACATACGTGAAGATATACGACGGAGAGTGGCTCGATTGCGAACCTTATGGAGTGGTGCACAGGCTGGCCTCGGACGGAAGCGTGAAAGGGGTAGGGGAAGAGTGTCTGAGGTGGAGTCTGGAGCAATGCGGCAACCTGAGAGTGGATACACACAGTAATAACGACGTGATGCAGAGCCTGTTAGAGCGAGAGGGATTTGTGCGTTGCGGAGTAATTATTTTGACAGACGGGACGCCCAGGGATGCTTTTCAAAAGAAAGGCCGGAACGCCGGCAGCGATTTTTTCATTCGACAGAAATAATTATTTTTGCAATAAATTTAAGGAGTGATGAGTGAAGTGGTTAATATCAAAGAGTTGAGCGAGCGCATAGAGCGCGAAAGTCTGTTTGTGGATACGCTGCAAATGGAGATGGGAAAGGTGATCGTGGGCCAAAAACATTTGGTGGATTCGCTACTGATCGGGCTGTTGAGCAATGGGCACATATTGCTGGAAGGGGTGCCGGGACTGGCAAAAACATTGGCTATCACGACGTTGTCTGAAGCGGTAGATGCGAAGTTCGCGAGGATTCAGTTCACCCCCGACCTGTTGCCGGCAGACTTGGTGGGAACAATGATCTACTCGCAGAAGAAAGAGGAGTTCACGGTGCGCAAGGGGCCGATCTTTGCAAACTTCGTACTGGCGGATGAAATAAACCGCTCGCCGGCAAAGGTGCAAAGTGCGTTGCTGGAAGCGATGCAGGAGCGGCAGGTGACCATCGGCGACGAAACCTACCCACTGCCTCAACCGTTCCTTGTGATGGCAACGCAAAACCCTCTGGAACAAGAAGGTACCTATCCGTTACCCGAAGCGCAGGTGGATCGCTTCCTGCTTAAGGTTAAATTGACTTATCCCAAGAAGCAGGAGGAGCGTGACATCGTGAGAATGAACCTTGCGGGCGGGGGGATGCCACATCCGAATAAAGTCATCGAGCCGGAAGATATCGTGAGAGCGAGGGGAGTGGTGAGCGAAGTTTATATGGACGAGAAGATCGAGAAGTACATAATCGATATAGTCTTTGCAACGCGCACGCCGGCGGAATATGGGCTGGAGTCTCTTTCGACGCTCATTAGTTATGGTGGTTCGCCCAGGGCAAGTATCTCGTTGGCGCGGGCGGCAAAGAGCTATGCATTCATAAAGCGACGCGGTTATGTGATCCCGGAAGACGTGAGGGCGGTATGTGCGGATGTTTTGCGCCATCGCATCGGGCTGACGTACGAAGCCGAAGCAGAAAATGTTACCACGGAAGAAATTATTGCGCAGATTCTGAATAATGTCATCGTCCCCTGAGAAAGACATACTGAAAAAGGTACGGCGGCTGGAGATAAAGAGCCGCGGGCTGTCGAACGAGATCTTTGCAGGTCAATACCATAGCGCGTTTCGCGGGAGAGGTATGTCGTTCAGCGAAGTAAGGGAATATCGCGTGGGCGACGATGTGAGAGATATCGACTGGAACGTGACCGCCCGCTCGAACCGCCCGCACGTGAAAATCTACGAAGAAGAAAGGGAGCTTACGGTGATGTTGCTGGTGGATATTAGCGGCTCGTCGGCATTCGGGACAACGGCGCAGACCAAGAAGGGGCTGCAAACGGAGATCGCGGCGGTGTTGGCATTTTCGGCGTCGCAGACGGGCGACAAGGTGGGGGCAATGCTATTTAGCGACCGTGTGGAAAAGTTCATACCGCCGGCAAAGGGCAGAGGACATATTTTAATGATCATAAGGGAGTTGCTGGAGTTCGAGGCGGTGGGACGCGGAACCTCTTTGGCCGAACCGTTGAGGGCCTTGACAAATGTGCTTCCGAAGCGTTCCACGGCGTTCGTTTTGTCGGACTTCCTGTTCCCGGCGAGCGACGAAGCCCCGCTCAGGGATGCGCTGAAGATCGCGACAGGAAAACACGACCTGGTGGCAGTGAGGGTGGAGGACAGGCGCGAAGGGGAGATGCCGGACGTTGGGGTGATGGAGGTCGAGGATGCTGAGACAGGGCGGCGGATGTGGGTCGATACTTCGTCAAAACGTCTGCGCGAAAATTATGCAGTGGCGCACCAGGCTCGCATCACGGCAATAGAGGCGTTGCTTAAACATTATAAAGTAGATACCGCCACGGCGCGCACAGGTGAGGATTATGTGCGCGAGTTAGTAAAACTGTTCAAGAAGAGATGAAGTGGCTGAGAACGATAGTGGCCGTGATGCTGGCTGGTGCGGGAGCTTTGACGGAGATGGGGGCGCAGGAGCTGCCAACGGTGACTGCGTCGTTCGATCGCGACAGTGTGATGATCGGCGACCAGTTCAATCTTGAGGTGAAGGTGGAAAAGGACCTGATGCAGGTGGTCGATTTTCCGACTCTGATGGGGGAGCCGGGTGAGGAACTGATTGAAAACGTGGAGGTGCTGAGTGAAGCGGTGGATACGCTTTCCGAGGATGGACGGCGGCAAACCTTGCGAAAGCGCTATCTGATGACGATATGGCGCGAGGGGAATTATAATATGGGGCGCTTTCCGGCGCTGTTAGTAGATAAAAATACGGTCGATACGCTGCTTACCGCCGACAGTTTGCGCATCACAGTCTCCACTTTCGATATAAATCTGGAGACTGACAAACCCTACGGAATAAAGCACATACCGTTGAAATTCGGAGAGATAGCCGGGTGGCTGGCATTGGGATTGCTGGGGCTGGCTGTGATTGGAACGGGGATCTGGTTGCTTATTAAATACCGCCACAAAATACCTCTGTTGGGAGGCGAGCGCGAAAAAGAGCCGCCCCACGTGGAAGCAATACGCCGACTGGAGGAGCTGAAAGATCAAAAATTACCCCAAAACGGACGCCACAAGCAATACTACAGTGGTCTGACGGACATTTTGCGCGAATATTTGGATGCACGCTTCAGCATAGGGGCGATGGAGATGACCTCGGCAGAGATCCTGGACGCGCTGGACGAACCACGCAAGGAGGGAACTGTGGACGAAAAACGTTACAGTGATTTGGGCGAACTGCTGAGGACGGCCGACTTGGTGAAATTTGCCAAACTTACGCCCGATGTTCCTGCAGCAGAAGCCTATTGGAATAACGCATACTATTTTGTGGAGGAGACCAAATGCGAAATACCGTCTGTATAATCGTACTGCTGCTGGTGGCGACTTCGGTCTGGGCGCAAAAGTATCCCGAACGGAGAGTTGCGCGCGAGGGGAATCGGCTGTTCGAAAAGAACGACACGGCGGGAGCCGCAACGAAATATGGCGAGGCGCTCCAGATGAAGCCGGCATTTCCGGAGGTGAGTTTCAATCTTGGAAACGTGGCGCTTGTTGGCGAAAAGTTGGACGAGGCGATAGAGCTCTACAAACAGACCCTGCGCCAAACCCCGGACGACGATGAGGCGAAATATAACCTTGCTTATGCACAAAAGCTGAAGCAGGAACAAGAGCAGGAGCAAGAGCAGGAACAAGAACAAGAACAGCAGGAGCAACCCCAGGGCGGAGGCGGAGAAAATGAGAACGAGCAACCCCAAGAACAACAACCTCAAGGTGGCCAACCCCAAATAACACCCCAGGAGGCGGAGCAAATGCTGGAAGCGATGCAAGTCGAAGAGGACAAAACCCGCGAAGAGATGGAAGGTGAAAAAGTGCCGACGGTGGGACGGAGCGGAAAGAATTGGTAATTAAAAAGATATTATTACCTTTGCAGTTGTAATTCCCTTAAGTAACCTAAAAGAGAGATGAGAGACGATTTTTACCGCGCCGGCGACGATGGCGGAAGTGAGGACGTGTATTCAAAAGTCGTGAAAGCGGGCAAACGCACCTATTTCTTCGACGTGAAATCGACGCGCGGAGGCGATTACTATCTGACCCTGACCGAGTCGCGCAAAAGAAGCGACCGTGATGGAGCACCGGTGTTCGAGAAGAACAAGATCTTCCTTTACAAGGAGGATTTCGCAAAATTCGCCGAAGGGTTCGAGGACGTGGTGGACTATGTCAAGAAGCACAAACCCGAATTCTTCGAGCAGGAAGCACGTGCAGCTGCCGACGCCGAATTTGACAGTCTTTAATCCCTGTCGGGGGGGGATTATCTCAGTTCCTACTCCTGGAAAACGTCATCTCACGGGTGAGCCATCCGGCGCCACCCACTTTCTCGATGACGAACATCACATAGCGAATATCGACCGAAATGTTGCGGCAAAACTCACCGTCGAACTCAAGATCGCTCATCGTGCTGAGCCACGTGCGGTCGAAGTTCAACCCGATGATTTGGCCGTGACCGTTTAAAACCGGACTACCGGAGTTTCCTCCTGCGGTGTGGTTCGAGGCCAGGAAGCACACGGGAACGGTCTTGTGGCCACAGGATGTGGCGATAGCCCAACGTCCATAATCTTGTTCGGCAAAGAGTTCGCGCAGACGCGTCGGTATGTCGTAATCGTAAATATCGGGGTTGTCTTTTGCCATAACTCCGTCGAGGTCGGTAAAGGGAGTATGCCAAATGTCGTTCTCGTCGTGATAACCCGCAATCGCTCCGTAAGAGATTCTGAGTGTGAGGTTTGCATCGGGATAGAAGCGGCGATCCGGGTCGAATTCGCGCAGGGCTTTCATATATGGGGTGTACCAGCGAACCACATCAGGGACGTAGTTAAAGGTACCGGGGAAGCGCACAAGGCCCGTGGATTCGTTCTGAAGTTCGCCCCAAAACAGTCGATCGGAGGCGTGGGAGTATGCTGTTGCGAGACTGTCCAACAAGCGTGCATATTCGGGTCGGGAGGCAGCCCAGTGGCGGAAGCGCTCCTCATAAATCTGCTTGCGGGCGATTGTTCTGCGACGCTGAAGGCCCCAACTCTCACCTTGCCACTTTTTCCAACCGTTAGCTATGGATGACTGCAATGATGCAAGGGCAATGCGCTCGGCGGTACTATTGTCCATCAGCGCTTTGATACCGGCGAGGCGCTGGGTGCGGACGTGAATTTTCATCGGGTTGGAGCGTTCGACCACATATTTCACTTCGTCTGATGTGACATACTGGCGAGTCGTACCCGGAAAACCGTAAACGAATGTGAAATCGCCTTCTTGCAAGCCCTCGGTGGAGATGGTGAAGAACTTTTTGGGACGATAGGGTACATTGTCGGGCGAGAAGTTTGCGGGGCGGTTGTTACGGTCGGCATAGATGCGGAAGACCGAGAAATCGCCCGTGTGACGAGGCCACATCCAGTTGTCGGTGTCGCCGCCGAACTTACCGATCGCCGAGGGTGGAGCTGCAACGAGCCTCACGTCGGTGAAGACTTCATAGACCCACAGCCAATGCTCATTACCGTAATAAAGTGGCTTAATGTCAGCCCTATAGCGTCCGTTTTCGGTGGCACGCTCAAGGATTACCTGTCGCTGGCCGGCATCGACGGCATCTGTCACGTTCTCCATTCGTACAAGGATGCGCACTTCGAGGTCGGGGTTGGGCAGCTCTTCAGATTGTGACATAGCCCAAAAACCGTTTTTAAGGTAGTCGTGCTCAAGGGTGCTGTGATCGGCAATGTGATCGAAACCGCAGTGGTGATTGGTAAGCAGCAGGCCTTCGGAGGAGACGATCGCCCCCGTACAACCACCGCCGAACAGCACAACGGCATCGCTCAGAGAGGGTTTATTGACGCTGTAAAGGTCGTCCGCGGAGAGGCGAAAACCCTTGGAGCGCATATCTTTGACTTGGCTTTCGATCTGGTAAGGGAGCCAAAGACCCTCATCGGCGCGCGCTGTCAATGCGCCTGTGAGCGCTAAAATAAGTATCGTAAGTTTTTTCATAAGTCGTTGAGTTTGGTGTAGATCATTTGTATGGGCAGGCCCATCACGTTGTAGAACGAACCCTCGATCCGTGAGATGCCCACATAGCCGATCCATTCCTGAATACCATAAGCGCCGGCTTTGTCGAGAGGCTGAAATGTATCAACGTAATAATCAATCTCTTGTGGTGTCAGTTGGCGAAACCAGACGAGCGTCTCGGCGCTGAAACTTTCACGTTTTTCGAGGCCCGATCCATCCCTGCCGGTTCTCAACACCACCCCGGTAATGACCTTGTGTACTCTGCCGGAGAGTTTTCGTAGCATCCTTTTGGCTTCTTGTGTGTCGTGTGGTTTTCCGAGAAGCTCGTTATCCAGAACTACGGTTGTGTCAGCGGTGAGGAGTATGTCGTTGTTTCCCAATAGTTTTGGATAGGCATCGGATTTAAGCGCGGCGAGATATTCTGCAACCTGTTCGGCAGGCATTTCCGCAGGCCAACTCTCCTTGACGTGATAATGTTCGGCGATAGAGAACTCCAATCCTGCATCTGCAAGAATCTGACGGCGCCGAGGCGAACCGGAAGCAAGTATGAGTTGGCGGTCGGTCATCTGATCTGAAAATCAAGCAACCCGTGCCCCTCAAGTGAAGCAGTGAGATGATCACCTGCACAAACCGAGCCAACGCCGACGGGTGTACCTGTATATATAAGGTCGCCCATCTTCAGAGTGACAAAGCGCGAGACGTGTGCAATGATCTGATCCACAGTGAAAATCATATCGCCAGTGAAGCCTTGTTGCTTTACAACGCCACCCAGTGCCATTTCGAAATGCAGATTTTGTACATCACCCAAATCGGCGAGTTTCAGAAATATGGGCGAAAGCGCAGCCGACCGGTCGAATGCCTTGGATGCCTCCCACGGCAGACCTGCAGCGATGGCTTCCCGCTGGAGGTCGCGAGCGGTAAAATCAATTCCCAACCCTACCTCGTCGTAATAGCGGTGGGCGAACTTTTGAGCAATGGCCCGACCGACGCGGTTAATGCGTACCACGAGCTCGCACTCGTAATCTACCTGTGCAGAGAAGTCGGGAATGTAAAACGGGTCACCGTTGCGTAGAAGCGCCGTGTCGGGCTTCAGGAAGAATGAAAGGCTTTTGGGCGCGACACTGAAATCGCCGTGGCCGTTGCCACCGCCGCCCAATTCGACCATCGTCCTCATCTCGTCTATGTGGGCACGGTAATTCTTTGCTATGCAGATAATTTTCATTTGAGCAGGTCGGGTCTTAGGCGTTCGGTGCGTTCCAGTGATTGTTCCTGTTGCCACTGCCGGATCAAAACGGGATTACCGGAGAGAAGAACATCCGGAACTTTCATTCCGCGCCACTCTGCCGGACGAGTGTAGACAGGAGGGGCGAGCATATCGTCCTGAAAGCAATCGGTGAGGGCACTTTCTCCGTCGCCGATCGCCCCCGGAATGATGCGAACGACGCTATCGACGATCACAGCCGCGGCAAGCTCACCACCCGTAAGAACATAGTCACCGATGGATATCTCGCGTGTAATGTAAGTGTCGCGAATGCGCTGGTCGAGACCCTTGTAGTGGCCGCAAAGAATAATAATGTTACCAAGCGTGGAGAGTCGGTTGGCTTCGTGTTGGTTGAGAGTAATGCCGTCGGGTGAGGTGTAGATAATCTCGTCGTAGGAGCGCTCGCTACACAGATGGTCGATCAGGCTCCCGATCGGTTCGGGTTTGAGCACCATACCCGCCTCGCCGCCGAACGGATAGTCGTCCACCTGACGATGGCGGTCGGTGGTGTAGTCGCGAGGATTGTGAATCACGATCTCGACAAGGCCCGACTGCTGCGCACGCTTGAGGATCGACTCGTTTAGAGGCGACACGAGAAGCTCAGGCACAACGCTCAGAATGTCGATTCTCATCGTTGCAGGAAGTCTTTATGGCGATGGCCGGGAATGAATACAATATCTTTTTCGGGCCCGCGCATAACCGACACAAGTTTACCATCCTGTAAAACATAACCCGCGTAACCCCAACCGCGGAACAACTCGATCATTTTTTGGCGAGCGGGGCCGCCGGTTTCGAGCAATACGATTGGCAAATGTTTTTCAATTACGGGAGCGAGCTCGGGAATAACCACGTTCTCGTATCCCTCCACGTCGCATTTTATGAAGTCAAGTCTTTGCAGTCGTCCGAAAAGTTCACTTCCGCGCCGCATCTGGGCTTCGAACTCAAGCTCGCCGCCGTCGGCAGATTCGGAGGGAAGTAGCTCCGGTTCGGCAACGCAATTCCTTCCCGTGCCCATATACCCCGCCAGGCAGGCTGAATCGTTCACCATCAGTATCGGTTTGTCCTCAGTCCCAAGAGCAAAGGGAACGATCTCGACATTGGTGCAGCGACGCAGGTTGTGCTCCAACACACCGAGGATAGGTTTGACGGGTTCGACTGAATAGACCTTACCGCCCTCTCCGACGAGACGGGATAGAATGCGAGAGTAGTAACCGAGATTGGCTCCTATGTCGATGGCCACATCGCCTTGGCGTACAAGATGTTGCAAATAGAGAGGATATTCGTAAGCAGCAGAGCGCTTGCCAAGCCCTAATCGCAGACCCGCGAAAAATCCCCAACTCAACACGCCCAGGTAGCGCTCCAGCGACAGATGTCGATAAAGGAATTTCTTTATGGCGACCGACAGGCTCATCCTTCGAGTACTTCTGTTATGAAAGGATTGCCTGCAGCCTCCTGACCGATTGTGGTGTCGCGACCGTGGCCGGGATAGACTTTCACGTCATCCCCCAGTGGGAGAAGATTTTCGATTATGCTCTTCATTATCCAGCTGTAGTCGCCCCCCGGAAGGTCGGTACGCCCGATAGTGTCGGCAAAAAGAGTATCTCCGGTGAAGACGACGCGGCTCTGTGGTTCGAAAAAGCAGACGTGACCCGGAGTATGCCCAGGAGTGGGAATAATCTGAAGAGTGGTGTTGCCGAACGATATTTCGGGCAGAGAGGAAAGGTCGATGTCTATGGCGGGGAGCTCCTCAACCTTAACGCCGAAGATCGCTGCGCTGGGAACGGAATTTTCGAGCAAAAAACTGTCGTCGGAATGCACCGCAAACGGCACCCCGTATGCACCTTTAATATGTGGCATTCCCATCGTGTGGTCGAAGTGGCCGTGGGTGCCCAGTGCAAGTACAGGTTTGAGCCCTTTTTCGGTGATGAAATTATCCAGTGCACGATTTTCGGCGGGCGAGGAGTTGCCTGCGTCAATAATGGCTGCCTCCCCGGTTTCGTCCCAGATAAGGTAGGTGTTTTCGGCTATGGGATTGAATGTGAATTTTGCGATGTTCATCTTTTGTCGGTTTTTTCGTCGAGTATCTTCCAAACCGGAAGGCTGTAACCGTTACTCAGAGTACGGCGGCGGGTCATAATCTCATCCATATCTTCCACACGACCGATGCACGGCGAGCCGTTGGCGACCGCATCGTCAAGCATCCTCCACGCCATTTCAGAAGCCACTACACTGTCACGCACCTGAGGAAAACCCAAATTACGGCCGGCAATGATCGAACGGGCAAAAACATCCACCAATACGTCTATCTTCTTGTCACCGAACTCTTTAACGATCTTTTCGGTACGTCCGGTGCCGTGCAGTTCGACAGTAGCATTTTTGAAATCGTGCGTCATTCTGGCGATACCCTTTGTACCAATAATGTCTACATAGCAGTTATGGGTCTGTTGCTCAGCCATATGGCCGTAAACAAAACCTTGCGTGATATCGAACACGACGCCGTTGTCGAAAGTCCCGTGCACCTGAACCCACCACGGGTCGGTGTGGCTCCACATACGGATACCCTGTGCGTGAAAAGTCTTATATTCGCTGCCGGCATACATCCTGGCGGCATCCACATAGTGCATTCCGCAGTCGTGGAACGCAGGGCCTTCGGGACCGTGCCCCTCCTGAGGCATATGGCCGGGAGTCATATGGCAGATGCGAACAATGGCCAGCTCTCCGATCTGGCCTTCGCGGATGAAATCCATAATTACCTTGTGGTACCACGCCGAACGGTTGAACATATTCACCGCCACCATCCGATCGGAGCTCTCCACCATTCGCACGACATCCCACTCGGCTTCGATGGTCTCGGCGACGGGTTTTTCGAGCAGCAGGTGTTTGCCGGCAGCCAGCCCTTTACTAATCTGTTCGGGGCGGGAGTCGGCAAGGGCGAAAAGACCGACTACATCCACCGACGGGTCGGCGAAAATAACATCTTCGTCGAATGTGATCAAAGCGTCCGGCACCATCTTTGCTGCCGTCCTGCGGGCTTCCGGGCTGGGGTCGCAAATGTGCGTCACATTCCACATAGGACTGACCAAAAGCTCTTTACAGAACTTTTGGCCCATACGTCCGAAGCCGATAATACCAATGTTGAGCATAGTGTTTGCAAATTTAAGAAATTGCGCGAAATTTCCTATCTTTGTGTTGCTGAAACGGCAATTTTTATGGGTAAAAGGCACAAGGAGAATCCCGTCATAGAGGGGTTGGAGATTACGGCGTTGGCCGCCGAAGGGAAGGCAATGGGTCATTGGGACGGTGTTGTGGTGTTTGTTCCGGGGGCCGTGCCGGGGGATATGGTCGATGTTCAGGTGCGTAGCAAACGGCGGCGGTTTATGGAGGCGTACATTTTGCGCCTCGTTCGCCCTTCTCCTCTTCGTGTCGAGCCTTTTTGTGAACATTTCGGTGTTTGTGGCGGTTGTAGCTGGCAGAATTTGCCTTATGAGGAGCAACTCCGGCAAAAGCAGCAGCAGGTGGTGGATCAGCTCACTCGCATAGGCCATTTGGAGCTACCTGAAATTAAATCGATTATCGGTTCCGCGAACACGCGGTTCTATCGCAACAAGCTGGAGTTTACCTTTGCGCCGCGCAGATGGGTGACACGAGAAGAGTTTCAAGCGGATCGGGAGCGCGGGGACGAAAATAAATCGCAGTCGGCGTTCCGACCGGCGCTGGGATTCCACGTTCCCGGTATGTTCGATAAGGTGCTGGATATTAATAAGTGCTGGTTGCAACCCGATCCGTCGAATGCCATCAGACTGGAGATCAAGCGTTTTTGCATCGAGCACGGTTATTCGTTCTACGATATTCGGGCGCACGAGGGGCTGATGCGTAATGTGGTTGTTCGCACCGCTTCGACCGGAGAGGTTATGGTCATTGTGGTCTTTGCTCAGCCCGATTGTGAGAGGATTGCGGCACTTATGAACCACCTGAAAGAGTTTTTTCCCGAAATCACGTCTCTGCAATACATCGTAAACACTAAGCTGAACGACTCTTTGGGCGACCAGACCCCGAAACTTTTTGCCGGTCGTGACCACATTTTCGAGCAGATGGAAGGTCTTCGCTTCAAAATAGGACCCAAGTCGTTCTACCAAACCAACTCCGAGCAGGCGTATGAGCTCTACAAGGTGGCTCGCGAACTCGCTGATCTATCCGGCACCGAAACCGTCTATGACCTTTATACCGGCACGGGAACGATTGCGAATTTTGTGGCGCGGGAAGCTGGCAAAGTTGTTGGCATAGAATATGTTGAAGAGGCCATAGAGGATGCGCGTGAGAATTCGGCGTTGAACGGAATCGCCAACACCACATTTTTTGCCGGCGATATGCGGCGTGTGCTGACCGACGACTTCATACACGAAAACGGCCATCCCGACGTTGTTATTTTAGACCCGCCACGGGCAGGGGTCGATGCTCCGGTAATCGAAGTGATCCTGCGTGCAGCTCCTGAAGCGATAGTTTATGTGAGTTGCAATCCGGCTACTCAAGCCAGGGACATTGCGCTGATGGCCAGTGAATATGCTCTGGCCGCAGTGCAGCCGGTCGATATGTTTCCGCACACGCACCACGTTGAAAATGTTGTTAAACTTAAAAAAATTAAGGTATGAACCGACGACAAGAAGAGAGCAATCGTGCTTGCACGGATTGCCGAAGCACGAAGGAGGAAAACAAGCGTAGCGCAGTTAAAAAGATGATTTTGATGGCGGCGGCGATTTTGCTCGTCTCCGTAGCAGGGGCGCAAGACCTCTCAGGGTATCATTACGAAGATGCTATTCAGGTGAACGGAAAAGCAGAAAAAAAGGTAACGCCGGACGAAATCTATGTGGCGATCACACTTCGGGATGGTGATACGAAGGGGCAGACGGTCAATCAATTGGAGTCCCGTCTCAAAAGCGAACTTCAGGCTATGGGCATAGACGTTGCCAGCGCGCTGAAGGTCACCAGCCAGAATATAGCACCGCGCAAAAAGACCGATGCAGATACCCGACGTTCTTATGAGTTGAAAGTCGGTGATACGTGGATTTTGGGTTCGGTATTCGAGCTGCTGGGAGAGATGGGAGTGACGCAGGCAGGCGTGACGAAAGTGTCTCATTCCAAGATAGATGAGTTCCGAAAAGAGGTTCGCATTGCTGCTGTTAAGGATGCCAAGCAGACGGCCACCGTTATCGCCGAAGCTGTGGGTCAAAGCATAGGGAATGCCGTGTGGATCTTCGACAATGGCTATTACGAATCGTCGCCGATGCCGATGGTGCGCTATGCCAAAGCGGAGATGGCGATGGATTCGGTTTATGCCGCCGGAACAGCCGAACAAGGCATCGATATGCAGGAAATTACCATCACCTATAACATCTCGGTCAAATTCATACTGAACCGAAAATAACTACTGCAGACGGTTCGGCGACGCTACGTTCGGAGTTTTTTGTTGGCGAGGACGGGCTGGGCGAGACATACCATTCACTGCGCGGAGCGGTGGGTGAAGCGAGGCACGTTTTTGTGGATGCGATGGTTGGAACGAGGATTCTCGAAATGGGTTTCGGGACGGGGCTCAATGCGTGGCTGACACTTGAAGAAGCTCAGCGGCAGGGACGGCGGGTGGAATATGTGGCGGTGGAGAAATATCCTGTTAGTGAGCAAATTGCCGCGACGCTTGGCTACACGGACGATCAGCGTTTCGGGTTTATGCACTCCGTCGCCTGGGGAGAATGGGCCCAAATTTCGCCTGCATCAACCAGCCCTGCGACTCCCGCGTTTCGACTGCTGAAGTTGCAAGGGGACGTGGCAGAGATGTTGGAGACAGCCCCAGGAGTGTTCGATCTTGTTTATTGGGATGCCTTTGCGCCTGATACTCAGCCCGAACTGTGGACGGCTAAGATTTTTAGCCGAGTGGCCGAAAAGATGGTGCAAGGCGGAGTACTGGTGACCTATTCGGCGAAAGGAGAGGTGCGGAGAGCGCTCCAAACGGCGGGATTCAGCGTGGAGAGATTGCCGGGCGCACTGGGGAAAAGACATATGACAAAAGCGACCAAGATATAGCGACCAAGATATGAGGTATAGTTTTGATTACGAGAAGTTTACAAACTGGGACGAGATGCCTTCCTCAGACCGCCAGCTTTGCGAGGCGGCGAAACGGGAATGCGACAGAGCCTATGCGCCCTATTCGAATTTCAGGGTAGGTTCGGCGGCGAGGCTGAAGAGTGGCCGAATAATGACCGGTTCGAATCAGGAAAGCGAAGTGTTTCCGGCGGGGATGTGTGCCGAGCGGACGTTGCTGTTTCACTGGCAGGCACGGCACAGTGACGACCCCATCGAATCCTTTGCAATTGCGTCAGTGCCGGGCGAAAGAGAATGTTATCCCTGCGGACAATGCAGGCAAGTGCTGTTGGACAGCGAGAGGCGTCAGGGCAGCCCGATAAGAGTGATAATGTGCAGTGATTCGACCGCTTCTGCTGTTGGCAGCGCGGAAGACCTTCTACCATTCAGTTTCAAGTTATGAAGCCGGAGATTTTGTACGAAGACAACCATCTTCTGGTCGTGAACAAGCGTGCGGGCGATTTGGTGCAAGCCGATGCGGCAGGGGGTACGAGTCGCACAGGCGATTATTTGGTACTCGAAGATGATATCAAATCGTTTATCCGCAGGCGCGACAATAAGCCGGGTGACGTTTTCCTCGGCGTGGTGCATCGTATCGACCGACCGGTAAGCGGGGTCGTGCTTTTTGCTAAAACAAGCAAGGCTCTGGTGAGGCTGAACGAAATGATTCGCGACGGTCAGATTGACAAGACCTATTGGGTTGTGACAGAGGCGCTTCTGCCATCTGAGACAGGCACTCTCACCCACCACATTGTCAGAGACGGCAAAACAAATCGTTCGCGAGCTCACGCCTCCCCGCAAAAAGACAGTAAGGAGGCGCGGCTGGAGTACAAGATGTTGGCAGGAAGCAAAAACTACTATCTCTATGAGGTTAAGTTGCTTACGGGTCGGCATCACCAAATTCGTGCGCAGTTCTCAAAGGAGGGAGCGCCGATCAAGGGCGACCTGAAGTATGGAGCGAAACGTTCCAACGAAAATGGTGGCATCTCGCTCCATTCGCGACGCATCGCATTGACGCATCCTGTTAAGAAAGAGCCTCTTGAGGTTATAGCGCCGGTTCCTGAGGGCGACAATTTGTGGCGATTTTTTCAAACAAGCCAATCCGATTCCCCTCGGAGTCGATAAACGTCGCGAATGATCCCAACCCCTCCGCCTCGATCGCGGTTTTAGGGATAGTTACGCGACCGCCGAGTTGGACAACAGACGCCAAAGCGGTTTCGATGTCATTGACCTGAAGACTGACAAGAGGGCCGTCGGAGCTTGGCTTGAAGTTGGCCGACCACGAAATCGCACCGGGACACCGATCATCCTCATTGGGGAAGCACGCCATCTTTTCGGTGGGGCCACAATCGACAACGGAAAGCGGGATACCGAGTACCGATTCGTAAAATTTTACCGCTCTGGGAAAATCCGCGGCGGGAATCTCAAAAAAAGCTACTAAACTGTTCATCTCAATTTTGGTTTTGGTTTACGGTACAAAAATAGAGATGGCGTTCGAGTCGGAATTGTAAAAAACAGACTAACTGAAATAATCTGAGTGGGGCGAGCAAACAAAGAGGTACTCCCCCGGAGTGTAGCCCGAAAACGCACGGAACTCCTTGATAAGATGTGACTGGTCGAAATAACCGCACTCGAAAGCAAGCCGGGTGAACGAGATCTTAGGGACGGTTTCGAGCAGATGCAACGCGCGCTGAAAACGAACGGTTCGCGAAAATTCCTTTGGCCGGGCACCGACATATTCCGAGAAAACTCGATCGAACTGTTTGGTACTCAGACAGGCGGCACTGGCAAGACAGGAGACGTTAGTTTGACCTGAGTTGATAAGATCGATGGTCGATTCGATGCGTTTGAGGTTGTGCGCGGCAAGGCTGGAGAGCCTGTTCAACAGAAACCGTTCTATTAAAAGAATACACACGTCGTCTTCCTGTGTGTTTGTCAGCGAGGCTTCCAGTGCAGAAAAATCCTTATCCTCAAGGTCACTCGCCGATAGGCACAAATCGGCTGACCGATCGACAGGCAGATCGAAGAACGCCCTTGCTCCTGCCGGACGAAAAACCACCGAGATCATATTCACCTGACCGTGATAGCGCAAATCGGAGAAAGTGCGCTCCTGGCCGCAAAGAAAGGCCCGTGGATGGAACGCATCGTTGCGGAGTGAAAAAGGGCGGTTGCCACGATGGAAAACGAGGTTCGTCATACCCGTTGGCACGGTTCGTATCTCGGCCGAATCGGCAGCCGTCTTCAACAACCAATATTGCTTGACATACGGAGCAAGCAACGGCGAGGGGTGAAAGACCCGAAACAGCTCCATTATTTTATCCCGCGGGCGTTTAGTGCGGCGGCATAGCGGCGGGCATTCACCAGATGCTGTGCGTAAGTTGCCGCGAAGTTATGATAACCTGAAAAATCCTCTTTTGCGCAGAAATATAGATAGTTACTCTCCTTGAAATCGAGCACCGCGTCGATCGCCGCAATCGAGGGCATTGTGATGGGTGTCGGGGGCAGACCCTTATTAATATAGGTATTGTAAGGTGAAGGAGTCTTGAGGTGCTTGTTGAGGATTCGGCGCAGAGCAAAATCGCCCATCGCATATTTCACTGTAGGGTCGGCCTGAAGAGGCATTCCGGCCCTCAGGCGATTGATGTAAACCCCTGCCATTGTGGGCATTTCGTCGGTCTTGGTGGTCTCTTCGTTCAGAATTGCTGCCAGACTGCTCACTTCCATTTGGGTTAGGCGCGTGCGGGGAAGTTTGGCTTTGCGGTCTTCGTTCCAAAACGTATTATATTCACGAGCCATTCGAGCGATGAAGTCCTGAGGCGTGGCTGTCCACCACATTTCGTAGGTGTTTGGTATGAAGAGAGAAAACAGCTCCAACTCGTTGTCGAACCCGTACTCCTTGAGAATTGCCGGATCGCGCATAGCCTGATGCAGCGACACCGAATCGAGTTCGAGTTGGCCGGCTACGCGAGCTGCCAAAATCCCCGGCAGCCTCGACTGACGAACGATAACATTAACAGGAGTCTGCTGCCCCAGATTAAGCATTCGGGCCAACTGAATGATAGTCTGACCTTTAGTTAGAGTGTAATGTCCGGGCTTCACGTTTTCCGTCAGGCCGATTCGCCGCGCATAGTGCTCGAAAGGTCTCACAAAACGGATCTTCTGGCCGGCGCGGAGTGAATCGACCAGCACATCAAAAGTCGTACCCGTAGGAACATACAACGAACCTTCGCGAACTACTGCACCCGACTTGACCACGCACATAACCGTCACCGCAGCCACCGCTCCAAGTGCCAATACGGCGAGTAGAACCCAAATTACAACAGATTTTTTCATATGCGGCGCAAAGATACGCACTTTTTTTGTACTTTTGACTTCGTCTTAAGTACTCCGCCTCGGCAATTTTACAAGTAAGCTTGCAATTGCGCTCGGCTTTTCGTACTTTTGTCCCTCTAAGGGTAGGTCTTGTGCGACCAGCTCCCCGCTAATCCCCCAGGGCCGGAAGGCAGCAAGGGCGTGTGGGTCGTAGCGGTGCGACACAAATAGCCTGCCCTTTTTTATTTCCGTGATAGCGGATGGTGCTCGTCGATGGTTTTACGCAGGTGGGAGGTGTCCAGGTGGGTGTAAATTTCGGTAGTGAGTATGCTCTCGTGGCCCAGGAGTTCCTGAACCTGACGAATACTGGCTCCACCCTCGAGAAGATGAGTGGCAAAGCTATGTCGCAGAGTGTGAGGACTTACCGTTTTGTCGATTCCTGCCGCTGCGACCGCCTCCTTGAGCACAAGAAACACCATCACGCGGGTTAGACCACGTCCGCGAACGTTTAAAAACAACGTATCGGTCGTCACGGCGGAGTCTCGAACAGAGAGGTATTTCTGGATGCGCTGACGGGCCGTACCACTTAGAGGAACAAGACGTTGGCGATCGCCCTTACCGGTGATGCGAACAAATCCGTCGTCGAAAAACAGGTCGCTGAGCCTCAACCCCACGAGCTCCGAAACCCTCAGGCCGCAACTGTAAAGAGTCTCCATCATCGCTGTGTTGCGAATACCCAGATCGCTTCCCCCATCGAAGGTAGCCAGGATTCGGTCGATCTCATCGGTGGAGAGTACGTCGGGCAGCTTGCGAGCCAGTTTTGGGCCATCCACGAATTCGGCGGGCGACGAGTCGATAATCTCCTCCAGGAGCAGGTAGTTGAAAAAGCTCTTAACCCCGCTCAGGATGCGCGCTTGAGTGGCTTTCTCGGCTCCAAGGTCATAGAGCGAGGCCATAAACTGCTCCACCATCGGAGCCGTCACCCAGCGTGGAACGACGTTGTGCTCTGTGCATACGAAATTGGCAAACTGCTCAAGATCACGCATATAACTCTCGACGGTGTTACCCGCAAGACGTTTTTCAAGCCGGATGTAGTTACGGTATTTTCGGGAAATATCATCCCATCTTTTGGAGACGTCGCTCATATTGCAAAAATAGTTAAATTTGCAATATGATTGACACGGATTTTTTGGTGATCGGCAGCGGGGCTGCCGGGTTGAGCTTCGCGCTGAAGGCTGCCGAATTTGGTAAGGTGACTATTGTGACCAAAGCCGCGGTCACCGAGAGTAACACGCGCTTTGCTCAGGGCGGGATTAGCTCGGTGACGGACGCTTCCGATTCTTTTGAGCGTCATATTGCTGACACGATGGCAGCCGGTGCAGGCAAAAACGACCCGGAGGCGGTGAATCTCGTTGTGAGGAGGGCTCCGGAACTGATTAGCGATCTGATAGAGTGGGGCACGCGGTTCGACAAGAAACCCGACGGTACGTACGAGTTGGCGCGCGAAGGAGGCCACACCGAGCACAGGATCCTGCACCACAAGGATTTAACCGGGGCCGAGATCGAGCGTGCTCTCGTAGAACAGGTTCGCCTGCATCCCGACATTACCATCCACGAAAACCATTTTGCAGTCGATCTTTTGACGCAACACCATCTGGGTGAGATAGTTACCAAGCATAGCAAAAAGATAGTATGCTTCGGGGCGTATGTTTTGGACCTGGAGAGCGGTCTGATCGAAGCCTTTCGCGCTAAGTTTACGATTGTGGCTACCGGCGGTGTGGGCAATGTTTATAACACCACAACGAATCCGGCAGTGGCTACAGGCGACGGCATCGCTATGGTGCATAGAGCCAAGGGTTTGACCCAGGATATGGAGTTCATTCAGTTCCATCCCACCTCGTTGTACGATCCCGGCGAGCGGCCCTCGTTTCTCATTTCGGAGGCTATGCGCGGCTTCGGGGCGGTGTTGAAGCTCCAGAACGGCAAAGAGTTTATGCATCGCTACCATCCGATGGGTTCTCTTGCGCCGCGCGATATTGTGGCCCGAAGCATCGACCACGAAATGAAAATCCGCGGAGATGAATTTGTGTATCTGGATGTTACGCATCGTCAGGCGCAAGACATCATCGACCATTTCCCCAACATTTACGACAAATGCCTCTCTCGCGGGATCGATATTACGCGCCAGTGTATCCCGGTTGTTCCGGCTGCACACTATTGTACGGGCGGCATCAAGGTGAATCTCGATGGCGAGAGCTCCATTAACCGGCTTTATGCGCTGGGCGAGGCGTCGTGTACCGGCCTTCACGGAGCCAATCGTCTGGCTTCCAATTCATTGATCGAGGCGATAGTTTATGCCGATCAGGCAGCGCGTCACGCATCAGAGCGTCTAAAAAAGGTGGAACTTCAGGAAGGGATTCCGGACTGGAATGACGATGGCACTGCCGCACCCGAAGAGATGGTGCTTATCACGCAGAATGCCAAGGAGATGCAACAAATTATGAGTAACTATGTGGGCATCGTTCGTTCCAACCTGCGCCTCGAAAGGGCTATGCGGCGTCTGCAAATAATCTGGCAGGAGACCGAGGAGCTCTACGCGAAAACCACCCCCAGCAAGCCTCTTTGCGAGCTTCGAAATATGATCACGGTAGGATACCTTATAATAAAGCAAGCCCGTGCCCGCCACGAAAGCGTCGGCCTGCATTATTCGACTGATTATTTGTAAGTCTTGTGATTATTTGTAAGTCTTGCGTAGCAATAACTCGCCGCCACCGTTGCGTCTTACTCGAATCGCCAGTGAAGGCTTGAAACGCCGGAAAGGTCTGTGATACAGATTGTTGGGTTCGTTCCGCCGTCTATATTTGCGTATGCGTTCCAACCCTCGGCGAACGAAGCGCTATAATGGAAAGAGGTCTGTTGATTTGCGCGGCGTAAGTTGTTGCCTGCCAGTGTAAATGGTCGATCGGCAAAGTGAAAATAAATATACGTGACGCCCAACTTATTGGCGTGATCGCCGTCCCAGTCGGACAAAAATATTCTTCCTACACGCTCATCGCCTCTATAAGCTATGAAGTCGCCCAGGCCCGCCACTTTCGCATTGCGATCACTAACCTGTTCGGCCGGCCAAAATCCCTCATAATCAGAGTAAGTGTCGCGTGCAACCTTGCATAATTGTTCGGCGGAGAACGAATCAGGAAGATCGAGGATAACTCGGCCATCCTCAATGGTCGCTTGGATGGTTTCTATCACCTGCCAATCGAAACCGGTGATCTCGGCTCTCACGTTGTCGAAAACCTTGTCGAACGGAACATCCACCTCACCCGAAAAATCGGGAAAGTCGCTCACCGAAACATAGAATGGCACCGATTCTCTGACAGTTACCGTACAAGTCGCCGTTTTCCTGCCATCTTCAGTCGTTGCCGTTATAACCGCTTGACCAACAATGAGACCGGCTACCCTGCCTCTGTCATCGACACTCGCGATTTCGGGAGCATTCGAAGTCCAGTCTACGTTTTTATTAGTTGCGTCTTCGGGTAAAACCGTCGCTACAATCGTTTCCTTGCTACCCAATGCCAATACCATTTGTGTGGGCTGGACGCTCACGCTTTTGACCGGAATTTCGTACTCCACGATCTCTTTTCCCGTACACGCCGCCAGCAACCCCGCCGCCAGCAGACCTATAGTCAAAGTTTTATTTCCAAACATAGCTCTTTAAGTTGTTCAGGGTCAATGGTCGAGGGTGCATCTATCATCACGTCGCGGCCGGAGTTGTTCTTCGGAAAGGCGATATAGTCGCGGATAGAGTCGGCTCCTCCGAACAGCGAGCACAGGCGGTCGAAACCGAATGCTATACCTCCGTGGGGTGGTGCGCCAAAGCGGAAAGCGTTCATCAGGAAGCCGAATTGTTCTTGCGCTTTTTCAGGGGTAAAGCCCAGCAGGTCAAACATTTGTGCCTGTAGCGACGAGTCAAAAATACGAATCGAACCACCGCCTACTTCCACGCCGTTCACCACGAAGTCATAAGCATTTGCCCTCACCTTTCCCGGATCTGAGCCGAGCAGGGGAATGTCTTCCGGTTTTGGCGATGTAAACGGGTGGTGCATAGCGTAATAGCGCTTGGTTTCGTCGTCCCATTCGAGTAGCGGAAAATCCACTACCCACAGTGGCGCAAATTTCGCACGGTCGCGAAGCCCCAATCGTTCGCCCATCTCCAGTCTCAATTCGCTCAACACTCTCAGCGACTGCGTCCGCGTGCCGCTCACCACGAATATTATATCTCCGGCAACGGCTTCCAGCTCGGTTGCCCAGGCCCGCAAAACTTCCGGTGCGTAGAATTTATCCACACTCGATTTGATGCTGCCGTCCTCTTCGAGTCGCACCCAGACCAGCCCTTTGGCACCGATCTGTGGTCGCTTAACATATTCGGTCAGTTCGTCTATCTGCTTTCTCGTGTAGTTTCCGCAGCCGGTCGCAACGATCGCGCCGATGTATTCCGCATCGTCGAACACGCTGAATCCGTGACCTTTAGCAAGACCGGTCAGCTCGTGGATCTCCATTCCGAAGCGCAGGTCGGGTTTGTCGTTGCCATATTTCGTCATTGCCTCGACCCAACTCATCCGCCTGAACGGTTCGGCCCCGAACTCGACCCCAAGCGTCTCGCGAAACATAAACCGCATCATCCCCTCGAAGGTCGCAAGCACATCTTCCTGCTCTACGAACGACATCTCGCAATCGATCTGGGTGAACTCCGGTTGGCGGTCGGCTCTCAGGTCTTCATCTCGGAAACACCTGACTATCTGGAAATATTTATCATAGCCCGCCACCATCAGCAGTTGCTTGAAGGTCTGCGGACTCTGCGGCAGTGCGTAAAATTGGCCGGCGTTCATTCTCGACGGCACCACGAAATCTCTCGCTCCTTCCGGAGTCGATCCTATCAGGAACGGCGTCTCTATCTCCATAAATCCTTCACCGTCGAGGAACCTTCTTGCCGCCTGTGCCACTCTGTGTCTCAGCATCATTGCTCTTTGCAGCGGTGGGCGGCGCAGATCCAGATACCTGTATTTCATTCGCAGGTCGTCGCCGCCGTCGCTCGTTTCTTCGATCGTGAACGGCGGAGTGTCGGCCTTGCTCAAAACCTTCAACTCACTGAGAACCACCTCTATGTCGCCTGTGACCATTTTGGGGTTTTTGCTCGCCCGCTCGATGACTCGCCCTTTGACCTGAATCACGAATTCGCGTCCAAGCCCATCGGCAGCTTCCTTGAGTTCCGCCTCAGCGTGCTCATCCACAACAAGCTGCGTAATCCCGTAACGGTCACGTAAATCAATAAACGTCATCGCCCCAAGATTGCGCACCTTTTGCACCCAGCCGGCCAGAGTCACGTTTTCGCCTGCATTTGCGAGCCCTAATTCGCCGCAAGTATTTGTTCTGTACATAATTTTCTATCTTTACGTTCGCAAAAGTACGATTTTTTATGGAAACCGACGAAAAATTTATGCGCCAAGCGCTAAATGAGGCTCGCACGGCTCTCGAACGGGGTGAAGTACCCATCGGGGCAGTGGTTGTTGCTAACGGCGTTATCATCGGTCGCGGTCACAATCTTGTCGAAACTCTCACCGATGCAACCGCTCACGCCGAGATGCAGGCGATCACCGCCGCCTCGTCGGCTCTTGGAGGCAAGTATCTGAACGACTGTACGTTATATGTCACCATCGAACCGTGCGTAATGTGTGCCGGTGCGATGGCTTGGAGCCAGTTGGGAAGATTGGTGTGGGGTGCCGACGACCCGAAACGCGGATTTTCTAAGTACGAATCCGCCTCCGCCCCTTCGAACCATCCTCTTCTCCATCCCCGAACCACGGTCGTTTCCGGCGTTTTGGCCGACGAATGTGGCCGATTGGTGGGTGATTTTTTTCAAAATGTCAGAAAATAATTATTTTTGCAAAACGAACACACTAATCAATCGAATATTAAAGACTATGAAAATGCTCAAAATCGCGCTCGTAGCCACAGCTCTGGTGGTCGCGTGCAATGTTTCGGCGCAAGATCTGACCGCCGTGAACGCTAAATTCTCCGAAGCCGCAGAAGCTCTGAAGGCTAAAAATTTTATCGCCGCAATTCCTCTGTTCGAGGCAGTTATAGACGAAGGACTGGAAACAGATGGTGCCGAAGAATTGGTCGTAGAAGCCAAAAAACACCTGCCGACCGCAGTCTTCCAAGTGGGCGGTCAGCAGTTTCGGGGCGGCAAATTGGACGAAGCGTTGGCTTCGTTCTCTCGCGCTGCCGAATTAGCGGAACTGTATGGTAACGTGTCGGTTATGAACAACGCTCGCACTTGGATTGGCCGCACGGTGTTGCGTCAGGGTGCCGATGCGTTCAACGCTAAGGATTACGCCACGGCAGCCGCTATTTTTGCAAAGGGTTACGCAGGGAATCCGAACGATACTGCTGTTGCGATGAATCTGGCTATGAGCTATATAGGAATGGGCGACTACACCAAAGGTAACGAAGTTTACAGGGCCGTTATGGCTCTCGGCGAGCAGGATAGCCGCTTTGCTGAAGCTGCTGCCCAAGCCGCCGCGAAGTTTTCGGAAGACAACCTCATACGTGCTAATGAAGCAGCTCAGGCTCAGGACCTTGTCTCCGCTCTTGCCGCGTTGGACGAGATTCTCTCCGCCATTCCTGCCGATGAAAAGGCCACCGCAATGAAAACCCAGATCGTTGAGTTCCAGAAGGCTGCTGCTCAGCCGGCAAATTGAGCCCCACAAAAATAGAACTTTTGGCACCGGCCCGCAATCTCGAAGCGGGCCGTGCTGCTATTGATTGCGGTGCCGATGCTGTTTATATCGGTGGGCCGGGTTTCGGAGCGAGGCACGCGGCTGGCAATCCGGTGGAGGATATCGCCGCTTTGGTGCGTTATGCCCGCCCGTTCTCAGTGAGGGTCTATGCCACGCTTAACACACTCCTTTTCGACAACGAACTTTCTGACGCAGAGCAAGCTGCGCGCGAATTGATCGATGCCGGTGTGGATGCTTTCATTGTTCAGGATATGGCGTGGCTGAGGATTCCGGCTGTTGCTACGGCGGTGAGTTTAGGCACTATCGAACTGCACGCTTCCACTCAGACCTCTTGCCGTACTCCTCAAGACGCTGTGTTTTTGGGTAGTGTGGGTTTTTCGCGCGTGATTTTGGAGCGTGCACTTTCACTGGATGAGATTCGAAATATCCGCCGCGCCACTGTGCCGGCATCGGTCACATATTCCGATTCCTCTGTTGCCTCTCGTTCTGTCGGGCTCGAAGTTTTCGTCCACGGGGCAATTTGCGTCGGTTATAGCGGGCGCTGTTTTTTGAGTCGCGCGATGACTGGTAATCACGACGTAAGAAGCGGAAACAGAGGCAATTGTAGTCAGCCTTGCAGACTGGCGTGGGATCTTGTGGACTCTTCGGGGCAGGTTATCATTAAAGGTAAGCATCTGCTCTCGGTGCGCGATCTCGACCTGTCGGCCCATCTTGGCGAACTGTTGGATGCCGGGGTGATGTCGCTGAAAATCGAGGGTCGATTGAAGGATATCGGTTATGTTCGCAACGTGGTAAGCTATTATCGTTCAGCGCTTGACGCAACTTTGGTCGAGAGGCCAAACGTGCAGCGCGCATCGATTGGTCATTCGAAGCCTGATTTCGTGCCTGACCTTGCAAAAAGTTTCACACGTGGCGCATCCGACTACTTTTTTGGCGGCCCGACGAAGGGTGAGGCAAGTTCACGATGGGCTTCGGGCGTTGCATCTTTCGACACACCCAAGGCGATGGGCGAGCCTGTTGGAAGGGTCGAAAAAGTAGCCTGCGAGCGTACCGGTAATTGGTTTTTTACGCTTGCAGATCCGACCGCCAAACTCGCACCCGGCGACGGGATCTGCTACTTCGCCGATGGAGAGCTGCGAGGGACGAACATAAATCGCATCGAAACAGATCGTATTTATCCCAATGAAATTCAGGGAATTACGACGAATACAGAGGTCTATCGCAATTTTGATATCCTTTTCAATCGAGCGTTGGAGCGTAGCAGGACACGCCGAAAAATCAATGTATCGGCGCGATTGGAGGCGACTGCGGAGCAGGTTTGTGTACACTTCACAGATGAAACCGGACTCTCGGTCGAGGCGACGCGAACTCCTTCGGTCGGCACTCGGTTCGATCAGGCGCGAGATCAGGCAAAGATGGTAGCCACGGCTCGCGAGGAGCTTTCGCGAAGTGGTGATACTATCTTCAATGTTACTGAAACCGAGATAGTTGGCGTTCCGACATTTGTGCCTGTGTCGATGCTTGCCTCCCTGCGTCGCGAGGGGTTGCAGAAGCTTTTGGATGAGCGACAAAAGGATCCGGTGTTATCTCCCTCGCGAGACGCCTCCAGCGAAGTCTTTGACTGTGAGTTTCCGCGCACGCACCTGACTGCTGCGGAAAATGTCACCAATCATCTTGCCGAGAAGTTTTATCGCGATCACGGCGTGACGGAGATAGAACCCAGCCTCGAATTGCGGCAAAATCTTGACGGTGAAGTGGTTATGCGAACTAAATACTGTATTCGCAGAGAGTTGAGCGAGTGCTTGTGCGATGTCCCGAAGGAGAGAGGCGACCTGTTTTTAGAGCGCGGCCGAACTCGTTTATGGCTCGATTTCGATTGCGCCAAGTGCGAAATGGTGGCAACGGCCACAGCGAAATTAAAATGAGAGAAACAGAATGAGAACCCCGGAACTTTTACAGCCACAATTAGCTGATTACGAACTTATTGACAGTGGCGATTTTGCTAAACTCGAACGGTTTGGTGATCGCATTGTAGCGCGTCCCGAACCCCAGGCCTTGTGGCATCGAAGCCTCCCGGATGACGAGTGGGCCGGCCTTGCCGATGCGACTTTTGTAAAAACCGGTGGCAGCGATGAAAGGGGCAGCTGGGAGGTCAAGCCGGGGGTTAGCGAGCGTTGGACAATGCGTTACGATTATGGCGGGATGCATTTGCGTATGCGCCTGGCACTCACTGGGTTCAAGCACGTTGGTGTGTTTCCGGAGCAGGCCGCCAACTGGAATTTTATCTACGATGTACTTACGGCGTGGCGGGCGGATTCGCCGTCGCCGACCCCACGCCCGCGCGTACTGAATCTTTTTGCCTACACGGGCGGGGCTACTCTGGCAACGCTGGCTGCAGGAGCCGAGGTCACACACGTGGATTCGGTAAAGCAAACGGTAAATTGGGCTGCGGACAATGCACAGCTAAGTGGTTTAGACAGTGTGCGTTGGATTGTAGATGACGCACTGAAATTTGTTCGACGGGAAGTTCGTCGCGGCAACACTTACGACGGAATTGTGCTCGATCCGCCGGCTTATGGGCGTGGGCCGGACGGCGAGAAATGGGTCTTGGAGCAGGGTTTGGACGAGATGCTAAACCTGTGCGCCACGTTGCTGAGGCCGCAGGGATTTCTTGTACTGAATCTCTATTCGATGGGCCTGTCGGCTCTGTTGGCACAAACGGCTGTACATCAATATTTTGATACGCCGCCCAATGAGCAGTTCGGCGAGCTCTATTTCTCCGATCGGGCTGGTAAGAAGTTGCCATTAGGGGTCTATTACCGGTTTACGAGGTAGATTTGCCATAGGCGACCGTCGGCGCGGGTGAAGGCGATTTTTGTTTCGCCACCCTGTTTTACGCCGATTTGACGTGCGATCTCGGCAGTAGAAAGCGGAAAATTACGCTTCATAATGTCGATATTCTTTAGTTTTTTTGCTTTCAAACATTTAGGATCAAACGGCTCAATGCGCTGAATTTCAAACACTTTCCCTATCACTTCGATTGGCTTGTCGATCGAAAATCCATAGCTGTTATCCGAGTCTGTCCAAACGCCGCGTTCCCAAAAGTAACGTCGCGCAAGGCGAGCTTTTTGCAAAGCCACGTCGGGCACAATTAGCCAGTGAAAACCCTCCGGATCAAACGGTTGAAGTTCAGAATTGTGATCCGGCTCGTCCGGATTGGCAAAAAATATACGATCCGGCTCGCCTACATTTATCGAAACAGCACGAATAGATCCGATCGTTGGTAAACCATTTGGCGCCGAGAATGCGACTTGGGCGATTATCTCTTTGCACTCTCCGTCGAGCGAGACCACCTCGATTTGCACAGAATGGGACAACTCACTATTGACTTTTCCGGCGAATATGCGAAAAATCTCATCGACATCGAAAATGGGTGAGAGTTTCACGACTAAAAGTGGCGTAATTTGCTGAATAATAGGTGATAATGCGATGATATTCGGCGAACAATCTTCCAGACGCACGAGTTTTCGACCTTCAGCACTGCGACGGTCCGGATCGGCATAAATCAGGTCGATATGTGCAGGTGGACAGGATAAGAATTCTTCTGCTGACGTATTGATTACCTGAATGTTATGTGCTCCGAGTCGCCTGAAATTCTCTTGCGCAATTGCCGCCAGGGTCGAATCCCGCTCAATGGCAATAACCTGCTCGAAATTGCGCGACAAGGCCCACGCATCTACGCCAAGTCCGCAAGTCAGGTCTATGGCCAGACGTCCCGAATGCCCCGAAAAGTTCTTACGTGTCGCGGTTGCTTCGCTCGAAGATTGCTCGAAAGCCAACGGCGGAATGATACATCTGGCGGCAAACCAGCTCGGCAATTTATGCTCTGCGCGCTGCAAGTACTTGACTTGGGATGCCACTTTTGCTGCATTCGGCACACGCCCGTCGAGCGCAATCTGTATTGGGTCGCGCGCGCGATTGGCCTCCACAACGGCCCGAAACTCGTCACTTAGAATGTCCATCATAGCGAAATGTGGCAAAGATAGTTAATGCAGCGTAAATCGCAAAAACCATCCACAGCGGCATTGTGTATTCCACAGCGGCGGCAGGAACATTGGCAACAGCTTCTACCACAGTGTTTTGCAACCAAGCGGGGCCAACCACCAACCACCGGAAAATGGGTTCCAGAAAAGGCAAAGGCACAAGAATCCAAACCAGTGAAAATGCTACGATAAGATGTGCTGTAGTAATGACTATCGGATTGAGAATCACGCCTATAGGAGAGAAAACGCCAAAAGTATGTGAAACGAGAGGAAGTGTGGCTGCCGATGCGACAAAACCCACTACCAGTACGCCCCACAGAGCGTTCAGGAGCCGCCAACGGCTCTCAACAAGGCTGTAAAGTGGTTTGAACCAAAGTGTTATGGCTGCAACTGCGATGAACGACAACTGGAAACTTATGTCGAAGACAAGGCCCGGCTTGAGGGCTAACATTATTAACGCTGTGCCACAGAGGATGTTAGCTGCCGAGCGTGTGCGCGAAAAGGCCAATGCTGCTTGGGCACCCGTGAACATTACCGCCGCTCGCGTGGCCGATGGAGACAGACCCGTAAGTCCGGCATAGAGCCAAATCGCAACGACCGCAAAGATGTTTTTGACGAAATGGCCTCCCCTGCGCAAGGGCAACAGATATAGTAAGACGTTGATAATCAAGAATACAATCCCAACGTGAAGTCCCGACACGGCCAACAGATGCGATGCTCCGGTTCGCGAGTAGGCCCGACGAATTTCGGGAGTGATGCTTGCCCGATCTCCCGTAGTCATTACAGCCGCAACAGCCAGAGCATCACGATCTCCCTCCAGTCGCCAAAGCCGTGCGGTCGCATCGGTCTGCAATTTTTTGAGGCGCGTGGCCAAGCTTCGGCTCGTTGCGGCGGTAAGATGAGGCTGTGAGTATCGTGAAATATAGGTGCGACCGACGTAGCCTCGCGCCAACATAAGGCGAGAGTAACTTGTTGAAACAGTGTCTATTGGATTGACGTAGCCTCGAAACGAGACGCGCTGACCCACCTCGAAACGATACATTGTATCGAAACCGACCAACAGCCGTTCTCCGCTCGGAATCACTATTCCTGACGACTGCCCCGAACGACCCCGAAAAACAGGATTGTCTGTGATTTGTAGCTCAAGCTGAATTCTTTTTCCTTGAATCAGAGTACTTTGTGGAGTATGTAACCGCGCCACCGCTGCCCCGAAAAACAGAATAGTCAGGCAAACAAGAATCGTGCGCTGCATAAATCCAGCCATTATGCCGAAAATCACCGCCGTGCCGGCCCATATATATATAGGTATGTCAGGTGCAAAGGTGCCGGTTACGATCCCGATGACCAACGGCACGAGTGCCCACAACAACGGCACTGTACGGAGTTTTTTCGAAAAAATCAGGTCGGCAGACATCGGCTCTCAGCGTAAAAAAGAGCCCTCGGCGATCTAAAGGGTCTTACATCAATTAGATACACGTTTCCAGTAAAAGTCACAACCGAGGGCTGTGGTATAAGACTATTGCAAAGATACGAAATTTATCCGTGATCATACGATTTTGTTTCATCTCTATCTCCCCCAGCTTTCACGATCTAAGGAGCGATAATTGATCGCTTCGGCGATGTGCGAGGGCGAAATATCTTGACAGTCAGCCAGATCGGCGATTGTACGGGCGACCTTGATGATACGATCATAAGCACGCGCCGACAGAGACAATCGCTCCATCGCCATTGCCAACATCGCCCCGGCCTCTTGCGAAAGCGAGCAAAATTGACGCAGCATTTTAGAGGTCATCGTTGCATTGGTGTGAATGCCTTCAAAGTCTTTAAAGCGCTGAGACTGAATGCGTCTGGCGGTGATAACACGTTCACGTATAGCGGACGAAGGTTCGGCAGGCGCAGCGGCGGACATCTCGGCCAACGGCACGGGCGTCACCTCGATGTGCAGGTCGATGCGGTCCATCAGCGGCCCCGAAATTCGATTCAGATAGCGAAAAACCGCACCGCCGCCGCAAACGCACTCCTTTGTGGGGTGGTTGTAATAGCCACACGGACACGGATTCATCGCCGCGATGAGTGTAAAATTGGCCGGATATTCGACACTGTATTTTGCACGACTAATCCTAATCCCCTTTTCTTCAAGTGGTTGGCGTAATACTTCCAGCGCCGATCGACCGAACTCCGGTAGTTCGTCGAGGAACAGGATACCGTTATGGGCCAGCGAAACCTCACCCGGTTGGGGGTTCGTGCCGCCGCCGATGAGCGCAATCTGCGAGGAGAGGTGGTGTGGTGAGCGAAACGGGCGCGTGGTCAGCAGTCCTTTCTGGCCGCCGAGTTTGCCCGCCACGGAGTGTATCTTGGTTGTTTCCAGTGCTTCCTCAAGCATCATCGGTGGCATAATGGACGGCAGACGGCGTGCCAGCATCGTTTTTCCGGAGCCCGGCGACCCGATCATAATGACGTTGTGACCCCCGGCGGCAGCTATTTCGAGTGCGCGTTTGACGTGCGCCTGCCCTTTTACGTCGCTAAAATCCTCGTAATTAGACTGTTCGGCATCTTCCAGCGCGTCCGTGGAATGTGATGCAGGGGCGATTTCGAGCTTGCCGTCCAAAAAACCGACCGCTTCACGCAGATTAGCCACACCGATAACGTCAAGCCCTTGAACCACAGCAGCTTCTGGAACATTTTCGAGCGGCACGATCACGCCCTTAAGGCCGAGTCGGCGAGCCTCCACTGCAATCGACAGCACTCCTTTGACCGGCTTTATGCCGCCGTCCAAAGACAACTCCCCCACAATCATATAGTCGCCCAACCGCTTCACTCCGATCTGTTCCGAGGCTGCCAACACCGCAATCGCAATAGGTAAGTCGAACGCCGCGCCCTCCTTGCGAACATCGGCCGGCGCGAGATTCACTACCAGTCGCTTTCCCGGCATACGTAACTCGCAGTTAATCAACGCTGAACGTATGCGATCCTGACTCTCCTTGACGGTGCTGTCCGGCAGCCCCACCAGATACATTCCAAGACCCGGCGAAACCGTAGCTTCGACCTGAACGGCCATTGCGTCGATTCCGGCGAGGGTCGCGGTATGAGCTTTAACGAACACGAGGTGAGGAGTTTAGAATGGTGAACCTATCGAGCTTTCGGCGATCTCGAAGTCGTCGTCGAAGTCGAGGAACCGTGCCTGCTCCTTTCGGAACTTCAGCCTCACCGTGTCGGTTGCGCCGTTTCTGTGCTTGGCGATTATGAACTCCGCCAGGCCCGGAGGCAGCGGCAGGTTGTCCTCATCTACCTTCATTCCGAAATACTCAGGTCGATGTATAAATGCCACAATATCAGCATCTTGTTCGATTGCGCCGGACTCCCTGAGGTCACTTAGTTGGGGTTTTTTGCTTCCTCCGCGAAGTTCCGCCGCACGGTTCAGCTGCGAGAGGGCGATTATGGGAACGTTCAGTTCTTTTGCTATGGCCTTCAGTGTGCGCGAAATGCCTGCCACTTCCTGCTCTCGATTGCCTCGCACGTCTTGCGAGCCGGTCATAAGCTGCAGATAGTCGATCACTATCAGCTTTATGTCGTGTTGCGTTTTGAGGCGTCGCGCCTTTGAACGGAACTCGAAGACCGACAATGCCGGAGTGTCGTCTATGTACATCGGAGCGGTCTGTAGCGGCTTTATCGAGTCCTCCAGATGGCGCCACTGTTCAGGACTTAACTTGCCGGTTTTCACGTCTTTACCATCCAACCCCGACTCCGCCACGATCAGACGCATCATTAGCTGTGTTGAACTCATTTCGAGCGAGAAAAATGCCACCGGTGTGTTATGGTCGATCGCCACGTTTCGCGCCATCGAGAGCGTGAATGCTGTTTTCCCCATCGAAGGCCTGGCCGCAACTATCACAAGGTCACTCGGTTGCCAGCCCAGCGTCACACGGTCGATGCCTGCAAAACCTGATGGTACGCCGTTAAACAGGCCGTCGCTTTTGGATGCCTCCTCGATCGCTTCCATCGTTCGCCGCAGGATGTCACCGGAGGACTGTACCGCCCTCTGCATATGTCCTTCGGAGACGTGATAGATCTCATTTTCTGCGTAATCTATCAGGTCGGTTACGTCGGTGCTTTCGTCGTATGATCGCTTTTGAATTTCGGTCGAGGCGCGGATCAACTCCCTTTGGACGTACTTTTGGGCTATGATCTTGGAGTGATATTCCACGTGTGCTGCCGATCCCACTCGTTGCGTAAGTTCGGCCAAAAAAGTCGCTCCCCCAACGGCTTTCAGTTTGCCGTCTCTCTTCAACCTTTCCGTCACCGTATACAGGTCTATGGGGCTCAGTTCGGCCGAGAGTTGCTCTATCGCTTTGAATATCGTCCTGTGTGTTTCCTTGTAGAATGCGTCGGCCGTAAGGTATTCTTGCACAGCGATTATGCTGTCTTTTTCCAGCATCAGGGCTCCTAATATTGCCTCCTCCAACTCCACTGCTTGTGGCGGCACGAGCCCTCCTTCTTCGAGCATCTTCTCGTAGGTTTCTCTGTTTCGCTGCGCCGGACTGTAGGTTTTTGCCATCTTTATTTATTTCTGTAAGCTTTGGTATTTTTTATAAAGATTTGTGAGATCGCGCCAACTTACGTATTCGCATTCGTCGTAATATTTTGTACAATTTGATATATAACCCTCTAATTCTCTCCCTCTTAAATGGAAACTATATTGTTCTGGTCCTAAATTTTGGACGATAACTGCTTCGATATTGCCATCTTCAAATTCGACAACAAGCACTCTGGCCTGTCTGTCCAATTTAAAAAATTCATCGGAATTGTCTAATGGAAGCTTTTTTAAAAGAAAATAGTCTTGACTGTCGATGTTTTTTCTTAATGCCACTTTGCCATCGATATTCACTAAATTTTTCTGGAAATCCTTAAATTTTGGGAATATGCTGTTTTGTCGTAGGAAATGCGCCTCAATTCCCTCTAACGTAACAAGATGATAGAAATAATCACAATCGCTTATCAATTTTTTTAAGATATTAATAAATTTTGCTTCTTCGCCCCAACCCTGTTCAGCTCCCAAAATTAACGAACTACTTCGTTGCATAAGAAAAATTCTCTTACATTTCCCATTATCTAGCAATTTTTGGGCTAGATCATAATGTTCCTTTTTACCGGTGATAGATTCGATTACGACAGTGCCACCAAAAAAATCTGACAGATGGCGAGGTTCAAAAGAAAAACAAGGGCACCATTTTTCGGCTTCCAAATTTTTTATAGCCTCTTTAATATTTTCCTGAAACTTGAAAAGATCTCCAGGTATGCCACTATTATATTCATAAACCCTAAAATATGTGGCATCAAAGGGTACGTCCTTTAAGGTGTCTTTTATGGTTATAAATTTTCCTTTTATTGCGTGATAGAGCCCTAGTTCGTAAAATACATTTACATTCAAATCTGATAAATCAGCCACGACTATATCAGCGTTATACAGCATTTTAATAATGTCATCCATAATATGCTTGCCGTGCAACTTATCTGCTCTGAAGACTTCATAGCCAAGTTCTTCAGCTATTGGACTAAGTACACTTTCCATAATACCATCAGACCTTCTTCTTGTAGGAGAATCTGGTTTGCTTAATGGACATATAAAGGCTAAATTTTTCTTTTTCATAACTATGTAGATTAGTTCTGTCACGGCCAAAGTTACTACTTTGTTTGACATTTTCAAATTTTTATCCATTAGTGAATTATCTGAAGAACCACCCCTTCTGCCTTCTCTTTTCTTCGGTTGTTCGGGCGACATACAGTTTTTCGCCGGTATATGGATCTTCGCCGGTGTAGAACATCACGGAGGCGAGTGTCATCGGCGTGGGGGTAAGGTCTTGCACCTGCTCGGTATGCAGCTTCAGTCGGCGGGTCTTTTGGGCCAGTTGCTGCATATCGTGCTCGGTGCAACCGGGGTGGCTCGACACGAAATAGGGGATGAGTTGGGTTTTCAGTCCCTGGTTTTCGCAGATTTTTCTGAAGTCGGCGTTGAGTTTTTCGAACTCGGCCCAGGCTGGTTTTCTCATCAGTCGCAACACGTGATCTTCGGTGTGTTCGGGGGCGACTTTCAGGCGGCCCGAGGTGTGGTTGAGAATTACCTCACGGAGATATTCGGCGCCTGAGTTGCTGCCGCTGTCGGCGTTCCGACCGAACAGATCGTACCGAATTCCGCTGCCGATGAAGATTTTCTTGATCGGAGTGTCAAATTTTTTGACATTTTTTGCAAGGGCGTACAGGTTCAGCAAACGGTCGTGATTTCGGTCGAGATTGGGGCAGGGTTTTGGGGTCAGACAGCTGGGTCGTCGGCACTTTTCGCACAGCGTAATATCCTTTCCACCAAGACTATACATATTTGCCGACGGGCCGCCGAGGTCGGATATGTAACCCTTGAAGTAGGGCATCGAGACGACGTGTTGCACCTCACGGAGGATAGACGCCTCGCTTCGGGATGTTATGAATTTTCCCTGATGTGCCGATATCGTGCAGAAACTACAGCCGCCGAAACAGCCTCTGTGTGAGGTAATTGAGTTGCGGATCATCTCCCAGGCGGGTATGTCTCCCTTGCCGTCGTAGCGTGGATGCGGAGCGCGTTTGTAGGGCAGATCGAACGCCCTGTCGAGTTGCTCGGAGGTCATCACGGGGTGTGGCGACGTAACTACAACATATTGATTATCACCGCTTAATCTATCTGCGCCGATGGGTTCCACGAGGGTGTGCGAGGGATGTAGCAGATTCGATTCCGTCTCGATCCGCGTGAAATTTTCTGCGAATTTTCGCTTGTCGGCGCGGCACTCCTCATAAGAATTCAACCGCAAAAAACGACCCCAAAAATGGTCGTTTTTTGCGGCTTCGAGCCGCTCGACGTACGCTTTATCGGCCAGAAAAGCAACCTGAGGCAGTTGGTGTAACAAATTGGTGTTGAATCCATTACGCAGTGCTTTTGCAATCTTGACTATCGACACTTCGCCCATTCCATAGGCCACAATGTCGGCGCCGCTATCGACCAAAATAGAAGGCCTGAGCGCATCGTCCCAGTAGTCATAATGCGTCAGACGCCTCAGCGACGCCTCGATGCCACCCAACACGACCGGCGTGTGAGGGTAAAGTTGCTTCAAAATGCGGCTGTAGATGGTTGCAGCGCGGTCGGGTCGGCGGCCGGCTTTGCTTGAGGGAGTGTAAGCATCGTCGCTACGGAGGCGTTTCGCGGCGGTATAGTGGTTCATCATCGAGTCCATCGCACCGGCCGACACGCCGAAGAAAAGTCGCGGCGCACCTAGCTTTTTGAAGTCGCGCAGATCGTCCTGCCAGTTCGGTTGAGGAATGACGGCGACCCTAAATCCCTCGGCTTCAAGCAATCTTGCTATCACCGCGATACCGAAAGAGGGGTGGTCGATATATGCGTCGCCCGAAACGAGGATCACATCCACCGCGTCCCACCCCAGTGCCGCGACCTCTTTGGCGGATGTAGGAAGCCAGCCGTCGAAATTTTTCATAGCACAAAGTTAGCGGTTTTTGCGTAACTTTGCACGATGAGATTGAGCGAAAAAAGCCTCAAGGGCCATTTGGTTATTGCGCTGGCGTACATCTGTTTCGGGCTGAACATACCGGCCGTCAAGTCGATAATCGGCGAGGGAGGGATCACAGGTCTTGCGGTGACATTTTACCGAATGGCCGGTGCGGCGGTGCTGTTTTGGGTGGCTTCGATCTTTGTGCGGCAGGAGAGGGTGCCACTTAGGGATGTGGGAGTGATATTCATAGCCTCTCTATTTTGTATCTTACTGAATCAGATGCCATTCATAGTGGGAGTGTCGATGACTTCGCCCATCGACGCGGCGGTGATAACGACTCTCACGCCGATGATCACGATGGTGCTGGCGGCGATTTTCCTGCGCGAACCGATCACGTGGCTCAAGGTGGTGGGGGTGACGGTGGGAGCGAGTGGGGCGTTACTGTTGATACTGGGCGGGACAGAGATGGCAAGTGGAGGAGGGCTTTCGGCGAATGGGCTCGCCGGAGGCGGGTCGAGTTGGATAGGTAATATGTTGTGCGCGCTGAGCAGCCTGTCGTTCTCGATCTATCTGGTCGTTTTCAAGCGACTTTTCACGACATATTCGCCGGTGACTTTGATGAAATGGATGTTCCTGTTTTCGGCGATACTCTCGTTTTTCGTTTGTTGGCGGGACGTTGTGGCGGTCGATTATGCGGCTCTGGGCTGGGATGTATGGGCGCGACTTGCGTTCATCATCGGCGGGGCTACATTCCTGACTTTCTTACTTTTGCCAATCGGTCAGCGCTATCTGAGGCCGACGGTGCTGGGAATGTACGGCTATCTGCAACCCTTGGTGGCGTCGCTGATCGCAGTGGCGGTGAGGATGGATACGTTCGGGATCACGAAAGGACTGGCCACTTTGCTGGTTTTCAGCGGAGTTTGGCTGGTGACTCAAAGCAAGGCTCGGTCGGGATTCTGACGCAGAAACTCTTCCCAAGAGGTGTTCTTACTGGATTTTTTGGCGGGCGCTGAACGCGGAACAGGAGACGAAGATAGGAAGTGGTGGCAGAGGGCAACGGCCATACCGTCGGTGGCGTCGAGGCGTTTGGGATCATATTCGATACCCAGCATACCACCGAGAAGCGCCGCAACCTGCTCCTTGGCCGCTGCGCCATGACCCGTGATGGCCTGCTTGACGCGGCGAGGGGCATACTCGAAAACGTCGATACCGCGAGAGAGCGCGGCGGCCATAGCAACTCCCTGAGCACGACCCAGCTTAAGCATACTCTGGACATTCTCGCCAAAAAACGGCGACTCCAATGCAACCTCGGAAGGGTGGTAACCGTCGATAAGCTGGCTGACCCGTTCGAAAATCACACGAAGTTTCTGGTAGTGGTCGCCGACTTTACGAAGGTCTATGTCGCCAAGAGCAACGGCATAGAGCTTGCCACCGTCGCCGATTTCCAGCACGCCGTAACCCGTTCGGGTCGTTCCCGGATCTATTCCCATTATCACTTTCTTTGCCATAGTCCTTTTAATCGCACCGGCCGTTGCCGGTCATAGGGTCTTGTTAATCACAACTGCGCGGATGAGATAGAGCTCACGAACGGAAGATGGAGAGATGCGGATCTCGTCGAAATTCTCGGTGTCGAGAGGAAGCAATCGGAGCTCGCCGGTGTCGAGAGAACGTCTTACGCGCCGAAGCATAGTAAATTCCTCGGTCACAACGACATAGTCGCCTCCAGGAATGAGCCCTTCGGGAGCGGTACGACGAACCAGCACCATCGACCCCGCAGGAATAGCCTCGCCCATAGCACGGCCGTGGTAGACAGCACCGAAGTCGGCATCCTCGATGCCCGGAAGCGAGATGTAACCACGACTGACGAACTTTTCAGGAGCAGCCACATACTTCTCGATATCGATATCATAGAACGGGATCGAAGTGCGGCGGAGAGTCTCGTCGGTGAACATATCGCCCTCGCCCGCCAACAACCACGCGCGGGAAATCTGAGGATACTTGGAGGAGATCATCCCCGCGAGCTCACGAGAAATACCGTTGTTCCCGCGTTTGATCTGGTAGAGATTCTCGCCGCGGGACAACCCTATGGAAAGCGCAAACGAATTGACCGACAGGCCGGCCCACTTAACAACTCGTTCGATTCTCTGCCAATTATTCAGCAAATGAATAGGTTTTTTAATATTTTTTTGCCACCTTTGTGCTCCCCAACTGGTCCCGTAGTTCAATGGATAGAATATCAGATTCCGGTTCTGACGGTACAGGTTCGATTCCTGTCGGGATCACTCCTCTTGCGTGCCAAAAATACAATATTTTTTTGTGATTGACAAAGCAACCATCGACCGAATTTTTGCCGCCGCCGATATAGTGGAGGTGGTGAGCGATTTTGTCACGTTGCGAAAAAAAGGGGTCAATTATCAGGCCTGCTGTCCGTTCCATAACGAAAAAACTCCCTCGTTCGTCGTCTCGCCCACAAAAGGCCTGTTCAAATGTTTCGGCTGCGGAAAGGGAGGAAACGCCGTGACATTCGTGATGGAGCACGAGGGAATGAGCTACGTGGAGGCGCTGAAATGGGTGGCGAAAAAGTACGGTATCGAGGTGGTGGAGAAAGAGTTAAGCGAGGAGGAGACGCGCCGGAACGATGACCGAGAGAGTATGATGGTGCTCAACAGCTGGGCGGCGGAATGGTTCCGGAGCGCATTGCACGACACGGAGGAGGGGAAAAGTGTGGGTCTGTCGTATTTCAGGCACAGAGGATTTACGGACGAAATAATAAGACGATTCCAGCTGGGATACTGTCCAAAGGGAGGCGAAGAGTTTACGCGAGCGGCGCTGGCGGCAGGATATAAAGAAGACTTTTTGACTACTACGGGTCTGACTATCAAGAGAGAAACGGGGGGATATTATGACAGGTTCACCGAAAGGGTGATGTTCCCGATTCACTCGATGAGCGGGCGTGTGGTGGCATTCGGGGGGAGAACTCTGCGTACTGACAAGAACGTGGCCAAGTACCAAAACTCACCCGAAAGCGAAGTCTATTCGAAGAAAAACAACCTCTACGGCATATTTTTCGCCAAAAAAGCGATAGCACAGCAGCGAAACGCCATTTTGGTGGAGGGCTACACGGATGTGATCTCGATGCACCAGGCGGGCGTGGAAAACGTGGTGGCATCGTCCGGAACATCGCTTACAGTGGAGCAGGTCAAACTGCTGAAGCGTTTCACAGATAACGTTACGGTGATCTATGACGGTGACGATGCGGGGATAAAGGCATCGTTGAGGGGGATAGATATGATCCTGCGGGAGGGGCTGAGTGTTCGCGTGGTTTTGCTGCCCGACGGGGAGGATCCGGACTCGTTTGCCAGAGGGCATAACGCCACAGAATTACAAGATTTTATACGTACCGCAGAGGAGGATTTTATCTCGTTTAAGGCGCGACTTTTGATGCGCGAAGCGCGTGGCGATGTGATAAAACGAGCGGCGGTGGTGGGAGAAATGGTCGCCTCGATAGCCGAAATTCCGGACGCTATCCAGCGGGCGATGTATGTCAAGGAAGCGGCGAAGGTGATGGATGTGGACGAGGGGTTGCTGGGCTCGGAAGTGGCGAAAAAGCGGCTGACGGGAACGGCGGCGGGAGACGACGAGGCTAAAGAATTCATACGCAAGCAAGAGACCGCGAGAAGAGCGGCGGTGGCAGGGTCGGTTACGGCGGGAGGCGGCGGAGTTACGGCTGGCAGCAGCATCGAAGAGCTGGAAAAGGAGCTGGTGAAGTATCTGATAAAGTATGGTCACACGGGATTCGAGTTCAAAGATGGAAAGGGGCCGGCGACCGAGCTCAACGTGGCCGAAACAATCATAGGCGAGCTGCAAAGCAACGGGCTGGAACTGCGAAATCCGATGCTGAAGGCGCTGCACGACACATACGTGGCGCATTATGGCGAACTGGGTCGGGGGGTGGAGGTTCCGGCACACCACTTTATCACCCACACGGATGCGGGGGTGGCCAACGCGGCGGTGGATTTACTTACGGCCGACGACAACTACACCCCAAGCAAACTGTGGAAGCGACACGAAATTTCGGTGGCGAGCGAGCGCGAACGACTGCCCGAAGCATTACCGCGGGCAGTGATGCTCTACAAATCCAAGGTCATCGAGGAACTTTCGGCAGAACTGAGAGCGCGCCTGCGCCAAGACGACTCCGGCGACGAGGGCACAGAGCTTTCTGAAACCGAAGCCACGGAGATCCTGCGCCGAATTACCGCTCTCGACCGCGAACGTACCGCAATCGCCAAGCGCCTCTCCAGGCTGATACTCTAACGGCCGCCCTTTTTGGTGGTGATGAGCACAACGCCATTGGCACCGCGAGCGCCATATATCGCTGCCGAACCGGCATCCTTCAATACGGAGATCGACTCGACGTCGCTGGGATTGATAGTACCGTTGGCAGCCTCAAAATTGGGCATCACAAGACCATCCACAACAACCAAAGCCTCGATGCCGCTGTTTAGAGAGGAGATACCACGAACGATGATCTGGCCTTGACGGTCGAAAGATACGCCTGCCACCCGACCCTGAATGTAGGTACGAAGGTCGGTGTAAGCGTAGGCGTCCTTCATATCGATAGTACTTACGGCGTTGGTATTGCCACGACGGGGAATGACGGAGTAGCCGATGTTAATCAAATCGTTACCACCGGTTTTAGGAGCGATGCCGGCGATCTTGTTGCGGTTTTTGAGAACCACATATAGCGAATCGAATCCTGCAACGGGGAATTCATAGATGGTCTCACCGACCGCAAGTTCGAGAGTGTCGGTCTCGGCGACCCTGAAAAAGCGATTGCCGAACTGGTCGAGCGATTCGATCTTATCGGAGCTCTTGATGTGGGCAAAGAGCGGGATATCCTGCATCACGCGACCTTTGGTATTGCGAACCATAAGTTTGAGGTTGCGGGTTTCGTTCTGTGTTTGGTTTTGGGCCTGCGCCTGCGCTGCTATGGCCAGCGTTACAAGGGCGACCAAAATCAGAAATCTTTTCATAGCTATAGGTTTTTTACTTTGGTTACAAAGATAGTGAAAAAATGGGGGAATGAGCCGAGCAGGGTTACAAATTCTTAGCGGGCGACACAACGCACCGGAAAGCCGTAGGAGGCGTAATTGTTAGTCACGGGGTTCACGTTGTTACTGTTGAAGTTCAGGTTGTGCCCGTTAGACTCACTGTATGGCGTAGAAGACCACCAGTCTCCGTTAGTGCCCTGACCTCCGACTGCACCACTCTGGTAATTACGGTTACCTGCGGCTGGCTCGATAGTAGTCGCTTTTTTCTTCGAAGTGCCGAACTTTGCAGGCGGCCCGTCGAATAACATTGCTGCCTATGACTGACTCCCCGGCCAGTGGACTACTGAATTTGTAATGAGCATCTCTCTTCGTAACCGCAATTACGGAAACTCTTACTCGCAAACCCCGCATCGGTTCATCCTGCTTGCAAAGATAGAGAATCTTTTATATCTTTGTTCAATGGAACTGAGCAAAATTACGGCTATATCGCCCATCGACGGGAGGTACAGAGATGCGGGGCTGCCGCTTGACGAATATTTTTCGGAGTACGCGCTGATAAGATACAGGGTGCTGGTGGAGGTGGAATACTTTATCGCCCTGTGCAAAATACCGCTACCGCAACTGGCACACATAAAGGAAAAGAACTTTGTGGCGCTAAGAGGGATATATGAGAATTTTGAAGTGAAAGACGCTCTACGGGTCAAAGAGATAGAGAAAACTACGAACCACGATGTGAAAGCCGTGGAATATCTGCTGAAAGAGAAGATGGACGAGCTGGGGTTAGCCGACTACAAAGAATTCGTGCACTTCGGGCTGACGAGCCAAGACATAAACAACACGGCAACGCCATACTCGATAAGGGAGGCCGCGCACGGAGTTTACTATCCGTTAGTAGGAGAATTGCTGGAGAAGTTGAGGGCGATGGCGAGAGAGTGGGAGAATGTGCCGCTACTGGCAAGAACACACGGGCAGCCCGCATCGCCGACGAGGCTGGGAAAGGAGATGATGGTCTATGTTGAGCGGATGGAGAAGCAGCTACAGATGCTGAGAGACGTACCGGCGCCGGCGAAGTTCGGAGGAGCGACAGGAAACTTCAACGCACACACAGCCGCCTATCCCCAGATAAACTGGGTGGAGTTTGCGGACAAATTCGTAGGTGATCTGGGACTGGTGCGCTCGCGATATACCACTCAGATAGAGCACTACGACAACATAGCAGCGATCTTCGACACGTTCAAGAGGATCAACACGATACTGATAGACTTCTGTCGCGATGTGTGGACATACATCTCGATGGATTACTTCAAGCAGAGGGTGGTGGCAGGAGAAGTCGGGTCGTCGGCGATGCCGCACAAGGTCAATCCCATTGATTTTGAGAACGCTGAAGGAAATCTGGGAATGGCGAACGCGATCTTCGAGCATCTGTCGGCAAAGCTACCCGTGTCGAGATTGCAGAGAGACCTGACCGACTCGACGGTGCTGAGGAATACGGGTGTGCCGCTGGCCCATACGATAATTGCTTTTAAGTCGATACTGAAGGGACTGGGGAAACTGATAATAAATTTGGATGCGATCGACCACGATCTGGATAGCAACTGGGCAGTGATCGCAGAAGGAATTCAAACCATTTTGAGGCGCGAGATGTATCCGTCTCCCTATGAAGCGCTGAAGGCTCTTACGAGGACGGGCAAGGTTATAGGGAGAGAGGAGATGCTGGAGTTTATCAATGGGCTGGATGTGAACGAGGCGGTGAAGAAGGAGCTAAGGGCTCTGACTCCGAGAACCTATACGGGGATGATGTTTTAACCGGAACGCTGGCGGCGATGAAAAAGATTTTTATGCTATATCATTATGAAAAAGTACAAATGTGATGTTTGCGGGTATGTGTATGACCCGGAAGTTGAAGGCAAACCGTTCGAAGAGCTGCCGGAAGATTGGAGCTGTCCCGTGTGCGGAGCCGGAAAGGAAGATTTCTCGCCGACCGAATGAGAATCAACTCGGCAAAGTTTGCGTTCTCAAGCGGGAAGATATCGCAAATTCCGCGCGACGGACTGCGGGAGTTCGCTTTCATAGGTCGCAGCAATGTGGGAAAGTCCTCGCTGATCAATATGCTGGTCGGCGTGAAGGGGCTTGCGAAGGTATCGGGAACGCCGGGGAAAACGAGATTGATTAACCATTTCCTGGTGAACGAGGGGCGGGATGGAGGAGGGTGGTATCTGGTCGATCTGCCGGGATACGGGTGGGCGAGGACGTCCAAAAGTGTGCGCGAAGGGTTCGATAAGATCATTACCGACTATGTGACCAAGGCCGAAAAGATGTGGTTGCTGTTCGTGCTGGTGGATGTTAGACACGAACCGCAGAAGGTGGATATGGAATTTATGGAGATGCTGGGTCGCGAGGGGGTGCCGTTCGGAGTGGTCTTCACCAAGGCCGACAAGCTGGGGACGAACGCTCTGGCGACAAACGTTGCGAATTATAAACAAGAACTGCTGAAGCGCTGGGAAGAGTTACCGCCGATGTTTGTGACGTCGTCGGAAAAACGAACAGGCGGCGGCGAAATACTCGAATTTATTGAACAAAACCTTACATAAAACAATGGGACACCATACACTTAAAATTTTTGCCTGCCGGAACTCGCAACCGCTGGCCGAAAAGATCGCTACGAGCTATCGCACAACTCTGGGAGCATCCTCCTGCCTGTGTTTCAACGACGGAGAGTATCAACCCGCCTTCAACGAAACGATCAGAGGATGCACGGTTTTCATCGTGCAATCGACCAATCCGCCGGCGGACAACCTGATGGAGATGCTGCTGATGATCGACGCGGCAAGGAGGGCCTCAGCACACAAGGTGGTGGCGGTGATACCCTACTTCGGTTGGGCACGGCAAGACAGAAAAGACAGGCCGAGAGTCTCGATCGGAGCAAAATTGGTGGCCAATCTTCTGAAAGCCGCAGGAGTCGATAGGGTTATGACGATGGACCTGCACGCCGATCAGATACAAGGCTTTTTCGATATTCCGGTCGATCATCTCTATGCGAGCAAGATTTTTGTGCCTTATCTGCAGGAACTGCAAATTGAGGACTTGTCGATCGCCGCGCCCGATATGGGAGGAGCCAAGAGAGCCAGCGCCTACGCAAAGCATCTCGACGCACCGATGATAATCAGCCACAAGCAGAGAGAAAAACCGGGCGAAGTGGCAAATATGACCGCCATTGGAGAGGTCGAAGGGCGGAATGTGGTGATACTCGACGATATGATCGATACGGCGGGAACGCTTACACTGGCGGCCAATATGCTGATGGATAAAGGGGCGGCAAGCGTGCGTGCGGTGGCAACCCATCCGGTTTTGAGCGGTCCGGCCTATGACAGAATCAATGCAAGCCCGCTGTCGGAAGTGATCGTGACAGATACTATTCCGCTTAAAGGGGGCGAAGATTTAAGTAAATTCCGGGTACTGAGCGTGGCGGATATTTTTGCCGACACTATCGACCGCGTATATAGTTATCGTGAAATCAGCTCGCAGTTCATTTTTTAAAGAGGGGCGGGGGGTTTACCACATCGTTGCGATTCTTACGATCGCAGTGTGGGGGACGACGTTTGTATCGACCAAGGTGTTGATACAAAATGGATTGTCGCCTACGGAAATTTTTACATACAGATTCCTGCTGGCGTGGGTGGCGATTTGGTTTTTTGCGTCGAAGAAGTTGTTTGCCGACTCGTTGCGGGATGAAATGTTGATGGCGGCGGTGGGTTTCACGGGAGGATCGCTCTACTTCATAGCAGAAAATACTGCGCTGGAGACGACTTTGGCGTCTAACGTGTCGCTGCTGGTGTGTACGGCGCCAATTTGGACTGCGCTGTTGTCGCGAATTTTTTACCCGCGCGAAAAGGTTGGCAAGGGGCTTTGGGCGGGGACGTTCATTGCATTGGCGGGGGCGGCGCTGGTGATCTTCAATGGAAGTTTCGTGCTGGAGCTGAATCCGGTGGGAGATATTCTGTCTATCGTGGCGGCGGTGTCGTGGGCGGTTTACAGTATAGTAATGCGCAAACTCAGTGGGCGCTACTCGACGATGTTCATCACGCGGAAAGTGTTTTTTTGGGGATTGGTGACGCTGTTGCCTTTTTTGCTGCTGCCAGGAGCGACCTATAATCCGGTGGCACTGGCAATACCGGCAGTATGGGGTAATCTGCTGTTTTTGGGACTCGTGGCGTCGTTTGCCTGCTTCGCGATCTGGAACAAGGTGATGAAAGAGATCGGGGTTGTGGCATCATCGAACTATATCTATCTGAATCCCGTGTTTACGATGATGGCGGCGGCGATGGTGCTGGGTGAGAGGATAACGTGGGTGGCGATAGTGGGGCTGGTACTGATCGCGGGAGGACTTTATTTCACGGGACGCAAATGACAAAAGGGGAGATGGCGCTGATCCGATCGCTGGGCGATAAACGCAACCGTGAGGAGGCGGGGCTGTTCGTGGTGGAGGGAAGAAAGTCCGTGGAAGAATTTGAGGGGTCGAATTTTAAGATTAGGAAGATATATTACAATGAACGGGTGAGCCACCTGAAAACTCCGACGGATCAGTTGGCACTGGTGGAGTTGCCGCAGTGGAAATTCGATGCGGAGGGGCTCAAAGGGAAGCTTGTGTTGGCGTTGGACGAGGTGCAAAACCCCGGAAATGTGGGAACCATAATTCGGCTGGCCGACTGGTTCGGCATCGACGACATACTGTGCAGCCAGGGGACGGCGGACTGTTTCGGGCCTAAGGTGGTGCAGGCGACGATGGGGGCACTGACAAGAGTGAGGGTGCATTACGGGAATCTGGGAGAGATGATCGAGGTGGCAGTCGCGGCTGCAGGCCCTGATAAGGTGCCGGTGTACGGAGCGTTTTTGGAGGGTGAAAGCATCTATGAGGCGGAGTTGGAGAGAGAAGGGATAGTGGTGCTGGGAAGCGAGGGGAGGGGAATATCCGAGGAGGTGGAGAAACTGGTGGCGAGGAGAATTTTCATACCGCCGACACGGGCGGGGTCGGAGTCGCTGAACGTTGCAACAGCAGCGGCAATAATAATTAGCAAATTACGAAATCCATAATACTATGCCAAACGTTAAATTTTACAAAAACGAAGACCTGCCGCTGGAACTTCACAAGGTGCGCATCGTACAAAAACTAAATCTGGTACCGATCGAGCGGCGGCTCGATGCACTCAAAGAGGCGGGCTACAACACCTTCGGGCTCAGGACTGCCGACGTGTTCCTGGATATGATAACCGACAGCGGGGTCAATGCAATGAGCGACAATCAGCTGGCGGCAATGATGAGGGCAGACGACGCATACGCGGGATCGCAATCTTTCGAGAGGATGCAAAAGGCGGTGGAAGATGTTCTGGGCAAAAAATACCTGTTACCGGTGCATCAGGGAAGGGCGGCAGAGAACGTGCTGGCGAGAACATTCATAAAGCCGGGAGATGTGGTGCCGATGAACTATCACTTCACAACGACGCTGGCACACATTACAGAGGTGGGAGGAACGATAGCAGAGCTATTGTGTGACGATGCGCTGGAACTGAGCTCGACAAACCCGTTCAAAGGAAATATCGACATCGACAAGCTGGTGCGATTCATTGAAGAGACAGGTGTGGAGAGAATACCGTTCATTCGAATGGAGGCATCGACCAACCTGATCGGCGGACAACCGTTCTCGATAAGCAATATGCTGGACGTGAGGAGAGTGGCGGACAAGTATGGACTGATGGTGGTACTCGACGCCAGCCTGCTGGGCGAAAATGCGTTCCTTGTGAAGCAGCGCGAAAAGGAGTGGGGTGAAAATTCGATGGGCGATATACTGAAGATGATGACGGGCTTGGCGGATATCGTCTATTTCTCGGCACGAAAGCTTTCGTCGTCTCGTGGAGGCGGGATCTGTACCAACAGGCACGAGCTGTACCAAAAGATGGAGGTGATGATCCCTCTTTTTGAAGGATTCCTCACTTACGGAGGGATGTCGGTGAGAGAGATCGAAGCAATCGCGGTGGGGCTCTACGAAACACTGGACGAAACAATGATAAGCCAAAGTCCGACGTTTATAAAGTATCTGGTGGAGACGGCCGAGGCAAAGGGAATTCCTATGGTGACCCCGCCGGGGGTGCTGGGCGGACACGTCAATGCAATGGAGTTTTGCAGCCACCTGCGGCAGAACCAATACCCTGCGGGTGCGCTCGCGGCTGCGTTATATCTCTGTTCCGGGGTTCGTGGGATGGAACGGGGAACGGTGTCGAGTGTGAGAGACGAGCAAGGGAATGAAATTTTGTCCGATGTGGAGCTGCTGAGATTGGCCGTTCCGCGCAGGGTGTTCACTCTCTCGCAAATCAATTATGTGATCGACCGGCTGGAGTGGCTGTGGGACAACAGAAAACTGATCGGGGGTCTGCAGTGGGTTTATGAGCCGAGGGTGCTGCGATTCTTTATGGGAAAACTGGAACCGACGAGCGATTGGCCGCACAGACTGATGGAGAAATTCCGGAAAGATTTCGGCGATTCGCTCTAAAAATACTATATTTGCAGAATGGCAAACAAGATAAAAATAGGCATCACGCAGGGCGATCCGGCGGGAGTGGGGCCGGAAATCGTTCGAAAGGCGTTGGAAGATCCCCGTTTCGAGGAACTTTGCACGCCAGTGGTGTATAAATATTCAGGAGAGTTCGAACCCGGAGTGCCCACGGCGGCGAGTGGGGCGGCGGCGGTTGCGATGTTGAAGGCTGCGGTAGCTGACCTGAAGGCAGGAAAGATAGATGCTCTGGTGACAGCACCGATAAGCAAGGAAAATGCACAGAGTGAGGATTTTAACCTCTCAGGACATACGGAGTTTTTGGCTGCGGAGTTCGGTGGTGCGGCGCTGATGATGATGGTCTCGGAGGCGATGAGAGTGGCACTGGTGACGAGTCATATGGCGCTGGCGGACGTGCCGGGTGCGATATCGAAGGAAAAGATAGTCGAGAAACTGCGAATACTGCGAGATACGCTGGTGAAAGATTTTGGCATCGTGGCGCCGAGGATTGCAGTGATGGCGCTGAATCCTCACGGAGGCGAAGGTGGAATGATGGGAACGGACGAGGCGGAAGTGATAAGACCGGCCGTTGAGCAGGCCTACAGTGAAGGGATTCTGGCTTTCGGGCCGTTTGCTGCCGACGGGTTGTTTGTGTCGGGCGAGTTTGCAAAGTACGATGCGCTGTTGGCGATGTATCACGACCAGGGACTGGCTCCGTTCAAAGCACTGTCGCCCGATGGAGTGAACTTTACGGCGGGACTTTCGGTAGTGCGCACGAGCCCAGACCACGGAACGGCATTCGACATAGCAGGAAAGGACGAGGCAAACCCCGACTCGATGAGAAACGCGATCTATACGGCGATAGATATTTACAGAAACCGAGTTGCCTGGGCCGAGATGTCGAAAAACCCACTGAAACACTACGAGCGCGAAAAAGGTGACGAAAGAACGATCGACTTGTCGAAAAGTGAAATATAAATGAAAGCGGCCGAGCAATAGATGAGAGGAGGTTTCGGGCAGTGGATGAATAGTTGGAAGGCAGGCGACTTTTTTCGTCAGCTGGCCACGGTTGTCATTGGCATCATAATAACTTTTGGAGGCAGTGGGCTTATTCAGCGGAGCGCAGAGCGGAAAGAAGCGAAACATATACTGGGAATGGTACGCACGGAGCTCGATAGAAATATTTATGGGCTTAAGGGATTTCGCGACTACTTCGAAGCCGATATTGCCGGTTGCCGAGCGCTGGCTCCATATATAGTCTATGATATGCCCGAAAAGATCTCGTTAGATACGCTCGATAGGTATAGGGATGCACTGGTGATGATTATACCTTTTCAGGTGGTGACTAATTCGTTCGAAACACTGAAGACCTCGCCGGTGGTCAAGTCCATTAGCAGTAGCGAGTTGATGAATGCGCTCTACAACATCTATGACTCGATGCACAATGCACAGGAGACGATCAACGGTTTTTTGGAGACGAAAGACGGTAAGATTATGGAGTCGATGGATCCTAAAATACTTGCGGAATTTTTTACTCCACAGGGTTTGTATGACGCATTCGTCTTTATGGCGAGGAGTCCCGAAGGGGGACCGTTGCGCAAATACATTGTAACGGTGGCAATGGGCAATAACAACTATTTGGTACCGGTGGCAGAAGAGCTTATGCTTCGGATATGGAATGTGCAACAGATGATAGATAAAGAATTGAGTTGATATGAAAGATATTGTTAAGATAACTTTTCCGGACGGTGGGCGGCGCGAATTCGCTGCGCCCGTAACTGCAATGGGAATTGCAGAGAGTATCTCGCCAAGGCTGGCGAGCGAAGTGCTGGCAGCAAAAGTGAGCGACAGCAAAGGCGAGAGGGTGCAAGACCTGCAAACCCCGATAACCGAAGACAGCAGTGTGAGACTGTTGAAGTGGGACGACGATGAAGCAAAGCAAGTCTTTTGGCACACCTCGTCGCACCTGCTGGCCGAGGCGTTGGAGGCGCTCTATCCGGGCATCAAGTTCGGCATCGGGCCGGCCATCGAGAGCGGTTTTTATTACGACATAGACTCACCGGTACCCATAACTGAAGCCGATCTGCCGAAGATAGAAGCCAAGATGATGGAGCTGGCAAAGGTGAAGACGCCGCTTACTCGCCACGAAGTTACGCGCGAAGAGGCTCTGAAGACTTTCGGCGAAAAGGGTGACGAATATAAGGTAGAGCTGATCAACGACTTAGCAGAAGGTTCGACCATAACTTTTTATACCAACGGCTGCTTCACCGACCTGTGTCGCGGGCCGCACCTGCCCGATACGAGTCATATCAAGGCGCTGAAACTAACGAGTGTGGCGGGAGCATACTGGAGAGGAGACGAGAACAGGAAGATGCTTACCAGGATTTACGGTGTGTCGTTCCCAAAGAAAAGTATGCTGGACGAACACTTGGCGATGCTGGAAGAGGCAAAAAAACGTGACCACAGAAAACTGGGACGCGAACTGGAACTTTTTGCGTTCTCGCAAAGGGTGGGCCAAGGGCTACCGTTGTGGTTACCGAAAGGGGCTGCATTGAGGGAAAGGCTCGAAGGGTTCCTTAAAAAGATACAGAAAGCTTATGGTTATGAACAGGTTATTACGCCGCATATCGGACTGAAAGAGCTGTGGGTGACCAGTGGACATTATGCGAAATATGGCAAGGACTCTTTCCAGCCCATTCACACGCCGGACGAAGACGAAGAATTTCTGCTCAAGCCGATGAACTGCCCGCATCACTGCGAGATTTATAGAATGAAACCGCGATCATACAAAGATCTGCCGGTGAGACTTGCGGAATTCGGGAACGTATATCGCTACGAGCAAAGTGGTGAACTGCACGGACTTACGAGGGTTCGTGGGTTTACGCAGGACGACGCCCACCTCTTTGTGAGACCCGACCAGTTGTTGGAAGAGTTCGAGAAAGTGATGGATATTGTGCTCTACATATTCAAGACGTTGAAATTCGAGAACTTTACCGCCCAAATCTCGCTAAGAGATCGCGAAAACCACGAAAAATATATCGGCACAGACGAAAACTGGGACAAGGCCGAAGCCGCGATCGTGCAAGCGGTAAAAAACAAGGGGCTCGATGCTACTGTCGAATATGGCGAAGCGGCTTTCTACGGCCCGAAGCTGGACTTTATGGTGAAAGATGCGATCGGGCGGAAGTGGCAACTGGGTACGATTCAGGTAGATTATAACCTGCCCGAAAGGTTCGATCTGACCTATACCGGCGCAGACGATAAGCCCCATAGACCCATTATGATACACCGCGCGCCGTTCGGCTCGATGGAGCGGTTTGTGGCGGTACTGCTGGAGCACACCGCGGGGAAATTCCCGCTGTGGCTGACGCCAGACCAAGCCGTGGTACTGCCGATCAGCGAAAAATTTAACGATTACGCACAAAAAGTTTCAGATTTGCTGAATAATTCCGATATTCGCACCATCACCGACCTGCGGAACGAAAAAATCGGCCGCAAGATCAGAGACAATGAACTGAAGCGAATACCATTTATGCTGGTGGTGGGAGAGAAGGAGCAGGCCGACGGAGTGGTGTCGGTGAGAGCGCAAGGGACCGGTGAAGGAGCAGGTCGAAATGCCGATGGCGGGACAGGCCAGATGACACCGAAAGAGTTCGCAAAATATGTCACCGAGCTCGTCGAAAAAGAAGTAGAACCAATTAATAACTAACACTATATCGCTTGCCACCAGTAAAAAAACCTTATCAACCCCCCAGGCCGTTCCCGCCAAGACCAAACGCGAACAGGGGCCCACAGGGACGCAGACCGCCACAAAGAGAGGCGCTGCACAAGATCAATGAACACATACTTGCGCCGCAAGTAAGGGTCGTCGGCGAAGAGGTCGAAGGCTCCGTGGTGATGTCCACGCGCGAAGCGTTGCGTCTGGCGGACGAGAGAGAACTCGACCTGGTCGAAATTTCGCCCCAAGCCGATCCGCCCGTGGTACGAATTGTCGATTACCAAAAGTTTCTCTACCAGCAAAAAAAGAAGGCCAAAGAGATTAAGGCCAATGCTGTGAAGGTGGTTATCAAGGAGATACGTTTTGGTCCGCAGACCGACGATCACGACTACAACTTCAAACTGAAGCACGCCGAAAACTTCCTCAAAGAGGGAGCAAAGGTTAAGGCTTATGTGTTTTTCAGAGGCCGAAGCATTGTGTTCAAAGAGCAGGGAGAGATCCTACTGTTGCGCTTTGCTACTGATCTTGAGGAACTTGCGAAGGTTGAAATGATGCCTAAGCTCGAAGGCAAGCGGATGACGATGATGCTCGCCCCCAAGGCCAAAAAATGAACCGAAACACCGGCGGTGGATTTCGATTTATGATGCCTCTCGACAAAAAGGATTACGGCAAGGCCGCGACAGCCTTTTCGGCCTATATACTTGATGATCAGTTGGAGATCGGGATAGAAACTCTTGCCGAATTCCGAAAAATGGGCTTTGCGGAGCTGGTCTGCGGAGCGCTAATAGACTACTGCCTCGATAGCGGATATGAACCTGTGTGGAGCTGCCGCTTCGAGAATACCGCATCATATCCTTTGGCGCAGAAAATGGGTTTCGTGCCCGTGTCCATCACGCCCTATTACCGGCTGAGCCGATGAAAATTTCCGACTTCTATTACGATCTGCCGGACGAGCGGATCGCAAAATTCCCTGTGAAACAGCGCGATGGATCGAAACTGTTGGTGTGGAGGGGCGAAGATTGTGGCGATGGAGGGAGTGGTTTAGGCGACATTTCGGAAACCGTTTTTAGCAAAATAGGTTCAGTGCTACCACCGGACAGTCTGCTGATTTTCAACAATACGAAGGTTATTCGCGCGAGACTGATGATGGAAAATTCTACGGGTGCGAGAATCGAAGTGATGTGCCTTGAACCCTGTGAGCCAGCTGATTACGAGCGCGCTTTTATAGCACGTGGAGCCTGTGAATGGCGTGCAATGGTGGGTAACTCGAAGAGATGGAAGTCGGGGTCGGTCGAGTGTGGAGGGTTGAGGGCATACAGGGGAGCTGGCGATGTGGTGCGATTTGAGTGGAATGACGATTTGACGTTCGGTGAGATGTTGGAGCGACTGGGGCGAGTGCCGATTCCGCCTTATCTGGGTCGTGAGAGTGAACAGACCGACAATACGCGATATCAAACGGTCTATTCACGCATCGAGGGTTCGGTTGCCGCGCCGACTGCCGGACTACACTTCACAGGGGAACTTATTGAGAAGATGCGTGTTGCAGCCGTGGAATTTGATGAAGTTACGCTTCACGTCGGAGCAGGAACTTTTCTACCCGTCAAGACTGAAAACGCTCTTGAGCATCAGATGCATACCGAGCATTTCGAGGTGCGGCTGGCGACGATAGAGCGACTTGTCGGTCGAATTTCAGACGGTGGTTCGGGACGTATTATTGCTGTCGGGACAACCTCGGTGCGTACGTTGGAATCACTGGTCGCATTGGGTTGGCGGGTGGAACGCGATGGTGATATACAAACGCAACTACCTGTGGGACAGTTTGAACTGAACAAAATTCCTGAGGAGTTCGATGGTAGGATGGCATTGGAGAAGTTGGCCGAATATATGCGGGAGCGTGGGGTCGATAAAATCATCGCCGCAACGCAGATAATGATCACACCCGGCTATAATTTTCGCATAGTGAAGGGGCTGATTACCAATTTTCATCAACCGAAGAGCACATTATTACTGTTGGTATCGGCATTTGTGGGAGACAGGGGGGAAGGCGGTATAGAGGAGTGGCGACGGATTTATGACTACGCAATGGAGCACGATTTCCGATTTCTAAGTTATGGGGACAGTTCGCTGTTGCTCCCATAGCCACGCCGATTGAAGTGACTGATCCAGAGAACGTTCGGCGTGCCAGCCGAGCTCACGGGCGGCGAGAGAGGGATCGGCCCAAAGAGCCGTAACATCGCCTGTGCGACGAGGAGCGATGAGATAAGGCACCTCGACATTATTCATCCGTTCGAAAGTGTGTACCAGCTCAAGCACCGAGACGGGCCTACCTGTGCCAATGTTAAATATCTCGTAATAAGGCTTTTGTGTGTCTTTGAGGATTCGATCGACGGCACAAACGTGGGCGCGTGCAAGATCCACTATGTCAATGTAGTCGCGCTGGGCCGTACCGTCGGGAGTGGGGTAGTCGTCGCCGAAAATTGAGAGCTCAGAGCGCTGACCGGCAGCCACTTGGGCGATGAACGGCACGAGATTTCCCGGCACGCCGTGCGGCTCCTCTCCGATAAGAGCCGACGGATGGGCGCCAATAGGGTTGAAATACCTTAATGCAATGGCTTTAAGGTTGTTGCTTGCTGCAGTGTCACGCAGAATGTCCTCGCAAATTTGTTTGGTGGCGCCGTAAGGCGAAGTGGCCGGCTTGCGTGGCGAAGTTTCGGTCACGGGCAAAGCGTCGGGCTGACCATAAACAGTCGCGGATGACGAAAAAACAATGTTATGAATGCCTGTTGCCTGCATTTGTTCGAGCACGGTCAGGAGCGAATCGATGTTATTCCGATAATATTTCAAAGGCTCGGCTACCGATTCACCCACAGCTTTGAAAGCCGCAAAATGGATCACCGCGTCGAACTGCCATTGCCGAAAAACATTACCAAGCTGCTCATTATCAGTGCAATTTACTTGCACAAAAGGGACCTCGATACCGGTAATTTTTCGTATCCCCTGGACAGCTTTCAGAGACGAATTGGAGAGGTTATCGACCAGCACAACATCGTAACCCGCGCCGATGAGCTCCACCGCCGTATGGCTGCCAATATATCCGGTGCCTCCGGTGATCAGGATTTGTAGCTTATCCACTTGATTAACTCGCTGAATGTCGGCTTCTTACCGTACATAAATATGCCCACGCGATAGATTTTTCCGGCAAGCCAAACCATCACGATGAAGGTGGCGACCAGAAGCACTATCGACAGTGCCAACTCCCACCCCGGAACACCATAAGGGATACGTGCAACCATCACCATAGGCGAAGTGAACGGTATGATACTCAGCCAGAAAGCCATCGAGCTGGTGGGATCTTGCATAGCATTGATCATACCGATGAGGCCCAATACCAACGGCAGTGTGATCGGCATTTGGAACTGTTGAGCGTCCTGCACATTATCGACCGCACTACCAACCGCCGCAAACATCCCCGCGTAGAGCAGATAGCCGCCAACGAAAAAGATGAGGAACACAACGAGCATTTTGCCTATATAGCTGAAATCCATCACGTTACTAAGGACGGTAACGAGCTCGGCATTGTCAGTCATCCCCACTGCGCCAGGCATTCCGGCGCCTGCACCGGCTTGAGCGAGAGCCAAAACATCTGACGGTACCATAAACTGGATCATTGCCGCACCGGCGATACCAAGAATTGCAACCCATATAATGAACTGAGTTACAGCGACTAATGCGATACCAACGATTTTACCCATCATCAGCTGGAACGGCCTCACGCTCGACACGACAACCTCCAGCACCTTGCTGTTTTTCTCCTCGATCACGCCGTTCATAACCTGAACACCATACAGCAGCACGAACATATACATCAGAATACCAAGCACATAAGCCAAACCCATCGCAAGGGCGCTGGATGATTCCTTTTGGCTACCGCTGTCATCGATCTTATAGGCCGTGAGTGAGACGTTTGTGCGCACTTCGTCGAGGATTTGGGGCAGATTCTCGATGTCGTAACCCTTGAGTTTCTCGGCCTCCACGATCTGCTCGATGTCGCCCGCAATGGACATTTCGGTCTCCAGCGTGGAAGACGAATAGGTGTATAGTTGCACGTTCGAAGAGTTTGTCATCACATCGGCACCTACGACAAGTACACCCCAAGTATCAGGGTGCGAGGTGTTTATCTCTTCCAACGTGCGCTGTGTGGGCTCGTATTGAATCGTGCCGGTGCTTTCGAGTCGGCTGGCCACAACGCCGCTGGAGTCGATCACCTCGATGTGCTTGACCTCGCCGGAGCGCATAGTCATCATTGCGATCATCGCGCCAATTAAACCCACCATCAACAGAGGGGTTAAAATGGTGGTAATAAGGAAACTACGCTTGCGAACCCGCTCGTTGAATTCGCGAGCGATTATGATTGAAATCTTACTCATTGCCCACAGCTTCTATAAAAATATCGTTCATACTTTTGCCCATTTTCACTACTTCGCGCACCTCTACGGCACCGAACTCGGCCCGTACTTCGTCGAGCGAGCCGCTGAGAATGTTGCGTGCCTTGTTAATAAGGGTGATGTGGGTACAAATCTCCTCGACGGAGGCCATATTATGGGTCGAAAAAATTATGGTGGCCCCCTGGTCGCGCAGGCGAAGCATCTCATCCTTAAGAAGTTGCGCGTTCAACGGGTCGAATCCACTGAAAGGCTCGTCGAAGATCAGCAGCCGGGGTTCGTGCAGTACCGTAGTAATAAATTGCACCTTTTGGGCCATCCCCTTGCTCAACTCTTCTACCTTTTTGCCCCACCAACTCTCGATCCCGAAACGCACGAACCAATCCTTGGCGCGACGTGTGGCCTCGGCTTTCGTCAGACCCTTGAGCTGTGCAAAGTAGAGAACCTGGTCGCCGACCTTCATCTTTTTGTACAATCCGCGCTCTTCCGGAAGGTAGCCGATTAGCTCTACGTCAGATGGTTGAATGTCGTGTCCATCGAACAGGATACGACCTGAATCGGGAGCAGTAATTCGATTTATGATTCGGATAAGCGTGGTTTTGCCGGCACCATTTGGTCCCAGAAGACCATAGACCGATCCGCGCGGGATGTTCACCGACACGTCGTCCAGCGCCCTGAAGGCGCCATACTGCTTGACAACGTGCTCAGCTTGAATGATATAATCCATATCGAAAGCTAAATTTTGCTACAAATATAGTACATATAGCCTATATTGCGTCAGAAATATACGCAGAAACTTCGGAAGTCGAATGTGTTCCCAAGAGATCTTCGGTGACAATGCCTGCTGCGAGAGACTGGTCGATGGCGTGGCGGATGGACTTCGCTTCGGCATTTAATCCCAAGTGTTCCAGCATCATAGCCGCCGACAGGATCGTAGCCATAGGGTTGGCGATGTTTTTACCAGCCGCCTGAGGATAGGAACCGTGAATAGGCTCGAACAGAGCGTGCTCGGACCCGATACTGGCCGACGGAAGCATACCCAGAGAGCCCGAAATCACGCTCGCCTCATCCGTGAGGATATCGCCGAACATATTTTCAGTCACCATCACGTCGAATGCTACAGGGCGCGTTACCAGCTGCATCGCTGCGTTATCGACGAACATAAATTGAGTTTCAACGGCTGGGAATTCCTTTGCAATGTTCTGCGCCACTTCACGCCATAATCGCGAGGTTTCCAGCACGTTAGCCTTATCGACGACAGTCAATTTTCGACGCCTTTTCATTGCCAATTCGAACGCCATCCGCACGATCCGTTCGACCTCGGTACGGGTGTAAGTGCAAGTGTCGAAAGCCTGTTCGTCAGGATCGCCGCTTATGCCGGTTCGCCCACGTTCGCCGAAATAGATGCCGCCGGTGAGTTCGCGCACACACAAAAAATCTACTCCGCGAACGATTTCGGGACGCAATGGTGAGCGATCCACAAGGCTGTCGAATAGTTGCACGGGACGTAAATTTGCAAAGAGTCCCAGAGACTTACGCATCTTAAGCAATCCCTGTTCGGGACGTACTTTTGCTGTCGGATCGTTGTCGAATCGCGGGTCGCCTATTGCCCCGAACAACACAGCGTCGGATTGCTTGCAGATTGCGTCGGTTTCCACAGGATAGGGGTCGCCCACGGCATCTATCGCCGCGGCGCCTACCAACGCATTGGTGTATTGGAACTTGTGATCGAATTTTGCAGCAACTGTGTCGAGGACTTGGGTCGCGGCAGCGATTATTTCGGGCCCTATCCCATCGCCCGGCAAAAGTGCTATTTTGTATTGCATAGCTCGTAGTTTTTGATTTCAGGCGCGAGACTCACGAGATAGTCCACATCGTCAAGACCATTTAGGAGACATTTTTTCTTGTATGCGTCGATCTCGAAGTGCTCGGAAAGACCATTAGACAGGATAGTAATTGTTTGATTTTCAAGGTTCACCTCTAATTCAGCAGCAGGATTGTCGGCGATTTCTGAAAATATTTTTGCCAAAAATTCGTTGCCTACCTGTAGCGGTAACAGTCCATTATTGAGTGCATTACCACGGAAAATGTCGGCAAAAAAGCTCGAAACGACGACCCGAAAACCATAGTCGGCAAGGGCCCAGGCAGCGTGTTCGCGCGACGATCCACACCCGAAATTGCGACCGGCGACCAATATCTGGCCCTTATAGCAAGGGTTGTTGAGGGGGAAGTCGGGGTTCGGAAGAGTCCCGTCTGCCGCATACCGCCAGTCGCGAAACAGATTATCGCCAAAGCCGGCGCGCTCGGTAGCCTTGAGAAATCGAGCAGGGATAATTTGGTCTGTATCAATGTTTTCCACCGGCAGAGGCACTGCGCAGGATGTCAAAGTCGTAAATTTTGGGATCATAACTGGAAGATTTTGCGCGGATCGGTGATTTTTCCTGTTACGGCTGCGGCTGCGGCGACGGCAATGCCCGAAAGCATCGTGCGTGCACCGGGGCCCTGACGACCCTCGAAATTGCGATTAGAGGTTGATACACAGAGCTTTCCGGCTGGAACTTTGTCGGCATTCATAGCAAGACAAGCCGAACATCCTGGCTGCCGAAGCTCGAAACCAGCCTCGTTCAAGATGCGTTCCAAACCTTGTTCGCGCGCCTGCCGTTCGACTTTTTTGGAACCGGGGACAATCCAGGCAACAACATTTTCGGCCTTGCGACGACCGTGGACAAGCGATGCGAAAAGCCGCAAGTCCTCGATGCGACCGTTGGTGCAACTACCTACAAAAACGTAATCCACAGGCGTGCCAATTACCTGATGTCCGGCCTCGAAACCCATATAACTCAGCGCTTTAGGGTCGGCATCAGCGGGGATTTTCCCATCGATAGCGATACCCTCGCCGGGGTTCGTGCCCCAAGTGATCATAGGCAAAATGTCGGCTGCGTCGAACGAATACTCCTTGTCGAAAGCGGCATCAGAATCGCTATATAAATCGCGCCACTGAGGTTCGACGCGACCTAAGTATTTGAAAGTTACTTCGTCAGGAGCGATAATCCCGCCGCGAGCGCCGCACTCGATCGCCATATTGCACAGGGTGAGGCGACCCTCCATCGACAACGAACGAACGCAAGTTCCCGCAAATTCAATGAAATAGCCCGTGCCGCCCGATGCTGAGATTTGCGATATGATATAAAGTATAACATCCTTAGCCTCGACTCCGCGGGTTAGTTCACCATTAACTAAAATGCGCATAGTCAGCGGTTTAGACTGAATGATGCACTGGCTGGCCAAGGCCATTTCGACCTCCGAAGTGCCCACGCCGAAAGCTATCGCACCCAGCGCGCCGTGGGTAGAAGTGTGGCTGTCGCCGCAAATAATCGTCATTCCGGGTTGAGTCAGACCTTGCTCAGGGCCGATTATATGTACGATTCCCTGCTGCGGATGACCCACACCGAAGAGTTCAATGCCGTGCGCTGCGCAATTTTCTGTGAGCGTCTCGACTTGCTTGCGGCTCTGTTCTTCTGCGATCGGAAGGTGCTGGTTCTCAGTGGGAATGTTGTGATCGGCAGTGGCAGTGATCTGCGCTGGCCTTGCGACGCCTATGCCGCGTGAGACCAGTCCCGCGAATGCCACGGGAGAGGTGACCTCGTGAATGTATTGACGGTCAATGTATAACACGCACCGGCCGCCCTCTTCGGTGCGGATGGTGTGTGCATCCCAAATCTTGTCTATCAGTGTTTTAGCCATAATTTCGGAGATAGGAAAGAAGGGGGTTAATCTTCAGCGGGTTTTTCGGTAACACCAAGCACGCGAAGTGCGTCGAGGAACGATTCAACTCCAGCCCTAACGGTGTCTGTATTAGCGGAATAGCCGTGCGCAAGATTATCACCGCATTTGACCTGAGTGTGGACGCGGCCTACATCGTTGCAGCCTTTGGTCATTGCCTGCATAAGAAATTCCTGCAACACAACCGTCTCATTTATGAGGCTTTTGATAGCCGTGATGGCGGCATCGAGCGGGCCATTGCCATTGGAAGTGGCCATTCGTTCGTGGTCGCCGAATTTCAGCACAATGGTAGCCGTGGCCGTGGGCTCAAGAGTACCGGTGGTTACTTGCAGGTATTTGAGTTTAATGCTCTGATTCTGAACGCGTTCGATGTCTCCAATGAGATAAAGTAGATCATAATCGTGCACCTCTTTTTTGCGGTCGGCAAGGTCGAGGAACTTCTCGTAAGTAGCGTCCAACTCCTCTTGTGAGAGTTTGTAGCCAAGCAATTCGAGACGGTGACCGAGCGCTGCGCGACCGGAACGAGCCGTCAGTGCGATTTGCGATTCGTTGATGCCAACATCCTGAGGATCAATGATTTCATAAGTATCGCGCTGCTTGAGAACGCCATCTTGGTGGATACCTGACGAATGGGCAAACGCATTGCGCCCGACGATAGCCTTGTTGGGCTGGACGGGCATATTCATAAGGCTCGAAACAAGGTGAGAAGCCTTGGTGATGAGTCGCGCATCTATCTCGGTGTCAATGCCATAAGCAGGATGAGTGCGAAGAGCCATAACGATCTCTTCAAGAGATGTGTTACCTGCCCGCTCGCCGATGCCGTTGATCGTTACCTCAGCTTGACGAGCCCCTGCAAGAACCCCTGCAAGAGTGTTAGCTGTGGCCATACCAAGGTCGTTGTGGCAATGGGTGGCTATGATTGCACGGTCGATATTAGGCACATTTTCAACCAGATAGCGAATCTTGGTGCCGTACTCTTCAGGAAAACAGTAGCCGGTGGTGTCGGGAATATTGACCACCGCGGCGCCTGCCTCGATGACCGCCTCGACGACACGAGCAAGGTATTCGTTATCGGCGCGTCCGGCGTCCTCAGCGTAAAATTCCACCTCGCCGACAAGGTTACGGGCATAACGTACTGCCTCGACCGCCGCTTCGATAATTTTCTCCGGTGTGGAACGCAACTTGTTGTAAATGTGTTGATGAGAGACCCCGATTCCGGTGTGAATGCGTCCCCGCTTGGCCAAACGCAGAGAGTCGGCCGCGACGTCGATATCCTTTTTCACCGCGCGAGTGAGGGCGCAAATAGCAGGCCGGAAGACCGCCTTTGAAATTTCTAACACTGAGTTGAAATCGCCAGGAGAGGAGACTGGAAAGCCCGCTTCGATAACGTCCACCCCTAACTCTTCGAGCAAGAGGGCGACTTCGATCTTTTCAGTCGTATTGAGCTGACATCCAGGCACCTGTTCGCCATCGCGCAGCGTTGTATCAAAAATATAGAGTTTGTCTGCCATAACGAAGGCAAACATACTTATAATTATTTAATTATTTTAGTAATTAACGAAAATATAACAGATTGTACTGCACGCCGATGCCAATGTAGGGTGCCGGAGAGCCTTTTGTGGAGAGGCCGACACCCGCCTGAACGCCCAGTGACCAGCGGGGTCGATGAGTTATGTGGACGGTTTTAGGGTAAAGTTCGAGTTCTGTGAGTTGCGGCCTAAATCCCTCTATGACAGCACGATAGTCGGTAGTTTGATAGATTTTTTCCTCAATAGGGATGGGAAATCGCAGTGTGTCCTGTATGATTATCGTGTCGATTCGGGTGATGAAAACCTTTTTGGGGATGAGGACGGTGTCGCGAATGGTGTCGCGGATGACAAGGGTGTCGATGCGGCCGACGGAGGTATGCAGAAGGCGGTCAGAGTTACCAGCGAGAGGGTCGCATCCGATGTGTCCTGCGAGCAAAAGCGCTACTATAATTATAAGGTAAACGAAATCGCGTTTCATCACAAATGGAGGATTTGGTGGCGGTTGGCGCCCGCGCGGTAAGAGATATGAAGCCACGAATAGTTTTGTTCGTCAATGAGTTGATCGAAATCGAAATCACCGGAAACAATCATTTGAAAAAGCTTACGGTTGCCATTGACCGAGCCGGTAGTAATGTCCGCCGCCTCGCCGAGAAGATGTTGAGAAGAAGCCACCCCTCCGACGAACCGATTCAGTGCGGGGCAACGAAAGCCGCTGGTGACTTTGATCGGTTTATCCCAAGTCTCGCGAACAAGGTCTAAAAGATTGACAGCTAACTGTTCGAGATGTGCTGCCTGAAGCGAATCCGGAACATTGTCGATGCGCCGTTGCCGGGCGATAGAGCTGCCGGACAACTCTTCTAAAGAGAAGTATTTTGCCATAGGAAAAAGTTTTTGCGCAAAATAGTTCGAAAGGCATTTTGTCAAGTTATATATTTGTTGTACTTTTGTAGGCTCTAAAGTAAACACTAATGAGAATTTGCGAAATCACAGGAAAGACGGCTTTGGGCGGGAACAATGTCTCCCACTCGAACGCCAAGACCAAGCGCCGCTTCAACCCAAACTTGAAGATCAAGCGCTTTTGGTCGGAACAGGAGGGCCGCTGGATCACTCTTAAAGTATCCGCAGCCGGTATGAAAAACATTAACAAGTGGGGTCTGGACGCAGCATTGAAGTGTGCCGTCGCCCCCAAGAAACTCTACTAAACACCTAACAGATGGCAAAGAAAGAAGTTAGGGTTCAGGTCATCCTGGAATGTACTGAACAGCGTGAAAGCGGCGTCCCAGGGATGTCTCGCTACATCACCACGAAGAACAAAAAGAACACACCCGACAGATTGGAGCGTCGCAAGTACAACCCCTATCTGAAGAAGGTGACCGTTCACAGGGAAATCAAGTAAAAACTGACGCGCTATGGCAAAGAAAGTAGTTGCAACACTAAAAACAGCAGGTTCGGGCAAGAACTTCACAAAGTGCATTAAGATGACTCGCTCTGACAAGACGGGTGCCTACTCCTTTAAGGAAGAGGTGATTCCGAGCGATCAGGTTGCCGATTTCTGGAAAAGGAAATAAGCGACGAGGCGGGGAGGAGGCTTTGGATCTCCGTTACATCTTGATACAAAAACGCGGGCCAAGCAGCCCGCGTTTTTGTATCTATTGAGCGTTGCTCATCGCGTTGCCGCCACCGGACTTGACGTCGTCGTTTTCGATACTGCGACGAGCGCGCTTAACCTGAACCTGAGTCTTGCCGAAGTTCCAACTCACATTCAAACGAACAGAACGCATTGGGAGCCAGGTTCGATCCTCGCGGTAGAAGGTTTCGGCCTCCGTAATGGATTCATAGAGAAGGTTCTTTTCAAAAGGCTGACTGAGCGAAAGATTGAATGTAACTTTTTGATTGAAAGCCTGCTGACTCAGTCCGAAACCGTAAAAATAGTAAGTCGATCCGCCCCCTTGGATCATAATATAAGGAGAACTGTAGTAGGCGTTGGCCGTGGCTGCACCGCCTTTCCAAAGTGTGATACGCGTCTGGACATTACCGTTTGCATAGAAACCGCTGTTGTGCAACTCGCTACTACCCTTCAAGTCGGCGTAGTTTCCACTCGCATTGAGCGAAAGCGAGAATTTACCGCTCGGACGCCACGAATAATAGACATTCAGTCCATAACGCTTGCTCCGACCGATGTTGAGGTATGTGGCGGTGGTCACCCCAGCGGGATCGGCAGTGGCGATTCGCTCGATGGCATTGTTCACGAACGAGGCATTGGCGCTGATGTTGATGTTGGTTTTAGACCCGAAGATACCGTAAGTGGCATTGAATGTATGACCCACCTCGGCGTCGAGATTGGGATTACCATAGGAAACGTTCATCGGATTGGTGTCATCGATGTAGGGATTGAGATACCAAATCCCCGGACGAGACAGGCGCTGAGTGTAAGAGAGAGTGTAGCGAGTAGAGGCTTTAGGGGCATAAGACAAATTCACGTACGGAATGACGTTGAACTGAGTGTTGTCGAACGGGGTGTCGGCGGCGGCATTTCTGAATGTGCCGTCGTTCCAGGTGTTCTCCACGCGGGCACCGGCCTTGACGCTGAACTTCTCCAACTTGAACGTATAAGCACCGTAAATTCCAAGGATATATTGATTGTAATCCAATGCATTACGCCTCAGAGGATCGAGTACCCAAGGGTCGCTCTCGGTAAGGCGCTCGTAAGTTTCGGGATCACTGGCATTTTGGCGAAGAATGAACTTAACGCCAGTCTCAATAGAATGCTTGTCGGTGAGCGGATCGACATAATCCACTTGCAGAGTGTGCTCGCGAAACCGTGCATCGTCGATGGAGCGCTGCATATAAGAAGGATAGTCCAGAATTCCGGTGAGAGTGTTAAGGTTGCGCTGATCCTGATTATCCGAAGAGAGCTTGTACGAAGCGGTCAGCACCCTGTCGGGCTTTTTGAAGAGGCGCTGATAGTCCAGATTACCTGAAAGGTATCCCCAGTTCATTTTTGTTTCGATCGCGTTAGTGAAATTGCGCGTCGGAGTTCCGTTGATGTCAGTGAAAAGTGTGTGCGAGTCGTTGGGTATTTCGCCACCGAAGCTCTGGCCCCACAACGAGAGCGTAAGCAGATTCAATGAGTCGATTTCGTAGCTGGCCGAGAGATTGTAGAACGCCCCGTTGAATTTTTGACGCGAGCTGCCTTCGGCTGTTTCATAGTGGTACTGGTCGCTCAGGAAATTTTCCTGATAGCTGCTCGAAGATCTCCCCGGCCGGCGCTGCAGCATACCGCCCGCGTACCCCGAAACGGAGAATTTACCGGTTGTGGCGTTCAAATAGGCGTTGGCATTGAGGCTCCCGAAAGAGTCGGTGCCCAAACTCAGCGAACCGTTATAACCGCCTATGTTACTGCGATTTGTGATGATATTAATGATGCCGCCGATACCCTCGGCCTCGTACTTGGATGAGGGGTTTGTGATCACCTCGATGTTCTTAATAGAATTAGCCGGCATACTGCGGACAACCTCCTTGAAGGAGCGATCCATCATCGAGGACGACTTACCGTTTACCAACACCTTATAGTTGGACTGACCCTGCATAAGCACATTGTCTTCGGCATCCACTGACAGCAGCGGAACTTTACGCAACATATCCAGAAGTGTGTTCACCGGAGTTTCCGGGTCGGCCTCGACGTTATATGTGATCTTATCGATCTCGGCTGTAACCAATGGAACCGACGATGTTATAACCACACCCTCGATCTCGATGCCGGAACTTAATTCCAGCCGGCCGATGTCGGTCGCAGGAGCTTCGATATCGACCTGTTTGGATATTTTGTCGTGTCCGATAGCGGCGGCGGAGATCCAATATTGGCCCGTGAGATTGACCGTGTGGTCGAACGCTCCCTTTCCGTCGGTAGCCCAGGCTGTGATGGGTGAACCCAAAGAATCTGTCAGCGAGACGGTTGCATAGGACACACCCTCGCCAGTCGTGCCGTCGATAACCTGACCAGTGAGACGGACGCGTCCGTCGCGCTGCTGACGCTCCTGAGCTTTGGATGTTAGAGGGGTGAGGATGATTACGGTAACTGCAAAGAGCCACGGGAGGTTTTTGAATCTCATAATCGTCAGTTAAGTTGGGTTTGTTTCCCCTACCAACGCAGCTTTCTCAAGATTATTACACAAGGCGGCGAATATAATTTGCTAATTAAAATAGACATTAAACGAGTGAATCATATTTTCTGTTTCTCGTTCTTCGGAATCGTATATATCTTTGATGGCTTTAGAAATTTCGATTTGTCTATCATAAGCATCTTTGTATGGATTAAACGCAGTAGTTGGTCTCATACGTTTACGAAAGTCCTTTAAAGGTATCGCCGATATGATTTTATGAAACTCCTCGTTAGACTCTATGCGCCGACAGCGACTTAGATCTCGTTTACTTGTCATTATTTTTGCCATAGTTCATTTATTCTAAAACATTATTAAAAACAATCTACTAACACGGGTGAAGAATCTATTATTTCGGGAGAACTTCCCAAATCGACATCAGTAGATAATTTACCGATCGATTCAAATATACGACTATTCTCATTTGATTTTTTTATACGATAATATGCAATTAATGGATCATTGCCATATCCATCGAAAATCAAACCGATTGGAACATACCTTCCAGTTTGTTTAAATCGGTTTATTGCCCTTATTGTAGCCAATTTCCTATCGAGTTGTACCAAAATCAGGTGTATTTCATAGCCTTTCTCTTTCCAAGGTTTTGCTGTCCCCTCTATGTTCGCTACAGTATTGCCTATTTTTGGAATGCACACATTATATTTTTCTTTAGCGCATTTAACGCTTAATGGCTCAAAGTCGCTTGGTGCATCACTAACACGACTATTGCCAGAAATTAAAAAACTGGATTCTTCGTGAACCAATGATGCACCTTCTGGATTATCAAACTCGGGAAATTTTCTTTTAGCATAATCGGAATCCAGTATTATTGAATGCGTGAAGTCGGCTATTTTATTTGCAATGCCCGATTTCCCAGATGCAGGTAGACCTGTTATTATATATGCCTTACTCTCTTTATGAGCAGATGTTGTAGGTAACGCCCCTCCTCTACCAAGTTTAATCTTATTGTCGTCATCCAATCTCTGTTTAACGAATAGTTCTTGAATAATTTTCTTTCTTAATCTCCACCGATTTGAATTATCGCGATAAGTGTCTGCCCGTTTATCCTTAAAGAACAAGGTGTTCTTTTGATCACCTATTTTAGGTAGAAGCTCCTCACCGCGGCATATCTTTTTAGATAAATCGTATTTACTACCAGGATATTCTAAAACATTTTTTAAGAATAAATCGACCAATTCTTCTGAATATAAAGGTCGAGAATAATTGTCCATGGTACTTAACTTTTGTTTGTAAGCAACAACTTACTCTAAGTAGATATTTAACACCTTGTAAATATAGTGAAAATAAATCTTCTCAACAAATTTCAATAGCTAAAAAATAATGATAAAATAAAAAGGGTTAGATACTTACACCAAGCGGCGAATTATTTCATCGCGGTCGCCGGGAAGCAGGTCGATAGGAGGGATTTCGATCATTGTGTAGGCGCCACAGAGTTTGCGAGCCTGCAGACGAACAGCACCACGGGCGGTGCTGACAAGGATCTGTGCAGTGAGAGCAGGGTTATGAATGCGCATTGAGAACTCGAAGCGTTGTTCGGCGGTGCGTCCAGAGGTACCCTCGCGCTCGATATGAACGCCGTGGTGCATATCTACAAGTGCCTTAACATCATCAACTTGCTCTACGTGAGTATCATCCTTGGAGAAATAGGGGTCGGCTTTGACGGCGGCTGCGATCGTTGTAAAGTCGGCGCCCGGCTCCAGTTCGATGAAAACCTCGCGACGGTGGATGCCTCCACCTACGGGAATTGTCATCGATAGAGCATCGCGTACGCCGGCCACAGCCCTTGCAGCGACGCTGTGACCCATACTCATTCCGGGACCGAAATTAGTGTGAGTCAGTCCGTTGGGTGCGCAGGCTTCCAGCAATGCACGTACAACCGAGTCGCTGCCCGGATCCCACCCTGCCGACACCACTGCTACCGCCCCGCCCGCAAGCGCAACCTCGCTGAGGCGCGCTCGCAGACCGGCGATTTCGGAATGTATGTCGAAACTATCGACCGTACATATGCCTTTGGCAAGGATCTTTGTTGCAGTCTCTTCTACGCTACGGGACGGTGAACAAACGATTGCCACATCCACGGCGTCAAGTTTTGAGATATCATCGACGACAGCATAACGGGCGAGTTCAGCGGGAGGATTCGTAATGCTACGGCGAACAACGCCTGCCACTTCGAAATCCTGTGCCTCTTCCAGCGCTTCTACCACATAGCGCCCGATGTTGCCGTAACCTACGACGGCAGCTCTGAAAATTTTATTCATAGCACCCCTCAATTAATTCGACCTCTACCGGGCGGCCATCATTGCATCGTACTCCTCTTGCGAACCGACGACAAGTTTATCGTACTGTCTAAGACCCGTTCCGGCGGGAATCAGGTGGCCGCAAATAACGTTCTCCTTAAGGTTTTCCAGCGGATCGACCTTACCCTGGATCGCAGCTTCGTTCAGAACCTTGGTTGTTTCCTGGAACGATGCGGCCGACATAAAGCTCGACGTTTGCAGCGCCGCGCGGGTGATCCCTTGCAGCACCTGGGTCGAGGTTGCGGGTGAAATTTCGCGCACGTGAACCTGCTTTAGGTCTTTGCGTTTCAGCATCGAATTCTCGTCGCGGAGACGGCGTACAGTGATGATCTGGCCGGGTTGAAGTTCGCTCGAATCGCCGGCATTGGTGATGACGACCTTATCGAACAACGAGTCGTTCTCCTCGATGAAGTCCCATTTATCGACGATCTGTTCTTCGAAGAAGCGAGTGTCACCCGGATCCTCGATGCGAACCTTGTTCATCATTTGGCGCACGATCACCTCGAAGTGTTTGTCATTGATCTTCACACCCTGCATTCTATAGACCTCCTGTACCTCGTTCACGATATACTCCTGAACCTTTGTCGGGCCCTGAATAGCGAGAATATCCGAAGGAGTGACGGCACCGTCCGAAAGTGGCATACCGGCTTTCACATAGTCGTTCTCCTGAACCAGAATCTGACGACTCAGCGGCACAAGGTAGCGGCGGACGTCCTCGTCGCGCGAGGTGACGATGATCTCGCGGTTACCACGTTTGATCTTGCCGAACGTGATTTCGCCGTCGATCTCGCTCACGATGGCAGGATTGGACGGGTTGCGAGCTTCGAAAAGTTCGGTGACGCGGGGCAGACCCCCAGTGATGTCGCCCGACTTGCCGACCGCGCGCGGAATCTTAATAAGTACCGTACCGGCCTTGATCTTGGCGTTCTCCTTAACCACGATGTGAGCACCGACGGGCAGGTTGTATTGACGAACCTCTTCGCCGTTCTTATCCAAAATCTTGATGACGGGGTTCTTGGTCTTGTCCTTAGAGTCGATGATCACCTTTTCGCGTAGGCCCGTCTGTTCGTCGAACTCTTCGCGGAAGGTGACGTTCTCGATGATGCTGTCGAAAGCGATCTTACCATCGAACTCGGAGATGATAACGGCGTTATAGGGATCCCATTCGCAAACCATATCACCTTTTTTCACCGCATCGCCATTGGCCATATGCAACGTAGCGCCATAAGGCAGCGCGTGGCTATAGACGGTCATACCGGTGTTCGGATCTACGATGTGCAATTCGGCCTGACGGCTGATGACAACGTTCGAGAGAACTCCTTCCTCGTTCTTAGAGGCGATGGTTTTCAATTCATCGATTTGCAGCACACCGTTATACTTGGAGACTATGTTGCTTTCCACCGCGACTCCGCCTGCAACCCCCCCTACGTGGAACGTTCTAAGGGTCAGCTGAGTACCGGGTTCGCCGATCGACTGGGCCGCGATGACACCGACGGTTTCGCCCTTTTGAACCATTCGACCGGTGGCGAGGTTACGACCATAACACTTGGCACATACACCCTTGCGCGATTCGCACGTGAGCACCGAACGGATCTCCACCTTTTCGATGGGCGAAGATTCGATTTCTTTAGCAACGTCTTCAGTAATCTCTTCGCCGGCAGCTACGATCAACTTGCCCGTCGTGGGATGGACTACATCTTCTACCGCGGTGCGACCAAGAATCCGTTCGTACAGAGTCTGTACTACATCTTCGTTGCGCTTGATAGCAGTTGCCGTCAGTCCGCGAAGCGTTCCACAGTCCTCTTCGTTAATGATAACGTCGAGTGCCACGTCTACAAGGCGACGGGTGAGGTAACCTGCGTCGGCAGTCTTAAGTGCCGTGTCGGCCAACCCCTTACGGGCACCGTGGGTCGAGATGAAATACTCCAACACCGACAGACCCTCCTTGAAGTTCGAGAGGATCGGGTTTTCGATAACCTGACCACCCTCGGCGCCACTCTTTTGGGGTTTGGCCATAAGACCACGCATACCGGAGAGCTGACGGATCTGCTCCTTGGAACCACGGGCTCCACTGTCGAGCATCATATAGACGGGGTTGAAACCGTCCTGATCCTTGGTGAGGTGGTCGAGGAGCGTCTTGGTGAGCTTGGTGTTGATATTGGTCCAGATGTCGATGATCTGATTGTAACGTTCATTGTTGGTGATAAGCCCGGCGTTGTAACTTTCCATCACCTCGTCTACCCGTTCGTAACCTTCGGCCACCAGTGTCTCTTTCTCTTTGGGGATGAGCACGGCATTGAGGTTGAAGGACAACCCGCCACGGAATGCCATCTGGTAGCCCAAGTCCTTGATGTCGTCGAGGAATTTGGCGGCCTTGTCAGCACCGGCCTTCTTGAGAACCACGCTGATGATATCACGCAAAGAGCGTTTGGTCAGCAGTTCGTTGATATATCCAACTTCAGTCGGGACAACCTGATTGAACAGGATTCGTCCGATAGTGGTGTCTATCAGCTCACTCGTTCCGTCCTCCTTTTCCATTCTTACCTTCACCTTTGCGTGCAGGTCGGCGCGCTTTTCGTTGTAGGCGATGATAGCCTCTTCGGGGCCGTAGAACACCTTACCCTCACCCTTGACTCCGGGACGCGGCTTGGTGATATAATAAAGACCCAACACCATATCCTGCGAGGGCACGGTGATAGGAGCTCCATTGGCAGGGTTGAGGATGTTGTGCGAACCAAGCATAAGTATCTGAGCCTCAAGTATCGCTTCGTTGCCCAGTGGGAGGTGCACAGCCATCTGGTCACCGTCGAAGTCGGCGTTGAACGCGGTACAGCTCAGCGGGTGGAGCTGAATTGCCTTACCCTCGATGAGCTTGGGCTGGAATGCCTGAATACCGAGGCGGTGAAGCGTCGGGGCACGGTTCAAAAGAACGGGGTGGCCCTTGATCACGTTTTCGAGGATATCCCAAATCACGGGATCTTTGCGGTCGATGATCTTCTTGGCGCTTTTAACCGTTTTGACGATGCCGCGTTCGATGAGTTTACGGATAATGAACGGTTTGTATAGCTCGGAGGCCATATCCTTGGGAATCCCCATCTCGTGCATCTTGAGCTCCGGCCCAACGACGATAACCGAACGAGCGGAATAGTCCACGCGTTTACCGAGAAGATTCTGACGAAAACGACCCTGTTTACCTTTCAGACTGTCACTCAGCGATTTGAGCGGACGATTGCTCTCGGTCTTGACGGCGTTCGACTTCCGCGAGTTGTCCAGAAGCGAATCCACAGCCTCCTGAAGCATACGTTTTTCGTTACGCAGGATGACATCCGGCGCCTTGATCTCGATGAGCCTCTTGAGGCGGTTGTTACGGATAATAACGCGACGATACAGGTCATTCAGGTCGGAAGTCGCGAAACGGCCCCCGTCGAGAGGCACCAGTGGGCGAAGTTCCGGCGGAATCACCGGGATGACCTTCAGCACCATCCATTCGGGTTTATTTACCTCCTTAGACGCACGGAAACTTTCGATCACGTTGAGCTGCTTGAGCGCCTCGGTCTTACGCTGTTGCGAAGTTTCGGTGCTGGCCTTGTGACGCAGAGCATAACTCATAGCGTCCAAATCAACCTGTTCGAGTAGGGTATAGATTGCCTCTGCACCCATCTGGGCGACGAACTTTTCAGGATCGCCGTCCTCCAACTGCTGATTACCCTTGGGCAGCTGAGCTACCAGATCGAGATACTCTTTTTCGGCCAACAGGTCGAGCTTTTGCACGCCGAACTGAGCGGCTGCACCCGGATTTACCACCACATAGCGTTCGTAGTAGATGATGCTTTCGAGCTTCTTGGTCGCGATGCCCAGCAGATAACCGATTTTGGAGGGCAGCGAGCGGAAATACCATATATGCACCACCGGTACGATAAGCGAAATGTGGCCCATACGCTCACGGCGTACCTTTTTCTCGGTCACCTCGACACCACAACGATCGCAAACGATACCCTTATAACGAATACGCTTGTACTTACCGCAGTGACACTCGAAGTCCTTCACCGGCCCGAAGATGCGTTCGCAAAAGAGGCCGTCACGTTCCGGTTTGTAGGTACGGTAGTTGATGGTTTCGGGTTTGAGAACCTCGCCCGACGAGTTTTCCAGAATCTCTTCGGGTGAGGCCAGTCCAATGGAAATTTTTGAAAATTGTCCGTTTGTCCTATTTACAATTGCCATATCTTTATTTTCTCCTTTCTTAGTCGAGTTTTACACTGAGAGCCAAGCCCCTGAGTTCGTGCAGCAGCACGTTCAAAGATTCGGGAATACCGGGTTTGGGCAAGTTATCGCCCTTAACGATCGCCTCGTAAGCCTTGGCGCGACCCATCACGTCGTCCGATTTGATGGTGAGGATCTCCTGCAGGATGTGCGAAGCGCCGAACGCCTCCAGAGCCCAAACCTCCATTTCACCGAAACGCTGACCCCCGAATTGGGCCTTACCACCGAGTGGCTGTTGGGTGATCAGAGAGTACGGGCCGATGGAACGGGCNNATCTTGTCGTCGATCATATGACCAAGTTTGAGCATATAGATCACGCCCACCGTCGCAGGCTGGTCGAAGCGTTCACCAGTGCCGCCATCATAAAGATAGGTCAGCCCCGCGCGAGGAACTCCCGCCTTGTCGGTATATTCGCCGATGTCCTCCAGAGAGGCACCGTCGAAGATCGGGGTCGCAAACTTGAGTCCCAACTCCTTACCGGCCCAACCGAGAACGGTTTCGTAAATCTGTCCAAGGTTCATACGTGAAGGCACACCCAGCGGGTTGAGAACGATATCCACGATAGAACCATCTTCCAGGAACGGCATATCCTCATCGCGAACCACGCGGGCAACGATACCCTTATTCCCGTGGCGCCCTGCCATCTTGTCGCCCACCTTGAGCTTACGCTTCTTGGCGATATAAACCTTGGCCAGTTGGATGATACCCGTGGGCAACTCGTCGCCGTTGGTGAGGTTGTACTGTTCGCGCTTGACGCTTGCATCGACCTCTTTCCATTTGATGGTGAAGTTATTGATGGCTTTTTCAACCAGTACGTCAATACGGTCGTCGCCAACCCATTTGCCGCTCGACAGATTCTGATAGTCGATCTCTTCGAGCATCTTTTGAGTGAACTTGGTACCCTTGGAATAGAGCTGAGCGCCGAAATAATCCTTGATGCCGATCGTGGTTTTGCCGCTAAGCAACGTCCACAATTTGCCGACCAGCACCTTTTTGAGTTCGGTCTTTTTGACCTCGCCCTGAGCGGCAACGTTTTCGAGTTGATTCTTTTCTGAGCTTTTGCCCTTTTTGCCGCTTTCTTTTCCGGCACGGCTGAACAGCTTGGTATCCACCACCGTTCCGAACAGCGAGGGCTGTGCCTTCAGCGAGGCATCCTTCACGTCACCTGCCTTGTCGCCGAAGATCGCACGAAGTAGCTTTTCTTCCGGCGAGGGGTCGCTCTCTCCCTTTGGGGTGATCTTACCTATTAATATATCGCCCGGCTTGACATTCGCACCGACGCGGATGATACCGTTTTCATCGAGATCTTTGGTCGCATCTTCGCTGACGTTGGGGATGTCGCTTGTGAGCTCCTCGACGCCGCGCTTGGTGTCGCGCACCTCCATAATGTACTCGTCCACGTGCACCGAGGTGAAGATGTCCTCCCTCTGTATGCGTTCCGAGACCACGATAGCATCTTCGAAGTTGTAACCCTTCCAGGGCATAAACGCCACCTTGAGGTTACGCCCGATGGCCAGCTCGCCCTTTTCGGTCGAGTAACCGTCTGTGAGGATCTGACCCTTTTTCACCCTCTCGCCTGTGGCCACGATCGGCTTCAGGGTGATGGATGTGCTCTGGTTGGTCTTGCGGTAACGCGGTAAGTCATAAGAGGTTGTCTCACCGTCGAACGAAACCAACTTCTCATCATCCGTGCGGTCGTATTTCATATCGATGCGGCTGGCGTCGGCAAAAACTACAACGCCGTCGCCTTCGGCCACGAACTGAATACGGCTGTCCGATATAATGTCCTTCTCCAAACCTGTACCGACAATGGGCGCCTCGCAAGTGATCAGAGGCACGGCCTGGCGCATCATATTGGAGCCCATCAACGCGCGGTTGGCGTCGTCGTGCTCAAGGAACGGAATGAGCGACGCTGCGATCGAAGCGATCTGGTTCGGCGCAACGTCCATCATATCTACCTCAGACGAAGTCACCGTCGGGAAGTCGGCCTCCAGACGCGACTTGATGCGGTCGGGAACAAGAAAATCTCCCTTTGCACTGACAGGTGACGAAGCCTGAGCGATGGTCAGAAACTCCTCGTCCTCAGCGCTCATATATTTGATACCCTTGGCCGAAAGATCGACAATACCCTGATTGACTTTACGATAGGGAGTTTCGATGAAACCCATATCGCTGATCTTTGCGAACACGCACAGCGACGAGATAAGCCCGATGTTAGGTCCTTCAGGCGTCTCGATGGGGCAGAGGCGACCATAGTGCGTGTAATGCACGTCACGAACCTCGAAGCCCGCTCTCTCACGAGATAGACCGCCAGGACCCAGCGCAGACAAACGACGTTTGTGGGTCATCTCGGCCACGGGGTTGGTCTGATCCATAAACTGCGAGAGCTGGTTAGTCCCGAAGAACGAGTTGATCACGCTCGAAAGGGTCTTGGCGTTGATCAGATCTACGGGGGTGAAGACTTCGTTATCACGCACGTTCATACGTTCGCGAATAGTGCGAGCCATCCTCACGAAGCCAACGGAGAACTGGTTTGCCAACTGCTCGCCAACCGTGCGAACACGGCGGTTCGACAGGTGGTCGATGTCGTCCACGTCGGCCTTCGAGTTGATAAGCTGGATTAGATATTTGATAATCGCGATAATATCTTCGCGAGTAAGAATTCGCAAGTTCGAGTCGATTTCGAGACCCAATTTCTTGTTTATGCGGTAGCGTCCAACATTACCTAAATCATAGCGTTTGTCGGAGAAAAACAGCTTGTCGATCACATCGCGAGCCGTAGCCTCATCCGGCGGCTCGGAGTTGCGTAACTGGCGGTAGATATAAACCACGGCTTCCTTTTCGGAGTTACACGGGTCTTTATGCAGCGTGTTGTAAACTATGGAATAGTCGATTTTGGCATCTTCGCCCACTGCCTCCTTGTGTAGCAGGATGCTCTTGGCGCCGCTGTCGATGATTTCGTCGATACTGCTCTCCTCAAGCACGGTTTCGCGATCGACGATGATCTCATTACGCTCGATGGAGACGACCTCGCCGGTATCCTCATCGACGAAATCCTCTGTCCAGGTCTTCAGAACGCGCGCAGCCAGACGACGACCGACGGCCTTTTTGAGATTGGCTTTATTGACCTTTACCTCATCCGCCAGGTCGAAGATTTCGAGAATCTGTGAGTCACTCTCGAAACCTATCGCCCTGAGCAGTGTGGTTACCGGCAACTTCTTTTTGCGGTCGATATAGGCGTACATCACATTGTTGATGTCCGTAGCAAACTCGATCCACGACCCCTTGAACGGGATGATGCGCGCCGAATACAACTTTGTACCGTTAGTGTGCAGGCTCTGACCGAAGAAAACTCCCGGCGAACGGTGCAACTGCGAAACGATTACACGCTCGGCTCCGTTGATGACGAAAGTTCCGCGCGGAGTCATATAGGGGATAGTCCCGAAATAGACGTCCTGCACCACGGTGTCGAAATCCTCGTGATCCTGATCGGTGCAATACAATTTCAGTTTGGCCTTCAGAGGCACGCTATAGGTCAGACCTCTCTCCAAACACTCGTCGATAGTGTAGCGAGGCGGATCGATGTAATAGTCGATGAATTCGAGAACAAAGTTGTTCCTCGTGTCGGTAATTGGGAAGTTTTCCGCAAAGACCTTATACAATCCCTCGTCGCGGCGGTTTTCGGCCGTGGTGTCGAGCTGAAAAAAGTCGTGGAAACTCTTTAGCTGTATCTCCAACAGGTCGGGATACGCCATTGTGTTTTTCACCGAAGAGAAACTAATACGCTGTGATTGAGCTGCTTGCTGTTTGGACATCTGATTATGAGTTATGATTTTTATGGAAAAATGAGGCCACCCGGTCTTGTCGTTTCTCAACGATTTATGTCCCTGACTCTCGACCTGTTATCTCCTCTTTCTCTCTCACTCCGCCCCCTCTTGTCTCGCCCCTCCTTTTTAAGACGCGAATAAGGCACAGGGCTTACAAAGTATAAGCCCCGCACCTTTCGCGGTAGGAAAACGAACCTTATTTCAGTTCGATTTCGGCGCCGGCCTCTTCGAGCTGTGCTTTCAGAGCTTCGGCTTCTTCTTTCGATACACCTTCCTTGATTGCCTTGGGAGCTGCATCTACGAGATCTTTTGCTTCCTTGAGGCCCAAACCGGTCATTTCCTTAACGACCTTAACGACCTGCAATTTTGCCTGACCTGCATTGACCATAAATACGTCGAACGTCGATTTTTCTGCGGGAGCGGCTGCTTCGCCACCACCAGCGGCGGGAGCTGCAACTGCAACGGCTGCTGCTGCGGGTTCGATGCCATATTCGTCCTTAAGAACGGCGGCCAATTCGTTTACTTCCTTAACTGTCAATGATACAAGCTCTTCCGCGAGCTTTTTGATATCTGCCATAGTTAAAACGTTTTTATTGATTTTTAATTAACTTACTTTGTTCGTTTTCCTTCTTCGCACCTCGGCAATTCAAGTGACACTGGATTGCGCTCGGTTTGTAGTCGGTTGTTTTAATTTTTAAGCTGCCCGTTCTTCGAGCGATTTTACCAAACCTGCGATCTTCTGACCCGCGCTACCCTGCAAAGCAGAGATAACGTTCTTGGCCGGCGACTGCAACAAGCCGATGACATCTCCGATGAGCTCGTTCTTGCTCTTGATGTTGATGAGCGCTTCCAGCTGGTTGTCACCGACATAGACGCTCTCTTCGACATAAGCTGCCTTGAGGACCGGTCTGTCGGACGTCTTGCGGAACTCCTTGATCAATAGGGCAGGTGCTTTGCTCACAGAAGTGAACATCACCGCGCTCGAACCGGTCAAAGTACCTACAAGTTCCTGTTCGTTAATGCCAACTTTTTCCAGCGCCTTGATAAAGAGAGTGTTCTTTACAACCACGAGGGCGATCTCCTTTTCAAAACATTTTTTGCGCAGCTGTGCAGTTTTTTCAGCGTTCAGGGTCGAGATGTCCGCCAGATAGAATCCGGGGTATTCTCCCAATTTTTGGGCGAGGCTGTCGATGAGGACATTTTTTTCTTCTCTTGTCATTTCTTTAGCTCCTCCCTGTTAGTTGTTAGATTTGGATTCGACCGACTTAGAATCTATCGCGATCCCCGGCGACATAGTCGAGGAGAGATAGATGCTGAGAACGTAGGTGCCCTTGGAGGCAGAGGGTTTGAGTTTGAGGATCATCCCCAGGAACTCTTTCGCGTTATCGACGAGCTGCTCGGCCGACATCGACACACGACCGATGGAGGTGTGAACGATACCGAACTTATCGACCTTGAAGTCGATCTTACCCGCCTTAACTTCTTCGACAGCCTTGCCGACTTCCATAGTCACGGTGCCGGTCTTGGGGTTGGGCATCAAGCCACGAGGGCCCAAAATACGACCCAGTGCACCCACCTTAGCCATCACGTTAGGTGTACAGATGATCACATCGACATCTGTCCATCCGCCCTTGATCTTTTCGATGTAGTCGTCCAGCCCGACATAGTCGGCGCCGGCTTTCTTGGCTTCATCTTCCTTTTCGGGCGTACATAATACGAGGACTCTCACCTGCTTGCCGGTACCGTGGGGAAGCGTAACGACGCCTCTCACCATCTGGTTGGCTTTGCGGGGATCGACCCCCAGCCTCACATCGACATCTACCGATGCGTCGAACTTCGTAAAGGTAATCTCCTTNNTCCTTTACGAGCGCGGCAGCTTCCGGCAATTTGTAGAACTTTCCAGTCTCTACCTTAGCGGCGGCCACTTTCTGATTTTTGGTCAGTTTACTCATAACTTTTCAAGATTACGCTTTAGGAATTTCGCCATTGACGCGGATACCCATCGAGCGGGCGGTTCCGGCGACCATACGCATTGCGGCATCGATCGTGAAGCAGTTCAAGTCGCTCATTTTACCCTCCGCGATGATGCGAACCTGATCTGCAGAGACTTCACCTACGCGTTTACGGTTGGGTTCTGCGGAACCGGTCTGGATCTTGGCGGCCTCTTTGAGCTGAACTGCCACGGGCGGCTGTTTGATGATGAAATCGAAAGATTTGTCCCCATAGACCGTTATGATCACGGGCAGAATCTTCCCTGCCATCTCCTGCGTGCGAGCGTTGAACTGCTTGCAGAAGTCCATTATATTCACCCCCTTGGAACCCAGTGCGGGCCCTACGGGAGGCGACGGATTGGCNNGCACCACCTTTTATCTGTAACTTGATAAATCCAGCGATTTCTTTTGCCATAATTTCCTTTTGTTTTCTACTCTTTTTCTACTTGTGTGAATCCCAATTCCATTGGGGTTTTCCGCCCGAAGATCTTCACGGAGACGGTCAATTTCTTTCTGGTATTATCAACGGCCTCGATGGTTCCGGAGAAACTCTGGAAAGGTCCATCGGTAACTTTGACCGTTTCGCCGACAATGAAAGGAATCTCGTTCTCCTCTTCCGATGCGCTCAATTCATCGACCCTGCCGAGAATCCGCGCGACTTCGGTACCCCTCAAAGGAGTGGCTTTCATCGAGCGGCTGTCTTCGCGAGAGTCTCCGAGGAAGCCGAGCACATTGGGGATGTTTCTAAGGATGTGCGGAATGTCACCTGTGAAATCCGCCTCTACCAACACATAACCAGGGTAGGATACTTTATCCTTGGAGACCTTCTTACCATTGCGAATGGTGAAAACCTTCTCCGTGGGAATAAGCACCTGCGTGATGCGATCTTCGAGGTGGCGATGGCGAATCTCGGTCTCGATGTACTCTTTGACCTTCTTCTCCTTGCCCCCGATGGCTCGAACCACATACCACTCTTTCTGTACCTGTTCGCTCATAACTGCTTAGTACAGAAGTCGGTAAACGCTTTTCATCAGGTTCTCGAACGCCAAGTCCATACACAACACCACGACGGCAAAAATCAGGGAAGCGACCATCACGATGACTGTGGAACTCTGGAGTTCCTTGAAAGTAGGCCACGAAACCTTGTGTACAAGCTCCTCGTAAGCCTCTTTAATGTAAGTTACTAACTTTTTCATAACTTTATTGCTTGTATGCTATGGGCCGGCGGCCCTGCAGGGACAGAGAGATTCGAACTCCCACCAATGGTTTTGGAGACCACTATTCTACCCTTAAACTATGTCCCTGTGCGTTTCCACAAGCAATGCAGGCAGCCTTTAACCACCTGCATCGCTCCTTAGGTTTGGCACCTTACTTAACGATCTTGGTGATCTGACCGGCACCTACCGTACGGCCACCTTCGCGGATTGCGAAACGCAAACCGACGTTGATAGCAACGGGGTAGATCAGCGTAACCTTGATGGTCACGTTGTCGCCGGGCATAACCATATCTACGCCAGCCGGCAGTTCCACTTCACCGGTCACGTCGAGCGTGCGGAGATAGAACTGGGGACGGTACTTGTTGTGGAATGGAGTGTGACGACCACCTTCTTCTTTCTTAAGGATATAGACCTCGGCTTCGAATTCGGTGTGAGGAGTGATAGAGCCGGGCTTAGCCACAACCATACCGCGCTTCACGTCCTTTTTGTCAAGACCGCGCATCAGCAGACCTACGTTGTCACCAGCTTCACCGCTATCGAGCAGCTTACGGAACATTTCCACACCCGTACAAGTCGAAGTGATGGGCTTCTGGCCCAAACCGATGATTTCAACGGGGTCACCTACCTTAACGATACCGGTTTCGATACGACCTGTCACAACGGTACCACGACCGGTGATCGAGAATACGTCTTCCACGGGCATCAGGAACGGCTTTTCGTTTTCGCGAGGAGGAATAGGAATGTATTCGTCCACGGCGTTCATCAGATCCATAATCTTTTCTTCCCACTTTTCGTCGCCGTTCAAACCACCGAGAGCCGAACCACGGATGATGGGAGCATTTTCGCCGTCGAAATTGTACTTCGAGAGCAGGTCGCGAACTTCGAGCTCAACCAAGTCGAGCATTTCGGGGTCATCGACCATATCGCACTTGTTGAGGAATACGACGATCTTGGGGACGTTCACCTGGCGAGCCAACAGAACGTGTTCGTTCGTCTGGGGCATCGGGCCGTCAGTAGCAGCAACCACGAGGATCGCGCCATCCATCTGAGCAGCACCGGTAACCATATTCTTCACGTAGTCGGCGTGACCCGGACAGTCCACGTGAGCGTAGTGACGATTGGCTGTCTGGTACTCGACGTGCGAGGTGTTGATCGTAATACCGCGTTCTTTTTCTTCGGGAGCGTTGTCGATGGAGTCGAACGAGCGCAATTCCGAAAGACCTTTTTTACCCAGTGTCTGCGTGATAGCAGCGGTGAGGGTGGTTTTACCGTGGTCCACGTGACCGATGGTACCGACGTTCACGTGAGGTTTCGACCTGTCAAA
>DBDK01000008.1:0-267695 GCA_002293535.1 Alistipes sp. UBA934 | reverse complement strand
CGACTGAGCTACTTCCGCAAAACTTCAACGAACCAGTTTGCATTTGCTCTCTGGCTTCGGTGGGGGAAGATGGATTCGAACCACCGAAGGCATCGCCAGCAGATTTACAGTCTGCCCCATTTGGCCACTCTGGTATTCCCCCTAATTTCTTTTGTACCGCTCCTTTTTACCGCCGATCGCCCCTCTGCCGTGGCTTCCAGAGCCGATGGAGGGATTCGAACCCCCGACCAGCTGATTACAAATCAGCTGCTCTGGCCAACTGAGCTACATCGGCAGCGGCACTTTGGGCTGCAAAGGTAAGCAAAAAAATCGAGCAACCAAAAATAATGACACTATTTTTTGCCAGTTACATCTTTGCCGCTGATGCTCTCACGCATCGCCGTGTCGGCCTGGATGTTTTGGAATTTATAGTAGTCCATAATCCCCAGATTACCATTCCGGAACGCTTCGGCCATTGCGAGAGGGACCTCCGCCTCAGCCAAAATCACTTTCGCGCGTGCGTCCTGAGCCTTTGCGCGGTTCTCCGCTTCGTGGGCCACGGCCATTGCACGCTTCTCTTCGGCCTTGGCTTGGGCGATGTTCTTGTCAGCGTTAGCCTGGTCGATCTGCAGTTCTGCACCGATGTTCTTGCCCACATCCACGTCGGCAATGTCGATGGAAAGGATCTCGAAAGCCGTTCCTGCATCGAGTCCCTTTTCGAGCACCACGCGTGAGATAGAGTCGGGATTCTCCAACACCTGTTCGTGGGAGGAAGCCGATCCGATACTCGAAACGATACCCTCGCCGACGCGAGCAAGGATTGTCTCTTCACCTGCACCCCCGACTAACTGGCGGATATTAGTACGAACTGTCACACGGGCCTTGGCAATGAGCTGGATACCGTTCTTGGCTACCGCAGAAACAGGAGGCGTGTTTATAACTTTCGGGGTTACAGACATTTGTACGGCCTCATAGACGTTCCTTCCCGCCAGGTCGATGGCTGTTGCTTTTTTAAAGTCGAGATCTATGCCTGCTTTTTCCGCCGAGATCAGGGCGTTTACTACATTAACAACGTTTCCCCGCGCCATATAGTGTGCTTCGAGTTCATTTGCGTTAAGGTGAAGGCCGGCTTTGGTTCCGGTGATCATCGAATTGACGATCACTGCGGGCGGTACCTTGCGCCAGCGCATCAGCACGAGTTGCAGAAGTCCGATGCGCACTCCCGAAATTTGGGCGTTGAACCATAGGCCAACGGGCACGAAATAGAGGAAAATACATAGCAGAATGAACGCTACGATGACAATAAGGGCAATACTCCAAAGTTCCATAAATAATTATTTTACAGGTTTTACAATTACGTTAAAATTTTCGAAGCCAACTACTTCGACTTCGGTTTGTTGATCAACGAAGCTTCCTGTCGTTTTAGCTTCGTAGGTTCTGCCAGCGATCTGCACCATTCCCATCGGTGCCAATCGACCCAGAGCGATGCCCCTTTCGCCGACCCTGATTTCGCGCTGGGGCGCCTCGCCGCTCTTGCTCTCGATATTGTCTCTGAGGGCAAACCGCTGCCAGGTCTTTGCGCGCAGTGAAATCCAGGTTGCGATGACCGACAGCACGATGACGATGGCCACGACAATGAGCAACCCCGTTACTCCGAAGTGCTTGTAAGCGAGCCATCCCGCTCCGCCATAGCAAGCAAGGGCGCCAATTGCGGCGAGCGTAATTCCGGGCAGCAGCACCAACTCGACAACGAGCATCAGCGCTCCAACCAGGATCAGTAAAGCAATAATCCAAATCATAATATCAAAGTTTAGTTAGTTTCAGTCTCATTTCAGGATTGCGACCCGTGAGCGTGTCGAGAGATATGCGCAACCTGAGCACGGCGGCCCCGTCCAATCCGGAGACGATGAACGTCCCCTCGCCCCTAACGATTTCTTTTTGTTCTATCGCGTTCCGTTCGGCTTGGGTGAGTTCCTTCACGCAAAGTATCTCCACGCGGTAGGTCGCTTTTTTATCCTTCTCGGTGGCCAAAGCGGCGTATCCTGTGGCGTCGTGTTCAAATTCCAGTCGCGTTTTCAGTCTCACGGGCTTCAGTGCTGCAATATCTTCGGCTTTGGGAAGATCGGAGAGCGCCTCTTTAAGTGATGTAGGAGCCTCGTCGCCGAAATGTTCGGCCAGTGCAATCTCATATTCGGTCAAAAGCCGTTTTTGTAACGCGTAATCGATAAGAGCCCCTGTCGCCGACACCTGGGCCTTATGTTCGCGCATCTGAGTGATCAAGTCTTCATACAGGGACAGCATCTCAGTTTGGTTGTCCCTGTCCATCATATAATTGTAAGCGTAGCTCTTACTGTCGAACACTCCCTCCCACATCTCCTCTATTCGCACGGCCAGTTCGTCCAACCGTCCGGACAATCCCTCGAACGAGCTGCGAATATCTTCTGCCTCGGCTTCGGTGAGAACTGTCGCATAATCTTCGGCCAGCACGCCAAGGCGCTCATAAACGGCCATATATTCGATTACAAGTGCAGGCACCTCAACCTCGATCTTGCGCGCTGAGGCGAGCTCATCGCGAAGTTCACTGGAAAGCGTCGCCTCCAGCTCCTCCAGTGACTGAGCCGAAGCCGCGCCGGCAAAAAGCACCGCTAATATAATAAGGTATAGTTTCATTTCCACCATTTGAGTACGAACAGTTGTAACAAACCGAATATTTCGAGACGTCCGAAAAGCATTAACATCGTGCATACGCCGCGCACGCCTCCGGGAAACTCTGCATAATCCGCAAATCCGCCTACGCGTCCGAATCCCTGTCCGACGTTTCCAAGCGAAGCCAGCGACATCGAGAAGGCGGTCGTGAGGTTGTAGCCCCAGGCGGTGATGAGTAGCGTGCCTATTCCCATCAGGAGGAAGTAGGCGACGATGAACAACATCACGAATCCCAACACCGAGCTCTCCTGCGGGACGCCTCCCATCTTGATGCGGATAATGGCGTTGGGGTGTTGCTGTTGGCGTATCTGGTTTCGGAAGACCTTTGCCGCGAGAAGTACCCTGTCGGCCTTGAGCCCTCCGGAGGTGGATCCTGCGCAGGCACATTGAATTCCAAGACCCATAAGCACTACCATAGCCAGCGGGCCCCAAAGATTGGTGTTGGCCGCAACGAAGCCGGAGGTGGTTATTGTCGCTACGGTTTGGAACGAGGAGAAACGTAGTGCATCCCACACCGACGTGTAGGTTCCGTTGGTAAGGATACTCGTTCCGATTATAATGGTTGCCACAACCATCGAGGCCACGTAATAGCGCGTTACCACGGAACGGAAAATGTTGTTACGTCGGCCGGTGACCGTGGCGAAGATCACACCGAAGTGCACCCCCGACATAGCCATAAACACGATCAGCACAAATTCGATTACAGGACTGTTCCAGTAGGCGACACTGGCGCTGTGGGTGCTGAAACCGCCGGTTGAGACTGCAGACATCGAGTGATTCACTGCGTCGAACCAATCCATTCCGGCTATCCTGAGTGCCACGAAACAAGCAATACTCATACCCAAATATACCGTCGCGAGGATGCGAAGAATCTTGACTGAGGTATATTTGTAGTCATCCCGCGCGAGTGACGAGACTTCCGCGATTGAGACCATCATCTTACTGCGTCCCAGTACAGGCATAATTAACATTGCGAACATAACTACCCCCGCACCTCCGATCCAGTGGGTACAAGAGCGCCAAAACAGCAATCCGGCAGGCAATACTTCGACGTCTCGCAGAACGGTTGCACCGGTAGTTGTGAATCCACTCACACTCTCGAACCAGGCTTTCTCCAAAGTAAATTCACCACCCCAAAGAATATATGGAAGCATACCAACGACGCACGACGCCAACCACGCCCCAACCACGATGCAGTAACCCTCTTTGTTAGAGAGATGCTTGTCTGTTTTTACCCACGCCATAGGCAGGGCTCCAAGCGCTGCGGTTATGCCAGCCGACAGGAGCAAAGGTACCAACGCCCCCGCGACCCCTTCGACAAGGCCGACCCCCGCCGCGAGAAGCATAAAGCCGGCGTCGAGCAGAAGCACCATACCTATATATTTATATATGACTTTCGGCCTCACTTCAGTCCGTTGTAAAATTCTTTTGCTTTCATTCGTCGCTTTCCGGCGGGTTGTAACTCTTTGATCGCCACCCAGCCATTTTCAGGATCGTACTCTGCGTCGAAAAGTTTTATCGTTGTGTCGCCAAATTCCGTCCACGCGGCAGGGTAGGGCGAAAGACCCCGAATGAAGTTCACAACCTGCGGACCGGACTGACTCCAGTCCACACGGCAATCATCCTTGAATATCTTGGGTGCGGTTTTGAGCCCCTCTTCGGGAATATCCATTTGACTCAGTGGGGTGGTATTGCCTGCGGCGATGCGGTCGATTGTGAGCGCTACGAGTTCGCCGCCCGCTTCCATAAGACGATCGTGCAGCGTGCCGGCGTTGTCCTGCGGATGGATCGGCATCTCCACGCGCCCGATAATGTCGCCCTTGTCGATCTCGGCGTTAAGCATAAAGGTGGTCAGGCCGGTGGTCTGCTCGCCGTTGATGATGGCCCAGTTAATGGGTGCCGCGCCGCGATATTGTGGCAATAGTGATGCGTGAAGATTAAGTGTTCCCAGTCGTGGCATCGACCATACCACTTCGGGCAACATTCGGAAAGCTATCACGATACCCAGGTCGAGATCGAGTGTCTGCAGAGTTTCGAGAAATGCCGGATCGCGAAGTTTTTCCGGCTGAAGAATCGGGAGCCCAGCCTGAAGTGCATAAGTTTTCACGGCGCTCTGTTGTAGTTTCTGGCCCCGTCCGGCAGGCTTGTCAGGTGCCGTAACCACAGCGACAATGTTATAGCCTGCCTCCACCAAATAGCGAAGTGACGAGGCTGCAAACTCCGGCGTGCCCAAAAATAATATCCTCAGTTCTTGTGGCGACATAGGCCCAATGTGTGTCCCATTTTCTGTTCTTTTGTTTCCAAATAACGGCGGCTGTGCTCGTTGGGAGGGATGACGATCGGCACATTTTCCACCACCGATAGCCCGTAACCTTCGAGTCCGGCGCGCTTCAGAGGGTTGTTGGTAAGCAGGCGCATTTTGGTAATGCCCATTTCGCGAAGGATGCTCGCTCCGACGCCATAGTCCCGGTCATCGACGCCAAAGCCCAATGCCGTGTTCGCTTCGGCGGTATCCAACCCTTCGTCCTGCAACTTGTAGGCAGCAATTTTGTTGAACAGTCCGATGCCGCGACCCTCCTGACTCAGATAAATGACAGCACCTTTGCCCTCGTGCTCGATCATTCGCAACGCCTCGTGGAGCTGAGGCCCGCAGTCACAACGGCACGAACCCAGAATATCACCCGTGAGGCACGACGAATGAACTCGAACCAACACGGGCTCGCCCTCCGTCCAAGTACCTTTGGTGATGGCCACGTGCTCCATCCCGTTACTTTTTTGTATAAACGGTGTGATCTGGAAGTTACCGAATTCGGTTGGCAAATCGACGGTTTCTCCTTTGACAACTATGCTCTCGTCGCGCAGGCGGTAAGCGATCAGGTCGGCGATCGAGATGATTTTTAGGTCGAATTTTTCGGCGATCTCCAACAATTGAGGCAGGCGAGCCATCGAGCCGTCCTCGTTCATTATCTCGATGAGTGCACCGGCAGGCTGAAGTCCGGAAAGTCGTGCCAAATCAACGGCGGCTTCGGTGTGCCCCGGACGTTGCAAAACTCCCTTGGAACGAGCCCGAAGCGGGAAAATGTGTCCAGGACGCCCAAGGTCGGCTGCCTTTGTTGCAGGGTCGGCAAGTGCACGAATCGTTGCCGCGCGATCGGATGACGACACTCCCGTCGTACATCCTGAGCCTAATAAATCCACCGAAACGGTGAACGGCGTGCCCAGTAGCGAGGTGTTATTGACAGGCTCCATCATCCCCAACCCAAGTTCGGAGCAACGCTCTTCGGTGAGCGGCGCGCAAAGCACCCCACGGCCATTATGGAGCATAAAATTGACGACTTCGGGGGTGATCCTCTCTGCCGCGACTATGAAATCACCCTCATTCTCTCTGTCCTCGTCATCCACGACGATCACGACCTTGCCGGCTGCAAAATCTTCCAGTGCTTCTTTGATGCTATTTAGCTTTACGTCCATACTTTGCTTTAAGTTTGTGCCATTGAATAATATACCACTCGGTGTTCAAAATGCCGGAGTCGTTAGTCGCCTTCCACGTGAGATAAATCGCGATGGGAAGAAGCACCAACGTGGGCATCCAAACGCCCCAAAATGCAGGCCACGATCCCTCCTTGGCCAGTTTTTCGCCCATAATGCTGATAACATAATAGAGCACGAAGAACGCTACAGAAATAACAATAGGCATTCCAAGTCCCCCTTTACGTATGATCGCCCCAAGCGGAGCACCGATTAGGAAAAATACGATCACCGCCACGGGCAGCGACCACTTTTTGTGCCACTCTATCTGGCTGCGATACAGGGTGTTCAGGGCGTCCTTGGTCATCGTTTCATCGAACGATATCACTCCTCGTGAATTTGCTGCCAGTCGCTGGGCAGCCTCGTAGATAGTCGCCTTTTCAGTCAGTGAAAGGTTCTGCAGGGAATCAAGTAACATCACCCGTAGCCGACCGTTGAGGCTTGCTCGCGCCTCATTGCTGTGGGTGACCACCATAGTATCGCGCTCGAAAAGATAGCCGTACAAAAGCGGGCGGTAGGTCTTGGTAGTGGCCACATTGACCTGTCTGTCTAATGAGTCGATGTCAGCCTCCAACTGAACCACATTTTTAGTCGTCGCGTTGTTGCCGAAAAGGTTTGCGTCGGTGCGGCTGAAATCGTATCCCGGAGTCGCATCGAGGCTATGCTGAACGGTGAACGAGGTGCGCTCCAGCGAGTTATTGTCATACCAGTTGCGGTCACGTGTCATCTGATAGTTTTCGCCGCCAAATAGCGTGGTCTCAAGAAAGCGTTTGTCGTCCGTGAGGCGAATGTAGCCCGAATCGGCAACGGTGACAGCCATATTTCCTCTGGTGCCCGTGGCTGTGTTGTATATAATGACATCTCGCAGAAGGCCTGTTTCAGGATCCTGATGTTCGACGCGGATGCTGATGTTGTCGATACCGTTGAAAAACGCCCCGTCCTTAAACTCGATCTGTTGCTTCTGCTCGCGAATGTCATAGATCATTGCGAACATCTTCTTGTTGGTGTAAGGCGTGAGGTTATTGGTTACAAAAAAACTCGCCGTCGCCATCCCCAGCGTGACTATAAACAGCGACAGCATAATGCGCGGTAACGACACTCCGGCCGACTTAAGGGCCAGGAGTTCGTAATTTTCGCCCAAGTTGCCCATCGTCATAATCGCCGCAAAGAGCGTGGCGAGCGGGAACCCCATAGAGATCATATTGAACGTGGCGTACAGAAGCAGCTCGACGATCACCCCAAGGCTGAGCCCCTTGCCGACCAGCTCATCGACATACTTCCAGATGAAGTTCATCATCAGCACGAACATAACGATGAAGAAACTGGCCAGCATCGGCCCCAGGTAGGAGCGAAGGATGAGTTTGTCTATGGTTTTAATTATCCGCATAACAACTTACAAAGATAGCAATTAATTCGTAATTTTGCGCCCTGTGAAAGTGAGTTTCCATACGCTGGGCTGCAAGGTCAATTTTGCCGAAACCTCTACGATGGCGAGAGAGTTTCCGGAGGCCGATGTGGATACTATTGTAGTGAATACCTGTTCTGTAACAGCGGCGGCGGATAAAAAGTGCCGGAATCTGATCGCGCGATTGCATCGAAAGAATCCGGAGGCGAGGATCATAGTTACGGGCTGTTATGCCCAGCGAGACTCCGAGGCTGTGGCTGCGTTGCCGGGGGTGAGCGAGGTTTTATTACGTGATTTTTCGCGCTTTTGCCCCGCATATTCCGTGGGCGACCGGACACGCTCTTTTCTGAAAGTACAGGATGGTTGCGACTACCGATGTTCCTACTGTACAATTAGTTCCGCACGCGGCCCGTCGCGAAATGGATCGATAGCAGAGTTGGTGACCCAAGCGCAGGAAATTGCCGCGCAGGGAGTTAAGGAAATCGTACTGACGGGAGTGAACACCGGCGATTTCGGTCGAACGACGAGCGAGAAATTTATCGACCTGCTGAGAGCATTGGACGGGGTCGAGGGGATCGAGCGCTACAGGATTTCATCCATAGAGCCCAATCTGCTGACCGACGAGATAATAGATTTTTGTGCTGCTTCGAGAAAATTTCAACCCCACTTTCACATTCCGCTTCAGAGTGGCTGCGACCGGATTTTGGGCTTGATGCGACGTCGCTACACCACTGCAAAATTTGCCGACCGGATTGCGAAAGTGCGCGAAAAAATGCCCGATACGTTCTTCGGAATCGACGTCATTGTGGGCTTTCCGGGTGAGACCGAGGATGATTTCGAGCAAACATACCGATTTCTTAGCGTCCTGAGACCGGCGCAACTCCACGTTTTCCCATATTCTGTGCGTCCGGGAACTCCTGCTGCCGAAATGGCGGGGAAAGTATCGCCTAAAATTGCAGCAGTGAGAGCAAAAAAACTCGCCACATTAAGTAGCGAGCTCTATGAAGAGTTTGTTTCGCGATTCGTCGATGACGATGATCGCGCGCTGTGGGAGGGTGGGCGCCCTCGCTGGCACGATTTCCCGATCTGACCCTGCACCCCTTATCAGACCCCTTAGCTCACGCGGAGCAGCATTGCGCCGGCAGAGTAGCCTCCTCCGAATGTAGCGACGATAATATTATCACCTTCCTTGAGTTTACCTCGATTTTGAGCAAGCGCCAACAGCGAACTGCCGCATCCTGTGTTACCCAGCTCGGTTATGTTGTTAAAGGTTTTCTCCTCCGGCAGCCTCAACTCTCTGCATACGTGAGATACAATGCGCAGGTTGGCCTGGTGGCTGACGAACCAATCCAGTGAAGCTACATCGAGTCCGTTTCGCTCAAGTAGCTCACGCGAATACTTCTCCAAATGGACACACGCTTGGTTGAAAACATCCCTGCCACCGGGCATCCCAATGCCGTCCGTACGAGGCTTGAGACACACTCCGTCAGGCCCTGCACCAATGTGGCCAAGTCCGTGAGTGTCAATATCAACAATCTCCAAATCACCTGTCGAATAACGCTCCGTCGAGAGGAAATACGCCACCGCAGCGTCGCCCCAAAGATGGCCGTGAGCCGGGTCGTTGTCGTCCGAATAGGTGGAATTTCGGTCACCCGCAATGAGCAAAGCCTTGCTCGCGATGCCACTCCGGAAGAACGAATTGATGATTTCCAAGCTATTCAATGCAGACGAACAGGCGCTCGAAACGTAAAGCACCTTCGCCCGTTCGATCCCAAAGAGGCGTTGTAGCCGGTGCGCAGTTGTTCCGACGGTGTCATCCGGACTGTACGAAGCCTGTACAATGAGATCGACCTCGCCGATCGGAAATGGCAAATTTCGCATAGCGGCCTCGACCGCCTTGGTGCTCATATAGTCGAGTGTCTCATCTTCATTAGCACGCGCGCGGGTATGTATTCCGGTTCGCTGGAGAAACCACTCTTCGGGCTTGCTGTGTAGTTTGGCAAAATGGCTGCTGGGCACCCTTCCTGCGGGAACGAAAAAGCCCATTGAATTTATGTAGGTGTGCATAGTTTACAATTTCTTAACGTGCAAAAGTAGAACACTTCCTCCGAATTTCAAAATTATTAAAGCGGAAAATAACCACCCATCGACCCAAAAACCTGACTTACAGCGCGATGCTTGTAGGTTATATAACCAACTATTTTTGGTCGTGCAGGGTCGATGCGTTATCTTTGTCAAACCAAAATACTTAAAATTTATTGCTATGAGAACACTATTTTTAGCGCTTGCTGCAACACTTTTTCTGACAGCTGCGCAGGCGCAAGACACAACCGTTAAAACCTACTTTGCGGGTGAAAAGATTACCGGAGTGGAAGCTTCGAGGTTCGAAATAATACTTGTCAAAAGCAACCAACCCAAAGCCATTGTCGAGATAGATACAGCTCTGTTGCCTTACGTGAACATCAAGTGCGATATGTACGGGGTCGTATCGGTCGGTCTTCGGAGCCCGAACAGCAATAATGGAGGGGTTTTCCGGAGTAATAAAAACAAGGAACAGCAGGAATTTGAACAGTTGGTACGCAAATCCGAAAAGATTCGTCTGACGCTATATCTGCCGGCTTTGAATGCTGTCCGTCTTTCGGGTGCCGCGCGTTTGAGTACGTCGGACTCGTTTAACGGAAAAAATCTCGATATCCTCACGTCGGGTTCTTCGAGGATAAGCGGAGACTTTAGGATATCGAGCGAGCAGGTAAAAGTGCAGTGTAGCAGTGCATCGAGGATAGAAAACCTGATCCTAAGCGCAACAACAGACTTGATCGTTCTGACCTCCGGCTCTGCAAGCATCGCCATCGCCGCTCCGAACAGCGCACAATTGAAATTAGGCGCTTCGAGCGCATCTTCGGTACAGATCAATGGTGCGGCAGGACAGGCCAATTGGAGTGTCAGCGGAAGCGCTCGGATCGTCGCTCAGAAACTGGCCGTTAAAGAACTGGATATTACTGCATCAAGCGCCTCTTCGGTAAAGATCAGCGGTGTGGGAGAAGTAGGCACTTGGAGCACCAGCGGAAGCGCTCGGATCTCTGCGGAGGAGTTTTCTATTAAAAAACTGAACATTGTTGCGTCGAGCGGGTCGGCTGTTCACGCTAATGTCGCTGCAACAGGAGAGGAACTCACAGCCACAACATCGGGCAGTGCGAATGTTATCATTACGGCTCGCGGAGTCGGATTGGCAAAATTCAACGCTTCGAGCGGGTCATCTTTGCGAATCTCCGGTGACGGTGTCCAGGGAAATTGGACAACCAGCGGAAGCGCCAAGATCGTTGCCGAAGAGTTCGTCCTCAAAGATCTCTCCGTCAATGCATCCAGCGGGTCGTCGGTTCGTGTGAATGTCTCCGGAACCCTCACAACGCAAACATTTGGCGCAGCATCGGTGCGATATGCCGGAACTCCCGCACGAATCAACGATACGTCAAGTGGAGTGAGGCCGCTGTGAAACATCTACATAATACAATGATAACGCTGCTTGCGGCGGGCCTGTGCCTGCTCGCTGTGGGTGGTGTGTCGTGTGGAGGCGGATCAAGGGAGATATCTTCGGTTGCCGTGGACTCTCTTGCGCGTGCCGATACGTTAGCGCTTGTCGAGGGTTTGAGACTCTATGAAGAGGGGCAATATGGCCTTGCGCGTGAGCATTTGTTAGAGAGTTCGCTCTCCGGCAGCACCTACATACGCGCCGAATCGTTCCTCTATCTCAACGCATTGGAGATGGAGCTGGGCAATTACGCGACTGCCAGACCCTATCTGGAACGCTATCACACGGAAGCGATGCAGCTATTGAGGCGTGTAGCGGATTCCGAGGGCCAAATGACCCAGCAAGTGGCGCGTCTCGACCGTCGGCACAAACTGCTGATCGGCACAGTGATCGGGGTCGGGATGCTGATGATTGGGGCTTTGCTGTTTTTGTCGGAACGCCGCCAGCGATTTTGGGCTAAGCAAAACGAACCAGTGCCACCATCTCCCGATATTTCGCACTGGAAACCGTACCTTATCGACGCCGAGATATTTAAGCAAACTGCGATTTACGCTGAGATCGTCGAACTGGCTCAGCAGCCCGCTAATCGTTCGGCTCGTGTGCTCACCGTAACTCGACAACAGGTTTTAGATCAGGAACTTGCGGCCGTATTTGCTGACTTCGCAGCTCGCCTCCGCACAGATTTTCCCTCTCTCACGACCGGTGACGTTAAGTTGTGTTGTTTGTCGCTGTTGCCGCTATCGTCGTTCTCCCGTGCGCTATGCTTTGGCTCTACAGAAACCAATATCATCAAGCAACGCAAGCACCAGATAAAAAAGAAACTCGCCGCCACACAGGGCCACGAGTTGTTTGAGTTTATTTTCTCGAATTGTTGAGCTAACAGGATTCGAACCTATACAGGCAGAACCAAAATCTGCAGTGCTACCATTACACCATAGCTCAATGGGGAGTGCAAAGATAAACTATTTTTTGTAAAGCGCCAAAAGTTCGTGTGCTGCAGAAAAGGGGCTCGTGAGGTCGGCGAGCACTTGTTCGCAGTAACGAGGGAGAAGCGACTCTATTTGAGGGTTATGATAAAAGTCACTTTTGAGGGCCTCGTCGATCGTTTCGCGCATCCAATATTGATTTTGGCGTCGCCGATTAGCCTCGAAAAACCCGTTAGCTCTGGTGAAAGAAACAAAATCCATCGTGCCTGCCCAAACCTCGTCGAGTCCGGTTCCTGCCACCGCTGATGAAGTGTAAACCTTTGGTCGCCAGCCACTTTCAGGAAGCGGAAACAGCATCAGCGCATTCTCGAACTGACGTTTCGCCAACTCCGCCCGCGTGATGTTGTCGCCCTCGGCCTTGGTGATCACCACCGCATCTGCCATCTCCATAATACCGCGCTTGATGCCCTGAAGTTCGTCGCCCGCACCTGCAATCTGCAGCAACATAAACATATCCACCATCGAGTGCACGGCGGTTTCACTTTGGCCCACACCTACGGTTTCGACGAACACGATGTCATAACCCGCGGCCTCACATAGCACCACCGTCTCACGAGTCTTGCGTGCCACACCGCCCAGCGAACCGGCTGAAGGAGAAGGCCTTATGAAGATTTTAGGGTTAGTAGAGATGCTCTCCATTCGGGTTTTGTCGCCCAGGATCGAGCCGCCGCTACGTTCCGACGAAGGGTCGATTGCAAGCACTGCGAGTTTGTGGTTTTGCGCCGCGACCATTCCGCCGATTGCCTCTATGAAAGTCGATTTTCCAGCACCAGGAACGCCTGTGATTCCGATGCGAACCGATTTTCCGGCGTACGGCAGACAGCGCTCTATGATCTCCTGAGCCTGAGCGTAATGTGCCGGATTGTTGCTCTCCACCAGCGTTATTGCCTGCGAAAGCACTGCGATGTCACCTTCCAAAATTCTTTTAACGAACTGTTCCGTGGTGAATTCCGGTCTATGGCGTCGCACAAAATGTGGATTTACAATGGGCTGTTGTTCAACCCCTTGTGTGACATCCAGCGCACTTTCCGCGTGCGTTTCACGATGATGTTTTTCAAAGTGATCCATCACCTTTTTGCTTATCAAAAATTACTTCCCTCGCGTGATGCCTCTACCGCCTGCGGCGAGGGTCGGCGCTCGGTCGGTGATTCGTTCGCTGTCAAAGCGGCTTAGAATTCGTGAATTACGAGGCCCGAACGCAGTTTCGGCTCGAACCATGTTGTCTTAGGAGGCATAATGTTTCCAGTGTCGGCAATGTCGATCAACTGTTTCATACTCACAGGGTAGAGTGCGAAAGCCACAGCCATTTCGCCGCTATCGACACGTTTTGCCAATTCGCCTAAGCCACGAATTCCACCCACGAAGTCTATTCGTTTGTCTGTGCGTAAGTCTTTGATACCAAGTATTTTGTCCAGCACAAGCTGCGATAGCAGCGTCACGTCGAGCACTCCGATCGGGTCGGAGTCGTTGTAGGTTCCCTTTCGTGCGGTCAGGCTGTACCACTTGCCGCCGAGATACATCCCGAAGTTGTGTAGGCCGGTCGGTTTATGCGGAATGGGGGAGCCCGTGCCCGAAGTAGTGCCTGAGGCAGCCTCTTCCACCGTGAAATCTTTCCTGAGCGCCTCCAGTAATTCGTTCGGAGTCAGTCCGTTGAGGTCACGCACTACGCGATTATAGTCGATGATTTTGAGCTGGTCGTCCGGAAACAGCACCGCCAAAAAGAAGTTGTACTCCTCGTTGCCGGTATGGTTAGGATTAGCAGCTGCACGTTCCTGTCCTACAAGGGCGGCTGCAGCCGTACGATGATGACCATCAGCGACATACAATGCCGGAATAGCCTCGAAGATCCGTGTGATCCGCTCTATCGCCGCTTTGTCCGACACCACCCAGAACTTGTGACCGAATCCGTCGCCGTCCGCTACAAAATCGTATTCCGGTTCGGCTGCTACGATCTGCGAAACGATTTTATCCATCTCACTATTAGCCGGGTAGGCGAAAAACACAGGCTCAATGTTGGCACTCTGGCGGCGGACGTGGATCATTCTGTCCTCCTCCTTATCGCGTCGCGTGAGCTCGTGCTTTTTGATCTTGCCGGTCAAATAATCCTCGACACTCGCTCCGGCCACAAGGCCGTATTGTGTGCGCCCATCCATCGTTTGAGCGTAGATATAGTAGTGAGGTTCGGAGTCTTGTACGAGCCAGCCGTGCTCTTTCCACGCTTTGTAATTCGCCACCGCGCGCTCATAAACGGCTTCGGAATGCTCGTCGGTTCCTGGTGCCAGGTCGATTTCGGGCTTAGTGATGTGTAGCAGCGATTTTTCGCCTGCCTCCTCGCGCGCCTCCGTCGAATTCAATACATCATAAGGCCGCGCGGCCACCTCTTTTGCAAACTGGCGTGGGGGACGAACCCCGCGAAATGGTCTTATATTCATTTATTTACCTGAAATTTAGTGTTGCCTGTTGCGAAGAAATCGGCGATTTGGTGTGCTGCTGCGAGGCCCGCGTTGATGTTAGCTTCGGCGGTCTCGGCGCCCATTTTTTTAGATGTGGCGAAAAAGCGCTTGCCAAATTGCTCGAATGACGCGTCAGGAGCAATATCGGTGGCGTACTTAAGGTCGGCACGTTCTTCGAGAGCTTTTGCAAGTCCCTGTTCGTCAATTACTTCCTTGCGTGCAGTGTTCACCAGAGTTCCACCGTTGGGCATAGAAGCAAGCAGGTCGTAACCGATACTGCCTTTCGTCTCCGTTGTAGCGGGAATGTGTAGCGAGAGGTAGTTCGAGCGACTGTACAATGCCTCGATGGTCTTTACCCGTTCGACCCCATCGACATCCATCGCGGCAGGACTTACGAATGGATCGAATGCCACGACGTGCATTCCGAAACCCTTGCCCAGCAACGCAACCAAACGCCCGACATTACCGTAGGCGTGAATGCCTAAAGTTTTGCCTTTCAGCTCGCTGCCTGTTCCTGGCGTAAACTGTCCGCGCGCCATAAAGATCATCAACCCTAAGGCCAGTTCTGCTACGGCGTTTGAGTTTTGACCGGGAGTATTCATTACCACGATTCCACGTCGGGTGCAGGCTGCCAAGTCCACATTGTCATATCCCGCTCCCGCTCTCACAACGATCTTTAATTTGGGCGCTGCTGCAACGACCTCGGCCGTGACCTTATCACTGCGAATGATCATTGCCTCGACATCCGCCACAGCAGCAAGTAGTTGGGCCACATCGCTATATTTTTCCAGCAACGCCACCTCGTGCCCTGCGCCTTCTAATATTTTCTTGATTCCGCTCACTGCCTCGGCAGCAAACGGTTTTTCAGTTGCCAACAGAATTTTCATTGCTTCTCAAAGTCTCTCATACATTTAACTAATGCTTCTACGCTCTCCAGCGGGCAGGCGTTGTAGATCGAGGCGCGAAAACCACCCACCGAGCGGTGTCCCTTGATGCCGACCATCCCGCGCTCCTTAGCGAAGGTCATAAACGCAGTCTCCTTGTCTTCGTGGCCAGGAGCCATAACGAAACAGACGTTCATCAACGAGCGGTCTTCCTTCACGGCAGTCCCAACGAACAGGGGATTGCGGTCGATTTCGGCATAAAGCAGGTCGGCCTTATCTTTATTCAGTTTCTGCATCGCCTCGACGCCGCCCTGAGCTTTGACCCATTTAAGCGTCTGATACATAACATATATTGCGAACACAGGAGGCGTGTTGAACATCGAGTTGTCTCGCGGTTCGGCACCGATAAAAGTGCTATAGTTCACCATTGTAGGCAGTTTGCGCTCGGAGCTTCCCAGCAGGTCGCGGCGCACGATCACGAAAGTTACGCCGGCGGGGCCCACGTTTTTCTGAGCGCCGCCATAGATGAGACCGTATTTGCGAACATCCACCGGACGCGACATAATATCGGACGACATATCGGCGACGAGCGTCACAGGAGATGAGATATCTTCGTGAATCTCAGTGCCGTAGATCGTATTGTTGGTCGTTATGTGGAAGTAATCCGCGTCGGTCGGTATGGTATAGTTTTTAGGGATATAGGTGTAGTTTTTGTCCTCCGAAGATGCCACGACTTCCACGTCACCGAAAAACCTCGCTTCCTTGATCGCTTTCTTTGCCCACACACCCGTCTGAAGATAGGCAGCCTTGGTTTTCATCAGGTTAGCAGGAACTTCAAAGAACTGGGTCGAAGCGCCGCCGCCAGGGAACAGCACGGCATAGTCGTCGGGAATATTCAGCAGGTCGCGCCAAAGAGCTTCGGTTTCGGCCATCACGCGCTCCCAGCCGGGGGTGCGGTGCGAAATTTCCAGCAGACCGATGCCGGTACCGTCAAAATCACGAATTGCCTCTATCGCAGCCTCCACAGCCTCGCGGGGCAACACGCAAGGGCCGGCATTAAAATTGTGTTTTTTCATATTCGTGGGATGTTTTGTCACGCAAAGATAACAAAAATTTTTACTTTTGTGCTATGATAAAATCAATGACAGGCTACGGCAGGGGCGAGGCCACGGTCGGCACAAAAACCATTCGGGTGGAGGTGCGTTCGCTCAACGGTAAGCAGTTGGATCTCAATGTGAAGATGCCTTTGGGGTTTCGTTCGGCCGAATATGAACTTCGTGGGCAGGCTGCACGCACTGTGGTTCGCGGCAAGGCAGATGTGTATGTGTCTGTGGAGCAGAGTGACGGCTCGACTGCAGCGACTATAAACCAAGAGGTTTTTGCCGATTATTTTTGCCAGATTCGCCAGGCGGCCAAGCTTACGAGCCTCGATTATTCCGATCAGGTGGCGCTGATTCCAGCCATCCTGCGGCTGCCCGAAGTGCTAACCTGCGAGTCTGCCGATGTTTCTGAGTCGGAGGTTGATGCGCTCACCTCTGCACTTGCCTCGGCACTCTCTGATTTCGATGGTTTTCGTGTTGAGGAAGGTGCCGTGTTGCTTGCCGATATTTTGGGTCACGTCGCCGCCATAGAGGAACTTTTGGTTTCTGTTTCGCCGTTTGAGAAAGCTCGCGTTGGCGTTGTCCGTCAGCGCATTATGGATCATATCTCGTCCCTTGGGGTTGCTGCCGATTCCAACCGCCTGGAACAGGAGTTGGTTTTTTGGGTCGAAAAGTTGGATATCACCGAGGAGAAAGTTCGTCTGGCCAAGCACTGCGACTATTTTCGCCAGACAGCATCCGACGATGAAGATGCCGGTCGCAAACTCGGATTCATAGCTCAGGAAATGGGCCGTGAGATCAATACTCTGGGATCTAAGGCCAATGATGCTGATATTCAGCGCATTGTGGTTCAGATGAAGGACGAGCTCGAAAAAATAAAAGAGCAGTTGCTCAATATATTATAATGGCTGGTAAGCTACTTATATTTTCGGCACCGTCTGGCTCTGGCAAAACGACGATCGTGCGGGAGCTAATGTCGCGTTTCCCACGACTTGAATTCTCTGTATCAGCTACTTCGCGTCCCCCTCGTGGCACTGAACTCAATGGTCACGACTACCATTTCGTGTCGCCGAATGAGTTCCGTCGTTTGGTCGAGCAGGACAAATTCGTTGAGTGGGAGGAAGTATATCCGGGCACCTGTTATGGTACGCTGCGCTCCGAATTGGAGGCGATCTGGACACGTGATAATGTGTGTGTATTCGATGTCGATGTAGTTGGCGGTTTGCGACTTAAGCAGATTTTCGGAGATTCTGCGTTGTCGTTTTTCATCGAGGCGCCCTCTGTCGAGGAGCTCCGTCGTCGCTTGGAGGGTCGTGGCACCGATAGCCCCGAAAGCATCGAGCGTCGCATCGCCAAGGCCGAATGCGAAATGAAGCGCGCTTCGGAGTTCGATCATATCGTTGTGAATGACCAGGTTGAGAGGGCTGTTGCCGAGATTTCGTCGCTCATTGCTCCCTTCATCGCCCGAAAAATAATGCTGTATTTCGGATCGTTCAACCCTATCCATCGTGCCCACATCGCTATTGCCGAATATGCTATTTCTCAGGGACTTGCTGATATTGTTGCGCTTGTGGTTTCTCCACATAATCCTTTTAAGGACTCTGACGAACTTGCTGGCGAACTTGAGCGCTTCGAGATGGCGGAGCAGGCGGCACGTGTGTCCAAATTTCCCGACCAAATTGTTGCTTCGGCAGTCGAGATGACCCTTCCCACGCCCTCATATACTATTGATACTCTGCGGTTTTTGCAGTCGAAGTTTCCCGATGCCGAATTTTCGCTCCTCGTGGGTGGCGACAACGCCGAAAACCTCACCGATTGGAAGGAAGCCGACCAAATCCTTGGCCATTTTCCGATTTTCGTCTATCCGCGTCCGGGTGATGATGTTTCGAAGTTTTCTGTCGGTACGACTATTTTGGAGGGCGCGCCACAGATGGATGTATCCTCGACAGAGATTCGGGCACTGCTGGCTTCGGGGCGTGACCGTTATCGTGCCTGCGATTTCGGCGCCGCGGCTAACGACTTCAAGCGTGTCTTGGAACTTGCCCCTATGAATGCTGAAGCCGCTGGATATCTGCATCTTATCGACGAGATTCAGAATTTCCGCAATACAGATCTGATGAATCCGTGATCGAAATCGACAATAAAATCGTAAGCACCGACCTGCTCACCGAGCGCTTCTTGTGCGACCTGACTGCTTGTCGTGGGATATGTTGCGTGGAGGGGAATGCCGGTGCGCCACTTGAAACCGACGAACCTGCCGTTTTAGCAGTCGAGTGGCCTGTCTACCGTCGGTTTATGACCTCTGCCGGCATACAGGCCGTTGAAAAGCAGGGATTTGCTGTGACAGACTCGGATGGTGATCTGGTTACTCCACTCGTTGGCAACGCCGAATGCGCATATTCATATAATGAAAACGGCACGACGCTTTGTGCCATCGAAAAGGCGTGGCAACAGGGACTCACAACGTTCCAAAAACCGATCTCCTGTCACCTCTATCCTATCCGTGTCGTGCACTTTAGCGATGGTTCGATGGGGTTGAATTATCACCGTTGGGGTGTTTGCGAGGGTGCCCGTCAATTGGGCCGCACGAAAGGTGTTCCTGTCTATAAGATGCTTCGCGAAGCAATCGTAAGGCGCTTTGGCTCAGAGTTTTACTCCGCTATGGAAGCAGCAGAAGGCTACCTGGCGGCTTCAGCGCATTCCCTTTAACCGGTCGAATTGCCTCCGCCCGAACAGATAATCGAGCACAATCCAGCCGCGATAGATTCCGCTCGGCCGACCAATCCGAGTTGCCTGAATTTGCCGCCGCTTCTCTTTCAGGCTCGGCCATTCGCTGGAAAAATTGCCGTTTCGCATCGCCCAAAAATCCTTGTAAGCGTGCCATACAGTCGCAAAGTTTTTCACCTCACCGCGCAGCAAATAGACGATCGACGAACCCGCGTTCATTACGAAGCGTGTTGGCAGTACCCACAACAATTGACTTGTAGTCAGGTCCTTGTATAACATCGCAAGGTTATTGCGGTAATTGAAATAGAGTTTTTGTGTCGAGGGTGGGAGAGTTCCGGCGCCAAGGTGATAGACCACACTTCGCGGCTCGACCATAACTTTTTGCCCGGCCAATTGCAGTCGCCAACACAAATCTATCTCCTCCTGATGGGCAAAAAACGAGCCATCCAATCCGCCTACTTTCCAAAAATTGGAAGCCCGGCAGGCAAGACAAGCGCCCGTCGCCCACATAACTTCGCGCGCGTCGTCGTACTGTCCCGCGTCACGTTCGACACTGTCGAGTATCCTTCCGCGACAGAACGGATAGCCCACCGCGTCAATGAATCCGCCACTCGCTCCGGCATATTCAAACATTTGTCGATCACTGACAGATAATAATTTGGGTGCCACAGCCACAACGTCATCCCGCTCATCGAGTGTCCTTATAAGAGGCTCGATCCAGCCCGCCGGCGTTTCCACATCTGAGTTTAGCAGAACATAATAGTCGGCTTCGATTTGCTTCAATGCGCGGTTGTAACCCTCGGCAAATCCGTAGTTTTTATCCAAACAAATCACTTTCACATCAGGAAAATCACACCTAAGTAGCTCGCGCGAATTGTCGGTTGAACCATTATCCGCCACGATTACTTCGATCTGCGGCGGCGTGTTTGTAACGACAGACGGCAGGAACCGCTGCAACATTTCAGCTCCATTCCAGTTGAGTATCACTACTTTAGTAGTCGGTGCCATACTTCTTATTATACTGCTTTGCCGCTTCTCCCTTGATCCTCTGTTTCCAGCGCCTGTGACTCCACAACCACAATTCCGGCACACGGCGAATCTCCTCCTCAAGCAATTGCGCATATCGGCGGGTGATTTCGTGGTCGGCGGTGGGTGATATGCCATCCCAAATCAACTCGAAAGTTTGCTCCCAGCGTCCGCGTCCGGTCTTGCGAACGTGCATATAAAATACTGGTATTGAGAATTTTCGTGCAATTTTTTCGCCTCCGTGAAAAAATACCGTGGGGTGGTTCAAAAACTTCACCCACTCACTTTGAGCGTCAATCGGGGCATTTTGGTCACTCACCAAAACCAGACTTATCGGATAACCATCCAGTCCGTCACGATGAGCTACGTAAAACCTCAGTATTTCGTTCATAGCCACCGAGTTAAGTTTAGGCAACCGGTTGCGGATCCGGTAATAGTAGCGATCGAAAACTTTGCTGTGGAGCGGCCTATATGCCGAGGCCATCGTCGGTGCATCAGGGTAGAGCCCGAAAGCGCTCATTAACTCCCAACTGCCGTAGTGGGCCATCAGTGCGATCCAATTTTGATTATTAGTCAGGCGATTGACTTCATCGCGATTTTCCTGTGGCCACACTGCTCGACGCAACATTCCTTTACTGGTGATGCTGGCAAGATCCACGGCATCGATGAAGTATTCGGCCAGATTATGGTAAAATCCGCGTTCGATTCTGCGAAGTTCGCGGGCATTTTTTTCAGGAAACGAATTGGCCAGGTTTTCTCGAACAACTCTCAATCGGTACCGCACGATGCGATATAATATAAAGTAAATTGCCTCAGCCACAAGGTAATACAGTATCCAATGTGGAAGTAGCCCGACCAACCAACACGCACCATAAACCGCCCAATACCCCAATTTATTTAACATAGCCCTTGACAATTACAACGAATTCTCCCTTTGGTATGTGCTGGCGAAAATGCTCCAATACTTCGGCAACCGTTCCGCGTCGTGTTTCCTCGAATTTTTTTGTCAATTCGCGCGAGACGGAAACCTCCCTTTCGCCCCCAAGTAGCTCGGCCAGTTGCTCCAACAGGCGCACTATCCGGAACGGCGACTCGTAGAAAATCATAGTCCTCGGCTCGTCCGCAAGGACTGCAAGACGTGAGGTACGTCCCTTTTTTTGCGGCAAGAATCCCTCGAAACAGAATCGATCACAAGGAAAACCACTTTGTAAAAGTGCTGGCACAAAGGCAGTTGCACCTGGTAATGACTCCACTTCGACTCCAACTTCCAAACACGTTCTAACGAGCAAAAAACCCGGATCGGAAATTCCCGGTGTGCCGGCATCGCTCACCAGAGCTATCGTTTGTCCACCCAAAACCTCCTCTGCAACGCGCTGGGCTGTAGCGTGTTCATTGAATTTGTGGTGTGAGCGCATTGGGGTCGTGATGTCGAAATGATGAAGCAAAACTGCTGTTGTGCGCGTGTCTTCGGCCAAAATCATATCCGCCTCACGCAACACGCGAAGTGCCCTGAGGGAGATGTCTTCAAGGTTTCCGATGGGAGTTGGAACGATGTAAAGTTTTGACATACAGTTATATGTCTTTTTTCTCCAGCATATCGGCGAGGGTTTTCCTTCCTGCTCCCAATGATTCGCCCAAAGTACCGCTATAGCCCTCGCCATAGAGCGATTTTATAATTTCCGGAGCAACCGGCTTGGGCATTATAACTTGTTCTTGTGTGATTTCAGGTTCTTGTATCGGTTCTGCCTCTGCCTCTGTCTCTGTCGCAACAAACTCACACGTCTCGTTCTCGACTTCGGCCGCATCTAATGTCGGCTCGGTCTCCTTTGTAACGGGCTCTTGCTGAGGCTGAACACTGGCCGACTGTCCAAACTTGATCTCTGCATATACTTCGCGCAGTAATTCCAAAGCTAAGTCTCTTTCCAGCGTATCGGCACCTCCCTGCGCTGTCCATTCGGCAATCAAATCCCTAATTTTCAATAATTTGTCTTTCATAATAGCTATATTTTTTTTGCTTGCATTAGTATCGTAAATGCCCGGTGGATGTCGGCGTCGCTCACAACCACGGTGAATTCGTTGCTGGTCGAGATCACCTCGGCGATGTTTATGTTGTCCCAAGCTAACTCCTTGAAAATGTAGTAGTAAACTCCCGGAACAGCTGTGTTTTCGGGCGGTAGTTTTACAGTTATCGACGAAAGATTCGAGCGCTTCAGAACCAGCATTTCGTTGCTGAAAACCCGCTCCACGATCTCCTCCAGCGAGCTCGAAACGACCAGCGTGGTCTCGTAAATTCCTTGCGAAAACGTGCACAGAATGTCCTGTGCGGTAGTTGCGGAGTGAATTTCGCGCAACAGCTCCTCTTGTCGCCCGTAGAGCGTGGATGTGTTATTATAGGTAAAATCGGTAAGGTTCGAGCGCACGATTATGTCACCCACGCCGGAAATTATGCGCCTGAATTTCATCGTCGAAGTGAGTTGCAGGCGCGGTACAAGCCTGTTTAGAGCCATTATGACAGCACTTTCATTGACCGGCTTACCGAGTTTTCCCTCGATTTCGGGTTTGAGCTGCCGCGCCAGCGCCGACAGATTTATCAGCCCCTCTATCAGCGCACCCTCCAGAAAAGGCTTCTTTTTGATCACCTCTTCGACAACAATCGGAATCGTTAGCATTTTAACATCTTGCGGGTTTGTTGCAAAAAAACAAATAAAATGTCAAAAAAACAAACAGAACAACATATTTTTGCACACCAAAACAAACATAGACAATGTTATCAAGAACTATAAAAGAGCAGTTGCGCGGCATTCCGACTCCGTTCTATCTATATGATATGCAGCTACTTGGCGCCACTCTTGACGCTATCAAAAACGAGGCAGATCGCGATGGCTATAAGATCCATTACGCAATCAAAGCCAACAACGACGAGCGGATTTTAAAGGCCGTTCTGGCTCGCGGATTCGGCATCGATTGCGTGAGTGGCAACGAGTTACGCCTTATTCGCCGACTCGGTTTTCCGGCCGATAGCATTGTTTACGCCGGAGTGGGTAAGAGTGACACCGAAATTCGTCTCGGAATCAGCGAAGACATCCGTGCGTTCAACTGCGAATCGCTACAAGAGCTGCAGATAATAAATGAGTTAGCCGGCGAAATGGGCAAACGAGCTCGCGTTGCTCTGCGCATCAATCCCGACGTCGATCCGCAAACCCACCGTCATATTTCTACAGGTCAGGCGGACAGCAAGTTCGGAATTTCTTATCGCGAGATAGACCAGGTGGCGGAGGATCTGGCAACGTATAAAAACCTTGATTTTCAGGGACTTCACTTTCATATCGGATCGCAAATCACCGATATGCACGTGTTCGAGTTGTTTTGCCGTCGCGTCAATTCGCTGGTCGAATGGTTCGTCGAGAAGGGTTTTCCGCTCACTTATCTCAATATGGGAGGCGGCTTGGGGGTCAATTATAATAGCCCCGAAACCGAATCGATGCCCGATTTCAAGGCGTATTTCGATGCGTTCCGTAATAATTTGAAAGTCAGTGGAGTAGAGACTCATTTTGAGCTCGGTCGTGCGATGGTAGCCCAGTGTGGCGAGTTGATCTCGCGGGTTTTGTTCAATAAGATCAATTCGGCTGGCGCTCAGGTGGTCATCATCGACGGCAGTATGTCCGAGTTGATCCGTCCGGCGCTTTATGAAGCCTATCACGAGATCGAGAATCTGGACGCCCGCCCCGGTTCATCGCGCATACCTTATATAATAGCAGGCACAGTGTGCGAGTCTGCGGACATTTTTGCGACCGATCGTCTTTTGCCCGAACTTCGGCGCGGTGATCTTGTAACCATCAAATCTGCAGGTGCTTACGGTGCTTCGATGGCTTCGTGTTACAATATGCACGACCTACCGCGAGTGGTTTACAGCGACAATATCTGAGAAAAGGCGTCGAGGTCTTCGGTCGTTGTGTCCCAGCTGGTTACGAAACGCGCTTCGCCGGCCGCCTCGTTCCACATATAGAAAAAATAGTGCTTACGCAGGCGCGCCAAAACTTCGGCGGGTAGGATGCAAAAAATCTGGTTACTCTCGACCTTTTGGGTGAATTTGACTCCGGGAATACGCGCAAGAATTTCGGCCAATCGTGTCGCCATATTGTTTGCGTGCAGCGCGTTATCAAGCCATAAACCATCAAAATAGGGCACCCACTGCGTAGCGAGGTAACGCATCTTCGAGGCCAATTGTGCCGACTGCTTGCGAATATATTTCAGCTCGTCGGCAATATCTGCCCGAAGCGCCACCACGGCTTCACCCATCATCATCCCGTTCTTGGTGCCTCCGAAACTGAGGATGTCCACCCCGGCATCACTCGTCATTTCGCGTAATGTACAACCGGCTGCTGCACAGGCATTTGAGAGCCGTGCGCCGTCCATATGAAATCGCATTCCGTGGCTATGTACAAAGTCGGCGAGCGCCTTCACCTCGTCGATTGTATATACCGTTCCCAGCTCCGTGGTTTGTGAAATATAGACTGCTCCGGGCTGTGAATGGTGCTCGATGCCGAGTGTATGCAGGTGAGGCTCAATCATTTGCGGTGTCAGCTTCCCGTCTGGAGTTTCAATCGGCGTGATTTGACATCCGGTCATTTTGACAGGAGCTCCGCATTCGTCCACGTAAATATGTGCTGTCGAGGCACTTACTATACTGTTGTAGGGTCGTGTGATGGCTTGCAAGGCGATCGAATTGGCTCCCGTGCCGTTGAAAACCAGGAAAGGTTCTGCCTCCGGCCCGAATTCGCGCTTGAAAAGAGTCGTTGCTGCAGCCGTGAATTCGTCGGCTCCGTAACCCACTGCGTGATCCTTATTGGCATATGTAACTGCCTGCATAACAAGCGGATGCACACTCGCATTATTGTCGCTTGCGAAACTTCTCATCGGCGATCGAGGTTGGGGAAATACATATTTTCGGCTCTGATTCCGCACTCATCCATCATCTCGAAACAATATTCGAGCGTACCGAGGTTCGGGTCGGCGTTGTTGGTGCCAAATGCGAGGGGCACGCCGGCCTCCATTGCTGCCTTGATCGTGCGGGCGTTTGGTATTCGATAGCGTGCATTTATCTCAAGCGCAACTCCTTTATCTACAAGCGTTTGTATGACCTTGGCAATTCGTTCGTCTGTCCAAAAAGTATCGTAATTCGCCATCATCGCGGTGGGTAGAAAGAACGGATTGACAAAAATGTCGATCGGCTCGTCACGGATCACCTCGACAGTTTTTTCGACGATCAGGTCCATATATTGCTCCTGCGGAATGTCTATAATCACCTCATCATCAATCCATAAGCGTACCCGGCGATTCTTGTGGTCGGTGAAGGTGAGCGCGTCGGTGAATACATAATCGAACTTTTCGCGCGAAGCGACCGAGAAAGTCATAGGCCATTCGCGACCTTCGCCTTGCATAGCTAAAAACGCTGATATGTTGCGAGTTGTATCCAAGAATTTGTCAATGTCAGCGTCGGAGGTGAGCGGAAAACCGATTCCACAGTTGGGCGCGATACCGTAGAAAATCCCCACTCGGCGCGAATTTTCCAGTGCCTGCTCTTTGTTCCAGCCTTTGAGGTGGACGTGGAAGTCGATCACCGGAAAACCAGCTTGTTGCAAGCGAATAACACGGTCGGTGCGCTCGTCGATTGCGTCGGTTCGGCCAGCTTGGGTGGGAGACAGTTCGTCAGGTAGTTGCTGTAATTTCATATCGCGAAAACGGGTCGTACCGGCCCAGGAATCGATCACAAAAGTGCCTGCACTAAGCCACCCTATGTCCTTGGAGATGCGATAAGGTTCGGTGGGTTCGACATAATCGACAACAGGTATATTATTGATATTAACGGTAATTTGTTTTCCGCGAACAGCCACTTCGAGGTCGAACCACTCGCCATTCGGTGCCGAACTTTTGAAAACGTTGCGAACATTGTTCAGACTGCCTGTTGTTTGGTGGCTGTCGTCGAGTCGCTTAGGACCTATAATTACCTCATAGCCATATTGTTCGCCGTGATGAAACCAGAGCGACGAAGCTGTTTCGGGTTCCACGAAAACTTGCGCCGAGAGTACGAAATTACGAACCAGTGGCAGCGGCTGAGCTTCGTCCGATGGGCCCCAAATCATCACTTTGTTGCCGGAAATGACGATCTCGTCTTTGGTGGCAGCGGCGTCGGGTTTGTCATTGATCACGCGCCAGTTCGAAAAATCGGCGTCGGGCATCATCGAAGTCCACTTTTGGGAATTCTGGGTACAGGAGGCGAGCAGAATCACCAGCAGGGCACCGAGCAGGGAGAGAGATTTTGTTTGAGTCATAGTTATTTGATTTTTAAACAGATACAGAAACAGGAATACCGAATGCTTCGACTCTTGCGGCTATAGCTTGTAGCTCGTCGGCAGGTATTTTTTGCAGATTTTCGGCAGGTGTGTCGCGGTCGATCGTGTAGATCATCACCTTTTCGGGCCGCACTTCAGCCAGCGCAGAAAGCCACGCCGAGACTTCTTTTTCGGTAGTGTTATCTATCTTATGGCCAGCATATTCACCGCGTAAAAACATTGTTTGAACTATGAGCCGACCCTCGAATTTCCGCATTCCCTCAATGACCGATGCGACTGAAAACGCCGGCGAGGCAGGATCATTCAATATGCGCACCGTGTCGTCGAACACCGAATCGAGCTTCAAAATATTATTATCCACGCGGTTAAGTGCGCGAAAAACTTCAGGACGCGAGATCATTGTAGCATTACTGAGCACCGACACTTTCGCCGAGGGACAAATCTCGTCGCGCAGGGTAATAGTGTCGTCGATAATCGCCTCAAAATCAGGATGTGTAGTAGGCTCTCCATTGCCTGCGAAGGTTATAACGTCGGGACATTCTCCTGCAGCAGCCATTTCGTGGAGCCGCTCGCCCAAAAGTTGCCGGACTTCGGAACGGGAATTAAAGGAGCGAGAGGCGGGAAAAGCAGAATTCCATCCGCATTCGCAATAGATACAGTTGAAATTACAAAGCTTACTTACTACCGGTAACAAATTTACTCCCAACGAAATACCCAATCGCCGACTCCTTACCGGCCCGAAAATAATATCACCGAAAAGCGCTGTCATATTAAGCACAAAGGTAATAAAAAAACATCGGCAAGCAATGAGCCCGCCGATGCTGTATAAATAGAATATGTAGTTAGATCAAACTTGTGAGACCCAACGCTTGAAGTATTCCATCGAGAGTTCTGTTAAGTCCGTCTACAACGGTGTTGTCCACGCCGCCCAGTAGCGGATTGAGTTGGTCGCGAACCGTATCGGCCAGAATCGCAACGGGAATCGTGGTGGCAACGAGCAACGGATTGCTCTTGATCATACTGGCGCTGGGTAGCGAATTAACCAAAGAGGTAAGCTGATTGATTAGATCGCGAACCAAGCCCGAATCCTGAGCGTGAACCAAATCATTGACGGCAGTTTGAAGTGTTGCATAAGCGTCATCTACTTGAGTCTGAGTAGAATTGGTGTTATTATATACTTGTTTAGCGGCGTTGAGAGCCTGCGCGAAAGTAGCCCAGCTGTCGGTAGTATAGTCGTTTTGAACGAGTTTGTCAGAATCCGTAATAAATGATCCGAGGGCGCTTCTGTCCACATTGGGATCGGTGCCAGGATCACTGATAGTGACGTGATCCAATCCCGCAATAGCTTTGTTCAGATTACCGAGTGCTGCATTGATCTCGGCTTGAGAAGCTGTCGGATCTACTGATATTTTTTGGGCGGCGGCGAGGGCGGTTTCAAAATTCATCCACGATGCGGCAGTGTAGTCTGCTTCGACATAGGCTCCTGCTGCAGAGATGCGTGCATTTAACTGAGCCTTGTCAGGAGGGGTCGTCCCGCCTCCAGTGCCACCACCGGAGGAGTTCGGCACGAGGCCTTCCACTGCTTGATTGAGTGCTTCCAGAGCATTATCAACGTCAGCTTGGGTTGCGTTAGGGTTTGCATCGACACCTTCGGCGGCAGCGAGCGCTTCCTCCAAAGCCATCCACGAAGCGCTGGTGTATGCATAAGAAGGAAGGGCTTCGGCAACAGTAATGGCTGCTTCAAGAGCGTTTTTAGAGCTTGTTCCACCACTCGACTTGATGGGAACGAGCTTGTCGTATGCATCTTGCAATTTGTCTATGGCTTCCTGCACATCGGCAGCAGTAGAGTTTCCGTCGGCAAAAACAGTCTTTGCTTCTGCAAGGGCATCGGCAAACGGATCCCACGAAGCGGTAGTGTAATCATACATACTTAGAGCATCGCCAACTGCAATGCCGTTTTCGAGTTCGCTCAACAAACCGGCCAACTCTCCATCGTCATCGAGGTTCCATTTAGCGTGGATCGTCACATTGGAATTAACCACGTCGTTGGCAAAGTCCCACAGAACGGTTCCCGCTCTGTCCCTGTACCAGTTGGCAAACAGATAGCCCAGTTTTGTAGGGTTGGCGGGGGGACGGGTTGCGTGTCCACCGGCTAAGACCTGTTCCGATTTGACGGCGGAGCCACCCTGAGTGTCGAAGAGTACTGTGTAGTAGGTGGGCTCCGGATCAGGATCGTCGTTCTTAATACAAGAGGTGGTTGCTATCAATGCTATAACGCTTGCAATGGTAAAAAGTAAAATTTTTTTCATAATCGTTTAGCTTTATTATTAATTAAAGTGTATTTTTGGTTTGTGAGTTGCTGTAGTACAAATAACAGACCAAAAATCTATGAACAAAAATTACTATAATTTGACAGTTGCACAGACAGCTGAGCAACTAAGCGTGGATCCATTGCAGGGGCTTTCCATTGAAGACGTGGAACGTCGGCGTGGTGAGAGCGGTTGGAACGAATTTACCAGGGCGAAGCACTCATCTTTGATTGGGAAATTCCTGTCGCAGTTCAAAAGTTTTATGATCATCGTGCTGATCGTGGCTGCCGGAGTGTCTGGTGTTATCGGTTATCTGCATAACGAGGGTTTTACGGATGCGATCATTATTCTGGCCATCGTTCTGATTAATGCTATAATAGGTACTGCACAGGAGGCTAAGGCCGAGAAGGCACTGGAGGCGCTGGAGAAACTAGCCTCGCCCCATTGTAAAGTTGTACGCGGTGGGCGGGTTTTGGTTGTGTCTTCGCGCGAGTTGGTGCCGGGAGATGTTGTGGTGCTGGAAACGGGCGATGCGGTACCGGCGGATCTGCGCCTTACGGAGGCTGCGAATCTTAAGATAGAGGAGGCGGCACTCACGGGCGAGAGTGTGCCGGTGGAAAAGTCGATCGAGGTAATCTACGGCGAGGTGCCGCTGGGTGACAGGCTCGATATGGCGTTTGGTTCGACATCGGTTAGTTATGGTCGCGGTCGTGGGATCGTTGTAGCCACCGGTATGAACTCCGAGGTGGGGCGCATCGCCTCGATGATCCAAAGTGTTCCAAACACCAAAACTCCGCTGCAAGAGAAGTTAGACAAGTTGGGTCGCACGCTGGCTATCGCGGCGCTGATCATTTGCATTGTGATATTTGCCGTTGGCGTTTTGTATGGCAAAGAGTGGTTGGAGATGTTTATGACGGCTGTTTCGTTGGCCGTGGCGGCTATCCCGGAAGGTCTGCCTGCTGTGGCTACGGTCGTGTTAGCCGTTGGTGTTCAACGACTTGTGAAGAAAAATGCGATCGTGCGGCGCCTGCCTTCGGTGGAAACGCTCGGCAGCACGCAGGTTATATGTTCCGACAAAACCGGTACGCTGACACGCAACCGAATGACCGTCGTGAAGGTTTGGATGGCGGGCGCTGCCGACCCACAGGATGTCGGGACGCTTTCTGTGGAGGATTTTAGTGAGTTCGAGCCATTGGCGACCTATTCTATTTTGGCCAACGATGCGCGAGTTTCTGGCTCAGGTGTGACGCGTGAAGTAGTGGGCGATCCTACCGAAATTGCGATGCTGGACTTGGGATTGAAATATGGGATGAGTAAAGAGGCGCTGGAGGGGCGTATGCCGCGGGTGGCCGAAGTGCCGTTCGACTCGGAGCGCAAGATGATGTCTACGCTGCACTCTCAGCCTGGGAAGCCTCACTTGATAGCTGTCAAGGGCGGTACGGACGAGTTGCTGGCCCGTTGTACCCGTATCCTGTGTAATGGCACTGCCCGTGATCTAACTGAGGCCGACCGTGACGAGATTCGCCGCGTGAATGTATCGATGGCCGAGGATGCGTTGCGCGTTTTGGCTGTTGGTATGGATGAGATCGACGCCGTGCCGACGAGGGTTTCCACTGAGACCCTTGAGCGAAATCTTGTTTTTGTCGGATTGCTTGGAATGATCGACCCTCCGCGTGATGAAGTTCGGGTGGCCGTGGCGACTTGCAGAGAGGCAGGCATCAAGCCGGTGATGATAACGGGTGACCACAAAATCACTGCCGTGGCAATTGCACGTACACTTGGGATTATGCGAGAGGGCGATGAGGCAATAACCGGCGTTGAACTCGCGAAAATGACCGACGAGCAACTACTGGTAGCGGTGGATCGAATTTCGGTTTACGCACGCGTAGCGCCGGAGCATAAAGTGCGTATTGTCAAAGCGTTTCAGACTAACGGAAAGATTGTTGCTATGACCGGCGACGGGGTGAACGATGCTCCGGCGCTCAAACTGGCTGACATAGGTGTCGCGATGGGCATTACGGGCACCGACGTGAGCAAGGAATCGGCAGATGTAGTGTTGGCCGACGATAATTTTGCAACCATAGTAACGTCGGTCGAAGAAGGACGCAGCATTTATGATAACATCCTGAAGGTCATATCATTCCTGCTCTCTACCAATATCGGTGAGATCCTCGTTTTGCTTGTTGCCGTGTTGCTCAATTGGGATACGCCGCTTCTGCCGATTCACATTCTTTGGATAAATCTCGTCACAGACTCGCTGCCAGCGCTCGCCCTGAGTGTCGATCCGCCCGTGGAGGGTATTATGCAACGCCCGCCCGTGGATTCGCGCCGTGGGATTATGACCGGGCCTTTCGCCGCTCGCGTTGTTTTGCAGGGGATGATGATCGGCGGTTTATCGCTGATCGCCAATCGTATAGGCATTTTAACAAGCCCTGATCACGCCCACACTATGACGTTTGCCGTGCTGGCTTTCTCTCAGATGATGCTCTTGCTTGGGGTTCGTTCGACTCGTGCTTCTGCGTTCCGCAAGATGTTCAATAACCTGTGGCTGTGGGGTGCGCTCATCGTAGTTTCGGCTATGATGTGGGTTGTGCTCGAAGTTCCCGCGCTCAAACACATATTCCACGTCTCCAACTTGGGTTGGAACGAATGGATTTGGGTCATCTGCCTATCCGTTGCCCCGCTCGTAATTACAGAGGCTTTGAAACTTTTCGTGAGGCTGCTAAAACGCTAATTCGGCTTGGTGCATATCGCCGTATTCGAGGAATGCACGGTGGAATGAGAACGCGACTGGGAGCGAAACCGGAGTTTGGCCTTTGGTGCCGTGGTCGAGATAGGCGCGTAGAAGCGTGCGGTAGTCCGGATGAACGCAGTTCTCAATGATTGCCTCGGCTCGCTGGCGAGGTGATTTCCCACGCAGGTCTGCTACTCCATATTCGGAGATGATGATCTTCACGTCGTGCTCGTTGTGGTCGGTGTGCGAGACCATCGGCACGAAAGCGGAGATTTTGCCTCCTTTGGCTGTCGAGGGTGTCAGGAAAATCGACATATAGGCACTCCTTGTGAAGTCACCACTGCCCCCCACGCCGTTCATTATCTTGTTGCCCATCACGTTGGTAGAGTTCACGTTGCCGAAAATATCGACCTCCAGAGCGGTGTTCATAGCAACGATTCCGAGGCGGCGCACGATTTCCGGGTTATTAGAGAACTCCGTCGGTCGCAGCATCACCCTCTCCTTGAAGAACGGCAGGTTTTCATAAATTCTATCCATAGTGGGATTGGAGACGGTGAGCGAGCTTCCGCTGGCGAACTTCACTCGTCCGTTGGCCAGCATATCTATTACGGCATCCTGAATCACCTCTGTATATACCTCCATATCAGGAATTTGGTCGTTTTCGGCCAACGCTGCTAACACAGCATTCGCGATATTTCCCACGCCAGACTGTATCGGCAGGAACGACGAAGGTATGCGACCGGCTTTCATCTCGGATACGAAGAATTTCGCCACGTTTTCGCCTATCTTGTGCGTTGTTTCGTCCACCGGGGCGAATCCCGAACCCTCGTTCGGTTCATTGACTTCGACGACGACGATCTTTGCCGGATCGACTTTAATATGGTCACAACCGACGCGATCACGTACAGCCGTGATCCCCGTGTCCTTGCGATGGGGAGGGTCGGCGAGCTGACACAGGTCGTGAATTCCGCGAAGTTCCTTGGGATGCCAGCTGTTCAATTCGACGATCACTTTTTTAGCCAGCGAGCAGACTGTGGGTGAGATCCCGACTCCGACCGTGGGTACGATTTGTCCGTCATCAGTCACGTCGCAGGCCTCCACTATTGCCACATCCACCGGGCCGTAAAACCCATAGCGCAAGTCTTGAGCGAGAGTCGAAAGGTGTACATCGAAGTACGCGATTTCTTCATTATTAATGGCGTTGCGCATATCGGGAGTTGTCTGATATGGTGTACGGAAACTCACCGCCTTGGCCCTCGCCAGAGCGCCGTCGATGCTATCGCCCGTCGAAGCGCCGGTGAACATACCTATCTTAAAGGGACGTCCTGCGTTATGTTCCTCTTCTGCCAGGGCAGCCAGTGCGCGTGGAACGGCCTTTGGGCAACCGGCGTGAGTGAAGCCGCTGAAACCTATATTGTCGCCGTTTTTGATCAGTCGCGCCGCCTCTGAAGGCGTCATTTTGGTGAGTGCCATAGCCGTGAAAAATTAAAATGAGCGCAAATTTAATAGTTTTTTGTATATTGCGCAATCAAAATTAGGAATATGAAATCAAAATTAATTTTACTCGGCTTAGTATCAGTAATTTACTTCACGGCTTGCACTACCGGCAGCGTTTCGGACAGCAATATTTTGGGCGCAATTACCGATCCTGTTTTCAAGGCGTGGGTTTCGGAGCAAATGGGGGAATGGGACAGTGATGGAGATGGGAAACTTTCGACCACGGAGGCAGCGATGGTGAAAAAAATCTCGATAGCAACCGACCAAAAAATTGCATCGCTTAGGGGGATCGAATATTTCACAAACCTTACGGAGCTATACTGTCACGATCAGGCTCTAAAGGAGTTGAATGTAACTAAAAATACGGCGCTCGAATTCCTTAATTGCCGCAGTAACGATATCACGAAGCTCGATGTCTCGAAAAACGTGGCCTTGCAGCGCCTTGCGTGTTATGATAACCAACTCAAAGGGCTCGATATATCGAAAAACACCAACCTGAATACTCTTTGGTGCGATGCAAATCCGGGAGCGAAAGGTGTTTTCGAGGTGACGGCGTGGTTCGACAACGACAACATTCCCACCTCAGGAGACTTCACGAAAAGCAAATGGGAGTTTGGTGGTAAGGAAGTTACGATAAGTTATCGACGTTAGCAATGAGATGGATGACAGTTTTGTTGGGAGCAGTAATGCTGACAATCTCGACCTCGGCACAAGAGATTGTAAGGCCGCAAGAACCGACAGAGCCGTATCCATATAAAGTAGAGGAAGTTACATTTAAGAATGCCGGTGCGGAAGTAACACTGCACGGTACATTGACAATGCCCGCCAAAGGCCGGAAGTTTCCGGCAGTGGTGTTATTGACTGGCAGCGGAATTCAAAACAGAGACGAGGAACTTTTTGGCCACAAGCCATTTAAGCTGCTGGCAGACTATTTTACGCGACGTGGAATGGCTGTGCTCAGGTATGACGACAGGGGTTACGGAGAGTCTCCGGATACCGTTGCAGAGGCAACAACAGCCGATTTTGCGGCGGATGCGGTTGCCGGAATGGAGTTTTTGAGAGGTCGAAAAGAGATCGACCGACAGCGAATCGGCCTTGTAGGTCACAGTGAGGGTGCTGAAATTGCATTTATGGCAGCGACTGCCCAGCCTGCGAAAGTGGCATTCGTGGTGTCGATGGCGGGTCCGGGGTTGAACGGTACCGAAATCTCCGTTATGCAGATCGAAAATATTTTGCGTCAGAGAGGTATACCCGATCACGCAGTGAAGCAGATGGGAGAGAAACAACGACACGATCTGGCGTTGCTGACCGACAACACCCCCGAATTTGTAAAGATTAACCTCGATAGCATCGCCCGTGTGATGGTTCCGGGGTTTGCATTCCAGTCCGAGGAGATTAAGAACACCGTGAGAACACAAATATTGGCCTCAAATGGGGCGTGGGCTCGGTTTTTTATGACTTACGATCCGGTCGAGGACATCTCTCGGGTAAAGGTTCCTGTTTTGGCGATAAACGGATCGCGTGATATTCAGGTGGCCTCGGATGCGAACCTCGATGTAATCGAAGCGGCACTGGAAAAAGGCGGTAACACGAATTACGAGGTTATCGAATACGAAGGACTTAACCACTTGTTTCAGAAAGCCGAAACAGGTAGTTTGGACGAATATGCCACGCTGGAGGAGACCTTTTCGGAGCGGGTGATGGGGGATATTGCCAAATGGATTTTAGAGGATTCGGTTCCCATCGACACAGGACGGGGCGAGATGCGGAAGATCAGCACGAGGGTCGAGGTAATTAGTGATACGATTGTGGTATATACGACTCAGCGTCAAGAATATATGGGTGGAGCGCACGGTATGGAAACCACTGAGTATGCGAACTATGATCTGAAGACGGGTAAGCGCCTGACGCTGAATGACCTGTTTACAGCAGAAGAAAAAACGGCTCTGGCAGAGAAGATCAGGGCGCAAATATTGGAACAGAACGGAGTATCGACTTGGGATGAACTTATTGAAAAAACCTGCTATCTGACTCAGGGGGAGGTGCTGCCTACAGAAAATTTCAAACTCTCAGAAAGTACCATCACGTTCCGGTATAATCCCTATGACATAGCGTGTTATGCGCAGGACGGCACGGAAGTAGAGGTTGCTCTTAATTAACGTTCCTTGTAAATTCCCTGTTGATATTTTCGGCGGATTGCTCCATTTCGTTTTGGAGTTTAACCATATTGATCGCCGTAACGGCCGCCTCGTCACCCTTATTGCCGTGTTCGCCACCGGCACGAGCGAGCGCCTGATCCATAGTATCGGTTGTGAGAACCCCGAATGCGATGGGCATATTCCACGAGATCTGCAACTGAACGATTCCCTGAGTAGCTCCTGAACAGATGTACTCAAAGTGGCGAGTCTCGCCCTGAATCACGCAACCGAGCACTATAACTGCATCCACATCAGTGTATTGCGCGAAAAACTGAGCACCAAGAGGAAGTTCGAAAGTTCCCGGAACGTATTTAATAAGGATATTGTGTTCGGCACATCCGGCCTTGCGTAGCGTCTTGACCGCTCCTTTGAGCAGGGCTTCGGTTACTTCACCGTTCCATTCGGCCACCACGATGCCAAAGCGCATATCATCTGCCGGCGGCACCGAATTAAATTGCGAGAGATTTTTCTTTTTTTCAGACATTCCGTCCGCCCTCTATTTTAGATTAGAGTTTCTGTTCGGCAGCTGCTGCAAATCGCTCAATATCACGTGCTTCGAGGCTGGTTGGATAGTCGTCGGCCACGCGGCGGTACTCTTTCACTGCGGCTGCGTAATCACCCGTAGCTTCGAGTGCCAAGCCCAACTTTTTGAGATAGATGGGCGTGGTGAGAACGTTATCGGAAGCATCGACAGCTTTGCGGAAATGGTTGATCGCGGTAGCATAGTCGCCCTTTTGAACGTAAATGTCACCTTTGAGACCTTCGTTCTGCGCGTTAATTATCGTATTGGGAGATCCTTTAGTGGGCTTATACTTGGCAAGATAGCTCAATGCGTTGTCCAATTCGCCGGCCTTGAGATAGCAGATCCCTGCATAGTGGGCGGCGAGACGAGCCTGAGGTGTGCCCCCGAAGCTGTCCACCACATCGACAAAACCTGGAGCCGTGCCATCGCCATTCAGTGCGGTTGCGTATTCTCCGGCGATGAAATTCTGCTCGGCAACGTACATTGCGTCGGCAGCTTTTTTCCCGCGAGGTGCCTTATACAGAGCCTCATAGCCGTAAATTGCTGCAGCAATGACCAATGCACCGACCAGACAAGCTGTCAGGGTTTTCCAATTTTTTTCAAACCAGGCTTCGGTTTTTCCCAGCGCGTTTTCGATCTTAACTTCCGGATCTTTCTCTACCTGAACCCCTCCCTTTTTCCCTGTCGCCTTTTTTGGCGCCGTGCTTCTGCGTTTTGCCATTTTTGTGTGATTTTTCAGGCGACAAAGATAACTCTTTTTTGTAACTTTGCAAAATTATGATGCTTCGCCGTCTTTCGCTGGTCAATTTCAAAAATATAGCTGTTGCTTCGCCCGAATTTTCGGTGGGGCTCAACTGCTTTGTCGGTGAAAATGGTGCTGGTAAGACCAACGTTTTGGATGCGCTCCACTACCTTTCGATGGGTCGCAGTGCGTTTGGGATGACCGACCGGCAGAGTGTCCGCCACGGCGAGGAATTTTTTGTGGTCGAGGGCGAATATTTGCTCGATGAAGGACGGTCGCTTGGTGTAACGTGCTCGTTTTCAGCTTCTGCAGGCAAGAGAGTTAAGGCGGACAGTAAGGAATATGAGCGTCTTTCCGATCACGTCGGGGTTGTTCCTATGGTGATGGTTTCGCCGGCGGATGCGTTTTTGGTGAGTGATGCTGCCGACGAGCGCCGCCGGTGGTTGAATGCGTTTATTTCTGGGCTCGACCGGAGTTATTTGCAGACATTGGTGCGCTACAACGCGGTTTTGGCCGAGCGTAATCGACTTCTCAAATCTCTCCCCGCCGCCGATTCCACCGAGCTGCTTGACGTTCTCGATCTGCAGTTGGTTGCTCACGGCGATCAGATTCACAGGCGCAGAGCTGAGATTATCGAGCAAATGCAACCGCTTGTGGCCCGGTATTATGCCCATCTGTCTGACGATCGCGAGGAGGTAGAGATGAGCCATCGGTCGGAGGTCGCGCTTGCTCCACGTGAAAAAGATATTACTAACGGCTTCACGACCAGCGGCGTGCATCGCGACGATATAGTGATGCGCATTGGGGGTCATCCTCTGCGGCGCTATGGTTCGCAGGGTCAGCAAAAGTCGTTCTTGATTGCACTGAAACTCGCTCAACTTGTAATAGTTAGTGAAGCTACAGGTGAGAAGCCGATCCTGCTCTTGGACGATCTGTTCGATAAACTCGACACAGGGCGCGTAGAGCGACTCTTGTCTCTTGTGGTCGGTCAAACCGTTGCCGCCGGACAAATATTCATATCCGATTGCAATCGCGCCCGCCTCGAAGATGTCTTACAACGTGGCGGCCGGGAATACAAACTTTTTGAGCTGCGGGGAGGCGAACTTATAAGCGAAATCCTATGAGGCGCACACGCACGGTCAGGGTGGGGGAGTTGATCGCAGATCTGTTTCGCGATCCGGTCATCCGCGGAAAAATAGCTGAGGGGCGATTGCCCGATACTTGGGCCGAGGTAGCTGGCTCTCAGGTGGCTGCGTGTACGGACGAGGTGTCGTTTCGCAACGGCATTCTCACCGTCCGAATAGCTTCGTCAGTCGTTCGGCACGAGGTTTTTATGCGCCGCAACTTTCTGCGTGACCAGATTAACTTTCGTTGCGGTGCGGCTCTTGTTCGTGAGCTTATTGTGCGATAAACCCTTCGGCTTCAACTGGTTGATCGGAGACAGCAACCGTCTTTTCGTGCATCTGGCCCGCGTCGTCCCACCAGCGGAAAATGTATTCGGCGTTCTTTGGCAGCGAGAAGATAAGCGCATTATTCATATCGGCTGTCGGGCCTGAGGTTCTGCCACCGCCCATTTGCCTGTCTCCGGCGAACACATCGACATTCGTTGCGACTCGGTCGGCAGAGTTGCGGTCGGCCGGATTGACGTCTGCCACTTCGGCTTTCCATGTTGTAAATCTCACAGGAACGTGAGTTCCTGCCTTTGCATTATTGTCAGTAACTTTCTTGTAACGAGAGATATACTGATCGGTAACATTTACACCGTGAACGTCATTCGACTCAGGCGACCAAACCATCGGGAATGCCTCGCCGGTTGGTTTCCACGAGACGGCCCAGACTGCATACTCGCGATCGACGGGATTTCCCTGACCTGCGTCGGCTAAAAACCAGGCATTGTCGAGTCCGTCGGCATCGGGATAAAATTCTGTAAACCACCACTTCCCGTCTACCCAGACCTCTACCCAGCTGTGGTTTCCACGGTCGTCGTGCCAGGCGGCAGTGCCTGCAAAACGAGCCGGAATCCCGACCGACCGGAACGCATCCACAAGGATTATCGAGAGGCCGGTGCACGATGCCATTCCCTGCTCCATCGACTCGGAGGGGGCTTGGTTGGTGCGCTTGCGCAGAGTATTGTATTCGACTCCGACGGCTTTGTTTATGTGCTTATTGACAAGCCGGATAGCATCTTGAATAGTAGTTGCGCCCTGAACTTTAGGAGCGAAGATCCCGTAAAATTTTTCCCTCCAATCCTCCCGTGGCTCATCTACCACTGCGTAAGGCAACACCTCGTTCAGGAAGATCGAATCGGGCAATGCCGCCGCCCACGGAAACTCGTGACGCGCACGGAGAGCCCAATCGACGTTGGATTTCAAATAGCTGACACTCAGTGTATCGCGGTCACCGGCGGGCATATTGACCACAAGGTAATCCATCGCCTCGCGGTGTTCGGGATTGGCACAAGATCCAAGGGATCCGTACGAGGCTACGAGAAGTGCAAAAACAAGCAGTCGTTTCATAGTTGAACTATTTTGCGTATAAATTCGGGATCGACTTGCGGGTTTTGGGGATCGGGAGTTTTGCCCGAAGCCTCCGCACCGGAAGCCCGTGCACTGAAGTGCAGTGCATCGACTCCTGCATTGGCTAATTCACCTGCATTCAATGGATTGACACCTCCTCCGGCCATAATTTCGATTCGTCCGTCGGCCTTTTGGACCAGCTTGCGCAGGGTTTCGATCCCTTCCATTGCCGTGCGGCCCTGACCAGAAGTAAGTATGCGAACGCATCCCGTTGCGATGATATCTTCGAGCGCCTGTTCCCAATTTCGTGTGGCGTCGAATGCTTTGTGGAAAGTCGCTTCCATAGGTCTTGACAGCTCCACAAGTTCTTTAGTGCGAGCCATATCCACATCTCCTTCCGCTGTCAGCAGCCCGAACACGACCCCGTCAGCACCCAACTGTCTGGCGAAGGCGATATCGTGCTTCATAGTTTCGAATTCTCCTGAAGAATAGACGAAATCGCCTCCGCGAGGGCGGATCATCACACTCAGTTCTATGTTTGGGATTTCGCGTGCACGCTTTATGGCCGCCGCCGAGGGTGTTGTACCGTCTTCGGTCGGTGCGCTGCAAAGTTCGACGCGCGTTGCACCTTCGGCAGCCGCCATTGCGACCGCCTCAGGCGAAAAAGCACAAAGTTCGGTTTCAATCTTTTTCATAGCCTGAAAAATTAGTTAGCCCGTCGATAGTCGGGAGTTATGTTTTTGCCGTCGGACTCCCAGCTTGATGAGGAGAAGTCGGAGGGGATTTCGGTATTGTCGAACCAAGCCGTAACAGGAAACTTAGAAACCCCGTCGCCGGGATTGCCCCAGCAGGTGAGGCTGACAAGGGCAGTGTTACCGGAGATATCCAATGAGGTGAGCTGGTTGCTGTAGCAGGTCAAATATCCCAGTGCGGCATTTTTCGAAAGGTCGATCGAGGTAATCAAATTATCATAGCATACCAAAAATTCCAACACCGTATTTTCCGATACGTCAAGTTCCGTAAGCTGATTACCATAGCAAGTCAATTGAGTGAGTGCCGTATTTTTTGACACGTCGAGCTCCGTGAGCAGATTCTCATAGCAGCGTAACCAGGTGAGAGAGGTGTTCCTCGAAATGTCGAGCGAAGTAATCGGGTTGTTTCCGCAGCCCAATCCCTCCAGCGCAACGTTATTCGACACATTTAGTTCGGTGAGCTTACCGTTATAACAAATCAAAGTGGTGAGTGCGGTATTTTTCGAAACGTCGATCGAGGTGAGTTCACTGCTGTGGCACTCCAAAAACCTCAGGTTTGGGAAGTGTTGGATACCCTCCAAGGAGACGATTTTGACAGACAAAGAGCGCACCCTGATCTCGGTTACCTGTGCAGATTCTTCGGGTGAGAGTTTACCGTTCTTGTTCGTGTCCCAGGTGCCCATTTGTTCGTTGCAGTACGCCCTGAAAGCAGGATCGGGAATCATTTGTAGAACGTCCGTTTCGGGCTCGACGACGGGTTCTTTCGGGTCTTTTTTGCAGCCGGCCACTGCGATGGTCGCAACGGCCAGCAGGTAGATGATTTTTTTCATTTGGAGCCAGTGATTATTTATCGCCCCAAAGTTACGAATTATTCTTGACTCGTGACCTGTAATTTGAAATCACCATCCTTGCACTTTACGACCAATTTTTGGCCAGCGTGCACACTGCCATCCACGATCATCTCAGCCATAGGCTCTTCGATGCAGTCGAGGATCACGCGCTTGAGTGACCTCACACCATATTCAGGGTCGTAACCTCTCTGTGCGAGCTCAGAACGAGCCTCTTCCAAAACCTCTAACGTATAACCGAGAGCCTCGGCACGCACGATCAATTGAGTCAGTTCGAGATCCACCACCTGCACCACATCTTCGTCTCCCAAAACGTTGAACACCACAATATCGTCTATTCGGTTGATAAACTCCGGGGCGAAGTTTTGACCCAGTGCGCTGCGGTATTTGGCCTCGCGACCGACCGTTTCGCGCTCCACGGTAGACGAAGTATTGTAGCCGACCATCGGCGCTTTGGTGGAGATCGCCCGCGACCCGACGTTCGAAGTCATTATTATGATGGTATTTCTGAAATCGACCTTGCGACCCAGTCCGTCGGTGAGGTGTCCGTCGTCGAACATCTGCAACATCACGTTGAAAATGTCGGGATGGGCCTTCTCGACCTCGTCGAACAGCACCACTGAATAGGGCTGGCGGCGCACGGCTTCGGTGAGTTGGCCTCCTTCTCCGTATCCGACATAGCCTGGAGGAGAACCGATCAGTCGGCTCACGTTGTGCTTCTCGGCGTATTCGCTCATATCTATTCGGATCAGTGCGTCGGGACGGTCGAACATCCATTTAGACAACTCTTTTGCCAACAGTGTTTTACCAACTCCCGTAGGCCCCACGAACATAAATACCCCGATGGGCTTGCCCGGATCTTTGAGCCCCGAACGGCTTCGGATAAGCGAGCGCGAGACTTTACCAACAGCTTCCTGTTGTCCCACTACCAGACCTCCGAGATGGTCGGCCAGCTTACACAGGCGCCCCTTTTCGTCCTGCGAAACCTTCTCGACCGGAATTCCGGTCATCGTGCCGATTACCTCTTCTATATGTGCGGCGGTAATTTCACCACTGCGACTGCTCCCGCACTCATCCAGCGCGTCGATCGCCTTATCGGGGAAATTTCGGTCGGTAATGTAACGTCCCGTCAGATCGACACACGCAATGAGAGCCTCATCGGTATATGTAACTCCGTGATATTTTTCATATTGGCCTTTGATTTTGCGCAAAATTTCCAGCGTTTCGTCGCGACTCGTGGCCTCGATTATTATCTTTTGGAAACGACGTTCGAGTGCGGCATCCTTTTCGATGTTTTCGCGATATTCGTCCAGGGTGGTGGCACCAATGCACTGAATCTCACCGCGTGCCAGGGCCGGCTTGAGTATGTTAGCCGTGTCGAGGCTACCCTGCGACGAACCCGCCCCCACAATGGTATGTATTTCGTCTATGAAAACAATCGTGTCCCTGCTCTTTACAAGTTCGTCGATCAGGTTTTTGAGCCTCTCCTCGAACTCGCCGCGGAACTTCGTGCCGGCCACCAGCGATGCGATGTCGAGCATAAAAAGCCTCTTGCCCGCCAGCGATTCCGGAACGTCTCCGCTCGCAATTTTGATCGCAAGTCCTTCTACGATAGCGGTTTTCCCCACACCGGCTTCACCGACCAGTACGGGATTGTTCTTCTTGCGGCGGCCCAGGATTTGGATAATCCGTTCGATCTCTTTCGTCCGACCGACCACTGCGTCGAGCTTACCCTGAGCAGCTGCGCGCGTCATATCGACGCCGAATTTATCGATTGAGGAGCCCCCCTTTTGACGGTCCGGTTTGGAGTTTCGTGAGCTTTGCGGCTCGTCGTCGGAGGGTTCCCAATCGTCGTCTTCGGGCCTCGGTTGAGCCCGTCTTATTATTCGTATTTCGCTGATATACATCTCTTCAGCGGGTAGTTTTGCCAGTTCCCGACCCACGTCGCCCGCCACAATGTGATACATTCCAAGGATCCGTCCGGCGATGCTGTCCGCAGAGTTCAGAATGTGGATCAGCAGGTGGCCCGTGTTGGCCTTTACGGTCGGATTTCCGTCGGCATTCACACCTGCCCAGATACCTGCCGTTTCGGCCAGATTCGAGAGAAGTTCGGTATAAAACGCCTCTCGACCCTGCTCCACAAGGGGTTGGGTGACCTTTCTTATTTCGCGTTCTATACGTAGTTTTATCTGGTAGAGCTCCCACTCTTTGAGCCGCGTGCGCAGCATCTTCATCGCGTGAGAATTGTCTTGGCCGAGCAGAATAAGAAACAGACGGTCAATCAGATAGGTTGTATAGCGATGCTTCTCGGCATCAAATGCCGAAATTGCTATCAGATTTTCGAGGAGTTTTGATGAGTTGAGCTGCATTCCCTAAGTTTTTACTTATAGAACGCAAAAACTCATAAAGATATTTTATAATACTTTGGTAGTTGTGATTCTCGATTTTTTGTGTACTTTTGTCGCCTCATTGCTTCCCTAGCTCAGTTGGTAGAGCACGACACTCTTAATGTTGGGGTCCAGGGTTCGAGCCCCTGGGGGAGCACGAAAGTCCTTATTTATCTCACGATAAATAAGGACTTTTCTTTTTTGTATAATCATAAAAAATAATTATATTTGTTGCCATATACTTTAAACGTGAAAATCTGTCTATATTATGGATGGTTTTAAAAAATGCCCCAATGGCCACTGGTATAAGGACGATCTTAAGGAGTGTCCTTTTTGTAAGGGAGGGAAAGGCGTAGCTGCCGGAACCAGCACTGCTGTTATTCCCGATAATTTTGATGGCGGTGAGACGCAAATTATTCCCGGTGGCGGATCCGGTAGGGGAACTAAGACCGAGATATTCGATTCGCACAATCCTGTTGCCGGAAAAAGGCGCAAAAGCAGCGTAAATGATATCGCCAAGGGTACGCAGTTTATAGACGACGTTGAGGAAGAGAACGAAGCCGGACAGATACAAGAGAAGAAAGAGTATCGCAACAGGCGTAGGTTGGTGGGATGGCTGGTTACCTATTCCCTTGATCCGTTGGGAATTGACTATAAAATATACGAAGGACGAAACGTCGTTGGGCGCGACATAGACAGCAACATAACGGTAGAGGATAAGACCGTTTCCGGGAAACACGCTACCATCTTGTTCCGCGCGGACAAGTATAAGATCAAAGACGAACTGTCTGCCCACGGAACATTTGTGAACGATCAGGACATAGAAGAAGACACAGTGGAGTTGCACGATGGAGACATTGTCAAGTTAGGAGAGACTATTTTCAAATTCAAGACCTCTCTTTAGAATGGTCGCCTTGCCCACCGATTATGAATGGGTTAGAGAAAATATATTCGAAAACTCTGTCCGGGATCGATTCGAGCTTTGAGAAGACGCGAAAATCGTCGGAGGAGCAGATCGGGCAATCGAAGCAGCAGGTTGCCGAGCTGTTTGAAAGCTACGGCTTCTCACCTAATGCCGTTCAGGATTTCAACAGAATGTTGCTTTATGACAATGCTGATTATCCATTGCCTTATGCTCTTAGAGTAGGAAATCTACTCCCTAAGGGAGACCTTTTTGCTGAAGGATACATTCCTGCCATACTCCCATACACTGATTCGAACGCAACGGCTTTTGTTATCGACCAGGGGAAAAATCACGAACAGGAGCTGCAACATATTTTCCAGTTACTGGCCTTTCGTCTTATGTTGTCCGTCCCCGCCGGTATGTCCAGGTTCCATTTTGTGGACACTCACTCTTACGGTAACAAGTTCAGTATAATGAATCGACTGTCGGACAAAATAGTGGCCGATGCCATAGTCAATGATGAGTCGAAGCTTGAAGAGCTTATCAAGGAGTTGGAGCAGACGGTTATCGATCTGAATCAAAACCAACTGATAAAGTACCCTACACTTGAAGAGTACAACAAAAAGGCCGATGTCGGGGCTGTACCGTATCATTTTGTATTCATCACGAACTTCCCACACGGTTTTTCCAAAGATCTGACGGAGCGTTTTTATAAGCTGATCCAGAATCGTAATGCCACAAGGGCTGGGATCTATATTTTTTATAGTATAGACAATACGGTTGCAGGGCCATACGGGTTCGACGCGTCGGAGTTTATGAATGTCTCGTCTGTGATTTATCCCACCTCCGAAGGTTCCTATGAGATAGATAACTCCATCTTTGATAAGGCCTTCAACGAAAATTTCAGTATACAATTCCAAACTGAGCTGCCTGAAAACATAGGCGTGGTTATCGAGGCGATCAATAGCAGAGCAGAGAATGTGAAGCAGCCGATAATTTCGCTTGATGAGTATATCGAAAGTTTGATCGAGTCGCAGAAATATTGGCAGGCAAGTTCCCGTCAGGGCATTAAGATACCGATCGGTAAAAAGCCTATCGACGATACGGTATATTTTGAACTCGGAGGAGATACTGCCGATTATTTTGCGATGATCGGCGGAAGACCCGGTTATGGAAAGACCGTCTTGTTGCACGACATAATCTGTAATGCCTCTATCATCTATTCTCCGCGTGAATTGAATTTTTATCTGATAGACTGTACTAATGGTACCGGATTCAAGCCCTATGAAACCTTGCCTCACGCGACTTTTGTGTCCATAACAAATCAGCGGGAATATACCGTGAGTGCACTGGAGCATCTGATAGACGAGATGTATCGAAGGGCCGAACTCTTCAAAAATGCAGGAGAGGAGTTGAGATTGGCGATTGAGAAAATAGAGGAGTATCGGAAACAATCGGGAGAGATTCTGCCAAGAATCCTTGTCATAATCGACGAGTTTCAGGTTTTGTTGGAAAATGGGGACAAGATTTCTCGAAAGGCGGGATTCCATCTCGAAAAGATTATCCGCGAGGGTCGCAAATATGGCATACATATTATCTTCTCGACCCAAAGCTATCGTAATCTCGACTTTAATACCGACCTTATAACTCTGCGAATTGCATTCAACCTCAGGGATTATGACAGCATAAAGGTTTTGGGAGGGCACAATGACGAGGCCGCCAAGCTGACAAAGAAAGGGGAGGCGATCCTGAACAATAAGAATGGCGATATTCGGGAAAACATCAAATTCCAATGTGCTTTTACGGATAAAATGCCGTACTATGTGAATTTCTGTAATTCGAAGCTTGGCGAGTTGGAGAGCTATTCTCAACGCAGATATGTGTTCGATGGCAGCACGAACAGCGAAATTACGGAGAACACAAATTTTGCTTCGATAGCGTCTTTGGATCCGCAAACCATAGCAAGAACGCCTTCGATGTCGAAAATATATGTTGGTGCACCCTCTTTCATAAGAGGAGAACACAGCTATTTCAAGATCCGAAACAACCACTGCTCCAACCTGCTGATGGTCGGCGGCGATATCGAGGCGGCGATGTCCACCCTTATGCTGGCCAACTACCAGCTGGCCAAGCAAAATCCGACTAACAGTCAATTCCATATTGTAGATTTTCTTAGCGCCGACGATCCGCGTTACGGGTATTATTCCCAAATATGCGACTCGTGCGACAATATCTATTATTACGGAAAAAGTAGGATCGGCGATTTGGTAGATGCTATAGAGCAGGAGTTGAATGTTCGCATTGAAAACGACAGAAATGGAATAGGAAACGCCGACAGGGGACGCATCGTTTTATCACTTTCGTATGTTCAGAACGCCAAAGATCTGAAAAAAAGCGGCTACTCTGTGTCGCCGATAACCGATAAATTGATTAAGATACTTAGATCTGGTCCCGATTTGGGCATCCACATAATGGTCTATTCACACAACTTCAAGGGATTGGAAGAGATTTTCGACCGTCAGGTTCTTGGGGAATTTGAAAACAGGATCGTCCTTTCGGAGGGCGGAGGTGAAAGTATTTTGTCGGAATCGAGCTCGATGCCCAAGGGCAGAGGACACGGATTGATCCAGACGGATGAGAAATCGGCAACATATAATCCCGACCCGTTTGTGTTCTACAATAGTTTCGAGGGGAATGCTAAAACAAAAGATGGGAAGATATTGAAGGAAGTGTTTTCTATTTACGAACAAAAAACGGCAATGTAATGGATGTCAAGAGTTTTTGTCAATCATACATAGCCATCGCTCAGGCGATGCAGGCTGCTTCCCGCAAACCGGCACAGGCAGAACAAGAGCGCAAGAGGCTGAAGCGCGAGGCCGAAGAGTATGTCAATTATGTTGAGAAATTCGAAATATTCTTTGATCTCTATCCGGCGCTAAGAAAAGAGCTGTTTGAAAATCTTCCGAACCTGAAGATCGGAGCCTTTATAGAGTATCAATTGGATCTGTTTTATTCGGATTTAATGAAAATAGAGACTCTTAAGGCAGATGTGCGAAAGGAGATAGACACCCTTAGGAACAACTCTTCTGAAGATATATCGAGAAGATTGAACGAGGAAGAAGAAAAAATTTCGGGATGTTTCAGGCATCTCTCGACTGGTAATGTACAGTCGATCATAGGTTTTCTCGATGACAGATTGGCGTATCTCAAACGATTGACCGATGCCTCTAAGGCAGGTGAACGACAGGCAGAAGAGGAGCGCCGGCGCCTGTCCTCCGAGGAGGCGAAAAAACGTGTTTCGGAGATGACGGAGTTGGAGATTCAGGAGAGGCGTAAAAGAGCTCAGGACGAATACAGCAGACAACAGAGGCGTCGTAAAAAATAATTAAGTCTTGATTTATGGCATACTCGAAAGCATCAGCGGAGTTATTGAGAGACTTTTCTCGAACATTGAGTCGGGAGCGGGAACGATTCGATAGTATCAAGTTGTCGATGGACTCTCAGCTCAAGGGTTTCTTTTGGGACGATCCTATAGCCCTTCGCTTTAAGAACGACTATGAGGAGGGTTTCCGGCCAATCACCTCCAAGCTGCTTCCCGCAATGGATAATTATATTCAGCACTTGGACAAAATGGCCGCAATTGTCGGTGAGTATGACAATGAATTTTCTAAAACTGCTACATTTTCAGATACTAACGCATCGGCAACGATAAGAAAAGGCATACAAATAGACGAAGGTAACAGTATCGCATTTAGCGCAGGAATCAATGGTGAAGGCGGGATGCTTAACAGTGGAACAGTTGGTGGACATTATTCAGGTGAGGATTCTGAGATAATGGCCAGCTATACGGCCGGTTTAGATGGAAATTCTGCTTGGAGCGGGTTGGTAGGAACGGAATTTAATGAAATGCTTTCCGGCGAAGTTAAAGCCCAGGGGACAAATTACGGTTTGGAAAGTTTTGGTGGGGGTTTACAATATGAGAGTAATGCAAAAGGCCCCGGATTTTCGCTGTATGGGGGCTTTGATGTAGAGCGTACAAGGGAAAGATGGAAAGCAATTGGGACAACAGGATTAAGCTACGTTGGGGAGAAGGGATGGAAGGGATTTTTAGAATTTATTAGAGATAGTGGACGCAATGAAGCAGTGGGCAGAATGGGCCTTAACATACCTCTGTAAATACAAAATCAAAACAAACTTAAAACTACAAAAACTATGGCAGATGTTAATGTGAATTATGAGGACCTGATCAGCTTCAAGCAGACCTTGGGGAAAAACAGGCAGGAATTCGAGACCATCCGAACCCAGTTGGGAAGTAAATTGAGAGGATTGACCTCGGCCGAATGGACCGATGCCGTTTCTCAAAATTTTGAAGGTGTCTTTGCCGAAAGCGACAGTGACATTCAAAACCTTGAGCAGACGATGCAGGAATTCGAGGCTTATCTTGACAATAAGATCGGAATACTGATGCGCTACCACAGTAATAAACTCTAAAACAGACAGCTATGGCACAGACAAAAGTTACTGCGGATCTTCTAAATGATTTTGCGCAGACACTAAGGAATGAGAGTGAAAGATTTCAGGGTATCCGTACCTCGATGGATAGTCAGTTGAACGGATTCCTCTGGGAAGACCCTGTTGCGCAGCGTTTCAAACAGCGGTATAACGAAGGATTTGCACCAATAGAAAAGAAACTGCTCCCTGCAATGGATAGATATCAGCAGCATTTGGATAAGGAAGCTGCTGTCATTCGCGAATGGCTGCAGAATTAGTCATCTAACTAATACAGGTCGCTTATGTCACTTTCAAATGTTGCCAGTATATCCTCTCTCGAAGATTTGAAGAGGGCATTAGGGTCGTATTGCAGACAGGGCAGGGAGGCGGCCGAGGGTTTTGCTGTCTTGCTGTCCCGAAAGCTTAAGGAGTTGGAGGGTTATGACAGCCAGTTCCGTAGGAGATTAGAGGCGGCCGAGAATCAGTTGAGGTCGTGTGAATGGGCCAGGTCACTCGATCCTCCTGATTCGAGACGTTCGTGTGTTTATTACGAGCGGGCTTATCACGATGCTCAGGTTCGCTATTCTCGTTATAAATCTGAAATTCAGGGACTTCGTGCGAGTCGTAGTTTATACGAGCAGTTGGAGAATAAGTATTCTAACTCTCTGTGCGAGATCGAGCGTAGCTCTATGCCCGAATTGAACCGGGTAATAGGTCTGTTGTCCGATTACTCGGCTTCCGATGAGCCTGCGGTAAACGTGGGCTCGATTGGTGCTGGAACTCTTGCATCGCCTGGAGTCGTTGCTGCACCTCCTGCTCAAGATAGTATTTCGGATGCTAATGTCGGAGACGATGAGGTATTGCCATCAGGCTTTACCGAGTTGGCAGTTGCCGGAATTGCAACAGCTATGCTTGGGGCTTATTTGATGCGTAGAGGGACGGCAAACAATTCAATGGCTCTGGATGAATCGTTTATCGACAACGCGTTTTACGAAAAATTTGGCTTCACTAAAGCAGCAATTCTTTTAATGCCCTCTCCTCAGAGAGAACAGTACATTGAGAGGTATAACGAGCTATGTCAAGGAGTCGAAGGAGAGGCAAAAAAACAGTATAGAAATAGATTAGAAGAGGAGAAAGAATCTAAAAATCAATATGAATATGCAGTTCTGGCAGGACATGTCTATAAACCAGAAACTACGCTTCCGGAAGCGGAATGGAGTGTTGTTTCCACTACTGACGATCCAAACCTGAATGAACTTATTTTAAAAATCAATGAATTCAACACTGATGGCAGCGGCTTTTATGCTCAACTTTATAAGAACGATTCTACGGGAGAGTATATCTTGGCATTTAAAGGATCTGATGCGCCAAAATCCGAATTTAAGCTCTTTGATTTTGTAAATCCTGTATCACTGGGCACAGGTATAGTTACAGGTCGGATTGATTTGAATGATTCAAAAGACTGGATATGGACAAATGTGGCGCAAGGACTTGGTTTTCCGAATAAACAATATATAAATGCCCAAGGTCTCGGGAGAATTATGGCAGATTTGAGAGATAAGAATGGCTATAACTTTACAACGGTTGGGCACTCTTTGGGCGGTGGGCTGGCCTCTGTTGCAAGTTTAGAGTCGGGATGCCAAGCGTTTACATACAATCAAGCTGAATTAACACATAGGACGGTAAAAGAGTTGGGATTAGAATCGGAAATAACAAATCACAGAATTATTGCCTATCACGATCCTAACGAGGAGCTCATTAAAGGCCAAGACATAGTGAACGAGATCGCAGACCACCTTTCCAGTGAGACCTTGGGGCGTAATTTAAATAAATCAGATGTTAATTTTACCAAAGATATTATCGAAGCCCACGAAAGAGACACAGCAAGAAGAATGAGTAAAGATAAGGAAACAGGCAACTATTTCCTTAGGTTAGGATATAGCGAAATTGATTCGAAAGGCAATCACGGAATTGACGATGTTATTAGTTACTTTGAGAGCAAGTATTCAGTATCCATAGGTTCTGAGACATTCGGATACAGCGATATTGTTAGTGATAAGACTTTTGAAAATAGTTTCAAGATCAACGGTATCTCCGAGAATCCTGTGCCGGAGAGCCAGAATATTGAAAATTTCGCAAATGCATTGAGGCAAGCGGGAGTTGTGGGTGTTATGTCAAAAAAATGAGATAGTTTATGAAAGCCAAGATTTCGGAATTGGAAGAGAGCAGGTCGATTTTGGAGAAGAATTATCTCTCCAGAGTGGATGGTGAGTGGAACGATGATGTGAAGCGAAATTTTTTCGACGGGCACGTCTCGAAAATTCGCAATGAGCACGACTCTTTCCGAGACACTATGGAGCGCACTGCAAATGAATTCGCGCAGAGCGAGAAGGTGATCAAATCCCTTTTGTCGATCATATTGTTGGTTTTTCTTAGCATACCCGCCTATGGACAACAAGGCAGTCAGAAGTCTGTTGTTAATGCCGAAAATTTTCCGCAAGTGTCTTTCCAGTGGAATGAGTACAATCCTGACCCGCTCCAACCGACACTACTGACCCTTAAAGAGAATGGCCAGGCGGTTGATTTCACGCTCGAAAACATAGCCAGCGATTCGGTACCCGAAACAAACAAGACGATCCTGTTTTTATGGGAAGACCGTCCCGGAATAAATGCACGATACAGAGATCAGTTTGAATTCACCGGTAGGTTGTTATACGGTCTCCTCAATGAAGATTTGGCTTCCGATACGATATCGACTTTCTACATAGCTACTTTCAATAGATTGCAGGTTGAGGGTGAAATTTTCAGATCGAGACTTTCGTCATTTACTTCGGACAGGGCAAACATCGATGCCTTTTTTTTGGACAACAAGCACGATACGCAGACACGGCCATCTGCCGAGACCGATTTGCTGCCTGCCATAAAAGAGGGGTTGGATCTGATTATCAGGGAACCTAAAAGCAATGCGCGGGCAATCGTCGTGATAACTGCCGGGCGCAATAAGCTCGCTTCCGGTGTTGAGATGTCGCCCATCGTTATCGAATCTTTGCAAAACAGGGTTCCGATCTGCTTCGTTGTTGTTCCAAGTTCAGATAGCGATGGTGCTCTTGCCTATCAGTTGGCCAGGGAGACCTATGGCAAAGTAATCTCTGGTAAGGATGTCGATGGCGCAGGGGAGGAACTTTTGCAGTATTTCAAGGAGTTACCCAGTCTCCATTATGGGCGGGATTATACGGTAACATTTACCTCAAAACTAAAAAGAGACGGAAAGCAATACCCGTTGGTGCTGAACTCGCACGGCACGGACTATTCGATAGTGCCATACAATGTGCCGAAGTTTTCACTTTGGGTGTGGGCTAAAGAGCACCTCGTTTGGGCTATCGTTTTGTTAGTCTTGTTGATTGCCGTGGTTACTTTGGGAACGATATTCGGTATCCGGTTTTTCCGAAAACTTATTGAGTCGAATAGGACGAAAAAAGAGGAGAAGCAGAGACGGGAATCTCAACAAATGGTGGAACAGGCCCATCTTAAAAATCGTCTCAACACAACACAACAGGAACTCAAAAAACAGATGGAGTTGCTGGAGAAAGAGAAAAAACAGACCAAGAAGGTAGAACAGGAAGAGCGACTGACCCGATTGATGCACACGAAAAATCTCTCTCCTCGCCTTATTGTCGCGGACCAGGGGATCACTCATAATATTGCGAGTGCGACCCACACGATAGGAAGGGCTGAGGACAACGATATGGTGATCCCCAACCCGACGGTAAGCCAGCATCACGCACAAGTTGTTTTCGATGGTTCTGATTTCGACATTGTTGATTTGAAATCTTCCAACGGTATAGTCGTAAATGGTAATTATGTCGATAGTGCGACACTCAAAAACGGGGATGTGATCGGTCTGGGAGAGGTGTCAATTAAGTTCTATTTATAATGGCCGGCCAGATGAAACTTATAGATTTCGATAGAGATGTTGTCTCGATAACCGATGTTGGGCTTGTCAGAAAAGCTAACGAGGATAATTGTTTTGCGACCGAAACTCCCAATGGGTTCTTGTTTGTGGTGTGTGACGGTATGGGTGGCCACGTCGGGGGAGCCAAAGCTTCGACCATCGCCGTAACCAGCATCGTGAATTTTTTCAACAAAGAGAAGTATGTTCTTCTCCATCAGGCTTTGAACGATGCTCTGCTATACGCAAATCGGCAGATTATGAAAGCCGCTGCCGAAAACCCCGAATTTCAGGGTATGGGTACCACAGCTTGTGTGGTTTTGATGCGCGACGACAAGGTTTGGTATGCCCACGTAGGGGACAGCCGTATCTATCTATATAACAATAGTCAAAGAAAACTGTACCGTCTCACTAAAGACCACTCCGTGGTTCAGGGACTTGTCGATCAGGGGTTGATCTCCGAGGCGGAGGCTGAAAATCATCCCAACAAAAATCGCATTCTTAGAACTCTCGGTATAAAACAGGATGTTCTGCCTGAGGTTTGCTCTACACCTGCTCTGCCTGCAAAAGGGGATGTGCTTTTGCTGTGTAGCGATGGTCTTTCCGGAATGGTCAGCGACGAGATTCTCCAGCATATTCTTCAGCAGAAGACCCCGCTACAGGAGAAGGGCGAAAATATGGTCGCTTTTGCAAAGCAGGCAGGAGGAGTGGATAATATAACTTTGCAATTAATCTCCATCAGCAACAGTCCTCGTTCCGGAAAAAGGCGAAACGGGGGATGGACCTTGCTTATAATCATCGCGGCAGTTTTGCTGGCTTTTGCAATAACTGGTTATGTGTTGAATTCTCAGGAAGAAAAACGGACCCCTGTGCCTGCGCCTATGCCGGAGATCGTGATAGAACAAAAAGCTTGGGAGAAACTTGTTGCCGAATTGGGCTATCAAATGGTAGGTCGGGATGACAGAGGATATGTTGTGTATGCAAAAGAGAGACCTCGTCAGGGTAGGGAGTTTATCGGAATGATCGTATATTCCGATGATTCTTATTCCACAGGTTCTATCTTCCTCAATTCTGACAATACCTTCGGAATCATTAAGGTTACGCGCTACAATAAGGACGGAACACCAAAATAACCATAGGCTATGAAGGGATACTTATTAGGTATTGTTGCAGTTGTCTTGTTCTGCACTCAGGCACAGGCACAGGGCGGGGCTTTTTCGATCAGAGTCAGGGAGATTTATCCCGGTAACGCCACCGTTTATGGTAACACGTTCAGCCTTTCGAATGAGCAGGATGCTGCTGAGCGAAAACTGGTTCAGCAATATTCGGGTAGAGATGCCAACTATGTTATCGAGCTGACAAGACCCTGGGGCGAGGAGACCAGACCTGTCCAGAACATAAAATGGATACTTATCGAAAATGGAATAAGGACTTTGTACAGATCGGAACCCGTACTTCCCGATTGTTCCCCCGAAGTACTGCGAATGGAGCTTTACCCCTGCAACAATAATGGCTCCCGAATAGGTGGCGAAAACGTCGTTGTGAGAAATCTCGATCACTACTATAAGTTTTATATTGGCTCTGTGGAGCAGATGCGATCTAATTTCACGTCCCGCGACAGATGTTTGGATTTAGCGAAGAAGTATTACGACGAGAACAAGAGGGAGGGTGTTTCTTGTAGAGTTGTAGTCTATAACTCTGACAATGTGGAGATAGATTCTATTGACAACGGAGAAGCGCTTAGGGAATGGCAAAATGCGCTCAAAAATGCATCTCAGCCGACGGAAATAGAGCAGGTATCGAAGATATTGAAACCTGAAATAATTAGGAGAAACCACTCCGCCCCTGTTAAATGAGATTTCCGCAAATACCATATTACCACATCGACAGTCTGATACAATCGGGCGGGACGGCTGCGGTATATCGTGGTGTGGATCTTCGTAGTGGGCGCGAAGTGGCGATCAAGGCACTATTTCCGAATCGTGCAAAGGACGACTTTATCGTACAACGCTTTCGAGAGGAGGCGAACCATTATTTGGCTCTTTCACGAATTTCGCGGGAGAATAAAAACATTGTCGAGTTGGTGGATTTCGTGGAACACAATGACGATCTCTACTTGGTTATGGAGTTTATCGACGGTACTCCGCTGGATAACTATCTTGATACCGTTACAGGGCCGATGCCTGAGGAGATGTTGGTGCCGATGTTTTGCCGAATATTGGATGCGATCTCGTCTCTCCATCAGAACGGGCTGTTGCACCTGGACATCAAACCCGGTAATATGATGGTACTCAGGGATGACAATATCAAGATACTCGATATGGGCATCTCTGCGAAGATCAACGACAAGGGCAACAACCTGAAGAAGTGTGGAAGTCCGGCGTTTATGGCTCCTGAGCAGATCAACCAAAAGGAGCTTGGGTTTTACACCGACATATTTGCTTTGGGAGTTACGCTTTTCAATATGCTTACCGGTAAGTTGCCTTTTTTTGGAGAAGGACACACCGAGATTTTCGATAAAATCTGTAACACACCCACGCCCTCTGTCAATCAATACCACAATACGGCAAATCCGGTATTTCAGCCGATCATAGAGCGCGCCCTGCAGAAGAAGGGTGCGGATCGCTATCAGTCTTGCGAGGAGTTCAAGGCGGATTTAATGAAAATTACAGAGAAACAAATTAAGAATAAGAAAAACCCGATTCGCAATATGAAGACCATTACCGTGGGGCGTGATCCCGGAAATACAATTGTGATCGACGACGGATACGTCGGGCGCCAGCATTTGGAGTTGTTTTATGACGATCTGGGGAATATTTTTTTGAGAGACCTCGGATCCAAGAACGGAACCTATGTTAATGGTAAGAGGATTGTGCAAGAGGTCCAGCTCAAAAAAGATGACATCGTACGGATAGGGAATACTATTTTGCCCTGGCAATATGCTGCAACCACGATAGATATAGAGGAAAAGAAACCGGGGAAGAAAGAAAAAAAACCGAAGGAAAAAAAGTCTTCACAGAAGAAGAACATCAACTGGCGGGGAGTCATAGGAGTTGTAACGTCGATACTCGGCCTGATTATGATGCTGATGTATCTGCTGAGACTCTTTAATAAGTGATAATATGGCGACTAATAGCTTGAAGTTTAGAGAGCTGGCTAATGGAGCCACCCTGCATAGCGGCAAATACAAGATAGAGAAATTGCTGGGTGTGGGAGGTTTCGGCATTACCTATTATGCGAAACATTACACGCTCAATAAACACTACGCCATTAAGGAGTTCTTTATCAGCGGTTACTGTGTTCGTAACACCAAAACCAGTCGGGTTCATCTGCAGGGGATCGAACAGGAGGATTACGACAAGTTCAAGCAAAAGTTCATAGACGAAGCCCAGACTCTGGCAAAGCTTCATCATTCCAACATAGTGGAGGTTATCGACGTGTTCGAGGAGAACGGCACCTCCTACATTGTTATGTCGTTCGTCGAGGGTACAACCCTGCAGGGTCTTGTGAAACAGAATGGGGCGATGGACTATGCTGTAGCTGTTAATTACATTGCACAACTCTCCGAAGCTATCGACTATATTCACAGTAACAATATCCTTCATCGCGACATAACTCCGGACAACATAATAATCACCCCGGACGACAAGATCGTTTTGATCGATTTCGGATCGGCACGTGAGTTTATCCACGATAAGACACAGAACCATACGGCCATTCTGAAAAAAGGATATGCACCGCTGGAACAATACTCGGCAACGAGCAGAAAGGGAACCTACACGGACATCTATTCTTTGGGGGCGGTATTCTATTTTACATTGACAGGACAGAAGCCGATGGATGCCACCGAGCGTACTATGGAGAATATGACGGAGCCTAAGGCCTTGTGTCCGTCGATTCCAGAATATGCCAATCGCACTATTATAAAAGCGATGTCCCTCCCGCCCGAAAGCCGCCATCAGAGCATACGGGAATTTATGGACGATCTGCTGAATAAAAAACCGCTGATCCCTGTTCCGCGCTTTGACCTGATTAAAAGAAATATCAGGAGAATCATAAAGAACCATTTCATAATCATAATACTGGGCTTGATTGTACTTGCGGGCGGTCTTGTCGCTTTGGGCCTATGGCAACGAAAAGCCGCTAAGGTAGATGCCAATCATAAGATATATGTTGATTTAATGGCTCTTGCGCAGCAGAATCAGGATCGAGGAGAGGACTACTTTTCAGAAGCCCTGACCAATTACCAGCAGGCGAATGAGTATGAATCGCTATATTTGCATACGAGCTCTGCCGACAGATTTAGTTTGGGGGCGGAAACAAAAAAAATCGCTCTGGAAAACCGGCGGGACTCGTTGTTCACAGTATATAAAAACACGGCTCAGGGGGCATTGGAGATGTGGGACGAATTCGAGATCCCGGATGAGAAGAGTATGGCAATCGCCTGGGGAGAAAGAGCGCTTAGACTGAAGTACGATGCCGAACTTGCAGAAAAGATCAATGAATTAAAAGAATAGATTATGAAAAAACTTGTACTTTTTATTCTGTTACTGTTTGTATGTACCGGTGTAGCTGCGCAGGAGTGCTATAGCGTCAGATTGAAAAATGGTATAGCACAATATGAAAGGGGAAATTATCGACAGGCCATAGCGTTGTTCCAAAGTGCTCAGAATTGCCCAGACAAACCTGCTAACGGTACGGCAGAGTTGAATGGTTGGATAGAGAAATGTAATAATCCTGCTCCGGCCCGGCAAGATGTGTTGAGCGTCTCTCCTGCAAATTTGATATTCACGTCTTCCGAGGGCTATGGAGTAATATCCGTGAGAGCTTCAGGCAGTTGGAGTGTGGAGGATTTGCCCCAGTGGTGTAGCATCGCCGAACAAACAGCGTCTTCTCTGAGAATTCGCTATGATCAAAACTACACCCAAAATTCCCGTAGTGGCTCGTTCAGAATAACTATGGGTCGGTTGAACAGGACGGTCAATGTCGAACAGGAGGCGTCGGAGAAAGAACCTTCCGGGAGGGTTCTTTTCCGCTCGAATGTAAGTCACGCCCTTGCCGACTTCGGAGTTGGCGAGCAACCCCGATCCATATCTTCTCCGATCGAGCTTAAGGAAGGAGAATACAGGGTACGAATAACAAAGGAAAACTACTATCCTATAGATACCCTTGTGATTGTTCCGGGCGATGGAACTGCAAATATTATTGACATAGAGTTGAAACCACAATTCTCTTTGGTGCGTTTGGCTGTCGAGTCTGCGGACGAGTTTCCGATAAAATCACATCCTCACGTAACAGTCGGTGGAAAAATCATTAGCCTTGCCTTTCCTGATGAGAGCTCCGTCGCAGAGGCGCAACGGGTCGAGCTCTTCAAGCCGTACAAAGATGGATTTATTCCTATGCCTGTAGGAAGCCACGACATCTACGTAAGTTTGGAAAATTTTCGCGATTATTCGAGCAAAATAGATGTTGAGCAGGGGCATTCTAATGTTCATACCGTTATTCTCAAGCCGATTTCCGGGTATCTGTCTATCACCGACAAGGGCAACTCTTCCGGCGCTACCGTTTTTCTTGGAGACAGGGAGATCGGTACTGTGCCCATATTCAAAAAAGAGGTTCCGACCGGAAGGCACATTATCAGGTTTGAGAAAGACGGCTTTTTGGCAGATGTCGGAAGTCAGACCATCACGATAGAGGAGGGTGGTGAGATAGATTACCTGTTGTCAATGTCCCGATTCAAGGAGTATGAAGTCAAGAGTAGTCCGGCAGGCGCAGAGGTCTTTCTTAACGATACAAAAATCGGTTATACGCCTCTTGTGACTCCTCTTCTGGAGGGACAAAATACAATAGCGATCAAACTGGCCGGATATGGAGATCAAAGGCGAAATGTCTTCGTCGATAGAGCCTCAGATCAGGACCTGATCTTCGATTTTAATTTGGAGCCGGTGCATCCTATAAAAATATTGAGCGAAAAGGGAGATCTGCAATTTACGCTCACCGGTAGAAACGATACGATAACGGCTATTACTCCTCAGGAGTTTCTGCTGCCCTTTGGAGAGTATCGCATAAAACCCAAAGGAGATAAGATCAAACGGTACTCTCTGCGTGTTAAGCACAATAGCGATGATGACGAGGTCGTTCTGCCGATCTACTCTCGCGGGACGTTTACCGCTCTTGCAGGAACCTATTACCTGACAAAACCCAAATTGAAAACAAGATTCGACAATGGTACGAGCGCAGAATACTACAACCTGATGGCCGATATTGACCTGGGTCAATTCAACATCGCACCGGGACTCTCCACTTCGATACTTCGCGCTTCGGTGTTTCAGGTGAACAAAGCCTTCAAAGGCACGATCATCGACTCGGAATTGAACGAGGAGGGTATGGAATATTCCAATTATATGTTTTCGGCAAGCTGCCTTCTCATAAACGGGGAATTTCGTGTAGGAGGCTACTTCTATAGACGCCTGGGTGTTGCCGCTTTGGTCAGTTATGCGTGGAATCCCGACCTGTCTAAGACTCTTTCGACGAGTATGATAAGTGGAAACGAAGGGTTTTTCGGGGTTGAAGTGATGTCTCGTATTCCGAATTTCAATGCGAATATCCGAATCGGTCAGAGCTTCTATTCCGGCAAATATCATTTCGTGTCGAAATCTGGTGAATTCAAACAATCGACTCCTTTCAAGATGAGTGCTTTTACGATTTCAGTAGGATTTACTTTGGGTCAGCAGATGACCAAGGGTAATAATATGTTGATTGTGTGGTAGAGTTTGCGCAATAAAAATCTAAAAAACTCGCTATATTTGCAGCAAACTCCAAACGAAATGAAAAAACTTCTGTTATTTGTGACGGCTTGTATGCTTTTGTCCATACCTGCCTGTACTGTTGATGTGGATAAAAACATCAAGGGTGATGAACCCGAAAAGCAAAACCCTTTACCCGATAATCCCGACGAATCCGGAGAAATAGTGCTCACGGGCGGCGCGGCCAGGATGGTCGTTTATGACGATGAACCTCAGGACGCTGCCCGTTTGTCGTTTACCACTACCGAGGCTTGGACGCTGGCTTTAAGTGGTGTGACGCGCGCCGAGCCGTGGTTGCGTGTGTTTATGAGCGGTACCAACAATGAGGCTGTCGGTGGTGTTGCAGGTGAGTACTCACTCACAGTGGTGCTTGATAATAACACTACAGGTGATAAACGCTCGGCTATCATAGTTATAAGAAGTGGTGAGACGGTTCAGGAGATCGTTGTAACTCAGGATCCCCGTACTGTCGAGGAGGCTAAGGAGGATGGCGACTATCAGCCACGTCCCGGCGACGAACCAGAAAATCCCGATGATCCTCAGCAGTATGGCGTTACCGTGACCAGTGGCGGCAATGGTTCTTATTCTATCGATCTTGAGGAGATGGAGGATGGCAGCACGTTGGTTCACCTCACGGCTATTCCTGCCGTCGGTTATCAGTTCAAAGAGTGGATAGTGATCTCCGGAGGCGTGACTATCGACGAGCAGAATTCGTTTGTTATGCCCGATGAGGATGTTGAGATTCGCGTAGAATTCGAGATCGCTCCGGTGCCGACGTATACTGTTACGGTCACCGGTGGTGATGGCGGTTCGGTTCAGGCAAGCGTCGAAGAAGCTGTCGAGGGCGATGTCGTCACTCTTGTTGCGACGCCTATTGTCGGATATTTGTTCAAACAGTGGGTTGTTGTAGAGGGAGAGGTGTCTATCGACATCACCAACAACACCTTCCTGATGCCTTCCGCCAATGTTGAAATTCGTGCCGAATTTGCTCCGGCTTATGAGGTAACTGTCACCAGTGGCGATAATGGTACTGCTTCTGCCGACTACGTTCAGGCGATGGAGGGCACGTCTGTTAAACTTACGGCTATGGCCGACGAGGGATACAGGTTCGACCGGTGGGTTGTTGTATCCGGCGGCGTTTCGATCGCTGCCGATAACACTTTCACAATGCCTGACGGAGCTGTCGAGGTTCGTGCCGAGTTTGTATCGACCAGTGTTTGGGATGGCTTCAGTTTTATGACCGATCCTGTGTTCAAGTCATATTGCGAGAAGTTCGACACCAATGATGACAACATTCTATCTCGCGAAGAATGCGCGGTGGTGACCACGATCAGTCTTGATATATATGTTGGCAGTATGGGTATCCACTCACTCGACGGCATTGAAATTTTCTCCGCATTAGAATGGTTGTCGTGTAGTCGAAACGAACTCTCTACGCTGGATGTCAGTCAAAATTCTGCTCTGAAAACTTTGCGATGCGATGATAATAACCTGACTTCATTAGACATTCGTCAAAATAGTGCATTGGAGTACCTATCCTGTGATAGAAATGAAATAGCCTCATTAAATGTCAGTCAGAATACCGAGTTAAAATTTTTAATTTGCCGGCAAAATAGACTCTCTACCTTGGACGTCAGTCAAAACGCCGCTTTGGAGACCTTGTTTTGTAGCCATAATGATGATCTTACTTCATTGGATCTTAGCCACAACTCTAACTTGAGAGGTCTGGAATGTGGTTACAGTGGACTTACCTCGTTAGATGTTCGCCAAAATGTTGAATTGAATAGCTTGTCTTGCAGTGGATTGAGTTTAGCCTCGTTGAATCTCGATCAAAACACCAAACTAACAGGATTAGAATGCATAATGTGTGATCTCACCACTTTGGATGTCAGCCACAACACTGAATTAGTAGGTCTATTTTGTCGCAACAATAATCTCTCCACGTTGGACATCGGTAATCTTACTAAACTGGAGAGGCTAATGTGCTACTCTAACAGAATCGCTACGTTGGACATTAGTCAGAACCTTGAACTGATTGAGTTGTACTGTGGCCAGCAAAGACAGGCCAACGGCGACGATATGCTGCTCACTCTGACTATGGCTATTAGCCAAAGCGAAATGTGGGAAGCTCAATTGAGCAATGACGAACATAATCAAAACTTCAACGTCACCACTATCGCTCAATAAGTTTGGCAGGTTTTTTGTACCTTTGCGGGTATGAAAAGGTTAATTTTAGTACTTCTCACGACGGTGGCCTGTGTGGCTGCCGTCGCTGAGGCAAAGAAAAAGCCCGTCGATGAGGTAACAAGTGCGCTTGTTAGCGAAATGCTGGACAAACGGCTCTACAAGGTCGATTTCAACAGGGTATATCCGATGTCGGCACCTTCGTTTATGCTGGACAATGTCTATTATGTTTCGGTGATCGGTGACCGGGTTGAGTCTTATTTGCCTTATTTTGGTCGTGCTTACGGTGTGTCGTATGGAGGCGATGCGGGACTGAATTTCGAGTCTCAAATGATAAATTACACCGAGAAGGAGGGTAGGAAAGGCCGGCGCATAATCGAATTCGGTGCGCAGACTCCCGATGACAATTTCACTTACACGCTGACTATCTATCCGACGGGCGAGGTTCAACTGAACGTTTTGGCGCTACGGCGTCAGGGCATAACGTTCTCTGGTATGATCGACCTGGATCCCGATTTCGAGATCCTCAGGATGGAAGAATAGCCGCTTCCACCTCCTCGGTTGTGATTGGTAATCGCTTACCCAGTAGACGATTGCCGGTCTCCGTGATCAGCATATCGTCCTCCAGTCGGATTCCTCCGAAATCGAGATATTTCTCCACGGCTGCGAAGTTCACAAATTCGGCACAGGTGCTTTCCGTGCGCCATTTTGCTATCAGTTCGGGAACAAAATAGATGCCCGGTTCTACCGTCACCACCATCCCTGCTTCGAGCCTCCGTCCCATTCTGCAGGCGCTGCACGAGGGATGTTTCGAGCGTGGCGTTTCGGCATCGTAGCCCACATATTGCTCACCCAGATTCTCCATATCGTGCACATCGAGTCCCATTTGGTGACCCAGCCCGTGTGGCATAAATAATGCGTGGGTGCCGGCACTGACCGCCTTTTCCACATCGCCTTTCACCAATCCCAGCTCCTTCAGCCCTTCGACGATTATTCTCGCTGCCGCCAAGTGCACATCCACGTATCTGATCTCCGGCGCCGAGACGCTGAAAGCGTGGTTGTTCGCCGCCAGCACTATGTCGTAAATTTCTTTTTGTTTGGTCGTAAACTTTCCACTCACGGGCGTTGTTCGCGTGAAGTCGCTGCAATAGTTGCTAACCGACTCAGCACCAGCGTCTACCAGTAACATCCGACCCTCTTTTAGTATTCCGTTATAGCTGTGATTATGTAGCGTCTCCCCGTGTTGCGACACAATCGAATGGAACGACGTTCCCCAGCCTTTCATCAATGCTATTACTTCGATTGCACCGGCAATTTCGCGCTCCTGTGCTCTTGGGTGGCACATTTTCATCGCCGTTAGGTGCATTTCGTGGCCAATTGCGCAAGCTTTTTCTATCTCCGCTATCTCTTCTGCCGATTTTTTATCCCGTTGGGCCACCACTGCTTGTATCAGCATCTCCGACGGGGCGAGAAACGCATCTGGCACTATTTTCTCCAGCATTAGTCTCGTGTCGCCTCTATAGGGGCGCAGTATGTGAATTTCACGACCTCTTGCGACTGCTTCGGCAATGGCTGGTTCGAGTTTTGCGAGCGGCGCCGTATGTTTAACACCCACCTGTTCAGCTAATTCCACCACTCTGGGTTGCGGCCCCATCCAGATTATGTCTTCCACCGTAAAGTCGTCTCCAAACAGCGTGGCTTCTCCTGTATCGGTATCTATGATTCCGACAAGATCAGATATTGGCAAGCCGAAATAGTACAGAAAGGTGCTGTCCTGTCTGAAACGATATGTGTTAGCGTGATAGTTGATCGGCGCCTCACTGTTACCCGGCAACAGTACGATTCCACGGCCTTGCAGTTTCTGCATCAGTACTTTACGACGCCCGATGTAGGTTTCTTTGCTAAACATTTTCCACAATTTTATAAAGTTTGTCTCCCCGTCTCAGCATTGTCGTTGTCTTTATGGAGCAATAAACTCCCTGCAAGGCCACTTCGGCTGGCTGTTCGGCCACAAAGACCTCCACTGCCGGAATTTCCGCCGCACCTGTCGTCTCCCCCAACACAACAACATCTCTGCCGGATTCCAATTCAGCTGCTTCCACAAGCACCTCAGCCACAGATATTTGTTTGAAAAAATTGGTAACCTTGCCCACATAGACCTTTCGCTTCGTTGCCGACGAACCATATTTTTTGCTCAGTTCCGGCACCGGCGCACCCAGATAATATCCGCCCCAAAATCCGCGATTGAACACCTCTCCGAGTCGCCCTATCCATACTTCTATGCGATCCTGTGAAAACCCACCATCTGAGCCTTCGACCACAGCTTCAACCGCTTCCTTATACACCTCCACCACTCGCTTCACATACTCGGCCGAGCGCGCCCGACCCTCTATTTTCAGCACCCGCGCGCCTGCATCGAGCATCCTGTCGAGAAAAGGTAGCGTGCATAAGTCCTTGGGAGAGAGCAACCAACGCTCATCCACAGCAATTCCTTCGCCGGTTTCCCTGTCGCGCAACTCCCAATCTCGCCTGCACAATTGACGACACGCCCCGCGATTTGCCGAGTGGCCGTTTTCGTGCAGACTCAGGTAGCACTTTCCGCTTACAGCCATACACATCGCACCGTGCGCAAACATCTCTATTTTAACCTGTTGCCCGCTTGGCCCGCAAATATTCTGTTGCTCTATTTCGCGATGGATCACAGACACCTGTTCCAGTGTCAATTCCCTCGCAAGCACCACAGTGTCAGCCCATTGTGCGTAGAATTTCAGCGTTTCCGTGTTCGAGACGTTCAGTTGCGTCGAAATATGCACTTCCAGCCCCTTTTCGCGTGCATAAAGAATTGCCGATTGATCTGAGGCAATCACCGCATCCACTCCTTCTGCCACCGCGGCATCGATTATCCGGCGCATCGACGACACCTCTTCGTCGTAGACTATGGTGTTGAGTGTCAGTCGGGTTTTTGCTCCGGCAGCCCGTGCTTGTCGTACGATTTCACCCAAATCGTTCAGCGTAAAGTTGGCCGATGACGCGGCTCGCATATTTAATCCTTCGACTCCGAAATATACTCCGTCGGCACCAGCGTCCAGTGCTGCCGCAAGGGATTCCCAGCTGCCAACGGGAGCAAGAATTTCTATTTCGGAACGGTTCATTTCGTTCTATACAGCTGACTCATAGCAAATTCCTTAAATTCCGCAACCCTGTACACTTTTGCCGACAGTCCATCCAGAGCCTTGGTCGTAATATCGAATCGCCGCGAGATCTCACTTTCGGTGGCATTCCGTACTCCATATCGTTCATAAATGTCCAGCACACGCGCGATCTTCTCTTCCGGTGAATAACATAAATCTTTGTGAATCAGCGCGAGTTCGGCTCTGTCGGTAGCGTTGGCCGCCGCCATAACATAAGTTTTCAACCAGGTTTGTTTGCCTGCTAAAATATCCCCACCTACCGTTTTTCCCAACCTTGTATCTCCATAAGTATCAAGCAGATCGTCCTGAATCTGGAATACGATGCCAAACTGTAGCGCGAACTCTCTGAGCCGCTCCACATCTGCTCGACCAGCACCTCCGATCAAAGCCCCCATCGACACGGCACCCACAAAAAGCGCTGCCGTTTTTAGCTCCACCATCTCCAAATGCTCCTCAGGTTTCACATTCACAGTCTCTTCCAAATCCATATCAAGCTGCTGACCTTCGCACACTTTCACTGCTGCTTCGTTGAATAATTCCAGCAATTGCGACAACAGTTCCGGCGGCGAAAGTGCGAGCTGGCGATACGACAGTATCATCAGCGCATCGCCCGAAAGCGTCGCCACATTTGGATTCCAGCGCCTGTAAACCGACTCACGACCACGCCTCAGCGGGGCATTGTCCATAATGTCGTCGTGCATCAGGGTGAAATTGTGGAACATTTCCACCGCTGCTGCTGCCGGCAGAGCCACCGAAACGTCCTTGGCCCAAAGTCCCGTTGCCGCAAGCACAAACAGAGGACGAAGCCGTTTGCCTCCGTCCTCCATTGTGTAACGTATTGGGTCATACAGCAATCGCGGCATCGACGGGTACTCCATTCGCGCAAAATATTCGCTCATCAGGCGACCATATTGCTCCGTTTTGGTCATAGAGTGGAGTGGGTGAGGAGAAAAAAATCGGGCCCTTTTTCAATGCATTCACGTAGTTCGTCCATACGCGCCGAAACTAATTCTCCGTCTGCTATACAGTGCGCGATCTCAATCGCTTCGGGCTGATCGAATCCGTGCTTGTCTCGGTAATCTGCTAGCATTGCGTGAAACAACTCGTGGACCAATAGGTTGCCAAAGGCCTTAACCTGAGCCGTAGCTATATATGGCATCAGAAGCAGCGACAAAAAAATGGCGGCTCGGCGAAACATTGCCATTTAAGCGCCGGGCGCGCGCATAATCATCGCCTTATCCACTTCGATGGCGACTTCCTTGTCGATCTGAATAACTATTGTGCCCTGTTTTACCTCTTTAACTGTTCCGTGTATGCCTCCTGCGGTGACCACTTTGCTTCCTTTTTCGAGGGAATCGCGGAATTTTGCGAGCTCTTTTTGTTGTTTTTGTTGCGGGCGGATCATAAACAGCCACATCACCCCGAAGATCAACACCATCATCAGGATCATACTTGAGCTTCCGCCCAATCCGAACAACCCCTTGGGGGCGGCTCCTGCGGCATCACCGGCCGCTTGTAACATTAGATTCATAGTCGTTTTTATTTAGTTGTTTTGGATTTGCGCTTTTACCGTCAGCCTGTATGGAGTAGGACTGTCGGAGGTTTTTATTTCAATGAGTTTCATTTGCATACCCCACATTCCGCTGCTGTCGAACCTGAACGAAAAGGCGCCTTTCTCACCCGCAGCAATCGGCTGGCGTTCATATTCGATAGACGTGCATCCGCAAGAGGTAGTGATCCCGGTTATTACAAGTGGTTCAGTTCCGGTGTTTTTTAGCCAGGCGTCGTATTGAATGACCTCTCCTGCCCGCATAACGCCTATATCCACGAGCGTATCCCGCTGAGCCCCGGATAGTTCAAAAATCGCTCCTCCGGTTGTCACTGTTGCTGGTTTCTGGGCGCAGGCCGCGAGGGCTAAGAGCAAAACGACGACTCCTTTTTTCATTTGCTCACTTTGTCTAAAATTCCGTTTATAAACAGGTTGCTTCCCGGCGTCGAATAGAACTTTGCTATCTCTATGTATTCGTCCAGCGTCACTCGCGTAGGGATATCTGTAAAGGTCTTCATTTCGGCAATAGCTGTGGTCATTATCAGATTGTCCATCAGCGCTATACGTTCCACGTCCCAGTTGTGCGTAAATTTTTCGACAAGGCTCAAATTCTCTTCGTAACCATCTATAGCTTCCACAAGCAACCGGTCGGCAAATGCCGGGTCGTCCGGGCTTTTGAACTGCGGCAGAATGGGAATTTCGGGTTGGCCGCTGGTCGGACGAATTCTCTCTAAAGTCTTCACCACCATCACTGTTGCAAATCCCGCATCGTCGTTCCACAGCACCGATTGTTCTTCCAATACCGACTCCAGAAGCTCGCTCTCCTCCAACGCCTCCGACGAATAAAAATCCCTTACCAATGCTACGTCTTCTTTTAGATCGGCTTTCGGCGACTCCATATATTTTGTGTAATAATCGCTCTCTACCAGTGCGTTGTATAGCTCCTTTATCAGTTCCGGCGTTTTGTGCCAGCCCAACTTTCGGCGCTTCAAATATTCGAGAATGACCGGCGACTCTTCTATCCTCAAAATCAGCTCGTTCTCTATGAATTTTGTGTTGGGATTTTTCTCTTCCGGAGTAGGCAGGTGTTTTTTCCGGCCCAGTTCGATTCGTTCTTCGGCATAGCGCCTCACTTCCACAATGAGCCACATCATCTGAAAATAGAGGTCGTATGTGGCATCCATCGACGCTTTCAGTGCTTTTCGCGCCCCTTTAACATCGCTCCCACCTCCTTGAAAATAAGCGTATAACGCCTTGATGACCTTAATTCTTAATAATCGCCTCGACAACATAATGGCGCGAAGATAGGGAAAATTTTTATCTTTGCCGAATGGAAGAGACAGTTTATGACCTCATCGTCGTTGGCGGCGGCGCTGCGGGGTTGATGGCGGCTGGTTGGGCTGCGCGGGACGGTAAGAAGGTGCTGCTCATCGAGAAGATGGAGAAGACCGCGCGTAAGGTCAATATCACCGGCAAGGGGCGTTGTAACCTCACCAATCTTTGCGGTCTGGAGGAGTTCCTCGAAAAGGTTCGTTCGGGGCCCACGGGGGTCGAGGGGAAGGAGTTCGTCACACCGGCCCTTAAGACTTTTACCACCAATGCATTGTGCCATTTCTTTAAGAAACAGGGCGTTAAGCTCGAAGAGGAGGCTGGTCGGCGCATCTTTCCCAAGGGTGGTAAGGCTTATGAAATTTCCGATGCTCTTCGTTGGTGGTGCTCGGATAATGACGTTGTGGTGATGTTGAACACCGAGGTCAAGGAGATTCTCACTGCAGGATCTCGCGTTTACGGTGTTACCTATATTAATAAGCGTGGTTTTCGTCGTAAAGCCGAGGGCAGGGCAGTGTTGCTTGCGACCGGCGGGGCTTCTTATCCTGCAACTGGCTCTACAGGAGATGGTTACACAATGGCTCACGGCGTTGGTCATTCGATAGTTCCGATTCGGCCGTCACTTGTGGCGCTCAAGAGTTCCCACCCTAAAATGGCAGAACTCAACGGCCTGAGGCTCAAAAATATCCGGGCCGAGTTGCTGGTAGACGATGAAACCGTGAGCTCGGAGTTCGGCGAGATCGAATTTTCTGCTCGCGGGGTCGATGGGCCTGTGATTTTGCGGCTTTCGCGCGCGGCGGTCGATGCTCTGATCGCCAAACGTAAAGTCGATGTTGTTCTCGACCTCAAGCCCGCACTCACTGAGGAAATTATTCGGGCTCGCATCTCGCGCGAGATGGAAGAACTTGACAAGCAGGCGTTTGCTATCGACCTTCTGCGCAAGATGCTACCACGAGGACTGGTTTATTTTGTTGCCGGCGCGGCTGAGATCAACCCCAAGGCTTGGGTTAGTCGCCTTTCCGAAGAAGAGATCGGTCGTATCATTTCTGCTATGAAACGCGTTGTGTTGCCCATCGTCGGTTATGGCCCTTGGGAGCAGGCGATCGTCACTGCCGGTGGGGTTTCACTCGATGAGGTTGATCCCGAAACTATGCAATCACGCCTCATCAAGGGGCTCTATTTTGCCGGCGAGGTTCTCGATCTCGACGCTGATACCGGTGGTTATAATTTACAGATGGCGTTCTCTACCGGTCGCCTCGCTTCACAGCTAAAGTTATGAAAGTCTATACAAAAACAGGAGACAGCGGCACGACCTCTCTGATTGGCGGCGAACGCGTGCCCAAGGATGACGCCCGTGTCGAGGCTTATGGTACTGTCGATGAACTGGCAGCACATATCGCCCTGCTTGGCGATTTTATGTCCGAGACCGGCGGTTTCGACCAGGAGTTGTCTTGGATCGAGCAGATTCAAAGTGATTTGATGCTCGTCGAAGCTCTACTTGCCGGCAGCAAAAGTAAGGCCCAAAACGAAGCCATCGAGGCGGCCATAAACAGACTCGAAACCCAGATTGACTCTGTGTCCGAGGATTTGCCGCCCGTGAAGGGTTTTATCATTCCCGGAGGCCATCGCGTAGTGTCCCAAAGTCACGTTTGCCGCACTGTATGCCGCCGCGTCGAACGCAGAACTGTCTCAGTTACAGCTAAATACAATTTATGTAAAGCTCCTGCTCTGTATCTCAACAGGTTAAGCGATTGGCTATATGTTGCTGGCAGAAAAGCGGCTAAAAAAGTTGGTGGTGTCGAAAAATTTTCTATTTTTGTACCCTAAACGAACGGAAAAAGTATGTATTGGACGCTTGAACTTGCCTCAAAATTGGAGGACGCACCTTGGCCTGCCACTAAGGAGGAGCTTATAGATTACGCTGTTAGGTCGGGCGCGCCGTTGGAGGTGATCGAGAATTTGGAGGAGATCGAGGACGAGGGGGACATATACGAAAGCATCGAAGATATTTGGCCGGACTATCCCAGTAAGGACGATTTTTTCTTCAACGAGGAGGAGTACTAAGTGCCTCGTATTTTCATATTGGCAGGTTGTAACGGAGCTGGCAAAACCACGGCCTCGTATATGCTGATGCCGGAGATGTTGGAGATGTCCGAGCTTGTTAATGCCGACGAGATTGCCAAGGGTCTGTCGCCTTTCAATCCGGACAGTGTTGCAATCCAGGCCGGCAAGATTATGTTGATGCGAATGAGGGAGTTGATTGCGGCGGGAGAGGACTTTGCGTTCGAGACCACACTGGCCACCAAGTCCTACTATTCGCTCATTAAGGATGCGCAGGAGAGGGGATATTTTGTGACGTTGTTGTACCTTTGGTTGCCTTCACCCGAACAGGCCATTAAGCGTGTTGCCCAGAGGGTTAGCGAGGGGGGGCACAACATCCCGGAGGCGGTGATTCGCCGGCGTTACAGAGCAGGCATTAAGAATTTGTTCAACATTTATATGCCCGTTGCCGACTATTGGGTGATGTATGACAGTGGCGACGTTAATTACGGTAAGAAGATTGCTTCCGGTTCACGCGGCGGCACACAAACGATATACGACTCACAGATTTTCGATAAACTGAAGAATTATGAGTGAACACGACATTCAGCAGATGCAGCAGACCATAGACGAGGCCATCCGCAAAGCTCGCAAGAAGCTATCCGAAAAAGTCAGTAACGGGCAGCACGACGAAGACACTCTTTCAGCAGCTCCTCAGCACCGTCCCAATCGTGGATCTGCTGGTATGGCCAGCTCTGGCGGTGGCCAATGTATGGGGTGAGGAACTCCAGAGCCTTCTCCACAGAGCCGCTTCCGTCCGCCCCTTGTGTGTGATAGATATCTATGCCTAAGTTATTTCGGGCCATATCGCATACGTCCAGTATGTGCGCCAGATTGTAGACGCTGTACCAGTATGCAATGGTTCTCGTCAGTTCGTGTGGTTGTCTTCCGTCGGGATTGATTTGCGCTTGTAGCCTTTTCACCGGAAACTCTTCCACGACTTTTCGAGCGATCTCTTCTTCTCCTCCAAACAGGCTGTACATCAGCAGTTGCACGTCGTAGGCTATGCTGTGGTTGTTTTCTCCTTCACTCTCTTTCTTTCCGTGATCGCTTGTCATCAGCCAGTTTGTGTATTCGCTAAACCAACTTTTCAGGCCGTCGAACTTCTCGGCAGGTATTCCTTTTCGAGCCTTCAGCAGCATCACTCCGTCCAGCATCTCTACAAAGCCGTAACCGTCTATTATCCCGAACGAGCGTCCCATCCCTTCGTAGAGTCCCGGTACGATTTGAGCATAATTCATATTCGGGTTCATCTTGGTTTCCGGATCGAGGAACCACGTGTCCAGCAGACTAACTGCCTTGTCGGCATATTTTTTCTCTCCTGTCAGGTAGAAGGCCAGCCCAAGATTTGTCACCGCTCCCGACATTTTCCCCAGATTATTTCTGTCGTACTTCTCCAGTTCGGGGTTGCTTTCTCCGTCCCTGGTTACGTATGGTAATCCGTCCTGCGTATCCGGATTCGGCCAAAAATACCTCGACAGGCTCATATAGTCGTGCTTGTTACCGCTTGCCGGCACGAACTCTTTGTCCATCACCGATGGGTTTTTCATCTCCAGTGCACGATTCGCCCGCACTATCACAGCGTCGATATTTTCTTTCGCCCTCACCAAATAATCATCATCCCACAGATAGGTTTCGGGCGCCTTTGTCCCGCACGCCACCAGCGCCAGTGCGCCTAAAAATAATAAGAACCTCATTCTCCGCCGTATTCCATTAAGTATGCTTTTATAAAATCGTCTATTTTCCCGTCGAGCACTGCATCGGGGTTGCTGGTTTGATAGCCTGTTCTGTGATCTTTCACCCGACGGTCATCCAGTACGTAACTCCTTATCTGCGAGCCCCATTCGATCTTTTTCTTCTGCTTTTCGAGTTCGTTTCGGGCCTCCATCTGCTTTTCCAGCTCTCTCTGATACAGCTTCGAGCGCAGTATCCTCAGTGCGTTTTCCCTATTTTGCAACTGCGAACGGGTTTCGCTATTCTCAATCACTATTCCGGAAGGTAAGTGCTTCAATCTCACCGCTGTCTCCACCTTGTTTACGTTCTGTCCTCCTGCTCCGCTCGATCTCATAGTATCCCATTCCAGCTCTGCCGGGTTGATCGTTATCTCTATCGTATCGTCCACTGCCGGCGACACAAATACGCTTGCGAACGATGTCTGTCTCTTGTTTTGTGCATTGAACGGCGAGGGGCGCACTAATCTGTGGACACCGTTTTCGCTCTTTAGAAAGCCGTAGGCCGAGTCTCCTTCGAACTCCAGCGTCACGCTCTTTATTCCCGCCTCGTCTCCTTCCTGAAAGTCCAAGGTTTTGACCTTGTAGCCGTTGATCTCTCCCCATCTCAGATACATTCTGTGCAGCATTCCCGCCCAGTCCAGCGCTTCTGTTCCTCCTGCTCCGGCGTTTATGTCCATAATCGCTCCCAGCTTATCCTCCTTGCCTTGTAGCATATTTCGCATCTCCAACTCCTCTACCGTGCCGAGTGTCAGCGCATATTGCTCGTCCAGCTCTTCTTCGCTCGCGGCTCCTTCTTTCACAAAATCGGGCATCAGTTGCAGATCTTCCACTTTCGCGGCCGCCGCATCGTAAGCCACCACCCAGCTTTTTATCGTCGCCGTTGCTTTCAGTTGTTTTTCTGCTTCTTCGGGGTTGTCCCAAAATCCTGCTTCCAGCGCTTTTGCCTCTTCTTGCCTCAGTTTCGCTCGTCGCTCCTCTATATTGAGGTGCTTCGCCAATTCTCCCAGTCTCCCCGTCAGCTCTTTTATTTGTTCTGTTGTCGTCATTATTTCTGCGTAGCTAAGTTCGCTGTCGGCGTTCCGACTTGCCATTCGCTCTCCCCGTCCTTTTTATCCATAATTTTTATCCCCGCCGCAGCCAATCCGTCTCTGATCCTGTCGCTCAAGGCCCAGTCTTTTTGTTCTTTTGCCGCAGCCCTCATCCCCATCAGCATCTCCACCACCGGCGCCAGGTGGCCGTCTTCTCCCGCTTCACGTTCGTCTCTGAGGCCCAGTATCTCAAAAACCCAGCGATGAAAAATATCCCTCAGCCTATCCAGATCGGCCTGCGAAATCGTCATCGTTCCGTCATTCAGACTGTTGATTATCCTCACCCAGTCGAACAGAGCCGCAATAGCCAGTGGCGATCCCAGATCGTCGTCCATCGCCTCTTCCAGTCTTCGTTCCAGTTCCGCCACAGCCACCTCCTCGCCCGAAGACACCTCGCTCGAAGAACTCACCCCTGCTTCCAGCCGGCTTTCCGCCTCCAGTTTCCCCAACGTTTCCACCGCTTTCATTAACCTCTCCAGTCCCTTTTCCGCCGCCTGCAACGCCTCATTGCTGAAATCCAGCGTCGAGCGATAGTGTGCTTGCAACATAAAGAACCTTATCGTCATCGGCGAGTAGGCCTGCGTTAGCAATGGATTTGTCCCGGTAAAAAGTTGCTCCAGCGTGATGAAGTTTCCCAGCGATTTTCCCATTTTCTGACCGTTGATTGTCAGCATATTATTATGCACCCACCACCGCGCACCACATTGCCCGACCCGTTCGCCTGCACTTCCCGGCCCGCTCGCCGGGGCACACCCGCAGGCGGCGTTGCTTTGGGCCATTTCGGCTTCGTGGTGCGGGAACATCAGATCCATTCCTCCGCCGTGTATGTCGAAACTCTCGCCTAAGTACTTCAGACTCATTGCCGAACACTCCATATGCCATCCCGGAAAACCATCGCTCCAGGGTGAAGGCCATCTCATTATGTGCTCCGGCGCCGCCTTTTTCCATAGCGCGAAATCCGCCGGCGAGTGTTTGTCGTCCTGTCCGTCCAGCGTCCTCGTCCCTGCCTGCATATCTTCCAGCGAACGCCCCGACAGCTCTCCATAATGAAAATCGCGACTATATTTCTCCACGTCGAAATAGACCGAACCGTTCGATATGTAGGCATATCCTGCGTCCAGTATCTTCTTGGTCAGCTCTATCTGTTCTATTATGTGTCCCGATGCCGTGGGTTCGATCGAAGGCGGCAGCACGTTCAGAGCCCTCATTGCGTCGTGATACCTTCTCGTGTAGTATTGCGCCACCTCCATCGGCTCCAGTTGCTCCAGCCTCGCCTTTACCGCTATTTTATCTTCCCCCTCGTCCGCATCGTTTTCCAGATGCCCCACGTCCGTAATATTCCGCACATACCTCACCTTGTATCCCTTGGCAGTCAGATACCTGAACAACAAGTCGAACGTTACGGCGGGCCTTGCGTGTCCCAGATGCGGATCTCCATAGACCGTCGGGCCGCACACATACATCCCCACCCTTGGCGGTGCGAGCGGTACAAATTCCTGTTTCGTTCTGGAAAGTGTGTTATACAGAGTAAACATACGACAAAATTAACTATTTTTGCCAAATGAACAATTACAAAAGATACAATAATATTGTCGGTTGGGCAGTGTTTGCCGTGGCCCTTGTCGTTTACGTTCTCACGGCCGAGCCTGTTGCTTCTTGGTGGGACTGTATGGAGTTCACCGCCACTTCTTATAAACTCGAGGTAGGCCATCCTCCCGGCGCGCCGTTGTTTATGATGATGATGCGTCTTTTCACGCTGCTCTCGTTCGGTAATCCCCAGTGGGTAGGTTTCGCGTCGAATCTTATGTCGTGTGTTGCTTCGGCGTTTTGTATCTTGTTTATGTTCTGGACGATCACCCACCTTGCCCGTCGTATGAAGGCTGACGATTGGACGGCTCTCGGCGCGGGGGTTATCGGAGCTCTGGCTTACGCTTTCACCGACACGTTCTGGTTTTCCGCTGTCGAGAGCGAGGTTTATGCCACTTCGTCTATGTTCACGGCGCTTGTTGTTTGGTTGATGCTTCGTTGGGAGGAGGTTGCCGACGAGCCTGGGTCTAATCGTTGGTTGGTTCTGATCGCCTATATGATGGGCCTTTCCATCGGGGTTCACATCCTAAATTTGTTGGCTCTTCCGGCGCTTGTTTTCATCTACTATTTCCGTAAAACTCAGCAGGTTACTTGGAAGGGCGCTTTTTGGGCTCTTCTCGCTGCCGGTGGTATTTTCCTTGCTATTTACAAGATCATTATGCCCGGTGTGGTAGGTATTGGCGCTTGGATCGATCGTGTTTTCGTCAATTCTCTCGGACTTCCCGTCAATAGCGGGATCGCGGTTTGGGTTCTCATCCTCTTTGCTCTTGTTGGCGCCGGGGTTTGGTTCACTCACAAGCGCGGTAAGACCGTTTGGAATACCATTCTTCTTTGCGTCGGTGTCATCCTGATCGGCTACAGTTCATACACTTCGGTTGTTATCCGTTCGTCGGTCAATCCGCCTATGAACTCTAACCGTCCCGACAATCCCTATGCTCTCCAGAGCCTTATGAACCGCGACCAGTATGGTAGCAATCCTCTTTTTTACGGCCCTCGTTACGATTCCCAGATCTCCGATATGGTCTATTCCACTGAGTGGTTTATCAACGAGGCCGGCAAGTACGAGAGTCGCGAAAAACTAACCGACTACGTCTATGCTCCCGGTTCCGAGATGCTTTTCCCTCGTCAGTGGGATTATGCTTCTGCCGATAAGTACAAACAGTGGGGTGGGGGTAACCTCTCTTATTTCTTTGGTTACCAGCTCAATTTTATGTACTGGCGTTACTTTATGTGGAACTTTGTCGGGCGCCAGGATGACATCAAGGGCGAGGGCGACATTCTCCACGGTAACTGGCTTTCCGGCATCGACCCCATCGACGCTCTTTACCTCGGCCCGCAGAAAAACCTTCCGCAGGAGGTCGAGCGTAACAAGGGGCGCAACAAATTTTTCTTCCTTCCGTTCCTGCTCGGTATTTTGGGTCTTATCTCCCAGCTGGGTAAGGATCGTCGCGGCTTCGTCATTGTGATGTGGTTGTTCGTTGTGATGGGGATTTTGCTTGTAGTCTATCTCAACGTTCCGCCAGGCGCTGTCCGTGAGCGCGATTACATTTATGCCGGTTCGTTCTATGCGTTCGCTATTTGGATCGGTCTGGGCGTTACTTGGGTTCAGGAGATCGTCGCCAAACTCTTTTCGCGCTCCGCTAAGTCTGCGACCCCCGCCTCTGTTCGCAACTCCGCCCTCGTCGCCACTCTGGTTTGCGCTCTTGTTCCGGCACTCCTTCTCGCCGAAGGCTGGGACGATCACGATCGCTCCGGCCGCCGTATCGGTCACGACATTGGATACAATTTTATGATCTCGGCACTTCCGAATTCAATTTTTATGAACTTCGGCGACAACGATACGTTCCCTCTTTGGTATAATCAGGAGGTGGAGAACGTCCGTCCCGATGTTCGCATTATGAACCTCAGCTATCTGGGCGCCGACTGGTACATCGAGCAGATGCGTCACGCCTATAACGCTTCGTCGCCTGTGCCGCTTTCTATCCCGATGACGACTTATCGCGATAACGAGGCTTTCATCTACGTCGAGGAGATCATAGACCGCCCGCTCACTGTTCGTCAGGTTGTCGATTTCGTTGCCAATCGCGATCCTCAATCCCGCGTCGAAGTTGCGAACGGCCAGTTGCTCGACTACATTCCGTCCACCAAACTCGTCCTTCCTGTCGATAAACAGGCCGCTCTTCGTTCCGGCATTGTCAAGCCCGAAGATGCTCATTTGATGGTAGATACGATCTCTTTCAATATCCCCAAAACCTCGATCCGCAAAGACCAACTCGTGCTTTTGGACGTGTTGGCCAACTTCGATTGGGAGCGCCCGCTCTACTTCACGATGACCCAGACTATGCGCGAAATGGGCCTTGCCGACTGGTTACAGGCGGATGGTTGGGCTTATCGTTTCGTCCCCATCAAGACCACTTATGATGTTTTGGAGTCCGGGAGAATTGACACCGAGCTCACTTGGGATCTGCTTATGAATCGTTATAAATATGGCGGTGCCGGTGATCCTGGGGTTTATGTCGATTATAACTCGCTGATTAACTTGCAATTCGTCGGGCAATACAACTCGTTTGTACGTCTTGCCAACTCCCTGCTGGATGCGGGCGAACCTCAGCGCGCCGTTGAGGCACTTGATCGTGCTCTCACCGAGTTTCCTCCTTCGAAGTTCGATTATACGTTCTTCGACACCTACTCGCTGATCGAGGCTTACTATGCCGCAGGTGCTACCGAAAAAGGCGATGCACTGATGGAAGATTACGCGAACACCCTTCAGGAGTATGTCGAATACTACCTCCAATTCACTGGTACTAAGGCCGCTTTGGTTGAGGAGGCTTGGTATGGTCGCCTTCGCGATTTATCGGCCCTTGCTCAGGTCGCCGAGTTTTACGAACGCGACCAGCAGCTTGCCTCTATCGAAGCCTACCTCGATCTGTTCACCGTCTCCGAGGAAAGCGAATTAGGCGAATAGGTGCTACAGTGTGTTATGTAACACCACTCTCCAGCGTTCGTATGCGTGGTGTGAGATTATGCTTGAGCGGTCCAGGGAGATGTATGGGGTTACTTCGCAGAAGTAAAACCAGCACTCTTCGCCGAAACTTTCGAACACGCAACACTCTCGAAATTCGGTCACATCCTCGCGGTAGAATATGATAATGCTCGTATCCGGATCTATCGTCCAGTAACAGACAGCCATTTCAGGATCCATAACAAAGTATCCGTCAGGGAAAAACGACATTTCTATGTCGCCGTCGTAGTCGTTGTTTTTGTGCCACTTACCGTCTATGCGATACTCTTGTAGGGCGACATACCAGGTACCCAGGAATGGTACTCCTCGATTTGACTTCATAAAAAAGGACGCGGTGACAGTTCCCGTACCGTAGGCCTCGCGAGCCTTGACCTGGAAAACCGCACCACGCCCGAAGGTGTCACGGCACGTGTGAAAGTGTGCTGTGACGCACTTCGGGTGAAGCAATCTTTTTCCTTAAGGTCATAAACACCGTCTCGAAGATGACGGGCGCGAGTTCACGATACCGAAAAAAGAGTTGTCACCCTTTAGTATATAATATATAAAACAAAAACTCCCCCTTTTTTGAGGAGGAGTTTTTTATAATTTGTTGTAATGCTATTGGCGTTGGGGCAGCCCCACGCCCCTGTGTTACTTAACGTTCTCGTAGTACACTTTGATGTAGGCCCCGGTTTGTCGTAATTGCGGGAAGAAGTGTTCGCGCATATATCGGTAAGCCTGACCATCGTTCACAGCCATAAGGCGTTCCAGACGACCCGTGTCGCGGAAACCATCCCAAGCAGGTGTGTTGTCGATTATGCTGAGGATCGTATATTTCTCAGGCATATTCGAGTTTGCGATTAGCGAGCGTAGCGTAGCCCAGTCGATGGAACCATTGTAGACGCTTATTGCTTTCGGGTCTATTTTGGTGTTTGCCGTTAGCAGGTCTCGTGCGACGGCTGCGCGGTCGAGTGCGAGTTTTTCGTTTTCGGCGAAAGATCCTTCGGGCGAGGAGAAGCCTGCCACGATTACTTGTGCAATTCTCACGTCGGGTGAAGACTCAAGTAGACTTATCGAGGTTAGCAGATCGACCATCATTCGGTTGTTGTTGGCAAAGTCACGTCCGGCGATTTGGCTTCCGAGGTTGAATCGGATGAACACGGAGCCTTGTCTTGTCATTTCGATAAAACGATCTACTTCACTTTGGGTTTGCTGTACGCCTGTTCCGAGGGTGATGGGCATATTATAGTCGAAAGTAGGCTCGTTGGTGGATGCCAGTGCCGTGTAGTAGTTTTTCACCGGTTCGACGAACATAAAGCGGGAAGCCAGCTCGTCGCCCACCGAAATATAGCTGGGGGTGGGAGCAGGAGCTGCTTGAGTAACGCTATTATAATAAGATACAGGAGTAGGCGCAGTAACAGGGGCGTTACCATAGCTCGGTGCGTTACCATAACTCATAGCCGGAGCTGAGCCGTAGTTGCTTCCGATCGTACTAACTGTTTGGGCTTGAGCCATAGTCGAGGCCAGCGGACGCTGAACCACTGCACCTTGGTCACGCACGGCAGGTGCGGTAGGCGCAGCAGCCATAGGAGGCAACGGACTTTGAATAACGTGTTGAGAGTGAGAAGGAGCGCTTTGTTGTGGCGCCGCTGGAACCTGCGGAGCAGGAATCGGAGCGGCAGCAGTGGTAACGACCGGCGAAGCGGTTGGAACGGGTTCGGACAACAGATTGCCGGCCACCAGACCGATAGCAACTTCTGTGGATTTACCCGGTCCGGCGCTGATGCCGTTGAAGATCAGGTCGGATCCCGACATCCAGCTCTCCCAGGGCACCGAAGCCACATATTCGACAGTGCGGCCGTTGGTTGTGTGGTAGGGCATCTCCGAGGCGATTTGAGCAGCCTGCATAGCCTGACTTTCGTTGGACACTTGGGCACGCGAACCACGGATCACGATGGGGTAGAGTGAAACCTGACCTGCGGCGCTTTGCAGCACGGGGTCGATGATCAGACTTCGATTTTCCTGTGTAACGCGGTCTCCCACGTGGAGTGCGAACGAGATTTTTGCGACATTTTCCGTGCGCGTAACCTCGATATCGGTGACACTCACGCCTTTATCGTCCATATCGTCCGGATAGTCAGCCGTTTCCGGAGCGATCGACGAGGTCAGTGTAAAAACCGACAGGACAGCAAAAAGTAGAATTTTTTTCATTTCTATATTTGTTGTTTTATTAATTGATCATAAAAAAAAGTTTCACACCAAGGTTTGTAGGCCCGAAAAACGTCTTCTTGTACTGTTCCGGAGAGTTATCCGCTCCTTTGGCCCACGCATATTTGTCGTAGTTCATTAAAATCATTCCCGCTCCGATGCTCAGATCCAGTCCCCAGCGATTTCCCCACGCCCAACGATACCCGTAGGTAAGTCCGAATCCTGTTCCGCGTCCATCGTATCTTAACTCCTTGTCGAACATCAGCGGTACCTTCATTCCGTAAATGTCGTAATCGGAGTAGAAGGTGTGTAAACCTATGAAGTGTCCGTCGAACCGATCCCAGAACCACAGCCTAAACTCCACTTTTCCCAACACGTGATCCATTTGCCCGGTTTTTTCTCCCTCTCCCACTACTCCCACTGGCGCGTTTCCCCACTTGTTGAAGCCTCCGGAGAGTTCGAGAGTTGTTTTTCCTCCCAGTGCGAACTCTATTCCGAGGTTTGGCGTCATTGTCGCCCAGTAGGCTGCGTTGGTTTTTATCGCTACTTTATTATATATACCTCCTTTTCGCTCCCTTGCTCTCGTTGTTTCCACTTTCTCTGCCGGGTAGTTGTAGCTTTCTCCGTAGGTATAGTTGTAGTTTTGTAGTTCTTGTTGCGGTTGCTCCTTCCTCACCACCTGCTCCGTTTTGAGGACTTCCACTCCTCTTTGCTGGCCCTTTCTTACTCCTCTTTGTTGGCTCTTTCTCACACTTCGCCCCGTTTCCATTGGCCTCAGGGTCACTGCATTTCGTTGTTGCGTCACACTCGCCCCTTCTTGTTCTCTCACCTGTTGTATCCGCTCTTCCCGTGCCGGTTCAGCCCTTTTTAGCGCCTCTATTTGTTGTTGTAGGGCTTCGAGTTGTCGTTGCAGTTCTTCCGGACTTTGCGCATACGCTCTTCCTCCCCACATCAGCCCTCCTACGAGTAGCCCCATTAGCAGCGCGGCAATCTTCTTATGTTTCTTAACCGGCACCTTGGCACCCGCAAAATTAGTTAAAAGTTTCTATTCCGCAATGGAACGGAAATATTGTTCCATCTCGGATGTGTTTCCTGCAGCTTGAATTCCTGCTCGCGCAAAGTTTTCTGCTGCTCTTTCGTGGTCTCCCTGTAGCCAGGCCATCACACCCATATTGTTCCAGTATGCGGGTGTATGTTCCTTCACGTGAGCGAGATAGTATGCTGCCGTCGAGGTGTCTCGGCGTTCCAGTGCACTTGCGGCTGCGTTGATGTTGGCCACATCGCTCCAGGGATATTGTTGTACTGCGATCTCGAACACTTCGTTAAATTGCGGCGAGCCTGGTGCGTATGTATTTGCCACTAAGAACAACTCGTTTAGCGATAGGTTGTTAGGCCTGTTTTTCAGTATTGCCGCTCCTTGTTCCACTGTGAAGGGTGTTACTTCGTAGTCGATTCTGTAATCCGTGCGGCGCAACAGAGGGTAGAACTCTTCGTAAATCCATTCGTAGATATCTCCTCCGGCTATGCTTTTGAGCCTGCGTTCGCGTTCGTCGAGGTCGTCTCCGCTTCGTATTACACTCAGCACTCTTTGCTTGCTCGACATAACGGATTGGCTCACCAAAGAATCGAGGCCTTGCCAGTCTTCGCCGGCACCGCGTACTGTATAGATATGGCGTGGGAAGTTGTAGCTCAGGTCGATATAATCTTTGACTGCCTGCGTGCGGCGTTCCGAGAGTAGCAGGTTGCTGTCCCAAGCGCCTTCCGGTGAGGCGTAACCCACGATTGCGATTCCGGTTATGGTTGCATTGGGGTCGTTGGCCACCTGATCGACCAGATTATATACACGGTCGATCTCTGCGGCGTTGTTGTTCATATTGGGGTGTACCTTCCAGTCTCCCTGCTCGAAGTCTATGAATGCAGTGCAGTAGAGCGAACGTTTTTTCACTGCTTCGGCTTCGGGAATTATGTAGCTTGTAGAGAGTTGCGGTTCGTATGCCGGTTTGGCCGGTTTTGCGATCACGTAGGATGGTTCGGTCATTATATCCTCGGCGATCGGAGCTACTATCGGCGCTATGATCGGTCCGACGATCCTTTCGTTCACTCTGTCCACGTATCCCCCCGGCGCTGTTATGCGTTCTTTGTGCCTGGAGACTCGTTGCGCTCCGAAGCTGTAGATAAGATTCACACCCAGTTTCGTCGGGCCGAAGAAGACGGTTGTCTTGCTTTCGAGATATTCGCCGCAGTTGTCGCAGATATAGCGGTCGTAGTTCAGACGCGCAAATCCCATCCCAATGGTTGCTTCCATACCCCAGTGGCGGTTGAAATTCCAGCGGTAGCCGTAGCTCACACCGAATCCCCACAGGTCTCCCTCGAAACGGTACTTCTGCATATAGGGCGAGAACGGTTCGGGCAGTCGGGCTATGTTAAAGACGGCATAGTGTCCGTGCAGACCGAAGAAATGTCCTTCAAAGGTGTTATCCAGCCAGTAGCGGATTTCGGGTTGCACTAAGAAGTGCTTCCATTTTCTGTTATTCTGGAAAGTCCAGGGGTTGTAATTGAACGGAATATCGAGCGATGTGCGTCCTCCCAAACGGAATTCAACCCCCAGATTGATCGTCGAGGTTAGATCGTACAGGAGGTTGGTTTTGATGTCCCACTTCGGTAAGATGCTGGTTTCGTCGTCTTCCCAGTAGGTGTAAGTTTGCGCCGAGACCACCGCCGTGGATGCCAGCAACGTCAGGAATGCAATTAAAAGAATCCTCTTCATAATCGACAAAAATTTTACAAATGTAAAAATATTTTATGTGATATTAAAACTTTTTGCGAAAAAGTGTCTTTTTTTCTGTTTTTTTGCAGTATGGAATTTCCGCTTGTGAACATACACACTCATCGCCCTGCGGGTCAAGGCATTGAACCTCAGGGTATTGGTATTCATCCGTGGGATGTGGATCGACTTTCCGGCCCGGAATTGGAAAATGCTCTTCGGGACGTAGAAAACGCAAAAAGCTGTATAATAGGCGAAATCGGGCTCGATTTTGCGACGGCGACGGGAGACCGTGAGCGGCAAAAAATGGTTTTTGCTGCTCAGTTGCGCATTGCCGTCGAGCGTGATTTGCCTGTTGTATTGCATTGTGTCAGAGCGTTTGAACCGGTTATGGACATTTTGAGTGGGTACAAACTTCGTGCCGTTGTGTTTCACTGCTTCGTCGGTTCTGTCGAGCAGGCTCGTCGCGCTATAAATTCGGGGTACTTTTTGTCGTTCGGCGAGCGTAGTTTTGCTTCTCCGAAGACTGTAGAAGCTATGCTTAGCGTGCCTTTGACGCAGATTTTCCTTGAGACCGACGATTCTCCCACACCCATTTCCGAGATTTACGCCCGTGCTTCAGAAATTTTGAATGTTCCGGTTGCGCAATTATCTGAGCAACTTTATTATAACTATGAAAGAGTGGTTGTCGCGCACTGAGCTTTTGTTGGGGGTCGATAAGCTCGACCTTCTTCGCTCCGCCCACGTTCTGGTCGTCGGGCTGGGTGGAGTGGGGGCTTATGCCGCCGAAATGATCGCTCGCGCCGGGATAGGCCGCCTCACGATCGCCGATGCCGACGTAGTGGCTCCCAGTAACATCAACCGCCAGCTTGTCGCTCTCCATTCGACCGTCGGTCGCTCCAAGGCCGAAGTGCTTGCCGAGCGTCTTGGCGACATCAATCCTGAGATCGAGCTCTCCATTGTCAATCGGTACATTCGCGATGATGCCACTTGGGAGCTTCTCGATAGCGCTCCGTTCAGCTTTGTTGTCGATGCCATCGACACACTCTCTCCCAAGGCAGCTCTCATCAAGGGTGCTCTCGATCGTAACCTTCCTCTGGTCAGTTCTATGGGTTCCGGCGCCAAGATGGATCCCACAAAGATCGAGATCGCCGACATTGCTTCTTCTCACCACTGCCCTCTGGCCCATATGCTTCGCAAGCGTCTCCACAAATGGGGTATCCACACCGGTTTTTGGGTTGTTTTCTCTCCCGAACCTGTTCGCAAGGGGGCTATGGTGCTCACCGAGGAGACCAACAAGAAGTCCAACCTGGGTACCATTTCTTATATGCCTGCTGTTTTCGGATGCGCCTGCGCGTCGGTGGTCATCCGTAGCCTCATAAACGAACTGCCGCCACAGGCGCATAACCGTGATGCTTGAGGCCTTCATCGTATATCTTCAGGCCGAGCGCCGTTATTCTCCGCTGACCGTGCGCAACTACCGCCACGACATCGGTGAATTCATCGACTTCCTTGGCCTTGCCCCCGATGAGTTCCGTCCGTGCGCCGTCACACCCGACGACATTCGCGAGTGGGTCGTCTCCCTGACCGACGAGCATAAACTTTCGAGCGTATCCGTAAATTGTAAGATCGCCGCTCTTCGCTCGTTCTTTCGTTGGCTTCGTGCAAATGGTGTGGTCACGAAAAACCCGCTCTTGAAGATCCCCTCTCTTAAGACTCCCAAGCGTTTGCCGGTTTGGATACCCGAAAAAAAGATGGAGGAGATCACCGTCCATCTGCTCGACCGATGTACTTCCGACGATCCCACCGAGCGTCGCGATGCTCTCATCGTGCTGTTGTTTTACTCTTGCGGCATTCGTCTTGCGGAGTTGGTTAGTCTTACCCCCGGTGACATAGCTCCCGATTTTCGTTCTCTCAAGGTTCACGGTAAGGGCGACAAGGAGCGTATCGTGCCCCTTCCTGCCGCCACTGCCGAACTACTTAGGAGCCATATCTCCGAGCTCCACGATCTCTCTCGCGCCGAGGTTTACCGCGCCGTCCGCAGTGTTCTCCATCAGATGGGGGTTCAGGGCAAGCGCAGCCCTCACGTTCTTCGCCACACGTTCGCGACCCACCTGCTCGACAGTGGGGCCGATATGCGCGAAATTCAGGAGCTTTTGGGTCACACCTCACTTGCCGCCACTCAGGTTTACACCCACAACAGCATCGCGCGCCTCAAAAAGGTCTATAAGGAGTCCCATCCGCGGGGTAGGAACGCCGATGGCGATTAATTTATCCCTGTTTTTCCTTTTGTTTCACGATTTGTCTCTTTAGCTCTTCGATGCATTCGTCCACCGCCTCTTCGAAGCTCCTTGCCCTCCCGTGTCCCACTAAATCTTCGCCCGGCATATACAGAGTTATGGTTGCGACTTTATTTCCTTTTTCGTGGTCTTTATCGACCTTCATAATTACGTCTGCGGAGACGATCCTTTCGGAGAACTTTTCGAGTTTAGCCATTTTGGCTTCGACGAATTCGACCAGCCTGGAGTCGGCGTCGAACTTCACGGATTGAATTTGAACGTTCATAGCTTTATGTTTTTGGTGTACCATTCCACTGTTCTGCGCAGCCCTTCCTCGAAATCCACTTTCGGTTTCCAGCCCAGGGTGCGCTCTATTTTCGATATGTCGGCGGCATAGCGGAAGTCGTGCCCCGCTCTGTCTTTCACGAATGTGATCAATCCTTCGCTTGCACCTTCTTTTCGTCCTAATGCTTTGTCTGTCAGATGTATCAGCGTCCTCACCAGATCTATGTTCCGTAGCTCGTTCCCTCCTCCCGCCAGATAGGTCTCTCCTGCCACCCCTCTGTGAAAGATCGCGTCGATCGCTTCCACGTGGTCTCCCACCCAGATCCAGTCTCTCACGTTTGTTCCGTCGCCATACACGGGCAGGGGTTTTCCGGCCACGATGTTGCTTATTATCAGTGGTATCAGCTTTTCAGGATATTGCCCCGGACCGTAATTGTTGGTGCAGTTCGAGACCAGGGTCGGCACCCCGTATGTGTCGTGATATGCCCTCACGAAGTGGTCTGCGGCGGCTTTCGATGCTGCATAAGGCGAATGGGGGTCGTATCGCGACTTCTCTGTGAAAAAGCCTCTGCGTCCCAGTGCGCCATACACTTCGTCCGTCGAGATTTGGTAGAATCGCCCTTGCCCTTTGCTCCAGTGCGCCCTTGCCGTATCCAGTAGCGCCAGGGTTCCCATCACATTGGTCGAGGCAAAGAGTGTCGGCGCGCCTATGCTTCTGTCCACGTGGCTCTCGGCTGCGAGGTGTATCACTGCGTCGATATCGTTCGTTGCGAATATCCTGGCCAACAGCGCCGCGTCACAGATGTCTCCTTTTATAAAGGTATAGTTCTTGCTTCGCCCCTCCAGGTCGCCCAGGTTGTCGAGGCTTCCTGCATAGGTCAGTTTGTCGAGATTCACCACATTATGTTCTGGGTATTTCTCCACGAAGTGCCTCACCACGTGCGACCCGATAAACCCCGCTCCACCAGTAATAAGAATGTTACTCATACTTATACGCGTTTTTAAATTCTGGCAATGCCGTATCCTTTTCCGAGACGATCGTCTTTGCCGGATCTATTCCCCAATCTATTCCCAGCGCGGGATCGCTCCACAACACTCCTGCGTCACTTTCGGGATAATAATACTCGTCGCATTTATAGGCCACCCTCGCCCCGTTTTCATTCCCTTCCGCCGGTACGCTGAATCCGTGCGCACATCCTCTCGGTATTAACAACTGGCGCCTGTTTTCGGCCGAGAGTTCCACCATCACCCACTTCCCGAAGGTCTCCGAGTTCCGCCTCATATCTACGGCGACATCGAGTATTTTTCCTGCCGCCACTCTCACTAATTTCGCTTGTGCGTGCGGCTCCTTTTGAAAGTGCAATCCCCGTACCACTCCCGCTCGCGAGGTCGATTCGTTATCCTGCACAAACCGCCCCGACCAGCCATCTATGCCTCCCGTACTACCTTCCGTACTGCCTTCGACACCTCCTGCGAGCCGCGCGAATTCCCGCTCCGAGAACGTCTCGCAAAACGTTCCACGGGTATCGCTAAACACATCGGGCTCAAGTATTACCACTCCTTCAATGGCTGTCTTTGTGACTCTCATTCTTTGACCAGCTTCAGCAAATATTGTCCGTATTGATTGCAGGCCAGTGGGGTTGCCAAACGTTTCACATCTTCCGCCGTGATCCATCCCTGTCTCAGCGCAACTTCCTCAAGTGCGGCTATTTTCAATCCCTGTCGCTTTTCGATCGTCTCCACGAAAGTTGCGGCGTTTGCCAGCGAGTCGTGCGTTCCTGTGTCGAGCCACGCAAAGCCGCGCCCCAGCATCTGCACGTCCATCCGTCCCTGCTTTATGTACTCTTGATTCACAGAGGTTATCTCCAATTCGCCGCGTGCCGAGGGTTTCACTCCGAGAGTAATGTCCTGAATTCCAGGTGGATAAAAATACAATCCCACCACTGCCAGATTAGAGCGCGGTGTCTTGGGCTTCTCTGCAATCGCCACCGGCCGACCTTCCGCGTCTAATTCCACCACTCCAAATCTCTCAGGATCAGGTACCGCATAACCAAAAATCGTCGCCCGCCCTGCGACCGACGCGTCTGTTCCGCTTCCGCCTTGCGAGCCCTCGGCGCGTTCCACTGCCGTTCTCAACATCCCCGTGAATCCCTGACCGTAGAAAATATTATCCCCCAGCGCCAGGCAAACCGCCTCATTACCAATGAATTCACCTCCGATCAGGAATGCTTGGGCGATTCCGTCGGGCGAGGGTTGTGCGGCGTACTCGAATCTCACGCCGAGCTCTTTTCCGTCACCCAGAAGTCGCTGAAACCCCGGCAGATCCTGCGGCGTGGAGATGACGAGGATCTCGCGAACGCCCGCCAGCATCAGCACCGAGATCGGATAATAGATCATCGGTTTGTCGTAAACGGGTAGCAACTGCTTGCTCACTCCTTTTGTAATGGGCCAAAGTCGCGTGCCGGCTCCTCCGGCTAAAACTATCCCTTTCATTTTTTCGTCATAATGGCGCTTAAGCTTTCTTCTTTAAAAAGTGTCAAATTTTTTGACACGATTGTCAAAATTTTTTACATAGTTTGTCAAATTTTTTGACATTTTCAAATTCCGATGCCAAAGTAGGCAAAACCTTTGTCTGTCAGCTCTTTAGAGTCGTAAATGTTCCGTCCGTCGAAAATTGCCTTTTTGCCGCTCTTCATCGCTTTTCCCACAGCATCCCAATCGGGCAGGCGGAACTCCTTCCACTCGGTCGCCAGCAGTAGTGCATCCACTCCTTGTACTGCATCGTACATTGATTCACAGTATGTTACACTGCTACCCAATTGTTCCTTGGCCGCTCCCATCGCCACCGGATCGTACACCCTCACGGTCGCGCCTGCTTCCACCAACTGTGACACCACGACCAGCGCCGCGGACTCCCTAATGTCATCTGTTTCAGGTTTAAACGCCAATCCCCAAACTCCGAAAGTCTTGCCAGCCAGACTGTTACCCTCTCCGAAAACGCGCATTACCTTTGCGCCCAGCACCTCTTTTTGGCGGCGGTTCACATTCTCGACCGCTTCCAGAATTTCGAGCCTGTAGTGGTGCTCTTCTGCGGTGTGTATCAGTGCTTTAACATCTTTAGGGAAGCACGATCCGCCGTAGCCCAACCCCGGATAAAGGAATTTTGAACCTATTCGTGGGTCGGTTCCGATGCCCTTTCTGACCATATTTACGTTCGCTCCCACCAGTTCGCACAAATTGGCTATGTCGTTCATAAAAGATATGCGCGTTGCGAGCATTGCATTTGCGGCGTACTTGATCATCTCGGCGGAGCGTATATCAGTGAAAATCAAGCGATAAGAGTTGATCATAAACGGCTTGTAGAGCCTGTCCATCAGCGCTCTTGCACTGTCCGAGGCGACTCCTACGACGACCCGGTCGGGACGCATAAAATCCTCCACGGCGTTGCCCTCTTTGAGGAATTCGGGATTCGAGGCGACGTCGAAATCGAGTCCCTCGGCAGTGCGATCGCCTGCGGCCGCGCGTGCGGTAAGTTCTTGATCAACAGCTTCTCTAACCTTGTCGGACGTGCCCACAGGGACGGTACTTTTGGTGACCACAAGCAGTGGCCGCGTCATCGCCCGACCGATTCCTCGTGCGACCTCAAGCACGTGACCCAGATCGGCGCTGCCATCCTCGCTCGGAGGGGTGCCTACGGCTATGAAAACCGCTTCTACCTCGCCGGCAACCTCCGCAAAAGAGGTCGTGAAACGCAGTCTTCCGGCGGCGTGATTTTTTACCACAAGTTCCTCAAGACCAGGCTCATATATCGGCATTATGCCATTCCTGAGGCGTTGGATTTTCGCCTCGTCGATGTCCACGCACGCTACCTCGATGCCCATATCGGCAAAGCACGCACCCGACACAAGGCCCACATAACCGGTTCCTATAATTGCTATTTTCATAAGTGTAATCTACGAATTATCTCTTCAAAACGAACTTTTCGGATTTGTCGGGTGGAGCAAACCTCCCGAAGCTTTGGAAGCAATTTACGCGCGCCGCGGCGGTGGAGAAGCGAAAGTTCTCGCCAACGCTCGGCAACGACTCGGTCGAAAAGCCTGCCCTCACCGACGCTGATAGCGAACAGTGTAGCGCGATAATCCACATCGAAGCGCTGACTCATAGCCTCCCAATCCTGCCGGCCCTCGTGGATGAGGGATCCCGCGCGACGGGCGTTACAATATATAATAGTGGGGTCGGAAACGATCTTTTCGGCAAAATAACCCACTTTGACGGAAAACAAGAGGTTGTTGGAGAAACGCACCTCGTCGAAGCGAATGTGATGAGCTTCAACCAATTTGCGCCGGATGAAACGTCCCCACGGGACCCAGATCATAAACCGGACGTCGGTCTGGTCACCCGTGCGGTCGAACTCGGCGAGGCGATGATTACGTGTGGTATTGATGGCGCAGGGCTCCAGCGTGTCGGAATCGACACTGTCGTGGCGGAAAAATACGAGGTCGGCCTCGGAGTCCGCGTAGGTATCCATCATTTCGTTCACTGCAGGATGGAAAAAGTCATCGGCATCGGCGAAAATGAGCCACTTACCGGTGGCTACCTCAAGGCCGACGTTACGTGCAACGCCCGAACCACCCACACCACCGATGGGGCTTTTGTGGAAGATAACTTCGGTGTTGGGGCGCCCAAGGCCGGGGAAACGCCCGAAATCGACGATACGCTCGTCGCTGCTGTCGTCCACGATAATCACTTGAACGTCTTCACGTTGCGGAATACTGGCCAGGCATCGCTCCAGCAGCTCCGGAATGTTCTTGTGAGGGATTATAATGGAGTAGTTGTAGCTCATTTTACTCTGAAGGTTAGTACGGCCCAGCCCTCGCGAAGGCGCTGGCCGGCGGGCCAAAGGCCCAGTTCGACGGCGCGGCGCTCGATCGCGGGAATATCCGCTTCGAGGATGCCGCTCAAAATGAGCTCGCCGCCGTGGGCGGTCGGAGCGTCGTCTTTTTGAAGAGTAGCGACGTAAGCGGGCATATCCGCAAGGAGGATATTACGGTTGATGTTGGTCAGGACAATGTCATAATGGCGGTCGCGAATAAGGGAAACGTCCCCAAGATGGGGAGTGACGATGTTCGAGACGCCGTTCAGTTCGATGTTCTCGACAGAGTTGTTGAACGCCCACTCGTCGATATCCACGGCATCCACGGATGCGGCACCGAGTTTGGCGGCGAGGATGGCGAGAACGCCGGTACCGCTACCCATATCGAGGACACGTTTACCGACGAAGCTATGCTCCAACATCTCGGCGCTCATAAGCCAGGTGGTGGCGTGGTGGCCCGTGCCGAACGACATCTTGGGCATAATGACCACTTCGCGAATATGGTCGCCTATGGGGGAGTGGAAGGGAGCGCGGATTACTAATTTATCCTCGACTTGGACGGGTTCGAACTGCGACTCCCAAACGGCGTTCCAGTTCTGAGTTTCGATCTCGATATAGCGTGTGCCGGAAATTCCGCGAGAGGCCAACAACTCGTCCACCTGCGCCTTGCAGTCGGGCAACGCTGTCGCAGGAATGTAGGCTTTCAAGGTGCCTTCGTCCTCCTGAAAGCTGTCGAACGGAAAATCGGCAAGCTCGGCAAGAAGCACCTCGCCGGCAAGCGGATCGGCCACGGGAATATTCAACTCGATATAGTTCATTTGACGCTGAGGTTGTCGATTTTCTCTTGCAGACGGTCGATCTTGGAGTGGAGGCTGGTTATCGAGTCGTGCAATTTATCGTGGCGCTTGTGCAAATCCTTTACCTTGGAGTGGATGGCAACCCCCGAACCTGCGGCAATGGAGGCTCCGAGGGCGCTCAGGATGTTGGTGTAGTTGCCCAAAACGACCTGCACGTTATCATCCGGAGCGTAGCTGTCCAACCCAGGGACGATGATGCACAAAAGAGTGTAAATCACCAGATAAAAGAACAGGAACAGGAATATGAATACGCTCAGGCGGCTGGCCATAGCCCGCGGAATCACCTCCAGCATCTTATCCAGCCAACTCCTCTTTTTTTCGGTCTCCATAAATCGCGCTATTTTTTACAAAGTTAAGAAAAAAATATTACCTTTGCGCCACGCTTGAGCGACTATTCGGTAAGGCGAATGCGCTATGAAGTGGAACCTTATAATAATTAATAAGTTATGCCTTATTTAACAGCAGAAAAAAAGAGCGAACTCTTTGGCCAGTACGGCGCGTCTAACACTGACACCGGCTCCGCAGAGAGTCAGGTGGCACTGTTCTCCTACCGTATCAACCACCTTACGGAACACCTCAAGAAAAACAAACACGACTTCGGTACGCAAAGAGCCCTGCTGCGTCTCGTGGGCAAACGACGCCAACTTCTCGAATACCTCAAAGAGAGAGACATCGAACGCTATCGTGCAATCGTCAAGGCTCTCGGTTTAAGAAAGTAGGAAAATGTTGTACAACGAAGTAAAAAAAACAATCACTCTGGCGGATGGTCGGCAGATTGAAGTGAGCACCGGAAAGCTGGCAAAACAAGCCGATGGAGCGGTGGTCGTAAAGATGGGCGACACGATGCTGCTGGGCACCGTGGTCGCGGCCAAAGACGCCAAACCCGACACTGATTTTATGCCCCTGTCGGTGGAGTACAGAGAAAAATATGCAGCAGCGGGGCGCTATCCGGGTGGATTTTTGAAGCGCGAAGCAAGGCCGGGAGATAATGAAATTCTGGTATCAAGACTGATAGACCGCGCATTGAGGCCCCTGTTTCCGGCAGACTATCACGCCGACGTATTTGTGAACGTGTATCTGATCTCGGCAGACAAGGATATTCAGCCCGACGCACTGGCGGGTCTGGCCGCTTCGGCGGCACTGGCGGTTTCGGACATACCCTTCGGCGGGCCGATCTCGGAGGTTCGTGTGGCAAGAATCGACGGACAGATGGTGATCAACCCCGGTTTCGAGCAGGTCAAAAACGCCGACCTCGAACTGATGGTGGGAGCTACCTACGACAACGTACTGATGGTCGAAGGCGAGATGAAAGAGGTCTCGGAAGAGGTGATGATAGAAGCCATCAAAGTGGCGCACGACGAGATAAAACGCCACTGCGCGATGCAGATGGAGCTCAGCAAAGAGCTGGGCAAAGATGTGAAGCGCACATACTGTCACGAAGTGAACGACGAAGAGCTGCGTCAGCAGGTGATCGCCGAAACGTATGACAAGGCTTATGCAGTGGCAACGGGAGCAAGCGCAAAGCACGAGAGAAGCGACGCATTTGCAGCCATAGAAGCAGAATTCGCAGCGAAATTCAGCGAAGAAGAGCTGGTGACGAAGTGGCCTCTCATTAAGAAGTATTTCCACGACGACGTTCAGAAGCGCGCGATGAGAAATATGATCCTCGACGAAGGAAAACGACTCGACGGACGCCGCACGGACGAGATCCGCCCGATATGGAGCGAGATCGACTACCTGCCTCGTGCACACGGCTCGGCGATCTTCACAAGAGGTGAAACACAGTCGCTTACGACCGTCACCCTCGGTACCAAGCTCGACGAAAAGATGAAGGACGAGGTGTTGGTTCAAGGCAGCGAGCAGTTCGTGTTGCACTACAACTTCCCCGCATTCTCGACAGGAGAAGCGAGGCCGCAGCGCTCGTTGAGCCGCCGCGAAATCGGTCACGGAAATCTGGCCTGGAGGGCACTCAAACCGATGGTCCCCGTGGGAGAAGAGAACCCATATGCGATCAGAGTAGTGAGCGATATCCTGGAGTCGAACGGCTCCTCTTCAATGGCGACTGTTTGTGCAGGAACGCTGGCACTTATGGATGCAGGTGTGAAGCTCAAAAAACCTGTTTCGGGTATCGCAATGGGGCTTATTACCGAAAACGGAAAGTTCGCGGTACTGAGCGATATTTTGGGCGACGAAGACCACTTGGGAGATATGGACTTCAAGGTGACGGGGACTGCCGACGGGATTACCGCTACGCAGATGGACATCAAGGTCGATGGGCTACCCTACGAAGTGTTGGAAAAAGCTCTGCTTCAAGCGAAAGAGGGCCGTCTGCACATACTCGGCAAGCTGAAAGAAACCATCGCCGAGCCAAGGGAAGACTACAAACCGTTCGTACCGAGGATCGTACAGATCGTCATTCCGAGCGACTTCATCGGAGCCGTGATCGGGCCGGGCGGAAAGGTAATTCAGGAGATCCAGAAGACCACCGGAACGACCATCACGATAACCGAAGCAGACAACAAGGGCTTTGTGGATATCTTCGGGCCGGACAAAGAAGCCTTGGATGCAGCTCTGGCAAGGGTTCAGGGAATCGTCGCAGTACCGGAAGTGGGCGAGATATATAATGGTAAGGTACGCTCGGTGGTTCCGTTCGGAGCATTCGTCGAGATCCTACCCGGAAAGGACGCGTTGCTGCACATCTCGGAGATAGACTACAAGCGTTTCGAGACGATGGAAGAGACCGGAATCAAAGAGGGCGATATGCTGGAAGTCAAGCTGATAGGCACAGACCCCAAAACCGGAAAATACAAACTGTCGAGAAAGATACTACTCGAAAAACCCGAAGGATGGGTGGAAAAGCCGCCCCGCGAAGACCGAGGGCCGCGAGAAGATCGTGGTGACAGAGGTGATCGTCGCGGAGGACACGGCCGGAGATAAACCGGAAGCGAGGCAGGGGAACGAGGCGCGCTGGAGCGGTTTTAACTATGCACGAAAAGACCCGAAAAAAATCGGGTCTTTTTTTATTGAGAATCGAAAAATTTATTATCTTTGTGCGATAGACAAACAAGGTAAAAACAAGATAACTTTAAAAACAACAACTGATTATGAAAAAAATCGTGATTTATGGCGTGGTGGCCCTTGTGGGAGCCTTTACGCTGTCGAGCTGCAACTGCTTCAAGAAAATGGCGAAAAACACCGACCAAATCAGCGTCGTGGCTAACCCCGAAGTACTGACATTGGTTGGAAATGAGATCGTTACAGACGTGACGGTCGTCTTCCCCGAAAAGTATTACAACCCCAAAGCTATCGTGAAAATCACTCCGATCCTCGTGTTTGACGGGGGTGCGATCGAAGGACAACCCAAGTTCCTCCAAGGCGACAAAGTGAAAGATAACTACCCTGTGATCAGCAAGCATAACGGCGGTGTCTACACTCAGAGAATCGCTTTCCCGTGGGATCCCAAAGCACGTCAGTGTGTACTCGAACTCAAGGTCGAAGGCAAATGTAAGGAAGGTGCCGATTTCGTATTGGGCGGTGTAATTCCGGTGGCTGAAGGTGTGAACGCGCTACAGGAAAACCTCTCCTACGCCGACGCTCTGCTGATTATGCCCGACGATTTCAAACGCGTTACGCACGAAAGCGAACAGGTGAACATTATGTATCTGGTGAACCAGTCGAACGTACGCAGAGGCGAGCTCACCAAGGAGCAGACAAAACTGTTTGAAGATTTCATCAAGGAAAATCAGAATAAAGATCGTGTGACGCTGGGTAACATCCAGGCCAAAGGCTACGCCTCGCCCGAAGGACCCGAAGGCTTGAACGAACGCCTCTCGAAAAGCCGTAGCGAAAGCGGTAAAGCTGCCATCTCGCGCGAACTCAGAAGCTTGAAAGATCTGAAATATGACGTTGCCGCTTACGGTGAAGACTGGGAAGGTTTCAAAGAACTGGTCGAAGCATCGAATCTGAAGGACAAGGCGATGATCATCCAGGTTCTCAATATGTACTCTTCTGCCGCTCAAAGGGATGCCGAAATCAAGAATATGTCGGCCGTGTTCGAAGAACTCAAAAAGAACATCCTGCCCGAACTGCGTCGCACCCAGATGGTCGCAACTACGGATATCCAAGGCAAGACCGACGAAGAACTGCGTGCTGCGATAAACAGTGGCTCGGATCTGAACGTTGAAGAAGCTCTGTTCGCAGCAACTCTGTTCGACGATTGCGCAAAGAAAGCCGAAATATATAAGGCCACTGCGAACAAATTTAACGACGCTCGCGCCTGGAACAACCTCGGTGTGGCTCTCGGTCATCAGGACAAATGGGCTGACGCTGAGAACGCTTTCCAGAAAGCTACCATCTTGTCGTCGAACCCCGCGTTGGCAAACAATCTGGCCCTGAGCGCAATGGTACAAGGTGACCTGAAGAAGGCAGCTCAATATCTGCCTACCGCAAATGACCACACGAAAGGCCTGGCCTCGATCAACAATGGAAAATATGCAGAAGCTTCGTCGAACCTCGAAGGTTATAACAAGGCTGTCGCCGACGTGCTGAACGGTAACCTGAGCGCTGCCAAAAACGCCCTCGTAGGTAACGAAAGCGCAAAAGCAGACTACCTGCGTGGTGTGATCGCCGCCAAAGAAGGTGATGCTGTGGGTGCCGCTACCGCTATCAACAAGGCTGCCGCCAAGGATCCCTCGCTGCGCGCAAAGGCTCAGAATGATATTAATTTCAAGGGGATTACACTGTAAGCCGCAACGGCGTCAGCGAGTCTGTGCTACGCAAAATTTTGAGAGCGACCTCTTTGGGGGTCGCTTTTTTTATGTATCTTTGGCTTCGTGAAACTGACTTTTTTAGGAACAGGAACCTCGCAGGGCGTACCGATGATAGCGTGCCCGTGCGAAGTGTGTCATTCGGCCGATCCGCGTGACAAGAGGCTGAGAACCTCGGCGCTGGTGAGAGTGGAGGGCAGTGGGAGTGGGAGTGGGAGTGGGAGTGGGAGTGGTGTGCGGGCGGAGGGCAGTGGGATGAATATCGTCATTGATGCCGGGCCGGACTTCAGGACGCAAATGCTGGCGGCGAATGTGATGCAGCTCGACGCCATACTGCTGACACACGAACACAAGGATCATACAGGTGGACTGGACGATGTGAGGGCATATAACTACTTTTATCACAAGCCGGTAGATGTGTATGCCACCGAACGGGTGCAGGCGGCGGTGCGACGTGATTATGCGTATGCGTTCGATAGCGAGCATCCGTATCCCGGAGCGCCGGAAATAACGCTGCATACGATCGATAAGCGGCCGTTTTCAGTGGGCAGACAAGGTGAGAAAGGTGATCCGGCCGTCGAGGTGATCCCGATTCAGGGACTACATAATAAACTGCCGGTGACGGGGTTCAGGATCGGAAAACTGGCGTACCTGACCGACTTTAACCACATAGAAGAGAGCGAGATAGAGAAATTGCGAGGCGTGGAGGTTTTGGTCGTGAATGCTCTGGGTCATAATCCACATCCGACGCACTTCAATCTGGAGCAAGCGATAGAAGTTGCTCGCAAAGTGAGAGCCAATAGAACTTATCTGACGCACATTTCGCACAGGATGGGTTTTTATGCCGAGCAGGAGCCGAGGCTACCCGAAGGGATACATTTTGCGTATGACGGTCTTACGATAGAGATATGAAAAGTTTTGAAAACAAGGTAGTTATAATTACAGGTGCGTCGTCGGGAATAGGCGAAGCGCTCTCTTATGAGTTTGCCACCGAGGGAGCGAAAGTGGTGATCGCGGCGAGGAACGAAGAGAGGCTGGGAGAGGTGGCGCTCGGTGCGGCTACGAGAGCAGGCGGCGTGAATAAGACAGGCGGGGCGAATGTGCTGGCGGTGGCAGCGGATGTGAGTAGAGAGGAAGATTGCAAGAAGCTGATAGAGGTGGCGGTGGAGAAGTTCGGCGGGATAGATGTACTGGTGTGCAACGCGGGGATCTCGATGAGGGCTACATTGGACGATGTGGATACAGAAGTGCTGCGCCGATTGATGGACGTAAATTTTTGGGGAACAGTGTATTGCGTGAAATATGCATTGCCGTGGTTGCAGGTGTCGAAGGGTTCGATCGTCGGGGTTTCGTCGGTGGCGGGACTGCACGGGCTGCCGGGAAGAACGGGTTATTCGGCCTCGAAATATGCGATGACCGGTTTTCTGGAAACGGTGCGTATAGAAAATCTCAAGAAGGGGTTGCACGTGATGGTGGCCTGTCCGGGATTTACGGCGACCAATGTACGTCTCACGGCGCTAACGGCAGACGGAACACCCCAAGGCAAGACGCCGCGAGAAGAAGGCAAGATGATGACGGCCGAAGAAGTGGCGAGGAGAATAATAAAAGGCGTCCGCCGTGGCAAACGCCTTTTGCTGATGGAGTGGGAGGGACGAGGAACTCACATAATCAAGAAGTTCGCGCCAAAGTTCTTAGACCGGATGTTCTACGCCGTGATGGCGAAAGAGCCAGACAGTCCTTTAATAGAACACCGGTAAAATATAGTAAGAGGTCTCCCACTGGCGGGTGAAAGCGTTGTATCCGCGCTGTGCACCACCTTCGAGACCGAATTTTTCTGTAACCTTAAACTCTACCGTTCCACCGAAATAGTTTGTGGGATACATAAGGGAAGGCATTTGTTGAGGTCCGGCGCTGTTGTATATCGAATAATTGCCGTAACCGTTAATAAACAGCCGTTCAGCCACTTGTATCCGGATCCGGCCAGATACGCCGAAATCTTTGAAGCGAGTGTGATGGAACATATTGTCGGAGGCATATACGTCACCATAAAGGGTTATACGATCGGATACCGCCCAACTGTGACCCAAGGAAACGGAGTTCGAAAATCCCAGCGAAGGGTAGCTATGCCGTGAACCCGACAAACCTGTGATACGGTTACTTCGCACGACAAGCGGCATATAGCCACCGTCCGATACGATCATACGACTACTGTTTAGGCTGTTTTGGACGGGAAAAGTAATCCCGTTGTGCGGAACGAACCAGTCATAAGAGCTGGAAGATATGGGCGAGGGAATCGATAGTTTAGGCGTTTCGAGCGGGAGTGGCAACTCGGATGGAATGGGAACGTTCTGAGCCGCCACACCTGTGCCCGTCAGCAAAAACAACGATATGATCGCCGCACGCTTCATATTTTTACTTAGTCACCCGTTCCAGCCATTTTAGCATACATAGCATCAACGTCATAGAGATCGCACAGACGCTAACGAAGATCAACCAAGTGGCCCAAATAGGAATGCTCTTATAAGCCACGACACCGAGGAACAGGAACAAGTTACCGACGGCGGTGGTGCTAAGCCAGCAGCCTTGCATAATACCCTGATACTGAGGAGGTGCAACCTTGGATACGAAAGCAATGCCAAGCGGAGAAATGAACAGCTCGGCAACGGTGAGGATCAGATATGTGCCGATCAAAAGGAACGGAGTGGTGCGTGCCACCTCGCTCAATCCGCCGACGGCCTGAGCTTCGGCATAAGTGGGCAATCCGATGGAACCCAGAGACATAACTCCGAAAGCGGTGGCGGCGATACCCATACCGATGGCGATCTTTTTGGGCGTCGAAATTTCCCAACCCTTGGCTTTCATCCAACCGAACAGCGCGATGATGATGGGGGTGAGAAATACAACGAACAGAGGATTGAACGCCTGGAAAACCTCGGCCCCTTCGAGAGTGGTGAACCCAAGGTCGAGATGGAGAAGGCGAGTGTATTCGTTAGCGAAAAGGGTGAGGGTCTGACCGTTCTGGTGGAACGAGAACCAGAAGAAAATCACGACGGCAAATACTGCGAAAAGAGCATAGAGTCGGGTACGGATCTCCTTGGTGTCCATCTCGACGGTGGCAGCCGTTCCGGCCTGAACTTTCTTCGCGGCGGGATCGGGCAGCGTACGCTTGTTCACGAGGAAAATCACCAGCGAAATAAGCATCGCGGCGATCGCAAGTGCGAACGAATAGTGGTAACCCTCGACGAATATATTGAGGTATTGGCCGGCGAAAGTGCCAAGATCGGAACCGGTGTAGCCTGCAGCAGAAGCCAACTCGCCGAAACGTTCGCTCGCCTCAGGGGTGATGGTGCCGCTAAGCCATTGATTACAAAGGCGTGGAAGGTCGGCATTGAAAGCGAATCCGTGGCTCTGGACCCACCAGTTGCGAAGGCCAACAGCCATCAGGGGAGCAAACATAGCCCCCACGTTGATGAACATATAGAAAATCTGGAAACCGGTCTCACGACGATCGGCATACTTGGGATCGTCATAAAGCTGACCCACAACGGCTTGCAGGTTACCCTTGAAGAGTCCGTTACCGAATGCGATGGCAAAAAGCCCAACGCAGGTGAGCCCCAGAATAAGCGCCTTGTTCACAACGGGAGTCGGCGTGGGAATGGCCAACAACACATAGCCCAAAGTCATAAGAATAAGGCCGATGGTGATGGTGCTCTTGTATTTTTTGGTCCGGTCGGCGATAAGACCGCCAACGAGAGCCAAAACATAGATCATAGCGTAGAAAATCGAATAGATAACGGAGCTCTGAGAACCCTGGAAGCCGAATTTGAAGTCGAGGAACAACAACAAAATAGCCATCATAACGTAGAATCCGAACCGCTCGCCCATATTGGAAAGAGCCGCCCCAAGAAGACCTTTTGGATGATTTTTGAACATAAAAGTCGGTATTAGTTTGGACAAAGATAAATATTTTTTTGTAAATTTGATATATGAAACGTTTACCGATGGTGGCCGCCGACGAGTGGCTGTGGCCCGTGGAGGGCGAAGTGAACGCGCGATACAAAAGATATTGCGACAGGCTGGCGGCGCTGACGGGAGGCGGGTCGGGCGAAGCAGGCTCGGCCGGATCGGGCGATGATAGTTCGTTGGCGGATTTTGCCAACGGGTACAAGTGGTTCGGATTTCAGAGGGACGAGGGGCTGAGTGGATGGTGGTTCAGAGAGTGGCTGCCTCAGGCGCAAGATGTGTTCCTGTTCGGTGATTTTAATGGCTGGCAACGAACGGAACTGAGGCTGGAAAGAGGCGCAGGAGGTGTGTGGAGCATATTTTTGCCCGATGCTATTTATGGCGACAGGCTGGTGCACGGGTCGCTATACAAGATGCACGTCCACGGAGCGAACGGATGGAGAGACAGACTGCCGGCTTATGCGAAGAGAGTGGTGCAAAACGATGATACGAAGGACTATACGGCGCAATTCTGGAATCCGGGAGAGTTCGATTGGAAGGGAGATGAGTTCGATGCGAAGGCGCTGGGGCCGCTACTGATTTACGAAGCGCATACGGGGATGGCTCAAGAGAAAGAAGGGGTGGGGACGTATAGGGAGTTTACCCAAGAGGTGCTGCCGAGAATAAAGGCGGAAGGATATAATACTCTGCAACTTATGGCAGTGGCCGAGCATCCGTATTACGGCAGTTTCGGCTACCACGTGAGCAACTTTTTTGCAGTGAGCTCGCGAAGCGGAACGCCGGAGGAGCTGAAGGAGCTGATACGAAGAGCACACGAAATGGGAATAGCAGTGGTGATGGATCTGGTTCACGCCCACTACGTTAAAAATCTGAATGAAGGATTGGCGGAGCTCGACGGGAGCGATCATCACTACTCGAAGGCGGGGCCGGCAGGGTATCAACCGCATTGGGATAGCTTGCTATTCGACTACGGGAAGAGCGAAGTGACGCATTTTTTGCTGAGCAACGTGAAGTTCTGGCTCGACGAGTTCCACTTTGACGGCTACAGGTTCGACGGTGTTACCTCGATGATATATCATCATCACGGCTATACAGAATTCGACAGCCGAGAGAAATTCTTCGGGCCGGATGTGAACGCGGATGCACTTGTGTATCTGACACTTGCGAATCACCTTGTGCACGAGTTCAGGTCACAGGCGGTGACAATTGCAGAGGATGTGAGCGGGATGCCGGGAATGGCGTTGCCGATAGGGGACGGAGGAGTGGGGTTCGACTACAGGCTGGGGATGGCGATACCCGATTTCTGGATCAAGATGCTAAAAGAAGTGCCTGACGAGCGGTGGAATGTGTGGGACATCTGGAACATTATGACCGACCGGCTGCCCGCGGTTAAGACAGTCGCCTACGCGGAAAGCCACGACCAGGCCCTGGTTGGAGACAAGACGATCGCGTTTCGATTGATGGACAAGGAGATGTACACGGCAATGGAGCGCGGAGTGGAGAATTTGGTGGTGGAAAGAGGAATGGCGCTACACAAGATGATAAGGCTGGTGACGATCGCGGCAGGAGGAAATGCTTACCTGAATTTTATGGGAAATGAGTTCGGGCACCCGGAATGGATCGACTTTCCCAGGGAGGGCAACGGATGGAGTTATGCGCACGCGAGAAGGCAATGGTCGCTGGTAGACAATCCGTTTTTGCGTTACAGTCAGCTACTTGCGTTCGACGAGGCGATGATATCGGCGGTGAAAAAATATGGCGTGCTGGGGGAAAACTACCCGTGGCGATTGCAAATGGACGAAGGGAATCAGACGATGGTTTTTCACAGGGGTCGGAATGCCGACGGCGGTAGCGGTTTAGTTTTCGTCTTTAATTGGCATCCGAGCAGGTCGATCCCGGACTATGCGATAGAAGTGCCCCAGGCGGGAAAATACCGACTACTGATGTCCACGGACGATGAAAAGTTCGGAGGTCAGGGGAGACAAAAGATTGATACGGAGCATTTTACGTTCGACGGCAATCATATTAGTGTTTATAGTGTTTGCAGAACGGCGGCGATTTACTATCTTTGCGACTGAAACAAGGGGGGTGTCTTGCCCAAAGGCAAGGCTGAGATCATACCCATTGAACCTGATCCGGATAATACCGGCGGAGGAAACTATTATGAAAGAAGCAGTCTTAATGGCGGCCGCGCTGTGTGCGTGTGGTGTCGCCTTTGCGCAGGAGCAAGGCTTCGAGCGCGTCGGAGCGGGTCGGATGGACTCGATGAAAACAATCCAAATCGAAAATGTAACCATTTCAGCGTCGCGGGCAGGCGAAAAAACCCCCATTGCCTACACCGACCTCGATCGAAAACAGATAGAGCGAGTGGTGGGAACGGGTGTGGACATTCCATTTATGCTGACGGCAACGCCGTCGGTAGTGGCAACCTCGGACGCAGGAACGGGAATCGGCTACACCGCACTAAGCATCAGAGGAACGGACGGTACGCGCATCAACGTGACAGCCAACGGGGTACCGCTGAACGACGGCGAATCGCACCGCTTGTTTTGGGTGAATATTCCCGACTTTGCAGCATCCGTGCGCGATATTCAAATACAACGGGGAGTGGGCACATCGACCAACGGTGCGGGAGCATTCGGGGCAAGCGTGAATATGGCGACAGAGCCTCTTTCGCTACGGCCATTTGCCGAACTGTCGGCAACTTACGGGTCGTTCAACACTCACAGAGAGAGCGTACGCTGGGGGTCGGGATTGATAGGCGGCAGGGATGGCGAATCGGGCAAGTGGGCGATCGGCGGGCGGCTATCGAACATAGGCTCGGACGGATATATAGACCGTGCATCGGCCGACCTGAAATCGTACTTCGTGCAGGCGGGATATTTCGGGAGTTCGACATCGGTCAAACTGATCTCGTTCGGCGGACACGAAGCAACGTATCACGCCTGGAACGGACTTACAGCCAGTCAAATAGAAGAGTTCGGACGGAGACACAATACGGCGGGAGAGATCTCGCCAGGGGTCTACTATCCGGATCAGAAGGATTTTTATACGCAATATAATTTTCAATTACTTATAGACCAGCGTCTTAGTGACAGATGGAGTCTGAATATCACAGGGCACTATACGCGCGGGGACGGCTATTACGAAGAGTTTAAGGACGATCGCTGGCTGCCGGAGTATGGTCTAAAGGATGGGGATTCGGACCTGGTTCGCAGAAAAAAGATGTGGAACAATTTCGGAGGAGCGATCGCGTCGGTTTCATATAGCGGGGAAAACTTGTCGGCGGCAATGGGTGCGGCGTGGAATCAATACGCGGGAGACCACTTCGGGCAGGTCTCGTGGATCGAAAATTACGCGCATCCGATCGATCCTCTGCACGAATATTATCGCAACACAACGACCAAGGACGATGCCAATGTGTTTGCTAAAGCGTCGTGGAGCCCCGTGAAGGGGCTGAGTCTGTGGGGAGACGTGCAGTTCAGGCATATTTCGCACAGGATCGGCGGCACGAACGACGTGTATGACTGGATACACGAGAAGATGCAGGAGCTGGATGTGGACAGAAATTATAATTTCTTAAATCCGAAAGTGGGTGTGTATTACGACATTAACGCTCGAAACGCAGTGTATGCATCGTTTGCCGTGGCACACAAGGAACCTACGCGCGATAACTACACGGAGGCGAAATTCGGAGTGACGCCGCGCTCGGAAAGACTGTTCGACACGGAGGTGGGATATAAGTTTACAGGCGAGAGAGTTACGGCCAGCGCAAACTTCTACTATATGAACTATCGAGACCAGCTTGTGCCGACGGGAGAGCTGAACGACATAGGAGAAGCCCTGGCGGCAAACGTACCGAAGAGCTTCCGAGCAGGAGTGGAACTGACCGTGGGTGTGGAGATCACAAAGTGGTTCAGGTGGGATATTTTCGGCACTTTTTCGCGCAACCGAATCAAAGACTACATCGAATATCTGCCCGATTACGACGCGAATTGGGATTATATGTACACGCCGGAAGGGATACAATCGCACACGGCTAACAAGTTGGGAGATACGAATATAGCATTCTCACCGGAGATCATTGCAGGGAATATTTTCAGCTTCAATACGGGTGGATTTTATGGTGCCCTGCAGACAAATTACGTGAGCAAACAATACCTGACGAACTCGCAGCGCGACGAACTTTCGCTGCCGGCATATTGGGTGACGAACCTCAGGGCCAGCTACCGATTCAACGAGCATCTGGAACTGGGAGTGGCGGTGAATAACCTGTTGAACGCGAAGTATTCGAGCTCGGGTTTCGGCTACTCGTCGATGGTGCACGACGACCCTGCATACATAGCAAGCGAAGCGGGATATTTTCCGCAAGCTACGATCAACGCACTGGGTACCATAACCTTAAGATTCTGAGAAGATGGATTGGAAACTGATACTGCAGATTGTCGGCGTCGGGCTGGGACTGGTGTATTTGTGGCTGGAGTATAAGGCGAATATCTGGCTTTGGGTAGTGGGGCTCGTGATGCCGGTGGTGCACGGAGTACTATATTATCAATCAGGTCTTTATGCCGATGCGTCGATGAACGTCTACTACGTTTTGGCAGGGATTTACGGGCTGGCGGTGTGGCGGGGCTGGCTGAGAAAACGAGGCTTGCCGAAAAGTGACGACGGCTCAAAAGTTCAGGCAATGCTACCGATTTCACATACTCCGCTGAAGTTGATCGTGCCTCTGGCGGGGGTTGCCGTCGGGGTTTTCGCGCTCATAGCTTTTATACTTATCCGCTTCACGGACAGCACGGTACCGCTACTGGACGCAGCTACCACGGCGCTGAGCGTTGTGGCGATGTGGATGCTCTCGCGGAAGTTCGTTGAGCAGTGGTTGGTGTGGCTGGTGGTAGACTTGGTGAGTTGTGGACTCTACATCTATAAAGACATCCCGTTCACGGCCGGTCTCTATGGTCTATATTCGATTCTTGCGGTTGCAGGATTTATTCGCTGGAAACGGCAAATATTAGGTAAAATTTAGTATCTTTGTGTGCTAAAATGGCACACGAAAACGTTATAGAACTAAGAGGCGTGAACGTCTATCACTCGTTGGTGGTGGGACGGAGACTTACGCACAGAAATTATCGAAAGTGCGGCGAAAAAGTGCTCAGTGAGGTCTCATTGAAAGTCGCGCCGGGCGAAATGGTCTATCTGATAGGGCGAGTGGGAAGCGGAAAAAGCTCGCTGCTGAAAACCCTGTATGCCGAAGTGCCCCTGCTGGAAGGAGAAGGAAGTGTGGCGGGCTTCGATCTGGGAAGCGTGAGGCGGCGGGATGTGCCTGCGTTGAGACGCCGATTGGGGATAGTCTTTCAGGACTATCAACTGCTTACCGATCGCAATGTACTTGAAAATCTGCTATTTGTATTGCGGGCTACGGGATGGAAGAACCGTACCGAAATGATGCAACGAATAGCGGACGTGCTGGATCAGGTGGGACTCACAAACAAGGAATACAAGATGCCGTTCGAACTCTCAGGCGGTGAACAACAGCGACTTGCGATCGCGAGAGCACTGCTGAACGACCCTGAGGTAATTCTGGCTGACGAACCGACAGGAAATCTCGACCCGGAAACTGCCGAGGGAATAATGCGACTGTTTTGCAGTATCGCCCAGGGAGGATGTGCGATCGTGATGTCCACTCACAACGTGACCAATATTCAACTATATCCCTCGCGCACGGTGCGTTTCAACCGCGGTTGCATAGAGGAACTTGACATTAATGCGATATTTTATGGAACAGAACAAAAATAATCAGGGGCCACAGCAGGGAGGGCAGGAGGAGTATTCGGCATCCAGCATTCAGGTGCTGGAAGGGCTGGAAGCGGTGCGCAAAAGGCCCGCAATGTACATAGGTGACATCGGCGTGAAAGGGTTGCATCACCTTGTGTACGAAATAGTCGATAACTCCATCGACGAAGCTCTGGCAGGCTATGCAACCGACATTAAAGTGACGATCAATCCGGACAATTCGGTAACCGTCGAGGACAACGGGCGTGGGATTCCGGTCGATTATCACGAAAAAGAGGGGAAATCTGCGCTCGAAGTGGTGCTGACAGTGCTGCACGCGGGCGGAAAGTTCTCCAAAGACAGCTACAAAGTCTCCGGTGGGCTCCACGGGGTGGGTATGTCGTGCGTTAATGCGCTTTCGGATAATTTTGTGGCGGAAATCAAACGTGACGGCAAGATATATCAGCAGTGCTACAGCATAGGTGCGCCGACCACGAAGATGGAGATCATCGGCGAGGCAAAGACGACCGGCACGAAGATCACGTTCCATCCCGACCCGACGATCTTTTCGGTTACAAAATATGAGTATGACATTCTCGCTGCAAGACTGCGTGAGCTGGCATACCTGAACAAGGGTATCAGGATGGAACTCACCGACTTACGAGTCAGTGAAGAAGGAACGAAATCGAGGCACGAAGAGTTTTACTCGGAAGGCGGGCTGAAGGAGTTCGTGCAATATCTGGACGCCAACAGGGAGAAGCTGACGGAAGATGTGATTTATCTCGACACCGAGCGCGACGGAGTGCCGGTGGAAGTGGCGATGCAGTACAACACAGGATTTACGGAAAACGTTCACTCATACGTGAATAACATCAACACTATAGAAGGCGGAACCCATATGACGGGCTTCCGGAGAGCGCTCACCAGGACGCTGAAAAAGTACGCCGACGAGAGCGGGATGCTGTCGAAACTCAAGTTCGAGATTGCCGGCGACGACTTCCGGGAAGGGCTTACGGCAGTGGTTTCGGTGAAAGTGCAAGAGCCCCAGTTCGAGGGACAAACCAAAACGAAACTGGGCAACAGCGAAGTTGCAACAGCTGTGGATGGCGCTTTGGCTCAGGCACTTGGGAATTATCTCGAAGAGAACCCAAAAGATGCTCGTGCGATCGTACAGAAAGTGATCTTAGCTGCTACGGCTCGCTATGCTGCGCGCAACGCAAGAGAATTGGTTCAGCGCAAAAATGTATTATCGGGCTCAGGATTACCGGGAAAATTGGCCGACTGCTCATCGAGAGACCGTGACAGAACCGAAATCTTCTTCGTGGAAGGGGACTCGGCAGGAGGAACCGCAAAACAGGGCCGTGACCGTGTGTTCCAAGCGATTATGCCCCTGAGAGGAAAAATCCTGAATATCGAAAAAGCACAAGAACACAAGATGTGGGAGAACGAGGAGATCAAAAATATGTTCACGGCGATAGGCGTAACCATTGGTACAGAGGAAGATAGTAAAGCACTGAACCTCGAAAAACTAAGGTACGGAAAGATAATTATTATGACCGATGCCGACGTGGACGGAAGCCACATCGCGACGCTGATGCTCACGTTTTTCTTCCGTAAGATGCGCGAGCTGATCGAAAATAATCACATATACATAGCAACGCCGCCGCTCTATCTGGTCAAAAAAGGAAACAGAGAACGCTACTGCTGGAGCGAAGAGCAACGTGAGCAAACCATCGAGGAATTTGGATCGAAAGGCGTTCATACTCAGAGATATAAAGGTCTCGGAGAAATGAATGCCGAGCAACTTTGGGAGACAACGATGAATCCCGAAAGCCGAATACTGCGACAGGTGACGATCGAAAATGCATCGGAAGCCGACCGCACCTTCTCAATGCTGATGGGCGACGATGTACCGCCAAGACGCGAGTTCATTGAACAAAATGCAAAATATGCGAATATAGATGCCTAATGTGACTGTGATCGGAGTTGCGGGCGGCACCGGATCAGGGAAAAGCACGCTGGTTCGCAAGCTGTTGGACGCTTTTGGCGGCGAAGTTCGCGAAGGCGGTGCAAGTGTTGCAATGCTCTGTCACGACTCCTATTACAAAGCCCACCCCGACCTGACGTTTGACGAACGTGCGCGATTGAACTATGATCATCCCGGCGCATTCGACACGGGGATGATGGTGGAACATCTCAAAGCGTTGAAGAGCGGCGTGCCCATTCAGCAGCCTGTCTATTCGTTTGTGGAGCACAATCGTACTGCCGAAACCGAGCTCGTTAAACCCTCGCGTGTGATAATCGTCGATGGAATCCTGATCTTTGAAAATCAGGAACTTCGCGAGCAGATGGATATTAAAGTTTTTGTCGATACCGACGCCGATGTCCGTCTTGCCCGACGCGTGCTGAGAGACGTTTGCGAGCGCGGACGGACAATGGAATCGGTTATAAGTCAGTATCTCAATACCGTCAAACCGATGCACGAGGAGTTCGTCGAGCCGAGCAAGCGCTGGGCCGACGTGATAATACCCGAAGGAGGATTCAATTCCGTGGCTGTGGCGATGTTGATCGAGAATATCAAATCCCTGATCCGCAGCTAATTTCCTTTTACGTATTTGTCGAGCCAGCCGAAGAATTCGCGGTTCCAAACGAGCGAATTTTGCGGTTTGAATACCTGATGTGCCTCGTTCTCAAACACTACCAACCGGCTGTCGATGCCGCGGAGACGAGCGGCTGTATGAGCCTCGATGCTCTGCGTGTAGGGGATGCGGAAATCGTTTAACCCGGTGATTATCAGCATCGGAGTATCCCAATTCTGAACGAGAGTATGGGGCGAGTGGGCATAGGAGCGTTGAGCGACAGCGTTGTTTTTGTCCCAATAAGGGCCGCCGTAATCGTTGTTCACGAAAAACAACTCCTCGGTCTCGCCGTACATACTGGTGAAGTCGAAAATACCGCAGTGGGCGATGAACGCCTTGAAGCGCTTTTGGTGAACACCCGCAAGATAGAACGACGAATAACCGCCGTAACTTGCTCCTACACAGCCCATTCGATCTTTATCTACGTAGGGTTCGCGGGCCACTTCGTCGATAGCGACGAGCAGGTCACGGATATTTTGGCCCGAATAGTCGCCTGAAATTTGGTCGGTCCATTCTTGACCGAAGCTGGGGGTGCCGCGACGATTGGGTGCAACGACGATGTATCCCTGCGCTGCCATAAGCTGGAAGTTCCAGCGGTAGCTCCACATCTGACTCACAGTACTTTGCGGGCCACCCTCACAGTAGAGCAAGGTGGGGTATTTCTTCGCAGGATCGAAATCGGGCGGGAAAATCACCCACGTGAGCATATCCTTGCCGTCGGTGGTTTTGATCCAGCGTTTTTCGATCGCGCCCATATGTATGTTGTTGAAAATATGCTGGTTAATGTCTGTAAGTCGAGCCATTTCACCAGTCTCGGCATTGAGTGTATAGAGCTCGGCAGCGTGGTCTTGGCGAGTCAGCGAAACTACGGTCTGACCGCTCGCTCGCGAGGCTGCTACAATGTCGTGATCCCCTGAGGTTATGAGAGTTACGTTGTATGGTATGGAATTTTGCGTAGTGCTTTCCGAAGTAGGCATTACGACTTTGCAAAATTGGTAAGTGCCGAAGTATGGCGCGATGAACATCAACTCATTGTTGCCATTCCAGATGACGTTGGTTGCGCTGTGGTCGAAGTTCTCGGTTAGGTCGGTAAAACGCTTAGCAGCAATATCATACACAAACAGTCGCTCTTTATCGGCTTCGTTACCGGCGCGACGCTGGCTGCGAAACGCAATGCGCTGGTCATCAGGCGAAAAGACCGGATATTTGTCATAACCAGGCATTGCGTCACTACTATCTTGCTTGCAAATGTTTGTGGTTGAGCCGGTTGCGAGGTCGTAAAGATAAATATCAGCATCGGTCGAGACGGCGTAATCGGCTCCCGAAAGTTTTTTGCAGGTGTATGCCAATTGCGTTCCGGCATTGTTCCAAGCGATTTCCGCACCGTCGAAATAAGGTTCCATAGGGCTGTCGAACGGTTCGTCTGCCATAATGTCAGTACCGGCTGTCACAGAGACACCATCTGCGAGAGCCTTTTCGTTGAAATCTGACACGAAAATGTGCAGGTGGCTACCATCCGTCCAACGATCCCAGTGGCGCACCATAAGGTCGTCATACACAAGGACTTGAGACTTGGTTAGGTCGGGATAGATTTCGCTCGAAGCGCGCTTTTCGACCTTCACACGCTGGACGTAAAAAATCTTCCCTCCGGAAGGTGCAATGCCATAATAGTCAATGTCTTTGTCGAGATTAGAGAGCTGGCGCAGATCGGTTCCGTCGGGGGTGCAACTCCAAAGCTGTGACGAACCACTGCGATCGCTCAGAAAATAGATGTGTGAACCATCGGCACTCCACGTGGCACCGGATGCATTTCCTTGATTGTCAGTGATTTGAATGAGTTCGCCAGCCGGCACGCCCTGCACCCAAAGCGTTGTGACACCGCGATTTTCGGCCATACTATAATCGGTACGCCCGTAAACAACCTGAGATCCGTCGGGCGAGAGGGCAAATTCGCCGATGCGGCCCATCTTCCAAATCACTTCGGGGGTCAGGATACCGGCGGCCAGTTCTTCGGTGGTGAGCTCGTTAGAGATTTCGAGAGGCCCGGCGGCTTTCTCTTTTGTGGCGCAATTTGTTGCAAATAAGGCCATTACAATTAATAGTTTTTTCATAATATCAATTTTGCGATTACTTCTTGAATCGTTTTGAAACTTGTGGCAGCGTGGCGCGCGGCTTCGTCGAGCAAAACCCACTCAAGGGCGGTTATGTCTTCTTCGGTCTGAGGTGTGATGGACGAAGTATTTCCTGCATAAGTCATTGTAAACCAGGTCACTTGCTTGGTTTCAGGAAGGCCGTCCGGTCGTACGTAAGAGTGCCGGGTACGAATGAGTTCGGGGCCGACCGACAAAAAAGCCGGATCGAGCCCGCATTCCTCGCAAACCTCCCTTGCAGCGCATTCTCGTAGCGTTTCACCCTCTTCTCGGTGACCTTTAGGCAAATCCCACATCCCGCGACGAAGCATCATCAGCAAACGCGGGCCATCCGAAAAGCCGTTAGTAGACAAAACGGCACCGCCGGCCGCTTCTACCCAAATTTTTTTTGTATCTTTGTCCATTATGACGACAGCTCAGAAGACGGCACAAAGCCTATTGCAAATTAACGCAATAAAACTCAGTCCTGCAAATCTTTTTACGTGGGCCAGCGGATGGCACTCACCGATCTATTGCGACAACAGGCGGGTTTTGTCGCATCCGACCGTTCGAGCTGAGATTCGAGACGCTTTTGTGGAGTTGATCCGTGCGAAATATACTCAGACCGAGGTGATCGCGGGAGTTGCCACGGGTGCGATCGCTCACGGTGTGTTGGTTGCGGAGCAGCTGGGCTTACCTTTTATATATGTGCGTTCGGCAGCGAAAGGGCACGGGCTGGAAAACCTGATCGAAGGAGAATATGCTGCGGGGCAAAAAGTTGTTGTGATAGAGGATCTTATCTCTACCGGTGGGAGTTCTTTGGCAGCGGTGAAAGCGTTGCAAGACGCGGGGCTGGATGTGCTTGGGATGGTAGCGATTTTCACCTATGCGTTTCCTGCCGCCGTGGAAAATTTTGCGCAGGCGGACGTCGCGCTCGACACCCTGAGTGACTATCCGACTCTAATCGAACTCGCTAAGGATCAGGGTATTGTCGGTGCGGATGACCTTGAAATTTTAAACAAGTGGCGCCAAAATCCCTCAGGTCGGAGCGCCGACAGCGATTTATAGCTACGAAATCCAAAGCAGTAAAGTATGATTGAAAAGTATCAAAGTTCTCAAGTGCAAATACGCAAGCCGTCCGAGATGATTTACGGGACATTGGCTGATTTCCAAAACTTTACGCCGATTATTGGAGATAAAGTGGAGGGTTGGCAGGCGACGGGTGACGAATGCAGTTTCACGGTCAAAGGTTTTCCCATCACGCTGCGGATGACCGAAAGGGTGGCTCCGAGCCTGATCAAAGTCGAGGCGAGCGATTCATCGCCGTTCGGATTCACGTTTTGGGTGCAACTGAAAGAAGCGGCGCCTTACGACACTCGAATGCGGTTAGTGTTGCACGCCGAGATGAATATGATGATCAAAATGATGATAGGCAGCAAATTACAGCCTGCATTGGACGGGATAGCCGAGAAAATAGCCGAAGCATTTAACGCCGCTTAGCAGCCTGAGCCAGCAGCGCGTTACGACCGCCGCTACCGACCACGCTCTTCATCATCTTGCGGCTCTGCTCGAATTGCTTCATAAGGCGATTCACGTCGGGCAGGGTGGTGCCGCTACCGCGTGCAATACGCTCCCTGCGAGAGGCGTTAATGAGCTCAGGATTAGAACGTTCGGCGGGAGTCATCGAGCCGATGATAGCTTCGGTCTGCTTGAACACGTCGTCCGAAATATCGACATCGCGAAGAGCCTTGCCAACACCAGGGATCATCGACATCAACTCCTTCATATTACCCATCTTTTTGACCTGTGCGATCTGATCCAAAAAGTCGTTGAAATCGAACTGATCCTTGTAGAGTTTCTTGCGTGTGCGGCGTGCCTCCTCTTCGTCATAGTGCTCCTGAGCGCGCTCGACCAGTGAAACGACGTCACCCATACCGAGGATACGATCGGCCATTCGTTCCGGATGGAAGACCGAAATGGCATCCATCTTCTCGCCCGAAGAGATGAACTTCAGTGGTTTGTTTACCACCGAACGGATCGAGATCGCAGCCCCGCCGCGAGTGTCGCCATCAAGTTTGGTAAGTACAACACCGTCGAAATCGAGCCTGTCGTTAAACTCACGAGCGGTGTTCACGGCATCCTGACCAGTCATAGCATCCACGACGAACAACGTTTCGGAAGGCTTGACGGTATCTTTTATCGCCTTGATTTCCTGCATCATAGTCTCATCGACGGCCAAACGACCGGCGGTGTCCACGATGACGGTGTTTATCGAGTGGGTGCGAGCGTATTTGATGGCGTTTTCGGCAATTGCGACGGGATTCGTAGAGCCGGGTTCGGTGTATACCTCGACGCCTATTTGCTCACCCAAGATTTTAAGTTGCTCGATCGCTGCCGGCCTGTAGACGTCACCAGCCACAAGTAGCACCTGGCGCCCGCGTTTGCTTTTGATCATTGCGGCGAGTTTGCCCGAAAAAGTGGTCTTACCGGAACCCTGCAAACCGGCGATCAGAATTACCGCGGGGGAGCCGGTAAGGTTGATGTCCGTGGCGGTGCCGCCCATAAGCCGGGCCAGTTCGTCGCGAACGATCTTGGTCATCATTTGACCGGGTTTGACGGCCTTGAGGACATTTTCGCCGAGGGCTTTTTGCTTGACAGTGTCGGTGAAAGTCTTGGCTACCTTGTAATTGACGTCGGCGTCTATGAGTGCGCGCCGGATCTCCTTGAGCGTTTCGGCAACGTTTATTTCGGTTATTTTTCCCTCGCCTTTGAGAATCTTGAACGATCTCTCCAGCTTGTCGGTCAGGTTTTCAAACATTGTGATATGAGTTTTCAGACACAAAGATAAAGAATTTTGCTATCTTTGGCGTATGAAAAAGTTGTTTTTGATGGTTACGATGGCCGCACTGGTGCTCAGTGGCTGCGATAAAGACCCCAAGGATCCTCCTGGACCCGAAGAGGGCGATCTCTTCAAAATCACCCTTACGGCGGGCTCAGGCGGTAAGATGGAGAGTAATGTTGCCGATTTAAATAAGGTTAAGGCTGGCCAGTCGGTCTCTGTTTCGGCGATTCCCGACGAGGGTTTTCTGCTTTCAGGTTGGAATATGACAGGTGTCGGGGCGTATGAAGAGACCTATGGAGACGGTAAGGTCACGAGAATGTTCAAGATGCCTGCCAATGATGCGATGTTGGGCGCTAACTTTAAAGTCAAGCCTACTCCTGAGGAGTTGCCACATATAGTTATTATCAATCAGTCAAGTGGCGGCACAGTGCGAATTGTCGAGGCGGAAAACATCGAAGGTCATCCTGCGGCAGTGATCGATAAGGATGGAGCCAGAGGTGTCTATATGGACGCGACTGTCAGCATCGAAGCGATACCGGGCGCAGGTCGTACCTTTACGGGATGGGAGATAGACAGCGATAACATCGAACTTGGCGATTCCTCTTCGGAGTCTTTCGAGATGCCTGCCGCGGATGTGGAGATTTCGGCAACGTGGGGTAATATGCCGACGTACAATATTACCATTACGGCCGACACTGACCGTGGCTCACCCTCGGCAACTCCTGCTTCGGCTTATGAGGGTCAGGAGATCACTCTGGCCGCGAATCCGGCCGAAGGTTGGGTTTTCGTGGAGTGGGAGGTGACGACCGGAGATATCGAAATAGAGGACAGCTCCGATCCGGCGGCGACTTTCATTATGCCCGATGAAGAGGTGACGATAGAAGCTGTTTATGCCCCTGCGTCACCACTTTCGATTATTTCGAGCCCTACTGAGGGAGGACGGGTTGTTTGGGTTAGCGATGAGCCGGCAGATATGTCGAATGTCACAGAGGGGACACAGATACATATCGTGGCATCGCACAACCAAGGCTACATATTCGATCATTGGGAGGTGGTCTGCAGTGATGAAGGAGCTGAAATACTGAATGAGAATAACTTGACCAATACGACGCTCATCTCCTCTATGCCGGCGACAGGGGTTTCTATCACAGCTGTTTTCGTGGAGGACCCGGAACCTGAACCGAATACTGAGCTCTGATAAGATTTTTTTATTCTATCTTTGCAGCCGCCCGTGGGAAAGTCCCGTGGGCGGCTAACTTTATTAATCCATTCAAATAAGATGAACAAACATCTGAAAACGGACACCTTATGGTGCTTCAAGCGCTGGACTCGCAAGCCCTGGGCGGCTTTTGCGGGCCTGTGTCGCTTCAAGATCGGGGTGCTGGCCGTGACGATGTCGATCATCTTGCTTGCGACTACCATCGCCAGTGCACAGGAGGTGCACGTGGATACGGTGAAGATCACGGGACGTGCGCCTGCCGACCCGCCGACTTCGCCGCTACGGTCGCAAACCCGCTTCCTTGTCGATCAACGGCAGAACGCGCCTCTCGGAACGTCCGAGCAGTTGTTGCGCCTTGCCCCCGCGATCGACGTCAGGGAGAGGGGAGGCAAGAGCATTCAGACCGACATCGCGATTCGCGGAGGCTCATTCGATCAAACAATGGTGATGCTCAATGGCATCGACTTCTCGGACGCCCGAACAGGGCATCAATCCCACTCACTGCCGGTGGATCTGGACATTCTATCCGACATCGCCGTGCTCGATTTTGCCACTCAACCGGGAGCTCTTTCCGGCGCTGTGGATTTTCGAACCGCACCTGCTTTTCCGCGCTATCTTCGAGCCCGTCTGGAGGGCGGGGCTTGGGGTTATGGCTATGGGAATTTATCGGGGGCGTGGAGCTCTTTGGACTCTGGTTCGCACTTCGGTTCGCGTTACGGAGAGAGACTCAGCGTGATGGGGGCAGCCTCGTATCGCCGAAGCGACGGATATCGCCACAATACCGACTTTTGGAACATAAATGCCTACACGTTTGTGGATTACAGCTCATCGCGAGTCGGCCATTTTCAGATTCAGGGCGGTTTTCAGCGTCGCGACTGGGGTTCGAACGGCTTCTATTCGTTGCGTTATCCCGACCAGTTCGAGAGCACGCTTACGGGACTGGCTTCGCTACGTTGGTGGAAAAGTTGGCGACGATTGAGGCTTGAGGCGGTGGGGAGTTTTCGCCAAAACGACGACCAGTTCGAGATGGTGCGTGACAATCCAGATCCTGTTACGGGAGGCATTCCTTTTAACGAGCACACGACGTATAATCTATACGGCTCGTTATCTGCGAATTATGATTGGCGTCGCGCTGGTACGTCGTCGCTTGGTACCGGCCTGACCTATCATCAAATGTTCAGCACGGCAATGGGGGATGGCAACGAGTCGCGCCGACTGGCGAGTGTGTGGTTGGCGCATCGAAAGGACTGGAACAGGTTGTGGGTCAATGGCATAGCGACACTTGTCGTGACACCTTATGGTACCGATGGTACATTTGGTGCCGAAACTGGCTGGCGTGTAAACCGGATAGTGAACCTGAAAGCCGGGGCACTGCGTTCGATGCGGTTGCCGACGTTCACCGACCTGTTTTACAACGTGGCAACGTACCATCCCGACCCTAATCTGAGGCCCGAAGCTGCGATGACTTATCGCGTTGCGGCGGAGGCTGCGCACGAAAATTTGGGCGCTACGGCTGCACTGTATTATCGTGATACTCATAATGTTATTGACTGGGAGCAGCATCCCGACGGGGATTGGTACTCCACGCAGCTAAATCGACTCGGTACTGTGGGTGCAGAACTTTCGGTCCGCTGGCTGGCTTCGGAATCATCTGCTGCCGAACATCGTTTTCTACGTTCTGCGATGCTGAGCTATGGCTACATCCACTCCGATATGAGCGTGGCGACGGGTTACATCTCAAAATACGCGCTCGATTATATGCACCATAAGGTTTCGGCGGTTGTCGGGGTGGAGTTTGGAGCGGGCTTCGGCCTGACCCTAACAGGCAGTTTTTACGATCGTGTGGGGAGTTACATAGCGGCCGATGGGGTTCAGCAAGGCTATAAGCCCTACTTTCTGCTGGATGGACGCCTGTCGTGGCGGCAACGGCCCCAGCGACTTATGCTACGCGAAATGCAATTTTATATCGACATAGCAAACCTCACCGACACGAACTATTTCGACTTCGGCGGCCTGCCGATGCCGGGGAGATGGTTATCTGCAGGGGTGACGGTTATGATACTATGAAAATTACGGGGCTCTGCACGAGCCCCACTTTTCAAAACAGGTATAATAAAAATTATCTTTCGTCGTTTATTTTTGCGAGCTGAAATTATGCTGGCAAGGAGTTTGTGATCTCATTTATTTAAATTAACTTTGTGCCGCGGCATGAGGAATATTGGTACGATCGGTCACGCTTGACCACATGAAGCCTCAAATTATGAAGTTATGAAGAAGTTGAATATTTATCGCAGTGATTTTTTATTTCCCGAGTCAAATTTTTTGATCGGTGTAGGAAGTCTGGGCAACGTGAGAGGAAATTATTATGATTTCAATTTTTCCGAAAGCGCCGAAGACGCGGACTATAAGGCGATTTTATCTGACTGGGGGACAATAGGTTTGGATTTATTAGCTGCGGCTAATGGATATGTTAAAATAAATAAGCGTTAAATACGATTGGACAATGTCGAAGAGTAAGGGATCAGATAGCAGTAAAACTAACGAGATTCTTGTTCCTACCATTGAGAAGTCACCAGCATCCGCACGTGGCAAAGTAATTGTTGGTGAAGTTTCTCAAGAGTATTTTTCGGGTCCGATTCCTCCTCCGAGTGTTATGAGGCAATACGAGGAAATTCTTCCAGGTTCTGCTGAGCGTATTCTTAAAATGGCTGAAAATCAGAGTAGCCATCGAATATCGATGGAGAGTAAAATCATTCCAAGACAACAGAGAGAAAGTACACTGGGGCAAATATTTGGATTCATATTGTCACTACTGCTGATAGGATATGGCATATATGCGATGAAAGAAGGTCACGCTTGGATCGGAGGAATAATCGTTACGGTAACATTAGTGAGTTTGGCTGCTTTATTTGTTGTGGGTCGTCACAAGATTAAAAAAGATTTAGACAACAAGAATAGCGATAGTGGTGCACCAATCGACTAAAACAAATACTTACCCAGCTCATCGACGCGGTTGATGTAGCATACTTCGAGGCCTGCCGGAAGCGTTTTCGGCAGGCTTTTTTTCAGGTAGCCTGAAACTACGATCCGTTTGAGGCCCAAGCGTGCAGCCTCGGCAATGCGCTGTTCGGAACGGGGAGCAGGACGAACCTCGCCCGAAAGCCCGATCTCACCGGCAAGAGCAACTCCGGGAGCAATCGCCCGATCGAAATAGGACGAGATCACAGCCCCCGCAACTGCCAGGTCGAGCCCCGTGTCGGCGATGCGAAAACCACCCGCAAAATTCAAAAAGACATCCTTAGCCCCAAGTTTCAACCCTGCGCGCTTCTCCAAAACAGCCAGCAACATATTGAGTCTGCGTGCCTCGAATCCAGTGGCCGAACGTTGAGGAGTGCCATAAGCCATACTACTAACAAGAGCCTGTGTCTCAATTAAATATGGGCGGATTCCATCGACAGCCGCGCCCACTGCGATGCCACTGAGGGGCTCCTCGTAGTCGCCCAGCAGGATTTCCGAGGGGTTGGCAACCTCGACAAGACCCTCGCCCCGCATCTCGAAAACGCCGATCTCGAACGTAGCCCCGAAGCGGTTTTTAACGCCGCGAAGGATGCGATAAATACCTGCGTCGTCGCCCTCGAACGAAAGAACGACATCCACGATGTGCTCCAACACTTTGGGCCCGGCGATGGTACCGTCCTTGGTGATGTGGCCGATGATAATTATCGAAGTGTCGTGGGTCTTGGCGTACTTGAGAAGTGTGGCGGCGCACTCCCTGATCTGCGATACGCTACCAGGCGAAGAGTCCAAAATCTCGGTATAAATAGTTTGTATAGAGTCAATTACTATAAGATTAGGCTCCAGCGCCTCGGCCTGTGCAATGATATTTTCGAGCAGGGTTTCAGCGTAAACGTAGCAATCCTCCGAGCCTGCCCGGCTAACCCTCTCGGCCCGCATTTTGATCTGTTGGGGAGACTCTTCACCGGAGACATACAACGTCCGCAGGCCGTGGCTGCCCAACGCGATCTGAAGCGAAAGGGTCGATTTCCCGATCCCCGGTTCGCCACCCAGCAGTATGAACGATCCGGGAACCATACCACCGCCGAGGACGCGGTTCACCTCGCCGATACCGAGGTCGAGCCGTGCCAGTTCGTCACGCACAATTTCGCGCACCGGAACAGGTTTTGCAGCACCGGCTCCTGTCGCAGACTTCACCAGCGAACGAGCTCCTGATGCCGACTCTTTAACCACGACCTCCTCGACGAACGTATTCCATTCGCCGCAAGCCGGGCAACGCCCCATCCATTTGGGTTGCTCGTTGCCGCAAGAAGAACAGAAGTAAGCTCGTTTAACTTTAGCCATATTGTTTCGCTGCGGCGGTTGCCGCCCAATTATTACTTAATAAAGAACCTATATATGTCGTTCCAAAATGCGAGCACCATAAGGCCCAGGAGCAGAATCATACCGACGACTTGGGCGTACTCCAGGAATTTGTCGGAAGGCTTGCGGCGCGTGACAACCTCCCAGACCAAAAATAGCACGTGGCCGCCGTCGAGAGCGGGAATGGGCAGGATGTTGATAACTGCAAGGATGATCGACAGGAACGCCGTCACTCGCCAAAACAGGAACCAATTCCACTCGCCAGGGAAAATATTACCGATGGTGATGAGGCTGCCGACCTGCTTATACCCTTGGGTATCAGGTGAAACGATGAAGCCGAGCTGCTTCCAATAATCTTTGATTTCGCTGCCGGTTCTGCGGAAACCTGCGCCGAGGGCCTGCCACAAATTGTAGTCGCGCTCGCGGATGGGCAAAAATTCGGCAAGGGCGGCCTGATAATCCTCAAGATGTTCCAGCGGCGAGGCGCCCGCCAACACAAGCGAATCGGCCGCAAAGGGCACGCGAGGCATCATAAAATCTTCGCTGACAAGCATCTGTGCGATCTTGTCCTCCGGCACGACAACATCCACAGGAGCACCATTGCGCAACACGCCGACTACGCGAACCCTGCCGATCATCATATCGGGATAGACCTTGGCAAAACTCCCCTCTACCGGCTCACCGTCGAAACTGACAATCCGGTCGCTGTCCCGAAAACCGATCTCCTCGGCCAGCTCGTTATAGTAGTAACCCCACTGAAGGTCGCGGTTATCGATGTAAGAATCTCCCCAATGCAGACTCATACCTATATATATAATGCACGCCGTGATGACGTTCATAGTGACGCCGCCGACCATCACGATAAGGCGTTGCCAAGCGGGTTTCGAGCGGAACTCCCAAGGCTGAGGTGGGGATTTCATAGCTTCGGTGTCCATACTTTCGTCGATCATCCCCGAAATCTTACAGTAACCACCGAAGGGAATCCAGCCCATACCGAATTCGGTCTCGCCGATACGGAATTTGAACAGCGAAAAGCCCCACGCATCGAAAAACAGGTAAAACTTTTCGACCCGGATACCGAACATCCGTGCCGTGAGATAGTGGCCCAACTCGTGAACGAACACGAGCAACGACAGGCTCAGAATGAGCTGAAGAACCTTGATTACAACTTCCATCTACAGATTTTTCTTGATAACGCCCAACAGTGAATTGGTTCCGGTCGCGTCGTGATCCAGTTGCCAGATCATAACCCCGCCATATACAGTTGCCAAACGACACTTCAGAGCGATAGTCTTATGACCATTGTAGCTGAATGTACCCGCGTAGTCGCTCTGCCAGGCGTTAGGGTGTTGTTTGAGAATATCCGCAAAACTCTTCGCATCGCCCCAGCCTCCGTTTCTGGGATAGCCATAGAAGGGAATGCCGATGACGATCTTCCCCTTCTCGACACCGCGACCGGCATAATGTGCGGCCATAGTCTCTGCAAATTCATAGCTCGAATGGTTCTCGAATCCGTTGGCCTCATTGTCATAAGCCATAATATTGACGAAGTCGAACGATTGAAGCGTTTCGGTCGAGATGTCATTGGAGAACCAGGTGGATACAGCCGTCGTGAGGAGTTTATTTTTGGCAGAGAGCAGGCTGCGCAACTCGGCGACAAAGGCACCATAGTTAGTCCACAAGGGAGAGCCCTGTCCGAGTTCCAGATCGAGGTCTATCCCGTCGAGATTATGCTCGGTGACATAATCCATAATCTTCTGGCAGAATGCCTTCATCTTCTCTTCGGTATCTATCAGGCCGGCATATTCGTTACCGCCTCCGCCTCCACCCAAAGCGGCGAGAACTTTCACGCGCTTCTCGTGTGCCTTGGTGACGATCATATTCAGATCCGCTGCCGGAAAGTGGTCGATCATATTACCTTCGGAGTCGGGATTGACAAAGGCGAGATTGAGGTGGGTTAGAGCGCTCCAATCGAGGGTGTTGTTCTTGATACAGTTGTAAGAGTAGTCGGGAATATATCCGACTTTACGCATAGCCACGCCCGAAGGGCCTCCGGGAAGTTCGGGCAGCGGATCTTCTTTTGGAGGTTTCGGAGGTTCGGGTTTGTCGGTTTTTTTGTCATCGTCCGGACTGCAGGAGAATAGAACCGCACTTGCAAGCGCGATCGCGAATAGGGATTTGAGTTGTGTTTTCATAATGTTCTTGCTATTTTACAGATTATCTTTAATAACTTTAAGAAGCGAGTGTTCGTCTTGTGTATCGTGGTCGAGATGCCAGATCATAATCCCACCGTATCTCTTGCCCAATTCGGTTTTGGCTTTCATAGTCTCCATCCCGTTGTAGCCGAATTTATCTACCTTATCAACGGCCCACGCTTCGGGGTATAGGGCCAGAAGTTCGGCATAACTCTTGGAGTCACCCCAAGTACCGTCGTGAGGATAGCCGTAGAAGGGAACACCGATAACGATACGTGCCGGTTCAATGCCGCGAGCGGCATAGCTACGCGCCATAGTTTCAGCGAGATCCATTGTAGAATGAGACTCGAACGGGCCGTCGTACGCCATAATGTTCACGAAATCGAAGCAGTCGAAAGTAGCATCGGAAATGTCGTCCGAAAACCAGGTAGAAACGGCCGTGGTGAGTAAAAGGTCGCCCTCGCTACACTGCCGGCGAAGCTCCTTGACCCAAGCCTCGTAGTTTTGCCACAAAATATGGCCGCGACCCTCTTCGAGGTCGAGATCGACCCCGTCGAGGTCATACTCGCGGGCGAAGGCAACTATCTTTTTGCAGAAATCTTCGCGCCCCTGAGGAGTTTGGATCAGGGCGGGATAGTTCTTACCGCCGCCACCACCACCCAATGAAGCGATTACCTTAACGTCGTTATTATGGGCCAGTGCGACGATGCGATCGAGCACGAGGGCGTTTGTGAAGGGGTTTTGCATATTGCCCAGAGTGTCGGGATTGCAGAAGGCAATGTTCACGTGGGTGAGAGCATCCCAGTCGAGCGTCTCCAGGCAATTGTAAGACCACGAGGGGATGTAGCCGACGACGCGCTTTTCCTTGACGACAGGTTCGGGCTCAGGTGTCGATTGTGCAATTCTTTTTGCAGGGTTGCAGGAAAAAATCGTCACGCAAACGGCCGTAAATGCTAAAGTTCTGAATAGTAGTTTCATAATGTTTTCGCTATTAGTTTGGATTCGTTGTTACAGTTTATGTAGTCTTCAAGTGTAGGGTTGGCAATGTTTTGGGCGCGATCGAGGGTGGAGCGAATCGTTCGGACAATGTCCAAATACCCGATGCGACCTGCCAAAAAGGCCTCGACAGCCACCTCTCCCGCCGCGTTCATAGTGCACAGGGATGTTCCCCCTGCGGCCAGGCACTCTCTTGCGAGCCCCAATGCCGGATAACGTTCGTGGTTCACCTCGGCAAAGGTCAGTGTGGGGTGGTCTGCAAACGACAGAGTGGGGCAGATGGCCGGCAACCTCACCGGGAACGACAGCGCATAAGCTATAGGTACTCGCATATCAGGCGTACCAATTTGGGCTTTGATGGCACCGTCTTCGAACTCCACCATAGAGTGGATGATCGACTGAGGGTGGATCAGCACGTCTATCTTGTCAGTCGGCAGCCCGAACAACCAATGCGCCTCCACCACCTCGAAACCCTTATTGAGCAGCGTCGCCGAGTCAATGGTTATCTTTGGGCCCATCGTCCAATTGGGGTGCTTGAGCGCTTGAGCAGCAGTTACCTTAGACAGCTCGGAGATCGGCAAATCTCTGAGCGCTCCACCCGAAGCGGTCAGAATTATGCGTCGGGGCGCCGAACGCTCTCCCACAAGGCACTGAAACACAGCCGAGTGCTCCGAGTCGATAGGCAGGATAGGCACATTGTTCTCGCGAGCCAACCTCATCACCAACTCACCCCCGACAACAAGACTCTCCTTGTTTGCCAATGCCAGTTTTTTGCCAGCCTGAACCGCCCTAACGGTCGGCACCAGCCCGGCCCAGCCCACCAATGCATTCACCACAACATCTACATTCCCTGCCTCGGCTACCTGAGCTACAGCATCTTCGCCTGCATAAACCTTTATCGGCAGGTCGGCGAGCGCTTCTTTCAGAGGCTGCCAAAACTCCTTGTCGGCTATCACGACCGTGTCGGGCTCCAGTTCGCGTGCCTGGGCCGCAAGACGCTGCCAATTTTGCTTAGCGGTCAGTATTACGGGCTCGAACAATTCGCTGTTCGCACGCAGGATATCAAGCGTTTGCTCACCGATCGACCCTGTGGAACCTAAAACCGCAACCCGCTGCCGCATCACTTAAAAAACTATATAGTTTTCCGGATCGACCGGCGTTCCATTGTACCATAACTCGAAGCCCAGCGGAGATGCCACCCCGATTATCTCGCCCGCCTTGACCCGCGCGCCCACGGCACGCTCCACTGAAGAAAGCTGCCTGTAAACCGACAACATATTGTCCGAGTGCTGGATCTCTACCACGTAACCCTGTTCCGGCGACCAAACATTGAGGATCACGCTACCGTCACGAACTGCCACAATCGGATGGTTCGACGTGGTGACTATCTCTACCCCGAATCGACCGTTCACCGGGCTGAAGCGCGTCTGTACCAATCCTTTGGCAGGTGCGATCAAATCGGTTGCCATTGCTCCTGAGCGAGGAGACGCCACCGACGCCGCAAGGCTATAATCACCCGAAGCAGCCTCCATCCGTGCTCTGAGCATCGAGTCGGCAAGGGATGGAGCTACAAGAGTTTTGTCCTGCATCTGAACGCTGTCTCCTATGCGGGAAACGTCGCGAATCACGGGCGTCTTGCCCTCCATAATGAGCGCTATGTTGTCGCTATAGAGAGTGAGATTGGCCATTTGGCGCTCCAGTGAGTCGAGCTTCATAACGTTTTGAATCAGTATTTCGCGCGAACGGTTGCCCGGATATCCTCCGAGAGTATCCATCACGGGGGTGTAAACCACAAGCAGAACAACCGCCAAAGCCAAAACCAGTATCAACGAGATCAGCCCGATGAGAATTCTTCCTCCGCTAATGTATATATGCCAACGCTCTGTGTCGTCGTCTGAATCGAGCATCGCGAGCCGTTGTTTTTTCACAAAGCCGCGCCACCAGTTTTTTATCTTTTCCATCAAACAAAGTTACGAAAAAATGATTATATTTGTAAGAACTAAAACCAACTAATCTCGATTTTATTATGCCCAGTATGACACTTGTAGTTCTGGCCGCCGGAATGGGGTCGCGCTACGGCTCTCTCAAACAGATGGATGGCGTGGGCCCGAACGGCGAGGCCATCATCGATTACTCCATATTCGACGCCATCAGAGCCGGCTTTACCAAGGTCGTTTTCGTTATTCGTCACTCGTTCGAGAAGGATTTCCGTGAGGTTTTCACACCTGAGCGCTTCGGCAATCAGGTCGAGGTAGAGTTTGTTTTCCAGGAATTGGACTATCTGCCCGACGGTTTTTCCGTCCCTGAGGGTCGCGAAAAGCCCTGGGGTACGAATCACGCGGTGATGATGGCAAAAAGTGTTGTCCACGAGCCGTTTGCGGTGATCAATGCCGACGACTTCTATGGAAAGGAGTCATACGCAGTTTTGGGAAAGTATCTGCAAACCTTGGCCGGTCACGAAAATCGCTATGCGATGGTGGGCTTCCAAATATCCAATACTCTGTCCGATAACGGTACCGTTTCGCGTGGGGTTTGCGCCGAGGATGCCAACGGCAATCTGGCAACAATCACCGAACGCCATCAGATAGAGCGTCGTAAGGATGGGAAAATTGTCTATGTCGATCCCGATGGTACGCAACATACGTTGGGAGAAACTACCCCTGTGTCGATGAATATGTTCGGGTTCACGCCCGACTATTTTGTCCACTCCGAAGGTTATTTCCGTGCGTTTTTGGAAGAGAATGCGAGCAATCTCAAAGCCGAGTTCTACATCCCGTTGATGGTGGATTACCTTATACAAAACCGCCTTGCGCAGATGAAGGTTCTTCCCACCGCGGCTAAGTGGTTCGGGGTGACTTACAAAGAAGACAGGCCGATGGTCGTCGAACGGATCAAAGCGCTGATCGCTGCGGGAGAGTATCCGTCAAAGTTGTGGGCCGGAACGCCGGCAGCGAGATAAAAGATCGGGAAACTCGCTTAAAGGAGTATACTGGTTATTGGCGCCGATCTGGTAAACATAGTGGTCGCGGCCATTGGTAAGCATAACATAATGAGCGCCCAGAACGGTGTTATACCGAAATGCCTGCGCCAAAACGGCATCGGAAATTGCAACTTCGGGAGCCTTGCATTCGACCAGCATAAGGGGCTGGGCAGAGTGGTCAAACACCACGATGTCAGCTCTTTGTGTTGTGCCGTTGAGGTCGATAGGGTATTCTTGGGCGATGCTTGTGGGAGCGATACCCAAGCCTCCCGCGGTTTTCGGGCCGGTGAGCATTGCCAAAATATCTCGCCGTACCCCCTCTTCGGGCGTCAGCACCAACCAGCGACCCCGAACTCTGTCCCAAACGCGTGTTGTCATAAAAATTTACTATCTTTATCGCAAAATTACGCAATTTTTATGAAAACATTCATCTTGTTTTTGGCGACCCTGCTGGCGCTTTCGAGCGCTGCGGCACAAGGCGTTACGTTCGTTCCGGAAATTCCGCGCCACCTCGACCCGCAAACGGTGAGCATAAACAAAGAGCTTCCACGCGGCCCGTTCACCAGTCTGATTGCGAGCAATGTCCAACCTCTGACGGAGTGGACGCGTATCGAAACGCCGGAAGCAGTGACTTATAAAAATAGTTTTCGAGTGCCGTTCGAGTGGATCGATCGACGCCAAATACTTCATCTTGAGCAGGTTTCAGCTTCGTTCGACGTGTCGGTGAATGGCGAATTAGCCGGTTATAGCCAGGCAGGCAGTCTCCCCGCCGAATTCGATGTGACGGAATTTTCGCACGAAGGTGCCAATGAACTTGCGATCACGGTTTACAGGGAACCCATCGCTCAGCAGAAGCTCGAAAACGATCGCCCTGCCGCCTCGCCGGCAATTGTCGGTGACGTTTACATTCTCTCGCAACCATTGCTGAGGGTTCGTGACATAGTTGTGGATACCCGCACGGAAGGTACCTCCGGTCTGCTGGAACTGGGCGTGATTATGAAGAGCCACAGACTGAACGAGCAGGTTTATACGGTCCTGTATGAGCTGCTTGACTCCGATGCAAAAGTGCTGGCCTGGGAGCGCAAAGAGGCGAAAGTCGATATGAGACGGGAAGATACGGTGCGCTTTTTTGCCAACATTCGTAACATCAAACCGTGGAGCCCCGACAGCCCGAAGACATACACTTTGCGGGTGGAAACTCGTCAAGGAGGGCGTGTGAGAGAGGATTTGGCGTTCGAGATCGGCTTTCGGAACGATCTTTCGTATGGCGTCACCATTCAAGCTGACATCGACACCCATCTGAGCGGCACATCGCGCAAGGTGGGAGGAAATCCATCGAACGATCCGGTGTGGCTCGCAGCCTATCTCGACCGCACGTTGGGTGCTTACCACGTTTCCAAACGCGATCCTTCCGTTGTTGCTTTTTCGCTTGCAGAGGACTCTTCGAACGGCATATGCCTTTATGAAAGTTATCTCACTCTCAAAGCGTTAGAACGCCGCAGACCGATACTTTATACTGATGGTGGGGAGTGGAACACTGATCTATAGCCCTTTCCGGGCGAAGCGCCAGGCGAAGTCGGTATAGAGGGCGTGTAGTCTTGGCCTCCAAGCGGCAGGCGTACGGTTGAGAACCCATAGCCGCCACCAAAGTCGCCGACTAAGCCGGTTGTAGGCAAAAAACTTCTCCGTTCTCAGAGCTTCTGCAGTACCGCCTTTAGCGCTGATAGTTAGAGCTTTACCCAATGCAACACGAGCTACATATTCGTCGATCCAAAAGCTTGTGGAATCTTTTTTTCCTACCCCGGTAGGGTCGTAAAAATCCTCGAACGAATAAACCGTCACTTCGGGCTTGTAGATGGCTGCCGAACGGTTAGATGCCGACATATAATACTTTACCAGACGTGCAGGCGAATAACAAACGGGCCATCGGAGCGCAATTTTTGTCCACATATACTGGTCGCCGCCGAGCCTCATCCCCTCCGGAAAACCGCCCACAACCTCAAAAACCGTCCGCGGAATCACGCTCGCCGACGGAATACTGACATAGGCCGACATCGATTCCCTGAAAAAATTCTCGACCACACCGCGTTTTTGCAATCCGCGGGCAGGATGTTCGGCGAGAGTGCCGCCTGCTCCGTCGTTATTCACAATATCGAAACCAGTTGAATAGAGCCCGCAGGCTGGAAATTCCTCGATGAGCGCGGCAACCTCGGACAAAAAGTCAGGTCGCCATTCGTCATCGGCATCCACGAGCGCAAAGTAATCGCCTGTAGCCGAGATCATTGCTGTATTTCGTGCAGCGGTCTCGCCGGCATTTTTCTGACGTATAAGTTTGATTGTGGGATCTGAGGGGCCACTCTCTGTGACGATCGATTCCACTATAGCAGCGCTGCCATCGGTCGAACCGTCGTCCACCACCACGATTTCGTACGGCACGTGGGTCTGAGCCAATACCGAATGTAGAGTGCGGCCGATCTCGGCTTCCTTATTATAAAGAGGTATGATCACAGAGAATTTCATTCCGGCAAAATGGTTTCGAGCGCTTCTTGCAGGCGTGAGCTAACTCCATCAAAATCATTTAATTGTGGGTTATCGTTCAGGCAAATCATAGCATAGCGTTGAGTGCGAATGTACTTTTCGATGTCGTCGATCCGCTCTTCGGCCAGATAATCGAGTCGGGAATCGCGCATAGAAATCGGCGAAAATTGCCCTGTGGCCAGTTGTTCATAGCGCATCAACCAATGGTTTACGCCGAAAGGCGAACGAAATTGCTGGCGGCACGTGGTGTCCAAAATATCGCGTTCGTCGCTCCACATCCGCTCGAAAGTCTCCTTCAGATAGGGTTGCGGCATATGCGTGTCGGTCAATCCAGACCAACCCTGCCAAACTGATAGGTCTAAGGTTTTCAGTAAGTTAGCAGCACCGTAACGTAATGAATACCATTTCCACCAGTGGTGTCTCATTGCGGTTCGACGGTCGTGACGGCGGCCCAGGATTTCGGTCATATTGAGCACTGTGTGGCTGATGCTCGACGAGGCGATGAGTGATAGTCGCGCCATATCGCAAGGCAGTCCGTTACGGAAAAATCTCTCGGCAGGCAGCGGTCTGCACAGGAACATATCGTCGTTGAAAAGTATGAACCGGTTGGCTAAATCTTTGATTCGATGAACGTTGAGCTCTATTGCGCGTGACGAAAAAGTCGGTAGATACTCGGCCGGTATAAAATCTTCGTGACGGACAATGTTGAGGCGCGGGGTCGGTGTTATGCCCTCCGGCAGATGCCCCCAAGTCACAAGATGGACTTTCCGAACCCACGGGGTAAAGCGCTCGATACCACGTAACAGATATTTCAGCGTGCCCCAGTCGCGATATCGGATCTCGGAGTCGTTCTCGCTGCCGCCTGTTGCGACAACCTCGGTGTCGAGACTACGTGCTGCCTTGAATGCCGCCTGCCACGTCGGATCGTTGCCATCCACCCAGGGTATTACTATATCTATCATTGCACCAATAAGTTACATCCTCTGATGTCACTCCCCACAATGCGCCCGTCGATAGTAAAGCTACCGTCGGCCATCACCCGTCCAACGTCCTGGGTCTGAATGAAAGCGCAGGAATGCAGGTTGGCAAGGTCGATTATGTTGATGCCACCACGAATGTTGTCGCAGCCGGTCGTTTCTGGCCGCCGGACGTCGAACGGATCCATCAGGTCGCGAACTGAGATCCTCATCCAGGGTGGTGCCTGAAAAATCCCACCTTCACGCGAATAAGCCTGACTGGTCAGCTCGGCCATCCCGTACTCACTGTGAATTTCAGTCAGCCCGAACGCATCGCATAACATTCTATGCAGCTGCTCTTTGCTCATCTCTTCGCGGTGCCCTTTCATTCCACCTGTCTCCATAACGATCGTCCCTGCAGGCAGTTGATCGCCGCTTTCGGCTAAGTCCAGCAACGCATAGCTCACCCCGATGAGTAATCTTTGTGGCGCATCCGGAAGTCCTTTCCGCTGAAGGCCGTCCACCATATAGATCAGAGACGACCCGCCTCGCTCCTGGTAACACGGTAGCAAAGAGCGTATTTCCCACCCAGCCGGATCGCCATAAAAGAACTCGAATGCACGTGTGAATGTCTTCTCGTAATCTGCCAATCGCGCAACATAATGACGAGACGAGCTCTTACCGCTACTGGTGAAGACTGCTTCGGGTTCGCCGGTGCCGCAATAAACGCGATGGGTTTTGAAAATCTCAATGGGCAGATAGGGGATTTCGGGCGCTGAAGAGACGCTTTCAGGCGCCACACCAATTGCTGCAAGATAATCGCGATAAGGTGGACACTCTGAAGATTGCCTGCGAAACAACTCCATTGCCGCCCCGTCGAACTCTTCGGGGGTAGAGATTTTCAATATATCGTCGATTCCGGGCAAAATCTACTCGATCAAAAACCTTTCACAGTCGAGTGCCGCACGACAACCTGCCGCTGCTGCTGTAATTGCTTGTTGGTAGACACGATCGGCAACATCGCCCGCCGCAAAAACTCCAGCAATGCTCGTCTCCGTTGAGCCCAAAAGTGCCGTTGAGCCCGAACCTGTCCCCGAAGTCACGATATATCCTTCGTCGTCCAGCTCTAATTGTCCGCGAAAGATTTCAGTGCGTGGTGTGTGACCGATGCCGAGAAAAAATCCTTCGATATCAAGTACTCGCTCTACCCCCTCAGGGCCTCGCACACGTGCTCCCGTCACTCCGCCGTCATCGCCCAACACCTCCTCGGTCTGATAGCCGAACAGCACTTCGATGCGACCATTCTCAAAAACCCGTTGTTGCATATGTTTGGAAGCCCGCAAAATATCGCGCCGCACGATCAGATAAACTTTGCGGCACAGCGTAGCCAAATAAAGGGCCTCCTCGCAGGCAGAGTCGCCGCCACCAACCACCGCTACATCTCTGTCGCGATAAAAAAATCCGTCGCAAACAGCACACGCGCTCACCCCCATACCTATATATTTACGTTCAGAAGGCAGTCCGAGATACTTAGCCACGGCACCCGTCGCTACGATGATGCTGTCGGCGAAAATCTCGTGTGTCCCATCCACCGTCACACGAAAAGGCCGCTGTGACAGATCCACAGCAGTAACCTCGCCGTGCCTGACATCGGCCCCGAAGCGTTCGGCTTGCCTGCGCAGATCGTCCATCATAACTGTTCCGGCCACTCCGTCGGGATAGCCCGGAAAATTTTCGACCTGGCTCGTTGTGGTGAGTTGCCCCCCCGGTACCAAGCCGGCATAGACAACAGGATTCAGAGCCGCCCGTGAGGTATATATTGCCGCCGTGTATCCCGCGGGCCCGCTACCTATAATAAGACACTTGACACTTTCCATTTCGCAAAGATATGCGAAAAGTGCGAAAAAAGCAACGGCCGCCGTTCCGGCTATACGAATTCCGTGACGTACGCCTCGACATCTTCCGGGGTGATCTCATCGTTGCCAAGAATCACCAGACGTTCGATCACATTGCGAAGTTCGCGTATATTTCCGCTCCAGGGCATCTGTTCGAGGATTGCCAGACCTTCCTCCGAGATGCTCTTATGCGCAATGTCCTGTTCCTTACAAATGTTGGCAACAAAGTGCTCGGCCAGAATCCCAACATCACCCTCCCTCTCACGCAACGGTGGAACGTTGATAATTATAACGCTGAGACGATGATAGAGGTCTTCGCGGAACCGCCCCTGTTTAATCTCCTCTTTGAGATTTTTATTAGTTGCTGCGATCACCCGTACATCTACAGGTACATCTTTGTCGCTGCCAACGGGACTGATACGGCCCTCTTGCAGTGCGCGCAGAACCTTGGCTTGAGCGTTTTGACTCATATCGCCGATTTCGTCCATAAACAGCGTTCCGCCCGTTGCCTGCTCGAACTTGCCTTTGCGTTGCTTTATTGCCGAGGTGAAAGCCCCCTTCTCGTGACCGAAGAGCTCGCTCTCGATCAACTCCGATGGGATTGCGGCACAGTTGATCTCCACGAATGGCGCTTTTACCCGACGCGATTTTTCGTGTAGCCATCTGGCCACCAGCTCTTTGCCTGTTCCGTTTTCGCCTGTGATCAGCACCCGTGCGTCAGAAGGAGCGACCCGTTCGATGAGGTCTTTTACGTGTTGAATCTTGGGGGAATCGCCTATTATCTCCTGAACCTTCGAACTCGATTTTCGTACGACCGTCCGAGGATTGAAGGTATCCGGAGGGTTTATTGGCCCTTCGCTTGTGGATTGCTCCCCGATCGCCTTTTTGATTGAGGCGAGCAGGTGGTTCATATCTATAGGCTTGGGAATGAAGTCGAAAGCTCCGGCTCGCACGGTTTCCACGGCATTTTCGACCGAGGTGTTGTCCGACATCACGATGACGGGACAGTCTGGTTTTTGCTCGCAGCAGTGGTCACACAATACGACATCCGGTGAGAAGCGCTCCATTATGGAGATGGCCTCTTCGGGCGTAGCAGCGGCCTCAACTGTATATTTTTCATATACGAGTCTTTCGCGGAGAGTGTTTCTTATTCCGCGCTGGCCATCCATTATCAAGATGTTCGCCATAGGTCGTAGTTTCGTTAATTAGAAAAATCCGATTAACTTTGCACGAAGATATAAAACTTTCCCGAAACTTTTGCATCTTTGTGCACATATTTTTTTTCATTATTCAAAATCGTAACTAAGTATAACACAATACGTTCAAAAGTGCCCGTGTTTTGAGCTTTTTAGAACAGTCATCCGCTATGGAAAAGAATTATAATTACACTCGACGCCCGATGTTTTTGCCCGAATACGGTCGTCACATCCACGAAATGGTGGATTATCTGAGCACTATCGAAGACCGCACCGAGCGAACAAAGCAGGCACACATCGTCATCGACGTGATGGGTAACCTCAATCCGTTATTGCGAGACACCTCCGATATCGCACATAAATTATGGGATCACCTCTTTATTATGTCGGACTTCACTTTGGATGTCGATTCGCCCTATCCGATCCCCACGCGACAGGATCTGAGACCTCATCCCGATAAGATAGAGTATCCGCGTAAAGATATGATGTTCAAGCATTACGGCAAGAATGTCGAGCGTATGATCGATTCTCTGAAGGGCAATGAGGACAGGTCAGCCGTGGAGGCTACGCTCGAAGATATCGCCCGTTATATGCGCACCAAGAGTTACGAATATAATCAGGAACACCCCAACAACGAGATCATCATAGGCGATATCAAACGTATGTCGCGCGGGGGATTGGAACTGGACGAGCAGGCGCTCGGTAATTTGAAGAGCGAATACAAGCAACCTCAGCAGCCCTCTTACCAGATTCAGAAGAAAAATAATAAGAACGGCGGCAAAAATCAAAAGCAGCGTCGCGGGCCTCGTACGTTTTTGTTGGCTTTGGCGCTCGTCGCTTTTTTCGCATCGTGCACCGGCAACACGGCCCGCATTCGCGGCCAACTCATAGGTGCGGCACAAGAGCCTGTCTATCTCGAATCGGTCGGAACGAGTTTCGCCGACTCCACCCTGACCGACGACAAGGGAGCGTTTGCTTTTAAGGTCGAGTTGCCAGACGGTCAGCCTACGATCTTCAATCTTCGTCACGGTGTAGATATGGTGCCGATGCTCGTTTCGTCGGGAGAGAGAGTGAGTGTGATGTCGTTGGGCGATTTGGGGCGCGGTTACCGCGTTTCCGGCTCACGCGAGAGCGAATTGGTGTGGGAGCTTCACGGAATCCTAAGCGATGGTGCAGCGAAACTCGACTCGATAGCAGGACTTTATGCGCTGTCGATCCCTGAAAGCCCGCGTCGGCGGGAGCTTTCTAAGGCTTATGCCGATCAGTATTACGGAACGAAACGTGCGCAGATCGGATTCATTGTGAAAAATGCGTCGTCGCTGGCGGCAGTTTATGCTCTCTATCAACGACTTCCGGGCGATCCTGTGTTGTTCAACGGTGACAACGATTATGTCTATTACAGAATGGTTGCCGACTCCGTGGAGGGTCACTATCCCGATTCCAGATACGTTGAAGCGCTCCGTGCGGAGGTCGAAAAACTTACCGCAGGGCGCAATCTTAACATTACAGAATCTAATTTTCCTGAGATCGAGCTGCCCAATATGTATGGCCAAAAGGTGAAGCTCTCCTCGCTGACCGGCAAGGTTATTGTGCTCGATTTTTGGAGCGCCGCCCTTCCTGCATCCAATGCCAATAACGTGGAGATGAAAGAGCTTTGGAACGAATATGCCGACCGCGGATTGGCCGTCTATCAGGTGTCGCTCGATACATCCAAACCGCTGTGGGTCAATGCAGTGCAGGAACAAAAACTCCCTTGGGCGACTGTTTGCGATTTTAGAGGCGAGGCGACTTCCGGGGTGGCACTGTATAATGTGCGCGCTTTGCCGGCCAACTTTGTGATCGATCGTAAAGGCAACATTGTCGGTAAAAACGTGTTCGGAGAAAAGCTATATGAGACAGTATCTCGACTTATTGCAGAAGATTAAGAGCAAAGGCGTAACCAAAAGCGATCGCACGGGAGTGGGCACGAAGAGTATCTTCGGCCACCAGATGCGTTTCGACCTTGGGCAGGGATTTCCCGCGCTGACGACAAAAAAACTGCATCTGCGTTCGATAATCTATGAGCTGTTGTGGTTTTTGCGCGGCGACACCAATGTCAAATACCTTAATGCCAACGGAGTAACTATCTGGGACGAGTGGGCGTCGCCGGATGGTGAACTGGGTCATATCTATGGCTATCAGTGGCGCAGCTGGCCCACGCCGGACGGGCGTCACATAGACCAAATCGCGCAGATCGTGGAGGCACTGAAAAGCAATCCAGACTCGCGCCGCCATATCGTAAGTGCTTGGAACGTAGCCGATTTGGACTCTATGGCACTGCCTCCGTGTCACGCACTTTTCCAGTTCTATGTAGCCGAAGGCCGACTCTCCTGCCAGCTTTACCAGCGTTCGGCGGATGTGTTTCTGGGTGTACCTTTCAATATAGCATCTTATGCATTACTGACGATGATGATGGCGCAAGTGGTGGGGCTGGAGCCAGGTGAATTTATCCATACCACAGGCGACACTCATTTATATCTCAATCACTTGGAGCAAGTTGAAGAACAACTCGGTCGCACGCCGCGATCTTTGCCCGTGATGCATATTAATCCGGCGGTGAAATCTATTTTCGACTTCCAATACGAGGATTTTTCGTTGCAGGATTATGACCCGTGGCCTGCCATCAAAGCCCTCATAGCAGTATGAGCCTGAAGATAATTGTAGCCATTGCCCGAAACGGCGTAATAGGGTGTGAGGGTCGGATGCCCTGGCACCTGCCCGAAGACCTGAAGCACTTCAAAGAACTGACAATGGGGCGTACGGTTGTTATGGGCCGCAAGACTTTCGAATCCATAGGAAAACCGCTGCCCGGCCGTACGAACGTCGTGGTGACGCGGCAGCAGGATTTTGAAACTCAGGGTGTCCAGGTTGTGCATTCGTTGGCCGAAGCTGTGGCGAAATATCCCGATGCTTTTATAATAGGTGGTGCGGAAGTCTACCGACAGGCATTGCCATTGGCGGATGAACTTTACATCACGCGCATCGAGGCGGATTACGAAGGAGATACGAAATTCCCGGAGTTCGACCCTGCCGACTGGAAACTGGTGTCGAGCGAACCGCACGAAAAATTTGGGTATTTCTACTACCTGAAATCTTAATCCGATGGCGTAATTTTGCAGGATGGGAAAGTATTTCGACCTGCTGATGGAGGACGTGCGTCTGCGCGAAGGCCTCAAGGCGTGTATGAATTGCGGTGTATGTACCGGTGTGTGCCCTTCGGCCGAGTTCTACGACTACGATCCGCGGAAGATAGTGAACATTGTTCAGAGTCGCGATGACGCTGAAATAGAGGCACTTCTGAGAAGCGACACACTTTGGTATTGTGGTGAATGTATGTCCTGCCGTCCGCGCTGTCCCCGTGGAAATACTCCCGGATATATCATTCAGGCCCTTAGAACTTTATCCCAAAAATTAGGATTTTTTGCCGAATCGGAAAAAGGGCGCCAGCAGCTTCTGCTTAAGCGGGTTATCGGCCAACATATTCTTGACAAAGGTTATTGCATTACACCGCGTTTGGTGGTACCTGAGGGGCATCCCGAACAGGGCCCTGTGTGGAAGTGGGTGGTAGAGAACGACGTGGATTTTTATTCGCGCTTTTCACCTAATTACAGATCGGATGGTGCTGGCGTATTGCGAGAGATCGACACGGAAACAATCGGCGAGATCAACAAAATTTTCGAGGTGACGGGCGGAAAACAGTTTTTTGAAACAATTGAATCGGCGTGCGCAAACTATGAAAAGAAGTAGTTGGAGAGAATATGAAAAAGAGATAGCGGGTGACCATTACTATTACGCCCGAAGTTGCATACGCCAGAACTTTTTTCCTGGCAGCGAAGCCACTTTTTTGCGCATAATGCGTGACGTGCTGGGCAAAGATATCTATGACGATCCGCGCCACACTTCGTGCACCGGCATCGGATATCACACTGATATTGTGCCGCTTGACACAACGATGGCAGTCGTGGCGAGGCAGTTTGCGCTGATGACCGAGGCCGGTTACGAAAATATGGCTGTGTCGTGCATCACATCGTTCGGGTTGTATACCGAAATTCTCGAAACCTGGCACGAATTCCCTGAAACAGAGGCTCGTGCGCGCGAAAATCTATTCAAGGCCACGGGGCGCGAGTTCAAAAAACCGGCTAATATTGCTCATACCTCCGACCTGATTTTCCATAACCGCGAAGAGATCGAACGGCAAGCGGTGCGCAGGCTGGTGGATGCTACGACGGGCGAACCGCTTAAGGTGGTGGAGCACATCGGTTGTCACTATGCGAAAATCTTTCCCAAGAGCGGTATCGGGGGGAGCGAATTCCCTTATGTGCTGGCGGGAATGGTAGAGCAGTGGGGAGGTCAGGTGGTTGATTATCCGGAGCGCAGGCATTGCTGTGGGTTCGGCTTTCGCAACTATTTGGTGCAGGTGAACAGAGGATTTTCGATCGCAAATTCGCGCAAAAAACTGGAATCGATGGCACCATACAAACCCGATATGATGGTGGCGAACTGTCCGGGCTGCGCGATGTTTCTCGATAAGTGGCAGTATGCCTTGGCGGAGATGGAAAATGTGACCTACGGGGCGGATGGGCGCGGAATTCCGGTGCTGACGTACGAAGAGATGGCGGGCCTGGTGCTGGGATACGATCCCTGGGATATGGGGATGCAGATGCACCAGGTGGATGTGGAGCCGCTTCTTGGGAAATTGGGAGTGCGCTATGACTCCGAAGCTAAGTACCTTGGGCGGGGCGGCAAGTTCATCGGAGCACCGAAACCCGCGGCCGTCAATGCGTTTTCCGGAGACCGTATTTATAGAATTAAGCATTGATGAAAAAAATTATCGTTGTCGGCGGAGGGCCGGCGGGAATGCAGGCGGCACTGTCGCTGGTGGCCGAAGGGCTGAAGCCCGTGATCGTGGAGAGGAGCGGTGCACTGGGAGGAAAACTACGCGACTGGCACAACCTGTTCCCGTCGATGACTCCGGCGCACGAGGTGCTGGAAGGAATGACAAAACAGATGGAGAATGCTGGTGTCGAAGTGATGTTGCACACTGAAGTCGAAGGACTTACCGACGGAGGAGTGCTGCTGATGGAGGGCAAAAAGCTGGAAGGCGAGGCAGTCATAGTGGCTTCGGGATTCGATATTTTCGATGCTCGACTCAAGGAGGAGTACGGCTATCACATTTACGACAATGTTTTTACGACCGTCGATGTGGAGCGGATGCTAAATAAGGGTGAGGTGGCGCTACACGACGGAAGTGCGCCGCACGGGATTGCGTTTGTGCACTGTGTGGGATCGCGGGACGAAAAAGTGAACCAAAAGCACTGTAGTAAAGTTTGCTGTATCACAGGCGTGAAGCAGGCGATGGAGATGCGCCAGCTGTTTCCGGATGCCGAAATTTATAACTTCTATATGGACATTCGGATGTTCGGGCCGGGATATGAAGAACTCTATCAGAGTGCGCAACAGGACTTCGGAGTAAATTTCATACGTGGCAGAGTCTCCGAAGCCTCGCCGACGATCGACGGGCGACTGCAGATCAAGGCCGAAGACACATTGGTGGGCCGACCGCTGAAGATGACGGTCGATATGCTGGTATTGATCGTAGGTATGAAGGCGTCGTCGAGTAATGAAAAGTATGCTTTGCCGCTGAGTTCCAGCGGATTTTTGACGCCAAGGGATCTGTTTTCCGGTGCAGTTTCATCCGACCTGCCGAACGTTTTTTATGCCGGAACAGCCACTGCGCCGAAAACCATCGGCGAAAGCATTTGTGAGGGTTCGATGGCGGCAGAAAAGGTTTCTGAATACTTAAAAAGCAGAAAATGAGTGCTATAGAGTGGGGATACAGCGTCTTGCCGGCGCGAACGATGGATCTGGATCGAAACGATCTGGGCCCGGTGCGTGAGATGCTGGAAGAGATGCCCCAATTCGGTGCCTGCATTGCCTGTGGAGGCTGCACGGCCACTTGTACTGCAGGAAATCTTACTTCATTCAATTTTCGCAGGGTGCACACTCTGGTGCGAAGAGGAGAGTATACCGGCGCTTGGGCCGAGATGAACAAGTGTATGCTCTGTGGGAAGTGCCGGCTGGTGTGTCCGCGCGGAATCAATACAAGGGGCGTTGTGCGCCTGATAAAACGTAAGCTGGGCGACTACTAAATGGTGCAGACTTTCTATAGCGGCTTTGTGATCCCGTTCATCGTTGGGACGAGTGTGTTATTCGCTGTGATAATCTATAAATATGTACGTTGGATGGTGCGGCTGCCACGGCGCGACAAACTGAAAGTGTGGCACGGACTGTTCTCAGTGGCAACGCTAAAGGGTATTTGGGAGTGCTTTACGGAATGTCTGCTGCACCGCAGGATTTGGCGCGTGAACCCCTTGCTGGGATATATGCACACGGCATTTGCGCTGGGGTGGTTCCTGCTTATTGTGGTGGGGTGGGTGGAAACCATCGCTTATCTTGGGCTGCGATTCGTGCCGTTGCAGGGGCATATTTTCTTCGACTATTTTACGCAGGATATGGATCACGGGCCGAGATGGGGGATCAATTTCGAGGTTGTGATGGACGTACTGTTACTCTATGTTTTGTCGGGGTTGGTGCTGGCAGTGTTCAAACGCTTTCGCTCGCGGGCGATGGGGATGAAGCGCACTACCAAGCTGACCTTGGGCGACAGAGTGGCTATGACCTCGCTGTGGTTCGTGTTCCCGATGAGGCTGCTGGCCGAGAGTTTTCCGAGCCAACTGCCGCTCTGGTGGGGCTACTCGATCGCTTTGGGGGTGTTCTTCGTGGCGATGCCATTTTCGCGTTATATGCACATTTTCACCGAAGTACCGCTGATTTTCCTGCGCAGATGGGGCATCACGAGCGAGGCCGGGCGTGAAAAATCGTTCGACCATTTTCAACTCGAAGCGTGCTCGCGCTGCGGAATTTGTATCGATCCCTGTCAGTTGCAACGCGATGCCGGAATGCGAAACGTCCAGTCGGCATACTTTATTCGAGACCGTCGTTATAATAGGCTAACTCGCTATGTAGCAGATAATTGCCTATTATGCGGAAGATGTCAGGTCAAATGCCCGGTTGGTCTGGAGCTGGATACTTTGAGGCTTGGCAGCCGCCATTCGTTGAGCGGAACACCCTCTAATGGGAGGTTCAACTATGCGTGCGATGTGGACAGATCGAGGGGTGAGGGGCGTGTAGGCTACTTTGCGGGCTGTATGACGCTGCTTTCGCCTAAGATTTTGCGTTCGATGGAGCGAATTTTCACCGCGGCAGGCGAGCAGGTTTGGTGGGCCGATCGGGATGGAGGGGTGTGTTGCGGAAGGCCGCTGAAGTTGTCTGGCGATATAGAAGCCGCGCGCGATATGATGCGAATTAACGCTGAACTGTTTCGCAATCACGGTATTACAACTCTCGTAACTTCCTGTCCGATATGCCTGAGGGTCTTTCGCGAAGACTATAATTTGGACGGAATCGAGGTGCTGCACCACTCCGAGTATTTTGTCCGGCTTCTTTCGGATGGGCGTCTGACGCTGAAACCCGGCGGCACGGAAAAGATGACCTATCACGACCCCTGTGAGTTGGGACGCGGCTGCGGGATTTACGACGCTCCAAGAGAGGTTTTGCAAACAGTGGGAACGCTGGTCGAGCCAGCCGAAACGAGAGATGAGGCGTTGTGTTGTGGAAGTTCGTTGGCCAATATGGCGGTGGAAAATAGTTCGCAAGTAGCTATAGCTCAGGCTGTCGGGCGTGCTTTTGAAGCAACAGGGGCAGGCGAAATAGTTACCGCCTGCCCACTGTGCAAAAAAGCCATCGCACGCGGAACGTCACTTCCGGTGATGGATCTGGCCGAGGTTATCGAGCAGCACTTGGCGTGAAAAACGCGAAGTGGGCCGGAGAGACGCCGGCGGTAACACTCCATTTCAGAGTGCCTGCGGAGGAATAGCAATTCAGCTTTCCGTCCGAAAAATAATCCACAGCATCGGTAACGAAAATCTCGCCTGTGGTGGGTTCAATTGCAATTCCATAGGGAGAAACTATCTCAGTGTCAGTGCTGTCGGTTATGAAGCTACTGCCCATTCGGTCGGTTGTTATATTATAGGTCAGGTAAGCGTTCGTCGGGTTCCATTCGGCGTCGTAAGTGACACTTATCGCGTAGATATTGTCGCCCGCCAAAGTGATGTTTTCGCTCTCGATAGGGGTGGGAGAGACGGCGTCCGTGGTGGTATCGATGACAAATGTCGCAGCGGGATTCATAAGGTAATCGCCACGAGATGAGACATATAGCTTACCTTTACCGTCAGGCCGCACGCGATAAAGATTGGGTGCAACCTCGATGCGTTTGATTTCGCTGAAAGTGGTCAGGTCGATTACGGAAACAGTTGTCTCGTAGTCTGGATCGGCGTAACCGCCTGAATTTGCGACATATAACTTATTGCCAACGACAGCCAATTCATCGGGTTGCCGACCGACGGTGCACTGATCAACGACTTTGAGTGTGTTCAAATCGACCTTAGCAACGAAACCGGCAGGAGAGCCATCACCACCGTCGTACGGCGAAGAGGCTGTGGAATAGGAAGTTACATAAGCAAAATCGCCATTGAAAGCCACATAGCGCGGATTGGGAATGGCGATTTTGGCTATATGTTTTGCCCTCGTTGCGTCGATAACTTCCAAATAGCTCGAACCATTTATCACCGCATAGAGCCTTCCATTGTATAGTTCGAGATCATTGCCGGTATCGCCGAGACCCATAGTTTCGTTGGGATTGCGAGCTTCGAAAATGTTATGGATCAATTTATTAGTGTTGTAATCGTAAAAGTCGAGAGTGGCGTTGTTTGAACCCATCATACCCTCGTTCAGTAGGTAAAACCCAGCCCCCAAGAGATCGGGATCGATGGGAGGATCGACAGGATCGTCCTGACGGCAAGAAGTAAGGCCAAGCGTGGCGATAATGGCGGTGATCGCAAAGAATTTTGCAAATTCAAGTAACTGTTTCATAGTGATATTGATATTAAAAGTTTGAAGTTGGTTCCGGGCATTGGGTACCAGCGGACGACCTCGTAGCGCTGGTTGAAGATGTTGTTCACCTCGACACCGAGGCGTATGGTGGCTTTACGGAGGCTGAGATCGCGCGACAGGGCGAGATCGTGGGTGTACCAAGGTTCGAGAAGATTGGCAGAAGTCTGACTACCAAGTCGATAGCGTTCACCGGTGTAGATGAAACTATAGTTGAGCGACCACGGTTGGCCTTTGTCGTATGGATGTCCCCAGGTTATGCCTACAATGGCCGAACCACTGTGGCGCGGAGCATAAGGTACGGAATCGCCGCCAGAAGTATCTTGAAATGTGTAGGTTATGCGGGTGTCGATGTGTGCCGCACGTGGTCCGTTGCCGAGGCGGAATTGTGGCGTCACAGAAGCGTCTATACCACGAATGCGAACGCGACCGATATTGATCATTGTCCATACAAGCTGGTTGGAAGTTGGTGTGGCTACGATTTTGTCGTGCACGCGGTTATAATAGGCGTCGAGTGAAGTGCTGAGCGAGACGAGTGGGCTCTGGTTCCACGACTTGCGCCACGTAGCACCTACGTTATATTGAGTAGTGTATTCAGGTCTGAGCGCGCGGTTGCCGATCTGGGTATAGTAAAGGTCGTTGAAAGTAGGCAGGCGAAAAATGTCCTTGTAAAATGCTCTGATTTCCAATGTGTTAGAAAGGTTGTAGGCGAGTACGAGGGTAGGGGAGAGGATGTTTCGATCGGCGGCCATAGGAAGCTCACGTGCACTGGTGTCGTGAGTGTGGGTGTATAGCAGACTGGTTTGAGCACTGAATTTCGTGAATCGCATCGAAACCGCTGCCGCGCCCAACAGAGTGAGACGGCGCGGCTGAGGAAAATTTTTATTGAACAGCTTCGATGCATCGGCCTTCAGTGTGTTATATTGTCCATCGAGCGATAAGTTGGCTGACAACCAGTGGTTTACTATGAATAGATTGGCCATCGAAATGTATGCCTCCTGCTGGCGATAATGGGCATCCATCGTCTGGAGCGTCGTTGTGGGTGGCATCACATAATTGGTGTAATCGTGGGCATATTTGGCTTGGATACGATAACTGTAAAGATGCGAAATCTCCTGATTCATAGATCCTTGAATGAAAAAATTTCGGTCACGCTGTCGATCTTCGTTGCGAAGCGAAATGGCGTTATCCTCTTTGATGACTGCACCCGGAAGACCTCTGTCCGATTCGTAAAAGTAAGCTTTGGCGCGCCACTCTCCTCTGTGGATACTGCCAAAAAGACTCGTCTCGGCTCGGATTATGCGAATGTCTCCATTGCGCCGCACGGCAGTGGTGTCCCAACCGGTGCTTCCATTTCCGCCTGCGCCGCTACCTGAATAACGATATTTATAGCGTCCGGAAGTGTTGAGAAACTGGACGTTAGCAGATGCACTGAGGTTCTCTCCGAGACGCTGTTCGAAGAGGGCCGATCCGTCGAAAAGATCGAACGATCCGCCCGCGATTCGCAGGGATAGGTTACTTCCACGCCCGGACTCGAAAATGGGGCGTCGGGAACGAAGATAGACCGCCGCGGCCGAAGCGAAATCTCTGGCCGACTGAAAGATATCGCTACGCTGGCCGTTATAGAGTGACACGGATTCTACATTTGCGAGCGAAAAACGCCCAAGATCTACAACGCCATTTTGAGCATTGCCGATCGCCAATCCGTCGTAAAAAACCCCGACGTGAGCGCTACCAAGCGAGCGAACATTGACAGTTTTGAGACCCCCGATGCCGCCGTAATCCTTGACCTGAACGCCGGAAAAATAGCGAATAGCATCGGCGACAGAGTGAGTTTCGAGGCGGGTAAGCTGTTGTCCATCAAGGATCTGCGCAGGAACGATCTCGTGCAGACGCCGGGCGGTAACAACGATGCTGTCTATAGGAACAACGCTCTGGGCCGCTACCGCGACGCATAAAAAAACAAGGATAAGTGTGATGACCGTCCGTTTCATTTCTGGGGCCCATTCGCCGTGGGCGTCAAAAAATTATTTCTCGCAGGCAGGTCTTCTGACTTGTTCTTTTTGCGGTTTCGAAGCCTTCCCAACCCCGAAGGTCAGTGACTTTAGAACTCGAAACCCTGGCGCCATTTTACTGACTCCCAAGAATTTACAGCAGCGGGAACTGTTGCCGATTATACACGGCATTCCCATTTAATCCCCCGCGGGGGAACCTGTGAGGATGCAAAGATAAAGAAGATTTTTATATAGACAAAATCTTGACTGTTTTCAACAAATCGCGGTCGATGAGTTTGTCGTCACGGATCGCCTGCGAGAACGGGATATGGACAAGCGATTCGTCGTCGATTCCGATCATAACGTTGCGCTGACCATCCAAAAGCGCCTCCACGGCCTCGCGACCCATCCGAGAAGCAATGATACGGTCATACGCCGTGGGAGATCCTCCCCGTTGAATATGGCCAAGAATCGTGACGCGGCTGTCGAACTGGGGATACTCCTTCTTGACGCGGGCGGCCATACCCATTGCTCCGCCCGTGACGTCACTCTCGGCCACGAGGACTATACTCGAATTCTTATCCTTACGGAAACCATTTTCGATGAGCTCTGCCAATTGGTCTACCTCGGTAGCGATCTCAGGTATGATTGCGGCCTCCGAACCAGTAGCAATGGCGCCATTAAGGGCGAGGAATCCAGCGTTGCGACCCATAACCTCTACGAAGAACAGACGTTCGTGCGAAGAGGCGGTGTCGCGCAATCTATCGACAGCCCACATAACGGTGTTAAGCGCTGTATCATAGCCTATTGTGGTGTCTGTACCGTAGAGGTCGTTGTCGATAGTGCCGGGAATGCCAACGATGGGAATGTCATATTCGGCGGCGATGATGCGTGCGCCGGTGAGCGAGCCGTCACCTCCGATGACAACCAGCGCGTCGATTTTGTGGCGGAGCATTGTCTCGTGCGCCTTTTTGCGACCCTCCTTGGTCTCGAACTCCTTGGAACGAGCGGTCTTGAGGATCGTGCCACCCTGTTGGATGATGTTAGAGACGTTATTGGTTTTGAAATCGAGAACTTCGTCGTCGATAAGTCCCTTGTAACCGCGCATTATGCCCTTGACCTTAAGGCCGTTGAATATTGCCGTACGTGTTACCGCACGGATCGCCGCGTTCATTCCGGGAGAGTCGCCTCCCGAGGTCAAAATCCCGACACACTTGATCGTCTTCATCTCTTTCAATACCTTAATTCTTCCATATATTACATCACAAAGGTAAAAATTTTTTGTGCCGATAATTTGGTTTATAAAATAAAGTAGTTTATATTTGCGTTGAATTTACAGCACAAACAAATATAAGACTATGGAAAAACAACTTTCGAGCCAGCAAAGTCTGGACCTGATCGCGCGAACAATCTCCGACACCCGTACCCGTCTTGAGCGCAATTCCGGCCGCCCGTTCCTCATTTGGGGCTACACCGTGGTCGCCATTTCTCTGCTAAACTACTGTCTCACAGTCTCGTCCGGACTACTGGGTTACGGCTCTTGGACGTGGTTCCTCATCCCCGTCATCGGGTTCATTCTGACGAGGATATTCCCGATGCGTAAGTGCAACGAGCCGCGCACCGAGATCGACCGTATCATCTCCAAAATTTGGCTCGTGCTCGCCCTCGGAATTGCACCCGCATTTGTCATCGCAATTTTCTCACGCTCGGACATCTACGGTATAATCACTCTGCTAATGGCTTCCGGCATTGCCATAACGGGAGTGATCGTCCGCTCGAGAATATACACACTATTCGGCTTCATTGGGATGGGTCTTTCGACGCTGTTCTCCATATTTGGATGGTGGCTCAAAAATTTCGTCGATTTAGAGGCTCTGGTCGATGCCGATCGCTGGATCGTTTGCATACCGATGCTGGCCTATGCTCTCGTCTTCATCGTTATGATGGTTATCCCCGGGCATATTATGAACTACAAAAATCGCAAGCAATGTTCCCAGAGTTAGATCCCTTGTTGCACTCTGAGTTGAGGTTGGCGGTGATGTCGATTCTCATAGGGGTCGAGAGTGCTGACTTCTCGTTCCTGCGCGAACAGACCGGAGCAACCGCCGGAAATCTCAGCGTGGGGCTCGAAAAACTTGCTGCCGCGGGATACATTAAGATCGAAAAAACTTTCCGCGGAAAGATGCCGCGCACACTGTGCCGCATAACACCGCAAGGTACCCAGGCGTTTCAAGAATATGTCGATGTGTTGAAGGGTTACCTAAAGATATAAAAAAAGCCCGCTTGAAAGCGGGCTTTTTATGCGGTTGGTTCCGATCTACTTAACAGCCTTAATGACCGCCTCAAAAGCCTTGGGATGGTTCATGGCCAGGTCGGCTAACACCTTGCGGTTAAGTGTGATAGAAGCGGCGTCGAGCTTACCGATCAGCTCCGAATAGGTCAGTCCGTGTGCACGGGCGCCGGCATTGATACGCTGGATCCAGAGGCCGCGGAACTCGCGTTTCTTATTCTTGCGGTCGCGGTAAGCATACTGCAAACCCTTTTCGACCGTGTTTTTGGCGACAGTCCAAACGTTACTCCTCGAACCGAAGTTGCCTTTGGCGAGTTTTAAGACTTTTTTGCGTTTTGCCCTCGAAGCGACGGCGTTTACTGAACGTGGCATAATATATCTTCCCCTCTGGTATGATTACTTTACTAAAAGCAGACGAATTTTCGCAGCATCGGCTTCCGAGACAATGCCCGAATAATCCAAATTGCGTTTTTGTTTGGTGGTTTTTTTCGTCAGAATATGACTATGATAAGCGTGTTTACGCTTGATCTTTCCTGTCCCCGTGAAGTCGAAACGCTTCGCCGCTCCACGGTTTGATTTCATTTTCGGCATAACTTTCTTTTTTAGCAGGGCACAAAGGTAAAACTAATTTTTCAAAAAAGCAAAAAATAATCGCTACCGGTGTTCCGGCTCAGTCTTCAATATCTCCGAGGGCGGCGTTCCAGGGTTTGAGGATTCCGCGCTTGGAGTTGCGAACGAACTTGATGATCTCGTCCCTTTCCGGAGAGCGGGGAACAGTATCTTCTATGATGTCACAGGCACGGCCGTAACCGTAACCGCTTTGGAACAGTATTCGGAAAATCTCCTGAATTTCGGCGATCTTTTCTGTCGAGAAATTACGTCTGCGAAGGCCGATGAAGTTCGCTCCGACGAACGAAAGAGGCTGACGTGCAGCCTTGACGTAAGGGGGAACGTCCTTGCCGACCAGCGAGCCGCCGCTGACCATAGCGTGTGCACCGATGCGCACGAATTGATGGATAGCGCAGTGGCCGGAGATGATTGCCCAGTCGCCGACTTCAACTTCGCCGCCCAACAGAACGCTGTTCACAATAACGCAGTGCGAGCCGATGATGCAGTCGTGTGCGATGTGAGCGCAAGACATAATTAGGTTATAGCTTCCGACCGTGGTCTTTCCCTTGGCCGCGGTACCGCGATTGATCGTAGCTCCTTCGCGAACGGTGTTGTAGTCGCCCATCTCGACGGTCGAATATTCTCCCTTGAACTTGAGATCCTGCGGAACACCCGCAATTACCGCTCCTGGATGGATGTTGCAACCCTTGCCCATTCGAGTGCCCTCCAGTACGACTGCGTGAGGCCCGATCCAACAATCGTCACCTATGATCGTATCACCCGCAATATATGCAAAGGGCTCTACCTTAACGTTTTTGCCCAGCTTTGCATCGGGATGCACAAAGGCCTTTTCACTTATCATAATTGTCTAACGTTTTCCTGACGGGGTTACCTGAGCCATTAGTTCTGCCTCGCAAACAAGTTTGTCCGCCACGAAAGCCTTTGCTTCCATTCGAACTATGCCGCGCCGGATGGGCTCCAACAACTGTAACTCGAACTGTAGAGTGTCTCCCGGAACGACCTTTTGCTTGAAACGAACGCCGTCTATCTTCAAAAAGTATGTGGAGTAGAAATAATCCGGATCCATTCCGTGCAGCGCCAGAATTCCGCCACACTGAGCCATCGCCTCCACAATGAGTACACCCGGCATAACCGGTTCTTCGGGGAAGTGGCCAACGAAGAACGGTTCGTTCACCGTGACGCTTTTTATACCCGCGATACTTTCGTTGTCGATATGGATTATCTTATCAACAAGAAGGAACGGCGGGCGGTGGGGCAGACGATGCTTGATGGCATTGATGTCATAGATCGGCTCGATGCCCGGATTGTATTTATGAGCGGGTCTAACGCCCTCCTTACGGATAGCCTTACGCAACATCTTGACCATCTCGGTATTAGCGAAATGGCCGGGACGAGTAGCGAGAATCTTTCCCTTGATACGCACACCCAACAGGGCGAAGTCACCGAGCACGTCCAAAAGTTTGTGTCGCGCGGGTTCGTTGGGGAATTGCAACTCGACGTTGCTCAGATAACCCTCGCGAACCTGTATGTCGGGTTTGTTGAACAGTTTGCGCAGACGGTCGAGTTCAGTAGTGGAAAGGGCACTTTCGACGACGATGATCGCATTATCGAGATCACCTCCTTTGATAAGGCCGGCCTGCAGCAGCGGCTCCAACTCGTGGAGGAACGCAAACGTGCGGCACGGAGCGATCTGAGTAGCGAAGTCGTTCTTGGTCGCATCGAACGTGGCCCACTGATTCACCAGAACCTTGCTGTCGAAGTCGATATGGAGCGATACGCTATATTCGTCGTCGGGCAGAAGCTCGATCTCGACCTCGCGTTCGGGAATACTGAAAACGGTCTTTTCTGTAACCTGATAGTATTTAACAAGAGCTTCCTGCTCCTGCAGTCCGGTTTTTGTGATGGCGGCGACATACTCGCGGGCGGATCCGTCCATAATGGGAATCTCCGGGCCGTCGATTTCGATCAGGGCATTGTCCACACCCATTGTCCAAAGCGCGGCGAGGATGTGCTCGACGGTGGATATGCGAACCTCGCCGGTGCCTAAAACGGTACTGCGAGAGGTATCGACCACAAATTCGCCCAGCGCAGGAATCTGGGGCGAACCCTCGATGTCGGTGCGGCAAAATTTTATTCCAAAATTCTCTTCCGCCGGTTTGACCACCATCTTAACTGTGGCTCCGGTATGTAAACCCCTGCCGGCAAAAGCTATCTCGCCCCTCAGAGTTTTCTGTTTTGTGGACATTTGAGTAGAATTAAGGTCACAAAGGTATTAATTTTTCGTAAAGAAATAGTATTTTTGCATTAATTATGACTTCCAAAAGACTCGACCTGCCTTTCATCAGGCGCCGCCGCGATATTGTTACCCAAATTTATGACCACCGTGCAGGCATTTATGCCGTGTTGGTGATGGTTTTATTGCTGGCGATTCTGTTAGTGGGCTCGAAGGTACGAGTTGAGATGGTGCAGCACACGGACAATATTTTGGTAGATCTGCAAACGCTTGAAGAGCTCAGGGCCGAGGCGCAGCGGCTGCAAAGAGAGGTGATGTTGCGTCAAAGCGAGGCCGACGGAGAATTTATACGGAACGCGGTGTCGAACCTTGGGGCCGATCCGGGCGACACGAGGGGACAACGGCCGCAAATGTCGGGAGTGTTGGATGCCAACCGCGAGGCTTGGGATCAGGGGATGAGGGAGATCGACGCGATGAGGGCTCGACAGGGCGACGAAGGGGCTAACGTGAATGGTGACAGCCGTCAAAAGGGCCACGTGATGATAGAATTCTCTCTGGTGAACCCTGTGAGATACTCGGCGGTGCTGGTAAATCCGGGCTTTCAGTGCGAGAGGGGAGGGGTCGTGGTAGTGGACATTGTGGTGAATAGAAATGGTGAGGTGGTAATGGCGACGGTGGCAAGGGGGGCTTCGGATAGCGACGCCTGTATGAATTCTGCGGCAGTAGGAGCGGCACGCGGGTCGAGTTTCAACGTCGATACGAACGCGCCGGCACGCCAAAACGGAATGATAACATATACATTTATAGCACAATAAAGAGGAGACTTAAGATGGAAATCACTTTTACCACTATAATGCTTATCGGAGCGGTGCTGCTGGCCGTGAGCGTATTTGCGAGTAAGGCGGGGTCGCGGTTCGGCGTTCCGTCGCTGTTGTTGTTCCTCTTTGTGGGGATGCTGTTCGGTAGCGACGGCCTTGGGATTCCATTCGACAACGCCGTGACGGCGCAAACGATCGGCACGCTGGCTCTCTGTATAATTCTGTTTTCGGGTGGTTTCGAGACCTCATATCGCGAAATCAAACCTGTGGCGGGAGTTGGAGTTGTACTGGCAACGGCGGGGGTGCTGATGACGGCGTTGCTCACAGGCGTGTTTATTTGGTTCGTTAGCGAATTGATCTTCGACTGGGGGCTGATCGGCATTAAGCTCAATTTCCTTGAGTCGCTATTGATGGCTTCTGTGATGTCTTCTACCGATTCGGCGTCTGTGTTCTCGATCTTGCGCTCGAAAAAACAGGGACTAAAACAGAACCTCAGGCCGCTGCTGGAGCTTGAGAGTGGTTCGAACGACCCTGTGGCATACATTCTGACCATTATGCTGCTGGGACTGATCGCACAGGGCGAAACCCCCGATTGGTGGGCGGCAGTGGGAAATTTTGCAGTACAAATGACCGTGGGAGCGGCTGTCGGTTATCTGTTGGGGCAGGTGATAGTTTGGACGCTCAACAAGATAAATCTCAGCAACTCATCGCTTTACGGAATCCTTACATTGGCAATGGCGTTCTTTGTCTTTGCGCTGACGGACACGCTGCACGGGAACGGTTATCTGGCTGTTTACGTCGCCGGTTTGGTAGTTGGGAATAGGAAGATCGTTCTGAAAAAGCCTCTGACGAGCTTTCTGGACGGGATCACTTGGCTGTTCCAAATCGTGATGTTCATCTCGTTGGGTCTTTTGGTTAGCCCGCGGATGCTGTTTACGCCGGGGACGATTATTATAGGTGTGCTGGTGGGAATGTTTATGATCGTGGTAGCGCGGCCAGCGTCGGTGATGGCGTGTATGGCGCCATTCCGCAAGTTTACTCTCAAGGCGCGCGCTTATGTCAGTTGGGTGGGGCTTCGTGGGGCTGTTCCCATCATTTTTGCTACCTATCCGTTGGTTGCCGTGGCGGACGGATTTAACTCTGTGGTGGCGGATCTTATTTTCAACGTCGTATTTTTTATAACGATACTCTCGCTGGTGATACAGGGTTCTTCGGTGAGCTGGATGGCTAACAAGCTGGGCCTGAGTAAGGAGCTTCCGCAGGATAATTTCGGGATCGACCTGCCGGACAAAATCAAATCCGCGTTGAGCGAGATCGAGGTTCGGGAGGCGTTCCTTGCGCGAGGCAATCAGCTTCGTCATATTTCTATGCCTGCCAATACGTTGGTAGTTATGGTGAAACGGGGCGATGAATATTTTGTTCCCACCGGTTCCACCCTTCTCCATCACGGCGATAAGTTGTTGGTTATCAGTGATGACGATGAAGATCTGAAACGAGATATACAGAAACTGGGTATTTATTGTTAAACCTTACTCGGATATGAAAAACTTTACTTTCCAAAACACGACTAAACTGATTTTCGGGCGTGGAACGATAGCGAAACTGCCACAGGAAATACCGGCGGGAGCAAAACTGATGGTCACGTTCGGTGGCGGTAGCGTTAAGAAAAATGGAGTCTATGACCAGATGACTCAGGCTCTTGCGGGGCGTGAGTTCATCGAATTCTGGGGCATCGAACCCAATCCGCGTGTCGAAACCCTGCGGCGGGCCATCAATCTTGGAAAAGAGCAGGGCGTGGATTATCTGCTGGCAGTCGGTGGCGGCTCGGTGGCTGATGCGACGAAACTCATAGCCTCGTCGATCCGCAACGCTGCCGATCCTTGGGACATTGTGTTGAACGGCAACCTGCTGGGCGAGATGCTGCCGATGGGGACGGTTATGACCTTGCCGGCGACGGGCTCGGAGATGAACAGTGGTGCTGTGATCTCTAACGATGCCACGGGTGAGAAATTTGCGTTCTACAGCCAAAATCCGCAATTCTCGATTCTCGACCCGGAAACTACGTTTTCGTTGCCCGACGAGCAGATCGCTTACGGGATTTGCGACACTTTCGTGCACGTGATGGAGCAATATATGACCACCGCCGGCCAGTCGCCGCTGATGGACAGATGGGCCGAGGGGGTTCTGCTGACGCTGATCGAAACCGCCCCGAAGATCCACGCCAACAAGCACGATTACAACGCGATGGCTGACTATATGCTCGCAGCGACTATGGGTCTTAACGGCTTCATCGCGCTGGGTGTGTCGCAGGACTGGGCTACCCATATGATCGGGCACGAACTGACGGCGTTGGAGGGAATTTCTCACGGCCAAACTCTGGCGATCATTCTGCCGGCGTTGCTTCAGGTTATGAAGGCGCAAAAACTCGACAAGTTGGTTCAATATGGTGAGCGGGTATGGGGAATCGTGGACGGGACCAAAGCTGAGAGAGCCGATTTTGCGATTGCGCGCACCGAAGAGTTTTTTCGTTCGCTGGGCCTGGCTACGAGGCTGTGTGAACTGAACGTTGGCTCCGAAACTATCGACGAAATCGTTCACCGCTTCACCACGCGCGGAACGGTTCTGGGTGAGGGGAGAAATATCGACGCAAAAAAAGTCGCAGAGATACTGCGACTTTGCCGTGCTTAGTTTGTTTGGTTATCTCCCTCGCGAGATGCCTTCCCTGCCTATGGCAACGGTCGGCGCTCGGTCGATGAGATCGCTCGTACTCGTTTTACTCGTACTCGCTGAGTTGAGCTACCTGGATTCGAACCAAGAAAGGCAGATCCAGAATCTGCAGTGTTACCATTACACCATAGCTCAATGATGTGACAAAATTAGAGTATTATTTTTAATACTGCAAAAATTATGGGAATAAAATTCAGACTTACCGTTCTAAGCTTCCTTCAATTTGCCGTGTGGGGGGCGTACCTGACATCTATGGGAACCTATCTTGCAGGTGTGGGACTGGCGGGACGGATCGGGATATTCTATGCCGTGCAGGGAATAGTTTCACTTTTTATGCCCGCTTTGATCGGGATCATTGCGGATCGCTGGGTGCCGGCACAAAAGATGTTGGGGCTGTGTCATTTGTTGGCTGCCGGATTTATGGCTGCGGCAGGTTATTATGGTCTGACGGCCGGGGCGGCGCCGGAGTTTGGAACTTTGTTCGGGCTCTATGCGATGAGCGTGGCTTTCTATATGCCCACGATAGCGCTCTCTAACTCTGTGGCGTACAGTGTGTTGAATCAAGCGACACTGGATCCTGTCAAGGCTTTTCCGCCCATCAGGGTGTTCGGCACTGTAGGGTTCATCTGTGCGATGCTGGGTACTAATTTTATGCGTTTCGGCGGTGAGTCGATCCAAACCCAGCCCCATCAATTCGTCTTTTCGGCAGTTTTGGCCCTCGCGTTGGGGATTTATGCTTTCACGTTGCCAGAAATTCCGGTAAATCGCTCCATTGACAAAAATCCGCTGACGGCAGTGCTGAATTTCAACGCCTTCAAATTGTTCAAACAGAGAAAGATGGCGGTGTTTTTCATCTTTTCGATGTTGCTGGGGGTTTCGCTACAGATTACCAACGGCTTTGCAGGCCCTTTCATCAACACTTTCAGGGAGATACCTCAATTTGCAGGTAGATGGGGCGCAAACAATGCCAATGCGTTGATCTCGCTTTCGCAAATCTCCGAAACACTGTGTATCCTGCTGATACCGTTTTGCTTACGGCGATTTGGGATTAAGCGGGTTATGCTTATTGCAATGGGAGCGTGGGTGCTGCGATTCGGACTTTTCGGCGCCGGAGATCCGGGTGCCGGGGTGTGGATGTTCGTGCTTTCGATGATCGTTTATGGCATCGCGTTCGACTTTTTCAACATTTCCGGTTCGTTATACGTCGATCAGCAGACCGATCCGCAGGTGCGCTCTTCGGCTCAGGGGCTATTCGTGATGATGACAAACGGCTTCGGAGCAACGATCGGTACTTTGGGTGCGCAGTTGGTTGTTAATCACTTTGTTTTCTCTCGCCAGACAACTCTCGATCAGATTGCCGGTTGGAGCACTGCCTGGTATGTTTTTGCCGCCTATGCCCTTGTTGTCGCCATCGTCTTTGCCTTGATCTTCAAGTATAAGCACGATGCGCCCCTAAAACCTTAATCTCACCAGAACGGGATTGTGGTCGGAGTTGTCGAACGAAGGTGACAGGTAATCCACAGCGTCGAGCGAGCGGGAGTGGAGAACGAAGTCGATGCGCATAAGGTTGAAAAATCCGCGATAAGTGTAACCATAACCCTGCCCTGCCTCGCGAAAACTGTCTTTAAGGTGGTGCGCAATGAGGTTGTAGGAGTAAGACATAGGCGTGTCGTTGAAGTCGCCGCACACCACGACGGGATGGGGCGAAGCGGCAATTCGTGTAGCCAGCGTGTCGGCCTGAGTGGCGCGGATGATGTAGTTGTGAGTGAGCTTCGAAAGCAACTGTCGGGCACGAGTGGTGCGGGTACTATCTCCCACGAAACCCAGCTGGGCGATATATTGTTCGTCGCCGGCTTTGATGGAGGTGGTCTGAAGGTGGGCATTGAACACTCTAATCGTGTCGCGATTCACTGCAACGTCGGCCCAAAGGATCGAATTGTTCGTCCCGTCGAAATCGATATGACCTGAGTTCACGATCGGAAATTTACTATAAATAGCATTGCCCCAACCGTGGTCGATCTCGGTACTGCGAATGTTGAAATGCGTTCTCTTATAGTTATATACGGGTAGTGCGTCTTCGAAACGCGATGCAGGATTTTGGCGCGTGGACTGGAACTCCTGCATACACAAAATGTCCGTCCTCAGCGAATCGACCACCGAAATCACTTCACGCATACTCGACCTCAGGCGCCCCGAAGAACCCTGAACTGTGCGCATCATACCCTGAACGTTATACGTGGCTACGCTCACTAAAGAGCGATCCTGAGTATAGTTTGCATAGCTTTGGGTAAGGTGGGGCTTGAAAAACATAGTCACCCCGAAGAGACCTGCTATGAAGATTGCGAGCGGAAGAAAAACTCCTATGCGCCAGCGAATTACCCAATACAGAAGGCACAAAAAATTGGCCACGAAAAATACCGGTACAACGAGCCCTGCCGCAGACATAAACCCATAAGAGGCCGGATGTATCCACCTTGCGAGGCACGAGGCAACTACCCCAATAGCCACTGCAACAGAAAACACCATCATTACCCAATCGACAATCGAAAAGCGACGACAATTTTTTGCCTCTTCGTGTCGGCGTTTATGGCGCTGCCGGCGGTTGTTGGGATCGCGATATATCAGTTCACGCCGCGCCATCTGTTTCTATGTTGTTTCTTCCAGACAGTCAGTAGGATAAATCCCCAAAGCGCGCCTCCGAGGTGGGCGAAATGGGCAATATTGTCTGCCGAAAATATCGATCCCCGAATACCCAGGAAAAGTTCGATTGCGCAAAAGATCAGGATTGCCCATTTCGCTTTCATCGGTATGGGCGGTATGAGCGGCATAATTATGTCGTTGGGGTGGAGCATTCCGAACGCCAGCAATAGCCCGTAAATGGCTCCCGAAGCACCCACAGTGGCGTATCCACTGCCGGTGAGGTAGCACACGAGCAGTTGGATGAGCCCTGCGCCGACTCCACATACCATATAATATGTCAGGAAGCGACGGCTGCCGAGGTCGTGCTCAATGAAACGCCCGAACATCCACAGGGTGAACATATTAAAGATTATGTGCTCCCATCCCGCGTGCATAAACATATAAGTCACCGGTTGCCAAAAGTGAAACAGCCCGCTACCGATCGGATAGAGCGCCAACGATCCGAGAATGTTTTCGAGGCCGGGATTTTGCAGTCGCGACGCCAGCCAGGTGACGAGCCACAGTGCAATGTTGATGATCAGTAAATTACGTACTGCTTTCATAACTTATTTTTTATCTCTTCTATCGTGATTTCTGTCATTGTCCGTTTACCGGCGGGGGTGTATGCGGGTGTGCCGGCATCGCCAAAGGCTTTGAGAAGCGTTTCGAGCTCGGTGGCGGTGAGTTTTGCGGTTTTTGCGGCGCTTGCTCCTGCGTGTGCCATTACTGCTGCGAGTCGCTGTCGCCTTGCTGTCTCGCCTGAAAAGGTTCCGTCTCTGAGCGAGTCGAGCATTTCATATATCACCTCGTCAAGTGTTTCCAAAGGGGTGTCAGGCGGGGTGCCGGCAATTTCAATGCTATGTTCACCTGCCGAACGGATATCAAAACCGAGCGCTGCGAACTCTTCCGAATGGTCTTTCAACAATCCGGCGTCGTCGGCCGAAAGGGCCATCCGTTCCGGAAAAAGAAGTTGCTGGGTGGCACTGTGCCCGTTCTGTAACATTTTTTCCAGCCGTTCGAACAGCATTGCTTCTCGTGCTCGCCTGAGATCGATAGCCACAAACCGCGTGCCGAAAAGCGCCACTGCATAACCCTCTCCGAGAGGGGTGATGTGCGAAAAGCCGGCCGGTTCTTCGTGCAAGGTCCGCGGCTCTGGTTGCGCGGATATTTCACGCGAGAGGTCAATCTCGCTCCTCTCGTGTGTGTGGCTTGCCGTAGAGGTCTTGTAGTCTGTAAACGGGTTATAATCAGGCGTCCGCACAACGGCAGGTTCCCTGACAGGCGTATGATAAGTGTGTGTGCGGGCGTCCAGAACCGGAATTTCGAGTCGGTCGGCGGTGTCGAAATCCATCATCGGTACGGCACCACTCTTTGCAAGGGTCTCCTTTACTGCAGCGTTAATTATTTGCCATACAGCGCTTTGATCGGAAAATTTCACCTCCGTTTTTTGCGGATGGACGTTCACGTCTATGCCGTCCGGATCGACTTCGAGGTACAGAAAATATGGAGGCTGAACCGTAGCCGGAATCAACTTTTCGTAGGCTTGAATGATCGCCTTATGGAAAAACGTGCTCTTGAAAAAACGCCCATTGACGAACAAAAACTGTTCCCTGATACGCTGACGGGCCGATTCTGGCCGACCAATGAAACCTCTCACGCGCGCGATAGATGTCTGGACCGACACCTCCAACAACTTGGGCGCCGCGGCCTTGCCAACGATTCCCACGACCCTCTGATGAAGAGAGCCGGCGGGCAGGTTGTAAAGGGGAGCATCGTCGCGAAAAAGTTGGAACGCAACATCGGGATGGGCGAGTGCAACACGCTGAAATTCAGAGATAATGTGCGCCGATTCAGTGGAACCTTTGTCGAGGAATTTCTTGCGCGCGGGCACGTTGTAAAACAGATTGCGTATCCAGATTTGTGTCCCACCGGGAGCAGCTACAGCATTTTGTCCGCGAAACGTTCCGCCGTCGATAATGATCTGGGTACCAAGTTCTTGATCGTCTGTTCGTGTGTGCATCTCCACTTGTGCCACGGCGGCGATCGACGCCAATGCTTCGCCACGAAATCCGAACGTCATTAGCGTGTAAATGTCTTCTACCGAGGCGATTTTACTCGTTGCGTGGCGCTCGAAGGCCATCCGCGCGTCTTGAGGAGTCATCCCGCAGCCGTCGTCCTTGATCTGAATGAGCTCGCGACCGCCGTCCCGGAAATTGAGCGTAACACTCTTCGCGCCGGCGTCTACCGCGTTCTCCATCAACTCTTTAACCACCGATGCGGGGCGATTTACCACCTCTCCGGCGGCAATCTGATTCGCGACGGAATCGGGCAAAAGTTTGATACGAGAGGACATTCGGCGCCAGTCTACTTGAAATATAACATCCAGATAATCAATCCAATGAGAACAAGCACTCCCAACGACACAACCACACTCCGCTCTTTCCGGCGCCTTTTTCGCATTTGGTCGGCCACGTGCGCGTTTCCTCGTCGCGCCGCAATATGTTCGCGCAGAAAGGCTCCCGGAACGTAATCGCTCCCTTCGCCCGAACTGCCATCGCTTGCCGTCCCCGCCTTTGCCGGTGCCTTGTATTTTTCTCCCAAAACTATTCGTTTTCGCTCCTCACGTGCCTCGACTTCAGGGTCGTAAAACCTTGGTTTATAGTCGAATCCTCGCGGCTTGCGTTGTGTGAAAAAAAGTGCCATATCAGTATTTACTTATATAATCATAGAAATCCGGCACGTTGTCCTGCCATTTTTCTATTTCGATATTGCTGTACATATTCCTAATATTACCCATCTGGCGAGAATCCCCAAACATCAGGTACCGCGTCTGAAGCTCCTTATTCGCTCGAAAATGCCTCCCGTTTTGGCGCCGCTGGGTGCTTTTTGGAAGCTCGGTTTTTTGGCCAACTCTTCGACCAATTTTTTCTCTTCAGCCGAGAGTTTGGTTGGAACGGCAATGTCTATAACTACCAGCAAATCGCCTGTACCATAACCATTTACGTCTGGCAAGCCCTTGCCCTTCAGGCGCAAAACCTTACCTGCCTGGGTTCCGGCGTCGATGGTGATCTTGGCCTTTCCATCTACCGTGGGCACCTGGGCAGAGCCGCCAAGCAATGCCGTTGTCACCGTAATATTCAGATTATGAAGCAGATCGGTTCCGTCGCGTTGCAGTTCGGGGTTGCGTTCCTCTTCTATAATAACCAACAGGTCGCCGTTCACCCCGCCGTGTCTCGCTGCATTGCCTTTTCCGCTGATAGTCAGCTGCATACCTTCCCCGACGCCTGCCGGAATACGAATTTCGACAACCTCTTCTGCCTTCACAACTCCCTCACCCTTACACTTTTCGCAAGGTTCGGTGATCACTTTGCCGGTTCCGCCGCAGGTGTGGCATACCTGCGAGGTTTGGGTCCGTCCGAAGAACGTGTTCACGGTCTTGGTTTCGACCCCTGTGCCGTTGCAGGTGGGGCAGGTTTTGTATGAATCCGGGGTTTTTGCGCCTGTCCCGCCGCACTTGTCGCAAGGTATTAACTTGGTTATTTTCAGTTTTTTAGTGGTGCCGTGAGCAATCTCTTTGAGCGTCAGTCGCACCTTCACGCGAAGATCCGATCCGCGATTGACACGCCGTGTACCGCCACCATAAGCCCCTCCATAATTTCCGCCGAAGCTGCCTCCGAAATCGTCGTCGAATCCGCCGTAAGCGCCGCCGAAGTGACCTCCGAAAATGTCGCCGAAGTTGCGGAAAATATCCTCCATCGTGAATCCACCTGCGCCGCCGTAAGCTCCTCCGCCTGAGCCACCTGCGCCCCCGAATCCTCCCGCACCGCTCATTCCTGCGTGCCCGAACTGGTCGTAACGTGCCTTTTTGTCTGGGTTGGACAGCACGTCATAAGCTTCAGCGGCTTCCTTGAATTTCTCTTCGGCAGTTTTGTCGCCCGGATTTTTGTCGGGGTGGTACTTGATGGCCGCCTGACGGTAGGCCTTTTTTATCTCATCTGCCGTGGCGGTTTTGGCGACGCCCAGCACCTCGTAATAGTCTCTTTTATTTGCCATTTGTATAGTGTAACTTATTGTCCGACAACGACTTTTGCGTGTCGGATGATGCGATCGCGCAGGCGATAACCTTTCTGCACTACATCCATAATTCGTCCTTTTTGGGCCTCTTCTTTGGCTTCGATGCGAGCAATGGCCTCGTGCACATCGGTATCGAGCTCGCCGCCCATCGCTTCCACTTCAGCCAGACCGTGGCTTTTAAGTACGCCTCTTAACTTGTTGTCTATCAGGGATACACCTTGTTTAACCGATTCGATGTCATCGGTTTTAGCGATAGCGTCAAGTGCGCGATCCATATCGTCCAGCACCTCCAACAGCGAGCGCACAACATCCTCACCACCAGCGTTTATCAGGTCGATTTTTTCTTTGTTGGTGCGTTTGCGATAGTTGTCGTATTCGGCCACCAGACGCGTGTATTTGTCGCGCCACTCGGCAGCCTTGTCAGACTCTGCCTCGTCAAGTTCGCCGTCGATGTTTGCCTCGTCACTGTCCTGATCGCCGACTGACGAAATGTCGCCTTCACCTGTCAAATTGACATACGGTTCGCCCTCATTGCCTCGATTTTCATTGCCGCCGGTGAAATTCCAGTCGATCGTATTATCCTGATCACCAGTGTATTCGTAGTCGTTTTTGTCGTTTGTCATAGTCTTTGAATTTGGTCAAAATTAGGTAATTTTTTCTATATGGACAAAAACTGGGCCAAGCTCTGCGGCGATATCGAGTTGGGTATCGAGTGTAGGGCGATGGGCAAAAAGACCGAAAACAGCCGATCCGGAACCCGACATAGAAGCGTATATAGCGCCTTCGTCATAGAGCAGATTTTTGAGTGCAGCTATCTGCGGATAACGCTCTAAAATGCTGAGTTCAAAGTCATTAACCAACAGTTCACGCCATTCGGAAACAGGCTGTCGCAGGATTTCAGGTAGAGGCAAGATGTTTTTTTGCGGGATTACGCCTGCATAAGCTTCGGCAGTGGAGACTGACACTTGGGGTTTTGCAATCACAAGCCAGAGGCTGGAAAGGTCGATTTCCATAGGTGTGAGAATTTCACCGCGACCGGTGCAAAGCTGCGTTCCGACAAGGCCTGAGCCTGCAAGAGCGCGAATAAAAAACGGAACGTCACAGCCTAATTGCGCGGCAAGGCGTTCGAGTTCGGAGTCTGAAAGTTCCAGCACAAACTCCTGATTCAAAGCGAGTAGCACAGCCGCCGCATCTGCCGATCCTCCTCCCAGACCGGCGCCTGAAGGTATGATCTTATGTAGTCGTATGAGCGCCTCGCCGATGCCCGTCTCCTTCTGAACGAGCCTTAGCGCGCGCATACAAATATTCTGTTCGGGGGGACAATCGAGCTCGGCGCCCGTGACCTCCAAAACCGAATTCAGGGATGAGGGAAACGCCGGCGCGGGATAGGGCGGAGGAGTGGTCGGCAGAAAGTCCAATGGCTTGACGACCAGCTCATCATATAAGCCACGAACAGGTACCATCACGGTCTCTATGTCGTGAAAACCATCGTCTCTTCGCCGCACGACCCGCAGGCCCAAATTTATTTTACAGCACGCTTTTAGTTCCATAATGGTGTAAAAATAGTTATTTTTCTTGTTTTCAACAAGCAATATAGGCTGCGGCTCGGAAAATCTCAAGTAAACTTGGCTTTTCACTCGCCTTGCACTATATTTGCGCGAATTATGAAATTTCGGACGGAGATAGAAGTGGCACCGTGGGAGCTTAAGATCGACCACCGACGTCGTGGTTTTTCGGTGGGCTCGTGCTTTGCCGAGCGTATTGCCGAGTGGTTGCGGAGAGCGAAATTTCCCATCGAGACGAACCCCACGGGCGTGTTATACAATCCGTTTTCGATAGCCGATGCACTGGAAAAGGGTGATATCGAATCGTTTAGGCAGGCCGATTATGTGTTGATAACGTTCGGTACAGCCTGGGTGTATGAGCTTGATGGTAAAGTGGTTGCAAATTGCGAGCGGCGTCCGGCCAATTTGTTCACGCGTCGGCGATTAGGGGTGGAAGAGATCGTGGAGCGGTTTTCTGCACTTCTGGAGGACAAACAGCCCACCGGCACCGGGGTGCTCGCGGGCAAACAGGTGATCTTTACGCTCAGCCCGGTGCGTCATCTCAAGGATGGTTTCGAGGAGAATTCACTCAGTAAAGCAGTGCTTCGTGTAGCGATTGGCGAGTTGGTAGAGCGCTATGAAAATGCGATCTATTTCCCTGCCTATGAGATATTTAACGATGATCTGCGTGACTACCGTTTTTATGGCGCCGACCTTGCGCATCCCTCGACCGAGGCGGTGGGCTACGTGTGGGAAAAATTCTCTACCGCAGCTTTCGACGAGGCTACACGTCGGCTCATAGGCGAGGTCGAAAATATCGCCAGAGCGATCCGGCATCGCCCGTTTAATCCTGACACTCAAGAACATAATCAGTTCAGAAAGTCAATGTTGAAGCAGATCCGAGAGCTTGCTGCGCGCCATCCGGAGCTCGATTTGAGTGATGAAATTAAATTTTTTGACTAAATTTGCAGATGCGAAAAATTCTAACCCTCCTACTCTTGGTGCTGCCCATTGTGGGGCAGGCGCAAAAAAAGCCTAAACTTGTTGTAAATGTAGTAGTTAGTGGTGTATCGTGGAACCTGTTGCAGCGTTTCGGCCCGAATCTTTCCGACGAGGGTTTTGCGCGTTTTGCTTCCGAGGGGATGACCTTTGATGCTGCTTATTACTCTTATATGCAGACAAATACACCGACCGGATTGGCCACACTGACCACGGGTGCCGAACCGTCGATGCACGGGGTCGTGGCGCCTGCGTGGATTGAGTATGTGACCAATGGGCGCGTGGATCTCACGGCCGACCCTTCCGAGCAGGGTTTGGGTACGGGTGCGGGCGAGGGAGCCCACTCTCCGCTACATTTGGTAATGCCGACGTTGGGCGATAGATTGCTCGATCATTCGCCTGGTAGTAAGGTGATTAGTGTTGCCGGTGACCCCATTTCTGCAGTGGTGGCTGGAGGCCAGCGAGGTCGCGCGTATTGGATGGAGGCAGGTCGCGCTACGTGGCACACCTCTACTTATTATGCGGATCGCCTGCCGGCTTGGATTGTGGCCTATAACACTGATCGTGAGGCAAGTAAATATCGTGAAGAGGGTTGGTCGATGGCCCGTCCAAAGGGACAATACATCAATAAAAGTAACACGATTTTTGCCGGTGGAACGGGTAAGAAAATCGGCAAGTTCGATAATTATAATGCATTGACACATAGCCCGTTTGGCAACACCCTTATGGTCGATTTTGCGACGCGACTGGTGGCCGAAGAAAAGCTTGGTCAGGATGATGCGACGGACATTCTCACGATTTGCTTCGACCCCACGCGTTGGGTGGGTGAGACTTATGGCGCCGCTTCGATGGAGGTGGAGGATATGGTGTATCGTCTCGACATTGACCTTGGAAGGCTTGCGAAAGCGATCCTGGCAAAGGTGCAACTCTCTGATGTGCTGTTTGTTGTAACGGCCGACCACGGCCTTGGCGAGGGTATCAGAGATCGCTTTAACGTTGCACAATTCCGGACAATTTTGAACAGCTTTTTGGGTGCGCAATTCGGTGTCGGAGAGTGGGTGATCGACTGCATCGACAGGGAGATATATCTGAATCGTAACTTAGTGTACCAGAAGGGTTTGAATCTTTCCGACGTGCAGACTCGTGCGGCGACTTTCGCATTGCAATTCCGTGGTGTTTCGCACGTGCTGACGGCCACGGCGCTGAGCGGAGGCTATTTCGGTGAGGGTTGGGGTCGCCAGATGCAATGTAGTTTCTATCCGCGACGTGGTGGCGATGTGGTGCTCAATCTGATGCCCGGATGGGTGGAGGAGCGCGAAGGTACCAAGAGCCTTTCGGGCTCTATGTATGATTACGACACCCACGTGCCGCTGATGTTTTGGGGTTGGCAAATTCCTGCTATACATATTACCGAACCGGTTGATATGGTGCAAGTTGCACCTACGATAGCATATCTAATAGGCGTTACACTGCCGATGATGGATAACGACAAATTGAGCCTCGAATATGGAAACTGACGCACTGCAAGACGAGATAATCGCCGATTTTGCCATATTCGATGACTGGCTCGACAAGTACAACTACCTCATCGAGTTAGGTAACGCGCTACCTCCCATAGATCCCGCGCATAGAACCGAGCAGTACGCAATAAATGGGTGTCAGTCAAGGGTTTGGCTCGACGCGAAGATGGAGGATGGGCGGGTTTATTTTTCTGCGGACAGCGACGCAATAATCACTAAGGGAATTATTTCGCTTCTTATCAAAGTGTTGAATGGTCGGACTCCGCGCGAAATACTCGATGCAGACCTCTATTTTATTGATCGTGTCGGCTTGCGCGAAAATCTCTCGCCTACGAGAGCAAACGGCCTTGCCGCGATGGTTAAACAGATGAGAATGTACGCATTAGCGTTAGAGAACAAGCCGATGGAGGCGGCCTCGGATCAATGACACCAAGCGAAATACTGGACGTCGAGCAGGCTATTGTCGCCGCGCTGAAGGCCGTTTTCGATCCCGAAATCCCGGTGAACATTTACGATATGGGTCTTATCTATGACATTGATTATCAGCCCGACGGCGTGGCTCACGTTACGATGACACTCACGGCTCCCAATTGTCCCGTTGCCGATACGCTGGTGGAAAATGTTAAGAATGCCGTTGCAGGAGTCGAAGGGGTGAGGGAGGTCGATTTGACGCTCACTTTCGATCCGCCGTGGGATAAATCGCACCTGTCGGACGAGGCGAAATTAGAGCTTGGCCTATTATAAAGAGGTATGGGACACTCGGCGCTTCTGAATTTGATTTGGCGGGCAGGTCGGCTGACCGGCGGCAGTTTCGTTGGCGTTGGCGGCGAGCAGATCGAGGTGATTTCAGAGGGTGAACTCTCTGACGATAAGGGGGTTTGGTTCGCAGTAGAGACGATAGTGGATGGCGAGCGGCGTAGAGGAAGCGTGGCGGTAGGAAGCGAAACGACTGTGCCCGACGGGGCGATCCTGAGAGTTGTCGAGCGGGAAATGCAACCGGTGTTGGATGGGTTTTCGCGACAGGCGCCCGGCCAAATTGACAAATTAGTGCCGCAAATCCAATATGACATAGCGCCACAACTGACTGAATATTACGATACTCTGCGTAAAGGGGCGAGTGAAAAGAGATGTGCCGGAAAGATCACCGCGATGGAGGGACCCTGGCGAACAAGCTTGTTTACCTCTCTGCTTGTGGAGCGGCTTAAGCGCAAGACCGGTCGTGTGATGGAGATTTTCGAGGCAGCGCGGCAAGACTGGAACCAAACTTTCCACGTTCTGCTGCTTTCCGCTATGGGCGGCGATCGCAACAAGGGGGCTTTCACCGATCTGGCTTCAAGGGTGACGGCGGTGATGATCTCGCGCGAAAAAAGTTCGCCTCAAAGAGTTGAGACTCTGTTGCTTGGCGGTGGCGGATTTCTTGAGCCGGACGATCCGCGAATGGAAGAATTTCGCCATCTGGCAGCCAAATATTCTATAGTCCCTCTTCGCTTAGGCGAGTGGGATCTGACCAAACTTCGTCCCGTGAATCACCCCAAATTAAGACTTGAGCAGATTGCCGCGCTTCTGAGCAAGAAAGATTTTATGCTGGACGGAATGCTGGCCTGCCACAATTCCGAGCAGGTAGAGACGTTATTTATGACTCCGGATGGTATCGGCCGAAATAAGGCTCGTTTGGTGGGCATCAATATGGTGGCGCCGTTGATGTTCGCTTATGGCAGGGAGACTGGTGCCGAAGAGCTGTGTGACAGGGCGTTATCCTTGTTGGAGACCATTCCCGCAGAACAGAATATCAAGCTTGCCGGCTGGTATCTCGGTGGTTGCGAGGCTTGGAATGCGTTCGAGAGTCAGGCGTTGCTTGAGCTTCAAAACGAATATTGCGCGACCGGAGCTTGTGCCGAATGCAGGATTTGTCGTAGTGAAATCAAAAAAATGTTGTAACTTTACCAGATAATTTTTTGCGAAAAAATATGAGTGTACTGACTTCTGTAATTAAATTTTTTGCCGGCTCTAAGGTCGATCGCGACCGCAAAATGATCGAACCTTATGTGGCAAAAACTCTTGAAATATACCCGACTTTGGAGGGGCTTACTAACGACGAACTGCGCGATCGTTCAGCTGCAATGCGCTCTTCCATAGCCGAGTACATCTCTCCTGAGGAGGGCCGTATCGCAACCCTTAAAGCTGATATCGACGCGGGAAGTATTCCTCTCGACCATAAGGAGGCGATGGCCAGGGAGATCGACGAGCTCACGAAACGTATCGACGAAAAGATCGAAGAGATGCTCGATCAGTTATTGCCGGAAGCTTTCGCAGTTATGAAAGAGACGGCGCGGCGCTTTACCGAGAACCCCACGATCCGCGTGACAGCGAACCAGCACGACCGTGACCTTGCGACCTCCAAGGATTACGTGACGATCGAGGGTAACTCGGCCGTTTATAAAAACAGCTGGCAGGCAGGCGGTAACCTTGTCACTTGGGATATGGTGCACTATGATGTGCAGTTGTTCGGTGGGGTAGCTCTCCATAAGGGTAACATTGCCGAGATGGCGACCGGTGAGGGTAAGACTCTTGTCGCAACTCTTCCTGTGTTCCTTAACGCTCTGGCTGGCAAGGGAGTACATATGGTCACGGTGAACGACTATCTGGCTCGCCGCGACTCCGAGTGGATGGGCCCGATGTATGAATTCCACGGCCTCAGCGTCGATTGCATCGATCGCCACCAGCCCGGTTCGGCGGCTCGTCGAAAAGCTTATCTTTCCGATATTACGTTCGGTACGAACAACGAATATGGTTTCGACTACCTGCGCGACAATATGGCTATCTCGCCGGACGACCTTGTTCAGCGCAAGCACCACTTCGCGATAGTGGATGAGGTGGACTCCGTGTTGATCGACGACGCTCGAACTCCACTGATCATCTCCGGTCCGGTGCCTAAGGGCGACGATCAGCTGTTCGACGACTACCGCACTCCCATCGAACAACTCTATAATCTGCAAAAGGCCGAGGTCACAAAACTTGTCTCAGAGTCGCGCCGCCTGTTCGGTGAGGGCAAGATGGACGAGGCGGGAGTGCTGCTCCTACGCGCCCACAAAGGGTTGCCAAAGTACAAGCCGTTGATCAAATTCCTCAGCGAAACGGGTGTGCGCACGTTGCTTCAAAAGACCGAGAACACCTATATGGCTGACAACAACAAGCGGATGCCCGAAATTACGGACGATCTGTGGTTTGTTATCGACGAGAAACTCAACTCGGTGGAACTCACCGACAAGGGTCACGAAAACCTGTCGCGTACGTTCAAGGAGGAGGGATTTTTCGTGTTGCCCGACATCGGCTCGGAGATTGCCTCGCTGGAGGCAGCCGACGCGTCACCTGAAGAGAAGGCCGAACGCAAGGACAAGATAGTGAACGACTACTCCATCAAGACCGAACGGGTACACACTGTAAATCAGTTGCTTAAGGCATACAGTATGTTCGAAAAGGACGTCGAGTACGTCGTGATGGACAACAAAGTCAAGATCGTCGATGAGCAGACCGGTCGTATTCTCGACGGTCGCCGTTATTCCGACGGTCTCCATCAGGCCATCGAAGCAAAGGAACGCGTTCAGGTCGAGGCCGCCACGCAGACCTTTGCGACGATCACTCTCCAGAACTATTTCCGTATGTATCACAAACTTGCGGGTATGACCGGTACTGCCGAGACCGAGGCGGCCGAGTTCTGGGATATCTACAAGTTGGACGTTATCGTCATTCCCACCAACCGTCCAATTATCCGCGATGACCGCGAAGACCTTATATATAAGACCAAGCGCGAGAAGTATAATGCTGTTATCGATGAGATTGCACGTCTTGTTACCGAGAGCCGTCCGGTTCTGGTAGGTACGACCTCTGTCGAGATTTCCGAACTCCTCTCCCGAATGCTCAAGCTTCGCGGAATCAAACATAACGTGCTCAATGCTAAACAACATCAACTTGAGGCTCAGATAGTTGCCGAAGCGGGCCACGCAGGTCAGGTGACTATTGCGACCAATATGGCGGGTCGTGGTACCGACATCAAGCTTTCGCCGGAAGTGAAGGCTGCGGGGGGGCTTGCGATCATCGGTACCGAACGTCACGAGAGTCGCCGCGTCGATAGGCAGTTGCGTGGGCGCGCGGGTCGTCAGGGTGACCCCGGATCGTCGCAATTCTTTGTCTCTTTGGAGGATGATCTTATGCGTCTTTTCGGCTCGGCGCGCATTGCCGGTATGATGGACCGTATGGGGCTCGAAGAGGGCGAGGTGATCCAGGCCAAGATGATGTCGAGTGCGATCGAGCGCGCGCAAAAGAAGGTTGAGGAGAACAACTACGGAATCCGTAAGCGCCTCTTGCAATACGATGACGTGATGAACTCTCAGCGTACGGTCATCTACACTCGTCGTCGCCACGCACTGTTCGGCGAGCGTATCGAGTTGGATCTCAATAATATAATGTGGGATTTCACCGAGGAGTTCGTTGAAAACTACGCCGATGCCGACTTCGAGGAGGTTAGCTTCGAGTTGATCCGTCTTGTCGCCGTCCATCCGTCGTTCGACGAGCAGGCTTTCAAAGGGACTAATAAAAAAGAGCTTACCGAGCTTATTGTCAGCGATATACGCAACGCTTACGAACGTCGCGCTCAGGCCGTGGCTCAGGTTGCCCGTCCCATCATCTCCAAGGTTTACAAGGATCAGGGCGCGATGTACGAAAACATCCGCATTCCCATCACCAACGGCACACTGGGCTACAACGTCTCTGTCGATTTGAAGAAAACCTACGAAACCGACTGCAACGAAATTTACAAGCAGTTTGCCAAGCTCGTGATGCTCACTACTATAGATGACAATTGGCGTGAGCACCTGCGTGAGATGGACGAGTTGCGCCAAAGTGTGCAGAACGCCACTTACGAGCAGAAAGACCCGCTGTTGATCTATAAGTTCGAGTCGTTCGGCCTGTTCTCAAAGATGTTGGGTAAAATCAATGGCGAGGTGTTGGCCATCGTGAACAAGAGCTTCATTCCCGTTCGTGCCGGTACTCCTGGTGACGCGGCTGGTCTGCAGCAGCAACGCGAACGTAACCAGGTGGATGTCAATCGCCTGCACGCTTCTCGTATGGAGGCGGCTCGTGCTGCCGGTTCCGGCGACAAAGGTAAGCCGATGCCCGTTCAGGTGGAGAAGAAGGTCGGTCGTAACGACCCCTGTCCTTGCGGGTCGGGCAAAAAATACAAGAACTGCCACGGAAAAGGAGCCGTCTAATCTGCCGCGATGCCCTCCAACTGAATATTATCGACATTTACGGTGGTCGTTGGCGATAAAGTGAGATCTACCACAAACCGAATCGAAGTGGTGCCGTCAGGCAGCTCTAAAGAGACGTGTGCCGGCGTGCCTGTAAGTGTTGAGGGGCTATCCGTAAAGACCTCGGTGCCATTGGCGAAAAATCTTACGGGATTGGATAGCGAACCGGACGAACAAAACAGTTCACACGAAAAAACGATATCCGAATAGCTTGCGGGTAACTCCTCTATAGAGAGATCGCTAACAACTTGTGGCGGAAAACACATATAGGGGTTGGTTGGAGTGGCCGATTGCGAACGAATATTCACTGCGGTGCTTCCTGAATTGACGTAGCTCACGCCGGCAACACCGCTGCTCCAACCGGTGAACGCTTCGAGCGTTGGCTTCGAGGCGTAGACGTTATCGGTGCCGAAAGTCTCCAAATAATATACCTCAGACTCACCTGTGCCACTGCCATTGGGCTTTTTCTCTATTTCGTGATCGCTGCTTCCACCGTCGATCCAACCCACAATGTCGGTATTGTCGATTACCACAGCCTTGGCTTGAGCGCTGATGGAGACGTTATAGGTATAGGCGTAACCCTTAGAATATGCAACATCGGTCATCGGAAGGGTCGCGGTGGAGCCGTCTATAAAAGTGAAGTCGATAGTGAAATCTAAATCGCTTTCAGGCAGTACGATAGCTTCCAATGTGACGACTTGTTCGGTTGTCGAAACTATCCTCATCTCGATGTCGGCCTCGCTATCGTTGGTCCGTGACAGGGTTCCGGTAGAGAGGTTGTACGTGCCTGCAGTTTTCAGTCCCTTGATCGTTCCTGCGAGCCCTTCCAGAGAGTCGTCTTCTGCAGCAGTGATGCTCAGCACGAGCCGCGCCAGTTGGTGGTGGAATTGCAGGAACGGAACCCCTGAAGTGTAGTTTTCTGCGTTGTTAGAATACATAAAATCTATCTCTGCAGGTTCACTTTGATCGGTGATGTCGATGGGATAGAGGCTTTCGTCAATCTCCTCGCTGTAGGGATAATATGCCACAAAATCAACAGCCGAACCATCCTTGGGATAGTATAGCGGTTGGTCATCGGCTGAGAAAAACCCTTCGCCTGTATGGATATGCTTCACGTTGGAGCCGTCGCCAGGAAGCATAAATATGCCGATTTCGTCACTCGTTTCCCAACTTGTTCCATTGGCTCGTGTGGTGGGATTGATTGAGGCTCGAAATTCAACGGGATTTTCGGTAGATCGGAGTGGTTTTTCGTATGAGCAGCCCACAAAAGTAATGGCCGCTAATAGCGGCGCAGCCGTATAGAGTTTTTTCATTTTTGAGTTGGTCTTTTGGTGCACCAAAGATAGCAAAAATGACCAACAGAGTGTTCTAAAAAGACACAAAAATTGAAAAAATCGGCACGATTTTGCTATTTCTTAACGACCGGAATCCCGAAAGTGGTGCCTTCGGTGGCAATATAGGTTTCCGGGAAGATTGTGCGGGCCTCGTTTTGAATAAGTTCGAGATCCTTATACCGCGTGGAAAAGTGGCCCAGCAAGAGTTTTCCTGCGCCGGCCTTGAGTGCAATTTTTGCGGCCTGAGTGGCGGTAGAGTGGCCGGTCTTGCGCGCCAGATGGCGTTCGGTGTCGGCAAAAGTCGCTTCGTGGTATAACAAATCGACTCCTTGAATTAATTCCGCAGCCTTCGCTGACGGCATAGTGTCACTTAAATAGGCATACGAGCGCGGTATGGTTCCGACCGGATCCTGCTTCTCACGAAACAGATAGCCGGTTGCGGGTACTCGATGACGCAACGGCACAGACCAAACCTCCATCGATGTGTTCTCGTGAACGAGCCGGTGCTTAGTGGTATCTATCGGGGTAAACTGTAGTGGAAAGGAGAGTTGTAATCCGAAGTCGCGAGTGAAAAAATCGAGCAACCTTTCGAGCGCAGGAGGCCCCGAAATTTGCAACGGAGTCTGCTTACCGGCCATCGCTAAGCTTGCCATCAGAGGGATTAGCCCGAATATGTGGTCACCGTGGATATGGCTTATGAACACTGCGTTAAGTTTTAATGGCGAGACACCTGCTCTTAGTAATCGCTCTTGGGTGCCCTCTCCGCAGTCGATCAAAAAAAACTGCTCACGCACATTTAGCGCGTGAGCAGAGGGGTGACGCGTTACCGAAGGCGACGCCGAGCCGTTACCGAGTATGGTAACCTCGAAGCGCACTATTCTTCAGCAGGCTCGTCAGTAGGTTCGGTTTTTGCAGCGGCTTTCTTGGCCGGAGCTTTCTTGGGTTTCGCTTCAACCGGCTTGGCTTCAGCCTCTTCCATATTGGCTTTCAGTTCGACCAATGCCGAAAGGTCACCCAAGGTTGTTTTTTCCACCGATGCGTTCACCTTCTTGACCGATGCCGATGCGTGATCGGCTTCAGCTTTACGTTCGGCTTTCACGGCAGTTTCGGCAGCGCGTTTTGCGTCGTCATAAGTACGAACGTGGCTAAGGATTATGCGCTTGGTCCCCTTGGAGAACTCCGTAACCTTAAACGGCAGAGTATCGCCGACTTTCGGGGTAGAACCATCTTCCTTGGTGAGCTGGCGTGCAGGTGCGAACCCTTCTACGTCTTCTGCCAAAGAAACCACGGCACCCTTGTCGTTCAGTTCGGTGATTTTGCCATCGTGAACGCTATCCACGGTGAACTGATTCTCGAACTGGTTCCAGGGATTTTCTTCCAACTGTTTGTGACCCAAGCTCAAACGACGATTTTCTTTGTCGATTTCCAGCACCACTACGTCGATATCAGCACCGATTTGGGTGAATTCTGCGGGGTGTTTGATCTTCTTTGTCCAGCTCAGGTCGCTGATATGGATCAAACCGTCGATACCCTCTTCCACTTCAACGAACACGCCGAAGTTGGTGAAGTTGCGCACCTTGGCAGTATGGACGCTGCCGATGGGGTAGCGTTGTTCGATACCTTCCCACGGATCAGCTGCCAACTGCTTGGTACCCAGCGACATTTTCCTGTCGTCATAATCCAGCGTAAGGATCACGGCTTCGATCTCGTCGCCCACTTTCATAAAGTCCTGTGCCGAGCGCAGGTGCTGGCTCCAGCTCATTTCCGAAACGTGGATCAGGCCCTCGATGCCAGGAGCGACTTCGACGAATGCGCCATAATCGGCCATCACGACGACCTTGCCCTTGATCTTGTCACCCACCTTGAGGTCTTTGCGCAGAGCATCCCAAGGATGAGGGGCTAACTGCTTAAGACCCAAGGCAATACGCTTTTTGTCCTCGTCGAAATCGAGGATCACGACGTTAAGCTTCTGGTCGAGTTCCACGACCTCTTCGGGATGTGTAACGCGACCCCAGCTCAGGTCGGTTATATGAATAAGACCATCGACGCCGCCCAAGTCGATGAACACACCGTAAGATGTTATGTTCTTGACAGTTCCTTCGAGGATCTGACCTTTTTCGAGCTTGCCGATGATCTCTTTCTTTTGTTGCTCTAACTCGGCTTCTATCAGCGCTTTATGAGATACGACCACGTTGCGGTATTCGGGATTGATCTTCACTACCTTGAACTCCATCGTCTTATCGACATAGATATCGTAGTCTCTGATGGGCTTCACATCTATCTGAGAACCAGGCAAGAAAGCCTCGATACCGAACACATCGACGATCATACCGCCCTTAGTGCGGCACTTGACGTAACCCTTGATAATTTCGTCGTTGTCCATCGCCTGATTGACTCTGTCCCAGCTCTTTAGCTGGCGAGCTTTCTTGTGCGAAAGGATCAACTGGCCTTTTTTGTTTTCGGCGCTCTCTACGAATACCTCAACCTTCTCACCTACAGCGAGTTCAGGGTTGTAGCGGAATTCTGTGATGGGGATCACGCCCTCGCTTTTGTAGCCGATGTTCACCACGGCTTCGCGCTTGTTCAGACCGATGACCGTACCTTCAACTACCTCACCCTCAACGATATTGGAGAGAGTGTCATCGTACTCTTTTGTGATCTCTTCTTTGGATTTGTCGTAAATTGCGGAACCGCTTTCGTAAGCCGCCCAATCGAAGTTCTCGTTAGCCACGGCTGCTTGTGTGTTGTTACTCATTGTGTTACAGGTTTGCGATGCAATCGCTCGTTAATGTAAAAAAATTAGACACTTGGGCGACAAAGATACGAAAAATTATTCAATTACAATGCGTCTTTCATTATCGGGTTCGACGGGGGTATGGGAAGTGATGTAATCGCGTAGGATGTCGGTGACGAGGCGGCCGGTCTGGATGGGGCCGAGTGCCGGATCGAACGGATAATTTTTAAAGAGGTAGTCGGGAACGGCGACAAGATAAAGCGGTTTGGACGGCAAGCTCAGGATAACATCGGTCGCCTCGCCCGATTCGTCGGTGAGGAAAGTGTAATGAAGGCCGGAAGGAAGAATGTCGGCGTGGTGGGCCATACGGCCGTCGGTACCGTTGAAAGTGCCGAGGAGCAGACCTTTTAGCTGGCCGGGAGTCATCGAAACGGTGTAGATTTCCGAAATGAACGGCTCTATCTTGTGGAGGTCGGCTATGCTGACGGGGCCCGAAAGAGTGTCGATACGGATACCGCCGGAGTGGTAAAGCGCAACGTCCGCCTGCATCTCGGCCCGAATAGCGTCGGTAACGAGGTTATCGACCCCGCGACCATCGAAAGCAGAGGCAGTCTCGCCGACGGGAGCGAGTAGGGTGGGGTTATTGTTGATCTGGTCGAGCATTCGTTGAAAGTACGGCGCGGCAGCGATGGTATCGAGGGAGACAAGGTGATTATCTATGGAGAAGTTCTCGCCGTTGCGGGTGATGGTGGTGATGCCGGCATAAGCCAATTTGCTACCGGCCTGAGTGACAAGAGTCTGACCAACCATAACAGGTTCATCGACAACAGTGTGGGAGTCGCCGCCGATAATTAAGTCGAGGCTGGGAAGGTTCTTGGCAAGGGTAAGGTCGTTACGATGACCAATATGAGTGAGGCCCACGAAAAGATCGCAACTGTCTGCCAACCAACGATATCTGGCAGCAGACCTATAAACGTCGGGAAAGGTGAGGCTGTCGAAGTGTTCGACCTTGCCTTCGGGGCGGTTGAATTGATTGAAGTTGGTCACGAGGCCCACGACCCCCATCTTGATACCGTTCATCTCCACGATGGCATAGGGCGGAATAAAACCCAGTTCGGAGTTAGCGGACTCGATATTGGCACAGATAACAGGACAGGAGAGCTCGTCTATACGTTCGCGAAGTAGTGGCTGGCCCCAGTCGAACTCGTGGTTACCAAGGGTGGCAAGATCGTAACCAAGCTCGTTCATCAACTCGATAACAGGCGAAAGAGGCCGCTCGGCGATATCCACAAAAGGGTTGCCTGTCCAACGGTCGCCCGCATCGAAGAGTAAAACCTGATCGGGATTCTCAGCCCGAAGTTGCTCGACAAGGGTGGCAAGACGGGGGAAGTTGTCGATCGAAGAGTGGATGTCATTCGTGGAGATGATCACGATGCGTTCCTGATGAGGCGAATGGTTGCAGCCGACGAAAACTACTATGGCGGCTACAATAACTATAAGTTTCTTCATATTATTCGTATAGATAGGAGCAGATGCCCGTGTAGGTTCCGTTTAATATCATCTCCCCGTTCACACCGGTAACATCCTCCAGCGTAATGGTGTATATGCCACCCGACTCGGCTACAGTCACTTTGCCGTTTTCGAAACCCACGTTCTGAGCACTGTCGGCGGTCCTCATCGACACTCCTCCGGTAAAAGTACCTGCAACAAGACCGCCCGTACTCTGAATATCGATATAAGTACCGCTCACATCACGGGTGTCGGAGTAGAGATCGAGATTTATCTCGCAATAGATTCCGTTTACCTCCGTAATCAAACTTACAGTGTTGCGATGGATATTATCGAAAACTCCTGCGTACTGTATCCTCATATCCATATAGGGAAACTTTGTTCCGCTGACCGTCTCCTCGATGGTACTGCGGCCGGGATATTCGGGATTTGTGGCATCGCCCACGCCCGAGAACTCTCCCAGATCCTCCACTGTTCCCTTGTAGACAAAAGAGAGTGGCTCCATATCTCCCTCGAAAAAATGTACGACCGTGTTATCGAAAGTAATTGTGTAGTTACTGCCCGAAACCGCAATAGTTACCTTGCCGGAGATTGCTCTGCCACTGCCACCGATACCGCTCCCGATGGAGCCGTTGGTGCTCTCCATAATCTGACACGTGGCAGTGCCTGTTCCCGTCGAGGGGAATGTGTAGGTGCCCGGAGTGAACGCCTTGGAGTTGTGGAAAGTGAGGAGACTGATGTTCAAATGCATCTTAGAATTCTTTGTCGAGAACATCTCGAAATAGAGGTGGGTCACATAGAGACCCTTGACATCGCTCTCTCCGTAATCTGTCATCGTCACGCGAGCGTCGTCATATTCGCCATTAAGGCCGGGCAGTACAATTTGGGTCGAACCTGTCGTCTCGTCCTTTTCGCAACCGGTAAACAGAGTGCAAGTGATCACAAATGCACAAATCAAAAACAGTTTTGTCTTCATAATTATTTATAATTGCTTTTACCGAGCAAATATAATGAGTATCTTTACACCGGCAAAAAAATATGAAAAAAATACGAATAATCTGCGAGAACACCGGCCACGAAATCCAGGTGGATCAGGGAACGTCGGTGTTGGAGATTGCGCATAAAGTGGGGCTTGAAGGCGAGCGGCGTCCGCTGGCGGCTTATGTGAACAACAAGATCAAGGAGCTCACGTACATACTGTTCGAGCCATCGTCGGTGAGATTCATTGATATTACCCATTTCGAAGGGAGCAGGGTGTATGAGAGGACGCTGTTCTTCATACTCAATAAGGCGGTACACGATCTGTGGCCAGAGCGGAAATTTTACATAAGGCATTCGGTGTCAAGGGGATATTACTCGGAAATATCGGGAATAGAGGATGTTACGGCGGAGATGATAGAGGCGATAAAGGTGCGCGTAGCGGAGATCGTTGCGGCGGATATGCCCATAGAGCACGACAAGATTCTCTATGACGAGGCGAGAGAGAAGTATGCACGACTGGGTTATGAGGACAAGATCGCACTGCTGGAGACGCGGCCGAGGCTCTATGTTTCGCTCTACACGCTTGGGGATACGGTCGGCTATTTCTATGGCGCATTGGCTCCCTCGACCGGCTATCTTGGGTTGTACGATTTGAGGCCATATTATAAAGGTATGTACATAGCGGTGCCCAAGCGGACAGACCCCACGGTGCTAAACAAGATGGTGCCGCAGCAGAAGATGTTCGATGTGTTTCAGGAGTACAACGCCTGGGTGGGAATCGTGGGGGTCTCCAACATCGGGCAACTCAACCAACGAATTGCTGCCGGCGAAACCAGCGACCTGATAAAAATTGCCGAAAGCTTCCACGAAAAGAAACTTGCAAGCATAGCCGACACGATTTATGAGACCAGTCTGCTTCACGGCACGAAACTGGTGCTGATGTCGGGCCCCTCGTCGAGCGGAAAGACTACCACGGCAAAGAGGCTGGGAATACAGTTGAGGGTGCTGGGGATGACCCCTGTGCTCGTGTCGTTGGACGACTACTTTGTGGAGCGAGAAAAGACCCCGCGAGATGCCAACGGCGAGTACGATTACGAATCGTTCGACGCTATAGACCACGCGACGTTCAACGAACATTTGCGCGCACTGGTGGCGGGAGAGATCATCGCGGTGCCGCACTACGACTTCATTACCGGCAAGCGAATGTGGCACGAGGCGCCGTTGCAACTGGGTGAGGGGAGCATCCTGATCGTGGAGGGAATACACGCGCTGAACCCACGGCTTACCGAATCACTGAGCGACGATCTGAAATTCAGGATCTATCTGTCGGCGCTGACGAGCATTGCGATGGACAATCTTTCGCGAATTCCGACGACAGATAACAGGCTGATACGCAGGATGGTGAGAGATTCGGTGATGCGCGGGTCGGACGCCTCGGCAACACTACGGCGGTGGCAAAGCGTGAGGCGGGGTGAGGAGAAATATATCTTCCCGTTCCAGGAGAATGCCGACGTGATGTTCAACTCCTCGCTGTTCTACGAGCTACCGGTGCTGAAAAATTACGTGGTGCCGCTGCTGAGGAGCGTGCCTAATAACATACCCGAATATGGTGAAGCTCAGAGGCTTTTGAAGCTGTTGGACTTCTTTTCTACCATACCTGACGACGAAATTCCGCCAACGTCGATCCTGAGAGAATTTATAGGCGGAAGCAGCTTTAAGTATTGAAAGAAATGGAAAACAAAGAGTTGAAAGAGATGCTCGAAGTGATCGGCGTGGAAAGCGTCGAAGAGCTTATGGGAGAGGTGATTCCGGCGAACATACGCCTCAAAAAACCACTTGCGTTGCCCTCAGAGGGAATGAGCGAGACCGAGTTTGCTGCGCATATTGCCGAGTTGTCAGCGCGGAACAGGCAGGCGCGCTCTTTGATCGGGATGGGATACTATCCGGCGTGGACTCCGGCGGTGATAATGCGAAACGTCTTCGAGAATCCCGCTTGGTACACCTCATATACCCCATATCAGGCCGAAATTTCGCAAGGAAGGCTTGAAGCCCTGCTCAACTTCCAGACGGCCGTCGTGTCGCTGACAGGGCTCGAAATAGCGAATTGTTCACTGTTGGACGAAGGTACCGCCGCCGCCGAAGCGATGGCTATGATGCTGACGTTGAGGTCGAAAGAAGCTGTTGCTGCGGGACGGAACGTGTTGTTTGTGGATGAAAATATCTTTCCTCAGACTCTGGATGTATTGCTGACTCGCTCGGAACCTTTTGGGATAGAGATAGTTAGCGATGATTTTGCGAATTATGAGTTCAGCGGACGCGAGTTCGGGGCAATAGTTCAATACCCCGCTGCGAACGGTGATGTGCGTGATTATGAAACTTTTACAGTGCGAGCTCACGAGGTAGGAGCACTGGTTACGGCGGTGGCGGACGTGGTGGCACTGGCAGTGTTGCGCTCGCCAGGGGAGTGGGGGGCCGACATTGCCGTGGGTTCGACCCAACGTTGGGGAATACCGATGGGCTTCGGAGGGCCGAGTGCTGCCTATTTTGCTACACGTGAGGCATTTAAGCGTTCGATGCCGGGGAGAATCATAGGTGTGTCGGTGGATAGGTTGGGAAACAAGGCGTTGAGGATGTCTTTGCAGACGCGCGAACAACATATTAAAAGAGAAAGGGCAACATCGAACATCTGCACGGCATCGGCACTGGTGGCTTCGATGGCGGGATTTTACGCTGTGTATCAGGGAGCAGAGGGGTTGAAGAGAGTAGCGCAACATATTTATGACCACACTTGCTCCGCCGCAGAAGCTCTCAAGGCAATGGGCTATGAGTTGGCTTCGGAAAACTTTTTCGATACGCTGGAGGTGGAGGCCGAGGTTTCGGTGATAAAGCAAGAATCCGAAGAGCAGGGAATCAACTTTTTCTATCCACCGGCGGGCAATCGGGTGCGCCTGAGTTTCGATGAATTGACGACGGCCGACGAGGTGAGGGATGTGGTGGCGATTTTTGCCGCCGCAATGGGAGTCAAGGCGCCGAAAAATGTGGAGGTGAAGACGCGCCGCGAGTTCTCGGTGGCGGCATTGAGGCGTAAGAGCGAAATTTTGACCGAAAGCGTTTTTCGCAACTACAGGAGCGAAACAGAACTGATGAGATACATCAAGAGGTTGGAACTCAGAGATATATCGCTGGCAAACGGAATGATACCTTTGGGCTCCTGCACGATGAAACTCAATGCGGCGGCCTCGATGATGCCACTGTCGCTGGCCGGATTCGAGAACATACACCCTTTTGCGCCGGCAGATCAGGTGGAAGGCTATCTGGAAATGATCGCCGAACTTGAAAAAGACCTTGCGACGATTACCGGAATGGCCGCCTGCACATTGCAACCGAATTCCGGTGCGGCGGGTGAATATGCCGGCTTGATGATAATCAGGGCATATCACCAAAGTCGCGGACAGGGCTATCGGAACGTGATCCTGATCCCTGCTTCGGCCCACGGAACGAACCCCGCCTCGGCAGCGATGGCAGGGATGAAGATCGTGGCTGTGGCAACGGACGAGAAAGGAAATATAGACGTGCAGGACCTAAAGGCGCGCATCGAAGAGCACGCGACGGAGCTGTGCGGGCTGATGGTGACATATCCTTCTACCCACGGTGTGTTCGAGAGCCGGATAAGGGAAATTGTAGATGCGGTGCACGATGCAGGAGGGCAAGTCTATATGGACGGAGCGAATATGAATGCGCAAGTGGGCCTGACCAATCCGGGATATATCGGCGCGGACGTGTGTCACCTTAACCTGCACAAAACTTTCGGGATGCCACACGGTGGAGGGGGTCCTGGCGTTGGGCCCGTGTGTGTGGCCGCGCATTTGACAGCATTCCTGCCTACGCATTCGATAGTAGAGGTGGGTGGAAGCGACGGGATCACGGCCGTGGCCTCGTCGCCATATGGAAGTGCGATGCTGTTGCCGATAACCTATGGCTATATTAAGATGCTGGGGGAGAGAGGAATGCGTGCTGCAACGGAGATGGCGATCGTGAACGCCAACTATATGGCAAAAGCAATAGAGAGCGAATTCCGCACGTTTTACAGTGGCGAGAACGGACGGGTGGGTCACGAAATGATACTCGATCTGCAAAACTTCAAGCGCGATTACGGGGTGGAAGTCGCCGACGTGGCACGCCGATTGATGGACTATGGTTTTCACGCGCCGACACTCTCGTTTCCGGTGCGTGATACGTTTATGGTCGAACCCACCGAAAGCGAAAGCAAAGACGAGATGGACAGATTTGTGGAGGCAATGGTGGCCATAAAGAAAGAGTGTGCAACGAAGCCCGATATTGTGATTAATGCACCATACACGGCTGCTGAAATCGCAGGAGAGTGGCCGCATAGTTACTCGCGGGCCGAAGCCGCATTTCCCGCCCCGTGGTCGAAGGTCTCGAAATTCTTCCCTTACGTATCCAAGATAGATGCCGGATGGGGAGACCGTAATTTAGTATGTACCTGGAACTTGGAATAATAACTTAAATATTTTTAAAACTATGAAAATCTCAGAAAACACATTCGTTGCACTCGATTACAAACTCGAAGTAGATGGCAAAATCGCCGACCAGTCGAAGCCCGGACAACCCCTGAAATTCGCCTATGGGATGGGGATGCTGTTGCCGAAATTCGAAGAAGCGATTGCAGGTATGCAGCCGGGCGACGAATTCAAATTTACGCTCTCACCGACTGATGGCTACGGCGAAATGATCAAGGAAGCAGTGGTGGAGATTCCCAAGAATGTCTTCGAGGTGAACGGTGCCGTTGAACCCGGTCTGCTGGAAGTGGGCAATATGATACCGATGGCCGACAACCAGGGCAACAGACTGCTGGGTCGAGTTGTGGCTGTAGCAGAGGTAGTTACGATGGATTTCAACCATCCGATGGCAGGTAAAACGCTCAACTTCAGCGGAAAAATAGAAGACGTACGCGAACTCACTCCCGAAGACCTGCAAGGATTCGCAGGTGGTGGAGGTGAGGGTGCCTGCTCCTGCGGATGTGAGGAGGGAGGAGATTGCAGCTGCGAACCAGGCACCTGTGGCGAATAATCTAAATAAACTTGTTCGGGACGATGTCCGGTCGTGGCGATGGTGGTCGTCGTGGCTGGTCATCGTCGTGGGCTGTACCGTGATGTCTCTGGGGTTCATTCTCTTTATGTACCCTTATAAAATTACTCCCGGCGGAATCTGGGGGATGAGTACTATTTTACACGAAATTTTTCCGACCATTCCCCAAGGATGGTTCGGATATATGATGGACATACCGCTACTACTCATAGGGTTTGCGGTTTTTGGGCCGGTGTTCGGCGCAAGGACGGTGTTCGCCTCGCTGATCACGCCACTGCTGATGCTCGTGTTACCCCACATAGTCGATCCGGCGATTGTGGATTTAAGCGGCGATTTAATCCTGGCTTCGATTTTCGGAGGTATTTTGATCGGTGCGGGGGTGGGGATCGTGGTGAGAACGCAAGCTACGACAGGCGGAACGGACATCATCGGGATGCTGTTGCAGAAGTTCGCAGGATTGCGGTTTTCGACCGGCGTAATGATCGCCGACGCGTTTGTGGTGGTGTGCGGAATTGTGGTACTGGTGGGACTGCACGGTGAGAGTCCGACATTGCCATTATACTCATTGCTAACGATTTACATTTCGGCGCAAACCATAAATGTTGTCGTGGACGGCTTACATCACGAGAAGGTGCTGTTCATAATCAGCAAGAAACAGGAGGCGATTCGCGAGTTTATTATTCGTGACCTTGATCGTAGCGGTACATTGATCAAAAGTTCGGGCCTCTATACCGGCGGTGAACGGGATATGATATTCTTGGTGGTTCCACGTCGGGAGATCGTTCGTGTAAAAAGGCGACTAAAGGATATCGATCCTCAGATGTTTGTGGTCGTGGTCGATGCCAACGAAACACTGGGCGAAGGCTTCCGGTCGTTCTCAGAGATGAAGGAGATGTGATGCGCAGGGTTTGGATCGAGACTTACGGCTGCCAGATGAATGTGGTCGATAGCGAGACGCTGATGGCTATACTGGTAGCGACGGGGGGATTCGTGGCGGCAGATTCGGTGGCAGAGGCGGATATTATACTATTGAATACCTGCTCGATACGCGATAATGCCGAGCAACGGATCTGGCACCGATTGGACGAGCTGGGGGCGCTGAAGCGGCGTCGCAAGGGAATGATCATCGGGCTGGTGGGTTGTATGGCCGAGCGGCTGAGAGAAGGTATTTTGGAGCAGCGACCGGCAGTGGATATTATCGCGGGGCCCGATTCTTATCGTTCGCTGCCGTTGCTGGTGAAGGAGGCCGAGGAGGGTGGTCGCGGCATCAATACAGAACTTTCGAAGGAGGAAACTTATGCAGAAATCTCACCGGTCAGGCTGGATGGGGCAGGGGTGAGTGCGTTCGTGTCGATAATGCGTGGCTGTAACAATTTCTGCTCGTACTGCGTGGTGCCATATACCCGTGGCAGAGAACGGAGCCGTGACCCGGAAACGATACTGCGCGAAGTTGGCGAACTGTTTAACGCTGGTTATAAGGAAGTTACGCTGCTGGGTCAGAATGTGAATTCGTATTCGTGGAACGCTTCGGGAAAAGGAGGCCGGGTGTATTTTCCTGAGTTATTGAAGCAGGTGGCTGAAGTGAGTCCGCAGCTGAGGGTGAGGTTCGCAACATCGCACCCTAAGGATATAAGCGACAAGCTGCTGGAAACGATGGCGGGGATGCCTAACATTTGTCGTGCCATTCACTTGCCGGCGCAATCGGGAAGTAGCCGGATACTGGAGAAAATGAACCGGAAATATACGCGGGAATGGTATCTCGACCGCATTGCGGCGATTCGGCGTGCGATGCCCGACTGTGCGATTTCGACCGATGTGATCGCCGGTTTTTGCAGTGAAACCGTTGAAGATCACGAAGCTACGCTGTCATTGATGAGGGAGGTGGGCTATGAATTCGCGTTTATGTTCAAATACTCCGAGCGACCGGATACCGTTGCCGCTAAGGCAATGCCCGACGATGTACCGGAAGAGGTCAAGACTGCGCGACTGACGCAAATCATTGATTTACAAAACGAACTCTCGTTGGCCAGCAACAAGCGCGACGTCGGCAAGGAGTTCGAGATTTTGGTCGAGGGGGCGAGCAAGCGTTCGGTGGAGAAAGTTTTCGGACGCACCTCACAAAATAAAGTCGTGGTCATTCCGCGCTCCTCAAAGGTTGGCGCCGACCATAAAATCGGCGACTATGTTCGCGTGAAGATCACATCCTGCTCCTCTGCAACCCTTCAAGGCGAGGAGGTTATCTGACCTGAAAAGTGTAAACGGCCGACAGGGGCTCACCCTGGGCGGTCAATCCTTCAACCAGTACCTGATATTCACCCTTGAGATCGGAAGTGAAGAACGAAATCTGGGCCCTGCCCCACTGGTCCGCCCGGAGATCGGCATCCCAATATAGTGTGTGTCTATAGTCGGGAAGGTGGCTGGAGCGTTGTTCGTCGTCGAAGTAGTCGGGAGAGTAGAATCGCCTGTGAGGCTGGATAGGAGGATAGGACAGTATTTGAGTGAACTGGTCGGGTTGCAATTCGGGATAAGAGTTGTGCTCGGTATGGAAGGCTACTATGCCGTTGAAAATGGTTTTCCCAAATGCGAACTTGTCGTAGTACACATCGATACGGCTCAACAATAGTGGATTATATCGGTAAATTATTTCGTGGTCTATGATCGGAATCCCGTCGAGCAAAACAAGTGTATGGGTTTGGTCGATACCGAAATCTTTGCTGATAACCGATAGATAGCGCTGGCCATCGTTGCGAGTGAAGCGTAACTGTTTGACATATTCGGTCACAACCTCGTCCATAGTGGCGAATCGAGTCCACTCCTTCATAAGATAGGTCTGGTCGGGCTTGTCGAAAAACTGGGTGGCAACCGGTCGGTAGACGTTCAGTGAATCGCCAACATAAGTGTATTGAAGTTGAAGAGCGAGACTCTGACGTAGCAGGGCCTGTTTGTCGATTTCATCGATAGGGAAGGAAGGAGTTTCTTGAGAGAGATCTTCAGGAGTGTAAGGATCATCCAGGTCTATGCGGTAGGAAGCGTTCGGGTGGGCCTGCATAGTGGTTGCGATCTCCTCTAAGCCGGTGGTACGGGTCGTGGAAAATACGACCCGACCATCTTCGTAGGCTTTTCCGGTGAACAAATTGATCCCATTACCCGGAAATGCTACCATAGGTATGATATCCGGAGAGTAGGTCTGCTCTCCCGTTTGGGTAGAGATGATTTTTCCTGTGATGACCTGACCCTCATACTCTGCTTGGTAGTTGCCTCGTCCTTCAGTGAGCGAGTTGGCCGGCAACTCTTTCTTCCAGTTACCAAGTTTCGAGACAGGGAGGCGATTTAACAGGTCGGGGCTCACTACCGACACCGACAGCGTATGGATATCCAGAGGAATGTCACTCAAATAGAGGCGCACCTGGCTACGGGGAGAATAAGTAGCATTGCCACCGGAGATGGTCAGTGAATTACCGATGGGCATACCTTGCCGAACCTCAGGCAGCGGGAGTTGGGGATTGCCGCGAGAGACTTCGCCCGACAGGGGATTGATAACCCCGATCCATTTCTCAAAGAACACAGCCGGCCCTTCGCCACGCATATAACGGGTGTAGCCGACCAAACGATAATATCCGCCGTGCAGAGAAGAGGGAAGCACGATAGTACCACTGCCGACACCCCCTGTGAGGTCTATTCGAGTCTTCACACGAATCTGGGTTTCATCCACCAGTTCCACATATCCCACCCTGCTCAATGAAGAAGGCAAACCCTCGTCCGAGGTGGTGATAAGCTTCATCCACACCAGTTCTCCGGCCAGATAATTCTCCTTGTCGGTCTGGATATAGAGTCGCTCGCCCTCACTTGCCCAAACGAACAGAGTGCAGAAAGAGGATATAATCAGTGAAAGTGCTTTTTTCATAACCATTTTTATATGTGATCATTGGGCCAATAGTCGGGTCGCCGTTTCTGTCCCCCAAGGCGGCGGCAGTCTATACAGTCTATATTTGTCCAGGAGGCATCCCCACTTCTGGGTTCGAAACGGAACAGATAAAAGGCAAACTCCAAGTTCTCTTCTATTATTGGATCGAGTTTGGTTTCGACCCGACAAATGTGATTCGGGTTGATGTATGGCGCGTTTCCCCCTGTCTGAAAATACTCCTCCCTCTCAACAAGTTGCGAAACCTCGACAAAACCTATCACCGGAGTGTCGGGAGAGGTCGTACATACGATATTGCCGCGCATTTCGGAGGGAATGGGCGAGAAAATACTACCGGTATCGTCCGTATTTTTTTTCTGGTTGGTGAAATAAAAGTAGGCATCCTTGCTGATGGCATATTGAGTCACTCGTGTGCGATACAGATATGAGATGCGGTCGTCACTCAGGTCGATGTTATAGAGAACATAGTCGCGCAACTCGTTATTTTGAAGTCGTTCGCTGGTGCCAAGCAAAATTTCCTGAGAGTTGGCATATTTCCAACAGTAATAAAAAGGAGAGGGATTTGGATACGGCCAAATTAGATCGGTGAATGAGCCTTGTGATATTTGAATAGCCTCTCCCAACGAGATGTAAGAGTAGGAGTCCGGCGACAGACCCATATAGTAGTCGGCATATTGGTGTGCGTGAATCTCCCAGGTCTCCTCGTAGTTCCACAGATAGTAAGGCGACTGATCTCCTTCTCCGTGAACATTCAGGCGCACCTGCAAAGAGCCATTGTGTGCATTGAAGTCTATTTCGTCAATCGGAGGCGTCCTTTGCGGCGAGAGGAATTCGGATTGATAATCCTGACCGTCCACCCTAATACGCAGCCGATAACGATCCTGTTGTTGCAACTGTTCGATATTTATGACATATTCGCCCGACGATTGTTGCTCTATCGACTCCCAGCGCTCTCCGCGCTCGCTTTCGATCCATACCTGGGCTCCATCGACCCCCCTGCCAGAAGGGTGACCTTCGGAGTCTATCCCGACACTTCGACTGAGCTTAATACGTGTGACAGGGTCGCAGATCATACCCTCCACAACGAGCAAGCCCTCTCCGCTATCGAGCGTGGGAGGCACATATTCGGTGATGCAACTCGACAGACAGAGTGCGAAAGATACAGTAATATATGACAGATAATTTCTCATCGCCTCAGAATTTAATATTATAAGACACATAGGGAATGGGTACGCCGAAGATCGAGAGTTTATAACCTTTAACCTTTCCATTCTCCTGTTTGAAATAGACCGAATGGGCATTTTTGCGCCCCGTGACGTTGTAAACCCCGAAGGTGAGCATACTGTGTGTCAGGAGCGTGAGGTGGTGACTGGGTTCGATGTTTATTGACATATCGAGGCGGAAGTAGTCGCTCACACGGTATTTGTTGCGGTCGGAATAGTAGAGATATTCACCTCCGGCATAGTTGTATTTGGCGACCGGAAGAGTGATGGGGCGCCCTGTCGCATACTCGGCGTTGAGCGAGATGCTCAGCCGGTGCGTGAAACGATAGTTGCCGACCACTTTGATTTCGTGGGGTTTGTCGAAATCTGTGGGGTACCAGTCACCGTTGTTCACAGGAAGCGGAATGCTGGGATCATCCTGCCGCAACTCCGTACGAGAGTAGGTGTAACTGGCCCAACCGTTCAACTTTCCTTCGGTACGTCGTACCATAAGTTCTATTCCATACGCCCTGCCGCGAGTGCTGACCACGTCGTTTTCCAGATGGTCGTTCATAATCAACTGTGCACCGTTGCGGTAGTCCAGATAGTCGTTCATTGTCTTATAATAACCCTCCAGCGAAATCTCGATAAACTGGTTCCGGAAATCTTTGAACAACCCCATTGCATACTGAATTCCGCGTTGGGGTTTAATATTCTGATCGCTGAGCTTCCAGGTGTCGGTGGGCGACATAACGGTGTTATTGGATATCTTGTGGATATATTGACGCAGAGAGTTTACACCGGCCTTGATCGAAAGGTCGTCCAAAATGGAATAACGGGCCGAGAGGCGAAACTCCGGGCCGTGATACAGTGTATTGAACATCGAATAACGGATCCCATAATCGACCTCGAAACGATGGGAGATGGTCCATTTGTCGGAGATGTAGAGTGCCGATTCTATGGCTCTTTCGTGAGGGAGGCGATCTGGCGGTACTGTCGAATTCTCACCGAAAGGCAAATAGGAGCCCGCCTGCAGATCGTAATGCAATACGTTAAGACCGAAATTCAGAGAGTGGCCCCCATTGAGCTGAAGAGTCAGGTCTGCCTTGCCGAAAAGTTGGTCTATCCCGAATCCGAGTTCATAGGCGCTCCAGGGGTTTTCGACGTTGCGAATCGTGTGGTCATAGTGATCATAGCCGGCAGAGAAGACCCCGAAGAGGCGTGTGTTGAATATGTGGCGCCACTTCAGAGAAGCATTCCCGTTGTGATATTTATAGTTCTCGAACTCCTCGAAACTGAAACGATCCTGGCTGTAGTAGCCATCCACGAAGAGATTGTTGTGATCGTTGAAGCGATGGCTGAGCGTGGCATTGGCATCCCAAAAACCGGCTTTGCCATCCTTGTAGTCACTGTTGGCCGGAAGCGTATTGAGCAGCCAGTCCGAATAGGTGGCCCTGCCGCCGACGATGAACGATGTGCGGTCTTTCCAAATGGGCCCTTCGAGTGCAATACGGCTGGTGAGCAGTCCGATACTGGCCGAACCTGCGAACTCTTTCTTGTTGCCCTCGCGATTGTGGATGTCGAGAACGGAGGATATGCGACCTCCGAACTTTGCCGGAATGCTGCTCTTGTAGAGCTCCATATCGCGCACTATGTCGGGATTGAAAGCTGAGAAAAGACCGAAGAGATGCGTGGGATTGAAAACCGTCCCGTCGTTATACAGGATCAGATTCTGATCCGTGGCGCCGCCTCGCACGTTAAACCCACTGGAAACCTCACCCGCCGCCTTCACCCCCGGTAGCGAAGTGACGACCTTCAATATATCCAATTCTCCAAAGGCCATCGGCATATTCTTGATCTCGGTAACGCGCAGTCGCTCCATTCCGACGGCTGTTTGGCGCACATTGTCGCGGCGATTGCCATAGACGGCTATCTCGGTCATAGTATTTATTCTTTCCGAGGAGATTATATTCAACGTGCCCTCGGAGTAGAGCTGCACGAGGCGTTTGGAGTCCATCTGACCGGCCCCTGTGAGATTGATCTCATAACGACCCGGAGCGAGTTGGAAGCGATAGTAGCCATAGCCGTCCGTAACCGTATATGTGTTTGTCTCGCCAATCTGGAGTATGAGTCCAGGGACGGCCTTACCCGTGAGATTGTCATATACATATCCACTCAGGGAGATACGCCCCGTCGGGTAGGCCTGTGAATCACCCACCTCATAAAGTCGCAACTGCGAGTCGGCTCCCACTTGTTGAGGTCTGTCCAGTGCGAACGTGCCGACGGAAGCCTCTTCGGTCGTGAGAACGGAAGGGTCGCCCGTGGAGTAATGAAAATCGGGCAGAGAAGTGGCCAGTGGACGATCCTGGTCGAGTAATGCAGCGGCCTGCTCGATGGAGGTCGAGCCGAAAGGTGTTTCACCGGAAGGCAACTCTATGGAGGGATTCTCAATAGCAGGAACCGCAAGGGGGCCGACCAATTTGTCGTACTGCTGAACGATCTGGACGATAGCATCATCCGGATTCCGCCGCACCTCGATGCCATTTGCGCGAATGAATCTGTCGAGTTCGCCGCGATAGTCACTAAGGAGCCGAAGCACAGAACCCTTTCTTGGCAAAACCCGATGGTAGCTGCCGTTTTTCTCTACATAATATCTTACCTTGTGACTTGTGAATTCAGACCAGGTCGTGTTGAACTCGAAGATCTCCTTTCGTAGCACATCGTGCGAGCCGTCATACAACTGGATGTAATATCCGTCCATCGCACGGATGATGTGGTATCCTCGCAGATCGGCCCAACCGAAGCGCTCAGGGTCGAGTATCGTTCCGGAGATTGGACCTTGGACTCCCCAAACCATAAACTGGTCGCGATAGAGATCGAGACGCATTTCGACCCCTTCGTATTTCACCCCGTCGTAGAATAAATTCCCTTTCGCGTATGTCTCGTAGGGAGCTTGTTGGCGGGGAAAGATCTGATCACCCCATTCGTCCCGCTCGACGAATCCGCGATCCCGCAGGTAGCGACTCTCGACATAATCCGTCATCGGCGGTTGAACTTTGCCGTTAAACAACGCGGCACCGTCAAGACTCTGTTCCTGAGCTTGCGAAGATGTTATGGAGATGATTGTCGCTAAAGAGATAAAAGTCAGTAGTCGTTTCATAATATCGGCAAAGATATGAAAATTTCACTATCTTTGTTCGATTAAACCGAAGGAGCAAAGACAATGGCATTACAATGCGGAATAGTGGGGCTGCCGAATGTGGGAAAATCTACCCTGTTCAACTCACTGTCAAACGCGAAAGCGCAAGCTGCGAACTTCCCTTTCTGCACGATAGAACCGAACGTGGGCGTAATTACGGTGCCCGACGAGAGGCTCACGAAGCTGGTGGAGATCGACAAACCGAAAAAAGTCGTGCCGACGACGATAGAGATCGTGGACATTGCGGGGCTGGTCAAGGGCGCATCGAAAGGCGAAGGGCTGGGCAACAAATTCCTTGGAAACATACGGAACACAGACGCTATAATCCACGTGTTGAGGTGTTTCGACAGTGGCGACATCACCCACGTGGACGGCTCGGTGGATCCGGTGAGGGACAAGGAAATAATAGATATGGAGCTGCAACTCAAGGACCTGGAGAGTGTGGAGAGCCGTATAGGAAAGGTGAAAAAGCAGGCCGAGACCGGCGGCGATAAGAATGCCAAGCGAGCGTACGATATCCTGGTGCGCTATCAGGAGGCGCTGCAGGCGGGTCGGAGTGCACGAACAGTAGTGTTGGACAAGGAGGACAGGAAATTCACAAGTGACCTTAATCTGCTGACAGACAAGCCGGTGTTGTATGTGTGCAACGTGGATGAGGCGAGCGCGGCTACGGGAAATGCTTATGTGGATGCGGTGAGAAAGGCTGTAGAGGGTGAAGATGCTGAGGTTATTGTAGTTGCGGCAGCCATTGAGGCGGATATTGCGGAATTGGACGACTACGAAGAGCGTCAGATGTTTCTTGCCGAGATAGGGCTTGAGGAATCAGGGGTGGCGCGGCTGATAAAGGCGGCCTACAAACTACTCGACCTGCAGACGTTTTTTACGACCGGAGCCGACGAGAGCCGTGCCTGGACATTCACGCGAGGGATGAAAGCACCACAAACCGCAGGGATAATTCATACCGATTTTGAGCGAGGATTCATTCGCGCAGAGGTGATAAAATATAATGATTACGTGACACTTGGAAGCGAAAAAGCTGCACGCGAAGCAGGCAGGATCGCGATCGAAGGAAAAGAGTACGTCGTAGCTGACGGCGACATAATGCATTTCTTATTTAACGTGTAAAATTATGAGCAAGACAAAAAATTGTGATTTTTCGTGGATCGGCCTGGCGCTGATCATTTCGGCCGTAATTATCGGAGCAGCATACACTTACAAGTATCGCGTGCAGAACACGATCACCGTCACGGGCCTTGGCGAAGTGGAGTTCACCAGCGACCAGATCGTATGGAGAGGAACCATCACGGCTGACAGTGCGAATCCGGAAGCAGGCTATGCACGCATAGAAAAAAGCAAGGCTGCGGTGTTGGATTTCATCACGTCGCGAGGAGTAGCAGCGGATGCAGTGGACTTTATGTTCGTGAATGTCAATAAGATGTACGAATCGATGTACTCCGGTGGGAACTACACCGGCCAACGGTTCACGGGCTATCAGCTGAGTCAGGAATTTGTGGTGGAGTCGAGCGATGTGGACGCTGTGGAGGCGGTATCGAAGGAGATTTCGTCGCTCATCGCGCAGGGTGTACAGATGGATCTGTGGCAACCGGCCTACTATTTTTCGGAGCTCGACGGACTGAAGTTGGACGTGATCGAAGAGGCGACCAAGGATGCAAAAGAAAGAGCCGAGCGCATTGCAGATCAGTCGGGTAGTAAGCTTGGCAAGGTTCGTAACGCCCGCATCGGAGTGTTCCAGATCACAGGAGCCAACACCGACGAAGAGTTCACGGCAGGCGGAAGTTTCAACACATCGAGCCGTCTGAAAAAGGCGAGAATAACAGTAAGATTGGAGTATCGTGTCAGGTAAAGTTCGAGTGAGGTTTGCGCCGTCGCCAACGGGGCCGCTGCATATGGGCGGAGTGAGGACAGCGCTATATAATTATCTGTTCGCGAGGGCGCACGGGGGGACATTCATCATACGCGTTGAAGATACTGATTCCCAACGGTTCGTACCTGGTGCAGAACAATATATTTTGGATGCGCTGGATTGGTGTGGGATTCACATTGACGAAGGGATCGGTGCAGGAGATGGCACTTCGGTTGAATCGCAAGGGCCACACGCACCCTATCGGCAGAGCGAGCGAAAGGCGATATATTTGAAGTATGCGCTGGATCTAATAGCCTCAGGGAATGCATATTATGCATTCGACACGGCCGAAGCGCTGGAGGAATTGAGAGAGAAGGCCGAGGCGGCGGGAGGAAAGTTTGCTTATAATTTTGAGGTTCGTGAGGGACTGGAGACTTCTTTGAGGTTGCCGGCGGAGGAGGTCAAGGCGAGAATAGCCCGCGGTGACCAGTATGTGGTGCGATTCAAAATGCCTGAGAACGAGGATGTTGTAATGCACGATCTGATCCGTGGCGAGGTGACTATAAACTCCTCCACGCTGGACGACAAGGTGCTGTGGAAGTCGTCGGACGAGCTGCCTACCTATCATCTGGCAAACATCGTGGATGACCACCTGATGGAAATCTCGCACGTGATCAGAGGCGAAGAATGGTTGCCGTCGCTGCCGTTGCATTATCTTCTGTATAAAGCATTCGGATGGACGGAAACGCAACCGTTGTTTGCTCATTTGCCGCTACTGCTTAAGCCGACGGGACAGGGAAAGTTGAGCAAGCGAGACGGCGACAAGCTGGGCTTTCCGGTTTTTCCGCTAAGATGGATCTCGCCCGAAGGAGAGATTTCGGCCGGCTACAAAGAGGATGGCTATTTTCCGGAGGCGTTCGTGAATATGTTGGCGTTACTGGGTTGGAATCCGGGCACGGAGCAGGAGATTTTCTCGATGCAAGAGCTCGTGGAGCAGTTTTCGCTCGACCGTGTTTCGAAGTCGGGTGCGAGATTCCAACCCGAAAAAGCGCGCTGGTTCAACCAACAGTATATGCATACGAAGAGCAACGCCGAACTGACTAATGAGTTTATACCCATACTGTTAGAGAAAGGAATCGCTTGGGAGCGTGACAAGATAGAGCGCGTCGTGGGGCTTGTGAAAGAGCGAGCGACGTTTGTGAACGACCTGTGGGAGCTGTCGTCATACTTTTTCGTGGCCCCCATCGTTTATGACGAAAAGGCGGTGGCGAAGTTCTGGAAAGGGGGCGGCGGCGAAAATCCGAAAAGGATCGCGGCACTGAGAGATATGTTGGCGGGTGAGGTCGATTTTTCGGCAGCGCACCTGGAAGAGTTGATACACAGCGAGATAGAACGGCGTGAATGGCCGATGGGACAGGTGATGAATTCTTTGAGGCTGGCGCTCGTGGGGGCGTCGATGGGTCCCGGACTGGCCGAAATTTGCGAACTTATAGGCAAACCCGAAACCATTTTTCGCATAGACAACGCACTTGGAAGGTTATGAAAGCAGCGATAATCGGATACGGCAAGATGGGTCACGCGATCGAGCAAATTCTGCGCGAGCGGGGGCACGAAGTGGTGGCGATAGTAGATGAAGCTCGGAATGCCGACGGCGAGTCGTGCTACGCGAAAGTTTCAGATGTGGATGTCTCTGCCATTGGAGTGGATGTAGCGTTCGAGTTTTCGACGCCCGGCGCGGCCTTGGAGAATATCAAAATGTGTATCGAAGCCGGAGTGCCGGTAGTATGTGGAACAACGGCCTGGACGGCGCATTTGCCTGAGGTAGAGGCGCTTTGCAAAGAACGGGGCGGAGCATTTTTTTATTCCTCCAACTACTCCATAGGGGTGAATGTGGTCTTCGAGATCAATCGGCAATTGGCACGAATGATGAACCGTTTCCCGGAGTACGATGTGACCATCGAGGAGACGCACCACACCGAAAAAAAGGATGCGCCGAGCGGAACGGCCATAACGATGGCAGAGGATATTGTGGCGGCACTGGAGAGGAAAACGAGCTGGGTGGGAGGAACTACGACGGAGCCGGGAGAGCTTGAAGTAGTGTCGGTCAGGCGAAGCGTAGCTCCGGGTACTCATACGGTAACTTACGAGTCTCCGGTTGATTCTATCACGCTGACTCATAACATAAAAAATCGCTCCGGGCTGGCAATGGGAGCAGTGATGGCGGGAGAGTTCCTGACCTCAAGCGTGGAGGCTGGTGAAGGAGGTATGTTTACAATGAAAGACTTATTGAACCTATGAAAAAAATAGTTCTTTTTCCGAAGTTACGCGAAAAACACCCGGCGCTGAGGGTCGTGCTGGAGTGGGTGGAGGCGATCGTTTTTGCAGTTGTGGTGGCGACGCTGGTTCATATTTTCGTATTCCAGATGTATGTGATCCCCTCACCGTCGATGGAAAAAACGTTGCTTGTGGGTGATTATCTTTACGTTAGCAAGCTGACATACGGCCCAAAATTACCTAACACCCCGTTGGCAGTGCCGCTCGTTCATAACACGATGCCGCTTTCGAAGACGGGTGCAAAATCCTACTCTGAGGCCGTGCACTGGCGTTATAGGCGCTTGGGAAGCCTGAAGAGACTGAAAAGGGATGACGTGGTGGTGTTCAATTATCCGGCCGACACGATGATTGCGCGGCCAGTGGGCAAAAGGGAGAATTACGTCAAGCGTTGTATCGCTTTGCCCGGCGACAGTTTGCAGATCGTGGCCTCGCAAGTGTATGTTAATGGCGTGGCTCAGAAGCCGATATCAGGCTTGCAACAGATGTATTACGTCTCAACCGATACACCGTTTCCCAGTAAAACGCTTGCCGATCTGGGCATCACGCAAGAAGACGTTTATTACAATCCCCCCACGGGAGAGTACCTGTTACCGCTTACCGAAGCGAACCTCGAAAAGATGCGCGCGATGAGCAATGTGGTATATGTCGAGCAGTATGAGCGCGGCAGCAGCACAGAGATTTTTCCCAACACGACGGATAACCAGTGGACGGAAACCGACTTCGGCCCGCTGTGGATTCCGGCAAAAGGATCGACAGTTGTTTTGACACTTAATAATTTACCGCTATATCGCCGCATCATAGACGAATACGAAGAGAATGAACTTGAAGTGCGTGACGGTGTGATATATATTAACGGTGTGGCGGAGACAGAATATACGTTCCGGATGAACTACTACTGGATGATGGGTGACAACAGGCAAAACTCTCTGGACTCGCGTTACTGGGGTTTTGTTCCTGAGGATCACGTGGTTGGCAAAGCATCGTTCGTGTGGCTGTCACTCGACAAAGAGAAAGGTTGGTTCAACGGAAAGATACGCTGGAACAAGATGTTTCGTGCAGTCAGGTAAGTATAAAACCATTGAGGCACCGGCCGAGGCAATTCTGAAGGAGCGTAGCAGCAAATTTCGTGCGTTTGCATTCCCAGTGACGAGCGAAACGGAGGTTAGGGCGCATTTGAAGAGACTGCGAGAGGAATTTCCGGAAGCGACGCATATATGTTACGCATTCAGATTGGGACCGCGAGGCGATATTTGGGCTGCAAGCGACAACGGCGAACCCAGCGGCTCGGCGGGTAGACCGATCTTGGGCAGGATGATGTCGGTGGGGGTGAGCGATTGCCTGGTGGCGGTGGTGAGGTGGTTCGGAGGCAAAAAATTGGGTGTGCCGGGATTGATAGCGGCCTACAAAGAGGCGGCAGCGAAGGCACTGACGGAGGCAAAAATTATTGAAAAAGCGGCAACGGCCGCAGCGATATGAAAAATCCGAGTTTAATATCGATCACGGATTTCTCCAAAGAGGAGATCCTGCGAATAATGGAGCTGGCAGCCGATTTCGAGCGCCAGCCCCAGCAACGGCGTCCGGATGGGCACAGACTGCTCGAAGGGAAGGTCATCGCAACGCTGTTTTTCGAGCCCTCGACCCGCACGAGACTTAGCTTCGAGAGTGCAATCAACCGACTGGGAGCCAGAGTTATAGGCTTTTCGGATGCGAACAACACCAGCGTCTCCAAGGGCGAAACTCTGCACGACACGATCTCGGTGATCACGAGCTATTGCGATATGATCGTGATGCGCCACACGCTCGAAGGAGCAGCGCGATATGCCAGCGAGGTAGCCGGAGTGCCGGTGGTGAATGCGGGCGACGGTGCCAATCAACACCCGTCTCAGACGCTTCTCGACCTCTATTCGATAAAGAAAACGCAAGGACGGCTCGACGGACTGCGCATTATGATGGTCGGCGACTTGAAGTATGGCCGCACGGTGCACTCGTTGCTGGAGGCTCTCTCGCATTTCAATACGGAATTTACATTCGTCTCGCCTGCGGAGCTGCGAATGCCCGCCGAATACAAGCGCCTGCTGGACGAGAGAGGGCTAAAATATAGGGAATTGACCGAACTTGAAGGCAATATGGCCGATGAGGATATCGTTTATATGACACGAATCCAAAAGGAACGTTTCAACGATCCGATGGAGTACGAAAGGGTCAAAAATGCTTACGTCCTGCGTCGCGAAATGCTTGAGGGAGTGAAGGATACGATGAAAATTCTGCATCCACTGCCAAGGGTCGGAGAAATCGCAACCGATGTGGACAACGATCCTCACGCATACTATTTCGAACAGGTGCGCAATGGCGTGTGGGCGCGAATGGCGATAATTTGTTACCTATTGGGGGCTAAAAAATAGGGAGGGCAGAGAATGGCTGGACAGGATAAAACAATGGAAGTCAGGCTGATAGAGAATGGAACGGTGATCGATCGCATTCCACCCTCGGCCCTTTTCAAAATAATAAACATAATGGGCCTCGATCGCGACACCGAGCACCGAATGACCATAGGTACGAACCTCGAAAGTGCCGCTATGGGAACAAAGGCGATCATCAAGATCTCCGACCGCTATCCCGCTATGCACGAGATAGACAGGATCGCGCTTTTCGCTCCCGAAGCGAGGGTGAACACGATCCGTAACTTTACTGTGGTGGAGAAGCGTCGTGTGGAGGTACCGGCCCGTATAGAGGGTTTCGTGAAGTGCGCCAACCCGATGTGCGTTACCAACCATCAGCCCGTCGAGACGGCGTTCGATGTGGTTTCTGAGGCTGGTGAGGTGGTGTTGAGGTGCCGTTACTGTGAAAAAATTACACGAAACTTTGGGGCAAAACCAGATACATATTAAAGGCGCGAGGGTTCACAACCTCAAAAATATAGAGGTAAAAATTCCTCATAATCAGTTGGTTGTGGTGACAGGGTTGAGCGGATCGGGCAAATCTACGCTGGCGTTCGACACCATTTTCGCCGAGGGGCAGCGGCGCTATGTCGAGAGTCTGTCGGCCTATGCGCGGCAGTTCTTGGGGCGTATCGACAAGCCCGATGTCGATTTTATTTCGGGCATTGCGCCGGCTATCGCCATTGAACAGAAGGTCAATACGCGCAATCCGCGATCGACGGTTGGCACCTCGACCGAGATTTACGACTACCTTAAGCTGCTTTTTGCGCGCATAGGACACACTTTTTCGCCGGTTTCGGGCCGAGAAGTACGCAGCTATTCCGTCGATGATGTAGTTTCTTATATGTCTTCACTGCCTGAGGGCGAACGAGTTATAGTTGCTGCTCCGCTTGTTTTAGGTGCAGGGCAGGGAATCATCGAACGGCTAACGGTACTTTTGGGTGAGGGTATTCAAAGAGTATGGTATCGCGGTGAGGTTCAGACGATTGAAGATGTGTTGCCTTTGTTGGATGGCACTTCTTCAGAAGTCTCCTCTGCTCCTGAGATGGACATCGTGATCGACCGCCTGAAAGTGTCGTTGGACGACGATTTTCGTTCGCGTGCAGGAGACTCTGTTGCTCGTGCATTCAGCTATGGGTCAGGTGTTTGTAAGATAATTATCGGGGTAGGGCAGATGGGCGTTGAACCCACGATTCAGGAATTTTCGTCGCGCTTGGAGATGGACGGAATCACGTTCGAGCCACCCACGGAGCATCTTTTCAGCTTCAACAATCCACTGGGAGCGTGTCCGCGCTGCGAGGGTTACGGGCGGGTAACTGGCATTGACGAAGATTTGGTGGTACCTGATAAAACCAAAAGCATTTATAATGAGGCGATTGCAGCGTGGCGCGGCGAAACGATGGGTTGGTGGCGCCAGCAGCTGGTGGACAACGCTTATAAGTTCGATTTTCCAATCCACGCGCCCTATTTCGAACTTACGCCGGAGCAAAAACGACTGCTGTGGACAGGCAATAAATATTTCAAAGGGCTCGACAGATTTTTTCAATACCTTGAAAGTGAGCGATATAAAATTCAGTATCGAGTGATGTTGTCGCGGTATACGGGAAAAACTATCTGTCCTGATTGCGGTGGCGGGCGACTGCGCAAGGAGGCCTATTGGGTCAAGGTCGGCGGGAAATCTATTACCGAACTTGTGGCAATGAGAGTCAGTGAGTTGCGCGAATTTTTTGCAGGTCTTGCGGCGGGTTCCGGCTCCGGATATGAGCTCGACGATCACGATCATGCGGCGGGCGAAAGACTGCTCACGGAGATAACGAATCGCCTGCAATATCTTGCAGATGTGGGACTTGGCTATCTGACGCTCGACCGTCTCTCCTCGACTCTTTCGGGCGGCGAGAGCCAGCGAATCAACCTTTCGGCGTCGTTGGGCAGCAATTTGGTAGGCTCGCTTTACATACTGGACGAACCGAGTATTGGCTTGCATCCACGTGATACAGAGCAACTTATCGGTGTTCTAAAACAACTTCGCGACCTGGGCAACACGCTCATCGTGGTAGAGCACGACGAGGCTACGATGCGTGCCTCGGATCAGATTATCGACATCGGCCCTGAGGCAGGTGATCGCGGCGGTGAAATTGTGTATAGTGGTGATTTCAAGGGACTTTTGAAAGCTCCGAATAGCCTCACTGCGGACTATTTGACCGGCCGGCGAAGGATCGAACCTCCGAAGAATCCGCGCGGCTGGAGCAATTACGTTGAATTGAAAGGTGTGCGCGAAAACAACCTCAAGGGTATCGATGTAAAATTTCCGTTGGGTGTAATGACTTGTGTTACAGGCGTTAGTGGTAGTGGCAAGTCATCTCTCGTTCGTGGGGTTTTGTATCCTGCATTGCGCCGCTTGCTTAACGAAACAGGCTTAAAACCAGGTAGTTACTCTTCAATGGAGGGCGATTTCAAGTTGCTTTCGGGCGTGGAGATGATCGATCAGAATCCGATCGGTCGTTCATCGCGCTCTAACCCAGTGACTTACGTAAAGGCTTATGACGAAATACGCAAGCTTTTTGCCGACCAGCCTTATGCGAAACACAATGCGATGCCGCCGGCGTTTTTCTCATTCAACACGACGGGCGGAAGGTGCGAAGAGTGTCAGGGTGAGGGAGTTATACACGTCGAGATGCAATTTATGGCCGATGTGGAACTTACGTGCGAGGCTTGTGGAGGACGTCGGTTCAAAGACGAGGTTTTAGAGGTACGATATCGTGACAAAAATATTTTCGAGGTGCTTGAAATGACTGTCGATGAGGCAATTACATTCTTCGGAGCAGATCCTTCGGCAACAACGCGACGCATTGTCGAGCGGCTTGGAGCGTTGCAGAGTGTAGGCTTGGGGTATGTCAAGCTGGGACAGTCGTCTTCGACGCTTTCAGGTGGTGAGAGTCAGCGAGTTAAGCTGGCTTCGTTCCTTCTCAAGGATAGTTCCGAGGGGCGGTTGATGTTCATTTTCGACGAACCCACGACGGGACTTCATTTTCACGATATAAACAAGCTGCTGGCATCGCTTAACGCATTGATAGTTAAAGGACATTCAGTGGTTATCATTGAACATAATCCAGACGTTATCCGTTGTGCCGACCACGTGATCGACCTTGGGCCTGAGGGTGGTGCTGAGGGAGGCAACGTGGTGTTCCAAGGTACGCCCGCAGAACTCAAAAAATGCCCTGAGAGTTACACTGGACGCTATTTGTAATGGAATTTTTCACTTTCACGCTTCCCAACGGTATCAGATGCATCCATAAACGAGTGCGCTCGGCGGTAACTCATTGTGCATTAACGATTAACGCCGGCAGTCGCGACGAATTGACCGACCAGCACGGCATTGCGCACCTTCTGGAGCATAGTCTCTTTAAGGGAACTGAGCGTCGGCGCGCTTTTCATATCAATCAACGACTCGAAAACCTTGGTGGTGAGCTAAATGCGTTTACAACGAAGGAAGATACTACCATCCACGCGACTACTCTCAGAGGCGATTTTGCCAAGGCTGCCGAGCTGATTGCCGATATCGTTTTTCACTCGGTTTTTCCCGAACAGGAGATCGAACGTGAGAAGCAAGTGATTGTGGATGAGATAAATAGCTATCGCGATATTCCACAGGAAATGCTTTATGATCGCTTTGAGGAGCTTATGTTCGCGGGCTCACCGTTGGCGCGAAATATCCTTGGGACGACGCGTTCTGTGGCGAAGTTCGGGCCAGCGACGTTGCGTTCTTTTCAGGAGCGAACCTATGCGAGTGATCAGATGGTTTTTTCGGCGATCGGAAATATGTCTGATAAGGCATTTGTGACTATCTGTGAGCGAGTTATGGGTGCAATCACAGCCTCTCGACGAGAATTTGTGCGTGAGACGCCGCCTGCGCTCGTGCCATTCGAAGAGGTGGTGACAAAAAACAGTAACCATCAGGCCCACTGCATTTTAGGAAATCGTGCGTATAACCTCTCCGATCGTCGTCGTCTGCCATTGGCATTGCTGGTGAATGTGCTCGGTGGGCCGGCTGCGAATTCACGATTGAATACCGTGCTTAGGGAACGTAATGGCTTGTCTTACAATGTGGAAGCAATGTTTTCGCCATTCTCTGACACTGGTTTTGCAGGCGTTTATTTTGGTTGCGAGAAAGACAATTTAGAGCGTTGTCGTGAATTGATAGATGCTGAACTTAAGCAAATTATGGATTCACCACTGACGCCGCGCGCGCTTTCGATGGCCAAGAAGCAGTTCATCGGGCAGTTTGCGATCTCGATGGATGCGAGCGAGGGTTATATGCTCGGCGCGGCGAAAAGTTTCCTGATTTACAATGAAATAGACTCGCCACAGGTAGTCGCTCAAAAGATCGCTGCCATTACTTCGGACGAAATAACCCAGGTTGCGCGTGAAGTCTTTGGTAATCTTTCTACGGTGACTTACAGATAGTTATGGATAGAATCGATCGATACATAGATGAATACTCGTCGGCAGGCACCCAAAGCGAGATGGCACTATTAGCGGAGCTCGATCGCGTGACGAATCTGCGCGTTATCCAACCGAAAATGGTTTCCGGGCGCATCCAAGGGGCATTTCTGAGACTCTTGACCGAGATGTTGCAGCCTCGGCTCGTGCTGGAGATCGGGACCTTTACGGGCTATTCGGCGCTCGCGATGGCGGCAGGGATGGAGGGAGAGCAAGGTGCTACCGCGAATCAAGTCACCGAACTTCACACAATTGAGATCGACGACGAGTTGGAAGATCTGGCGCGTGAGTTTTTTGCACGGAGTCCTCACGGCCACAAAATTCATCTCCATATCGGCTCGGCACTTAAGGTTGCTCCTCGGTTGGCGCGCGAAAAGGGCCCATTCGACCTTATATATATAGACGGTGACAAGCGCGAATATCCCGATTACTACCGGATGTTATGGGGCCGGAACGCTGATGGTGGGAAGATTAGCTCTCCACTCGTCAAATCCGGATCTATTATTTTGGCTGACAATGTGTTATGGTATGGAAAAGTCGCCGACTCCGATCCCTCAAAAAGCCTGGACAGACACACCGAAGGGATTCGCGAATTCAATCGCCTCGTAGTCGAAGATCCCTGCGTCGAAAACGTCATCCTGCCGCTCAGGGACGGAATAAGTTTGATTCGCGTCAAATAAATTTGCATTTATCCGAGGTGCGACCTATCTTTGTGAGGAAACCTAAACCCTAACAAGCTTATGAAACGACTACTGACACTGCTCGCGTGCGTGTGTGCTACTCTGATGGCCACGGCGGCGGAAAACGAAACTCAAACCACGAAACTGGACGAAGCACTGCCCGTAAGAGGCCTTGCGATTCAGGCTCCCACTAAGGAAGGGCTGGATCTGTTCGTGAAATTCATCGAAGAAGAGCTGGCTCCTGCCCACTTCAATCTGCTGATACTCAGAGTTGATTGGAATTATGAATATAAGAGCCATCCGGAACTTCGCGACCCCGATCCACTGACCGAAAAGGACGTAAAACGCCTTGTGGCCGCCTGCAAGAAGCACGGTATCCGCCTCGCGCCTCAGATCAACTTGTTGGGGCATCAGTCGTGGGCCGAAACCACCTATGCGCTACTGCGTGAGTATCCGCAGTTCGACGAAACGCCACACGTGGATACTAAAAACTACACCAGTTGGCCTAATCCCGACGGACTATATTGTAAGAGCTATTGCCCGCTGCACCCCGATATGCCACGCGTGGTGAATGCGCTCATTGACGAGATTACCGAGGTGTTCGAGACCGATTTGTTCCACGCCGGAATGGATGAGGTATTCTATATTGCCGACGACCACTGTCCGCGCTGTGCCGGCAAAGATCCTGCAGAACTGTTTGCCGGTGAGGTGAATAGAATCCAAAACCACCTTGCGCTGACGGGCAAACGCCTGATGATCTGGGGAGACCGCCTTATCGACGGCAAAACGACAGGTCTGGGTGCTTGGGAGGCGAGTATGAATAACACGGCCCGCGCGATAGATATGATCTCCAAGGACGTTTTCATCTGCGACTGGCACTACGAGAGGGCCGACCTCACGGCGGTTTACTTCGCGATGAAAGGTCTGGATGTTGCCACTTGTCCGTGGCGTCGTCCGGAGCTGGCTGTGGAGCAGATGAACGATATGATCTCTTGGCGCAATCAAACCACAGCCGCAACGAAAAGCCATCTGCAGGGCATCATCGAAACCGTTTGGTCGCCTGCCGAACCGTTCCTGAAGAGCTACTACAGCAGCGAAACCGGCGATCGGAATGCCGATGTTGCGAACACCGTTAAGCGCCTTATGGAGGAGTATAAGAAACTATAGTTCAAATTCCAGCCAGGCATAATTCATCTGGCCGGTTTCAGAGGTGCGCAGAGTCAAAATCTGCGTACCTTTTTTTAGTTTCACGCGGCCAAGCTCGGCGACATTCCAATGGTGCCATTGTCGCCAATCGACGGGATCCTCGGCGCGATAGGTGGACTCGATGGCAACGTTGCTCAAAACAGGCTGGTCGTTCACATCCAAGGAAACCTTGCCGCCGCGATTGGACGTGTAAAGCAATGACACATTATATGTTCCGCTTTTTTTAACCTGCACTGTGTAACGCGTCCATTCGCCAGGTTCGGTCCAGCCGACGTACAGTAGCTCCATTGGCGGGGTTACGAAATTGAACTCCGAATTGTCTGTCTCGCTGGCGCTTTTCGTGTAGCTCGTGTCCACGCCTTCATCGACCCGGAAGCTGTGTAAATAGCTGCCGTCGAGTGGATTGAGCTCGCCGCTACCGTGATTGTTTGGCGTAGTATCGTGATAGGCCACTCCTTCACCGCCCTGATCGTAATAAGCGGTATAAACTTTTCCGGGAATCTCCTGCGGGTTGCTTGGAATCTGTTGTGGTTCAGCCAAAAATGCTGCCGTGATTGCAAAAATCAAAAATTTCATAGGTTCATCTCTTTTTTAATTTCGGCGAGTTTTGCATCCAGTTCTGCCTCCACGCGGTTGAAATCGGCCATCGAGGGCAGGGGAGCGCATACTCCGAAGTAGAACTTAATTTTGGGCTCGGTGCCAGACGGGCGTACGGAAACTTTGGTTCCGTCGGCGGTAAAGAACTGTAGCACATTGGATTTCTCTCCATCGACCGGCTCTTGCAAAATATCGCGCACCCGAACGACCGGCGAACCCAAAATCTTGGATGGAGGCGTGGCGCGGAACGAGGCCATCATCTGTGCGATTTCCTGTACTCCTTCGATGCCCTTGCGCGTGACAGAAACCAACCCCTCTTTATAGAATCCGTACTCGACGTACATACTCTGCAACCACTCCCACAACGACATTCCCTTGTCCTTGGCCCAGGCGGCGGCTTCGGCGACCAACGAGCAGGCGCTCACCCCGTCCTTGTCGCGCACGAAATCGCCCGCCATAAAGCCGAAACTCTCCTCACCGCCGCCTATATATTGCTCCTTCCCCTCTTTTTCGCGCACGATTTTGGCAATATACTTAAATCCCGTGAGGCAATCGTAGCACTTTATGCCGAAGTGCTTAGCTACTGCGGATATCATCTCTGAGGTAACTATCGTCTTGACAACAAACTCTTTACCTGTTATTTTTCCACGCTCGGCCCAGCCTGTCAAAAGATATGAAGCCAGCAACACGCAGGTTTGGTTTCCGTTCAGCAGTACGAATTCGTCGTTTTCATTGAGAACCGCGATCGCAAGGCGGTCGGCGTCGGGGTCGGTAGCAAGCACCAGTTCTGCGCCTATCTCTTGGGCCAGATCGATTGCCATTTTCATCGCCGAGCGCTCTTCAGGGTTGGGCGACTCAACGGTAGGAAAATTGCCGTCCAAAATGCTCTGTTGGGGAACCATCGTCACGTTCGTGAAGCCGAATCGTTTCAGGGATTCGGGCACCAAACGTACACCGGCACCGTGCAGAGGGGTATAGACGATCTTCATATCGTGGAAACGCTTCACGGCGTCGGGTGCGAGGGCCAACGAATGGACGCGATCGAGATATTTTTTGTCAAAGGTCTTGTCCAAAATCGAAATTCGATCGCCCGCCGAGCCTGTTTTAACTTGATCGGGGCTTGTGATTTTTTCGACCTCGCGTATGATATTAACATCGTGCGGATCGGTGACTTGCGAGCCATCGCCCCAATATGCCTTGTAGCCGTTATACTCCTTTGGATTGTGCGAGGCCGTGACCATCACCCCGCTATGGCAGCCCAGCTCACGAATCGCAAAACTGAGCTCCGGAGTGGGTCGCAGTGCATCGAACAGCCACACTTTGAAGCCGTTGCTTGCAAAAATATCGGCCACACGCTCGGCAAACAGGCGCGAATTGTTGCGCGAATCGTGGCTCACGGCAACGCGGATCTCCTTGTCGGGGAAACACTTCAGCAAGTAATTACTGAGTCCCTGTGTAGCCATCCCGACGGTATATATGTTCATTCGGTTGGTGCCCACGCCCATAATTCCGCGCAGGCCGCCGGTGCCGAACTCAAGATCGCGATAGAAACTCTCCGTTAGCTCGCTGCTGCCTGCCGCCATCATCTCGCGAACGCGTTGTTTCGTGGTCTCGTCGAAGTCTCCATCGAGCCAGCCTTGTGCTCTTTTTGTTGCAAGTTTTTGCAAATCAGTATCCATTTTTATTATAGTTTAAATTTATATGCGCTTCTTGTTTTGGTTGAATTTATTTATGGGTAAAGTTACTGAAAAAAGGTCGATTCTCACTGTCAAAGGGTTAAATATTTTGGCCTAAAAACGTATAGTAATTAATATTTCATTTCCAATACGAACGAGGTTTTTTTTTCAAAAATTTCTTCTCACCTTTGTCATTGTCTCTGACACACCAATCACAAATGTTACCTAACTCTCAGAAATACAGCGCAGTCTGGCAGGACTGTCTGGCAAGGGTACGTGAGAACACTTCCGAGGATGAGTTCTCACGATGGTTCGCCCCGATAGTCCTTTTGGACTTCGACGGGACGACCCTCAAGTTGCGCGTACCCAACGAGAGTTATGTCTCCCACATCGAGAAAAATTACATACCGCTTCTGCGTCCGCTGATCCAAAATATGTTCGGCGCACAGACCCGATTGCGCTATGCCGTGCCCAAAGCCGAGAGCTCACCCGCGGCGCTTGGTCACGACGCCGACATAACCGCGATCACCAATTTCAAGGAGCAAACCAACACTGCAAATATAAAGAATCCTTTTGTGATTCCTGGCATCAAGCGCATAGTTATCGACTCGCAACTGAATCCCGCCTACACGATCGAAAGTTTCATCGAGGGAGATTGCAACCGCTTGGTTCGTTCGACAGGGATTTCGGTTGCGCTTCAGCCAGGCAACACACCTTTTAACCCGTTGTACATCTTCGGTGGATCGGGCCTCGGTAAGACCCACGTCGCTCAGGCCGTCGGTCAGGAGGTCAAGCGTCGCTTCCCCAGCTTGCAGGTACTGTACGTGTCGATGCACAAGTTCCAGGCGCAATACACAACGGCCGTCCTTAATAAAGAGGTGAACGACTTCATCCACTTCTATCAGATGGTGGATGTGCTTATCATCGACGACATTCAGGAGCTCAGCGGCAAACCCGCCACGCAGAACGCGTTTTTTAACATATTCAACCACTTGCAGTTGGCCGGCAAGCAACTTATCCTTACCTCTGACAAGCCGCCCGTGGAACTTCGAGACATCGAGGCGCGTTTGCTCACCCGCTTTAAGTGGGGCCTGTCGGCGGAGCTCACCGTGCCCGATTACGAGACCAAAGTGAAGATCATCCGTAGTAAGACGCAGAAACTGAACGTGGATATTCCCCAAGAGGTAGTGATGTTTTTGGCCGAGAATATCCGGGCCAACATTCGCGAGATCGAAGGTGCGTTGGCGTCGCTCGTTGCCAATGCGCAGTTCTTGGGACGCAAAGTCACCGTTTCGCTGGCTCGTGAGATCCTCAAGGTCTATGTGGCCGTCCATCGCAAGGAGATATCGATAGACACCATTAAAGACGTTGTATGTCAGATGCTTGGGGTTTCTGCCGAGAGTTTCGACTCTTCGCGCCGTACCCGTGAGATCGCTCAGGCTCGCCAGATTGCGATGTACCTGTCAAAGAAGCACACCAAGGCTCCTCTCACTGCCATAGGTTCGGCCATTGGGGGTAAGAACCACGCAACGGTGCTACACTCTTGTAAACAGGTGGCCAATTTGATGGATACCGACCGGGGCTTTCGGTTCCAGATCGAGGAGATCGAGAAAAAAATTGCGGGATAGAAATTGTCCCGCTTTTTTTGTATCTTTACGGCAAATAATCTAACCCCAAAAACAAGTATGGCAAATCAAGTAAACTCCGACAAGCTGAAGGTGCTGAGCGCCGTGATGCAGAAAATAGAAAAAGATTTCGGCAAGGGTTCCATTATGAAGATGGACAATACCACTGTCGAACAGGTGGCCGTCATCCCCTCCGGCTCGCTTACGTTGGACATTGCGCTGGGTGTCGGTGGCTATCCAAAGGGTAGAGTAGTAGAGATTTACGGCCCTGAGTCTTCGGGTAAAACCACCCTTGCGCTGCACGCCATTGCTCAAGCACAGAAGGCCGGTGGTATCGCCGCTTTCATTGACGCCGAGCACGCCTTCGACAGCTACTACGCTCAAAAATTAGGTATCGACATAGAAAATCTGCTCATCTCGCAGCCCGACAATGGTGAACAGGCGCTGGAAATTGCCGATAGCCTGATCCGTTCCGGTGCCATTGACATTGTGGTTATCGACTCTGTGGCCGCTCTCACGCCCAAGGCCGAGATCGAGGGCGATATGGGCGAGAGCAAAATGGGTCTTCAGGCAAGGCTTATGAGTCAGGCGTTGCGTAAACTCACCGCTTCCATTGCCAAAACTAAGACGGTCTGTATCTTTATCAACCAGTTGCGCGACAAGATCGGCGTTGCTTATGGTAATCCCGAAACCACGACCGGTGGTAACGCTCTGAAATTCTATGCTTCCGTGCGAATCGACATTCGCAAATCGACTGCCATCAAGGACGGCGATGACGTGCTGGGTAATCTCACCAAGGTCAAGGTGGTCAAGAACAAGGTCGCTCCTCCGTTCCGTCGCGCCGAGTTCGACATTATGTACGGCGAGGGTATCTCTCGTGTGGGCGAAGTGCTTGATTTGGCAGTAGATAACGATATCATCAAGAAGAGCGGCTCGTGGTACTCGTTCGGTGACCGCAAATTGGGACAGGGTAGAGATGCCACTAAAGAGTTACTTATCAATGACATCGCATTGCAGGCCGAAATCGAAGCCAAGGTGTGCGAGGCGATGAGCGCCACGGCAAAAGAAGCGGCGCCAAAAAAAGCTTCAAAAAAATCGGAGGAGGCTGAAGACTAAGGCGGAACTCCGCCAGCGATTTATATGGAATACACGCCGCAGGATGAGAAACTGATTGCCGAACGGTTCGACGGATTGCTCGCCGCGTGCGAGAAAATCTGCCGCTCCGAGGACGATTGGGCACTTATCCGGCGTGCGTTCAGCGTCGCCAAGGAAGCCCACAAGGGTGTCAGGCGACGTTCCGGCGAGCCGTACATAACCCATCCAATAGCCGTTGCGCGCATCTGCGTCGATGAGATCGGCTTGGGGGTCAAGAGCGTTGTGGCCTCGCTGCTGCACGACGTTGTAGAGGACACCGACCTCACCGTGGAGGATATTTCGCGGATGTTTACGCCCAAAATCGCGTCGATGGTCGATGGGCTTACCAAGATTTCGGGCGTGTTCAATGCCGATACCTCCGAACAGGCTGAATCGTTCCGCAAGATGTTGCTCACGCTGCTTGACGACGTGCGTGTTATCCTGATCAAAATCGCTGACCGTCTGCACAATATGCGCACGCTGGGGTCTATGCCGCGCGAAAAACAGATCAAGATCACCAGCGAAACCCTCTTCCTGTTCGCCCCGTTGGCATACCGCCTTGGGTTGCACGCCATTAAGTCGGAACTCGAAGATCTCAGTTTAAAGTATAGATTCCCAGACCAATATGCCGAAATAGAGGGTAAACTGGAGGCTGCGAAAAAGAAACGCGCTAAGGTGATGGAGCGTTTCGACGAGCCGATCGTTGCCAAGTTGCGCGAGAACAGTGTCGATTTTGAGATATCCGAGAGGATCAAAAGTGTATATTCGGTGTGGCGCAAGATGCAGTCGAAGCAGATCTCGTTCGAGGAGATCTACGATCTTTTTGCCGTGCGCATCGTCTTCAAGCCTTCGCCCGTAATTCCCGAAAAGACCCAGTGTTGGTACATTTACGAGTTGGTGACCGACCTCTATCCTTCGAGGCCCGATCGCTTGCGTGACTGGATAACTTTCCCGAAACCAAATGGTTACGAGGCACTTCACACTACGGTTATGGGCCCGGAAGGGTTGTGGGTGGAGGTGCAGATCCGCTCAGAGAGGATGAACGATGTGGCCGAGCGTGGCGTAGCTGCCCACTGGAAACACAGGGAGGCCTCGGAGGATGACCCCGCGGGCGACGAACGGTTCGATGCGTGGTTGGGCCGGATTCGCGATGCTCTCAGTAGCCCCACCGAAAATGCGGTCGATTTTCTTGACAACTTCCAAAAATCGCTATATACTGCTGAAATTGTGGTGTTTACGCCAAAGGGCGAGAGTCGCCGATTGCAGAAGGATGCCACGGTGCTCGACTTTGCCTATGACATTCACAGTAAGCTGGGAGCCAGTGCGATAGGCGCCAAGATCAACCACAAGATCGAGTCGATTTATACCACGCTCAAGAGTGGCGATCAGATCGAGGTACTCACATCCAAGAGCGCCAAGCCTACGGCCGAATGGCTTGACCACGTGGTGACCACTAAGGCTAAACAGCACATTAAGAATTATTTACGCAAGAGCACTCAGGGTAATGTCGAGCGTGGTAGGGCGTTGTTCGAGGCGCGGATGACCGAGTTAGGCATAGCTCCGAGTGCACGCGTTTTTCGTAAATTATTACCGGCGTACAACAGTCCAACAAAGGATGAATTTTATAAAAATCTCGGTGCGGGAACGATTTCACTCGACGGTTTACAGGAGATTTTGCGCCAAAACTCTGCAAGTAAGTACCTGAAATTCTGGACATTATTTCAGGGTGGGGGAGACCACAGCGAAACCGACACCCCTGCCGACGAACTGGAGATTGCCGAGTGTTGCATCCCAATTCCGGGCGATGATGTGACCGGCTATCGTGACCCTGCGACTGGCAAAATCATTGTACATAAGACCTCCTGTAATGAGCTGACGCGCCTTGCTTCGCAGCACGGTGAAAATATCGTGACGGGAATTCGCTGGTCGAGCCACAAGGCAATGTCCTTTCTGTCAATTGTTTCCGTGCAGGGTATCGACCGCATCGGCATTCTGCTCGACCTGGTCGGCGTGATTACCGGTGAGTTGGGCATCAACATCCGGGAACTTAAAATACAGAGTCACGACGGCATTTTCGAAGGCGAAATCAGCCTCTATGTTGCCAGTACCAGCGCTCTTAACGATTTGATAACCAAGATAAAAAAGATAAAAGGGGTTGATAAGGCCCAACGCAGTCGATAGTTATGGAAGATAATTTTGATTGGATCGCCGGATTGATCGCAGTGGCCGGTTTGGTTTTTTCCGCTGTGCAGTCGATTAGGAAACGCGCGCGTGAGGCCGAGTCCGAAGCTGGAACAAACCCCAGCCCCAATGCTACGTCGCGTTTTGATATGCCTGAGATCGAGCCGGAATCCACTTCAGCCGATTATTATAGTCTTGAGAATCAGTATAATGCTGAGGAAAGTGCCCGTCGAGTTCCAATTTCTCCTGATGCTATACCGGCCGTTGCGCCGACTGACGGGCTTGCACCTGAATCTCCACTGGGCGAGATTCTGGGCGAGGAGTTCGATCTGTGTCGTGCCGTCATCGAGGCTGAAATCCTTACTCGTAAATATAATTAATTGCTATGGCAACAATTTTTACGCGAATCATCGATGGCGAGATTCCCAGCTACAAAGTGGCTGAAGATGAGCGGTTTTATGCTTTTTTGGACATCAATCCGCTGGCAGCAGGCCACACACTCGTTGTTCCTAAATTCGTTGCGGATAAGGAGCTGGACTATATCTTCGATCTGGATGACGATACGCTCGGCGCAATGATGGTTTTTGCAAAAAAGGTTGCTGTTCGTATCAAGCAAGTCGTTGATTGTAAGCGTGTTGCTGTAGTAGTTTTAGGCCTCGAAGTCCCACACGTCCACATCCACCTGATCCCGATCGACAGCGAGGCGGACGTGGATTTTCACCGTCCTCGCGTTCAACTTTCGCCCGAACAATTCTCTGCACTCGCCTGCCAGCTCGGCGGACAAAAATAAATCACAGTCGGCGTTCCGACAATAATCACAAAAAATAAAAATAACTGAATAATTAGTTGCAAAACTAAAATATTAGTTATATCTTTGTGTCGTAAAACTAAACCATTAGTTATAAAACTAAAATGGCAAACATTAAAGAACTGACACGTGCCGAGTTGGACATTATGCAGATCCTCTGGCAGAAAGGCAAAGCGATGGTGCACGACATTTTGGATGCGATGCCCGTGCCTAAACCCGCTTACAACACGGTTTCGACCATTGTCCGCATCCTTGAAAAGAAGGGTTTCGCCAGCCATACGGCTTATGGAAAAACCCACGAATACCATCCCGTGGTTAGCCGCGAGGAGTACACCGAGCACTATATGAATGGCGTGTTGGGCAACTTTTTTGACGGTTCGCTCGTTCAGATGGTGTCGTTTTTCACACAACGCGACAATGTGTCGTTGAAGGATTTCGATCGTATAATCGGTATCCTTGAGGATCTTAAAAACGAACAACAAACTAAAAATCCGAAAAATGAAAGAGGTCTTGGAATACGTTTTGGGCGTCGTAGCGTGTAGTGCGCTTTTTGTAACGTTCTATCGCACAGTGCTTCACGGTCGTGTGTCGTTCGGCGCGGCGCGTGGATTTTTGCTTGGTTCGCTGGTTTTTGCGGCGGCAATTCCTGCGCTTGAAATCCCTGTTTGGCAGAGCGCGCCGATCCAGATACCTATTAATATAGTGTCGCGACCTGCCGTTCAAATGCCTGTTCCGGTTGCTGATGCCATTGTCGTGCCGATAGATTGGTTGAAAATAGCTCTTTGGACACTCTATGTGGCTGGCACGCTGCTACTTGTGGCGATGATGATTCATCAAACCATTAAAATTGCAGGCATAAGACGCCGTGCTGAAATCCACAAAATCGATGGCCGTACTATCGCACTCAGCGGTGATATTACTGCTCCATTCTCCTTTTTATCAACCGTTTACGCTTCTTCCACTACTTCGACTACCGAATTGCACCAGATTATCACTCACGAGGGTAGCCATATTCGCCATCACCATTCGGCCGAAAAGATCGTGATGGAGACCCTCAAGGCGATTTTTTGGTTCTCGCCGGCTGTTTGGTGGGCGTCGCGTCTGCTGGACGAAGTGCACGAATTTCAAGCAGATAGCGACACACTTGCGGCAGGTTGTCCTATCGATATCTATCTTCCCACAATTTTTCGCCAGGTCTTTGGGGTAATTCCGGAAATCTCCACCGGTCTGGGTAATTCACTCACTAAAAAAAGATTTGAAATGATGAAAACTAATTTGAAACACAGTAAGTTAAGCTGGCTGCGGGCGGCGGGAGTGTTGCCCATCGCAGTTGGAATGTTAGCCTTGTTTAGTTTCACGCACCGTGCACCTGAAATCGTACTTGTCGGCGCGCCCGAACCGATTGAAACTCTCGCAGAGCCCCAAGAGCTCGAACAATTAGAGGGTGAAATCGCTAAAGTATACCAGACTCCGGCTAAAACAGTTGCCGAAACTCCCCAACAGCCTCAGGAGCCGGTATATACGGCCGAAGAGATGCCCACGTTCCAGGGTGGCGATTTGATGAAGTTCCGCAATTGGGTAATGTCGCAGATACACTACCCGCAAGAAGCTATGGATCAGAACATTCAGGGTAAAGTCGTGGTGAAGTATGTCGTTGGAAACGATGGTACTGTGGCCAATGTCGAGACTCTTTCTTCGCCCTCGCCGTTGCTTTCGGACGAGGTTGTGCGCGTGATAAACACGTCGCCCAACTGGTTTCCGGGCAAAATGAATGGTAAGGCTGTGCCTGTTTATTACGTTCTGCCGATCGACTTTGTGCTCAAAAATGACGACGGGCAGACTCAGCAAGAGGATATCGAGGCCTACAACCTGTCTGGTAAGAAACCACTATATATTATTGATGGTCAGGAGGCTACGCAGGCAGACATCGACCAGCTAATTCCTGAGCAGATCGAATACATCGACGTTCTGAAAGAGGCGTCGGCAGTGGAAAAATATGGTTCCAAGGCAGCTGATGGCGTGATCAGTATCACGACGAAAAATCCTGCCGATATGCGACTGTTCATTGTCGATGGTCGCGAGATGAATGCAACCCAGTGGCAGGAATATATCGGTGATAAGGGCAAATTCGAGGCAGAATCGCTTGTATATCTGACAGGTGAAGACGCAGTTGAGCGTTACGGCGAGCGCGGACAAAATGGTGTGACGGTTGTAACGACGAAAAATTCGCAGAAAAAAGGCAATGAGAAGCTCGAAGTTGGCTATGGTCAGGTTTCCCGCAAAAACAACACATCCTCTGTCAGTCAGGTAGATATGGAGGGTGCCTATGCCTATTCTGACCTGAAGAACTATCTGCAGGGACGTATCCCTGGAGTACAATTCGTTGATGATCTGCTGGTTGTGCGCGGTATTGGTTCGATTAATGCCAAGGTCGAAGCGTTGGTTCTTATCGACGGGGTGCAGATAAATAGCTTTGCCGATGCCAATGCATACCTTAATCCGAGCGATGTGGCTTCCGTAACCGTACTTAAGGACGCCGGCGCAACGAGTATTTATGGTTCGCGCGGTGCCAACGGTGTAGTTCTGATTACGACAAAAAAGTAGCCGGAACTCCGGCAGCGATTAATTTATCGCTCTGATCACCCTTTCGGCGAGGTTGTCGGCTGCTTTGCGGTCGGCACCTTCGCTGTATATGCGTACGATGGGCTCGGTGTTGGAGCGGCGCAGATGAACCCAGCCATCCTTAAAATCTATCTTAACTCCGTCTATATCAGTTATTTTCTCGCCGGCGAACTTGTGTTTGACGCTCTCCAAAAGCGCATCTACATCAGTTCCTGGCTTGAGCTCCAGTTTGTTTTTCGCAATGTAATATTCAGGATAAGTAGCTCTTAATTGGCTGACTTTAAGTCCACTGTGTGCCAGATGGGTGAGAAATAGTGCCACGCCCACCAAAGCGTCACGCCCATAGTGTAGGGCAGGGTAGATGACCCCGCCATTGCCCTCACCCCCTATAACTGCATCTACCTCCTTCATTTTCGCAACGACGTTCACTTCGCCGACCGCCGCCGCAAAATATTTACCACCACGCTCTTTTGTGACGTCATCTAAAGCTCTTGTTGAACTCAGATTCGACACTGTGTTGCCAAGGGTTTGGGACAGAACATAGTCAGCCACGGCAACCAGAGTATATTCCTCGCCGAACATCTCGCCGTTTTCGCTCACCAGAGCCAATCGATCTACGTCCGGATCCACTACAACGCCCAAATCTGCCCTTTCGCGAACGACTACGTCCGATATCTCGCCCAAATTTTCGGGCAGCGGTTCGGGGTTATGGGCAAATTCTCCAGTGGGTTCACAATTCAGACAAATCACCTCACAACCAAGCTGTTGCAACAGTGCCGGAATTACCACTCCGCCCACAGAATTGACCGCATCGACCACCACACGAAACTTTTGTGCGCGCACGGCGGCCACATCAACCAACGGCAGAGCCAGCACAGCGTCGATATGCATAGAAGTAAAATCCAACGGTCCCGTCACATCACCAAGATCATCGACGCCCGCAAACGAAATAGCGTTCGACAGGGCGGAGGAGTCAAAAGTGTCCGCGAGTCGCAAAATCTCTGCTCCGGCTTCGGCGCTCAAAAATTCGCCTCTTGCGTCGAGCAGTTTCAGGGCGTTCCACTGGCGCGGATTGTGGCTGGCTGTCAGTACAATACCTCCCGCGGCGCCATAATGCAAGACTGCCATTTCAACCCCCGGTGTGCTACACAATCCGACGTCGATCACGTCCACTCCGCAGCCCATAAGTGTCCCGTGAACCAAGCGCTCGACCATTTCTCCCGAAAGCCTCGCGTCACGCCCAACCACCACTTTAACTCGCTGCCCGCCACCAATATATCGCGCGTAAGCAGAAACGAATTTCACTATATCGATAGGCGTCAGATTGTCGCCCGCCCCGCCGCCGATTGTGCCGCGAATCCCCGAAATTGATTTAATAAGTGCCATAATAGTTGCAAAATTATCATAAATTAACTACTTTTACACTACTATGCGTATTATTCCTTCTTCTGAGTTGATTATCAACGCCGATGGTTCGATTTTCCATCTCCACCTAAGACCCGAACAGTTGGCGGATACTGTAATTTTGGTCGGCGATCCTGCCCGCGTCGGTTTGGTGGCGTCCAACTTCGATACCTATGATTGCCGCGTCGAAAACCGCGAGTTTCACTGCATAACGGGCTGGTACGAAGGCAAAAGAATGACGGTTCTCTCACACGGTATCGGCACCGACAACATCGACATCGTAGTGACTGAGCTGGATGCACTGGCCAACATCGACTTCACCACTCGCACTGTCAAACCAGAGCATAAGCAACTGACTATGTTGCGTTTGGGAACTTGCGGAGGTATCCAGCCCGATTTGCATATTGGCGAGTTGATTTTCTCGCGAACTTCGATCGGTTTCGATGGACTGCTGGGTTTCTACGAGGGTCGGGATGCCGTGTGCGACCTTGCGATGGAAGAGGCTTTTGTCAGACATACCGACTGGAGCGACAAGCTCGCCCGTCCCTATTTCGTCGATGCCGATCCGGAGCTTTTCGAACACTTCAAGGCTGACACTATTGAGGGTATAACGATCTCAGCACCTGGATTTTACGGCCCACAAGGACGCTGTCTCCGCCTACGTCCCGCTGACCCGACTCTGAACGATAAGATCGAGAGTTTCCGCTATCCCGATATTTCCGGAAAGCCCGACCGCCGCATCACCAATTTCGAGATGGAGAGCTCGGCGCTTGCCGGCCTTTCCCGCCTTATGGGTCATCGTGCGGCGACTATTTGTATGGTCATTGCTCAGCGTGTGGCCCACGATGCGATCACCGATTATGCGCCGTTTGTTAAAAAAATGATTAAAACGTCACTGGACGGCCTGATTCGTTTCCAATAAAAATCGTATCTTTGTCCAAAATAAACTGCGAAAAAATATGAAATTCACGGTATCCAGCTCGGCCCTGCTGTCGCTACTTTCGACGACTGGCAAAATCATCAGCTCGAAAAATACGCTGCCCATCCTCGACTATTTCCTTCTCGAACTCAAGGGCGACCAACTCAAGGCCACGGCATCCGACCTCGAAACCACCTTTGTCGGCTCGATCAAAGTGGATAGCGCTGACAAAGAGGGACTTATAGCGGCTCCTGCAAAACTTATGCTCGATTCATTGAAGGAATTTTCCGAGCAACCTCTCACGATCGAGACCAATGAGGACACTTGGGAGATCAAGACCACGTGGAAGACCGGTCAGGCGACCTTGCCAGGTACTTCGGGTCAGAGTTATCCTGCTGTTCAGGCACTTAGCGAGGACAAGAATACTCTTACTATCGACGCCGACACGCTCGAAACCGGCATTTCTAAGACCCTTTTCGCAACTGCGGATGACGAACTCAGGCCGGTTATGAACGGTGTTTTCATCAACATCGAACCTGAAAAAGTGACTTTTGTAGCTACCGACGCTCACAAATTGGTGCGTTATTCGGCCGACGTGACCAGCGCTCAGGCGGCATCGTTCATCCTGCCCAAGAAGCCGGCTAACCTGTTGAAAACCACGTTGATGAAAGAGTCGGGTGATATTACCGCGGAGTTCGATACGAAAAATGCTCAGTTCACAATCGGGTCATACACAATGGTTTGCCGCCTCATTGAGGGCAACTATCCCAATTATAACGCCGTGATTCCTGCCGCCAACCCGAACCGCGTGATTGTGGATAGGGTAGAGCTGCTTAATGGCATCAAGAGGGTGGCGGTTTGTTCGAATCAGGCTACGAATCTTATTAAGCTGGAAATCAGGGCAAATCATATCGACTTGCTGGCTCAGGACTTGGATTTTTCGGTGTCGGCGCGCGAATCGGTGTCCGCCTCTTACGAGGGTAGCGACATCACAATTGGCTTTAAATCAACGTTTTTGGTCGAAATCCTTTCCGGCATCGAGACTCCCAGCGTAGTGATGGAATTGGCCGATTCGACCCGCGCGGGAGTTTTCAAGCCTGTGTATGACGACAAACCGGCGACCGACACGCTGATGCTGTTGATGCCGATGATGATTAACTAAGCGGGCGAGCAGTAGGGCCAACGATGAAGCTAAATCTTAAGAACCCGATCATTTTCCTCGACCTCGAAACCACCGGGATCGACATTTCGCGAGACCGCATCGTCGAGTTGTCTCTTGTGAAGGTGCTGGTGAACGGCGAGCGGGAGATCAAGACTCGCCGGGTCAATCCGGGGATGCACATTCCGGCTGAGGCATCGGCGATTCACGGTATTTTCGACGAGGACGTGAAGGACGAACCCACGTTCGCTGCCATTGCAAAATCGCTGGCTGCGTATATGGAGGGCTGTGACTTAGGAGGTTACAACTCCAACCGGTTCGACATTCCGATGCTCGTCGAGGAGTTTATCCGCGCGGGTGTCGATGTGGATTTCAAGAAGCGCAAGTTTGTCGATGTGCAGAATATTTTCCATCTCAAGGAGCGCCGGACACTTGAGGCTGCTTATAAGTTCTACTGTGGCAAGGAGTTGGAGGACGCCCACTCGGCCGAGGCCGACTCGTTGGCGACTTACGAGGTACTCGAAGCACAGTTAGATAAATACCCTGATCTTCAGAACGATATTGCGTTTTTGGCCGACTTTTCGTCTCGCGACCGATGTGTTGATTTCGCGGGTCGCATCATCTATGATTCCAAAGGTGTGGAGACGTTCGCTTTCGGCAAACACAAAGGTCGTGCGGTTGCGGAAGTATTTGAGCGTGAGCCCAGTTATTACACTTGGATGATGGATGGCGACTTCCCAGGTTATACCAAAAAAGTGATCACCGAAATTCGCCTTCGCGGCGCAAAAAAATGATGCGATACCTATTATCTATAGCGTTTGCGCTGGCTGTCGTGCCGGCTTGGGGGCAGTGGTGGCGTAATGATTCGCCTCAAACCCTTCCCCAGATGCCTGAGGAGTTGCCGACCGAGATTCCCAGCGTCGCTCTGATGCTGCCGTTGGAGGGCACGACTATCGACAATGACTTCACGGAATTTTACCGTGGGGCTTTGTTGGGTTTTGAGGATTTGAAATCCAGAGGTCGCTCTGTAGATGTAACTCTTTATGACACAGCTCTTTCCACTAACAAGGTTTTCAGCATCATCTCTTCTCCTGAATTTTTAGCTACCGATCTCATCATAGGCCCCGTTTACGAGGACGAATTGGAGGTTGCGGTGCATCAATTTGCTGATTATATGAGTGTTCCGATCGTCTCGCCGCTGGCCACGATGCGAATGCTCGACAGCGAGATGCTCTATCAAATGTCGCCCGATTCTGCTACCAGGTACGATAAGTTGCGCTCCATTTTGGGTAGTGGCGGTTTTGGACAGGAGGAGAAAAACATAGTTTTAGTCACTTCGGGTCCGACCGATGCCGAGTTCGAGCGTGAGATAGTTACGCTGCTTAACGGTCTGAATTACAGTCGTTTTTCCTTCACCGGCGAGCGTCTTTCTCCAAGTCGTCGCGACGCGGGCCATCTGACTGAGAGCGAAAAGTTCGCTGCTCTGATCGATTGGGACAGAGAAAATATTTTTGTGATGTTAAGTGGCACTGAACAGGTTGTGGATCAGGTGCTTGCAACGATCAGTTCCTCTTATAGCAACGCTTCGTCGCGTAGCGCTCGCAAGGCTAATATTCGGGTCGTGGGCAGTTCGCGTTGGGGCTCGTGGAACAATATCGACAAAAATTTGTTCTTTCGTCTTAACGCCACGTTCGTCACCTCTTATTATATAAACCGTTCGGATCCGGCAGTAGCAGCTTTCGAGCATCGTTACTTAACTGTTTATGGATCAGCTCCTTCGCGTGCTTCTTACAGAGGCTATGATGCTGTGCGCATTTTTGTGGAGGCGCTGTTCAAACCCGGATTTTCGTTCGCCGATCGTTTGGGTTATGTGACTCAGACGCCTTTGAGGGTGCCCTATAGATTCGTTCAGTTGCCGGGGTCACGTCGGCACGTCAATACCGAATGGACGCTGGTCGAATTTAGTGATGACTTCAACATAAATTATAGATAATCAACTATGAAACAGTTACTTATCATTGCTGCAATTCTCTTTGTGGCGTCTTCGGCTTCAGCCCAAATCCGGATTGGAAAACGTACTATCAATGTCGAAAAAGCGGTTCAGGCTGCTTCTGATGCCGCAACCGCAATCACACTTTCTGACGAAGACGTGGCAGAGTTGTGCCGCGAGTCGATCGAGTGGATGGACGCTAACAATCCTGTTGCGGCTCCCGATTCCGAATATAGCTCACGGCTGATTCGCCTCACTGAAAATCTTAAGGATGTAGAGGGTATTCCTCTGAATTTCAAGGTGTACGAGGTGGTAGATGTCAATGCTTTTGCGTGTGGCGACGGCTCGATCCGCGTGTTCAGTGGCCTTATGGATCTGATGGACGACGACGAATTGGTGGCCATCATCGGGCACGAGATCGGTCACATTGCGGGCCACGATGTGCGCGATGCGATGAGAACGGCATATCTGGCTCAGGCTACCCGTGGCGCGATAAGCTCTACCGGTGGGGGCCTTGCTAAATTCACCGATTCGCAGTTAGGCGATTTGGCTTTGGCGCTTACCGATGCACAATTCTCTCAGAAACAGGAATTTGCGGCCGACGACTATGGATTCAAAGTTTGCGTCGAAAATGGTTTCAACCCTTATGGTATGTCGTCGTCGCTCGAAAAATTAGTGGGATTGTCACAGGGAGCCAAGGCCCCGATTGTTCAGAAGATGTTTTCTTCGCATCCCGACAGCGCTCGCCGCGCCGCCCGAATTAAGGAGACCGCCGACAACCACCAAAAATAGTCGGTAGCCCGACAGCGCTCTGTGCCCAAAACAATCACCTTGCAATTGTCACCGCGTCAGGCGGCTGACCCTAAGGCCTACACTGCAATTGCGGCTAAGTTGGCTGGCGTGTCAGACGAGCAAATTGCTATGGTTCAGGTAGTTAAGCGCTCTGTCGATGCCCGGCGAAATGGCGGAGGCGCGGCGAGTAAGCCAGGTAAGAACCTGGCTCCCAGCGCGCCTCGCTCTCCCAAGGTCAATCTCACGCTCAATCTTTATATTGATTCCGAGACTCAGCCTCCTCCAGCGCATTTCGATTACCCCGATGTTACTGGAAAAACGCCTGTGGTCATTGTCGGTGGTGGCCCGGCAGGATTGTTTGCGGCGTTGAGACTCATCGAGTTAGGCTTTCGTCCCATTATTTTGGAGCGTGGCAAGGAGGTCGCTGAGCGCGGTAAGGACATCGCCCTCATTAACCGTAACGAAGGTGTAAATCCGGATTCTAATTATGCGTTTGGCGAGGGTGGGGCCGGTACTTTTTCCGATGGTAAGCTGTTCACTCGCTCCAAGAAGCGCGGTGACTATGATCGCGCATTGCAAACCCTTGTATATCACGGCGCTTCGCCTGAAATTTTGTACGAGGCGCATCCTCATATCGGCACTGACAAACTACCTCGAATTATGACTGCTATCCGCCGGACGATTTGTGCGTGTGGCGGTCAGGTAATTTTCGGCGCTCGCGTGACCGACATTAAGATTCGCGAGGGCCGTGCTATTGGCGTTTGGTTCGTTGATACCTTCTCTCCGCCAATCTCGTCGTCATCTTCGTCAGTTTCCTCGTCCTCTCTGTCGCCTCTTTCGCGCGGTACGCTGGTCGAGGGCGCGGCGGTAATTTTGGCCACAGGTCATTCAGCCAGAGACATTTACCAGATCTTGCACCATCGAGGTGTTGCGCTTGAAGCTAAGCCTTTTGCGATGGGTGTGCGTATCGAGCACCCCCAGCAACTCATAGATACGATCCAGTATCACACCCTTGAAGGCCGTGGCGAATGGCTTCCTGCGGCGGCGTATTCGGTTGTTAGTCAGGAGGGTGGACGTGGGGTTTATTCGTTTTGTATGTGCCCTGGTGGGTTCATTGTGCCGGCTATGACTTCCGATGAAGAATCGGTTGTCAATGGTATGTCGCCGTCGCTTCGCAACTCTCCGTTCGCCAATTCCGGTATTGTCACTGAGGTGAGGCTCAGCGACTTCGAGCATTTATCTAAAGAAATTGATCCACTGACTGGCGCTGCGTTTGGTCCTCTTGCAGGGTTGGAGTTTCAGCGTCGGCTTGAGCATTTGGCTTGCCGGCAGGCTGTCTCGGCAGGCGCACCACCCGGTATCTCAGCTGCGAGCTCGCCCGGCACCTCGCTACCTCCGCCTCCATCTCCTGTTGCTCGGCTCGGCGCGATGGCTCCTGCTCAGCGCGTTGCCGATTTCGTCAGCGCCCGTCCGTCGCATTCACTTCCGAAAACTTCTTATGTTCCGGGCTTAACTTTGTCACGGTTAGACCGGTGGTTACCCGATTTTATCTCTGTCGCATTGCGTTCGGGCATTTCGACTTTTGGTAGAAAAATGCGTGGCTTTGTCACGAACGAGGCAATCGTCGTTGGGGTCGAGTCTCGCACCTCGACTCCCGTCCGTATTCCGCGCGATCCCGTGACACTTTCTCATCCCCAGATTGTCGGCCTTTATCCTGCCGGCGAAGGGGCAGGGTATGCTGGCGGTATCATCTCCGCGGCGCTCGACGGCACACGCCTTGCCGACGCGATCAGTCTCTTGTAATACCTTCCAAGCTATTTTACACGTTACCGCTACTAATAAGTGGTGTTATTCATATAACAGATTGAATATCACCACTTTCTTCTTGCGGACATCACATACTTAACATAATTATTCCATCAAGCCATCAAAAATGGACATTTTCTCGTCCATATACCTACTACACCTCCACAAAGCGCACTAAATGACAAATATAAAACTCAAGTTACATCTGTCAAGCAGAAACAAAGGGAGTTTCTGTGACAAATGTAACCAAAACAGAGCAACCTCACATTAGTTATGTAAACTTTACAGGGCAGGGTAGAGGTAGTAAATGGTCACTACCTGCTATCTACGCTCAAATGTCGATTAGAGTAAATTACTCTTTATAAATCAGCTATTTATGACTGCTAAATAAAGTAATTGATCAATAGAAATAGACATATCTGCTAAAGAACCAGCGAAAATAGTCTCCTTAGAACATAAAAATCCAATATAATTATCTGATAATCAATCCATAGCTATTATTTATATGAACAACATATTCATATAAAAATACGCCGCACCAACACAGATAGCCGCTTAATTACAGATGTAATCCCTCAATGCCTCACCCGTGCACTACATTTGTAGCCGTAAATTTGGATTTACAAAATTAAATACTTACCTTTGTAAAAAATTGGGGAAAATGGAAGAAAAATTGAGACGACTGATGAAACACGAGGGGATCAATTCCACTCGACTTGCTGAGATTTTGGGAATCCAGGCATCGGGGATTTCGCACATTATGAGTGGGCGTAACAAACCGAGTTTTGATTTTTTGTTGAAATTGTTGCAACGTTTTCCTCAGATTAGCCCCGATTGGTTGTTGCTTGACAAGGGGCCTATGTATCGCGATGAGATCAAGAATAGCAAGGTCGCAAGTTCGAATGCTGTTTCGGCGCCGCCGGCTCATCCGGTTAGTTTGCCCGCTCAGCCTGCAATGGCGAGTTTGTTCGGCGCTTCTGCTTCGACATCGCCGTCCGAGCCTGATAACGATGACATAATCCCGGCAAACCAACCGCAGGCCTCACCTCAGGCAGTAATTCCTACACGTCAGCCAGCCCAAGCTGGTTCGATGGCCTCACCGCTTATCGTCGAGCGTATTGTGCTGTTTTTCAACGATAAAACGTTTGCCGAATATCATCCGGAAGTAGCTCCGTAAGTCTCGATCCGCAAAACACACAATTGTTATTATGTTAAATCAAAAGTAGGAGCAAAAGGTCGGGAAAGCCGACCTTCTTTCATATTACTACTTTCCAAGTTCGCTCAAACGCACAAACAGCCCGTCGATTCCTTGGAACATATCGCGGCGCACAGCGGCATAATGTTTGCGAACGAGGCTGCGATTGTTCTTCTCTGCGGGAGCATTTGCTCTGTCATACAGCGAGTTACGCAGATCGACCGCTTCTCTGATCACATTCACGATCCCATCTTTTCGTTCGGGATGAAAATATAGCGACAGGTACGCGTCAGTAACCACCTCATCCATCAGATAATCAATGTCTTTTTTAAGTTTTCTCAGGCTTGCCATAGCGATTAAATTTTCACAAAGATATTAAAAATTGCCGATAGTGGTGCCGCAGTAACCCGGTTTTGCGATATTTTCGGCTGCACAGATCACAATTCGCTGAACACCAGTCTCTAACGCGCGAAAAGCGTTTTCAAGTTTGGGTATCATTCCACTGTGAATCGCTCCGGCGGCTTTCAGTTCGGTAAACCGCGCCGCATCGATTCGCTCGATCACCGAATTCGGATCATCGATATCTGCCATAACACCTTGTTTTTCAAAGCAATACACTAATTCAACCGATTCTCCCTCCCCTGCCATTGCGGTCGCAATTGCGCTGGCAACGGTATCGGCATTTGTATTCAGCACCCCCCCTACTCTATCTAAAGTAATTGGTGAAATAACCAAAGTAACATTCTGTTTCATAATTGTTTGCGCGAACAAAACATTCACTGAAACGGGATCACCCACAAAGCCATAATCCACGAACTCGCCACCTACCAAAACGGGCTCTCTCCGGCGCGACACAATCAACCTTCCATCGGCACCACATAGCCCCACAGCGTTGCATCCAATGCCTTGTAATGTGCTGACAATCTGCTTGTTAATCCCGCTGTATGCCATTGTCACAACCTCAAGGGTTCGCTCGTCGGTCACTCGTCGCCCCTCTATCATTACCGTTTCTATTCCGAGTGCCGCCGCGATTGCTGTGGCGACTTTTCCGCCGCCGTGCACGAGAATTTTTGATCCCTCCAGTTCAGCAAAATCGGCTAAAAAAGCCCTCAGTTTCACTGGGTTATCAACAATATTTCCGCCTATTTTAACAACTTTCAACATCTTTTCAATAGTTTTTCAACAATCCCGCTGTCCACAGTCCAGGGCCACACCGTCCAAAACCCGACGAATTGCTTCGAGGGCCAGATCGGCCTCTTTGCGCGACACGTTAAGCGCTGGCAGTAAGCGAATTACCCGTCCACCACTGGCTGTTCCCACAAACACTTTCTCGTCGAACAGCAGCCGACTCGTCACACTGCGCGATGAGCTTGCTGCCTCAAAGATCACATCCTCCAGCTCCAATCCGATCATTAACCCTTTTCCGCGTACCTCTTTGATACCCTGCATTTTACGTAGCTCATCCATCATATATTCCCCCACTGTCGCCGCATTTTCCATCAGCCCTTCACGCTGCATAACCCGCGCAACTGTCTCTCCAGCCGTGCAGGCCATTTGATTGCCACCGAAAGTGGTTCCAAGCATCCCTTTTCGCGGCTTTATGTGGGGCGCAATAGCCAGCGCACCCATTGGAAATCCGTTGCCTATGCCTTTCGCCATTGTGTATATATCTGCCTGAACGTCAGCCCAATCTGTTGCAAAATATCGTCCCGTTCGTCCGCATCCGCATTGAATTTCGTCGGCAATGTAAACCGCTCCGTGTTTCGTGCAAAGTCGCCTCACGGCCTGCAAAAATTCCGTTGTTGCGACCTTAATTCCTGCCACGCCCTGGATTGCTTCCACGATCACCGCAGCCACATCGCCAGCCGCGGAATCAAATGCCTTTTCCAGTGCTGCTATATCGTTTAACGGTGTGAATGTCACGTTGTTGGTTTCGTTTATAGGTGCACATATCGCCGGATTGTCGGTAGCTGCGACGGCCAGCGAGGTTCGTCCGTGGAACGCTCCGCCGGCCGAGATCACACGTTTCCGTCCTGTATGGAACGAACTGAGTTTCAGCGCATTTTCGTTAGCCTCGGCGCCGCTGTTGCACATAAAAAGCTGCCAGGCTCCGGTTGCCGATCCGGAAGTAGTTGCTGAGCCGGTCGATTCAGAAGCACTCAATCCTGAGATCTCTCCGAGCGCATCCGCAAATGCCTGTTGTTCTTTGATAATCACCGAGTTGGAGTAGAATCCCAGGCGCGAAATCTGCTCCGAAAAGGCTGCCACATAATCCGCCTGCGTGTGCCCGATCGAGATCACTGCGTGACCGCCATACATATCCAAATATCGCTGACCTTCAGAGTCATACACCCACGAACCTTGCCCCGCCACAATCGAAACATTATGCACGGAGTAAACATCGAACATCCTCATAATAAACACGTTAGAATGCCGATGCCTTGAGTCGCAACCCTGCGCGCTCATCCAGCCCCAGCATCAGATTCATATTTTGTACCGCTTGTCCGGCAGCACCCTTCAATAGATTATCTATCACACTTGTAATCAATAGCTTATCGCCAAATTTCTCGACACGGATCAGGCATTTATTCGTGTTCACCACCTGCTTCAAATCGAGGGGTCCGTCCGCCACAAACGTGAAGGCAGCGTCCTGATAATACCTATTATATATGGCGACTGCCTCGTCAGTTGAAAGTGCCGACGAAGTCCACATTGTCGCAAAAATGCCGCGCGTAAATGCCCCACGCGTGGGCACAAACAGGATCTCGCCACCCTGCCCCAGATCGCCCCACGCAGGCTGTAAACCGCGTATGCTCTCACTTATTTCGGCCAGGTGTTGATGCTCGAAAGCCTTGTATGCCGACAGATTATTGGCCCGCCAGCTGAAGTGCGTTTGTGCCGTTGGTTTTTGTCCAGCACCCGTAGAACCTGTTGTGGCTGAGATATTTACGTCGCCTGAAAGTAACCCTGCAGCAGCCAACGGAAGCAATCCCAGCTGCAAACAGGTTGCAAAACAGCCCGGATTCGCAATATTTTTTGCCGCTACAATTTTGTCACGATTCATTTCCGGCAACCCATACACAAACCGCCGCTCCCCGAAAACTGCTGAAGCTGCCAGTCGAAAATCCTGACTTAAATCAATGATTGAGGTTGTCGCTGGCAAAATATTATCTGTAAGCCATTTGCGCGCTTCTCCGTGCCCCGAACATATAAACAAAATGTCCACGTTCGACAAATCCGCCTCCTGAGAAAACCTCATCTCCGTGTCGCCCACCAGATCCGTGTGCACATCCGACAGTAGTCGTCCTGCATTGCTAAAACTCTGAACAAAAGCGAGTTCCACATCCGGATGTAGCAGCAGAAGACGAATCGCTTCTCCTCCCGTGTAACCCGCACCTCCTATGATTCCGATTTTTTTCATTCGACAAAAATACATTATTTTTGCGGAATGAAAAAACTGCTTACCCTTCTGGCGGCTCTCATAACGACGATCGCCTCGGCGCAGGAGCATACGTTCGAGCTCACTGGTACCGTGCGTGCCAAATTCGAGTATCAGCCTGGTGAGAATAACGCTCGTTTCGACGTTCGTACGGCTCGTTTCGGTATCGGCGGGGAGGTCTATTCGCGCTTCGCTTATAAGATGGAGATCGATCTTTCGGACGAGGGTCGCATCAAAATGGTGGATGCTTACGTGGGCGCGCAGATTTATAAAGGCTTGAGTTTCAACATCGGATATATGCGTGTTCCGTTCACGATCGACGCCCATCGTGCTCCCCATCTCCAGCTTTTTGCCAACCGCTCGTTCATTGCCAAACAGGTCGGTAATGTGCGCGATGTCGGCGCGGCTTTGCAGTGGCGAACCGACACAAGAATCCCTTTGAACCTGCAATTTGGCGTGTTCAATGGTTCGGGTCTCGCGGAGAATTTGGCACAATATTGGACTCGGTATTTCAACTATTCGGCCAAGGCTCAGATCGGCTTGACCCGCGGGATGAACCTTCAGATAAGTTATCAAACCACCCGCCCGGAGGCAATAAGAATCCACCTCTATGATGTTGGATGTTCCTATGAAACAGGCCGTTGGTTCTTCGAGGGCGAGTACTTGCGCAAAAATTACTCCCACTCCACTTTTCCCGGTGTCGATGCCGTCGATGCTTTTGCGAGTTACGGTCTGCCTGCGGGCAAAATAATCCGCACGATCTCGTTCTTGGGCCGTTATGACTATATGGACGATCACTCGAATGGCATCGCCGGTCCGTCAGGGTCACTGATTATCAACGACATCCGGCGTCATCGCGCTACTGCCGGGGTCACCTTTTCCCTCGGCCTTCCGTTTTCCGCCGACATTCGACTTAATTACGAAAAGTATTTTTACGACCGCCCGTCTGCCGGGAGCCTGCCTGCCCAAAACCCGTCGGGCCCGATCGGCCCCTCCGATCACGACAAGATAGTCGTGGAGCTAATGGCTCATTTCTGATTGTTCACCCTCTCCCAGATCTTGTTTTGTAGCCCGAAGATCCTTCCGAAGCCTTCCACGTCGGCAGCGCTCCAGTCGCTCATCACTTCGCCGTAAGCTCCAAAGCGCGACGACATCAGATCGTGCGGACTTTCAATTCCCACAACCACAAAGCGATACGGGTGTAGATCCACAAACACATCTCCGCTGACCGTTCTTTGCGACGACTCCAGAAAAGCCTCCATATCTCTCATCACGGGGTCGAAATATTGCCCTTCGTGCAACCAGTTGCCGTAGAAGGCCGACAGTTGGTCTTTCCAGAACAGTTGCCACTTCGCAAGAGTGTGTTTTTCAAGCGTATGATGGGCTTTGATTATGATCAGGGGCGCTGCAGCTTCAAACCCGACCCTTCCTTTTATCCCGATTATCGTATCGCCCACGTGCATATCTCGTCCTATTGCATATGGCGCAACCAGCTCTGCCAGAGCCTGTATCGCTGCTACTCCCCGACCCCGCGGCGCCCCTTCGAATCGTTTCCCGTTCAGGGCCACGAATTCACCTCTCTCGAAGGTTAGCGTAATCCGTTCGGACTCGAGAACTCCCGACCCTGCACCCCCTGCCTTCAAAGCAGTCGGATATGCCTCTTCCGGCAACGTCTCGCCCGAACTCAAAGTCTCCTTTCCTCCGATAGATGTTCCCCAAAGTCCCTGGTTTATAGAATATTCGGCCTTTTTGAAATCGAAATCCACTCCATTGGCGCGCAAGTAAGCAATCTCTTCGTCTCGCGTCAGTCTTTTTTCTCTGATCAGTGCAATTATCTTAATTTCCGGCGCGATTATTCCCCAAATCATATCGAATCTCACCTGGTCGTTTCCTGCTCCGGTGCTTCCGTGACACAAAAAATCCGCTCCCATATCTTTCGCATAAGAAGCTACCGCCACCGCTTGCGAGATTCTCTCCGAGCTCACCGATATCGGGTATGTTCCGTTCTTGAGCACGTTCCCGAAGACCATAAACCGAATCTGCTTTTGATAATACTCCTCGGCCACATCCAGTACAGTATAGCTTGCAACTCCCAGTGCTTGGGCTCGTTCACGAATGCGATCCAATTCCGTAGCAGAAAATCCTCCCGTGTCGGCCAGTACCGCGTGCACTTCCAGACCCATTTCGCGATTCAGATATATCGCGCTATAGGAGGTATCCAAACCTCCGCTGAATGCCAAAACCACTTTCTTCATATTCTTCATCTCTTGCTTATATCTTCCATTATACTAAACAGTTCGCTTGCTTTCATCGAGGTCTGCACGTGATCGACTTCGGGGTCGAACAGCATCGCCGTGCATAGGCAGGCCTTCCTCTCTTTCATCTCCAGTATGGGGTAGTTCACACAGTTCTTGCAGCCTTCCCAAAACACGTCATCGTTAGTAAGCTCCGAGAACGGTACCGGTCTGTACCCCAGCTTGGAGTTGATTTTCATCACCGCCAGTCCCGTCGTCAGCCCGAAGAGTTTTGCTCCGGGGAACATTTTCAATGACAGGAAAAATGCCTTTGTCTTTATCGCCCTTGCGAGCCCTATTTGCCTGAACTTCGGGTTTATTATCAGACCCGAATTTGCCACATAGCTTTTGTCGCCCCACAGTTCTATATAGGTAAATCCGGCCCATTCGCCCGTTTCACGCACATAGGCTACGATTGCTTTCCCTTCCCGAATTTTGGCTGCCACATACTCCGGCGAACGTTTTGCGATACCTGTTCCGCGCGCTTTTGCACTTTCGGCCATCTCATCGACGATCTCCTGAGCATACTTGGTGTGCTCTTCCGAGCCTATCACCACATCGAAATCTTCAATTTTCATCGCACAAAAATATGAAAAAAAGCTATCTTTGCACCGCTATGAGTAAATTTAAGGAATATAAGGGGCTTGATTTGCCCAAATTGTCCGCAGAGGTTCTCGCCAAATGGGATGCCGATCACACTTTCGAGCGCAGCCTTGCCGAGCGCAGTGATTCTCCGTCGTTTGTTTTTTACGAGGGTCCTCCGTCGGCCAACGGTCTTCCGGGCATCCACCATATGATGGCGCGTACTATTAAGGATATTTTTTGCCGCTATAAGACCCAGCAGGGATTCCTCGTTCGCCGCAAGGCCGGTTGGGACACCCACGGTCTTCCCGTCGAGCTCGGTGTCGAGAAGAAGCTCGGCATCACCAAGGACGACATCGGTACCAAGATCTCCATCGAGGATTACAACCGCGTTTGCCGCGAGGCGGTGATGGAATTCACGGGCGTTTGGGAGTCTATGACCCGCCGTATGGGTTACTGGGTCGATATGTCGCAGCCTTATATCACTTACGAAACTAAATACATCGAGACTCTTTGGTGGATGCTCCGCCAGCTCTTCGACAAGGGCCTTCTATATAAGGGGTACACCATCCAACCATATTCTCCTGCTGCCGGTACGGGCCTTTCCAACCACGAGTTGAACCAGCCCGGCTGTTATCGCGACGTCAAGGACACCACCATCACCGCCCAGTTCCGGGTTCTTGATCGTCCGAACACATATTTTCTCGCTTGGACGACCACACCTTGGACTCTTCCGTCGAACACCGCCCTTGCCGTGAACGAAAATATATCCTACTCCGAGGTCGAATGTGCCAATCCTTATAGCGGTGAACCCCAAATAGTTATCCTCGCTTCTGCGCTGGTAGAAAAATATTTCTCCAAGTCCGAACATCGGGTTGTTCGAGAATTCCCCGGTTCCGAGCTCATCGGTCTTCGTTATGAACAGCTCCTTCCGTGGGTCACTCCCGATGGCGACGGTGGCAACGACCACGGCGGTCCATTCCGCGTTATTTCAGGAGATTACGTTACCACCGAGGACGGTACCGGTATCGTTCATATCGCTCCCACTTTCGGTGCGGATGACGCCCGTGTTGCCCAGGTTGCCGGTATCCCTCCGCTTTTTATGGTCGATCGCGCCGGTAAAAACCAGCCTATGGTCGATCGTCGCGGTCGCTTTTGGACTCTTGACGAGCTCGATCCCGCTTGGACAAAGACCCACGTCAATATTCCCGAATACGAACGTTTCGCCGGTCGCTTCGTCAAGACCGACTACGATCCTGTTCCCGAAAACGAACCTCTCGACGTCGAGCTTTCCGTTTTCCTCAAATCTCAGAACAAGGCTTTCAAGATCGAGAAATACACTCACAATTATCCTCACTGTTGGCGTACCGATAAGCCCGTATTGTATTATCCGTTAGACAGTTGGTTTATCCGCACTACCGCCGTCAAGGATCGCCTCATTACTCTCAATAACACCATCCATTGGCGTCCCGAAAGCACCGGTTCCGGCCGCTTTGGCAAGTGGTTGGAGGGTCTGGTCGATTGGAATCTTTCTCGCTCTCGTTTTTGGGGTACTCCCCTACCCATTTGGGCTACAGACGATTACACCGAACAAAAGTGTATCGGTTCCGTTGCCGAGCTCAAGGCCGAGATCGAAAAATCCATCAAAGCGGGCTTTATGACCGAAAACCCGCTTGCCGATTTCCGTGAGGGCGATTTTTCGCCCCAGAATTACGCCACCGTCGATCTCCACCGTCCTTTCGTCGATAACATCACGCTCGTTTCCGCGTCCGGTCGTTCGATGCGTCGCGAGACCGACCTGATCGACGTCTGGTTCGACTCCGGCGCAATGCCCTATGCACAAGACCATTACCCCTTCGAGGTCAGCGGTTGCGATCCCAACACGGGCGCAGACTTTTTCGGTCGCCTCTTTCCTGCGGACTTCATCGCCGAGGGTGTCGATCAGACCCGTGGCTGGTTTTTCACTCTGCACGCACTCGCGACTATGCTTTTCGACAGCGTGGCTTTCAAGAACATCATTTCCAACGGCCTCGTGCTCGACAAGAACGGTAACAAGATGTCCAAACGCCTCGGCAATGCGGTCGATCCGTTCGCTATGATGGACAAGTACGGTACCGATGCCGTTCGCTGGTATATGATCTCCAACTCACAGCCGTGGGACAATCTCCGCTTCGACGAGGATGGTGTGGACGAGGTTCGGCGCAAATTTTTCGGAACTCTCTATAACACATACTCCTTCTTCGCTCTCTATGCCAACGTCGATGGCTTCACTGGTTCCGAGCCTCAGGTTCCCATTTCCGATCGTCCGGAGATCGACCGTTGGATAATTTCGCTTCTTAACAGCCTTGTAGCCGAGGTCACTGCCCGTCTCGAAGACTATGATCCCACTCCGGCTGCCCGCGCTATCGCTGCTTTTGTGGATGAGAATCTCTCGAATTGGTATGTCCGCTTGAACCGTAAACGATTCTGGGGTGGCGGCCTTTCACAGGACAAACTCGCTGCTTATCAGACACTTTACACTTGCCTGAAGACTGTCTCACAGCTTATCGCTCCGTTCGCTCCGTTCATCGCCGACCGCATTTTCTGCGACCTGCACACTGTTGCGCAGGGTCGGGCGGGAGAACCTTCGGCGCCCGATCCCGATCTCAACTGCGGCGGCACTTCCTCGGCGCCCGATGGCGCTGCGAGGTCCGTTCATCTTACTTCATTCCCGAAAGCCGACCCAGCCCTCATCGACTCCGAGCTCGAAAAGATGATGGCCCTCGCCCAGCAGGTTTCGTCGATGACGCTCGCTCTCCGCCGTAAGGTCAATATCAAGGTTCGCCAGCCGCTTTCGCGCATCGTCATTCCGGTTCTCGATGCCACCACCGCGCACCACATCGAGGCAGCCAGCGAGCTCATCGCCGGCGAGGTGAACGTAAAACAGGTTGAGCTCATCACCGACACCACCGGCCTGATCACCAAGCGCATAAAACCTAATTTCAAGACCCTCGGCAAACGTTACGGCAAGCAGATGAAGTCCATCGCCGAGCTTGTTTCGGATTTTTCGCAGGAGATGATTTCGCGCATCGAACGTAACGACTCCACAACTCTTGTCGTCGATGGCGATCCGTTGGATTTCACGCGCGAGGACTTCGAGATCACGAGCGAAGATATGCCCGGCTGGTTGGTCGCCACGGAAGGCAAACTTACTGTTGCACTGGATATTACGCTCACTCCCGAACTTCAAAAAGAGGGCACGGCCCGCGAGCTTGTCAATCGCATCCAGAATCTTCGTAAGGACAGTGGCCTTGAGGTGACCGACAAAATCACCGTCCAGATCCAATCGCTTCCCTTCATCGTCGAAAGCCTTGCTGAGCAAAGCCAATATATTGCTTCTCAGACCCTTGCGCGCGAAGTGACCGCTGTCAAAAATCCGACCGGCGACCACATTGCCCAGTTTGACATCGACGAGGCGGACGTAAAAATCGCCATCTCGAAGCTCTAAATTTGGTAGATTAAAAAACTTTGCTTACCTTTGGTTATGGCAGAAGAAAAAACAAGATATTCGGACGAGGAACTCGCCGAATTCAAGAAGATAATTCTCGACAAGTTGGAGAAGGCGCGGGCCGATTACGAGCTCCTTCGCTCCACCATTACCCACTCGGCCGACAACGACACGGAGGACACTTCACCCACTTTCAAGGTGCTCGAAGAAGGTGCTTCCACCCTCTCCAAGGAGGAGTCCGGGCGTCTGGCTCAGAGGCAGTTGAAGTTCATCCAGCACCTCGAAGCGGCCCTTGTTCGCATCGAAAACAAGACTTACGGCATTTGCCGCGAGACGGGTAAACTCATCCCCAAGGAGCGCCTCCGCATCGTACCCCACGCCACCCTCTGCATCGAAGCAAAACAGTAAACTGGCATCATAGTTGTCGGGTGTGCGGAAAAACATACGATTATGAAGCAGATTTTTTCCTTACTGGCACTTTTTTTCTTCTCGATTCCTCTTTTCGCCCAGCAGAAACAAGGCCCTGAGCTTCCCGTTCACGTTCCCAATGTCACTATGACCGACCTCGACAAGAATCCCGCATCGTTTGCCGACTATGGTAAAAAGCACCTGATGATTTTCTATGTGGATCCCGATGCCCACAAGCAGAACGCCGATTTCCAGGCTCAAATAGAGACCGACACCAATCTCCAAAGCCCTCAGATTCAGGCTTATGCCGTCCTTAACCTTAAGGATACCGCGCTTCCCAACGGCATTGTTCGTAATATGGCCGACAAGCGTACCAAGGGCAAACCGTCCATCAATCTTGCCGATGCTAATCGTATTCTCAGCACCACTTGGCACCTCGGCGATTGCAATGGTAAGTTTTGCCTGCTGTTTGTAACGAAAGATGGCGATTTGGTTTATTTCCGCGCTGGAGTGTTTAGCGATCAGGACATTAGCGACTTTTACGACACCGTCGCCAAATATAAATGAGATATTTTCTCGAACTCTCCTACCTCGGCACCCACTATCACGGTTGGCAGCGTCAGCCGAACGCTTCGTCTGTACAACAGACTCTGGAGGAGACACTTACGCAACTTCTTAGAGAACCTGTCGAGCTTACTGGCGCCGGTCGCACCGACACCGGGGTTCACGCATCGCACTATGTCGCCCATTTCGACAGCCAAAACAACACCCTCGCCAATTCCTCCACTCCCGTCTCCGCGCAGGCTGCCGCCGATTTTCTCTATCACGCCAATTCTATGCTTCCGCCGGACATCGCTTTGAGCGCCATTCGACCGGTTCCTGACTCCGCTCACGCCCGTTTCGATGCCCTTTCCCGCACTTATACCTATTATATAATAACACGTAAGGATCCGTTTCGCTCCCTGACCGCTTGGCATTACCCCACCGTGCTCGACATTGAAAAAATGAATACTGCCGCTGATAATTTGGTAACAGCCAGCGACTTTACTTCATTTGCCAAACTCCACTCCGCCAACAAAACCAACATTTGCCACGTCACTCAGGCTCATTGGCAGCAGACCGGCGACTCGCTAACGTTTACCATCAGCGCCGATCGTTTTCTTCGTAATATGGTTCGTTCGATTGTTGGAACGTTGGTCGATGTCGGGCGCGGTAAGATCTCTCCTCAAAAATTCGCTGAAATCCTTGCTGCCAAAGATCTTTCGCTTTCATCCGCCGGCGCCCCCGCCCACGGTTTGTTCCTCAGCGACATAAAATACTGATGCGTAGCTTTCTGCGTAGCATAACTCGCTGCGGGCGTTTCGGCTAATCCATTTTCAGTACCGCCAGGAATGCCTCTTGCGGTACTTCCACGTTGCCCACTTGGCGCATCCGCTTTTTCCCCTTCTTTTGCTTTTCCAGCAGCTTTCTCTTTCTGGTAATGTCTCCTCCGTAACACTTGGCTGTCACGTCTTTACGCACTGCCTTGACGGTTTCGCGAGCTATGATTTTCGCCCCTATGGCTGCTTGTATCGCCACGTCGAATTGTTGCCTCGGAATCAGTTCCTTTAGTTTTTCACACATTTTCCGACCGAAATCGTAGGCGTGATCGACGTAAATCAGCGAACTCAGTGCATCCACCGGCTCTGAGTTCAGCAGTATATCCAACTTCGCGAGCTTCGACTCCTTGTAGCCAACTTGGTGATAGTCAAACGATGCGTAGCCTCGCGAGATGCTTTTCAGTTTGTCGTAAAAGTCGAACACGATTTCCGAGAGGGGCATTTCGAAATTTATCTCCACCCTGTCTTGTGTCAGGAAAGTTTGGTTGAGCATAATCCCTCGCTTGTCCATACACAGCTTGATCACGTTTCCCAGATAGTCGGTTTTCGTGATTATTTGCGCCAGAATGTACGGTTCTTCGATCGTGTCGATGTGGTTCGGTTCGGGTAGCCCCGACGGATTGTGTACGTCCAGTACCGCCCCTTTCGTCGTTGTAATCCTGTACGAAACGTTTGGTACAGTGGTGATTACGTCCATATCGAACTCTCTGTACAGGCGCTCTTGAATGATCTCCAGATGTAGTAATCCCAAAAATCCACACCTGAACCCGAAGCCCAATGCCAGCGAACTTTCCGGCTCGAAAGTGAGCGATGCGTCGTTCAGTTTCAGTTTTTCCAATGATGCACGCAAATCTTCATATTGGTCTGTTTCAACGGGATAGACTCCTGCGAACACCATCGGTTTCACATCTTCGAACCCTTCTATCGCGGTAACGGCCGGCCTCGCCACGTGCGTGATCGTGTCGCCGACCTTCACATCCACCGAATTTTTTATTCCCGAAATAATATAGCCCACGTCACCTGCTCTCATCTCGTCCCTCGGTGCGAGTTTCAGTTTCAGCACCCCGATTTCGTCTGCATCGTATTCGCTTCCGGTGTTTATGAACTTCACCCTTTCGCCCTTTTTCAGCGTCCCGTTCACTATTCTGAAATATGCGATAATTCCTCTGAATGAGTTGAATACGCTGTCAAAAATGAGTGCTTGAAGCGGCGCGTCGTCGTCTCCCACCGGCGCGGGTATTCTTTCCACTATGGCCTCCAACAGCTGCGGAACCCCTACTCCGGTTTTTGCCGACACCTCCAAAATCTCCTCGCGCTTATTTCCTAACAGATCCACGATCTGATCTTTCACCTCATCAACCATCGCCGCGTCCATATCTATTTTGTTCAGCACCGGGATCACTTCCAGATCGTGCCCCAATGCCAGGTATAGGTTCGAAATCGTCTGAGCTTGAATGCCTTGTGTCGCGTCCACCACCAGCAATGCTCCCTCACAGGATGCTATCGCTCTCGACACTTCATACGAAAAATCCACGTGACCCGGCGTATCGATCAGATTCAACACATACCTCTGCCCCGCCCCGTCGCTTCTTGCAGGCCGCACATACTCCATCTGAATTGCGTGACTTTTTATGGTGATACCTTTCTCTCTCTCAAGATCCATATTGTCAAGCACTTGAGCCTGCCTTTCGCGCTCCGAGATGGTTTGTGTTTCCTCCAACAGCCTGTCTGCCAGCGTGCTTTTCCCGTGGTCGATGTGTGCTATGATGCAGAAGTTTCGTATATTTTTCATCCGTTTTGTCGTAGAATTCGCGCAAAGATAGTAATTTCGCGGAATGTTTGCAAAATACGCCCGCCTCGTCCGGTTCGCCCACACTGTTTTCGCAATGCCCTTTGCGTTAGTCGGTTATGTCTATGCCCTCATTTCCACCGGCACTCCTTTCAGCCTCAAAACGCTCCTGCTGATATTGCTTGCGATGGTTTTTGCACGTAACGCGGCTATGGGCTTCAACCGTTGGGCCGACCGTAACTTCGACGCTGCAAATCCTCGTACCTCCGATCGTGAGATTCCTTCCGGGGCAATTTCTCCCGTCGCCGCGCTTATATTCGTGGTCGTAAATGCCGCTTGCTTTGTCGCCACCGCCGCGCTCATCAACCATCTTGCGCTCATCCTTTCTCCCGTTGCGCTTTTCGTCCTTCTCGGTTATAGTTTCACCAAGCGTTTCACCGCGTGGTCTCACGTTGTGCTCGGTATGGCTCTTGGGATTGCTCCGGTTGGGGCGTATATCGCTGTGACTGATACTTTTGCACTTGCTCCGGTAGTCCTTTCCGCCCTCGTTCTCACTTGGGTTGCCGGGTTCGACATTCTCTATGCTCGCGCCGATGCCGCACACGATCGAGCCGTTGGTCTTCATTCTGTGCCTGCTCGTTTTTCGCCTCGTATCGCTCTGACGATCAGTATCTTACTTCATCTCATCACTACTTATTCGGTAGTTGTTTTCGGCCTTTACACTTCTCGCGGTATGCTTTATTGGATCGGCGCCGGCATTTTCGTTGGGCTCCTTGTCCTCCAGCACACTTCCCGCCGCCTTGCTTTCGATTGGGTTAATGGCGCCGCATCGCTTATTTTCGCCACATTCGCCATAATCGATTTATTGTAAAAAGCAGGGTTTACAAATTCTTAGCGGGCGACACAACGCACCGTAAAGCCGTTGGAGTAATTGTCATTGTTCACGGGCCACGCGCGAATCTCGCGGAAGATCAGGTTGTGCCCGTTAGACGCACTGTACGGCGTAGAAGGTCAATAGTAGTCGCTTTTTTCTTCGAGCGATCGGACAAAATTACGATCACGCAAATGACCCCTTTCGAGGCCTATGACTGGCTCTTTTGCGTAGCTCAAGATCGCTCTCTGCGTTCCGACCCAGTGGACTACTGAATTTGTAATGGTTTTTCTCCCCGTGGCCTCGACCGTCGGGGACTCTCGCCCGTCACCCTGCTAAAAAAATTCCTCTCTGTATTTATAGTTATCTCTCATCTCTTCAAACCGTTCAGGTTCAGCTTTTAGCAGGGCGCTTTCGGCCGCAATATCGAAATATTGCGGCATTCGGGTGCACATCTCCTTCCAGTCGATCTCTCTGGGCACACTCCGTAGCGCCCTTTCCGGGTACCAATCGGCAGCCAATGGCAATCCGAATTCACTCGCTAACGCCCTAACTATCATTGCTGTAGCCATAGCCTTTCCTTGTTGCGAATAGCCTGCAATGTGCGGTGTCCCCAGCAGTACCCTCTCCAAAATGCCAAGGTCGATGTTAGGTTCGCCGTTCCAGGTGTCTATAATGAACCTCCTTCCCTCCACACCAGGTTGCAAAACGGGTCCTCGTGATGAATTTAGTATCACTGCATTAGGCTTCGTTGCGGCCAAAAATTCCCGCCCGACCATTCCTTTAGTCGCATCGGGCCCGTCGGCAGTGAGCGGCACGTGAAAAGTCATCACATCTGCTGCCGCAACTATCTCATCCAGAGGATAAAAATCCTCCTTTTCCCCCAATCCCTCTGCCCTCTCTCTGGGTGGGTCGCTTTTCATAACCCGAAAACCCCAATCGGCGGCATATTTCGCCACAAGCGAGCCGACGTTCCCCACTCCGACCACACCCAAAACCATTCCGGAGGGCTCTGACTCGCCTGCCACTTTACGGTTTTGCCTCTCCACAAGCTGGGCCAAAACTGCGCTTACCCATTGTAGCACCCCTCGCGCATTGCAGCCCGCTGCAGTTGTCACCCTGATCCCGTTCGCGGCGCACCACGGCATATCGATGTGGTCGAAACCGATTGTGGCCGTGCCTATAAAACGTACTCGCGAGCCTTCCAAAAGGGCTGAGTTACAACGTGTTCGTGTTCGCGTCAATATCGCGTCGGCATCGCGCACGTCTGCCGGTCCGATCGCATCTCCGCGCAAATACACAACCTCGGCGAATGGTTCCAGCACTCCCGCCAAAAACGGAATATCCTTATCTGCAATAATCTTCATAGGTGCAAAGATAATAAAACTCCCCGCAACGAAGAATCGCGCGGGGAGGACCAACTTTAATGTATTGATTATGAAAAAAATCCTTTACCTTTGTTGTCGCAACAGAGCGTAAAGTCTGCATATTAAACGGTACACCGGCGGCCAATATTGTGTTTATTTATGGACTTGCAAAAAACTATAAGAAATTTCGATTCTGATGGTGTCGGAATTCATAACGGATGCTATTTCGGAATGCCTTTTTCGCCCGATGATGCTACACTTGTGCTCCTCTCGGTGCCTTGGGATGTCACTTCGTCGTTCGGCGCTGGTTCGGCAGCGGCTCCGGCGGCAATCATAGAGGCCTCTACTCAGCTGGATTTCTTCGATCCGTGGGCTCCGGGCGCTTGGCGGCGGGGAATTGCAACGCTTCCGTTCGACGACCCAGCCCAGTCCGCTCGCCTTTCCTCGGCTTCATCTCACCCTGCCTCCTTCCCGGTCAGTCCCTCTTCCATTCGCGCTTGCAGTGAGGAGTTACGCCCTGAGGCTGAGGCGATTATCAAAGCTTTAGAAGGTCGGGACGCCGACTGCGAAGAAAAGGATCTCGCCGCCAGGCTATCTGCCATAAATCTCGCCTCCACCGCTCTGAACGCCGAGATCCACAAAACCGCTTCCGACTGGCTTGCTCGTGGCAAGATCGTCGGCCTCCTCGGCGGTGACCACAGCACTCCGCTGGGCCTCATCAAGGCAGTAGCTGAAACTCATAACAACGTTAGTATCTTGCACTTAGACGCCCATTGCGATCTGCGTCCCGCCTACGAAGGATTTACCCACTCGCACGCCTCTATAATGTATAACGTCCTTAGCGACGTACCTAACGTTGAAAAACTCGTCCAAGTGGGCATTCGCGATTTCAGCGAGGCAGAGAAAAATTTCGCCGACGGCCATTCCAAAATCGTTCAATTCACTGGCCGACAACTATCTGAAAATCAGTTCAATGGCACCAATTGGGCTACCCAATGCGAAACCATCGTGAAAACCCTCCAACAGAACGTTTACGTGAGTTTCGACATCGACTTCCTTTCCCCTGATCTCTGCCCCGGCACCGGTACTCCCGTTCCCGGCGGGCGCTCGTTCGATGAGGCTATATATCTGATCCGTAGCATAGTAGACTCCGGTCGCCATATCGTCGGTTTCGATCTTTGTGAAGTCTCTCCGCAGACCACGATCGATGCCTCCGTCGGTGCGCGCATTTTATTCGCCCTTTGTGGTCAAACTCTAAGAAAAAATTCTTAACTTTGCACCCGATTTGAAAAACACTAAATAACTAATTGAAAATGAAAAAATTATTGATTGTAGCGATGGTCTTTGCAGCCGCGCTCGCCTCTTGCCAGGGCTCCAAAAACATCAAGAGTTTCACCACCACGGACTCGCTTTCTTACGCCCTTGGTACCGATTATGGCAACCACGCCATCAATATGGACACCACGGCGCTGAACAACGCGTTGGATGTGTCGATGGTTATGGCCGGCTTCCGCGACGTGATGGCTAAGAAAGGACAAATGACTCAGGAAGAGGCTTTTGCGTTCTTGAACGAATGGTTCTCTGTTCGCATCCCGGCCCAGAATGCTCTCGAAAACCAGGAGTGGCTGGACAAGGTGAAAGCCGACAACAAAAACATTCAGGAACTCCCCAGCGGCCTGCTGTATGAAATTGTAAATGAGGGCGATGCGTCTGTCAAAGCTATCGACGACGCCGATCAGGTTATGGTTAATTATAAGGGTACGCTCAAGAACGGCAACGTTTTCGACCAGAACGACAGCATCTCTTTCCCGCTCAACCGCGTAATCCCCGCTTGGACCGAGGGTATGAAGCTCGTCGGTAAGGGTGGCGACATCATCCTGTGGGTTCCTGCCCATCTGGGTTATGGCGACAGGCCTGCCGGTTCGATCCCAGCCAACTCGGCTTTGAAGTTCGAAGTTAAGCTGCTTGACGTAATTCCCGCAGAGGAAACATCTGTTCAATAAGCAGTTATGGAGTTCGAAGGGGTCGTATTTCGCAAGATGCCCGAAGTGACGGGCACCAGCGCAAAGGGCGCCTGGAAGAAGCAGGACGTTGTTTTCGAGTTGCCAAGCGAGTTCAGCCGCAAGATCTGCGTGACCTTTTTCGGCGATCGAGCCGATGATGCCGCAGAACTCACTGAAGGTGACGCGGTTACGGTCTCGGTGAATGTCGAAAGTCGCGAATACAACGGGAAATGGTACACAGACGTAAAGGCCTGGAAGATAGCGAGAAAAAACGTCGAGAGTGCTCCTTTCCGTGAGGATTTTGCGCCCGCTTCGCCTGCCTCGCCTGCCGATGAAACAGACGATCTGCCATTCTAATTCTTTGAGTGCCAGTGTTTTTGGCGCACAAGGGTGTTTAGCTCAGTTGGTTTAGAGCACTACCTTGACAGGGTAGGGGTCAGTGGTTCGAATCCACTAACACCCACGAAGGGCCGGAGAAGGGGGGGAGATAAAGGGGAGAGATAGGAGGAGAAATAAGGGGAGAGACAGGAGGATTGCGGATATGGTGTAATTGGTAGCCACGTCAGACTTAGGATCTGGTGCCGAAAGGCGTGGGGGTTCGAGTCCCTTTATCCGCACCGTTTTTAACTTCAAAATTTAAGTTTCTGACCGTTTACGTCGGAAGCAACGCCGTTTTGGGCGTCGTAGGCGACCTGACCATTCACGAGTGTGAGGGTCACTTTTGAGCCGAATTTTGTGCCCTCCAAGGGTGACCAACCACATTTATATAGGATGTTTCCGGGGCCCACCTTTTCGTTTTCTGCATTTTCGTCCTTTGCGCATTTTGCGACAGGTTCAACTATCACAATATCAGCCTTATAGCCTGTGCGTAAAAATCCCCGCTCCTTGATACCAAAACGGATGGCAGGCGCGTGACACATCTTTTCGACAAGCTCTTCGAGCGTCATAACTCCTTGGCTAACAAGCTCTAACATTGCAGGCAAAGAGTGCTGCACCATAGGGATTCCCGACGGAGCATCCCAATATGGACGCTGTTTTTCGGCCAAAGTGTGAGGTGCGTGGTCAGTGGCGATAAGGTCTAACTTGTTTATGGTAAGTGCGTTGCGCAGTGATTCGCGGTCTTGCGCAGTCTTTATTGCGGGATTACACTTTATAAGGTTGCCCAGCCGCGCATAATCCTCGTCCGAAAACCACAAATGAGGGATGCAAGCCTCGGCGGTTATATGTTTTTCGGCTACCCTACCCTGCTGAAACAGAGATAGTTCACGCTCAGTACTGACGTGGCAGACGTGAAGCCTGGTACCGTACTTGTCCGCCAATTCGACAGCTCTTGCCGTAGCTACGTAACACGCTTCTGCCGAGCGAATTAACGGATGGACGGCGGCAGTGGCCCGATTACCGAGTTGTTTTCTGTAAAACTCTGTGTTCGAGCTAATTATCGTCTCATCCTCGCAATGGGCCGCAATGATGCCACCGAATTCTGCGAATAGCGCCGACATCGTGTGCGGATCATCGACCAACATATTGCCAGTCGAGGAGCCGTTAAATAATTTAACTATTTGGCCGCCCGAAAAGTTAAATTTTTTAATTTCGGGCAGGTTATCGTTGGTGACACCGAGAGGGAATTCAAAATTCGTGTAAACGCCGTGACTATAAGCGAGTTTATATTTGCGATCCAACTCGTCGAGCGATGTTGCAGGGGGACGGGTGTTGGGCATCTCGATGACCGAAGTCACGCCGCCCGCAACCGCTGCCGCCGATTCGGACAACATATCGCCCTTTTCGGTGAGGCCGGGTTCGCGAAAATGGACGTGGGCATCGATTACGCCGGGAAGCACGATTTTGCCGCGAGCGTCGATGATCTCGAATGAAAAGCGCGCACCTGCTGCACCTTCTCGTTTTTCGGTCGAGTCAGTACTATCCGCTCCCTCAAAACTTCGGTCGGCACAACATCTGCGCACTTTTGATTCTAAATAAGTTTCAGTCGGATGGTCAAAGGGATATTCGCCCTCGCCGATTTGGGTAATGCGCTGATCGTCAATGAGAATGTAACCAACGAACTTTTGCCCCTCGTTGATGATCGTGCCACCTGAGATGAGGATCTTTGACGTCATATTCGTCTGAATGGCAGCGAGATAACACCCCAGAAGGCCTCGCTGAAAATCCCGCTACTCATTTTGGAGGTGCCCAGCGTGCGATCTATGAAAATGATCGACACCTCACGAATGGTGAATCCGAGACGCCAAGCCGTGTATTTCATTTCGATTTGGAAACCATAGCCACGCATCTTAACTGCATCGAAATCAATGCGTTGCAATACCCGGCGCGAATAGCAGACAAAACCCGCGGTAGCGTCGCGAACCGGCATTCGCGTCACAAAACGCACATATTTTGACGCGCACCACGACATCAGCAGGCGGCTCATCGGCCAATTAACTACATTAACACCAGTGACATAGCGCGAGCCCACGACAACGTCGGCGCCATCCTGCCCTATTGCTCTGTGATACAGGCGAATAAGATCGTCTGGGTTGTGGGAGAAGTCGGCATCCATCTCGAAAATCCAGTCGTAATCCCGTTCGAGTGCCCAACGAAAACCGGCGATGTAGGCCGAACCGAGACCCAATTTACCCTGACGTTCAAGGAGATGGAGGCGAGCAGGTACGTTAGCGGCGCTCTCAGTGCCCTCCTTTTGCAGGCTGCGGACAATATCGGCAGTGCCGTCAGGAGAACCGTCATCAACTATCAGAATATCAAACTCTTCGGGTAACGAAAAAACACGCGCGATCACCGCAGCGATATTTTCGCACTCGTTGTAAGTGGGTATGATGACCAGTTTTTGCATCGATTATTTTGAAGCGCGTTTGCGGTCGTTTTCGTCGAGAAGGATCTTACGAAGGCGCATCGAATGAGGCGTAACTTCCACGTACTCATCCTCTTTAATGTACTCCAGCGCCTCCTCCAGCGAGAAGAGAACAGGCGGAGCGATCGACATTTTTTCGTCCGACCCGCTGGCGCGCATATTCGTAAGTTTCTTACTCTTAGTGAGATTCACTACCATATCCTCGCTACGGGTGTTTTCGCCGACAACCTGGCCGGTATAGACCTCGTCGCCCGGAGCAATGAAAAAACGACCCCTATCCTGCAGTTTATTAATCGCGTAGGCATAAGCCTGGCCGGTTTCCATAGCGATAAGCGATCCGGCGGTGCGCATTTCGATCTCGCCCTTCCAAGGCTCGAAACCTTTCATACGGTGGGCCATAACAGCCTCACCGGCTGTGGCAGTCAGCATATTACTGCGAAGGCCGATGATGCCGCGCGACGGAATCTCGAACTCAAGCCGAGTGCGCTCACCCAACGTTTCCATCTTCAGGAGCGTGCCACGGCGCTTGGTGACCATCTCGATGGCGCGGCCGGAGTGCTCCTCGGGAAGGTCGATGGTGAGTTCCTCGACAGGCTCTGAGCGAACGCCATCTATCTCTTTTACAATTACTTGCGGCTGACCGACCTGAAGCTCATAGCCCTCGCGGCGCATAGTTTCGATCAGAACCGAAAGGTGCAAAACTCCGCGACCGAAGACAACGAAACTGTCGGCGCTGGCACCTGACTGTACACGAAGAGCGAGGTTTTTTTCGAGCTCACGATCAAGACGTTCCTTAAGGTGGCGCGAAGTGACGAACTTACCGTCCTTACCAAAAAACGGTGAGTCGTTGATAGTGAACAACATAGACATTGTAGGCTCGTCGATAGCGATCGGAGTGAGCGCTTCGGGAGCGTCGATGTCGCAAATCGTGTCGCCGATCTCGAAGCCATCGATGCCAACCAAGGCGCAAATCTCGCCGCACTCTACCCTATCTACCTTGGCCTTACCGAGGCCGTCGAAAACCATCAATTCCTTGATGCGGGTCTTGACCAAAGTGTGGCCATCGCGCTTAGCCAGAGTGACTTGCTGGCCCGACAAGAGGTTGCCGCGAGTGAGTTTACCGACGGCAATGCGACCCACGTAAGGCGAGTATTCCAGGGACGTGATCATCAACTGAGGCGTGCCCTCGCGGTGCTCAGGAGCGGGAATGTCGTCGATGATCGCATCCAGAAGCGGGATGATACTGTCGGTCTTCTCATTGACCTTATGCGACATCCAGCCCTGCTTGGCGCTACCGTAAACAGTGCGGAAATCCAACTGCTCCTCAGTGGCGTCGAGGTCGAACATAAGGTCGAAAACCTGCTCGTGAACATACTCAGGGCGGCAATTCGGCTTATCGACCTTGTTGATAACAACGATCGGTTTTTTGCCGAGAGCCAGCGCCTTACCGAGCACGAAACGGGTCTGCGGCATAGTGCCCTCGAACGCATCGACAAGCAGCAAAACGCCGTCCGCCATACCGAGAACCCTCTCTACTTCCCCCCCGAAATCGGAGTGGCCTGGAGTGTCTATGATATTGATTTTGAAACCATTATAGTTCACCGAAACGTTCTTGGACAGAATGGTGATACCGCGTTCGCGCTCGATGTCGCCGGAGTCCATTATGAGATCGGTTTGGCCCTGGCCCTCACGCATCAGGTTGCCTTGGTAAATCATCTTGTCCACGAGGGTGGTTTTGCCGTGATCGACGTGGGCGATGATGGCTATGTTTCTGATTTTCTGCATCAAAATTCTTTTTTTATCGTCTCTACGGCGTCGAGCTTCTCCCAGCCGAAAAACTCGATACCATCTTGAGTATAAGGACGATTGCCGAAATGGCCATAAGAAGCCGTGGCCTCGAAAATGGGATTGGTGAGGCCGAAACGACGAACTATGGCCGCGGGTCGAAGGTCGAACATCTGCTCGATCTTGCGGGCGATCTGGCCGTCGGTGAGTTCCGTGTGGTTCGTACCGTACGTATCTACATAAACGCTAAGCGGTTGCGCGATGCCGATGGCATACGAAAACTGCACGAGCATCTCGCCGGCAACGCCTGCCGCAACCATATTTTTGGCTATCCAGCGAGCCATATATGCCGCCGAACGATCGACCTTGGACGAGTCCTTACCCGAAAAAGAGCCGCCACCGTGAGCCCCCCGACCGCCGTAAGTATCGACGATGAGTTTGCGACCCGTGAGCCCGGTGTCGCCTGCAGGCCCGCCGATTACGAATTTACCGGTAGGATTGACGTGCAAAATGTGCTTATCATCAAGCAGTTCGGAGAGTTTGTCGCCGGCCTTTTCGAGGCGTTCTTTGACGCGCGGAAGAAGAATTGACTGGACATCTTTTTTGATGCGGGCCACATCGGCATCCTCGTCGTGCTGGGTGGAGACCACTATCGTGTGGACTCTCAGGGGTTTACGTTCATCGGAATACTCGATCGTAACCTGACTCTTGGCGTCGGGACGAAGATAAGGCATAGGGCTGGACGTTTCGCGGCGAATGGCAGCTAACTCCTTGAGAATCACGTGAGAAAGAATAGCAGTGGCAGGCATATACTCACGGCTCTCGTCGATAGCATAACCGAACATAATGCCCTGATCACCAGCGCCTTGCTCGTCATCGGTGGCGCGAACTACTCCCTGATTGATGTCGGGACTCTGCTCGTGGATCGCCGAAAGAACCCCGCACGACGAAGCCTCGAACCCAAGTTCGGGACGAGTGTAACCGATGCGCTCGATGACGCGACGTGTAACATCTTGAATATCAACGTATGCTTCGCTACGAACCTCGCCTGCAACGACCACAAGGCCGGTGGTGCAAAGAGTTTCGACGGCAACCTTAGAGCGGGAGTCGTGACGAAGGAATTCGTCGAGAATGGCGTCTGAAATTTGGTCTGAAACCTTGTCGGGATGCCCCTCGGACACCGATTCCGACGTAAAAAGATAACTCATAGTGGCCACAAAGATACTAAAAATTACGGTGGCACGTTGATTGTGATACAGAAAACCAAACATTATATTATTAGGTATGAAAAATAAATTTATGGTGGCCCTCGCGCTGGTCGTGGCGGCAGGGCTGGTGGGTGGACTTACCGCCTGGGGAATTACTAAAATGACTGAACGTGAATCAATTAATGGTGTTTCGAGCGGCGGTTTTCAAGGAGTGGGTGCGCATTTTACTTCGTATGAAGCGCAAGCGTATCCCGATCTGACATATGCAGCGGAAAATGCGGTGAAGGCGGTGGTGAGTGTGATAAAAACAGAAGAGATCCGACAGCAAAATTACGAGAGTATGAATCCGTTTTTCGAATTTTTCGGGATGCCGCAACAGGGTCGCGGGGATGGTGGCGAGGATCAGATTCGCTACAGAGAGCAACGGTCAGGCGGATCGGGAGTGATAATAAGCGCTGACGGATACATAGTTACGAATCATCACGTGGTGGAAAATGCCAGCAAGCTGACGGTGAAACTACCTACGGGAAAGACATACGACGCCAAGCTGATCGGAACGGACGCCGATACGGAAATTGCGCTGCTGAAGATAGACCAGACGGGTCTGCCATCGTTGGCTTTCGGGAGTTCGGATGCGCTGAGACTGGGTGAATGGGTGCTGGCGATAGGAAATCCCTACGATCTGCACTCGACCATTACGGCGGGAATTGTGAGTGCGAAGTCGCGTTCGCTGGGAGCGATCCAAACAAGCGGAAACTCCGGAATAGAGTCGTTCATTCAAACCGACGCAGCAGTGAATCCGGGAAATTCGGGAGGAGCGCTGGTGAACACGGCCGGCGAACTGGTGGGAATCAACACGTTGATATATTCGCGCACGGGAAGCTATGCGGGATACTCGTTCGCAGTGCCCGAAACAATTGTGAGAAAGGTAGTTAGCGACCTAAGAGAATATGGCGTGGTACAGAGAGCATTGATAGGGATAAGCTACAGTGTGGAAGATGAAGGCATTGTGGTACAGGAAGTTGTGAAAGGAGGAGGTGCCGATGCGGCGGGGATCCAAAAGGGAGACGTGATCACCGAAATCGACGGACACGCGGTCTCGACAATTGCGGGGGTGGCAGAAATAGTGGGACAGAAGCGTCCGGGAGAGAGTGTGAAAATTTCCGCAAAAAGAGACGGAAAAATGAAACAATTCGACGTCGTTCTGCGTAATAGAGCCGGAAAGAGTGAGCTCGTGGCCAGAGAAACTTTCGATGCGATCGAGTCGCTGGGAGGAGAGTTTGCAGAAGTGAGATTGAACGAAAAACAGCAAAAAGAGCTGGGTATCAAGGCAGGTGTACAGGTGTCGGCGGTGAAGCAAGACGGCATTCTGGCACGAGCGAGAGTCCAGCGAGGATACATAATAACCCACATCAACGGACACGCCATCGGGTCGGTGAACGACCTCTACAAAATCTCGGAACGAGTGACCTCTATAGAAGGAGTTTACCCCAACGGAAAAGCGGTGACGTATTCATTAATTGAATAAAATGAGGCAGTTAAAAATTACCAAATCCATTACCAATCGCGAAAGCGCGTCGCTGGACAAATACCTGCAGGAGATTGGTAAGGAGGATCTTATCACTGTAGAAGAAGAGGTCGAACTGGCCCAGAGAATCAAAAAAGGCGACCAGGAAGCTCTCGAAAAATTGACGAAAGCCAACCTGCGGTTCGTGGTGTCGGTGGCAAAACAGTACCAAAACCAAGGACTGAGTCTGCCGGACCTGATCAACGAGGGGAACCTGGGATTGATCAAGGCGGCAGAAAAGTTCGACGAGACCAGAGGCTTCAAGTTTATCTCATACGCCGTGTGGTGGATCCGCCAGTCGATCCTGCAAGCCCTGGCCGAACAGAGCAGAATCGTACGGCTGCCCCTGAATCAGGTGGGATCGCTGAACAAGATAAACAAGGCCTTCGCAAAGTTCGAACAGGAGAACGAGAGAACACCCTCCCCCGAAGAACTGGCAGAAGTGCTGGACTTGCCCAGAGAGAAAGTGACCGATACGATGAGAGTTGCAGGCCGTCACGTGTCCGTCGATGCACCGTTCGCGGACGGAGAGGACAACAACCTGCTGGACGTGCTGGTGAATGCCGACTCACCAAACGCCGACAGAGGACTGATAAACGAATCGCTCGGAACGGAGATAGACAGGGCACTGGCAACGCTGACAGAGCGCGAGAAGGATATCGTGAAGTACTTTTTTGGGATCGGATGTCCGGAAATGACACTCGAAGAGATCGGCGACAAGTTCGGGCTGACCAGAGAGCGAGTGCGCCAAATCAAAGAGAAAGCCATTCGAAGATTACGTCACGGCTCGAAAAGCAAGTGGCTGAAATCTTACTTAGGATAGTTTTTAAGGCTCGGTTTTACCGAGCCTTTTTTGGCAGGGCTACAAATTCTTAGCGGGCGACACAACGCACCGTACGGCCGATTGAGAAATTGCCGTTATTCACGGGGTTCACGTTGTTACGGTCGAAGATCAGGACGTGCCCATTAGACTCACTGTACGGCGTAGAAGACCAGCCGTAACCGTTAGTGCCCTGATTCGCGACTGCACCAGTGCTGCCGTCACGGAGACCTGCGGCTGGCATAATCGATAGTAATCGCTCTTTTCTTCGGCACGCAGGACTGTGTGGACGGCGCGTCGAATAGCATTGCTGCCTATAACTGGCTTGTGGTCAGTGGACTACTGAATTTGTAAGGGTTTTACTTCCCGCAACCGCGATCGCGAGAACTCCTACCCCACTCCCTGCTTTTTGGTTATTGTTTCAGTTTGACGTTCGAGAAGTATCCGGTCTCGGAAACCTCGGCGTCGTGAGAGCAGATGAACAACCCGACGAGGCACTTGGCGGGAAGGTCGAGAGTGGTCTCGCTGGAGGCAGCATCGGCGGTGAGAATCAGTTTGTTACCGATACGCTGGAAAGAGATATGGCCAGGAATCGGGCTACCGGACGGCTGGGCAACGGCCTCCAAAGTCTCGGCACCCTGTGAGGGGCGATACTGAAGCGAAGTAAGCCCATCACCGTGGACAGCAACATCGGCATAAACTCCTTGAGGGTCAAGCGATTCGCGGATGATCAGGCCGAGTTTACGATGGGCATTGACACCGGCACCCTCGAAAGCAACGTCCGCCGAAAGAGTAAAGTCACCCGAAACCTCGTCCCAAACCATAAAAAATTCGTCACTCGTGCCCCACATATTTGTGCCCGAACCGGTCAGGGTGCAGACACCGGTGGCGGGATCGAACGAAACGCTGCCTGGAATTTTTACAGCGCCCACGTCGTTAGCATTAGGGCACCACTGTTGGGTCTGAGCCTGGGCACCGACGCCTGTCACGCACGCCATCAAAGCCGTGCAAACAAAAGAGATAAAGATGTTTTTCATATTGCTAAAAAATTTTAAGTTTGGACGAATCGAGCAGAGCTACAAATTCTTAGCGGGCGACACAACGCACCGTAAAGCCGTTGGAGTAATTTGCGTTGTTCACGGGGTTCACGTTGTTACTGTTGAAGTTCAGGTAGTGACCGTTAGACTCACTGTACGGCGTAGAAGCCCAGTAGTATGCGTTAGTGCCCTGATTCGTGACCGCACCAGTGCTATTGAGACGGTAGCCTGCGGCCATCGCCTATAGTAGTCGCTTTTTTCTTGGACGAGTCGGATTTTGTGACGGCTCGTCGAATGGCATTGCCTCCTATAACTAACAAGTTAGTGGACTACTGAATTTGTAAGAACCTATGCTCCCCCTGACCGCGATCACCGGGACTCTCGTTCGTGCACCCTGCTCTAATTCATCCGTTAGCTGTTTAAGTTGTGTGTGGTATGGTATGTTACATTGCCGGCGTTCCGGCAAAAATATTTTCGACTTTTTCTATGACCTCCTCGGCAGTGGTATCGACGGGAAAAATGTGCGACGGTTTCAAGTACCAAAGCTCTTTGCCGGCAACTGCAAGCGAGGTTTTGTAGAGCTGTTCGCCACCGCCGGTGATGTTGAGCATAACGATCTTATCCTTCTCGACGCGGTCATCGGCGATGGCCTTGATTAGCGAAGCAGTGGCTACGGCGGCGGCGGGATGGATGTCGCAACCTTCGAGTTCGGCGAAAAGCGCACCCGCCTTGCGAGCCTGGGCATTGGTGGCAACGAGAACATCGCCATCGGTGTCCTTGAGGGCATCGAACAGCCCACCCGCGAGCCCGTAAGGAGGCCGCCGATTGGAAAGAACCTTAGCGTCGATGATCTCTGCATCGCGACGGGCGTGACCCTCGTCGTAATCCAGCATCTGGCGTGAAGAGACCCGCCAAGCGTCGTACATAGGGACGAAAGGAGCGTTCTGTGAGACGAAAAGCCGGCACTTCTTGTTACCGAAACGTCCGTCCTCGATGAAGCGAAGATTGGCCTCCCAAGCGGCGATCGCTCCGGTACCGCTACCCACGGCCTGGAAATAGTAGTCGGGAATCTCGCCGATGGTCGTGACGGCAGAAAGCATCGTGGTAGCCATACCGTCGCGACGAGCGACATTTTTGGCACCCCCCTCTGCGAAAAAACGCTTCGACTTGAGAGCCAGATTACTGAGGTGGATGGCGTCGAAATAGTCGCTACCCTTCTCGGAGGCGATGAGCTTAACGCAATCGTTCAAAGGCTTTTCGAACCAAAGTGCATCGAGATTGTCGGCAGGAACGGACAACAAAAGTGGGATCGAATTGTCCGAGCAAACCTTGGCGAAAGCGCGGGCGGTATTACCGGCCGAAGCGACAATGAGAATGCGATTTTCATCGACAGGGATGCGCGCGCAAACGCTGTAGGCCTCGGTCTCCTTGAACGAACAGGTGGTCATCCGTGCTTTATGCTTGGGATTCCAACCGCTGAAAGTGATGTATAAGTTCTTGAGTCCAAGCTTTTTGGCCAAGCCTTTACTTTTGTAAGTGACGGGAGCGGCGGAACCTTCGAGAGTGCGATGGATCGGAAGCCACTCGTGAAATTTGTAAAGCCCGTGCTCGTCGGACTTGACCTCCAGCTGTTTTTTCGCATAGATGGCGCGCACAAGGGACGGAGTGCCGCACATACGATCCTCCAGCATCCAACCGGTGTCGGGGAAACGACGGCCCGTGGCAACGCATTCGAGTTCGTATTGGGTGGGTTCAAAAGTGTTCATTATCAAGACATTCTGTTTTTGTAATCTTCGAAGGTAAATTCTTTTACAATTTTGAGTAGATCGTTTTTTTGCCAGATCGCGATCGAAGGGTGCCGGACGCCGTTGAACATCGTGGTTTTGACCATCGTATAGTGGATCATATCCTCGAAAACAACGCGGTCGCCGATCTGGAGGTCGCGGGTTGCGGGTTGCGGATCATCGCTGCTTTGGCTCTCGAACGTCCACTCGCCCATCCAATCGCCTGCAAGACAAGAGTTTCCGCCGAGACGATAGCCCTGTTCGCCCGACTGGGTGTTGTGGGCGCCGACGATAGAAGGCTTGTAAGGCATCTCAAGGCAGTCGGGCATATGGCACGCGAACGAAACGTCGAGCATAGCGGTGCGAATGCCGGCCCGCTCGACGATATCCTCGACGCGTGAGACCAAAAATCCTGTGCGCCAGGTGAATGCACTGCCCGGTTCGAGAATGATGCGAAGATGGGGATGCTTGGCGCGTAAGGCTTTTATGGTGTTTATAAGGAGCTCGATATCATATCCCTCGCGAGTCATAAGGTGGCCGCCGCCGCAGTTAAGCCAGCGGAGCTGAGGTGCATCGGTCTTGGGATCGGGTGCGTCTAAAAGGTGGCCGAAACGGGTTTCGAACGCTTCGAGAGCCTTGGCAAAATACTCGGCACCAGACTCGCAAAGAACGTGAAAATGCAGACCCTCAATGCCTTGCGGAAGTGAGTCGAGCTGCTCGATACCGAGGCGAGAACCGGGCTTGGCGGGGTTATAGAGCTCGGTCTCGACGGGCGAATAGCCCGGATTGACGCGAAGACCGCACGAAACACCACGCAAAAGCGCCTGAGGGCCGAAGCGCTCGTATTGGTCGAGAGAGTTGAAAGTGATGTGGTTACTGTGCTGTGTGATGGCCTCAAAATCGACATCGGTATAAACGGGAGCGTAAGTGTGGGCAGATGCGCCGTATTCTTCTGCAACGAGGCGGGCTTCGTTTAGAGAGGAGGCCGTGGCGCCATCGGAGTGACGGGCCAATTCGGGAAAAATACTCCACATTGCGCAAGCTTTGAGCGCAACGATGATCTCAGCACCCGACTCGCGCCGAACAAGGTCGATGATGGCCAAATTGCACTCCAACGCACGCTCGTCGAGCACGAAACAAGGGGACGGAATATGCTGAAAATCAATCAAACTTCGAGGTCGATGTCGAATTTTTCGTGCCAGGGAAGACCCTGAGGGCCAAGCTCGGAAAGGAACGGATCGGGATCGAACTGCTCGACATTGAAAACGCCGGGGCCGGTCCAAATTTTGTTTACGAACATCGCCGCGCCAAGAGCAGCCGGAACGCCGGTAGTGTAGCTAACAGCCTGAGTGCCAGTCTCCTGATATGCCGATTCGTGGTCGCAATTGTTGTATATGTAATAGGTACGAGGGCGGCCGTCCTTGATGCCGGAAATGCGGCAACCGATCGACGTGAGGCCGGTGTAATTCTCCCCAAGTGACTTGGGATCAGGCAAAACAGCCTTGAGGAACTGGATCGGAACGATCTCGACACCATTGTACATAACAGGGTCGATGCGAGCCATACCAATGTTCTGAATAACACGAAGATGAGTGAGATATTCCTGACCAAAAGTCATCCAAAAACGAGCCCGGCGGATAGTCGGTAAGTTCTTGACAAGCGACTCAAGCTCCTCGTGGTAAATAACATAACTCTCCCTGGGGCCGATTTCGGGGTAGTTTATCGGCTGATGGATCTCGTGAGGAGCAGTGGTAACCCACTGACCGTCTTGCCAATAGCGGCCCGGCTGAGTGACCTCGCGAATGTTGATCTCGGGATTGAAATTAGTCGCAAAAGCCATACCGTGGTTACCGGCGTTGCAATCGACGATGTCCAGAGTGTGAATCTCATCGAAGTGGTGCTTGGCAGCATAAGCCGTGAAAATCGACGTGACGCCCGGATCGAAACCGCAACCGAGAATCGCAGTAAGACCCTTGTCGCGGAATCTTTGCTGGTATGCCCACTGCCATTTGTATTCGAATTTCGCCTCATCCTTGGGTTCGTAATTGGCTGTGTCTAAGTAGTTTATGTCATATTCGAGGCAGGCATCCATAATGGTCAGATCCTGGTAAGGGAGGGCAACGTTGATGACGATGTCGGGAGTGTGTTTTTTGAACAGAGCCACGAGTTCGGGCACGTTGTCGGCATCCACGGTGGCGGTTCGAATGCGGTTTGCCCCCACTTTTTTGTTCACCGCCGCAGCGATAGAATCGGCCTTGGAAAGGGTTCGAGAAGCGAGAAGAATCTCCGTAAATATCGGATTAGCAGCGACTTTGTGTGCGACGACGGTGCCGACCCCGCCCGCGCCGATGATGATGACTTTTGCCATTTCGAGGTTTATTTGTATGCGCGAAATTATCTATTTTTTTTGTTTTGCCCAAAAAAAGTAGTACATTTGCACCCTGTTAAATGCGATTCAGTAGCTCAGCAGGTAGAGCACATCCCTTTTAAGGATGGGGTCCTGGGTTCGAGCCCCAGCTGGATCACAGGATGAAAACAGAGACCTGAACGGGTCTCTGTTTTTATTTTGCAAACTCTCGTCGGGCTCGAACCCAGACAAATCTGGCCGGCGGCCTCGCCGGCAGTTCGAGCCCCAGCTGGATCACAGAACCCGGTTTTTTTAGAAAGCCGCAGAAGCAGAAAGTCCTTGTATATCAAAGATGTATGAGGGCTTTCTGCTTTTAGGACTATGCAGAATATCCCGAAAAACAGGCTAAAATTTGTGTCCGTGAGTGGCACAGAAATTTATCGAGGATATTGTGCCACTAACGTCGCCGTTTGTCGCTCTTTGTCACCACTTTAACCCCTGATTCTGTGCCACTGGAAATCTAATTTTGGAGCATGGAAAAAAGACATTTCAGCGTGGTGTTCTTCTGCAAAAAAAGCAAGACGAACCGAAAGGGCAAGGCCCCAATCTACGCAAGAGTAGCAACCAACGGATCGAACTGCGAGATCCATTTCAACTGCCACGTCGAGCCGGATAAATGGAATCAGAAGGCCGAACGGGTCAATGCCCGTGACGCCTTATCGTTGAAACTCAACGAGGTAATCCAAACCACCCGGACAAAGATCATCGACATCTGGGAGCGACTCCTCAAAGAGGGAATCGAACCAGACTGCTTCACGATACGGGAGCAGTTTAACGACTTCGGCACGGGTGGGCGTATGTTCCTGGTCGAGCTTGCCAAGTATTGCGTCAAGCGCCAGGGAGAGGTCGGGGTGAGAATCGGGCAAATCACAGCTAACAAATATCACCGCTTACTACGCTATCTGCGTGAATATACCCGTGCTAAATACTCCACCGACGACATCCGGCTTCCCCGCGTGACTTATGAATACATCGACGGTTTCTGCATCTTCTTACAAATCGCTCACAACTGCAATAATAACGGTGCGATGGAAGTCTTGCGGATAATGAAGTTTTTCATGGGATACTGTGAACGCAACGAATGGATAGAGAAAACGCCTTTCAAATACTACAAAATGCGCCTCGACAAAAAAGACATCGTACATCTCACACTCCCAGAAGTGGATGCTATCTACAACAAAGAGATGCCTATCGAACGCCTCGACAAAATTCGCGATGTCTTCATTTTTTGTTGCTACACCGGTCTCGCCTTCACGGATGTCGAGCAGCTTACTCGTGAACATTTCACCTTGGATGACGATGGGCGGCCATGGATATACAAACCACGACAGAAGACATCGGTCGTAAGTAAAATCCCTCTCCTACCCCGCCCCATGGAAATTCTAAAGAAATGGGAGAAAGATGATGAAGTCAGGCTCTCTGAAAAGCTGCTCCCCGTTCCATCCAACCAGAAGATGAATGCCTACCTGAAGGAGATAGCCATTATCTGTGGTATCAATAAGAATTTGACCTCACACGTCGCGAGACGGACGCTCGCAACAAACTCGATGGAGTTCGGAATGCCAATAGACATCACGGCGCGGATTCTCGGCCATTCGAGCACGGACATGACGCGAAAATACTACATCAAAATATCCGACAACCTGATCCGTTCGGAGATGGAGAAGCTCGGCGAAAGGATGGCGAACGGGGTTTGATACCCCGTTCACTTCTTTCCTTTACTGCCAGCAGTATTTTAGGGATATAGTGTTAAGTATTCTTCCGTGCCTGAAACCGTTGCGTAAAAGTAGTTCAACGCGGCGAGGAATGCGGTTTGAACATCACTGGCGGCGACCGCCCGACCGCCAATCTCCAAATCTTTCGTAGCGCAGGCATCGCCGACGAGCGTACACGAGAACCCGAAGTCCTTAGCCGCCCGCACCGTGGCATCGACGCACATATGGGTCATCATGCCGCAGATAACGAGATCGGTGACGTCCTCCGAGCGTAGATGGTCGAGCAGATCGGTGTCGCGAAAGCTGTTCGGAAAGTTCTTCTCGATCACTTTTTCATCGGCGATGGGCGCGACGTTTTTGTGGATTTCCGCGCCGTGAGTGTTGGGAATGAAGAATGTCGAACCGGGGCGCGTCGAAAGATGGCGAATGTGCACGACCGGGAGTGCCCGCGCCCGGAAATCCTCCAACAACGCTTTCGCCCGAAGGCTCGCCTCTCGGCTGCCGACCAGCGGATTCGCCCCGCCTTCGAAGTAGTCGTTCTGAATGTCTATGATTATCAGTGCTGTTTTCATTTTTGTCTCTTTTTTATCTTCATACTACCGACAAAGATAACTTCTTTCGATAACCTTTGATTCCAATTTATGGCTACATTTGTAAATCATGGAAATCAAATCACTTGCACATACTTCGTTCGAGACGCTGTCAGAGGCTTTTGGGGCGGCGTTTGCCACTTACGAGGTTCAGATTACGCCCGATGAGTTGCGGACTATGCTCCGGCGGCGGGGTTTCGATCCCGCGTTGTCGTTCGCTGCGTTTGACGGCAACGGGCGTATCATGGGGTTCACTTTAAACGGCGTCGGGACTTTCGGCGGTGTGCCGACTGCTTATGATACCGGAACAGGGACACTGCCGGAATACCGGGGCCAGGGGCTTGCCACGCAGATATTCGAGACTTCGCTTCCGCATCTGCAGGCGGCGGGGATTGAGCAATATCTGTTGGAGGTTTTACAGCACAACACGGCGGCGGTGTCGGTCTACCGGAAGTTAGGTTTCGAGGTGTCGCGGGAGTTCAACTATTTTCGCGCAGCAGCCGGTGATATTCATGTAAGAGATTGCGCTGACGGTGCATATAAGATTCAGCAGGTGGAACCGGCGGCGTTGCGCGAGGCGGCCCCGGAGTTTTGGGACTTCGAACCGTCGTGGCAGAACAGTTTCGAGGCCATCGAACGCGCCCCCGAAGATTTTATCACCCTCGGCGCGTTCGACGGCGACAGGCTCGTCGGTTATGTGATATTCGAACCTGCGGCTGGCGACATCACCCAAATTGCAGTTGCAAAAACCCACCGGCGGCAGGGCATCGGTTCGATGTTGCTCGGCGAGATGCTCGGCCAAAACCCCGCTCCCGGCGTCAAGTGCATAAACACCGAAGTTGGCCGCGACGAGGCTCTGGCGAGTTTCCTACAAGCAAAAAACATTCCCCTCGCCGACAAACAATTCGAGATGATAAAACGATTATGAAGACCGAACCAAGATATTTTGAGACGCGGGAAGAGTGGCGCAGTTGGCTCGCCGGGAACTTCGAGACTTCCGACGGGATTTGGTTCGTGTTTCCCAACAAGTGTTCGGGCAAAACAGGCATCCTCTACAACGACGCCGTCGAAGAGGCGCTATGTTTCGGGTGGATTGACAGTACCGTTGGCGCACTCGACAAAGACCACAAAATCCAGCGCTTCACGCCCCGGCGATCCCGCAGCTCCTATTCGCAAGCTAACAAAGAGCGGCTCGCGTGGTTGTTGGAGAACGGGATGATACACCCTGCGCTCGAAGATGAAATTCGCAGCGTCCTCGCCGAGCCGTTTGTATTTCCCGACGATATTATCGCCCGCCTGCGGGAAGACTCCGCCGTTTGGGAAAACTATGAGCGGTTCTCGGATTCATACAAGCGCATCCGCATCGCCTACATCGAACAGGCGCGGGTTTCGTCGGAGGAGTTCGAAAAGCGTTTGAGGAATTTTATCGCCAAAACGCGCGACGGGAAAATGGTCGCCGGATATGGCGGCATCGGGAAATATTATTGAATCATTCTGTCCGCAATGATGATTTAAATCATCTTTTTGCCTCGGTCGAACAAGGAGAAATCGTCTTCATCACTCATTCCACAAAATATCCGACGGTAAAGTCATACTGTCGTATAGTTTCTGCCCCTTATTCAATATGACTACTGATCGTCTCGGAAGTCTTGGCTGGTTTTTTATAGCTTTCAGCCGTGTTTTTTCAACCATATTATCAGTCTGTTTTTGGACTTGTTCCTGTGCTCCTACAAGCAAACAGATTGCCTCAATATTTTCACTTGTGATAGCGTCCTGATCACGATATAAATTTTGCTGAGGGAAAAACGAATCAAGAGCCATCTGAAGATTCTTTTTTATCATTGGATAGGCTGATCGCGATTCAATGAATTGAACCTTATCAGCAAAAGATGCCAATTTGTTCATTTCTGCAAGTAATGGTTTACCAAGTTCCAAACTGGCTAAATGAATGTTCTCTATATCGTATTTTCCACCTGATGCTTCGTAATTCCTTAATAATTCCGTGCCTCCCCATTGCATCCTGAAGTTTATACAAGTGTCAAACTCCGAAGTTCCGTACAGCAACGCATCAGCAAATCGCCTATCTTGAGAGAATATGGCGGGGTTTTGACAAAGCCCCCTTTGCCATCTTCCAGATACTCAAATTGCATATCATCAAAATAGACATTAAATGACAGCTCCAGAATTTCTTTTTCGAGATTCTTATATACGGGCCAATACATATTGTTTAGCATAGCAACGGGGTCTTTATGTGGGTTTGGCTTTATTGCATTATTTCGAAGTAGGTCAATTTGAATGCGTTGGGATCAACTTGCATTTTGTATATTTTAACGTTGGGATTTAATCGCCGTGCAAGCACGATAATGTCTCCCATGTCCTGCCCGCTCATATTCACACCCAAGTAAATGGAGTTAAAGCAAGTTCCACGAATAGGTCGGCGACGGTAGTGATCTATTCTTGACATCTCGATTAATGCGGATAAGGACGAAGGTTGTTCAGGCATAAGAAGAAGCCTAACCTCTTTCTCGTGCTTCCAATCAGGGGCTTTCGTGGCTAACTGGTGTTTAAACGCCTTCATGGTTGTTCCGGCGGCCCAACTATACTTGGTCAGATTATCTGGGTACTCGACATAGAAATCGATAAACTTGAAGCACTTATTGAGTTCGGGCATATCTATTCCGATGCAGACTCCTTGATGGTTCTTGGTGTAATAGCTCCACATCAGGATCGAGTCGAAAATCTTTGACAGGCTACAAACGTATGTAAGTTCTCTATACAGCGAGGGAGCATATCCAAGCCCGCTTAGGCTTACCCCAGCATTCATGAGTTGGACGGCTTGCTCGTAAGGCATATATGGATATTCATTTACATCGCAAACCAATCCGGGATGACAGTCGAGTGGATCGTTCAGTTGGGTCGCATTTGTAAACTGGATGTTACAATTAACAAGCATCTTTTTCGCACCATCAACGTCGAGGTACTTGTACAATACTGGGTCGGGAACTTTACCGATATGTGGCTTGGTGGTCATTTCATTCTTCATCAGAACGATTCGCTTTTTTGCGAGATTTGCGCGGGGTCGGCTGTGGCAACTTATCGATCAACTTCTCTTTCACGATGAGATAACTCTCTGCCGGATTGTACTCTGTACCGGGACGGAGCATGTTGTTCGTGTCGCCCAAGAACTCGGCATTGGCAAGTTTATCATCCATATTACTCGTGTATAGTGCATGAGTTGGTTTCTTGCCCTCGTTATCCATATATTTCAGAAAGCAGTCCATAACGTCGTTCGCATCCAACCGGTCGTCCTGTAACGCCCGTTGCAGATCGAAAAGGTCGCGTCCTTTGCGCCGCTCGTACAACGCCCTGACTTTCGTGCCGACCAACTCGTTCAACGGATAGGTGAGAATATCGCACTCACCGGAGAACCATTGGCTCTCGACTTTAAAATGCACCGTCTCGAAGTCGTGAACGTGAAAATGCTCCCGACAATTTATCTCTACTTTCAGTTTGATGGGGGCAACCGGCGGGATAGACGACTCAACCCTGTAAACGATGGTATTGTTGCTCTTTTTACGATACCTGCTGTGAGGCTCTCCCAAAAAAGACAAGACTTCGCGCAATCGGTCTATTATCGGGCCGATGGGTTCGGGAGCAATCTGCACGAGATCAATGTCCTCGCTGTATCGCGGTTGCGGCGATAGGTACAATTTATGCAACGCCGTGCCGCCACGAAACGCCAGCCGCTTCGACAAAAATTCATCCTGATAAATCGCCACGAGTGCGCGGCAGATTATCAAATCCTGCTCAACTTGTGCATCGTCTGCCCAAGGCACGGTCTCGCGCCACTCTATAATTGCCGATTCGGGTATCATTGTTTTCAATTTTGATTTTTCGCGACTCGGCAAAGTCAAAACAAGTTTTGCCTCTGCTCTCGCTGCTCAAATCATTCGTCTATTTCGATTTCTTCATTAATTACTATTTTCCACGTATCGCTCTGCTCATATCCAAACAACGTACACGGAATTTCGGGTTTGAGCGGCGTTTTCCTAAACTTGATCCCTGCTTGAGTTACCTTATCCATGAATATTTTGGCTTTGTCTGCCCTTTCCAATACCTCATCCAAAATGTAGCCGAAGCGTTGAATAATTGCGACAGGGAAAAGCCCCAGAAAGTCGGGCGTGATTTTATCGAAATCCATCTCATCGACCAATTCGTTCAGAACGGTACTCGCCCGGCTCAAACTGCCGATCTCCTTGATGTACAGCAACAGATCGAACGCCGTAAGTTCGGGACTCGACAAGGACACATAGCCCGTTCTTGTCGTTCTTTTAAGGAGGTATTCGTGAGGTATCTCTTTCTTGGTCGCAAAATTGATCTTCACGCCGTTTTTGAGTTTATCACGCAAGCCTTTCCCGCCGACAACAACCGTAAACTCCTGTGGTTGCTGATGGGCGGCTCCATAAAATGAGGCGGCGTTTAACAGACCGATGTAGTAATCTTTTTTCAGATAGGTCATCAGCTGGTCGATATAAACCACCGGCGGCACAACACCTTTGAGTTCATAATCGACAGGAACCACCACATAAAAGCCGTGCCAGACGGATTGGATTTTTCCCGCCTCGACCATCCTCCAAAGTGCTACCCGCTTGTTCTTATCTGTCAAAGATGGGAATTGAGCATTGACCTCATCGAGCGAGAAAGTTATCCTTCCTCTTTTCGGCAAGTCTAAAAGCCATTCTCTTATCGTCTGTTCCTGTTTCATTCTATTTCAAATGACATTCCAACTGCAAATATATACATTTTTTGTAGTATATCGCAGATTTGGTGTAATTATTTATTAAGGGTGTACCTGCACCTCGGATAATTAGTACATCCGTAGAAACTGCCGTACTGCCCATGCCGGAGAACCAAGTTCTCGCCGCAGCGTGGACACACCAACGACCGCTAGGCACGCTCGCTTTTGTAGGCTTGAGACCGGGCATGGTGGACGTGGTTCTTCTTCGCCGCTTTGTCCGGCCCGCTCATTTCCAACAACCTCTCGGTGATGGTCTCGACCTCGCCGGCAGACAGGCAGGGCGAGCCACTGCGGTCAAGAATCGTCCGGCGCAGTTCCCAGCCATATATAACGGGGACGGATGAGTACACACTGTCTCGTCCTGAAATAAGTTTACAACAAAAGGTGTAAATTTATGTTAGGATTAATTAACGACGGAACGGAATACTACTACTCTGTGATAGTCAATCCTCCGCCGGGCGGGAATACTACGGGAACGACCGGTACATATATAGAAAGCAATTATGAATACAAAGTCAGCATCATCATCAAAAATCCGATAGGCACGAACGATCCCGATATGCCTATCGAGTCGGCCTACAACCTTGAGTCGGTAATGACCATTTTGTCTTACAATTAGTAGGTAATCGGCGCTGGCTCTTACTCAGAACCTCTTGGTATAGGCGTGGCAATAAGGCTCGGTACCCTTATTCTCATAATAATCCTGATGGTAATCCTCGGCAGGCCAGAACGTGTCGGCGTGCTCAATGGAAGTTACGACCCGATAACCTTTCGCTTTTAATTCCTTTACGAGTTTTTCGGCGGTCTGGCGCTGGGTTTCAGTGGCGTAGAAAACCACGGAGCGATATTGAAGACCGATGTCGGGCCCCTGTCCGTCCTCCTGTGTGGGGTCGTGAATCTCAAAAAAGAGTTTTGCGAGCGTCTCATAAGAAACGATATCGGGATCGAAGTCGATCTTGACCATCTCGGCGTGGCCGGTGGTTCCGGTACATACCTGCTTGTAGGTCGGCCGGTTGATGTGGCCACCCATATAGCCAGATTCTACGGAGAGAACGCCCGGCTGTTTGGACATCATATATTCGACGCCCCAGAAGCATCCGCCGCCGAAATAAGCTGTCTCCCTGTCGGTCTTGGGCGGAGTCTCGTCCGCGCCGTGGTTTTCGAAATCAGTAAGTGGCTTCATATTTTCAGGTTTTTGTGCGTGTGCGAGGGCGACTATTATCGCAAATGCTGCCGCAAGGTAATAAAATAATCTTTTCATATTAATAAAAACGCAATTGTATGGCATTAAATTTGCCGATAGAGGGGCAAATAACAAATAATGCTAATATGAAAACAATTAAAAACTTAGGAGCGGTGGCTGCTATAATGTTGGTAACCACGCTATTAACAGGCTGTGTGAAAGATGTAGGCGGAGATGGAAAACCACTCGTAGCACAAGGGGAAGGAACAGGGATGACACTACAAATGGTCTTTCCGAGGGCTACCGAGACACGTGCGACCGGCGACGGAAACGCAATCAACGACGAAGCGGCGATAAGAACGGTCGATGTGTTCATCTACACGCAAGACGGAGCCTATCTGTCGAGAAAAACTCTGGGGCCGGGCGATTTCACGCAAATAACGCCGTCGGGAGGAAACTACGACGCCTACCAAACCATCACGCCGATCACGACGACAACAGGCACAAAGAACATCTATGTGGGAGTGAACTTACCTACGGCAGCGGCATCCTCATTGGAGAATCAAACCTTGCCTCACGCGGCATCGCTGGTTCAAACGATCTCGCGAACGGCCATAAATCTCACCGCCGGTCTGCCGATGTTCAGCACCGAACCAGCGACCTCGACATTAGTGAAAGCCGCCGCGCAAAACACCATCACGGCCAACGTACAGCGAATAGTGGCAAAGGTGACGTTGGAAGAGAGCCGAACTATCGACAACACATCAGGCGTACCGGGAACGCTGGGAACGCCACTGCAGTTTGCAATCAACAATCAAAATACCAAGTTCTTCCTGCAACAGGGTGCGCCGACGGAATACAGAGACCCCAACTGGCTGACAACGTCATACGTGGCGGGAGATTTTGCGGCGGCTACGTCCTCGGACTACGTGGATGTGGCGATAAACCCGCAAGCCATAACGGACTATGAGGCTCTGTATGCGCTGGAAAACACCTCGCAGGATCACACGGAGAAAACTCTTACGCGTGTGACAGTGCGCGCAACATTTATCCCTGCTCAGATAGTAACGGATTATACTCAGGGCCAAGGCACCGAACCGACGCCGCACGCCAATCCGGCATCGACACCGGCGACGTTTTGGACCGTGACCCCCTCGCCCGTCATCGGGACTGTCTATTTCGACAACTCGGCCGCAGCAACAGCTTATGCAACAGACAAGGGCGCAACGGCAAAGATGTACACCGGCGGGATGTGCTACTGGAATATTTTCCTGAACCTGGGCTCAGTGGGTGATGTGGTGCGCAACGACTACTACAAGTGTACGATCACGCGAATCGTGGCGCCGGGCAACCCCGACGACTCGCTGGATAATCCCGACTCGCCGCCCGATATGCAAACCTCGATGACGGTCGATGTGAACATCCTTTACTGGAATACACCGGTGTTGGCAGACTATGAGTTGGTGCCGTAAATATGCGGTGATATTGCTGGGACTGGCGCTGACCGGTTGCATCAAGGACGATTTGAGCGATTGTCCTACGGATCATCTGGTTTACGTAATCGAAGCGCTTGTCAAGGGATTGCCTGCCGGAGACTATACCCTGGCAATACACAATCCGCTGGATGAGCAGACCTACGAAACCACGGAACAAACCTCCGGAGAGGAGTTTACAATGGAGGTGACTATGCCGCCATTCGATCTGTTCGATTCGACCAATAGTCCCACCATAAAACTGCAGAACGAGATTACGGGCGAGATGCTCTACCCTCTTGGAGGGATGGACGATCGTTTGGTGGATCTCATCGAGCGTTCGGTGCCCCGTGACGAGATCGAGGGGACGTATCACTTTACGCTTGAATTCGACTTCTCGGAAGGCGATCTGGTTGTGCGCATAAACGGCTGGGATGTGATACAGGACAGCTATGAGGTCACTCTGCGAATGGTAGTTCCGCGTACCCACTCCGCTACCCGTGCGATCGGACAAAGCGAAGAGTGCACCATCTCGACACTCGATGTGTTGGTCTTTCGCGTGAACGGCACCAACGAAACTTTTGTCTATTCGGAACAGGGAACGCCGGCGCCTGGAAACGTGACTGGAGCTGTGCACCAAGAGTTTAATGTGACTATGCAGGTCGAGAACTATCAGCAACGCCTTGTGTTGATTACCAATGCCCGTGCTCAGGTGGGGGCGCTTCTGAGCAGTGCCGACTGGAGGGGAACCGATAAGGAAACGATGCTCGCCGGGCTAAAATACACGATACCGATGACGCCGAAAGGCTGGAACTCCACTTCGCCGAGCAATTTCGATGTGATGCCGATGTGGGGTGAGAGCGTGCCGGAGATGATCACTATGAGCGGTATTACTACAAGCGCCGAGATAAACCTGATGAGGATGGTGGCGCGAGTGGACGTGAGATTGGACACCTCGGTGGCAGGGCTGACCGACAAATTCAAGCTCAAAAGTGTGGGGCTCTATAACTCAAACACGAGTGGGTTGATAGTTCCCTCAAGCGCCAACGTGACAAATAATGTCGCTACAGCACCCTCGCTACCCTCTCCGCTCAGCACCTTTCCGCCGCTGACCTATACCGATTTCTCCTCGCCGGGAGTGACCGATGTTGCGATGACGGGGGTGATCTATATGCTCGAAGCGAAATCCAACATCAATTTCGCTCTTACGCCGTGTTTGGTGATTGGAGGGATCTACGGAAGTGACATAACGGTTACCTATTACAGGATCAATTTTGTGGATGCAAACAAAAATCAGGTGGACATTCTGCGCAATAATCTATATACGATAAATATCACAAATGTTGCAGGAAGTGGTCACGTCTCGCTGGAGGATGCGTTTAACGCACAAGTGGGAAATACTCGAAATTTTTCAGTAAGTTTGCAGCTTCATTAAAATGGTTTTTGAGGATAATAAAAATTCCGTCTCTTATTAAGAGACGGAATTAGCATCTAAAAGACTAATAATGAGAGTATTTTAGATATTAGAACAAATATTGGAACAATTTTAGAACAGTATAATTAATCATATTTATGATTTTCAGATAATTATTCATATGCTTCAGGACAATTTCAGGACAATCTGATTTTCAGCAATTTAACTCCATAATTCGTCCTGAAATGGACAAGCGCAATAAAAGAAAAATATTAAATTTTCTTCGATTAAGCTTGTTATTTCAAATTATTTCCTACCTTTGCCCCACATTTCGCTTCCGTCTCTTAATAAGAGACAGAATGCAGAAGACCAGGTAATGAGAAACTTACAGAGAATATTAACTCCTGATACTGTGGCAGTTACGGCCGCAGATCGTTTCGCGCCTCACAATTTGCGAGTTACGATCTGCCTTGCTATGGAGATAGGTCTGATCGAAGTTTTCGCGACGAGTGCATCTTCCGTGCGGTACGATGCCAAGAACCTATACCAAGCAGACTGTGAGCTGAGCTGTGAGCTGGAAATTCCTCACCTTAATATGATACTCCATTCCCGCCTGCCGGTGTGGTTACACCTGTGTGACCGCAAATCAGGTGCCGAACTCTTTGACCCTGTGGATATTCTTGCCGCAGTGGTGCGCGGGGCAGACGAAATGAACCGACCAATGTATGGTAATCAGCCTGCTTTGGACGCCCAAAATTGTTTTGATCTGACCATCGCTCTGACCCCCTGGATGGGTGTGAGCGTACTTACAGTAAACGGTTACATAATAAGATAGTTAAGAGCATAATCGATATGAAAAAATTCCAGGGAGCGGACAGACAGGGCGAAAGTACTAAGTATTCGGGCGGTTTATTGGAGTTTCCGTCCGATGTTGGGCAGAGTTATGCCGTCGAGGTGACGTCATCTGCTGGAAGTGCGATTGCTCTTGACCACGAGAAGACCGCCGAGGGGTGCAAGTGTGAGCTTCTTGCCCGGAACTCGTCGAGTCATATTTTTCCCAGATGGTCCGTTGAGGGACACCCCGCCGGGTTCACTCTCACGTCCGTTCCCTTTTTTGTAATGACGCTGCTGGCACTATTGGTCTCGTTCACGGCGCCGGCCCAAACTCGAAAGATCGGCTTTTCGTCAGAACACAAAAATGAAATATATCTTATGTCGGGCGCGCAGATGAGTCGTCCGGACAGACCATACCTACCCTCTTCGGCGATAAAGATCAATGCGCTATACCTGGCCACTACGACGCTCAATGTTTCGTTCGAATTCGGCCTGGGACGGCATTGGACGATGGACATCGGAGGGGCGTACAACCCCTTTAAACTCAAGAAAGAGGGAATCAACCAACTGTGGATGATCCAACCGGAGTTCAGATACTGGTTCTGCGGGCGTTTCGAGCGCCACTTCCTGGGATTGCACGGGATTTATGGAGAATACAACATAGGACAACTCGATTTTTTGACAACGACTTTCATACAGCATCGCTACAAAGGTTCGGCTGTGGGAGCGGGTCTGGCCTGGGGCTATCACTTCCCGATGGGCAGACGGTGGGCGATGGAGCTCTCATTGGGTGCGGGATACCTGCAACTGGATTATGACAAGTTCCGCTGCTACGAGTGCGACGATATGATGGGTAGCGAGAAAAAACACTATTTCGGCCCGACAAAAGCGGCTCTTTCTGTAATATTTATGATAAAGTGACGATGAAAAAGATACTGCTCATAACAATAGTGTGTGTGGTGGCCGGCGCAGTCTCGGCCCAGACTCGTCAGGGAATCTCGTTTTCGAACATCACAACGAAAGTGACCCCCGAAGAGGTGAAACTCGATCTCGATATTCAGGCCCAAGACCTGATCATCCGCTGCAGCGGAAAACTTACACTCGAATTCGCTGTGGAAAATGCCACTCAGAGAATGGCACTCCCGGTAGTGATCTATGCGAGCCGTTCGCAAGCGCGCTATGAGGAGAGGCGCGAGCTGCTGTCGGAAAAGCACACCGCAGAGACGTTCTATACGTTCGACAAGGTTAAAAGGCACGACTCCTACAACCTGCACTACCGCTTTAATATTCCCTATCAGGGCTGGATGTCGCAAGCGGCACTAACTTTCCGTGAATATACTCACGACTGTGCCGGAGACAGGCTCACGGCAACGGCAACGCTGACGGGAAACTTCGGTCCGGCGATCTCGACGCAAAAAACACAAACCCCGAAGATAATCTATGTGGACAGGCCCGTGTATTTTCAAACACCAGCTCCTGTGGCGCCACCTACGCCTGTCGTCTCGGAAGAGGAACCGGACTGCGACTGTGATCCCGTCGAGAACCAAAACCTGTGGAGAGTGAGAAGAAGCGCCTGGCAGAGAGTCAATAGATAATGATGAGGCGACATACCAAATATTTGATGCTAACGATGTTAGCGCCGCTGGTGGTGGCTTGCGACGTGGATATGCACGAGAGAGAGATCTGCACCTATACGGTCCAACTTCGCTACGAATATAACGAAGAGAATACCGCTCGTGAGAACAAAATTACAGCTTGGGTGGACGGCATCGACGAGTATATTTTCGAAGCAGAGAGTCATTTACTTTACAGCATCCGCCACGTGACGGAAGAACTGTGTAAAGAGAACCTTGACTCGGAAATGCAGCTACCCGCAGGGAAATATTCGGTGATAGCTGTGGGCAACGGAGACGACAGAAGCCGAGTCTATGACGAAAAAACCGGAACAGCGCCGCAAATAGGCAAAACCCACAGGGAAGATATGCGCCTGTCGCTGGATAATCCGACGGCGGTTGCAGATGGAGCAGTGGGCCCCTGCGAAGAGCTGTTCCACGGCTACAGGACGTTTACGGTGAGGGAAGTGGGAGCAAGCCGTGTGAGGGTGGATATGATGAACGCGCACTTTCAGTTAAGGTTCCGAGTGACCTGGAGGCGATCGCGCGCCGACCTCGACGACGGGATATATTACGCAGTACTGGAAGACATACCCTCGGAGTACAGGATGATGCCGGAGTGGATCTTCCCGGCGGGAAGTTTCACGGCGCAAAAGCACGAACCTACGGGCCACGACCTGTATCCCTACGAGGACAGAGATGTGATTCACCATATACCCCACACCTCGTTCCAACAGAAAAACATACTCTCGCACAGCAACGAAACATACCTAAATGCCGACAGGGAGATCTGGGGACAATTCGTGAACTATCGCGTGAAAAACGACACGGGTATGATGATGAACGTCTATTACGCAAGCTCTGGAACCAGAGCCGAAGGAGACCCGATGGTGCTGCCGAAGAAGATCAACCTGAAGGACTACTTTGCGCACTACAAATACAACCTCGACCACGAGTTAAAGCAGGAGTATGCGCTCGACATTGTGGTGGACGGACAGACGATCATCATTACTCCGATGAATGGGCTCAAGGTGAGCGACTGGGGAGAGGGAGGACGACTGAACTAAACGGAATTAACACCAAACAAATAACCCTTTTTATTAACTAATTTTAATTAATGTTTTTATGAAAAAAATTTTTGGAATTTTGATGCTGGCAGCCCTGGCCGTGGGCTTCGCATCGTGTTCGGAAGAGCTTGCCACCGGTCCGGAAAACGGAGGTGTAGCAGCTCTGAGCTTCAAGATCGAGAAGCCGGTCGATCCGTTCGTGGTGACTCGTGCACCCGGTGACATCGCGCTTACAAACGAGTGGTCTCTCCATTCACTGGATGTTTACGCCGCAGTCAATGGTGGCGTGAGCAAGCTGATTTTGGACACCGACTATACGCTCGCTCCCGCTTTCGACCCTGCTGTGAGAGAATACACGGTAACTATGGGTCCTGACTGGTTGGTGGCAAACGCCGGAGAAACAGCTAACTTCTACTTCGTGGGCAACAATGCTCAGTCGATGAAAGGCGCTCACTCTTCGCTGACTACCACTACCGAGACAGCTTTTGAGAATGCACTGACCAACGCACTGGGTGTGACCAGCGGTAAGCTTGAAAACTTCACAAAGCCGACCGCACCTACCAACCCTCCCACAGCTGCTAACAAAGGTCTGTTGTTCTCGACTGTTGCGAAAGATGTTCCTATCACGGGAACAGCCTCCATCCCTGCGCAACTTGCTCGTCGTGAAGCACGTTTTGACGTGTATAACACCAACGCTCTCAACGCCGACCCGGTTAAAAAGTTTGTCATTACCGACATTATTATCACCAACGCTGCAAACAGGGCCCTGATCTTCTCGACAGGTAATCCCGCTACCGTTGCAGGTTCGATCACCAAAACCAATTTCCATCAGGTAGGAACTCTTGCAGATGCAGCTTACACTGCAAAGAACGACGAAGCTGATCTTGCAAACAACGTTGCCGAAGCTGCGTTCTATCTCCACCCCGTGACAATGGGTGGTGCCCCTGCTGCCAATGCGCAGATCGTGATTATGGGCAGGTTCGGTGCAGCCGGTGAGGTGAAACCCTACCCCGTTCCTATGGTTACAGCAGAAGATATCAAAGCCAATCATCGCTACAGGATCACACTCAACGCAACCGTGCCTGACGACGTGACTGCAACGCTGGAACTGATCGACGAAATGGAAGAAGGTGGTGACCTTCCTGTTGCAGACGTATCTAAAAACTCTGCCGCTGCTGTCCTGACTAACGCTGCCAATACGAATTATGACAGCACGAAGAAACTCTATGTCGTTCAGGGTGAGGCTACGAACTCTCTGACGATCACTGCAAAATCCGACTTCGGTACTCAGCACAAGATCACTTATCAGGGTGCAGATGCAGTAGGTCCCTACAACAATGCGATCACGGTTACAAAAGCCACCGCTTTCGGTGCAACCCGTGCATTCAAGACGACCGACACTTATACGATCACTGTTCCTGCAGGCAAGTTTGCAGCAGATGCTGTCGTTACTATCGACTCCAAAACGGGTGATCCCGCCGACAACCACGTTATCCGCATTCGCAAGATGTGGGGTGGCGATGCGAGCAAAATGCTCTATATCGACGGTGACGGTAAGTTGGCTGCCGGTGCCTGGGGAGACCAGATTACTACCATCAATCAGATGGCATTCTTCAAGTTCGGTTCGATTATCGGTTTCAACAACATCGGTGCGTGGAACAACAGCACCAGTATCACGTTCAATCCGACTGCTTTGGTCGGTGGAACCGACATCACCTCTTATGCAGGTGGCGCGTGGAACAACGTGAACAGCAACCTGAACGACGGTGGTGCAAACAAGAACGTTCCGGGTTACAACAAAAACGACTGGGATGCAGGTTACCGTAACATTTCGGGTGCCGACTATAACACATACGCTAACTTCAAAAAAGGTAAAGGTGATCCCTGTATGCTTGTCGGTCAGGATCCTGCGGCTATCAGAAGCTGGACTGAAGCACAGTGGAATACGGCAATGGGTGCTGCTACGTTGCGTCTCCCGACCGTGTATGAAAACCAGGCGTTTGTAGGTGGTCCTGCGACAATGCCTGCGAAAGAAGGTACGGAAGTTGCTGCTAATTACAGAGAACTGTTCTGGAAAGAGTGGACTCCGGTTGCGCAGCACGGTCTGTCGTACATCAACTACAACTATCGTTTGGCTGAAGGCTGGGCCGGTGATACTAATACCATTTCACCCAAGGGGTCGAATTACAAAGATTCTTACGAAGTAAAGAGCGGCAACTTGGCCGACCCGAATCTCGGTAAGTTCCCGGTAGAAGTTACTCCTGAAAATGCAGTAAGAAGCCAGATTATGCCAGCCGCCGGTTACCGTCACTAC
>DBDK01000003.1 GCA_002293535.1 Alistipes sp. UBA934 | reverse complement strand
CTCTTACTCGAAAGCCAACCCTGAATGCTATATGAAACAGTCTCAGAATTCATACCACGATCTGTACCTGACAATCTGCCAAGCTCGTCATACCTGTATACAACCGACGCTAACGGACCTCCATTCAACCTCGTCATCTCCGCAAGAACTCTACCCCGATGATCCACTATGAACGTCGATCTCTTAATATCAGCAACCGAACCAAACGAACTCTGGTGAGACTCCTCTGTCGAAACAACAAAACCACAAAAATTGTAACCTGTACTGTAACGACTAATACCACCAAGTGCATTCAACTCAACCAACTGAATCAATCGACCAAGATAATCATAGTAATATGCCCGCTCTACAAAACAAACTGGAGACGAATAACTCGTACCAGACAATACTGCTACCTTTTCATAAGTCTTAAGGCCCCTGACACGAGGATCATTGTCGGAATCCGTCACAACACCAGCAACCTCTTGGAACGCCAAATTTGTTGTAACCGTCACTATCACAACGTTAGAGTAAGCACGCTCTGTACCCGAAGGACCTGACGTCACCATACGACGAAAATGAGTCGTCAAAGCCACTATACCAGGCTGATACGAAACACCCGATGCCCCCGAAATGGATGTCCAAGAACTTCCGTCTAAACTCGACTCCCACTGATAAACGTAAGACCCGAAACCTCCCGTCGCATCAACAACATTCATCAACTCTAACGGTACCATACCTCCGCGAATGGATTGATCGCCGGCGATAGTTCCACCAACCAGATCAGACAACACGATCACTTGCACTGTATTGGAGTATTCGGTCTGAGAACCGGACGTCACAACTCTACGGTAATAGGTCAGCTGAGTTATCGCCCCCGGCTGGCAACTTACACCTGTTTCTCCCGGAATGTCTGTCCAGCTCCCCCCATCAATGCTCGATTCCCAGCGATAAGAATAAGAGCCCGTGCCTCCCGAAGCCCACTCCGTATTTGTGATTTCCGGAGGTCGTTCGCCCGAAATGATGGGTGTGCCCGATACATAGATCGTACCCCCCGAAAGTGGCCCGCCTGTTACGGTTATGGTCACCGTATTCGAGTAGGCTGTTTGTGTACCGGTCGAAGCTCTGCGGCGATAAAGCGTGGTTATGGTTAGCTCAACGGGTTGATAAGACAAATACGTCGCTCCTGAAATATCAGTCCAGTTAGCTCCGTTGTCTGTGCTCGACTGCCATTGATATTCGATCGGATCGGAAGAACCTGAAGCCGGTGTCACATTCTCTATCAACCTCGGTCTGGAACCGCTATCGATATTTTGGTTTCCATAGATACTTCCCGGCGAAATAACCATACTTATCGTAACGACATTTGAATATGCTACTGTGCCGGGTGTTGTTACGGGTCCCGATGTCACCATCCGGCGAAACTGGGTCGTGACGGTCAATGCACTCGGTTGATAACCGGTGCCTGTCGCTCCAGAAATGTCCGTCCAGTTCGTTCCGTTTGTGCTCGACTGCCACTGATAGATATACGAACCGAATCCGCCCGAAGCTGCTGTGCCAGTCAATGGATCGGGTGTGTATCCGAAAATGCATATTTGATTTCTGGAAATTGTTCCTGATAAAAGAACAGGCATCACAGTAATATATACGATGTTTGAATACGCGGTTTGCGATCCCGACGTCACCATTCTGCGATAGTTTGTGTTTCTGGTTAATACGGAAGGCTGATAGGTAGTGCCCGTCGCCCCTGAAATGTTTGACCAGTTCGAGCTGCTATCGATGCTTAATTGCCATTGGTATGTAATTGATCCCGACCCGCCCGATGCCGCTGCAGTACTCGTTATCAATGGGGGTTGATTACCCGATATAATAGGTACATTAGGAGCCGATATTGTTCCACCCGAAAGAGATACGGCCGTTACGGTAATTGTTACCGTATTCGAATAGGCTGTCAGCATTCCCGAAGTAGCCATACGTCTATACAAGTAAGCTCCCGCGCTGCTCATAGAGGATGGCCCATAGGTTGGTCCGTTTGCCCCGGAGATGTTAGACCAGCTCGAACCGTTATTGGTGCTTAACTGCCACTGGTATGCAATTGTTCCCGATCCGCCCGATGCAAGCACGGAGTTGGTTATCAGAGACGGCCTTGTACCCGCTTTTACAGACTGGTTTCCGGAGATTGTTCCCCCCGAAAGCGTAACGGGCGGAGGAGGTGTGCTCGCTATGGTAATGGTGACAGTATTGGAATATGCCGGTGTACCTCCTGCCGGACCCGATGTCACCATCCGGCGATAGTGTGTCGTCGTGGTCAATGCGCCAGGCTGATACGAGGTACCTGTCGCTCCTGAAATATTTGACCAGCTCGTCCCATTAGTGCTCAATTGCCACTGATAGACATACGAGCCAAATCCGCCCGAAGCTGCCGATGTGCTTGTAAGTTGTGCCGGAATGGAACCACTGTTGATCGTTCGATTTCCTGAAATTGTTCCCGGTGAGAGAGCAGGCAATACAATAATATGGACAATGTTGGAATATGCCGTTTGTGTCCCGGAGGTGACCATACGGCGATAGAATGTGCTTGTGGTCAGTGCAGGTGGCCGATAGGTAGAGGTCGTCGCTCCTGAAATATTTGTCCAGGTCGATTGATTAGGACTCGATTGCCATTGGTAAGTATATGATCCCGTGCCTCCGGTTGGATTTATAGAACTCGTTATCAGTACCGGCCTATCGCCAGATGTGATGGGCGTGCCTGTATGATAGATCGCTCCTCCTGACAGATTGGATTGCGCAAAGAGAGAGTGGCAAGTTCCCAAGCATAATGCAAATAATATTATTATCCTTTTCATAATGTTGATTTTTTTATGGATTATTCTCCGTATTCGTTTTCGAGTAATACAATCACCGTAGAGAACGATGATGGAAGGGTATTGGCGTAAGTTTCGTAATGGGTTCTGATGTCTGTAATGTCTATGATTCCGGTATTTTCAACCAAACTTTGCGAAACAAGCCTGCCCAGATTGTCATACTGATTATAAATCCACTGTTCCGGGCTTTTTGTTCGTTGATTTCCATCCTGCGTCATCGCCAGACGATCTCCTTTGTCGTAAACCATAAGGATCGGCTCTGCTCCCGGAAGACGCTTTTCGATGCAGCGGCCTTGACCGTCATACACATAAGAATATGAATATCCAGCGATGTCGTTCGTGGATAAACTCGACCTGGCCGACAATTCCGGAGGAAGAACATAGCAAAGATTACCCCGAACATCGAAAACATAATAAGTGTCGTAACTTTCTGTACCATCGAGTGTCCGCTCCAAAACAACTCGTCCCAAAAGATCGGTGAACGTCGAGCGTACAGCTCCATCTTCATTCGTCACGGTGTTTTTATTCAGAGTGTTGGCAGCATAATATGCTGTTTGAATGAGCTGTCCTGAACCATTCACTTTAAATAGTTTCACCTCGTTGGTAGTATTGGCTTCATATGAGAATGTCGATTTTTTATCCGCTGTTCTGAAAATAGAACCGATGTTATATGCTTTCACGACACGATTCAGGGGTGAGGCCTCGTAAACATCCTCAGCGTAAGAAAATCCGTTATTCCCACTGTACAGATCGTCATAATATGTTGCTTGATCAGCTATCGCTGCGTTTTGATACGAGCCGGTTATATCATTTGCTGCGTAAGGCAGATATGTTTTCGATTCACGTCTCATATTATCATAATGGATGGGGGTTACAATGCTTTTTGCCCCACCCGGAGAAGCCCCTATCTCGATATGTTGAGAATGATCACCCAGCCCATTGTAATAATCCACATCGGTAATATTTGCCGATCCGTTTTTTTGTGTGTAAGTCGTCTTTTGAACATAATTTAGAGGGCCTGAGCTATATTCATATCTATTTACAAGATTTCCTTCAGGGTCTCTGATTTCCGATAATCTTCCGTAATCATCATAACCATAGCTGATCGTTCGTCCTGAATCGTCCTTTATTTGAGATACCCCGACAAGCGGCTCGTATTCGTATGTAGTAACAGAGGTTCCGGGTAATGCTCTCAGTAGGTTGTCCTGAGTTGTAGAGAGTGCTCCGGCAGTATCAGGCATTGAAATCCCGTGTTGATCTGTGCCGGCGTTATTGATCCTTGCCACTGGATACAGCCAACCATATCCCCATATATAGCTTGTCGGCACTCCGAGTTTGTCGGTTTGTTCCTGTAGATTTCCGTAAATATCGTATGCGCTGAACGTAATATTGTCATAATACGTCAGATTGTTTCGTGTTGAAGCCGGAGTGATATATGCCTTTTGAATTTTATGCGGTTGAATAGTGGTTGAAAATGTGCCATAAACTATCTGTTGTGCATCTATCACATTTTCAGCACCGGCTGCCCCCGATTTGTATGTGCGCTCTATGGCCAGAGGGTATTGAACCACGTTTGCCTCAAGCATATTATTCTCGTCATCAGAGTAAAGATCTTCGTTTTTATCTTTCAGATAGGTAACGTATGTGGTATAATAGTCATCACTGCCTGTTCGAGATGTCGTTATTTTTGTGTTTTGTTTTGCCTCATTGTATTCATACTTCTCAGAAGTAATAATCGTTCCGTTAGGCAAATAATCGGTAACTGTTTTTTCCAACAATGGGAAATCCGAAACCAATGCCGAGTGTATGTATATGAATCCATACATTTTTCTCAGTGACTTGGAATACTTCTTTGTCAAATTTCCATTATAATAGTTGTACTCTGTTTTTTGAACTAATGCGCCAGCGTTGTCGTGCGCTTCTTTGCTCAGAAGTTTACCTCTTTCGTTGTGGTATGAAATAGGTTCTCTGAATAATGCTCCCACAGGGTTATTTCCCCATACCGGCGCATTAATTTCTAAAGAGAAACCATACCCACCCGGACTTAGTTGCTCTACCTGAATCTCCATTTCATTACCTTGATATGCATCTTCGCCCCAAGAGCTTACCCCATAGTTATTGAAATAGTAATCATTATATGAACCGTTCGAGAAAGTCTCTCTTACAGACGAATATCCAATGTGGTGATTGTCAAGCGGCATCGGCGTCTGGCTTGTACTGGCCATCTTCATAAGCACATAGGTGTATTGACCCATACCAGCTCGTAAATTGACGACGATCTTGTAGCGCGGAGAGTGTAAAAGTATGCCGCTACTTTCTCCTATATTATTTTCATAGGAAAATGTTCTCGATATGGGATCCGCAGAGGAAGAAGGCGAGTCCGTTATTTTATGAAGGCGCACTCCTCCCGCCTCGTATGTGTGATTGCCTGCATAAAGAGCATCCGAAACTAAAGCCAGTTCATATCCACTCGCCGCATCTCTATCGACTTTGCGACTGTATGTGTTAGGCTCGTATTCAAAAACAGTCGTCCCTCCCGTCGGGTAGGTTATCTGTTCCAGCATACCCATTTTTGCCTTGTTAAAATCGGGATCCCGGCTATTCTTATCCAGATGGTTGTCCAAGTAATTAGCTATATTCGCAGATAGTACAGGAATAAGGTCGCTACCGACACTGTTATTATTATAATACCCCCAATGATCCATTGCTCCGGATCCGTGCTTGGGAAACACGCCGTTTTGGTCAAGGTATGTGAACGCATAGGGATTTTGACCGGAGATTTGCAATCCGGTCAGAAATGTGATCGGATTGCCCTGCGCGGACGATTCTCCATAGAAAAAATCACACGTCCTGATAATAGCATCGCGGTCAGGGGTTTCTATCCTTATTTTGTCCAATCTCCCCATATTTTGCATTTCGGGGGTATTCCCTAACGGGTTTAATTCCTTTGTCTTTTCGCCATAGCTGAAAAATATTGCAACGCCCTGTCTAATCTGGATCTGCGTGAGCCGCGCACTCTTTACATTGTTGGCACCTTGTGAACGTGATGTGAGGCTCTGGCTTGTTCCCGATGTTATGTTGCTGAAAGTTTCAGAAATACTACCATTGATCAGGTGGGGATTGAAAGTGTCGAATGTTTTGTAATCGTACTCGAACATCGCTAATCTTCCATTTGGGGCAGTGATTTCAGTTAGCATAAATGAAAGATCGGCACATTTATCCGGATGGCCTAAATATGGAGAGCCGGTATTGTTATCGAGACCGTCAGCGTTTGGATTAGAATCTCCGAACTTGTAGATATAACCATCGCCTGTTTGGATCGAGATAATACCCTGACCTCGAAAGTTGCTAAGGTCTATTTTATACTCTCCGTTAGGACGGGAGGTATTGAAAACGTAAATCGTCCCTTGTGGACCGAGCATAAACGAGCCGCTATGTTCACCGAATTTGAAGTGGTAAATATCCGATGCTGTTTCTATTGGATATTGGGCACTGTTGCGTTCCAAATAATAAGTCGGAAAAATTCCATACGATCTGTTTATCGCATTTCCGCTAATGGTAGAGTAACTAACATCAGGATAGAATGATCCTCCCTGATATTCGTGAAAAGACAAGTATCCGCTATAATTAATAGGCGAGATATTATTGTTACCCGAAACGTCGAAGGTATATTCGTTCACGGTAACCTCCATTTCATCGGGAACATCCCGCACCTCTCTTGTGATACATCCTCCCGCATTTAGAAACCAACCCAGGCCAAGAATGCCTGTTTGAACATTCGGCATATACCCCGAAGAGGCATAGCCGACAGATATGGGCAGCTCGAAATCTATATCCTTATAAGTATATATCGGAATATCCACCTGAGCTATCCCTCGATACATATCTACCGGAGAATTTCCGTATTTCATAAAACTCCAGGTTTGCGGAACAGGCATCTCCGCCTCCTTCTGCTGGAATTTGGCATACACTTCCTGGGAACTCTGTCCATAAGATTTTAGCGCTCCCGGTAGGATCATAACCGTGACGATCATAAGGGGTAATAGTTTGTTTTTTGTTTTCATATCGCTATGGATTTAGGTTATTAACTGTCGCAAAATAATTGTAATCTCTGCTCATTTACAATGATTTAGCAGGTTATTTCACCTTATCATTTACGTCGCAATAACCTGTAAGTCAGTAAGTTATACGGCAAAATTCTTATCGCATAGCACCTTTATATTTATTGTGCACAAAATCAAGCACTTAATTCAAAAATAATCTCAGGCAAATTGTTAAATCGCTGTAAATCAGCACAAAGCTTAAGTGATAAGAATTCTGTTTTGCAATGCATTTATTATCAGCACATAGTGATGGAGGGTGATAAGATGAAAAAGTCTATCGAACTCCAATTTTTCTCACTGTTAAGAGTTAATTTTATGACATCAAAAAAACCAGCTTTTAATGTTATGAAAACTCCTCTCCTCCAAAAGTTCTTTAATCCGATCCAAAAACAATTGCCGGCCTTTTCGCTGTCGGAACTTTTGGTCGTCCTCGTTATAATAGGTATCTTGGTACTGATAGCGTTGCCTAATCTGATGCCGCTCATTTCACGTGCAAAGAGTGCTGAGGCACAACAGCAATTGACGTTTCTTCATACCCTCCAGAAGAATCATTTCTACACTCATTCTCGTTATTCGGTTTCGCTCGATGAACTTGGATTCGAGCAGCAGAGACTTATCACGGACGGTGGTGGTGCAAATTACCGTATCGAGATCGTTGAGGTTGGTGAGAGAGGATTCGTTGCCACAGCCACGGCTGTTGTCGATTTCGACGGTAACGGAGTGTTCAACGTCTGGGAGATAAATGCAGAAAAGGAACTCCGTGAAACCGTCAAAGACTGACCTGATTATGAAATATCTCATACTCGTTATTCTTGTTCCGCTTACAAAGCTGATGATAGATGATTTTCGCCGACGCGAAGTCACATTAGCTTGGCTCATAGCACTCGCCGTAATAACTTTCGGTATGTCGTTAATATCGAATGGCCTGCGCGAGATGCTGGCAAGAAGCGGGCAGAACCTGTTGCTGATTGGATATTTGGGCATCGGCTTAGTGATCTGGACCTGGATAAGGTCGCGAAAACTCATAAATCCGGTCAATGTTTATATAGGATTGGGAGATGTTCTGTTCTTTTTATCACTTATGCCGCTTTTTCAGTTGGAGAGATTCGCATTATTGCTTGTTACCTGTATGATATTTTCGCTTATTTGGTGGCAGGTTGTTCGTTTTGTGAAAAAATACTCTGCCGATATACCTCTTGTTGCCACTTCGGGTATTGTTACGAGTGGTGTTATAATTTTCAGTGTCTTTTTCGAATGACTGTTCCCGAACACATACAGACAGAAGTTGTTCAACGGTTCACTTCCGGGCAGGCGTGGGAGTATATGTTAATGCCGTTCGAGGTGCACGGGAACTCCCTGAAGTGCTTCGGAGACGAGAAGCACGATTATGCCGACAGTCTGATGGAAATAGAGGTGGTGTATGGCATAAAAGTGACCGTCGAAAAAGTTTCCGCGTCGGAATTACAAAAACTGTTGCATCGTTATTACCGCTTGGATAGCGATACACGTTCAGGGCAGGCACGCTCGATCACAGAGATCGCCGGCGGACGGGGTTTTCTGATGGGACTTATTGAAGAGGCTTTCGATACCTATTCGAGCGATATTCACGTGGAAACCTACGAGGAACGTTGTCGCGTCAGATTTCGGATCGACGGTAAACTCATCGAACGATACGTTATAGAAAAGGGTAATTACGCCTCTTTGGTGAATCAGATAAAGATTATTGCCGGACTCGATATATCCGAGAAACGCCTGCCTCAGGACGGTCGCATTCTTTATGACAGCAACGGCAAAAAATTCGATGTCCGAGTCTCTTGCCTGCCCACGATATATGGCGAAAAGATAGTGATGAGACTTCTCACACGCCACATCGAGCTACTCGATCTTGCCAATCTCGGTTTCACGGAGCGACAACTCTCCGATTACTGCCGTGCCATCGAACGTCCTCACGGTATGATACTCATCTGCGGGCCAACCGGTTCCGGCAAGAGCACAACACTCTATGCCACCCTCAGGAGGCTCAACCGCGAAACCGGCAATATTCTCACGATCGAAGATCCGGTCGAATACACTCTCGAGGGGGTGAATCAGGTTCAACTTAAAGAGGAGATAGGGCTCACGTTCACGAGCGCTCTGCGCACATTCCTCCGACAAGACCCCGATATAATAATGCTTGGCGAGATACGTGATGCCGATACCGCACAGATGGCCATACGCTCCTCTCTAACCGGCCATTTGATTTTCTCCACACTTCACACCAACACCGCTTGGGGAAGTATCGCTCGCTTGAGCGATATGGGTATTCACCCCTATCTTGTTGCAAATACGCTTGTGATGTGTGTGGCACAACGATTAGTGAGATTGCTTTGCCCTCATTGTAAATCAAAGCAAGGAGAACATTATGTAGCCGTCGGTTGCGACAAGTGCTATTATACGGGATACAGTGGTCGTAGGGCAATCTATGAGGTGATTCCGATGGATGACGAACTTGCGGTGGCAGCGCGGCACGAAGAGTCAGATATCGAACCTTTTTTGCACGAACGGGGAATAATCTCGCTTCGTGAGGCGGGTACGGAACTGCTAACACGTGGAGACACTTCACTCGAAGAGATAGTCCAACTGTTGAAAAACTAAAACTTATGAAGAACACATTGACGTCTCTTTTAATAATACTTTTATCTGTCTCGATTGCTTTCGCACAAGAGGTGCCCGAATCACACCGACTGTCTGAGTTACAGATCGAGTTGGAGTATCTTTCGGATGTCTATACTGCATATGGTTCGGAGGTCGATATCTCGGTGGGCAAACAACCTTTGCAGGAGTTATTGAGAAATGTAGCCAAGGTTACCGGAGTAAATCTTAACGTGAGAGGAGCAGACAGCATAGAGGCAACGTGTAATTTCAGTCGAGTGAAAGTAACCGATCTCCTCTATTTTCTCTGCAAGGAGTACGACCTCGATCTCGATATAGTAGGGAATATCGTTGCCATATCTCCTGTTGTTCGCTTACCCGACCCGCCAAAAGAGATAAACGTATCGTATGCAATAGCGACTGGCAGACTCAGTTTGGATCTCTCGGACGACCCATTGGCCGATGTGACCAAAAAATTGACAGATCTCACGGGCGCAAATTTCCTTATTCCACAAACCCTCTCACAACATAGGCTCTCCGGTTATGTGAAAGATATGCAATTCGGTGAGGCGATACGCTCGATCGCAACTATGAACGGTCTTGAGGCCATAAACGATGCCGACAATATTTGGGCGTTTTATTCCACCGAGCAATCCACCATAAATCTCACCTCTTCATACAAACGCCATACGCCATTTTCGCCTGCCGAGTTATCTATAGACAGTCTCGGATTAATAACGGCTCAGATAGGGCGGGGAGATGTCCAGGATATTATAACCGATCTGTGTGAGCAGCAGCGACTCAACTATTTTTTCGCGACACCGGTGTCGGGTCAGACGAGTGTTTGGGTACGAGAGGTGGACTTCGAGACCCTTCTCGATGTTATGCTGTTGGGAACCGAAATCTCTTATTATCGCGAGAACGGGATATACATATTCGGTACACGATCGACAGAGAAGAAACTAACGACTGTAGAGGTAGTGAAAATGAAATATCGCTCGGTAAACAAACTTTCCGAAATAATTCCCAAGAGCCTCTCGGACGGAATTCAGATTCAGGAGTTTCACGATCTTAACAGCGTGGTTTTGGGCGGTGAAAGAGCACAAATATCACGCATAGAGACATTCCTTCGTTCTGTCGATAAGCGTGTGCCACTTGTGACCATCGAGATAATTATTGTCGATGCGACTAAACAGCGTATTATGCAGATCGGCATAGATGCCGGATTCGGCAAGGACGATGTTCAATCCTCAGGAAGTCTCGCCGGGGTCGATCTGATGCTTAACGCAACGACGGTGAGCAAACTTATAAACAGTTTCAATGGTTTCGGCTCGATCAATCTGGGGCAGGTGAGTCCGAGCTTCTATTTAGGATTGCAATTTCTTGAGGACAACGGCATAATAGAGATGCAGTCGACTCCAAAACTCTCGACCCTCAATGGCCACGAAGCGACATTGAAAAGTGGAGAAACACGATATTACAAAGAAACGGCGAACAATTTTTATGGCTCACAGATCCCTGTTTCGACAGAGTCGTTCTTGTGGAAACCAATCGACGCCAATCTCGAAATAAAGATAACTCCTTTTGTGAGCGAGGACGAACACATAACACTCGACATTTCCATCGATCAGACTGAATTTACAGCGCGCGAAGAGAGTGAGGCTCCTCCGGGAACGGCAACACGCAGTTTTAAATCACTTATTCGTGTACAGAACGAGGAGATGGTCCTGTTAGGTGGAATGGATCAGAATACAAGAGAGAAGAGCAACAGAGGTTTGCCGTGGATGGCACGTGTTCCCGTTTTGAGATCGATTTTTGGCAAAAGTAAGGATAACAAAAGCGAACACCGACTCAATGTCTTCATAAAGCCTATCCTGGTGGAATAGCTCCGGTATGAAACTTCTCTCTCGAATAGTTGGCAGACTGAACGTGCTCTGCGTTCGTTTCACATCAGAAGGCGAAACTACGCTTTCGCTTGTTCAATATATTTTTTCCAAAGGTAAGTCCATATCCGTGGATGTCTCTGGAAAAACTCTCTCGAATTTTCCTGTTATTGTACTTCTTTCGGGTAGAGGTGTTGTAACCAAGGATGTCTCGGCTGCAAATATAGTCGAATCGATCACTTCGAATCCCGAAACATTTATACGGACAGTGATGGATGGCAAAATCTCTTTTGTCAGGCGCGAGCAATTGGAGACCGTGATGAATGAATTGGGAAAATCGAACATCCATCCCCTGCGTATCGAATGCCTGCCCGTCGATGGAGAGCAATTACAAGAAAGGTACATTGAGAAATTCTGTCTTGAATGCCTCCATTGGAAGGTCGCTTTGAGACCCTCTGCAGAGGGTTCTGTATTGGCTTCGTTCATAGCAAAACGCTTTCTATTTCCCTCTCTTGCAGTGTTGCTACTTATCCTTTTGGTGAATTTCGCAGTTTCGTCACGCGTTGAGAAAGAGTTTAACTCAGCCAATTTCGAGCTTGCCGCACTTCGAAAAACATCGTCTGCAGCAGCTGCGAGCAATGATAAAAAAGAAGCAGCTATGGAACAGTTCTCTCACAGGCTTCCACATAAGGCAAGTAGCTTGTCCGACAAAATAGCTGCGATAATTCCTGAAAAAGTCGTGCTCACCGAACTTTCTATTGCTCCACTTCTGAGACATTTAGAGACGGGAAAGCCCGTTCAGCAAAACGAAAATGCGGTCATCATACGTGGGGAAACGTCTCTCTCGGAAGAGGTGGCCGAGTTTACCGAAGCGCTTACGGAGCTTCGTCTGGGAGCTGTTCGGCTTGTTTCTGTCGAGCAGGATGAGGAGCGTATGGTATTGACATTCAGAATCGAAATAGCGCTTTGAAACCGTGGAAAAACTATAAGGGCTTGGCTTCACTTGCATTATTGCTTGTCGTTGCCCCCATCCTGGTTTGGCAATATTCTGTGAAAGGCACTATGGATCGATGGCGTACAACTACAAAATCTCACAGACAAATAAAAGAGATCTGCAGAGTACAAATCCGTCAGACGGACTCTTTAATAGATCGAGACGTAATGTTGAACGGAGAACTCATAGCAATGCTGCTGCCAATTATAGAGAACGAAGAGTTACGAATAGAACATTTTTCTCCCATTATAACTTCTGAAACAGATGGGATCGTACTTGTGACAGGCCAACTTTCGATCCGAGGACGATTCGTGGGGATCGTAAAACTGCTCGATCGACTGGACGGACAATTTTCGCAATGCAAAATCATATCCGCTCAATATCGAACTGTTACTCCACGTGACAGGAATGGAGTTAAAACATTGAATTGCACAATATACATCCAGCAGATAACTACTAATTCGACTGACGATTGAAATCACGTGTCACAACATACATACTCATCCTTGCTGTCGTTGCAGTTTGGGGATTCATCGCTTGGAAAATATTATTTCCCAGACCCGATCTGCCTGTCATTTCTAATCCTCCATCCATTCACCACGAAATGGAGACGCCGTCCGAAGAGCATCTGCTGCTTAATTATAAAGACCCGTTCTTGAAGGATATAACGAATGCTCTGTCGTTTGAACCTGCAGCTGCTACTTCTCCCGTTTCTTCTCTCGAATCGCCACCTTTTAAGTATTCAGGGACCATCTCGACCGGAGGCAGGATATATTATATTTTCGAGTGCAAGGGTTTGCTACATTCGCTCACGATCGGCGAAATCATCGAAGATTACACTTTTATCAGGGCATTTCCCGATTCCGTAAAACTCACAATGAACGGCGAGGTCTTCACTATCCCAATCGAGCGATGATATGAAACAACTCTTACATATTCCGGGAGCAGTTCTTCCGACCGTCGCAGTGGTCTCCGTGCTGATGGTACTGTCCGCGTTGGCGATCATTTCGCTGTGGGAGGCCGATTTTTTATTCTTTTTACGCCAACGACACGACACAATACAGCGTGCTCATATTGAATCCGGATTTCTTCTCTATTCGGAATACCCCGAAGAGGTAATTTCGAACCTCGATGCCAACGGCACATTGATGTTGTATGACTCGATCCCGCATTCGTGCATTAGTATAACGCGTGAACCGTGGGGACTCTACGAAAAGGTAACCATCACAGGATCTGACGGCAAGACGGCTGTCTCGAAAATTCTTGGGAAACACCGACTATGCGGCGAGGAGTTCGTCCTGCTATGTTGCGACAATGATTCGGCTATCACATTGACCGGCAGAACACACATAAAAGGACGCGCGAAGATGTCCCACAACGGTGTCATTTACGGACAAATGGGTTCCGTGTTTTTCAGCGGTGAAGAGATAGCAATGGATATGATGGACATAAGCGACAAAGGATTGCCACAGCCAACCGCCGAGGCTCTTCTCATAATTGATGAGTTGGGAAAACTCGCCACGGGGGATTTAGCCATCAAACGATCACGACGCCTTTCCGATACCATCATCGTTGCAAATAAGGTTCACATCGAGGCTGGCTTTAAAGGCTCTTTGCAGGTCTTTGCTTCGGATAGCATCACAGTAGCAGAGAACGTCACGCTCGATTATCCGTCCGGTTTGTTTTCAAAAAACTATATCGGCATCGGAGATGATAGCGTAGTCAATGGTTACGTCATTGGTTTAAACTATTTGCAGTCCCGTCTCGCAAAGGTGCGCGGATTGGTATATGTTGCCGGAACGGCACAATTACAGGGAATGGTTTCAGGCTCCGCGATGTTAGAAAAAGCGGTTTATCGCTCCCCGCAAGGATACTATAATAACACGATATTTGACGCCACCATACTTGAAAATCACGAAATAGCGTGGCCATTTTGGATAGAAGGCGAGGTACGAAGAAAGGAGATCAAATGGCTAAACTGACATCCCGTTTTGCAGGAAGCTCGATTATCGAAGCTATTGTTGCTTCATTGATTTTCCTGCTCGTATTCGTGGCCTCGCTTTCCACATTGACGGCGATTACCCTTCGCAATGACGAGGGCTATGTGTTGTTGGAGGCGGAGCGTGCTCAAATTAATTGCTTCCACAATTACGGCGACGGCCTCAAGGCGGACGGGACTTACACAGACACATTCGTGTGGGGCGAGATAACGACAACAATAGCGCCTTATCACGATTATGAGGGTATTCAGGAGGTGGCAATGTCGGTGCGACTCAATGGCAGTACCAAAACCATCGAATACAGACGACTTGTGCTTACATACGATGACTAAGAAAATGCAAGGTTGGACGCTTTCCGAGACGCTCGTGATGATGGTCGTAGCAGGAATCGTATTCGTCACCGTGATGGATGGTATCACCCTTATAAATCGCTATACCGTGACTAAAACAAAACAAATAACCGACAATATGCGCCTTTACGAAGGATATTATCTTTTACGAAATTTGACCGCATCCTCCGACAGCGTTTCATCAACGGAAAAGAGAATACGACTGTTTCACGGAGATTCGATGATTATCGATCTGTTGGAAATCGACTCTGTGCTGGTCGCACGAAACGGACTCCGCGTGGATACCCTGATTTTTGGAGTATCGAGGCTCGATCTCGTAGGGAATGACAGTCTGATATTGTCGCTTCGCACTTCGCGTGGCACTTCTCTGTCGCTCTGGTTTCCCATTGTGCCAGCCACAAATAAATTAGTTGAAAAAACTCTTAGCGAAATAGAAGCAAAGTACGCTTATGAATGACACCAGTAAAGAAACTCTCTTTTCGGAGCTTCATTCGCTACTCGCTTCGGGACTCGATTTTTCTCGTGCTTTTCGTCTGCTTATCGACGGTGAGGATCACGATGACAATCGGAGTGTCCTTGAAAGTCTTTATATAAATATCGTGGCCGGAAGCTCTTTATGGCTGGCCCTTGAAAATTGTGGTAAATTCTCGCCGCTCGATTGTGGGGTCGTGCGTATAGGCGAAGAGACGGGGCGTCTTGCCGAATCGCTCTCGTTTCTGACGGATTATTATCACAAAAAGATCGAACAGGCCAGAATGATCTCCTCGGCCGTCAGCTATCCGCTAATTATTCTTGCTATGGCCATCGTGGTTGTGATCTTTATGCTGGCAGTGATCGTTCCGATGTTCGAGCAGGTCTATTCTCGTATGGGCGGCGAGCTTCCGGCTATGACCCAATGGATAATTTCCATTTCTAAAAAGTTCCCCATTTACGCCACTCTTTGGGGATTAATAATAACAAGTGCAGGCGTGTTACTGTATATGTTTAGAGGGAAAAACAATGTGCGCTCTACCTTATCGAAATTTATTCTGGCAATTCCTCTTACCGGGGTGATGGTCAGGAAAAGCAATCAGGCGTCGTTATGCAAGCTGTTATACCTGCTGACAAGTTCCGGTGTGCCTCTGCTTTCAGGCATAATAATGCTTCGTTCCATAGTTCGCTTTTATCCCTATGAATGTTCCCTCGATGCGGTTGCAAAGGGGCTTGAGAGGGGAGAGTCGTTCAGCACGAATCTCGAAAAATTCCCCCGTCTTTATGAAAAGAAACTCACGACCCTGCTTCGTGTGGGAGAGGAGACGGGGCGTTTGCCGAATATGCTCCAAAGGCAAGGCGAAGATTTGGTCAGGGAACTCGAACATCGCCTGCGTGGGTTCGGAAGTATGATCGAACCGGTTCTCATCCTGCTTGTGGGCGTCCTTGTTGCCGTCATATTAATCTCTATGTATATGCCGATGTTCCGACTCGGAAGTATTATGGGATGAAAACTAACACCTCCAATAACTATGCTCAACTACTCTCTCGTGCATCTGCTGGTCAGAAAAAAATACTTGCAAAAAATAGAACAGCTTGTGTCGTTGATGAGAGAGTTTATCGATCTGGCATACATATACGGCGATTGTCCTGAAAGGTTCTATGGGAAATTTGTTGAAAAAGTAAGTGTGGATTCATTAAGAAAGCGAGGTATTATAAAACCAGAAACACTGTTGCGTAAACCGAAATATCATCGTATGTGCAACGAGCTCAGATATAAGGATGCCGAACTGTGGACGCTTTTAATGATCGGATTCACACCACGTGAGATAATGGTCGTCTATGGTATAAAGAACATCAATTCGGTTTATGTGAAGATTCATCGCTTGCGTGGCCGTCTTAATAAAAAAATGAAGCAATTGATCAATGACAAATGACGAATTAGCGAGTAAGTCTTTGATTTTCAGAGCCGCAACCCGGACTTGAACCGGGGACCTCTTCATTACGAGTGAAACGCTCTACCAACTGAGCTATTGCGGCAACATAAGAGAACGCAAAGATAGAAAAATATTACTAAATTTGCGTCTATGATCACTTTTCTTGTTTGTCTCGCCTTGTTGGTGGGTTCGTATTTTACATACGGTAGGTATCTCGAACGCGTAGCCGGAATCGACCCGACGAAACCCGTACCCTCGGCAACTCTCTATGACGGTGTCGATTACGTACCTATGCCGAGATGGAAAACTTTCCTGATCCAACTGCTGAACATCGCAGGACTCGGACCTGTGTTCGGTGCGATACTGGGAGCAGCATACGGTCCTGTCGCTTTTCTGTGGACCACGCTGGGAGGCATTCTGTTCGGCGCGATGCACGACTTTATGGCCGCAGTGATGTCGCTACGAAGTGGCGGAAAGAGCCTGCCGGAGATCGTGGGAGAGAGCCTCGGAGTGGGCACAAAGCAGGTGATGAGGGTATTTTCCGTGGGGCTGATGGTTCTCGTCGGAGCGGTGTTTATGTCGCAACCCGCAGAGCTTCTGGCGTGGAAAATACCAATGCCGGCGATAGATGCGATGGCAATAAACGGTCTGAGTGGCAGTGTTTTGATCTTCATAGGGGTGATACTAATCTACTATGTGATAGCCACCCTGCTACCGATAGACAAGCTCATAGGGCGGATATATCCTGTGTTCGGATTCCTGCTGTTTTTTATGGCCGGAGGGATTTTTGTCATACTGATGGTGGGAGGATACGACATTCCGGAGCTGACATCACTACGCAATTACCTGCCAGACGCGGCCAATTTTCCCATAATACCCACGTTATTCGTGACCATCGCTTGCGGAGCGGTATCGGGTTTCCACGCAACGCAATCGCCACTTGTGGCACGCTGCATCAGAAGTGAAAAGGAGGCGAGGAGTGTGTTTTTCGGCGGAATGATCACCGAGAGCATCATCACACTGATCTGGGCGGCTATCGCAATGGCGTTCTGGGGTGGAGTACAGGGATTGAACGAGACGTTGGCAGCGAGCGGAAATAATGCGGCGCTACTTGTGGAAGCGATCTCGACAGCAACTCTTGGACCGTGGCTGTCTGTGCTGGTAATCGGCGGGGTGATCGCCGTAGCCATCACATCGGGAGACACGGCTTTCCGCTCGGCAAGACTCATTGTGGCAGACTTTACGCGCACAGACCAACGTCCTCTGTGGAAGAGACTTGCGGTGAGTGTGCCACTCTTCGCGGGGGCAATATGCATCATACTGCTGATGGATTTCCGAACTATTTGGAGCTACTTTGCCTGGATGAACCAAGCTCTGGCCGTGATCACACTATGGGCCATCGGAGCGTGGCTGTGGCGGCGGCGAGGGCCATTCCTTGTGGCAGTCGCTCCGGCAATAGTAATGACCTATATCTGTTCGAGTTACGTATTTCTGTCACCAATTATAGTAGGGCTGTCGTCACGACCGTTGGCTTACGTACTGGGCGGGGTGACAACGATAGTCATCGCCGTGGTTTTCTGTCTACAATTTCGTCGAAGCGATGTTCGAGTGGGGAGATAACAGACGATTCAACAGCTATTCGCGATATTTTCGCGAAACAATGGGCGGGCGGGTACAAAAAGTAACCATTAACGCAGGTTTCACGTGCCCGAATCGTGACGGGACTTTGGCCCTTGGCGGTTGCACTTTCTGCAATAACGATGCGTTTACCCCCTCCTACTGCCAACCCCAAAAGAGCATAACGCAGCAAATAGACGAGGGCATTGAGTTTCACGCGCGAAGATATCGCAAGGCTGAGCGATATTTAGCCTATTTTCAGTCGTTTTCAAATACTTACGCACCGTTGGATGTGTTGCGAGAAGTCTATGACGAAGCGCTGGCCCATCCTCTTGTGGCGGGGATCGTGGTAGGCACACGGCCCGATTGCGTCGATGAAGCGAAGCTGGATTATTTCGCAGGACTGGCTAAGGATCATTATGTTGCGATAGAATATGGAATAGAATCGACGTTCGACGATACGTTACGGAGGGTGAATCGCGGACACGACTTCGAGACGGCACAGCGGGCTGTGGAGATGACGGCCGAAAGGGGGCTTCACGTGGGAGGACACTTTATACTGGGCTTACCGGGAGAAACGGACGAAATGCTATTGGCCCAAACCGAGACGATAAATTCGCTACCGCTCACGACTGTGAAGTTCCATCAGTTGCAGATTTTTCGCGGTACCCAAATGGCCGAAGAGTACACAGCCGCTCCCGAAAAATTCCGGTTCCGCCCGCTCGAAGAGTATATCGACTTCTTTATCAGTATTTTGCGCCGTCTGCGACCGTCGCTTGTCGTAGAACGTTTTGCGGGCGAGGCCCCTCCACGTCACCACCTCGGCGGCGCCTGGGGGTTGGTACGCAACGAGCAACTACTTGCAATACTCGAAAAACGTCTCGCCGAAATGGATGCTCATCAAGGCGATTTATATAGCTCTACCATCATTTTGGAATAAAATTTGATGCATTCTTCGATAAATATATTACTTTTGTATTGATTTTGGACTTTATGGATGGATTGTATAAATACAAAAGCACAGATGTAGCAGAGTATATTATCTGCAGAGCTTCTCAGGACAAAATTCCAATGAATATGACCAAGTTGCAGAAGTTGTTGTATATCTCTTATGGAATTTTTTTATCTGTTAAAAACGAGCGTCTCACCAATGAACATCCTCAAGCTTGGCCGTATGGTCCGGTGTTTCCCACAACACGCGATGAATTCCTAAAAGTGTCATTTGACAATCCGGAATGTAACGAGACCAACGATATATACAATGACAACGATATCAAAGATTTGATCAGTTTAGTTTTCCGCACATTCGGTAAATGGAGTGCCGGCCAACTTACTGAATGGTCACACGCAACAGGCACTCCTTGGGAAAAAACAACTTGTCAATCCGGTTTCAAATGGGGACAGATTATACCCGACGAGTACATAAAAGAATACTTCTCAACAATACTTGTTAAGGATGGCACACAAAACGACAAGTGATTTTGAGAAATTTTCCCTCGATCGCATACCGATCGTCCCTTTCTGGGCAAGTAAAGAAGAAGATTATGACAAACACGGTTTACCTTGGCAGAAAGCCAAGCGATACGCCGAAGATACAGGACATAGAAAAGGATTAATTTCTTGGGTTAAATGGAATGTTTCCTTTTCGCTAATTTTGACTTTTTCGATTCTTTTTCTCAATAACGCGTTTAAACTACAAATCTCGGATACGGTTCTCGTTGCATTACTCACGACAACTACAGCTAATATCTTGGGGCTTGCCTTTATCGTTTTAAGGGGAATGTTCAATATTAAGGAAGATCACGATAAATAATGGAACTGAAAGAGATACTGGCCGTGTCGGGCTATCCCGGACTGTGGAAATTTGTGGCGCAAAGCACACGCGGAGTGATTGTGGAAAGCCTTGCCGACGGCAAAAGAATGAACGTACCGGCAAGTGCGCGAGTGAGCTCAATGACCGACATCACCGTCTTTACCGAGAGTGAAGACCGACCATTGGCAGATATTTTTACTGCATTTTACGCCAAAACCGGAGGGAAACCGACCGTGGGTCACAAGGAGGATGAACGAGTGGTAGAAAAAGCTTTTGCCGAAGTGGTTCCCGACTATGACCCAAGGCAGGTGCATACGTCGGATATGCGCAAGATAGTGCAGTGGTTCAACGCATTAGTGGCGGCAGGGATGACGGAGTTCAAGTTACCCGACACGGGTGACGGGGGTGACGTCGAGGCCTGAAAAGCGGCCGGCGAGATAGGAGAAGCGGCCGGCCGAGGCGATCATTGCAGCGTTGTCGGTAGTAAAGCGAAGTTCGGGAAGAAAAACACGCCAACCTTTTTTCGCGCCCTCGGCGATAAGCGCCGTACGAAGGCCTGAGTTCGCAGAAACTCCACCGGCGGCAGCGATATCGGAAATACCGAACTGTTTGGCTGCTTTAATCAACTTATACATCAAAACATTTACGATCGCACGTTGAAGTGACGCGCAAAGGTCGGCAGTGTTTTCGGCAATAAAATCGGGGTTCTGAGCTACGGCATCGCGCAGGGTATACAGGAACGAAGTTTTAAGGCCGCTAAAGCTGTAATCTAAGCTCCCGACTCGCGGCTCGGCAAACTTAAAACGAGTTGGATCGCCCTGAGCCGCCAATCTATCTATCACAGGGCCACCTGGATAAGGAAGGCCCATAACTTTCGCGCATTTGTCGAACGCCTCACCCGCCGCATCGTCGATAGTAGAGCCGACAATCTCGAAATCGAGCGGCGAGCGGACGACAACGATCTGAGAATGCCCCCCCGAAACCAACAAACACAGAAAAGGAAACGCCGGATGCGGTAACTCCCTGTCCGGCAAATCTATAAAGTGCGATAAAATGTGCCCTTGCAAGTGATTGACCTCGACCAGCGGGATCGTTTCGCCAGCCCGCCGCCCGCCGCCTGAAAGAGAGAGACCCTTGGCGAACGATACCCCGACCAGCAATGATCCCAAAAGTCCGGGGCCGCGAGTGAAGGCTATGGCGTCGAGATCGTGCACCGAAACACCTGCATCCTTGAGTGCCGTATCTATCACAGGCACAATATTTTGCTGATGAGCTCGCGATGCAAGTTCGGGAATCACCCCACCCCACCGAACGTGAACCTGCTGGCTGGCGATAACGCTGGAAAGCATCACACTACCGTGCAACACAGCAGCCGACGTGTCGTCGCACGACGATTCGATGCCGAGAATTATAGGACATTTATTATCTTTGCAAGTCGTCATAACTGATTCGGTGGGCAAAGTTATAAAAAATGTAGTGAAAATTACCGTGGCGGTAGTCTCGGCGCTGATCGTAATGGTGCTGGTGTTGCCCATTGCAGGTAGTCTGCTGGCCAGTGTTCCTGCAGTGCAAACACTTGCTACCAAGAAACTTATGGCTCACTTATCGGAGCGACTGGGCACGCGGGTGGCCATAGACAGGGTCGAGATTAAGCTCATCAATCGTGTCGAGGTGGAGGGTTTTTACGTCGAAGATTTCCGCGGTGACACTCTGCTTTACGTTCCGAAGCTGGTGGCGCCGGTGATCGAATGGGGTCTGCTGGGTGAGCCGCTGACTTTTGGGCGTGTGAGGCTCGAAAATGCGCAAATGTGGATCAGGCGCGACTCAACGGGGGTAGTAAATATTAGAGAATTGGTGACGGCGATCCGAGGTGGAAAACCTAAAAATCCAGACCCGAAATTCAGAATGCACATAGTCGGGATACAGGCGGATAGTATAACTTTCGGACTCCTACGCGACGATCGTCCACCGAGAGCTCAGGGGGTCGATTTCAGTCGTTTTGTGATCCACAACACGCTGGTGGGAATCGAGGATTTTGCCATCGACGGGCCGCAGGTCAAGATGCGAATCGATCGATTGGCGTTCGAAGAACGGAGCGGTTTCGATATTAAGGATTTTTCTGCCCGCGAGTTGTTGGTTTCGCGCGGCGAAGTAGCGCTCACGGGAGTCGAGGTTTTTGATATTCACGCTCCGCATATACGTCTCGTAAGTCCCGACTCGGACTGGAAAGACTACAGGAATTTCGCGGACAGCGTAATGCTCGACATAGCGGTGCGGAATTCGCGCCTAACGACAGACTTTTTAGGTTTATTCATATCTGCCGCAGCGCCGTTGGGAATGACTCTCGAAGGTGTTTCGGCACATATACAGGGGCCTTTGGCAGCGCTCGCAGGAGGTATAGAGGGATTGCGCACGGGAACGGGAACGAGCCTGTCGATGGATTTTACTTCTCGCGGCCTACCTGACCTGAAGAGTGCGCATTTAGAAGGGAACATCGCGCACTTAGCCATCACCGGCAGTGATCTTGGGCCGTTTTTCGCACCGATGACTAATCTCGGCGAAGCTAATTTTACGGGAACTTTTGCGGGTGACGTCTTGCAAATGGCCATTGACGGGGTGCTCGACTTTACAGATTATCGCAACGGCGGCGCGGCAGCTTCGGGTAACTTTACCGTCGCAGGAGCAATTACTGACGGGCGCACGGTCACCGGCACGGCAAATGGCGAACTTTCGAGCCTGACGTTTCGCGGACATACATACAACAATATCGCATTGGAAGGGAAGCTGGAAGGGGGAATGGACGGTGTAAGCAATTTTACGGCAAGCCTCTCTGCGCATAATCCCTGGCGATATCTCGGTCTTGATGGTAATCTTACTGCGCAGGTAAGTGGTAGCGGAGCAAACCTGGAGGGTTCGGCCCAACTGCTGGATGCCGTTTATACATCCGCCAACGGAATCGTTTCGACACCACTGGTGAGCGTTGCAGGGCACCTAACACGCAACGAAAAAGCACTGACGCTAAACTCTGAATTCGCAGACGCCGATCTCAGGGGCGATACTGAAGAGCTAATTGTGATGCTTGCGATAAAGGATGCCGACCCGTTATTGGCGGCACTGGTAGGGAAGGCACAGATCGCCGAAGGAAGTCGGGCGCAACTTAAAGCCAGCAACTCACTCGACAACTTTTCGCTCGCGGTGCAATCGGATTTTATAGAATTCGGGAGCACGCTTATGACAGATATTCGGCTAAGTGCCGATCGCAGTGCAAACTCATTGAACGTACTTCTATCCGGCACCGACCTATATTCGGGCTCGTTCCATCTGCCTGATTTCAAACTCTTCGGGCGGGCGGCAGAGCGTGAAATGGCCCTCTCACTCGACGGACAGAAGTGGCTTACGGCAACAGGCACATTGGGAGGACAAACTACTGACACCTTAAGGGTAAGACTCGACAATTTCGACCTCTCGCCTTTGGGGCACGTGCTCAAGGGGGGGGTGACAGGTCGTGGGACGGGCTATGTAGAGGTCACTTCGGTGCTGCAAAATCCCCGAATAGCCGCCGACCTGACGATCGAAGAACTCGACGCGGCGATGCTCAATCCCCTACTAAGCAATGTTCTGGAGAATACCAGCGGGATGGCGGACGCCCATCTGCTGGCAAAAGGTTCGCTCAAAGATCTGCGCATCGACGGAACAATAGACCTGCCGCAACTCGAAACTACCCTAAAATATACAGGAGCGACCTACTCGCTGACGGATAGCCACATAACCATTGTAGACTCGCGAGCCGAGCTCTCACCTACCACCCTGCACGACCCCAACGGAGGCACGGCCGAGATGACGGCAAGTGTAGACTTGCGCGAGCCACAAAATCCCAGCATTGAAATAGATGCGACACTAAATAGCCTGCTGGCACTCAACACCGGGGAGGGTGCCAACGAGTCCTTCTACGGGCAGGTCACAGCCTCAGGAAGTCTTCAGGTGAGGTCTGGTCGGATGGGGACACAACTCGACATTCAGGCTCGAACAAATACAGGCACAGAAATCCACCTGCCACTGAACGCCAAGAGCAATATCTCGTGGTCCGATTTCGTGGTCTTCACCGGGCCACAGGGAGCTCCGCCGGACACAACTAACGTACTGGAACGCAAGAGACAACTGTATGAACGTCAGAGCAATACCGGGACTGCACGGCGACGGCCTCTGGATATGAACCTCACCATAGATGTCACCCCCGAAGCCGAGGTGCATCTGCTTATCGACCCGCGACTGGGACGAGGCATAATGGCCCGCGGCGAAGGGGTCATTGGTCTGGGAATCAATCCTGCGACGAACCTCTTCACGATGACGGGCGACTATGCGATTTCCGAGGGTCGGATGGAGTTCTCGATGATGGATGTGATAAGCAAAAACTTCACCATCGCACCCGGAAGCACACTGCGCTGGAGCGGTGCGCCGGACGATGCACTGCTCGATGTCAGAGCCCTGTATCGCGTACGTACCTCACTTACTCCGCTTATCGGCGAAGGCAATCCACTTATTTCGGGGCGCTCTTCAATTCCGGTGGATTGCGTATTAGAATTGCACGACAATCTTTCGGCGCCGGGCATAACCTTCGACATAGACCTGCCCTCGGCAGACCCGGATGCGCGGTTGGTGGCGAACAATGCGATGAATACCCAGGAACTAAAGAGTATGCAGTTCCTGTCGCTGCTGATGACGGGCAGTTTCGCATCGGGTAACTCCATAACGGGGGTCGGCAGCGCCAGTTCGGGTGCACTGGCAAACGGAGCAGTGGGATTCGATATACTGACGAGCAGCCTGAGCAACTTCCTTTCGAGCGAGGATTACGACATCTATTTCCGTTACCGCCCGCAAGATAATTTTACCAACAATCGTTTCGACGTAGGGTTCTCTACGGGTTTTGTGGATGACCGACTGATGCTAACCATCGAAGGAAATTATATCGACGACCGTTCGGCGGCAAGCGTGGGCACGGGTAATGTTAGTAATCTTGCGGGAGACGTTTCCCTTACCTGGGTGATAGACAAGGCCGGGAACCTGCGCCTGAAAGCTTTCTCGCAAACTATAGACCGCCTAAATGAGACACAAGGACTGCAGGAGAGCGGACTGGGAGTCTACTACAAAAAAGATTTTAACAGATTAAGTGATGTTTTTCGACGAAAAAAGTTAAATTTGCGCACGAAGAAAACAAACTAAAACCCAAATAACGTTATGAATATGTTTTTACAGGCCGCCGAAGGGATGGCCGAAATGGCGGAAGGTGTCGCCGAAACTATGGAGGTGACCACGGCTACAAAGATGAGTTTTTGGACCCTGTTCTCCTCCGGCGGATGGCTGATGTGGGTACTCGTGCTGCTCGGCGCGATCGCAATCTACCTCTTTGTGGAGCGTTTTGTGGCGATTCGCAAAGCCTCCAAAATGAACCTGAGCTTTATGGACAGAATCCGTGACAAGATCTCCGAAGGCAACGTCACAGGAGCGCTCGAATCGTGCCGCAGAGCTGGAACCCCGATCGCACATATGATCGAAAAGGGGATCGAACGCATCGGAAGACCTATGCCGGAAATCCAAAACGCGATCGAAAATCAGGCTAATCTCGAAGTATCGCGCCTGAGTGCCGGTCTGCCGTACCTGGCGATGATCTCAGGTGGTGCGCCGATGATCGGTTTCTTGGGAACGGTAATAGGTCTGGTGCAGGCATTTATGGCGATGGAAGGAATGGGCGGAACGGTCGATATCAGCGTACTGGCCGGCGGTATGTACGTTGCGATGCTCACTACTGTGGGCGGTTTGATCGTCGGTATTCCCGCATACTTCGGCTACAACTACCTGATCGCACGCATCGACAAGGTGGTCTTCCAAATGGAAGCCAACTCGATCGCATTTATGGATATCCTAAACCAACCCGTAAGGAAATAGTAGGTTATGGCAATCCGAAAAGTATCGAAAGTAGATAGCGGGTTCTCGGCAGCGTCGATGACCGATATGGTGTTTCTGCTGCTGATCTTCGTGCTGATGGCCCTCACGCTGGTAAACCCCAATGCCCTGAGGCTCGTGCTGCCCAAGAGCACAAACCACATCACCGAAAAACCCTACACGACGGTCTCCATAACTCCCGACGCAAGATACTATGTCGAAACAACGGAGGTGAGTTTCCCCCAACTGGAACCGACCCTGAGGGCGAAATTGGAAGGAAAAGATAAACCGATGGTCTCGCTGCACGCCGACGAAAACGTGGAAATGAAATACGTCGTCCCGGTAATGAACATAGCCAAAAATAACAATTACACGCTCGTTCTCGCAACCCAACCTGAATAAACGCCACGCGTATGGACTATTACGACGATACCGACGACAGGCGACGGAGACGCGCGTGGGCCATCCTGTTTTTGCTGATCTACTTCTTTGTAGGGGGGTTGTGCATACTGTTTGTCTCACACACGATCTACCTGCCCCAGCCGGAACTCAATATTCTGGTCGATCTGACAGACGAAATCGAATACATCGCCCCACCTCCTCCAGCGCCTCCTCAAGAGCTTACTCCAACCGATCAGGTGTCCGTCGCAGATGCCGCTCCTGCAAGAAGATCCACGCAGGTGCCTCCGCCTCCTCCGCCAAGGCCACAGATGACCACCGAACAACCTGACGCTCCCGAAATACCGTTCATAGATCCGAATGCCAAAACCACAGAGGAGCAAACCGTTATTGACACCTCATCCCAAACGCAAACACCACCCACTCCCGAACCACCGGCCGAACCGGTTCGCACGGTCAATGAAAGGGCTCTGTTCCCCGGCCAAACAACCAACAACTCGACCTCTACGCAGAACAGCTCCTCTACATCGGACAGGGGAACCCCAGGCAGTCAGGGAGTTGCAGGAGGCGTTCCGGGTTCATCGGGAGTCAGTCTGACGGGACGTTACCTCACCGGGGATCTACCCCGCCCGGCCTACACGGTCGATGCCGAGGGACGAGTGGTGATGAGCATCACTGTGAACAGCGAGGGACGAGTCACAAGGGCAGATTACGTACAGGCAGGTTCCACGACGAATCACCCTGAACTAATCGCCGCCGCACGTGCAGCAGCACTCAAAGCTCGATTCACTATAGCCGAAGCAGAACTTCAAACCGGAACGATAACGTACATCTTCAGACTCAACTAAGCCGGAACACCGGCAGCGATTAAATCCTGTCCACTGTGAAGCGACTAATTCTTGTTTTTTGCGTTTTGCTGGCAGTCTACGGAGCGTCGGCTCAACACTTTGAGTTCGCCGAGACTTCGTTCGATTTCGGCAGCGTTCAACACTCGCTACCAAAGATCGAGCACCGCTTCCATTTCACTAATGACGGAGACGAACCGCTGGTCATAACCCGAACGCTCACATCGTGTAACTGCGTGAAAGTCAGTTATGACAAGAAGCCTATACCTCCAAACGGAAAGGGATTCATCGACGTTATCTACGAGGTCAATAAAAAAGAGGCTGGCATATTCTACAAAACCATCGAAATATATTCCAACTCGCCTGAAAAGCGCAACATACTGGTAATCAGAGGCAACGCGGTAAAGTGAAAACCCTGATCAAAAATGCCGCCATCCTGCCGATGGTCGGAACGCCGACGGCGGATTCGATTAACGCGGAATACTTTACTGGTTGTGTTGCCTGGGAAGACGATCGAATTGTTTTCGTGGAGCCGGGACAGGGGACGCAAGCAGGGATGGGGGCAGAGGATGAATTTCTTGCCCAAAATCCCGACTGCAAGGTGATCGACGGCCGCGGAAAACTCGTTATGCCGGGCCTGATCAATACCCATACCCACGTCGCTATGACGCTGATGCGTAATGCGATGGACGACGTGCCGCTGATGACCTGGCTCGAAGATAACGTTTGGCCGTTCGAGGCAAAACTCGGAGCAGACCAAATCGCGCAAGGAGCACGTGTGGGCATTACCGAAATGCTCGCCGGAGGAACCACTACGATGGTCGATATGTATTGGCACGAGGCGGCGATAGGGCGGGTGGCCTGTGAGATGGGCATCAGGGCGGTGTTGTGTCCCAGTTTTGTGGACGGACCACGGATGGAGGAGTTTGAGCACGATTTGACCGAAACCCTGGCTGTTGCAGCCAGCAAAGAGGCTGGAGGCAGGTTGTCGGTTCGGATCGCCCCACATTCGGCCTACAGTTGTTCGGCAGAAAATCTGCGCCGAGCAGTGGAGTTGGCAAAACAACACGGCATCGGGATTCACACCCACGTTTCGGAAACGATTGACGAACAACGCATTATTCGCGAACGTCACGGGTGCACTCCAACAGAATATCTGTGCGATCTTGGACTTTTCGACATTCCGACCATCGCCGCCCATTGCATACACGTTACCGATCGGGACATCGAGATTCTTCGCGAACACGGTGTTACTGCAGTACATAACCCGCAGAGTAATATGAAGTTGGCCAGTGGGGCGGCTCCCGTAGCAAAGATGCTGCAGCGGGGCGTGAACGTTGCACTGGGAACCGACGGAGCGGCGTCGAACAACGATCTGGATATGTTCGACGAGATGCGCACGGCCTCGTTGCTCGCCAAATTTACGGGCAGCGGACTTATCGACGGAGGCGACTCGACCGTTTTGCCGGCTTATGAGGTGCTGAAAATGGCTACTGTGCACGGCGCGCGAGCGATTGGAATGGAAGGCCAACTCGGTGTTTTGGCTCCGGGCGCATTGGCCGACATTGTGATGCTCGATATCACCGGGCCGCATTATTTTCCTGGCAACAACCTCGTCAGTGCACTGGTTTACAGCGCTAAATCGAGCGATGTGTGCGGCGTTTGGGTTGCAGGGACGGAACGCCGTCGTCGGCTTTAGCTACGCAAAAAAAATTATAACGGAACATCCAGGCCAAATCCGAAAAACACCCCGCGTCGGTCGCTGGGCTTAGCAACGGTCAGTTTAACTGAAACGTGAGTGGTGGCCGGCATACGCAAGGGACTGATATCCAGAATTATATCGCCACCGTAGGAGGTGATGTTACGCCACCTGCCGCCGGAAGCCGAGTCTGTGGAAAAATCCTGCCAATGCGCCAAGTCGGCAAACACGTTGAGTCTCACCCTCTTGAAGTAAATTATACTCGTCCATCCACCCTCCGGATACCACACCGGCAGCTGATAATCCACCGACGCCTTGGCCATTCTTCGTACCGCAAAATCGTAGTCGGCGCCACGTGGGAAAACCTCCTTGAGTCGAAACAAAAAAGGAGTATCTGACTGATTTGAAGTCTGTTGCCACGCCGCTCGCAGGTTCAAACTATGGGGCCTGACCACGCCCGGCAACCACGCCCCGACCGAAGCCATCCACACATCCTTGAACTGGTTGTTGGTAGGATTGGTCACATATCCGGCACGTGCGGTTACCGCCCAGCGAGGCAGAAACTCCTTGTAAGCCATCCGCACTTGTCCGGTATAACTCAATGCGAAGTTGAGCCGCTCGACCCCACGCGTCAATTCCCCCTTCGCCTGATCAGTTATAGGTCTGAAAATAAGTCCATTGGTGTAAAAATACTCGACTGAAGGAGTGAGTCTGCTTTGCCAATATCCCGTGCCGAGGGTTAGAGGTAACGACAGACGTGTAGTGATGCTGAAGTAGGGTTTCAGATTAAGTCCGATGCTCTGAGGAATATCCGTATAAAGAGTTTGCCGCGCCCCACCCCAAGTTGCCTCGACATCCAGTACCGGGCCCAGCCCGCGATAAGAAAATCCACCTCGCAGCATCGACCCACCCTGGCGCCCCGTCCAGCCATAGGATAGCCACGTGACGGCATCAGAAAGCAAGTTTTGTGACATTACCGTTGCTCCCGCGTGAATCGTAAGATCGGCTTCCTGAATCGCAGCGGGTGGATAAAAACCCAGTGGCAGCCAACTGTGAGGCTGAAAAAGATGGAGCATCCTGCGATATTTCCGGGGTTTCAATTCGGACCTGGAATGCTCGGCCGCGGCAGGAGTATAAACCAGCGAATCCATACGCGGCATTCCCTCCCAACGCTTCCAATCGGGATTGACCAGATCGAGAGGGAGTGTGCGCTCCTCTTGCTCAATTGCAGTGGCAAGGTTCTGAACCGCAAGATGATAACCGTGGCGATCATAAGTTGTGAGGGCTATTTTTTCAGCAGCAGAATCGCCGGTAGCAAAGAAAGGTGTCGATGGCTGGAACGAGCCGTAAGCCGAGGTGGAGAGACGATATTCGCTACGTGTGGCCAAATCATAAGCGTGCGCTTCGTCTTTGCCCGACACGATGGAGCCAAAGTACAGTTTCCCGTCAGAAGCACGCAATTCACTGATCGTTATGTGTTTGGAAGGTGTGATTTTGCGAAAACCGCTCCCCTCCACCACGCCGAGATACATCCCACCGTCATCCAGTCCTATAAAATACAGCCCACGCGTCACATCGTCCCACGCCAAGCCCGTCACCTCCATGCCCAAAGGAAATTCTACACGAATATCCTCACCTATTATAATAGAGTACTGTCCGGAATAGTCGTAAGCCACGCAAGCCAGCGAACCGTCGGGCAAGGCTACAGGATAAAGCACCTGCATTTTACCGCGTAGCCCAAATTCGCTGCCGGCTTTCCGGCTCTTGTTACCGGTCGCCAAGTCATAAGAGCAGAGTTGTGACAAAACTTTTTCGGCCCACAGAGTGCTACTCCTGTACTCCGTCCACCACAGCCTGCCATCGGCCAACACAGGTCGCGAACTGACAATTCCGGTGTGAGCAAGGATCTCCTCGGCACCGGTCGTGGCATCGACCTGCACAATTCGCGAAGGACGGTCGAAGTCGCTTTTGAAAGCTACCAAAGTACTGTCATTCAACCACAATGGCCACTGATATGTCGTGTAGGATGTCTCCGGAGTCGGAATACGCAGCGAAGAGTCCTCAACACGAGGCAGCGAGTTCCAATAAGCATTCAGGTCGGTAAACGTACGACGAAACAATTCCGACTGGTTCATCTCGTACATCTTTTTCAGCCCGATGCTCATCGGCGAAATGAATTGCGGGTTACGCGAAACATAGCGGGCAATGTCATCCCAAATGAATTTGTCGAAGTGATTGTAACTCCAACGAACCATCTGATAGCCAAGCCTGTAGTGATCAGGCACAAAATCCCTCAGTGAGCCGCAAAACCAATAATCACCGGCACGTCCATCACTACCCACATCACCCATCGCGCGATAGTGGATCGTGAATGAGGGTTGCAGTCCCCGTCCGAAAGCGCTCATCTCGGTTTCGGCCATCACGGCATCGCCCTCTATTATGTAGATCGAAAATTGGCCCGTACCCAGAAATCCCGCTTGTTCGCCCAGCAGCCACATCAGCGGACGAACCACCCCGCGCCTAAGATTGTTGTATTGAACATTGTGGCGATATTCGTGCAGCACAAGTTGCTTAAGCCAAGGCTCGGAGTAGGCAACCGAAGGCGCGGCAAGCAGCTCGATTCGTTTCGGAGCCCACATCACCATCCCGTTGCCCATCATATTCTGGGTATGCAGCACGACAGGAGAGCGCATCGTGGAGTATCGGTAACCAAAGTCTATGTGGGTTCGCAATGTGTCGAGATACCATATCACACGACGCGCATTGTCCTCAAAGTAGCTGGGATAAAGCAGTTTAACATCCTCTGTTTGGAGTTTGCGCCACTTCACATTCGCCGGCGAAGGACCCCAACTGTAATATTGTGCCTGCGCGACACCTGAACACAACAAGCATAACAGCGCGACTACCAGCCCTCCTCGCAACAGGCTATATTTTCTTAGTTTTCGCATATCCCTGTGCTTGCAATAACTCTACCACTCTCTGCCGAAAATCGCCCTGAACAATAATTTCACCATCCTTTGCCGCTCCACCGACCCCGCAGCGAGTTTTCAGCAACTTGCCCAGTGCCTCCAGATCGTCTCCGGAGCCCACGAATCCACTAACAAGCGTAACCTGCTTGCCTCCCCGGCGGCGTTTGTCCAAACTCACTCTCAGGTTTTGCTTTTCAGCAGGCAGGGTTTTTGCGTCCTGCGCCTGCCCGGTTCGGTATTCAAAATCGGGGTTCGTCGAATATACCATCCCCAGCCGTGCTTTCCAATCGTTATCAGCCATTGTGCGAAGATAGATTATTTTTTTAAAAAACTAAAAAACTTTTTTGTTTTCCTAAGTTTTCTTTGCTACCTTTGCCGCTCGATTGCAAACTTTTTAGGTATGTCTCAAAAGGAGCGAATAGTATGCCAGGCAGCGGCGATGTTTCTCGACGAGGGGATCAAATCGGTGCGGATGGACGACATTGCCACGCGGCTGGGGGTGTCTAAACGCACCCTGTATGAGATGTTCGGGGACAAAAGGGATCTGTTGGAACAGAGTCTGTTATTCCATTTCGAAGAGAAGCGCCGCTCGATGATGGAGCATACGCGCCAAGCACAGAACGTTATCGACGAGATCTTCATAATCCTGTCTATGATGAAGCAGGGCGAACGAGATGCACTGTTAGTCGAAAACCTCAAGAAGTTCTACCCCGACATCTTCGAGAAGTTTGAAAATCAGGTGTATTGCTTCAGTCGCGAGCAGTTCAACCGGCTGCTCGAACGTGGTATCAGTGAAGGGCTGTTTTTGCCCAATATGAACAAGGAGCTGGCAATAATCACACTATCTTACACTATGGCTGCATTGTTTGACGGAAAATCTCATAACTTTGCACCGCTGAAAAACGACATCTCGATGCGGATGGCGTTCGAATATGTGGTAGTCTATTTCTTCAGGGGATTGGCCACCAAAAAAGGAATCGAAACGATAGACGAAATTGTATGTAACCATAGAAAACGCAACGGATGATGAAAAAGATTTTTATAGCAATATTGTTTACCACGATCTCTCTGGGAGCACAGGCACAAACCGACACGCTGAGACTCGATCTTCAGACGGCGCTGGATGTGGCGCTCTCGGAAAATCCCACCATAAAGGTCGCCGATATGGAGATCCGACGCTTCGACTATGTAAGGCGCGAGACGATGGGAAACCACCTGCCGCAACTCTCCGTGGGAGGACAATATACCTTTAACATAATCCAGCAGGAGATGTCCAAGGGACTCTCGCTTGGTGCCGATATGTCTGCCGCCGCAACCGGAAATCTCACCCTGCCGCTGTTTGCGCCTGCAGTTTATGCCGGATTGAAAATGAACCGAATGCAACAGGAACTGGCGGTGGAGCAGGCTCGCGCATCGAGAATCGACCTTTCCAACAGCGTTAAGAAGGCCTTCTTCCAGATTCTGTTACTTGAAAAGTCCCACCAGGTACTGCGCCAAAGTGAAAAGACCATCGGTGAAACGGTGGCAAACACTCGCACGATGTACGACGCAGGGCTCGCTTCGGAGTACGACCTGCTGACGGCGGAAGTACAACTCAGCAACCTGCAACCCAGCATCATACAAACCGAGAACGGCATCGCCATCGCAATTCAAATGTTCAAGATGTTCCTCAGCATTCCCGAAAATGTACCTGTGGCTCTGGACGGTGTACTGGACGACTATCGCGAGGAGCTCTATGCAAGGCCCGAACCGGTGATCGACCTGACGGGCAACAGCGAAATGCGCCAGTTAGAATATCAGCAGATGCTTACACGTCAGCAGATCCGTCTTACCAATGCTGCGCGTCTGCCGTCACTTGCGGCTTACGGTCAGGTGATTGTGTCGGGTCAGGACAAGACCATCGACTTTGCCGATATGATGACAGGAGGAGCAGGTGTGATCAACAAGTGGTGGTGGCAAAACCCCGCCACGGCCGGATTCCAGATCTCGATACCCATCCTGTCGGGCTTCAAGAACAACGCACACGTCAGGCAGCTCAAAAACAGCGTAGCCCAGATCGAACTTCAGAAAGATTACCTGCGGCAGGCCAAAGAAGTGGAAGCAACAACGGCCGTGAATAACCTTATGAGCGCACGTGCAACGATGTTCGCAACCGAAAAGACTGTGGCCCAAGCCGAAAAGGCCTACTCGATATCCCGGACAAGGTTCGATGCCGGTGCAGGAACGATGCTCGAAGTCAATCAGGCCGAACTGGCCGTCACTCAGTCGAGACTCAACCACTCGCAAGCGATCTACGATTTTTTGGCTGCCGAGGCGGATTACAACAAAACTATAGGAAAAGAATAATATGAAAAGAGTTTTAATTTTTGGGATGGCAGCGGCGCTGATGTTGGCCGGCTGCAAAGAGAAAAAGGCTGCGGTAATCGAAAGCCCCGCCGTGGCGGTGAAGGTGACCGAAGCAATAAGCGAGATCGTCCCACAGGATGTGGAGTTCACGGCCAACGTCGAGCCGTGGCAAAAGAACAGTATCGTACCGGCGCTGCAAGGCGCTCGAATCGCTCGCATATATGTCGATGTGGGAGACAATGTCCGTAAAGGGCAGTTGGTCGCAGAGATGGATCCGATGCAATATAACACCGCAAAGGTTCAATATGATACCGCCGAGGCCGACTACAAACGCATCAAGAGCGTTTACGATGCCGGCGGAGTCTCGGAACAGGTGTTCAAACAGGCCGAGGCGCAATACCTCATCACCAAGGAGGCTTTCGATAACGTTGCCAGCCACGTGAAGCTCTACTCGCCTATCGACGGAGTGGTGACGGCCAGAGGTGCTGACGAGGGTAACCTGTTTACCTCGACGCCGATTCTCGAAATTATGCAGATCGACCGCCTGAAGGTACGTATTAACGTGTCGGAACAATACTTCCGTAATGTTCACGTGGGAACTCCGGTTGCCATTTCGGTGGATATTTTTCCCGGAGAGATGTTCCCCGCGAGCGTAAGCCTCGTTGCTCCTTCGATCGACCCTGCGACGCGTACTTTTATGGCCGAAGTGACCATCCCCAATAAAAGCGGCAAGCTGCGTCCCGGAATGTTCGCCCGTTCGACCATCAATATGGGAGACGTGAAGAGCGTGATAGTTCCCGACATTGCCATTCAACGCCAGATCGGTACCAACGATCGCTTCGTCTATGTTATCTCCAACGGGGTGGCGCAACGTCGCATTGTCGAGGTGGGCCGTCAGGTCGGCTCCCTCACTGCGGTTACTTCGGGCCTGATTGCCGGCGAAATGATTGCAATAACCTCGTTCTCAAGACTTAATGACGGAACCGCCGTCGAAATTACTCAATAAAGTATGAATATTTACGAAAGTTCGGTCAAGAAACCGATTTCGACCATAATGATATTCATCGCCGTTTTGGTGTTGGGATTCTTCTCACTCCAAAACCTGGCGATAGATATGTACCCGGAGATGGACTTGCCGATGGTCAGCGTTATGACCACCTACCCAGGAGCTAACGCAACCGACATCGAGACGAACGTAACCAGGGTACTGGAAGACCAACTCAATACGGTCGATAACCTGAAAAAACTGACATCGAGATCTTCGGACAACGTCTCGATGATAATTCTGGAGCTGGAATGGGGTTCGGACGTCACCGAAGCGGCAAACGACGTGCGAGACGTGATCAGCCGCTCCACGTCACTGCTGCCGGACGAGGTCGATACGCCCGTGGTGTTCAAGCTCTCCTCGTCGATGTTCCCCGTGATGTTCCTTTCGGCCGTGGCAGACGAAAGCTACCCTGCGCTTAGCAAAATCCTCGATGAAAAGTTGGTCAATACCCTCAACAGGGTCGATGGCGTTGGTGCGGTTAGTATCGCCGGTGCGCCGGAACGCGAAATCCAGGTCAGGGTCGATCCCAACAAGTTGGACGCATACGGGCTGACTGTCGAACAACTGGGCAACATCATCGCGGCGGAGAATGTGAACATCCCCGCCGGTACGATGGACATTGGCAACTATACTTATAACATCAAGAGTGACGGTGAGTTTACCTCTTCGGGCGACCTGCGCAATGTCGTGGTGTCAAACGCCGGTGGACGGACGGTGCTGCTCAGCGATGTAGCCAGCCTGAAAGATACGCTCGCCACGATGACCCAGGTCCAGTACATCGACGGGCAGAGGGGCGTGATGATGATCATCCAAAAGCAGTCGGGTGCAAATTCGGTCGAGATCGTCGATCGAATCACTGCCGAACTGCCTGCCATTCAGGCTTCGCTTCCCAGCGACCTCAAGGTAGAGGTGCTCATCGACAACTCGGAGTCTATCCGTGACAGTATCTCTTCGCTCTCGGAAGCGGTGATGTTCGCATTCATCTTCGTGGTGCTGGTGGTGATGTTCTTTCTTGGGAGATGGAGGGCCACGTTCATAGTCTGTTTGACTATCCCGATCTCGCTGATCGTCTCGTTTATCTATCTCTACCTCACTGGCTCGACGCTGAACGTGATTTCGCTCTCGTCGCTCTCGATCGCCATCGGGATGGTTGTGGACGATGCGATCGTGGTACTCGAAAATATTACGACCCACATCGAGCGCGGCTCCAAGCCTAAGGAGGCAGCCATTTATGGTACGAACGAGGTATGGTTGGCTGTAATCGCAACAACGTTGGTTGTCGTCGCGGTGTTCCTGCCCTTTACCACCCTGGGAGGTATGGCTGGGATTATGTTCAAGGAGTTGGGTTGGATAGTTTCCATAGTTATCGTTACTTCGACTTTCGCCGCAATCTCACTCACCCCGATGCTCTCGGCTTATATGTTGCGCATCGACGGTGGGATTCACACCTATAAGGGAATAGGCGTCGTGTATAAGCCCATCGACAAGTTCCTGGTGTGGATGGACAATTTCTACGCTAAGATTCTGAGCTGGGTGGTAAAAAACCGCTGGAAGACTCTTGTTGGGACAATGGGTATTTTCGTCGTGTCGCTGCTGCTGGTTACGCAAGTACCGACGGAATTCTTCCCGCCGCAGGATAACGGTGTAATTACGGCAAGTGCCGAAGTCGATCAAAATCTGGGTGTGGACTATACCGAGGCTATCGCCCTGAAGATAGAAAACCTGATCCGTGAAAAGTACCCCGAAGTGATAATGGTGGCGACGGACGCCGGAGCCAACAGCTCCGACAACTTCTTCGCCGCGATGAGCAAGAGCGGTACCTACGTGATGAACTACTGGATGCGCCTGCCGCGCCTATCCGAACGTGAGGGGGGACGTCGCCACGGACGCACCATATTCGAAATCTCCGATATGCTGCGCCAAGACTTGGCGGCAATACCTGAATTGAGGCGCTTCAACGTTGTGCCCGGAGGTCAGGAAGGGGGTATGAGTGGCGCCAGCACCGTCGATGTGAAGGTGTTCGGACAGGATATGAATCTCACCAACGAGGTGGCCCTCGAACTGCAGGCCCGCATAGCCGAACTGCCAGGAGCAAGAGACGTACGCCTCTCCAGAGATGACCTGAGGCCTGAATACAATATCGTTTTCGATCGACACAAGCTCGCTTACTACGGCATCTCTTCCGCTGTAGCTTCGACATTCGTGCGCAACCGTATCAATGGTCTTGATGCCAGCAAGTATCGCGAGGACGGTGACGAGTACGACATCGTGGTTCGCTATGATGAGCCTCACCGTGCTTCGTTCAGCGATGTCGAAAACATAACTCTGATAGGAGCAACCGGACAACCCGTCAAACTCAGCGAAGTCGCCTCTCTTGAGGAGGAATACGCCGCTCCGACCATCGAGCGCGAAAACCGCCAGAGGATCGTAACCGTGCAGTCCTCCGTGGGTGAAGGCTACGCTCTCGGAAATGTAGTAAAAGAGGTTCGCGCCGTGCTCGATAACTATGAAGCGCCCGACGGGATAGCTATCGAAGTAGGTGGCTCGATGGAGGATATGGAGGATATGATGAGTGACTTCGGGGCGCTGCTCATTCTGGTTGTGATGCTGGTCTATATCGTGATGGCCACGCAGTTCGAGAGCCTCAAGATGCCCTTCATCATTATGTTCACCCTGCCGTTCGCCTTTACCGGTGTGTTCCTGGCTCTGTGGATGACGGGTACACCGCTGTCGATGATAGCAATGATCGGAGCAATTATGCTCGTGGGGATCGTTACCAAAAACGGGATCGTGATGGTGGACTATGCCAACCTACTGGTAGAACGCGGCGAAGGAATCCGACAGGCTGTTGTGGCATCGGGTAAGAGCCGTCTCAGGCCCGTGTTGATGACCTCCGTAACGACGATTTTGGGTATGCTCCCGATGGCATTGGGTCTGGGCGATGGTTCGGAACTGTGGCAACCTATGGGTATCGCCATCATTGGCGGAATGACATTCTCCACGCTACTCACGCTGCTCGTCATACCGGTACTTTATGCGATATTCGTAAAAAAGAGAAGATAAAGAGATGAAAGCAATATTCGTTTCATACAATCAGGCCCACACGCTGGAGGTGAACGCGACGTTAGACAGGTTGGGCATTCGCGGTTTCACCCGTTGGGCCCTCACCGAAGGTCGCGGCTCAGTAGACGGCGAGCCTCACTATGGTTCCCACGCCTGGCCGTCGATGAACACCTCACTGATGATTTTTTGCGACGACGATAAGGTGACCCCGTTGCTCGACGCACTTCGCAAACTCGACGCCTCGGCACCCCAACAGGGACTCCGCGCCTTCGTAATGCACGCCGAGCAGGGAATGTAGCCGGAACGCCGGCAGTGATTAAATTTTAGAACTATGTCTCGTGGTGTAAAGTTGTTTTGGATAGTTATCGCGACGCCGTTCGTGGTGGTGCTCGTGTTGCTTGGGCTAACGGCGCTGGGAGCGTTCGGCAAACTGCCTACGTTCGAGGAGTTGGAAAACCCACGCAGCAACCTCGCCACCGAAATCTTTTCCGAAGATGGTAAGACGTTGGGTACGTTCTATGTCGAGAATCGTACTTTCGTCGATTACAGCGAACTCACTCCGGACATCATTGCAGCACTGGTCGATACTGAGGATGTCAGGTTCTATGGCCATAGTGGCATAGACTTTATCTCGCTGGCTCGTGTGGCTTTTCGTACCGTGGGGCTCGGACAGAGTCAGGGCGGCGGCTCGACCATCACCCAACAGTTGGCCAAAAACCTTTTTCAAAGGAAGGGTTGGATCGTCACTGACAAACTCAAGGAGTGGATAACCGCCATCAAGCTGGAATACAATTACACCAAGGAGGAGATCATTGCTATGTACCTCAACACGGTGTTTTATGGCTCCAACGCTTACGGGATCAAGAGCGCAGCGCATACCTTTTTCAATAAAACACCGTCCGAACTCAACATTCAGGAATCTGCTACGTTGGTCGGAGTGGTGAATGCCCAGACCAGATACAACCCCGTAAGCAACTACGACAACTCGCTCGCTCGCCGCAACACCGTTATGCGCAGGATGCAGCAGCAGGGCTATATCACCCGTGCCCAGTATGATTCGCTGGCGGCTCTTCCCATTGAGTTGGATTACAATCCCGTATCACACGACGAGGGTTCCGGCACCTATTTCCGCGAGATGCTACGCCTTGTGATGCAGGCCGAAAAACCCACCCGCCGACAATTCCTCAACGGTTACGACTATGAGTATGCCCTCCACCGTTGGGAGAACAATCCACTCTATGGCTGGATCCACAAGAACAAGAAGGCTGATGGCACTCCTTATAATATCTATCGCGATGGACTAAAGATCTACACCACCATCAACGCTTCGATGCAACGCTATGCCGAGGAAGCTGTGACCGAACGACTGCGAAACGACATTCAACCCTATATGGACAACCAGTTTCGCCGCACGGGAGTGGTTTTTCAGGATCAGACGCCGGAGCAGATCAACAGGATCATTGCTAACGCGATGCGTTACAGCGGTCGCGAGGGAGGATGGGATACTCCGACCCCGATGCGCCTTTTTACCTATAGGGGCCTGCGCGATACCGTCATAACTCCGCGCGACTCTATAATCCACTTCAAGAAGCTGATGAGGGCATCGTTCGTAGCCATCGAGCCTCAAACCGGTTCCGTGCGCGCTTATGTGGGCGGCCCGAACTTTCGTTATTTCAAATACGACAACGCCTCGCAGGGTAAACGTCAATGCGGCTCCACGATCAAACCTTTTGTCTATACTTTTGCATTCTCGCAGCTGGGGCTCGATCCCTGTACACCGGTGCCCGACTTGCCGGTGACCATCGAGACCTATTCGGAACCGTGGTCGCCCAAGGAGGCCAGCAACGTGGATTACGACGGAGTGATGCACCCTCTCAAGTGGGGCCTGCAGCACAGTCGCAACAACTACACCGCCTGGATTATGAAGCAGGCCAAATCGCCCGTAGCCGTAGCCGATTTTATCCACAATATGGGCATCCGCAGCTACATAGATCCCGTTCACGCTCTGGCGTTGGGGACTATGGATGTGTCCCTGTTCGAGTTGGTTGGCGCTTACACGACGTTTGCCAACAAAGGGGTGAACACCGAGCCTATCTTCGTTATGAGGATCGAGGACAGGCAGGGTAATCTTATTTCGAGCTTCCTGCCAGAAACCACTGACGCCATTTCCGAGACCACCGCGTATACAACCTTGCAAGTGCTTCAAGACGTTGTTTCGGGTGGCACGGCGGGCAGACTGCGCTGGCAGTGGGGTTTTACTGGTGAGATGGGTGGCAAAACCGGTACCTCGCAGGAGAACCGCGACGCGTGGTTCGTGGGTGTAACGCCAAATTTGGTGGCCGGAGCCTGGGCCGGAGGAGAGGATCAGAGCGTTCATCCGCGTACGGCCGGCGAAGGTTCGGTCATCGCAATGCCGATCTATGCCGAGTTTATGCGCAGGGTCTATGCCGATGAACGATTGGGCATCTCTCAAGCCGATCGCTTCGAGGTTCCGCCCGGAGCAATTTATTACGATTGTCGCGAAGTGGGCGAAATGCCGACCTACCGGCAAAGCCAAACTTACGACGAATTTTTTGATTAGCCGGAACGGCGGAAGCGGTTTTATTTACTTTGACGCTATAAATTTATGAAAGCAGCTATTGTGGGCGCAAGCGGCGCCGTGGGACAGGAGTTTTTGAAAATCCTTGCCGAAAGAAACTTCCCTTGTGACGAGTTGGTGTTGTTCGGTTCCGAGCGTAGCGCCGGCACAGAATATGAGTTCCGCGGCAAGCGCCTCAAGGTTCAACTCCTGAGGCACGGCGACGACTTCAAAGGGATCGACATTGCCTTTACCAGCGCCGGCGCAGGAACCTCTAAGGAGTACGAGAAGGACATTACGCGCCACGGGGCAATTATGATCGACAATTCAAGCGCCTTCCGCCTCGATGAAGATGTGCCTTTGGTAGTTCCTGAGGTCAATGCCGCCGATGCATTGAATACTCCCCGCAACGTGATCGCCAACCCCAACTGCACCACGATCCAAATGGTCGTCGCGTTGCAGGCCATCGAGCAACTTTCGCACATCAAACGGGTTCACGTAGCTACTTATCAGGCTGCCAGCGGTGCCGGAGCTGCTGCAATGGCCGAACTGGAAGAACAAACACGCCAAATCGCGGCAGGTGAAGAGCCCACGGTATCGAAATTCGCCTACCAATTGGCCTTCAACCTCATTCCGCAGGTGGATGTGTTCCTCGATAACGGCTATACAAAAGAGGAGGCAAAAATGCTCAACGAGACGCGCAAGATTATGCACTCGGATGTGGCCGTGTCGGCTATTTGCGTTCGCGTACCAGTACTGCGTGCCCATTCCGAGAGCGTTTGGGTCGAGACCGAGCGTCCCGTCAGTCCCGCTGAAGCCCGCGCAGCGTTCGAGAAGTTCGAAGGCATAACGGTGATCGACCAGCCTGCTGAAAAGAAATATCCTATGCCACTGCCGGTTGCCGGCAAGGACGATGTTTTCGTGGGTCGTATTCGCGAAGATCTGGCTTGTCCTAATGGTCTCACTTTCTGGTGCGTGAGTGATCAAATCCGCAAAGGGGCAGCCTTAAACGCAGTGCAAATAGCAGAATACCTGATCTCAAAGCGATGATACTCTATCTGACCTGCTGCGCCGAGGTCGCAAAAGTCGCCACCGAAGCTGCTAAAGATCCCAACATTTTGAAATGGCTGGAGGTTTGTGCCGGAACTCTGATCGGTCTGGCCGGTTTCGGTTGGGTTGGTAATCTTCTCGTCGAAAAATTCCGCCGCAAAAGCATCGTCAAGAAGTATCGCCATTTCATTTGCTACGCTGCGTGGGCGCTGCAGGATCGGATCGGCGGCATCCTCAATAAGCGCAACATTGGCGAATATTTCCACGAGATCGAGGATCCTGCAAACCCTTACAATCGTCGTTTTTCCGATGTCTATTCTGCCAATATGCTGAACTACACGATGTTTCTCTTTTGCCAATTCTTTGCCTGGAGGGAGATCATCAACCGCGAGATGTACAATTTCAAGTTCCGCCGCTACAGTTTCGACTCGAAGGTTTTGAAAAAACTCATCGCAATTGAAAAATGGTTTTCGACGACCAGTAATCCCGCCCTCGAACCTCACAAGAAAAAAGGCTTCGACATCAAAAACTTCCTCATCCTAAGGGGTGAGCAGCGGGTTTTGGGAGATATGTGTGTGCAATACAACAAGGAGGCCGACGCGTGGGAGTGCATAAGTTTTTCAGATTTCGTCAAAAAATGGAACAATCTCTCGGACAGTCCCTGTTATATGTCGGTAGAAAAACTCGAAAACGATATACGTGCGATGCTGATCGACAAACGGGACAATCTCCACACATTCAATCCTCAAAATTATCGCCGGCTTATTCTCGTACGCAACTCGTTACTCGACTTACTCGATTTGCTTGACAATAAACGTCGCCGTCATCCCGAAAACCGGGAACGTCAATAATAAAAGAGGCCCGGTTGAAACCGGGCCTCTTTCGTTGTGCATAACCAAAATCCGACTACTTCTTGTAAATCTTGGTATAGCCGTAAATCGCTTCGCTGCCCAGCTCTTCTTCGATGCGAAGGAGTTGGTTGTACTTGGCCATACGGTCGGAGCGCGACATCGAACCGGTCTTGATCTGACCCGAATTGGTAGCCACGGCGATGTCGGCGATCGTGCTGTCCTCCGTTTCGCCCGAACGGTGCGAAGTTACCGAAGTATAGCCGGCGCGGTGAGCCATTTCAATAGCGTCCAAAGTTTCGGTGAGTGAGCCGATCTGGTTTACCTTAATGAGAATCGAGTTTGCACAACCCATCTCGATACCCTTCTTGAGGAAGTCCACATTGGTCACGAAAAGGTCGTCGCCCACCAACTGGCACTTGCCGCCCAAAGCATCGGTAAGCTGTTTCCAGCCGTCCCAGTCGTTTTCGCTCATACCGTCTTCAATAGAGTCAATAGGATATTTGCTAACGAGATCGGCGAGGAACTTCACCTGTTCGGCCGAAGAGCGTTTCGCACCCTTGTCTCCTTCGAACTTGGCATAATTATAGACACCGTCCTTGTAGAACTCGCTCGAAGCACAGTCCAGACCGATCGACACCTGACCGCCCTCTTCTTTGCGACCGGGTTTGTAACCGGCGGCCTTGATTGCAGTGATGATCGACTCCAGTGCGTCTTCGGTTCCGGCCAAGGCAGGAGCAAACCCTCCCTCATCACCCACAGCGGTGCTCAGGTTGCGATCGTGCAACACCTTCTTGAGGGCGTGGAACACTTCGGCACCCATCCTCAGACCTTCTTTGAAGCAGCAGGCACCCACGGGACGGATCATAAATTCCTGAAATGCGATGGGAGCATCGGAGTGCGAGCCACCGTTGATGATGTTCATCATCGGCACGGGCAATGTCTTGGCGTTAGTGCCACCGATATAGCGATAGAGGGGCACACCGAAGTAGTCGGCAGCGGCACGAGCCACGGCCAGCGAAACACCCAAGATGGCATTTGCACCGAGTTTACTCTTGGTGGGAGTGCCGTCCAACGCGATCATCAGATGGTCGATACCCACCTGATCGGTCACGCTCATTCCGATTACCTCCGGAGCGATGATATCGTTCACATTTGCAACGGCCTTGGTGACGCCCTTGCCCAAGTAGCGACTCTTATCGCCGTCCCTAAGTTCGAGTGCTTCGTTTTCGCCTGTAGAAGCTCCGCTGGGAACTGCGGCACGACCAAATGCGCCCGAAACTGTGGCAACTTCTACTTCAATGGTGGGATTTCCACGCGAATCGAGAATTTCTCTTGCGTGTACGGATACAATTTGCATAATTTTTGTATGTTTGTAAGTTGAATTTTTTCCAGCGCAAACATACAAAAAAATTATGAAAGCAACAATTATCGGAGCGGGCAATCTGGGTGGAGCGATTGCAGTAGGGATGGCAAACGGAACGTTTATCAATGCCGAGGACATCACGTGCGTCGATCACAACCCTAACGCTCTCGAAAAAATGAGAGCCACTGGCCTGCCGTTCATATTGACGAACGATCTGAAAAAGGGAGTTCAAAGTGCTGACATTATGATCCTTGCGGTCAAACCTCATTCGGTGGCCAATGTCATAGCCGAAGGGCGCGACTGGGTGGACTTCGACCGACAGATACTTTTTTCGGCCGTGGCGGGAATAAGTTTCGACGATATGGACAAGATGCTCACCGAGGGCAGGGACAATGCCGAGAAGTTGGATTTCGTCCATTTCCGCATTATGGTCAATATCGCAATCGCGATCGGTGAAAGTATGACCTTCATCGCCTCCAGAAACGCCAATGCCGCCCAGATAAAGCTGGCCGAAACGATTTTCAGCGAGATGGGACAAACGATGGTCGTTCCCGAACGCCTACTCGGCGCCGCAATGGCCGTCGGGTCGTGTGGCATAGCATACATTATGAGATACGTACGTGCAGCGATGAACGGTGCAATCGAGGCTGGTTTTAGTGCTCCCGAAGCCCACACCATCGTGCTGCAAACGGTCAAGGGTGCCATAAAACTGCTCTACGAAAACGGCCAGCACCCCGAAGTTGAGATAGACCGCGTGATCACTCCCGGAGGATTCACTATCAGGGGACTGAACGCAATGGAAGAGAACGGTTTCTCCAGTTCGATCATCGCCGGCATCAGAGAGAGCTACAAGAGTGGAAAATAGAAGGGCAGAGGAATATATGCGTCGTGTGGTCGTCAAGATCGGCAGCAACGTTCTCACCCGTCCGGACGGCACGCTCGATTCGGGAGCCGTAGGCGGATTGGTCGATCAGGTGGCCGAGTTGTGGAAAGCGGGAGTGCAAGTGATCGTCGTCACGTCGGGGGCTGTGGCTTCGGGACGGGGCGAACTCGCAGGCAGGGTCGATGGCGAACTGGACGACGTATCGTCTCGCCAATTGTTCTCCGCAGTGGGACAGATCAAACTCATCGACCGCTACTATAATCTCTTCCGCGACCAGGGCATCGTCTGCGGCCAGGTGCTCACCACCAAGGAGAGTCTGGGAAGCGAGGAGGCTTTCCTCAACCAGAAGAACTGTATGGAGGTGATGCTGGCCAATGGCGTAGTGCCGATCGTCAATGAGAACGACACCATCTCCATAACCGAATTGATGTTCACGGATAACGACGAGCTTTCGGGATTGATGGCGAAAATGATGGGGGTGGATTTATTGGTAATCCTCAGTAACATTGACGGCGTTTATACCGGCTCGCCCGATGATCCCGCCTCCGAACTCATCCGTGAGGTCTCGCCGAATAGCGATCTTTCCACGTATATTCAAACGTCGCGCTCATCGTCCGGACGCGGAGGGATGCTCACCAAAAGCCGTATTGCGCGCGAAGTAGCCGCCTCTGGGACCGAGGTGATCATAGCCAACGGCAAACGGCCCAATATCCTGACCGACATCGTCCTGCATCGCGACTCTTCCCTCGTGCCGTTCACACACTTCATCCCGGCGCAAAAATGAGGACGATCTTCGAGCGGGCCCGCCGCGCTTCGCAGGAGTTGGCGCTTTTGGACGAGGCGATGCTCAACCGAGTTTTATTACGCGTTGCGGAAGAAACCGTACGACGCTCCGGCGAGATTTTAGCTGCCAACGAACACGATCTCGCGCAAATGGAGCCGTCTAATCCTATGCGCGATCGACTGTTGCTCACTCCCCAACGCATCGAGGCCATCGCAGAGGATATTCGTAACGTTGCCGCTCTGCCCTCTCCCGTTGGCGAAGTGCTTTCCCAAACGACTCGGCCAAACGGAATGATTATCAGCAAGGTTAGGGTACCGTTCGGGATAGTGGGCGTAATCTATGAAGCGCGACCCAATGTCAGTTTCGACGTCTTCGCGCTCTGTTTCAAGAGCTCCAATGCCTGCCTTTTGAAGGGTGGTAGCGATGCTCGCCACTCTAACGAAGCGATCGTGGGCCTGTTGCGCGACGTGATCGCCGCCGAGGGGCTGAATCCCGATGTAGTGACCCTGTTGCCTGCCGAGCGCGAGGCGACCGAAGAGCTCCTTAATGCCGTGGGCCTGGTAGATGTGGTTATTCCGCGTGGCTCGTCTGCTCTGATCGACTATGTCAGAGACCATTCGCGCGTGCCGATTATCGAAACCGGCGCCGGCATCTGCCACACATATTTCGATTCCGAGGGCGATCTCGCCAAGGGTGCGGCGATCGTTTTCAACGCCAAAACCCGCCGCGTGAGTGTTTGCAATGCGCTCGACACGCTGCTGATCCACTCTTCCCGTCTGGCCGACCTGCCTGCTTTGTGTGCTCCGCTCGCTACTCAAAACGTCACTATTTACGCCGATCCGCGCTCCCACGCCGCTCTATCCGGCGCTGACCATTCCTCAACTTCCGACGAACCTTACCCCTTTCTCGCCCACACGACCCCTGAAAGTTTCGGCACGGAGTTTTTGGATTACAAGATGTCCGTTCGGGTCGTCGATTCGTTGGATGAGGCTCTGGGGCACATCTCGCGTTATTCGTCGCGCCACAGCGAGGCTATCGTTACCGAAAATTCTGCAACCGCCGAGGAGTTCGCTGCGCGGGTCGATGCGGCGTGCGTTTACACTAATGTTTCCACTGCCTTCACAGATGGGGCTCAGTTCGGATTCGGCGCCGAGATCGGTATCAGCACCCAGAAACTCCACGCCCGCGGTCCTATGGCGCTTCCCGAACTCACCACCTATAAATATATCATCCGCGGTGACGGACAAGTCCGGTATTAACTACCAGCGAGAAATAACGGCGAAAGGAATATATCGCACCTCTCCTGTCGTGCTGTTCACCGCAACAAGATCGAGTTGAGGCTCCAGTTCCGAGGGATGCAACGCGAGATAATCCCTCACAGCGTGGCGAAACGACCGCTGCTTAGCAGCGGTCATAGCATCTTCGGGCGACTGAAATCCATCTTCATCACGCGTCTTGACTTCCACAAAATGGAGCACCTCTCCGCACACAGCCACGATGTCTATCTCGTAAGGCCCGTTTCGCCAGTTCCTCTCTATGACCTCGAATCCCTCTCCCTGCAACCACTCCGCCGCAGCATCCTCGCCGGCCGTGCCTATTTTTTGTGTCAGCCCCATAGAAACGACATATCTTCGCCGGCAGAAATTTCACGCGGAACATCGCCCGCACGGAAAACGCGCAAAGGCCGCCCTCCAATCAGTTCAAGCTTCCTACCCTCAACACGCAACAGACACCCCTCACGCAGTCCGGCAACGTAGACTCCGGGGTTGGCCACAAGAAATTCTTCGATGCGTTGTTCGCGCGTTTCGCCTGCGTGGCCATCGGGGTGGGCGTCCAGGTAGTGCGGATTTATCTGAAAAGGCACCGCTCCTACCGCCTCGAACGACTCAGGCTCGACGATCGGCATATCGTTGGTTGTTCGGATCGTGGGACAGCACACGTTGCTTCCTGCGCTCCAGCCCACGTAAGGCACACCGTGCTCAACCGCTTTACGAATAGCCTCCACAAGCCCCTGTTCCTGCATCTTTTTCAGTAGCGCAAAAGTGTTTCCGCCCCCCACGCACACCGCTTCCGCCTCACGAATCGCCGCCACCGGGTCCGCCAAGCGGTGCACCGAACGTACCTCCACACCCAGCGAATCGAAAGCTTTTTGCACCTTACCTTCATATTCGTCATAGGAGAACTTCACTGCCGCGTAAGGCACGAATGCCACCGAGCGTACCCTCTGGGCACCGTCTCGCCCTCGGTTCAAGAATTCTCGAATGTGTTCTATCGGCCATTGCAAATAGGGCTGGCCGGCCGTCGTCGAGTTGGAGATCAGAAGAAGTTTCATATTTTTTACAGATAAATTCTACCATTCAAAAACAGAGTCATCGTGCCGCCTATTCTCTCCCATTCCCGATCGCCGACATCTCTTTTGAATATACCCTTCCCCGACATCAGAGCTGCGTTCACAGAGAACATATTAGGTCCTTCGGCCCCCTTTTCGTCGAGCAGTGTCAGCGTAACAAGCACCTCCTGTCCGCCGTCCAGCCAAATGTTATACGGAGTGAGGTCGAGCTCGAACCAATCTCTGGCACCATCTTTCAGTTCAAACGTAATATTTTCATTAACAACCAATTCGCCGGGTGTTTCGCCATCCATAGCATAGAACGACACCCTGAATTTTGCCGATTCATATTTATTGAACGAGATCAACATACCGAGAGACAGTATCCTGGTGTCGTGCTTGATGTTTATTACGGTTCCGAGTTCTTTTCCTACGCGATCGCCTTTCGTGATCTCGTGAGACATAAAGAACGGAGCGGCGAACGTACGAACTCCGCCGGAGCTATGCCCCAGCTTCACCTCGCGAGTTTTCCGGTTGGTCACAACGATCTCTTCTATCTCATATTCACCGGGTTCGAGAAAAACCTTTTGGCCACCCTCGGCGAGTTCGGCGAACGTGCGCACCGCGCTGCGGAACCCTACGTGTGAGAATAAAATAGTGTCAGCCGGCGAAGCAGTCAGCTCGAACAAGCCGTCCCTGTCCGAAATTGTACCTGCGCTCCGTCCTTTGACAACAACCGTCGCATAGGGCAAAATCTCTCCGGTTTGCGCGTTACAGGTATGGCCCGAAATCCGTTCCTGCGCTGAACTCGCAAGCGGCAAAACGGTGCAGAATAAGATTATCCAAAATGTTTTCATACTATTCTCAATATATCTTGTTCAATGGTTTCCGGAAAGTGGCGGTGCTCCAGCTCGTGGATTTTTGCGGCGAGGGTGTCGGAAGTATCTTCGGCAGAGACGGGGCAACGGAACTGAGCAACGATATCCCCCTCGTCATATTTTTCATTCACACGATGGATCGTGATGCCCGATTCCTTCTCGCCCGCCGCAATAACCGCCCTGTGAACGTGATCCCCATACATCCCCTTACCGCCATAAGTCGGCAGTAATGCAGGGTGAATATTGACAACACGATCGGGAAAAGCGGCCAAAATATTAGCCGGAACCAGCCTCAAAAATCCCGCCAGCACAAGATAGTCCACCCCCGCAGCTTTCAAAGCAGCAAGAGGTGCCTCCCCATTTGTAAATTCGGCGCGAGAAAACACCGCAGTGGGAACTCCGTGACGTCGCGCCCGCTCAAGAGCGAAAGCCGAAGGGTTGTCCGAAGCCAAAAAAACAACCCGCCCTATATCCGAGCTGGCAAAATGTTCGATGATTTTTTCGGCGTTAGTGCCTGAGCCCGAAGCAAGTATCCCGATGCGTGTCATAGGTATGTTCTCAAAAAAACATTTCAAGTGTCAAAAGTAATAAAAATGTGTTATCTTTGCCCCAAATTTTAGTAAACTATTGTTTAACCAAAACTTAACAATTATGTCTAACGTCTCTTCAAAAGTCGTCGAAATTATCAAGAACAAACTCGCGGTCGATGCAGCGGAAATCGTGCCCGCAGCGAGCTTCACCAATGATCTCGGCGCAGATTCACTGGATACCGTAGAACTTATTATGGAGTTTGAAAAGGAATTCTCGATCCAGATTCCCGACGAAGATGCCGAAAAAATCACCACCGTAGGCGATGCAATCTCTTATATCGAAGAGAAAACCAAGTAATAAATCATCAAGATGGCAGAAAGAAGAGTTGTAGTAACGGGTTTGGGAACGCTGAACCCGCTCGGCAATACGATTGGCGAATACTTTCGTAATTTGCAGAACGGCGTGAGCGGCGCAGGCCCCATTACGCGCTTCGATGCCGAAAAATTCAAGACCCGCTTTGCCTGCGAAGTCAAAAATTACGACGGTGCCGACCATTTCGAAAGAAAAGAGGTACGTCGCTACGACCTTTTCACTCAGTTCGCCCTTGTAGCCGCCGCCCAAGCGATGGATGATTCGGGCCTTGACGTGGAAAAGATCGATGTAGAAAAGGCAGGAGTGATTTGGGCCTCCGGAATCGGAGGCCTCAAATCGTTCTTCGAGGAGACGAAAAACTTTGCCGCAGGCGACGGAACCCCGCGCTTCTCTCCGTTTTTCATCACGATGATGATCCCCGACATTGCAGCCGGCTACATCTCGATGAAATACGGCTTTATGGGACCTAACTATTGCACCGTTTCGGCGTGTGCCTCGGCTAACCACGCACTGATTGACTCGTTCAACTGGATTCGCAAAGGTGTGGCCGACATTATGATCACCGGCGGCTCGGAAGCCGGAGTGAACGAACCCGCCGTGGGTGGTTTCAACTCTATGCAAGCCCTTTCCACCCGAAATGACGACCCCAAAACCGCCTCCAGACCTTTCGATGTGGACCGCGACGGCTTTGTTATCGGCGAAGGTGCCGGAGCACTGATTCTTGAAGAGTACGAGCACGCTAAGGCGCGTGGAGCGAAAACTTACGCCGAACTTGTCGGCGGCGGCATCAGCGGCGATGCCTACCACTATGCCGCACCCCACCCCGAAGGCAAGGGGGCGATGTTGGCGATGCGAATGGCGATGCAGGATGCAGGCGTCACCACCAACGACATCGACTATATCAATGTTCACGGCACATCGACCCCCGCGGGCGACCTGCCTGAATTGATGGCCATCCAAAAACTCTTTGGCGAAAACGCCTACAAATTGAACATCTCGGCCACAAAATCTATGACCGGCCACCTGCTGGGTGCCGCCGGTGCAATCGAAGCTCAAGCCGCGATAATGGCTCTTACAGAAGGTATCATACCGCCTACCATCAACCTTGCAAACCTCGATCCGGCCATCGACCCCAAGCTCAACCTTACACCGAACAAAGCTCAAAAGCGCGACGTACGTTATGCGATGAGCAACACTTTCGGCTTCGGAGGCCACAACTCGTCGGTGATCTTCAAGAAAATCTAAAATGTTTTTCTGCTGGGGCCGCGACAAGGAATTTTACCGTCTCGTGCGGCAGATTTTCGGAATCCGGGCTCGCAATATCGAGCTTTACAAGCTGGCCCTAATGCACCGCTCCGCATCGGTTTACCTACCCGACGGAACCCATCTGAACAACGAACGACTTGAGTACCTGGGCGATGCGATCCTCGAAGCCATCACCTCGGACTATCTTTTTATCGCTTTCCCAAAATCCGATGAGGGTGAACTTACACGCCTACGCTCCAAAATCGTCAATCGTATAACTCTCAACACGTTAGCCGAAGATATCGGGCTCGCACATCACATCATCCGCCATACGGCCGGCGGCGCTATCCAAAAACACATCAATGGCGACGCGCTGGAAGCAATGATCGGAGCAATATACCTCGATCAGGGGTACGACCGAACAAATCGCATACTTATTAACCATCTGTTTCGCAAGCACTTGGATCTCGACGAATTGATTCACGCCGAAACCGACTACAAGAGCCGCCTCATAGAGTGGTGTCAAAAAAACCGGCAGTCAGTCAGTTTCGAGACTGGTCACGATGCACGTTACACCTCTCAGCGGCCCGTCTTTCGTTCGGCGGTTATTGTCGATGGGATGGAGGTCGGTCACGGCGTCGGGGAAACCAAAAAGCAGGCCGAGCAGCACGCTGCTTGCACCGTCTGGAGCGCTTTTTCAGATGAGGCTGGCGACTGGCTTTTGGATAGCATTGACCAAATAAGTTATTCGGAAGATGTGCAACAATAAGACTTTAGGGGAAAGCTACTCCGGCTAATAATGCCGATTAAAGTGAAAACCGACAAAGAAATTCGCGAAAAACTCATCGTTTCCGGAGCCGAAAAGCTTTCGGACCCTGAGCTTTTGGCCGTAATAATTCGCGAGGGAACAGAGACCTTGTCGGCAGTCCAGCTGGCCGAAAAAATCCTAATCGACGTTGGAACAATTTCTGAATTGGCCATAGCTGACGTTCAACGCATTCGTCGCGCCGGAGGTTGTGGCACCGTTCGCGCCGTTTCAATCGCTGCGGCAGCCGAACTTGCCCGCAGAATCACAGCTGAAAAAGCGAATACGGTCGAGATCATAAGTTCCAAGGAGGATGTCGTGCGAATTTTCGCCCCGCTGGCCCAACTTCCCCACGAAGAGTTTTGGGTGCTTTATCTCACTTCGGGCGGGAGGGTTATCGACCGTGCGCGCCTGAGTCAGGGCGGCATCGCAGGCACGGTTGTAGATCACAAATTGGTCGTCAAACGGGCCGTCGAATTGCTTGCCAGCTCGCTGATCTTAGTGCACAACCATCCGTCGGGCATTGCTCAACCCAGCGCGGACGACACGACCATAACCGACACCGTCCGAGCTGCTGCCGCACTGTTCGACATCAGCGTAATCGACCACATAATAGTCTCACGTTCCGGCAGTTACAGCTTCGCCGAGAATGTGTAGAGGTAATGTTCTAACTGCTTGACGTAATTGCGCTGCGAGAGTCGCGGATCGGGCGAATAGACGTAGAAGTCGATCGAAATTATGCGCCCATTGTCCGCATCCAGAGTAGAATAGTTAGTGTAAGGGCCACCCATAAAATCACCCTCGACATCCCAAAAACCGCGCATCTCAGCCCACTGACGATCATTTATCTTCTTGTAGGTCAGCTCCGTATAATCAGCATTAGTAGACATATGTGAGCCCGGATTTTCGCCCGGAATCAGACCTACAAACTGGTTGCGTCGGCGCAACAAACTCTCCTTCTGAAGGTCGGTCGAGCCTTCGAACGGATAGCTGTAAATAACAATTCCCTGGCTCGCAGTGGGCAATTCGTAAGATAACCACAAAAAGTTATCAGCGTCGTTGCGCACCATATATCCAGGGCCCATCGACATCTCGATACCAAATTTCGACCGGACGAGCTCTGTGATGGCGGGAGGCGTATGACTTTTTGCATCCGCCACATCGCGCTGTTGTTCGGCGTTTTCCAGCACCAGCATAATATCGTTTGCCCGCTCGCCAAGCAGATTCAGCATCGAGGCCTCGTCGGAAGCAGTAACGGTAATCACCACCTGCGGAGCCGCATAAATGTCATTTACCATCTCCAACGTAGGTTCGACAGCTGCAGTATTAGTCTTAAGTATAAGAATATTGCGATGGCGCGGAACAAGTCTTTTGAAGCCTTCGGGCAGTACCCTCAGGACTGTGAACATCGGCTCTTCGCGATTGACCATCGGGAATCGTGCACCCAACATCGCTCGCAGAGTATCACCCACCGGACCGTCCCATTCTTTATGATCGGCAACCACAACAAGCTCATAAGCAGCGCCCTGAGCATTGGGTTTATACTCCGGCCGCTTGCCATTTCCAGCCCCCCCGCCACACGCTACCAGCGCGAGCAGGCACACAAACACAATCCGTTTCATACGACAAATATAATAATTATCTTTGCACTTATGAAAATAATTTTGGCAGTCACGGGGGCCAGCGGATCGGTCTATGCGCGGCAGATGCTCGATGGGTTTTTGGCAGTCAGTCAGGTTAAGCGTATCGGACTGATTATGAGCCATCACGGAGTGGAGGTTGCTGAGTGGGAAGGCGTTACTTTTCCTGAAGATCCCCGCATCGAACGTTTCTCCAACGACGATATGTTCGCCTCGCCGGCATCCGGTTCGGCTCGGTGGGACGCTATGGTCGTGGTGCCCTGCTCGATGGGTTGCGTGGGACGCATTGCCGCCGGCGTTTCCAGCGATCTTATTGCCCGCGCCGCCGATGTTATGCTCAAAGAAGGTCGTCCACTTATCGTCGTGCCACGAGAATCTCCCTATAATCTCATTCACCTGCGAAACCTCACTACCCTTGCCCAAGCCGGAGCCGTGGTGATGCCTGCTTCGCCGAGTTTCTATTCCCGCCCGGAAACAATCGACCAGTTGTGCGCCACAATTACGGAGCGAATTTTGATGCGATTGGACATCGACGGGCCGCGTTATGAGTGGAAATGTCAAAATTTTTGACACGATTGTCAAATTTTTTGACTACTTTTGTCAAAAATTTTTACGTATGGCAACTACAGCGGATATAAAGATCGGGATGTGCATCGAGATGGATGGCAAGACGTTTCAGATCGTTGATTTTCAACACGTTAAACCGGGGAAAGGCCCGGCATTCGTGCGCACAAAACTTAAAAATCTTGAAAACGGACGCACCATTGACAACACTTTTTCGTCGGGTGTTAAAATCGATCCCGTACGTGTCGAGCGCCGTCCCTATCAGTTTACTTATGAGGACGATCTGGGTCTGCATCTGATGCATACGGATACTTTCGAGGAGATCACTATTCCGCGCGATATGGTAAACAATGCCGACCTGATGGTAGATGGACAAATTCTTGAAGTGCTCTACCACGCTGACAAAGATATGCCGATGACTGCCGAATTGCCTCCGATCGTAGATATGGAAGTGACTTATACAGAGCCGGGTATCAAGGGCGACACCGCTTCGACAAACTCGCTCAAGCCAGCCACGGTGAATACCGGTGCTACAGTTCGAGTGCCTCTGTTCATCAACACGGGTGACAAAATTCGCGTCGATACCCGCTCCCGCGAGTACTACGAAAGACAGAAGTAGTAAGGCAGAAACATCAATCGTGACGCCGCCGGATATATTTAGTCACAGCCATCTTTACCAGTAGCGCCACGGGTAAGCAAGCCAGAAATATGAGCAACAGCTTCCAACCGGAAGAGGTGAATATGCCAATCGCGGTAAAGGCCAATATATGAGCTGCAGCGATCAGCCAAAATGATATCGACAATACCTTAACCCCTTTTTTCATCGTCCCATCTCCACCTTTGCCCTGCACATCGATATATCACCGTTGCGGATATCGAAGTGGTAACGGCCACGGAGAGCCATTTCTTCGCCTTGACATATCACCAATTTTTCGCCAAGCTTGGCCTCGTGCAGGTAATTGATGTCAAGGCGGAAATTCTCGGCCGATGATAACGTTTCCACAGGAAGAGTGTCGATCATCCACTCCACATATTTCATAGAGCCGACGTGACCGTTAAAGTCTATGTCGCTGTAAACCACCTCATAAGGACGCTCTTCACCGCTGCAACTGCCGACTTTGGCAGGGCGCTCGATGGGCGGCTCGCGATCTACCAGCGAAGTACCCTTACTGGAAAGCGCCGAAAGATCTCGCGGCCGACGAGTCTCAAGGTCGATCATAGCCCACTGGGTCACTACAGCGCCGATCTCGGCGCCGGAAGCATCCGAAACCGTCATATTTCGCGTGGTCACAAGTCTGCCATAGTCGCTTACCCAAGTGTAAATATCTATCTGTTCGTGCCTCTGCGGAAGGCGCCGCATCTCGATGGCAAGCCGCGAAAGAACCCAGGAAGCATTACTCAAATTGAGGTCGCGCACTCCGAAACCAAGATTGTCGGCATCGTCGTTGGCTGCCTGGAGGATCAGTTCGCCCATAGTGGATACTCTCACCCGCCGCGTGACATCGATGTCGCGAGGTTCAATTTTGTAGCTGTATGTACCTGCCATAGTCGGAACGCTGACAGCAATTTTTAGAGCAAACTTTCGATCTTGGACTTGAGTTCGCCGCGACCCAACGCACCAACGTGACGTTCGGCCAGCTCGCCGCCCTTGAAAAACAGCAACGTGGGGATGTTACGGATCGAATATTTGGTCGGTAGCTCGCGATCGGCATCGACGTTGCACTTGCCGATAACTACCTTACCCTCATACTCATTCGCCATCTCCTCGACGATAGGGCCGATCATCCGGCACGGGCCGCACCATTCGGCCCAAAAATCGACCACTAATGGGGTTCCACTCTTCAACAACTCGTCGAAGTTAGCACTTGTAATTTCCTTTGCCATAGCGTTTAATGTATTGTGTATTTAAGTTCGTTATCCTCCAAAAACTCTGCCAAACCACCCGATAGTCCCACTTTTCGCGAACGCGAAACCATCTTGACCGATACCCCTGTGCCAGCGTCCATCACCTTGACACTCAACCGCAAATCGCCCTGTGAACTCTGAGTCGCCTCACCCAACAGATGGGCAAATCCTGTGTCTATCGCCTGAAGGGGCACTGTCACACATATCTCTCTAAGCAGGGTTTTTTCCACATCGGCAAGCTGCATCACGCTACCGATCTTTGCTTCCAGCGCATTTTCGTTGCCATAACGCCCCTGCACCCTACCGCGGATGAACAGGAAATAGTCGGTATAAAAGTAAATACGATACTTCTCGTACTCCTTATCGAATAGCGTGAACTCGTGGGAGTTACCTTCGTAATCTTCGATTTTTATGCGCCCATAAGGCTTGCCCGCTTTGGAGGTGAGGTTTTGCACAGCCGTCACCATCCCTGCTACCGTGAATTCCTGATTGGCCTTTGAAGCCAGATCGCCGAGTTCCTCAAGGGTGGTGTTACACAACTGTTTGATCACGATTTTGTACTTATCCAGTGGGTGCGACGACAGGAAAATCCCGATGACTTCTCTTTCCTTGTTCAAGGTTTCAAGCTCCGACCAGTCCTCTACAACGGGCATAAGTGGCTTTTGTATAGCAACTTCTTGGGAATCTGCACCGAACAAACTCTGTTGCGCCCCGGCCTTTTCACTCTGCATACGTGCGCCGTAGCGGATCAACTGTTCGAGGAAAATTCCCTCGCCCACCTCGGCAAAAAACTTGCTGCGATGCCAGCCGCTGATACCATCGAACGCACCTGCAATTGCCAGTCCCTCAATGGTTTTCTTGTTCACGGCCTGCAGGTTCACCCGCTCCATAAAATCGTAAATATCCCGGAATTTTCCACCCGTATGACGCTCCTCGATGATTGAACGCACAGCCGCTTCACCAACCCCCTTGATGCCCGCCAAACCAAAACGAACGTTGCCCGCTTTGTCAGACGAAAACAGGTGCACACTCTCGTTCACGTCAGGCCCAAGAACATTGATGCGCATTCGCTTACATTCCTGCATATAAAGCGTTATCTCCTTGATATTAGACAAGTTGCGACTCAAAACAGCCGCCATAAACTCGCTCGGATAATGCGCCTTCAGCCAGCCTGTTTGGTAGGCAATGTAAGCATAACAAGTCGAGTGGCTCTTGTTGAATGCGTACTCCGCAAAGGCCTCCCAATCGCGCCAAATCTTCTCGATCGTGCTTTGACGATGTCCTTTGGCAAGCGCACCCTCGATGAATTTTGGACGCATCTTGTCCAGCACCTCCTTCTGCTTCTTACCCATCGCCTTGCGCAGGGTGTCCGCCTCGCCGCCGGTAAATCCGGCCAGCATTTGCGACAACAGCATCACCTGTTCCTGATATACGGTAATTCCGTAAGTGTCAGAGAGATACTTCTCCATTTCGGGAATATCGTAAGTCACCGCGTCGTCACCGTTTTTGCGCTTAATGAACGTCGGAATATATTCCATCGGGCCCGGACGGTAGAGCGCATTCATCGCTATAAGATCCTCGAAACGAGTCGGTTTAAGGTTCCGAAGATGCTTGCGCATACCGGCCGATTCGAACTGGAACAACCCGTGGGTCTCACCGCGACTGAACAACTTGTAGGTTTCGGGGTCGTCCAATCCTACGGCATCAATGTCGATACGCTCGCCGTGCACCTGAAAGACGTTTTCCAGTGCGTCCTTGATAATAGATAGTGTACGCAGACCCAGAAAATCCATCTTGATAAGACCGATGCTCTCCACCTGACCACCCTCGTACTGGACAACGTTTTTCATCTCATCGCCACCTTCTTTCTTGTCGCGCGCGGTGGCCAGCGGAGCATAAAGCTCAAGGTCGTCCTTACCGATGATCACCCCACAAGCGTGAACACCGGTCTGACGCACAGAGCCTTCCAGCTTTTCGGCATACTCCAGCGTGCGGCGGATGGTGTCGTTGGGAGAGTTTTTTTCAGCCCTCATTTCGGCCGAAGTTTCATAAATGTGCTCGAAAGCGGTCTGCCCTTTTTTTGGTATCAGGCGGTCGGGCACGAGCTTCGAGAGGCGGTCACTTTCGCTCAAGGGAAGTTTTTGTACACGGGCAACGTCCTTGATGGCCATCTTGGGAGCCATACAGCCAAATGTAACGATCTGAGCAACACGCTTTTTGCCATACTTTTCGGTCACATAATCCAAAACCGAACCGCGACCGTCTTCATCGAAGTCAATATCGACATCGGGAAGCGAAATGCGGTCTGGATTCAAAAAGCGCTCGAATAGCAGGTTATATTTGAGCGGATCTATATTGGTAATTTTCAGCGCATAAGCCACCAGCGAACCCGCCGCTGAACCGCGTCCCGGCCCAACCGACACACCCATCTCGCGCGCCGCACGAATCAAGTCCCAAACGATAAGGAAGTAGCCGGGAAAGCCCATCCGCTCCACAGTGTCAAGTTCGTAACGCAGGCGTGCCTCGATCTCCTCGGAAAGCTGCTCGCCGTAACGTTCCCGCGCTCCCCTATGTGCCAGATGGCTGAGATAGCGGTTTTGCTGAACAAGCATATCTTTGTCTGCCAAAGAGTTCGCCTTCACAAACTCCGCCGGTGGAGCAAAATCGGGCATCAGAGGGTCGTGTGAAAGCGAATACTCTTCGACCTTACCAGCAATCTCCACTGTATTGGCCAGAGCTTCAGGATGATCGGGGAACAGCGCTGCCATCTCGTCCGGACTCTTCAACCACTCCTGAAACGTATAGCGCATCCTGCCCGGATCGTCCAAATCCTTACCCGTGTTGAGACAAATCAGGTGGTCGTGTGCCTCGGCATCTTCGGCCATAACGAAGTGAACGTCATTCGAGGCAATGAGTTTCACGCCGTGTTTGTGCGCTAACTCAACGAGAACTTTATTGGTTTTATGCTGCTTATCGTACACATCACGGTCACGCACATCGCCTGCCGGATGGAGCTGCATCTCAAGGTAATAGTCCTCACCGAACATCTCCTTGAACTCCTCTATGGCCGCCTCGGCCCCGCGAATGTCGCCGCGCAAGATGGCCTGAGGAACCTCGCCGCCAAGGCACGCCGAGCAGCAAATCAACCCTTCGGAAAACTCCTGTAACAGGCCTTTATCCACCCGTGGCTTATAATAAAATCCTTCTGTCCACGAGTAACTAACTAATTTACAGAGATTTTGATATCCCCTGTGATTCTTTGCCAACAGCACTAAGTGGTCGCCGGCCTTTTCGTCCTTGTCTTTTTCGAGACGGTTTTTAACCACATAGACCTCGCAGCCCAGGATAGGTTTGAGACCCTGCTTGGTAACCACATCGTGGAACTCCTTCGCCCCGTACATATTCCCGTGGTCGGTAATGGCTACTGCACTCATTCCCAACTCCTTTGCGCGCGCAGCAAGGCGCCGGATATCGGACGCTCCATCGAGGATGGAGTACTGAGTGTGTACGTGGAGATGGACAAATTCGGGCATAGGCACAAAGTTACACTTTTTTGCGTAACTTTACGCTAATGTTTTACGCAGAAATAATTTTGCCGATCGCGGGCCCCTGTTACACTTTTTCAGTGCCTGAACAGTTGGCAGGTTCCGTGGTCGCGGGCTGTGCGATATCAGTACAATTCGGTGTACGTCAAATAGTTATCGGCATAGTTCATCGCTTGTCGGAAGAGCCGCCAAAGGGTGTTGCGGCGGCCAGGGTGAAGCCTGTTTTGTCGCTCGCCTACCCTACGCCGGTTGTCGATGAAGTCCAGATGCAGCTATGGGAATGGATGGCGGAATACTATATGTGTTCGCTGGGAGAAGTAATGCGCGCCGCCCTACCGACGCTGCTACGGAGGGGGGATTTCGTGCCCTACAAACGCGGCAATCGGAAGATTGTTGCTGCTCTTGAAAGACCGACGCTACCGCAATTATCCGGAGCTCAGAAATCTGCATTGGAAGATCTGCGGAAAGCTTTCACCGTGCGTGATGTTGCGCTGCTTTTCGGCGTACCTTCGAGCGGAAAGAGTGAAGTGGGGTTTCACGCTATAGCCGAGGCTCTCGAAAAGGGGCAAGATGTGCTGCTGCTATTGCCAGAAATTTCGCTGACAACCCAGTTTGTGAAGCGCGTGACGGCGGTTTTTGGCAAACGTGTGATGCTCTATCATTCGGGGCTGACCGACCGTCGCCGAGCCGAAGTCTATCTGAAGTTGCTGAATACGGACAGAGGCTCTTTAGTCGTCGGCACACGATCGGCGATCTTTTTGCCATTCAATAACCTGGGTCTTGTGGTTGTCGATGAAGAACAGGACAGCAGCTACAAGCAACAAGACCCCGCGCCGCGATATAATGCACGCGACACAGCCATTGTGCTGGCGCACTTGCACGGTGCCAGCGTGATCCTGATGAGCGCGACGCCCTCGCTTGAAACCTGGACAAACGCAGGCGGTGGCGAGAATGCCGGTGCCGGCGGGAAATATGGACTGGTCTCTCTGTCAGAACGTTATGGTGGCACTCTACCCCCTGAAGTGATAATTTCCGACACAATGCGCTCGGTAAAACGAGGTGAACGTAAGTCACACTTCAACAAGGAGTTGCTCGACAGAATCGCCGGCACTCTCGACCATCGTGAGCAGGTTATTCTCTTTCAAAACCGCCGAGGAGTGGCTCCTTACATCGAGTGCACCGACTGTGGCCACGTGCCCCGATGTCCACATTGTGGAATTCCGCTAACCGCCCACAGGAGTCGGAACGCCGACGGCGGCATAGACCTACGGTGCCACTATTGCGGCCTGCAAGAGCATTTGCCATTGGTTTGCCCGGCGTGCAAGGGTAGCGGATTGGCAACGCGCGGCTTTGGGACAGAGAAGATCGAGGATGAGTTGGCCATACTTTTTCCATCCGCGCGAATTCTGAGGCTCGATCGCGACAGCGCCGGCTCAGAGAAAGCATACAACAAGATAATCGGGGAATTCGAGCGCAGCGAGGCGGACATATTAATTGGCACTCAGATGGTTACGAAGGGATTGGATTTCGCGGGCGTATCGCTGGTCGGAATCCTCAACGCCGACAACTTGGTGAATTATCCCGATTTTAGAGCCTCCGAGAGAGCATATCAGCTTATTGCCCAAGTGGCTGGCCGTGCGGGGCGACGAGAGCAAAGGGGCGAGGTTGTGATTCAAACAGCTGCGCCGGAAAACCGCCTGATTGCCCAAGCCGCCGCAGGTGATTTTCGGGCAATGGCTACCGAACAACTTGCCGAACGCGCACTGTATGGCTATCCGCCCTATACAAGGCTGATTTCAATAATGTTACGACACAGGAAAGCAGATGTTTTGAGTGCCGCTGCCGCAAGATTCAGGGAATTGTTGCGCCCCACGTTCGGCGATCAGCTGCTGGGCCCACAGCCACCTGTGACAGAGAGGATTAAAGGGGAGTTTGCACTGTTGTTCCTGCTCAAGGTTCCACGCGGCCGGCCGTTGTCTGCCGTCCGCGCCACCATAACTGAAGCCACCCGCACCCTGCAAGCCGACCCGACTTACAAGAAATTAACCGTTACTCCGAACGTGGATCCTGCATAAGCCGGAACGCCGGCAGCGGTTTTTAATTCATTACCGAATTCTGTCTATTGATACTTTCGACGTGAACGGCTTCGAGGATCGCATTGAGGAAGTCGCGACTAAGCTCCAGTTTATCCGCTTGACACAGAACCCGTTCCTTGATCGCACCCCAACGACTACTCTGGAGAATCGCAACGTCGTTGTCTTTTTTGACGCGCCCGATATTCTCCGAAACCTTCATACGACGACTCAAAAGTCCGAACAACTCGGCGTCGATCTGGTCGATCTCATCGCGGAAACGGTTCAAGGCCTGAACGAATTCAGGATCGTCCGCCGCCTCTCTACGCCAATTCACACTACGAATCAGCCTTTCGAGCTCACCGGGAACCACCTGCTGCTTGGCGTCGCTGAGTGCCTCGGAAGGATTGCAGTGGCTCTCGACAATGAGCCCGTCATAACGCAAATCCGCCGCCGCCTGAGACAATTCGTAAAGATATTCGGTCGAGCCTGCCATATGAGACGGATCGCAAATCATCATCATCTCAGGGAACCGGCTGCGCATCTCGAACGCCAGCGGCCACATCGGTGCATTGCGATAGCGGCTCTGACCGAAATACGAGAATCCTCTGTGTATAAGCCCAATATCCTCCATCGGAATACCTACGGCGGCAAACCGGCGAACGGCTCCGGCCCACAGGTCTATGTCGGGATTCATAGGATTTTTGATAAGCACAGCCACCCCACTACCCTTTAGCGCATCGGCGATCTCCTGCACGGCAAACGGACTCACGGTCGTGCGCGCACCGATCCAAACGCAGTCTACTTCGAACTCCAGCGCCCCCTCGACGTGTTTGGCCGACGCAACTTCCACCCCGATTGGCAGGCCAGTAAGTCGCTTAGCCTCAGCCATCCACGCAAGGCCCTTAAGGCCCACGCCCTCGAACGTTCCCGGCGAGGTGCGAGGCTTCCAAACCCCCGCGCGGAGCATATCCACAACACCCGTCTCGGCCAGCCTGACGCAGGTTTCGAGCGTCTGTTCGCGCGTCTCCGCACTGCACGGCCCCGAAATTATGAGCGGCCGTCTCTCTCCTAATTTGAATTTGTTCATCGACTTAAGGTAAAATTCGTTTTATCGTATTTGCTTTTTGCATTGCGGCCAAAAGACCCTCTTTATCGTCGCGTTCCAGCATCCGACGCAGGATCTGCAGCTGGTGAATGTGTTCGCGAAGGACATCCAGAACGTTATATTTGTTACCTGTGAAGATAGGTAACCAGGTCTGAGGCGAACTCTTGGCAAGGCGCACCGTGCTTTCGAAGCCACCCCCGGCAAGGTCGAAAATATGCTCCTCCTCGCGCTCTTTTTCGAGCACCGTCAATGCCAGTGCGAATGACGTTATGTGCGAAATATGAGAGATATACGCCGTATGCATATCCTGTTCGGCAGCATTCATATAAATCACCGGCGAGCCGATGGTAGCGTATATTTCCCGCACCTTAGCCAATGCGTCAGGATCGGATTTTTCACTATCACAAACAACCGTCGTCCGACCCGTAAAGGCTCCGTGTTGTGCTGCCGTGGGGCCACTGAACTCGGTTCCCCACATAGGGTGCGTTGCCACAAAACGGCCTCGCGCGGGATGTTGCTCGATCACTTCGCAGAGCTCCTCTTTGATGGAGCCCATATCCATAATCACCTGGCCGGAGCGAGTGCGATTAAGAATTTTCGTGGCCAGAACAGGAGTCACATCCACCGGAGTAGCCAGAACAATGAGATCGGCATTTAGTGCAGTGTCAAAATCCACTACTTCATCCACCAAACCCAACTCCAGCGCCTTGAGAGCATTCTCATCGGAGGGTTCGACACCCACGATTCTGTCAGCCAACCCGTAGTCACGCAGACTCAGAGCAAACGAACCGCCGATGAGCCCCAGCCCGAAAATAGCAGCGGTCATAACTTCGCAGCGACAACTTTCGCGGTCGCTTTAGCAAGCAGTTCCGCCGGAACGCATAGCGAAATGCGGATACAGCGTGTACCTTCCTTACCGAATACCCCACCGGGAGTTACAAAAACATTGCATTTGTCCAGGACCATATCGGAAAACTCAAAGCAGTCGCCCTTGTATGAATCGGGCAGATCGGCCCAAATGAACAGCCCGGCCTGACCCTCACGATAGGTACAACCCAGCGCATCGAGGAGTTTAAAACCCTCCTTTTCACGTGCATAGTAGGTGGCATTGAGTTCTGTGAACCACTCGTGACCCAGTCCGAGTGCAGTGGCTGCTGCGGCCTGAACGGGGAAGAACATACCGGAGTCCATATTCGACTTGAAGCGCAGCACGTCGGAGATAAGATCCGCCCTGCCGACCAACACGCCAACACGCCAACCGGCCATACTGTGACCCTTGGAGAGCGAGTTCAGCTCCAGTGCGACCTCCTTGGCGCCGGCGATCGACAGAATGCTGAGACGCAGGTCATTACGGATGAAACTATAAGGATTGTCGTGTACCAGCAGGATATTGTGCTTAGTTGCAAACGCTACCAGCTTTTCGAACAGCGCAACGGTCGGAACAGTACCCGTAGGCATATTGGGATAGTTGCAGATCATCAACTTAACACGTGACAGATCCATCTTTTCCAGTGCATCGAAATCGGGATAGTAGCCGTTCTCTTTCTTAAGCGGATAAGGAACCGGAGTACCGCCGGCCAGCGTAACTCCTCCGTTATAAGTGGGATAGCCCGGATCGGGGATCAGCGCCTGATCGCCCTCCTGAAGGAAAGTCATACAAATGTGGACGATACCCTCCTTGGAACCCAGCAGCGGCAGAATCTCGTTCTTGGGATCGAGCTCCACTCCATACCACTTCTTGTACCACTCTGCAAACGCATTTCTCAACAGATCACTACCGTGATAGGGCTGATAGCCGTGAACATCGGGCCTCAACGCCGAAGTGTAGAGTGATTCGATAACACTCGCGGGAGGAGGCAAATCGGGGCTGCCTATGCCAAGGGCCACTATGTCGCGTCCGGAAGCCTTGAGTTCCGCTATTTGCTTATTCTTGGCCGAGAAATAATACTCTTTGATGGTGTCCAACCTGCCCGCGCAGGCGATTTCAACTTTTTTCATATTCGAATTTTTTATAAATGCCATATACGTGTACTTCTTCTGTTGCCTTTACCAGCCGTTCGAGATTCTGCGAATAAACCTTGGGTGAGGGAAACTCGATGTCGATGTGGAACATATAGTGCCACGGTTCGGCGGGGATGGGGTGCGATTGCAGGCGGGTCATATTCACACCGTCGAGCACCTCCAGCGCCCTGACAAGTGAACCCTGACGGTGGTCGGTCTTGAAATAAAGCGACGCTTTGTTGGCCAGTGGGTCGGTGAGCAAATCCTGTACCTTGATTATCACAAAGCGCGTATAGTTGTTCTTGATGGTGTTGATCTCCGGTGCAACTATCTGGAGGCCATATAATTCCGCGGCCCTTTTGCTTGCGATCGCTGCCGTGGTTTTCAGGCCTTTTTCAGCTATGTGGTGTGCACTCAAGGCCGTATCCTCGCTTTCGACGAGTTTCCAGTGAGGATGCCCGTCCAAGAAATTGTGACACTGCTGAAGCGCCATAGGGTGCGAAGTTACCTCGGTGATGTCCTCAAGCCCTACGCCAGGCAACGCCATAAGATTCTGAACGATATGAAGATAGACCTCACCTGCGACCTGGACTCCGGCCTCTTGAAGAATTCCGTAATTGGCAATGATCGTTCCGGCAATGGAGTTTTCAACCGCCATCACGCCGTAGGCCACCTCGCCGCTCTTGACCTGTCGTGCCACTTCGCGAAAAGTGTCGCACGGCACAACCTCAATGTCCGCCCCGAAATACTGTTCGGCCACTATCTGGTGGAAACTTCCCTCGTAACCTTGGATTGCAATTTTTTGCATAACTTTGCAAAAATATAATTTTTTTATGAAAAACGAGTATATCCCATTTGTCGAAGCACTGATAGACCTGTCCATTAGCGAGGATATAGGCGACGGTGATCACACTTCGCTGGCCTCTATACCCGCCTCCGCCCACGGAAGAATGAAGCTGCTGATCAAGGAGAAAGGAGTGATCGCAGGAGTGGAAGTGGCCCAAATGGTATTTCGCCGGCTCGACCCGGAAGCTCGTGTGGAGGTGCTTATCCCCGATGGTTCGCCTGTAAACTTCGGAGACATAGTTTTTTATGTCGAGGGTCGGGTGCGCACTCTGCTTCAGAGCGAGCGCATAATTCTCAACATTATGCAACGAATGACGGGTGTGGCTACCGAGACTGCGCGCTACGTGAAGCTCGTGGAAGGGACGGGTTGCCGAATTCTGGACACCCGCAAGACCACTCCGGGAAGTCGCGTTTTGGACAAAATGGCCGTCAAACTGGGTGGCGGCGAGAATCACCGGATGGGCTTGTTCGATATGATTTTGCTCAAAGACAATCACATAGACTTCGCAGGCGGCATTATTCCTGCCATTCGCGGAGTACGAAAATATATGGCCGATCGGGGTATGGCACTGCCGATCGAGGTGGAGGTTCGCACGTTGGAGGACATCGATCTGGTGTTTGAAGAGGGAGGCAAGATCGACCGTATAATGCTGGATAACTTCGACTTGGAAACTACACGCCGTGCTGTGGCCAAGATAGACGGACGGTGCGAGCCGCACGGGCGGATAGAGATAGAGTCGTCGGGAGGCATACGTTTCGACACTTTGCGCGAATATGCCGATTGCGGAGTCGATTTTATCTCGGTCGGCGCATTGACGCACCAAATAAAGAGTGTCGATCTGAGCCTGAAGGCAGTATGATGAGACGAATTTTTGCGATTTTTGCCGTTTTTATGGCTTTCGGCGGATCGGCGATTTCGGCTCAAGAGCTGATACCGACCGAAATAACGCCCATTTATCGCCGTTCGTTCACTGCGATCTATGAGCTTACAGGGGCACAGCCGGTTCGAGAAGCAGCCTTGTCCCCGGACAGTACACAGGTGGCTTACGTTCGCGATAACAATCTTTTTGTCAGAGACTTGGAGACCGATTGCGAGACTGCCATCACGACGGACGGACTGCGTGGTCACATCATCAACGGCGCTACCGACTGGGTATATGAGGAAGAGTATGCGTTCACTCGCGCTTGGGTGTTTTCGCCCGACAGCCGCCAAATCGCTTACCTGCGTTTCGACGAGAGCCGTGTTCGCGAATTTTCGATGATGCGCTATGACGAACAACTTTATCCTGAACCTTTTACATTCAAGTACCCCAAGGCTGGCGAAGAAAATTCGCGCGTCACGCTCCACGTTTATGATATTTTTTCGGGCTCCACCCGGCAAATCGACACCGGCCCGAACTCCGACCAATATATCCCTCGCATAGGTTGGACTCCAGCCGAGCGGAATGATGCCGGGAAATTGTTTTTCTATCGTATAAATCGGCTGCAAAATCACTTCGAGGTCGTGTTGGAAGGTCGCATAATCTATGAGGAATCTTCGCCGAGCTATGTGGAACGACCAGACAACCAGACTGTTACATTTATTGACGAAGACCGCTTTATCGTCCGAAACGAGACTCGCACTGGCTGGTGGGGTTCTTATCTTTACAGCGTTTCGCAAGGATTCCTGGAAGACCTCGGACAGAATGAGCAGCCTGCAGACATCGAGGCCTGGCAATCGCGAGTGAAAGACGGGCGCGAATTTTTTTCGTTCAGTCGGAACACCGACGGCGAATCAGTGTCATACCAAAATAGCGATGTCAAACTTTTCGGCTGGCTGCTGAAACCTGCAGGCTTCGACCCGACGCGGAAATATCCGATCTTGCTTTCCCAATATAGTGGCCCAGGCTCCGAAAGCGTTTTTGTCGAACGACTTTCTGCGGGCGACAGGGCTATTTATGACCCGCTTTTGGAGGCGGGATATGTAGTTGCGTGTGTCGATGGTCGCGGAACCGGAGGCCGCGGCGAAGAGTTCAAAAAATGCACTTACGGCAAACTGGGCAAGCTCGAAACCGAAGACCAAATCGCCGCGGCACGCCATCTGGGCGCCCAACCTTGGGCCGATACCGCCCGCATAGGCATCTATGGCTGGAGCTATGGCGGTTTCATCGCGCTTAACAGTATTTTGAAGGGCGCCGAGGTCTTCAAACTTGCAGTGGCAGTCGCACCGGTCACATCGTGGAGGTTCTATGACACAATCTACACCGAAATTTATAACGGTCTGCCACAGGAAAATCCCGCCGGTTATGATGATAATTCGCCTTTGCATTACGCCCATCTGCTGCAAGGTAAGCTCTTGCTGATTCACGGCACGGGCGACGATAACGTCCACTTGCAAAATACTTTGGAGATGACAAAAGCGCTGGTCGCCGCCGGAAAACAGTTCGATATGATGACATACACGGACGACAACCACTCGATGCGCCCAAGCGGCACGCACCACGTGCGTGAAAAAATAGTAGAATACGTAAAAGAAAACTTATGAGTCTTGTAGCAATAGTCGGACGCCCAAATGTGGGCAAAAGCACTCTTTTCAACCGTCTGGTCGGAGGTCGGCAAGCCATTGTCGATGCCACGGCAGGAACAACGCGCGATCGCCATTACGGGAAGACCGACTGGAATGGTCGTGAATTCTCGGTCATAGATACGGGAGGATACTCGGTGGGAAGCGACGATGTGTTCGAAGAAGACATCCGCAGGCAGGTTGTTTTGGCGATCGACGAAGCCGACGTAATACTGTTTCTGGTGGAGGTCGGTACCGGAATCACAGACTTGGACGAAATGATGGCCGGCCTGTTGAGAAAGTCGGGTAAAAAAGTGATTTTGGTCGTTAATAAGGTAGATAATAACGATCAACTTTACGCCACACACGAGTTCTATTCCTTCGGACTGGGCGATCCGTTCGCCATCTCTTCGATGTCCGGCAGCGGCACGGGCGACCTGTTGGATGAGGTCTTGAAAGCCTTGCCCGAAGATAACGAGGCCGAAGAGCTGGACGAGTTACCGCGAATAACTATCGTGGGCCGTCCGAATGTCGGTAAATCTTCGCTAACAAACGCGCTGCTGGGAGAAGAGCGTCACATTGTGAACCCTACGGCAGGCACGACTCGCGACTCGATCTACACGCGATACAACAAGTTCGGGATGGATTTCTATCTGGTCGATACCGCCGGGATGCGCAAGAAAGGAAAGACGATGGACGACCTGGAGTTTTACTCCGTTATGCGCTCGATTCGCGCCATAGAGGCAAGTGACGTGTGTGTGCTGATGCTCGATGCCGAGCAGGGAATCGAAGCGCAGGATATGAATATTTTCCGTCTCATTGAGCGTAACAAAAAGGGATGCGTCGTGGTGGTGAATAAGTGGGATCTGGTGGAGAAGGAGAACAACACTATGAAGCAATGGCGCGAATTTCTCGACAAAAAGCTTGCTCCCTGGAGCGATGTTCCTGTTGTTTTCACTTCGGTTCTTTCCAAGCAACGCATTATTGAGGTCCTGCAAACGGCGCTTCGCGTGTTCGAAAATCGCACCCGCAAGATCCCCACCTCGGCGCTGAACGACTACATCCTGCCAATAATAGAGGAGACTCCTCCGCCAGCGCTCAAGGGTAAGTACATCCGAATAAAGTATGCCACACAACTGGCTTCGCCCACTCCGACGTTCGCTTTCTTTGTCAATCTTCCCCAGTATATCCGCGAACCCTATCGTCGCTTCCTCGAAAACAAACTCCGCGCCCATTGGGACTTCTCCGGCGTGCCGTTGCAGATATTCTTCCGACAGAAATAGATAGAAAAGCCCTCCATTCCGGAGGGCCTTCCTACCTATTATTCCAATTGTCTAAGCAATTCATCTGTCACGGTCAAGGTGTAGGTTCGGACATAGAAATCTGACTCAAACGACCAATATTTACGAAGCCAAATCTCATCAGGAACGTTTGCCCCATCGATTGTCATTGTAAATGGATAGCCATCTCCCAAGGAGAAATGAGAAATCCGAAAATCATTCCGTAAATTGTCCTCTAATTTAGCTTTGCTTTCTCCTCCTAATTGCCATAATCCAGAAACCTGTTTTATGTCGCCGTTCGCAAGAATGTATGGTCCATCAAATGGACCATAGGGGCAGTCTTCAGTTATTAAAATCTCTTTATTAGTATCGTTTTCAATAAAAAAATCCCATTCGTAACTGTAGTCAATAATTACTGTTTCTTTATCCCTGCAACAGCAAAACAGTATAACGAACATAATAAACACTATCAGGCGCTTCATATTATCTAACGATTGCTGTGATCAAACCAATATTCGTAATCGGCAATGTACGTTGCCAACTGTGAGGTCGAATAATACTTCCCAGACCCGGTTCCGGCATACTTATTGAGTTCACGTTTAAGTTCGGTCAAATCGACACAATTAGTGATAATATTCCAAACGATCGAGGGCGGTACATTTCTGTAATGGGTAAAATGGCCCAACTCGTGCAAGACCGTTCCTGTTATCTTCCATTTTCCCGCAGGGTCCTGATAGGTAAGAGTTAATGTTCCTGCATAATCAGTTATTCCTGGGATTAAAGTAGGTATTTTTAATCCAAAACAAAAAAACCCGCATTCTCAGCGGGTTTTATAAAATGTAATCGAAACTACACTGTCGCCATATGCTTGATCAGCTCGACGACTTTGTTGGAGTAGCCCCATTCGTTGTCGTACCAGCTAACCAGCTTAACGAAGTTTTCGTTGAGAGAGATACCGGCCTTGGCGTCGAACACCGAGGTGCGGGCTTCGCCGATAAAGTCGCTCGATACTACTTCATCTTCGGTGTAGCCCAGGATTCCCTTCAGTTCACCATCGGCAGCAGCCTTAATAGCCTTGCAGATCTCGTCGTAAGAAGCAGCCTTTTCGAGGCGGCAAGTCAAATCGACAACCGAAACGTCCAACGTGGGAACACGGAAAGCCATACCGGTCAATTTGCCATTGAGCGCGGGGATAACCTTACCCACAGCCTTGGCTGCACCTGTCGAAGAGGGGATGATGTTACCGGCAGCGGCGCGACCACCTCTCCAGTCCTTGGCGCTGGGGCCATCGACGGTTTTCTGAGTTGCCGTGGTAGCGTGAACGGTTGTCATAAGACCCTCGACGATACCGAACTTGTCGTGAATAACCTTTGCAAGGGGAGCCAAGCAGTTGGTGGTGCAAGAAGCATTCGAAACGATGGCTTCGCCCTTGTAACTCTTGTTGTTCACGCCCATAACGAACATCGGGGTGTCGTCCTTGCTGGGAGCAGACATAACCACGCGCTTTGCGCCGGCCTTGATGTGAGCCTCGGCGGTTTCCTTGGTGAGGAACAGACCTGTAGATTCTACCACGTATTCTGCGCCTACGGCATCCCATTTGAGGTTTGCGGGGTCTTTTTCAGCGGTCACACGGATGCTTTTACCATTCACGACCAGATTGCCGTCCTTAACTTCGATCGTGCCTTTGAACTGGCCGTGGATCGAGTCGTAGCGCAACATATACGCCATATAATCGACTGTGATGAGGTCGTTAATGCCTACTACTTCGACTTCTGCCGCGTGCTCGCAGGCAGCCCTGAAAACTAACCTACCAATGCGCCCGAAGCCATTGATACCGATTTTGATTTTTGCCATAATTTTTTGAGTTTGTTTGTTAGGTTTTTCGCAGTGGCAAATATAATTAAATTTTTTTAATATTTGACACAAATTCTTTCAATTCGGGGTCGGTGGTGTTTAAAATATCGTGGCGGGTGCCCTCCCAGTGTTTTTGACCGTCGTGCAGGAATACGATCTTCTCGCCGATGGTCATCACAGAGTTCATATCGTGAGTGTTCATAATCGTGGTGATGTCGTACTCGTGGGTGATCTCGCTGATGAGTTCGTCGATGAGGCCGGCGGTGATAGGATCAAGGCCTGAATTGGGTTCGTCGCAGAACAAGTACTTGGGATTCATCACGATAGCTCGCGCAATAGCCACCCTTTTGACCATCCCGCCGCTGAGCTCGGAGGGGTAAAGTTTGTTCGCGTCCCTGAGCGCAACACGTTCCAGACAAAAATCCACACGCTCCTGCTTTTCGGCCTCCGAGCGGTTTGTGAACAAATCCAGCGGCAGGCGAATATTTTCTTCCACGGTCGAGGAGTCAAGCAATGCACCTCCCTGAAAAATCATCCCCATCTCCTGTCTTATCGTCTTGAGTCCCTTGAAATCGAGCTTCGAGAAGAGAGTTTTGTCGTACCAGATCTCACCGCTGTCAGGCTTCACAAGACCCACCAAGCACTTCATTAACAGTGTCTTACCCGACCCGCTTCGGCCGATTATCAGGTTGGTTTTGCCCTTGTCGAACGCCACCGAGATATTGTCCAGCACCCGCCGCCCATCGAAACTCTTGACTATGTGCTCGCCGCGGATCATATTAACAGCCATTGAGTTAGGATCAGATTGAAGAGCAATATAGAGATACTGCTGGCAACGACTGCGCTGGTGGACGAACGGGCTACTTCGAGTGAATTACCCTTGGCGTAATATCCGTAAAACGAAGAGACAGAAGTAATTATAAACGCAAATACTGCGGTTTTGATAAGTGCATAGATGATCGACCACGGCTTGAAATCCAAATGCAGTCCCTCTATGAAGTCGCCCGGAAGCACAACCCCGGTAAGCGCTGAAACAAGATAACCCCCGACCGTACCGATCAAAATGCTAAGAATGCACAGGAATGGGAAGAAAACAACGGCGCTGACTATCTTTGGCAAGATCAGGTAAGAAGCTGAATTTACCCCCATAAGCTCCAGAGCATCAATCTGTTCTGTAATGCGCATAGTACCGATCTCCGACGCAATACTCGACCCTACTTTGCCGGCCAAAATCAGCGCCACCACGGTCGAGGAGAACTCCAAAATCATTGTTTCGCGCGTGGCATAGCCAATGAGCGAGCGCGGAATGAACCCCTCGTCGAGATTGATCGACATCTGCAACGCTACCACCGCACCCATAAAAATGGAGATTATCGCAGTGATTATTATTGAATTATAACCGATAGCCTCCATCTCGACCATCATTCTGTGGCGGTAGATGCGCGCTTTTTCAGGACGAGAGAAAACCTTCCCCATCAACACAAAATAGCTACCCAACAGGGCTAAAAACCGACGAATCACGACTCTTTACTCTTCTTCGCTTGTTTCCTCTATGCTAACTTCTTCGTATTCAACATATTCTCCTACGCCGCGAGCTACCTGCTTTTCGGCTGCCGCAGCCATTCTTTCCACCGTCACGTCGCCTTCTCGACGCCTAGCATCGCGTGCTTGTCTGGCGGACTCCTTGCGAGCTTTGTCAGCAGCACGGTTGTATGCCTCGGCATTTTTGCGTAACCAACGGCTAAAGGTGGCGCGAATGATCAGTCCCACAAACCATACCACAACCAGCGTTATGAATAAAAACTTAAAAAATACCATCAGTTTATCTGTTTTTTATCGACAATGATGCCGTTTTCGAGCACCACAACACCTGTTCGCGCCCTCAACATCGTGATCATTGTTCCGGAGTCGAGGTTATAAGTATCTGCAAGCCCGTCCGGAATCGGCGAGGAGGTCACGGTTATCACACGCCCGCTTGCTGCCTGCGCCATCTTCTCGAATTGCACTTTCACACGTGGCGTTACGTTTTCCAATTTGCTAACCATCAATAGATAAGTGCGTCCCGGATCATTCAACAAATCCCAAGTTCCGTCTCCGTCGGCATTAAAGATCGTGAATTCGCGCAGACGGATGTCACCCCCTTCGCTCTCGCCGAATCGCGCTTCACGCAGATCGGTGCCCACCTTGTAAGGCAGAAAGTCGATGAGTGGCAGATGGCGATAGCACCATACACCCAAACCAACTGTCAAACAGGTAAATACCACCACTGCAGGCCACTCCTTTCGCTTATGTGACCCTTTTACGTAACCTGCAACCATCGTGGTCGTGACCGTTGCCACCCACACCACTAACGCGAGAGCTAACAGTACAACATTTTTTCCGAAAGAAGCCCACGGGCTCAACGTGATCGCATCGCCGAAACAGCCGCACTCCTCCACAGGTAACACCGTGGCACTCAGAAAAGTAACAACTGTAAAGACACACATTACTGCCAAGGCCGCCCACGCCGAGAAGCGCTTCCATACCCCCAACAGCAGCATTAATCCGAGCGTAAATTCGGCGGCACACATCACGATCGACGCAGCAATTCTCAGTCCATCGCCATCTCCCAGCAAGCCGCCGATGCCCCAAACGTTCAGATATTCAGTGATTTTCAGTGCCGTACCCCACGGGTCGATGGTTTTAACAAACCCCGAAAACACGAATGTCAAGCCCAACAAAAGCCGGCATATAACGACAACCCATTTCATACAATTTCTGCCTTTATTTTCTCGAAAATTTTCTCTGGCGGCAACATAGCTCCCGCCCCGTCACTACAATCTATCACTTTAAGTGCTTGATCGTTACGTGCTGCATCGAGATACACCTCGCGAACTCGCCTCTGGAGCTCCAGCGACGATTCGTGCACATCCCGCGCACCATCTAAATAGTCACGATCACTGCCCCGTCGCTGCCCCGTCAGGCGTGCCTCGGTAAACCGAAACGGTACATCGAGAAACAGCGAAACATCCGGTCGCGGAATCGCATAAATCTCGAATTCCAACTCCAATATCCAATCTTTCAATCTGTTACGTGCCGATTCTTTATCCAATTTTGCACATTGAAAACCAACGTTAGAGTAAACATAACGATCCAAAAACACCCATTTTCCGTCTGCCAACCACTCTTCAATTGTCCGCGCGGCTTCCATTCTGTCGCCAGCAAACAGCAACGCAAGGGTATACGGATCGACATTGTCACCAAAGTCACCCCTCAAAAACCGTGCTATATTTTCGCCATATAAAGGCGTGTCTGTGCGAGGAAAGTGCATATACTCAGTAGTATAGCCTTCTTCGGCCGCCCATTCACGCAGCAGATGCAATTGCGTCGATTTTCCGGCCCCGTCGAGCCCCTCCAAAACAATCAGCGGCATATCATTTTTACGGCTTTTTCGACCCCTTGCGCCAGCGCAATTGCCTCCTGTTTAGTATTATATAGTGCGAACGACGCACGACACATCGAGCTTACCCCAAAATGTTCCACCAACGGTTGAGCACAATGCATACCCGTACGTATCGCTATTCCCTGTTTATCAAGAATTTGCCCTATGTCAGAGGGATGTACCCCATCGACGTTGAACGACACGATCGGTGCCCTGCTGTCTATCCCGCCGTATATCTGCAATCCGTTGATCTTCAGCAACTCATTTGTCGCAATTTCGAGCAATTCTCGCTCGTGGCGTTCTATGTCGTGCGGATCGAATTCGCTCAAATATCTTATCGCCTCGGCCAATCCTACTGCCCCCACGTAATTGCTTGTACCGGCTTCGAATCGGAACGGTAATTCGGCAAATTGCGATCGTGCAAACGTAACTTCTTGTGGTGCAACCATATCACCTCCTCCCATCATCGGCGGAAGGTTTTCCAGTAACTCTCGCCGCCCCCACAACACCCCAATACCCGTAGGTCCATAGAGTTTGTGACCCGAAAAAGCGTAGAAATCGCATCCTAACTTGCTGACATTCACTTTTTCGTGCACTGTCCCCTGTGCCCCGTCCACTACCACCGCTACTCCGTGCTTGTGGGCTATTTTCACAATTCCGGCAATATCGGGTCGCGTACCTAACACATTGGAACACTGAGTAACAGCAACCGCTCGCGTACGATCGTCGATGAGTTCCTCCAGTCGTTCGATCTGTGGCAAGCCATCTTCTCCGATCGGTAACACCCGAATCTGCGCACCGGCCAATTGCCAAGGCACAATATTCGAGTGATGTTCGGCTTCGCTCACAATAACGTTATCTCCCTGATTTACAAGCCCTTTTGCAACCACGTTAAGCGCCATCGTCGTCCCAGAAGTGAAGATAACCTCCTCACGATGCTCCGCACCGATGAACTCCGCCACAGTGTCGCGTGCAGCCTCGTAAAGCGCAGTCGCCTCAGCAGCCAGGGCGTGCTCGGCACGATGTACATTTGCATTGACAGTCAGATATATATCCTCCATCGCCGCGAGCACACGCCGCGGTTTTTGAGTCGTGGCTGCGTTATCCAAGTATACCAACGGCCGACCGTAAACTTGTCGCCCAAGGATCGGAAAATCTGCCCTGACCTGCTCTATGTCAAACGCTCGCATAATATTTTCTCAAATAATGATCCTCCAACGCTCTCATCGCCCTTCGCTCACGCGAGGTTTTGTCGTTATGCCCACATAGGTGTAACACCCCGTGAACCATCACCCGACGCATTTCGACAGCCGGCGCAATACACAGGTTTTCAGCATTTTCGGCCACTGTAACAGGATCAATAAAAATATCCCCACTCACCACCAACCCTTCACTGTAATCGAACGTAATTACATCCGTCGCCCAGTCGTGCCCTAAAAACTGACGATTAATTTCCAAATGCCGTCCCTGAGAGCAAAAAATAAAATTCACCGAATAGAGTTTAAAATCCTCTTCTTCAACACATTGCCGCAGCCACTCCTTTATCCGCGCCTTGTTCCTCAGTTGAAAATCCGATCCGTCCGCGTAAAATCTCACTTTCGCAGCCATTCTTCCGGATTTAGAGGCGTCGTCTCACGCCAAATTTGCAGTAACAATACGTGTCGCTCCTCACTTGCGGAACTGTTTATTCGTCCAACAACCTGATTTATAGCAACCTGGTCACCTGTTTTCAGACGCGTGTCTGTCAGGTTTCCATACAACACGATATAGCTGCCGGAGCGCACTGTGACGCATTTGTCGAACTGCCCGATGTTGTATACCCCTGTCACCTTACCCTCGAATACCGCTTTCACCTGTGCACCGGCTTGGGTAGCGATCGTAATTCCCTTCTCGTCTCGCGTAATTCCGTCGGCCATCCTGTTAGCGCCGAAGTGGGCCAAAACCGTGCCTGCACCGCCGGCCGGCCAGGGCAAGCGTCCCTTGTTGTCCTCGAATTTGCCAGACAACACCACATCTACCTCGCCCCTACCTGCTGCCTGAGCAGCAATTATCCGGTCGATCTCACGCTGGGCAGCGGCAATCTTGTCTCGCTCTTTTTTGGCATCCGCCTCCAATTTCTTTTTATTGGCATTCAGCTTCTTAAGCGTCGATTGATATGAAGTTTCGCTCTTGGTCAGGGTCGAAAGTGCCGCCTGGCTTTGGGCTTTCAGTCCATCTAACGTATCCTTCGACGCACCCAGTCGCTCTACTTCGGCCTGCAATTCTTTACCCAACGAATCTATCTCAGCCCCCTTATTGACTCTCACGCCGTTATAGCGTCTCAGGTGGCTCAGCCTGCGCGTGGCATCGTTAAAGTCGCGCGCAGCCAACAGAAACGCCGTGGCGGTATTCAGTTTGTGGTTTTTCCACGCCGAATAGATCGCCTCTGCGTACTCTTTTTTGAGCCTGACGAGCTGATTCTCAAGTTCTTTTATCTGCCTTTCGTCGGCATTTATCTTCGATGACAGATCGCCCGCCTGCCTGTCAAGTCCCTGTACTATTCGCCGCTCGGCCCCGATCTTGTTACGCGCAATGGCCAAAGCGCGCTCAGAGGAGGTTGTTTGCTTCGTGTTTTCTCCCGAAAGTCGTTCTATTTCAGCCAGTTGTTGTCGCGCACGACGAATCGTTTCTTCTTGCGAAGCGATTCCGGGGTCCTGTGCAAACGCTCCGGCCAGCATTCCTGCCACACCCAACATCGCAGCAATCAGCAACATCGCTATGACCACCACCCGTCTCATTTTTTCTCGCCCGCCTCCTTCGCACGTCTCCAATAAACCTCTGCCATAAATTCGTCCCCCAGTGCCGCAAGAATGTCGCCATAGTGTTGCAGTAGCTCCGGATTACCCGCCGTGTCAAGCGGCAAGGCTCTTTGCATCACCTTTTTGGCCTCGGCATAATCGCCTAATTTATAGAGCACCCACGCATACGTGTCCAAATACGTCGGGTCGTTTTCGCGCAATTTCACCGCCCGTGAAGCCATTCCAAGCGCCCTGTCCAGTTCTTGTCCCCCAACAGCCAAATAGTAGGCATAGTTGTTAAGTACCAACGCATTATTGCGATTAAACAAAAGAGCTTTTTCATACTCGGCGAAGGCCTTTTTGTCGTCACCCTCTTCGTGCCACAGCGATCCGATGGCACCATAAATCTCACTACGCAACGAGTCGGTAGTGGCTTCTTTCAGCGCTCCCGACAACGTTTTGCGTGCCTCCTTGAGCCTGCCGTCCATCTGTAAAATACTGGCCTTCACGAAGTAACTCTCCATCTTGTCCGTTTCAGGTCGGGCATACTTCGCCGCCGCGATCGCTAATGCGTGGTCTGTGTCACCCGCTCTTACTGCACGGCCCAAACGAATGTCGAGCAAAGACATTAGACGACTGTACTGTTCTTTGTACCAGCGATTTTCAGGATCCAATGCAATCGCTCGCGACGAATATTCCAAAGCCTGTAACTCGTCGCCTTGTATAGCCAATACCCCGGCCGCCTCGAATAGCGATGGATCGTGGTCGGGTGCCAACTGCAGCGCTTCTTCGAACTTGGCCAGCGCTTCCGTGGGCCTCTCCTCTGCCATAAGCCTAATTCCTTCAGTATAAGGCATAACTGGAGGTTCAGCAAGTAACAGTATGAGACTAAATAGCAGCATCGAATTGGTGAAGGAAGCGAACATCGTTCTCGAAATACAACCTCAGGTCACCCACACCGTATTTGAGCATCGCGATGCGTTCCACCCCCATTCCAAAGGCAAAACCGCTGTAGCGCTTGCTGTCTATTCCGCAGGCTTCAAGCACGTTAGGATCGACCATTCCGCAGCCCATAATCTCCAACCAGCCGGTACCCTTGCACACGGGACAGCCCTTGCCGCCACACAGGTTGCACGACACATCCATCTCGGCACTCGGCTCGGTAAACGGAAAATACGAGGGTCTCAACCTGATCTGCGTCGTCTCACCGAACATCTCGCGCGCAAAATGCAGCAACGTTTGCTTCAGATCCGCAAACGACACGCTCTCATCTATATAGAGCCCTTCTACCTGATGGAAAATACAGTGTGCACGATACGAAATAGCCTCGTTTCGGAATACGCGACCCGGACAGATCACACGGATCGGGGGCTGCCCGCTCTCCATCACGCGCACCTGGATCGAACTCGTGTGCGTCCGCAGCAATACGTCGGGATTTTTCTCGATGAAAAACGTGTCCTGCATATCCCTCGCGGGGTGTTCGGGAGCAAAATTGAGCGCCGTGAAGACGTGGTGATCGTCCTCGATTTCGGGCCCGTCAGCCACGGTGTAGCCCAGACGATCGAAAATATCTACTATCTGGTTGCGTACCAGCGATATAGGATGCCTGCTTCCCATCGGTTCGGCGGTTCCCCCACCGGGACGGGTCATATCGCCTACGTCGCCTATTTTTACCGCACCGGCATCCGAACCTGCCGCAGCTTTGAGTTCGTTCACTCGTTCTAAAGCTTTGTTTTTAAGTTCGTTGAGTTTTTGGCCCAACTCGCGTTTTACTTCCGGGGCCGCTTCCCTGAACTCCTCCATCAGCATCGTCACCACACCCTTTTTACCCAGCATCCGGATCCGGAAATCCTCAATTTCGCTCGCAGCACGGCTCGAAAAGGCTTCTACCTGAGCGATCACTTCATTAATCTTCTCTTTCATAGCCCACAAAGATAGTAATTTTTGCTATTTTTGTGATACTATGTCCGCCGAAAAACATACCCCACTACGCGAGCAGGCTGCCGCGTTGCCGGTGCTGCCGGGGATTTATCAGTTCGTCGATGGAGACGGAATAGTGTTGTATGTCGGTAAGGCAAAGGCACTGAAAAAGCGTGTGTCTCAGTACTTTGTCGAAAACCGCCTGCCCTCCAAGATCCGCGTGATGGTCAAGAAGGCGGTAGAGATCCGCCACATTGTTACGGGCTCCGAGACCGATGCATTGCTTCTCGAAAACTCGCTCATCAAGACGCTTCAGCCACGCTACAACGCGATGCTCAAGGACGACAAGACCTATCCTTGGATCGTGCTTAAGCGGGAACCTTTTCCGCGCATTCTCTCCACACGGCGTGTAGTCAGGGACGGGTCGGCTTACTTTGGCCCTTATGCCTCTATCGGCGTGCAGCGTAACTTGTTAGAGATCCTTCACGCAGTGTTCGGGTTCCGCACTTGCAAGCTAAATTTGGCTCCGGAGGAGATAGCAAAGGGAATATACCGTCCCTGCCTCGAATATCACCTGGGAAATTGTCGCGGCCCTTGCGCCGGTAAACAATCTGAGGGAGAGTATAATGAGCTCGTCGAGATGGCACGCGCGATGTTGCGCGGCGAGTTGGGGCCGATTCGCCGCGCGCTCACCACGGCAATGAAACAAGCCGCAGCCGAGTTGAAATTCGAGCACGCCGCGGCGTACAAACATCGCCTCGATCTGCTCGAAAACTACACATCAAAGTCAGTGATAGCCAGCTCATCTCTCGGCGATTTGGATGTTTTTGCATTGGTTGTGGACGAAGATGTTGCCTATTGTAACTTCGCCCGTATCAAACGAGGAACCGTCATCAATTCTTTCACCGTGCAACTCGTCCTCGGCGCCGAACAAGACCCTGCAAGAATACTCACCACGGCAATTCAACAGATTCAGGAGAAAATTGCCGGTCCCCTTGCTCGCGAAATCGTGCTTCCGTTCCTACCCGAAAAAGCACTGTTTCCCGAACAAAAATTCAGTGTTCCCAGGCGTGGTGAGAAATTGAGACTGTTGGAGTTTGCCGAGAAAAATGCCCGCATCTATCGCGCCGAGCAGCTTAAGAACCTCGAAATAAAAGATCCCGAAAAAGCTACGAATCGTGTCTTGGATGCCTTACAGCGCGAGTTGCATCTTGATCGGCCACCTCGTTGGATCGAGTGTTTCGACAACTCCAACCTCGGCGGCACTCATCCTGTCGCATCGTGCGTCGTGTTCCGCGATGCCAAGCCCGCACGAAAAGAGTATCGTCACTTCAACATCAAAACGGTCACGGGGCCTGATGACTTCGCTTCGATGCGCGAAATTGTCCATCGGCGTTACTCCCGCCTTTTAGCTGAGGGCGACCTCCTTCCTGATCTGGTTGTCGTCGATGGAGGCAAGGGCCAACTTTCAGCAGCCTTCGGTGTGTTTCAAGAACTTGGCATCGCCGATCGCGTCCCTCTCGTGGGGCTCGCCAAGCGCATCGAGGAGGTGTTTTTCCCCGGCGACCCGATGCCCTATTATCTCAAACGTGGCGGCGAACCGCTCAAAGTTTTGATGCACATCCGCGACGAGGCTCACCGATTCGGCATTACGTTCCACCGCAACAAACGCTCGGCCGATTTTATTCATTCGGAGCTTGAAAACATCCCCGGCATCGGCCCCAAGACCATAGCCCAGCTGCTCAACGCATTTAAAAGCGTCTCTGCTATCCGCGCGGTCGCCCTTGTCTCTCCTTCCGAAAGCTCATCCGATTCCCTTGCCGAAGTCGTCGGCCCATCCCGTGCCGCCGCAATTCGTAAATATTTCCTACCTTTGTCCTCGAAATGAACGAGTTGATAGACCAGCTCGCCGACCGCGAGTATGAGTATGGTTTCGTGACGGATATCGACACGGAGACCATTCCTTGTGGCCTTAACGAGCGGATTATCAAACTTATTTCAGCGAAAAAAGAGGAACCCGCCTGGATGTTGGAGCGTCGTTTGAAAGCATATCGACATTGGCTCACTCTAACACCTCCTACTTGGGCTCATTTGAAGATCCCTGATATTGATTTTCAAGATATTATCTATTACGCAGCGCCCCGAACCGCCACCAAAAAGTCGATGGACGAGGTGGATCCGCAGCTCATAGACACGTTCAACAAACTGGGTATTCCGCTGGAGGAGCAGATGATGCTGGCGGGCGTTGCTGTTGATGCAGTGATGGATTCGGTATCGGTCAAAACCACATTTAAAGATACTCTGGCCGAGAAAGGAATCGTTTTTTGCTCTATGTCTGAGGCCGTGCGCGACTACCCGGAGCTGGTGCAAAAGTATCTTGAAAGTGTCGTTCCACATACAGATAACTTTTACGCAGCGCTTAATGCCGCCGTGTTTTCCGATGGGTCGTTTTGCTATATTCCGAAGGGGGTTCGCGCACCGATGGAACTTTCGACCTATTTTCGCATCAACGCGGCGGGCACGGGGCAGTTCGAGCGCACACTGATCGTCGCCGAGGAGGGTTCTTACGTTAGTTATCTGGAGGGTTGTACGGCACCGCAACGTGATGAAAATCAGCTCCACGCAGCGGTGGTCGAGATTGTCGTACACAAAGACGCCGAGGTGAAGTACAGCACCGTTCAGAACTGGTATCCGGGCGACAAAGAGGGTCGTGGCGGAGTCTTTAACTTCGTCACCAAAAGAGGTTTGTGCAAAGGCGACAATTCGCGCCTGTCGTGGACTCAGGTCGAGACCGGTTCGGCCATCACGTGGAAATATCCTTCGTGCATCCTGGCCGGAGATGGCTCTGTAGGCGAATTTTACTCCGTGGCAATGACCGCTGGCCGCCAGCAGGCGGACACTGGCACAAAGATGATCCATTTGGGCAAAAACACCCGCTCCCGCATCGTTTCGAAGGGCATCTCGGCAGGCGAGAGCGAAAACTCTTATCGAGGCCTGGTACAGGTGGCCAGACGTGCCGAAGGTGCGCGTAACTATTCCCAGTGTGACTCACTTCTCGTGGGCGACAAGTGCGGAGCACACACTTTTCCGGTCATCGAAACGAACAACGCATCTGCCATTGTCGAACACGAGGCCACTACCTCCAAAATCAATGAGGATCAGCTCTTTTATCTCGGTCAACGAGGTCTTGCCGTCGAGGATGCAGTCGGGTTGATAGTCGGTGGATATGCACGCGAAGTGTTGAACAAATTGCCGATGGAGTTCGCTGTCGAGGCACAAAAGTTGTTGGCAATTTCATTAGAAGGAAGTGTTGGTTAGCCGGAATGCCGGCAGCTATTTTTATTATTACGTCAATGAATAAATTACTCAAAATAAGCAACTTGCACGCTTCCGTGGCAGGTCGTGGTCGGAACGCCGACCGCGATTTAAATGACACTCGTGAGATCCTCAAGGGGATTAATCTCGAAGTCGCAGCCGGCGAGGTTCACGCCATAATGGGCCCCAACGGATCCGGCAAAAGTACGCTGGCCTCTGTGTTGGCGGGCAATCCGCGCTTCGAGGTCACTGGTGGCAGCGTCACGTTCTCTCCCAAAACATCTTCCACACCGCTCGACTTGCTCTCTGTCAGCATCGAGGAGCGTGCCCGCGAGGGTCTTTTTCTCGGCTTCCAGTATCCGGTAGAAATTCCCGGCGTGTCTATGGCAAATTTTATGAAAGCTGCCGTGGCCGAACGACGTAAACACCTTGGTCTGCAGCTACTTAATACTACAGAATTCCTGCGCCTTACTCGCGAAAAGGCCGCCCTTGTGGAGCTCGATCCGGCGATGATTTCGCGCTCGGTGAATGAGGGGTTTTCCGGCGGCGAGAAGAAAAAGAACGAGATTTTCCAGATGGCAATGCTGGAACCACGCCTTGCCGTGCTCGACGAAACCGACTCCGGGCTCGATATCGACGCGCTGAGGGTGGTGGGCGAGGGAGTTTCGCGCCTGCGCCGGCCCGACAACGCAATCGTGTTAATCACTCATCATCAGCGACTTTTGGACTACATCGTGCCCGACTTCGTGCACGTGCTCTACAAGGGTCGCATCATCCATTCGGGCACTCGCGAGCTCGCCCTCAAACTCGAATCCGACGGCTATGACTGGCTCATTTCCGGAACCCATTCTTGTTGAATCGGGTTCTAAAAGCCTGAATTTCAAGGTCGAAGCCGGTCAAGATCTGCACTTGGTCGCCTTCGCACTCGGAGGCGTTCCGACCGACTCGGCGCAACTTTCGCTCACGGTCGATCTCGTCGGCCCTCACGCTTCTGTGAACCTACACGGACTCTTCGTGGGCAATGCCTCTATAAATGTGCGTGTCAATCACTTGGCTCCCGACACCACCAGCCGGCAGCTCGTCAAAGGCATCGTTTCCGGATCTGCAGCCGGTTCTTTCTCAGGCACAATTTTTGTAGCTCGCGATGCTCAACATACTGATGCCCAACAATATAGTCGAAACATTCAGCTTTCCGATTCGGCGCGCATCACGACCAGCCCGCAACTCGAAATTTATGCCGACGACGTCAAATGTTCCCACGGGGCAACGATTGGCAGGCTCGACGAGGACGCAATTTACTATATGCGTCAGCGCGGAATCAGCGAATCAGAGGCACGCCGAATGCAGCTCGAAGGCTTCATCGCTGAAATCATAAATGTCTGTCCTTCAGAAGATTTCCGCGATCTTATCTCCGCAAAAATCAACGAAAATCTCTCCGTATGCAGCTGACCTACGACATCATCGTTATCGGCGCAGGTCACGCAGGCTGTGAAGCGGCCGTCGCAGCGGCACGACTGGGTTCGCAAGTGCTGCTCGTGACTATGGATTTGTCCAAGGTGGCAGCTATGTCGTGTAATCCTGCCGTCGGTGGAGTTGCTAAAGGTCAGATCGTTAGAGAAATAGATGCTATGGGAGGGCAAATGGGAATCATCACCGACCGCAGTACCATCCAGTTTCGGATGCTCAACAGATCAAAAGGCGCGGCAATGTGGAGTCCGCGCGCCCAGTGCGATAAGACGCAGTTTTCGGCTCTTTGGCGCCACACGCTCGAAACCACCCCAAACCTTTTTCTTTGGCAGGACAATGTGGTCGATTTGCTCGTAGGTCGGAACACCGACGGCGATTCAAGCTACGCAGCAGGTTTGACATCAGAAAAAGAAGGCTCATTTGGAGTCAAGACTGCTCTTGGTGTTGAATTTCGCGCACGGGCCGTAATCCTCACTGCCGGCACTTTCCTGGGCGGATTGATCCACGTTGGACGTTCACAAGTCGAAGGCGGCAGGGCAGGGGAGAGCTCCTCTAAAGGATTGACAAACAAATTTGTAGACCTCGGATTCGAAGTCGGACGAATGAAAACCGGCACTCCGGCCCGGCTCGACGGACGAACCATAAATTTCGACAAACTTTCTCGTCAAGACGGAGACGCAGATCCATCCAAATTCTCTTTTTCGCCTCAGACACAGCCTGTTACCGAACAACTCCCTTGCTTCATCGCAAATACTTCACTCGCGGTTCACGAGACTTTGCGCACCGGATTTGCGGACTCACCTCTGTTCAACGGCACTATCCGCGGGGTGGGGCCGCGCTATTGCCCCAGCATCGAGGATAAGTTGCGTACCTTTGCCGATAAGGATTCACATCAGCTTTTCCTTGAGCCTGAAGGAATTACAACCACCGAATATTATCTCAACGGTTTCTCGTCGTCTCTCCCTTGGCGGGTGCAGATGGCAGCGCTGAGCCAAATCGAGGGACTGGAGAACGTCCATCTGTTCCGTCCGGGCTATGCGATTGAATATGACTACTTTCCGCCCACTCAGCTACTCCATACACTCGAAACGCGCCTTGTCCCGGGCCTCTATTTTGCAGGTCAGATCAACGGCACTACTGGCTACGAAGAGGCTGCTGCTCAGGGACTTATGGCTGGAATCAACGCCCATATCGCACTGCAGGGAGATAAGCCTTTCGTCCTACGTCGAGATGAGGCATATATCGGCGTACTGATAGATGACCTCGTCACAAAGGGAGTCGATGAGCCATACCGAATGTTCACGAGTCGCGCCGAGTATCGGATTTTGCTTCGACAGGACAACGCCGATTTGAGACTTACGCCAAAAGGACGCGAAATCGGACTTGTGGATGATAAAAGATGGGGCTTTTTCGAGCAAAAAAAATCGCGCGTAGAATCGCTTAAAAGTTTCGTGCATTCACTCAGTGTCGCTCCGGAGGATTTACAGGATTATTTGATTTCGCACAATTCCACTCCTTTAACCCAAGGTCGCAAGCTTGATTTTGTACTTTCTCGCAACGAAATCTCTCTTCTTGATCTCGCAGGTCTCTCCCCCGAAGACACTCCATTCCTCACTGCTCTTGCCGAATTCATCGCAAAACACGGAATTACTACAGAGGAGATCGAGCAGGTTGAGATCGAAATCAAGTATCGCGGCTATATCGAACGTGAAAAACTCATCGCAGAGAAGCTCCATCGCCTCGAAGAAGTTACAATTCCTGACGGTTTCGACTTTACCTCTCTCTCCTCACTTACCACAGAAGCTCGTCAAAAACTCTCGCGACTGCGCCCGACTACCATTGGCCACGCATCCCGTATTCCTGGCGTCTCACCCGCGGACATTAACGTATTACTGGTTTATTTCGGTCGCTAAGATCATCCTAGTAGTTGCGACCTTCTGTTCCACGTGGAACAACGTGAACCCATCTTTATTGCTGTTTCCCCCACGAATCTTTTAGTGTCACAGTCCTATTGAAGACCGACCCTCCATCTGTCGAGTCCGCATCCTTACAGAAATATCCTATACGTTCGAACTGAAATGTCTCTCCGACAGCTGCAGAAGCAAGCGACGGTTCCATCAAAATTCGCGAAACAACCAGTGATTCAGGATTCAAATGATCGAGAAACGTCTTGTCAGGAGCACAATCGTCCGGATTTTCCTTCGTAAACAGGGTAGAGTAGAGCCTTGCCTCCGCCTCGACAGCCGTCGGTACGGACACCCAATGGATCACCCCTTTGACTCTCCGCCCATCCGACGACCCGCCGCCCGCCGACTGGGGATCATACGTGCAGTGCAGCTCGACAATCTCTCCCGTAGAAGGATCCCGAATCACTTCATCACAACGAATCAGATAGGCATACCTTAGACGCACTTCGTTTCCGGGTGATAAACGGAAAAACTTCTTGGGTGGATCTTCCATAAAGTCGTCTCGCTCAATATAAATTTCCCTTGTCAGCGGCACTTCGCGTGTTCCTGCACTCTCGTCCTCCGGATTATTCACGCACCGAATGTTCTCCGTGGAACAATTGCTAAAATTCGTGATCACCACCTTCAGCGGATTTACAACTGCCATTCGACGTTGGGCCGCACGATTTAAATCCTCTCGAACAGAGAATTCCAACAATCCAAGGTCTATCACGTTATCGCGCTTGGCAACTCCGACTCGCTCGGCAAAAGCACGGATCGCCGCAGGGGTATATCCTCTCCGGCGCATACCCGAAATAGTTGGCATCCGAGGATCGTCCCAACCATTCACGTAGCCCTCTTGCACCAACAAAAGCAGCTTCCGCTTACTCATTATGGTATAGGTAAGGTTCAGTCGTGCAAACTCATATTGATGCGATGGGAAAATGCCCAATTCTTCTATAAACCAGTCATACAGAGGCCTGTGAACTGCAAACTCAAGAGTACAAATCGAATGCGTAACCCTCTCTATACTATCACTTTGGCCGTGTGCAAAGTCGTACATCGGATAGATACACCACTTGTCGCCCGTGCGATGATGCGAGGCGTGAATAATGCGGTATAGGATCGGATCACGAAACAACATATTCGGGTGGGCCATATCGATCTTCGCTCGCAGCACGCGTGAACCTTCTTCGAATTCTCCACCCCGCATCCTCGCAAACAAATCCAAGTTTTCTTCAATCGACCGATCCCGCCAAGGCGAATTCGTTCCTGGCTCAGTGATCGTCCCGCGCGTGGCTCGAATCTGCTCCTGAGTCTGATCATCGACATAAGCACGCCCCTTGCGAATTAACTCCACACCCCAATCATACAACTGCTCAAAGTAATCCGAAGCGTAGCGCTCTAATGCCCAATCAAATCCTAACCACTTGATATCCTGCTTAATAGAGTCTACGTATTCGACATCTTCCTTCACCGGATTCGTGTCGTCGAAGCGCAGGTTGCACTTGCCTCCGTAGCGCTTCGCCAGTCCGAAATTCAGGCAGATACTTTTCGCGTGGCCAATGTGCAAATACCCGTTGGGTTCCGGCGGAAATCGCGTTTGTAGCTCCTTTCCTCCGCCGGCAATGTACTCTTCGACGATCTCTTCGATAAAATTCAGCGACCGCTCCGGCGCATCTTTCGTGATCTCCTCCATTATTATTGTACTATGGTCATTTCGCGTAACAGATGCCCTGCTCCTGCAAACTTATCTATCGTCCACAGCACATAGCGTATATCGAGGTTTATGCACCTCTGCAACTCTGGTTCGAAAACTACGTCACCGCTCATTGCTTCCCAGTTGCCGTCGAATGCCAAACCGATCAGTTCACCTCGGCTATTAAGAACGGGCGAGCCACTGTTTCCTCCTGTTATATCGTTGTTACTCAAGAAATTGAGTCTCAATTCTCCGTTTTGACCATAACGACCGTAATCGGATGTTGCATAAGCTTCCTTAAGTTTTTCGGGCACTGTAAATTCCAGCGGATTGGAGAGATCTTCTTTCTCCAGCACACCTTTCAATGTGGTGTAATACTTATAGATAACCCCATCACGCGGCTCGTAAGGCAGCACTTGGCCGTAGGTCAAACGAATAGTAAAATTGGCGTCCGGATAGTATTTCTCCTCCGGATTCATTTCGGTCAGTCCTTTCACGTAAACGCCGTGCCAATCCGTCATAGTTTTTTCGTGAGGCTGCATTTGCATTTGCAGACGTAATATGCTATTTCTAACCGAATTAAGTATTGTCTGAGCCGGATCGGCATCCATCGCTGCTCCGTCGTAATTTTCCAGTGCGGCGGTCAGTTTTTCGGGTGAGGTATAGATCGAATTGTCGTAAAGGTTATCCACGAAGGCTTCGATATCTCCTTTGAAATCTTCATCCACACGAGCGTACAACGAAGGCAGGCTCTCCACAGGCAGTGTTTCGCGCACCAACTCAAACATACGCTTCGAAGCGCGACGATCGGTTGCAAGGTTGTAGTCCTTGTAGAATTTCGTCATCGCCTTCATCACCTCATCTATGTTCGTTACTTTTCCTTCTTCCACCTTCATTATCGCCCCGACTCTCTGAGGAACGGATACGATCTCGCTTCCTGTCCACAGCGCTTCGTAGAGAAATTGCGCCACTCTGTCTGCATTAGACTTTGCTTCTACTGCTTCGCGAATTTTCGACAACGCAAGATCGTATTGCATAGGCGAAGAGGCACGAGCCTCGGCCCAAGCTTGGAATCTCTCTTCCAGCGCTTTCTGTTTCTCCAATATCTTGTTATCCATCAGCGCCTTGTTCATCCCGATCGAGTTCTTCCAGTAATTCGACGACGAGGCATATTTCGCCGCATACTTCAGTCTCACTGCAGGGTCAGCTTCCATATCTTCCCAAAGTATTGCTAATCTTTCGCCACGAACCTCGATGCGGGTAGCATTATCCACCTCCATCAAACTGGTCATCTGCGCAAGGGTTTGATACCTGCCCGTGCTTCCCGGAAAACCCATAATCATCGTAAAATCGTTCTCCTTGACCCCTTTGAGCGAAATTTTCAAATGCACAGGTGCTTTATATGGTTTGTTATCAGGCGAATAAGCTGCAGGTTTGTTGTTCTCACCGGCATAGATTCTGAACATCGAAAAGTCATCCGTATGCCTTGGCCACATCCAGTTATCGGTATCTCCTCCGAATTTTCCCATCGAGTCGGGAGGCGTACCCACCAAACGCACATCGGTATATGTCTCCGAAATCGTTGCAAAAAATTGATTTCCTCCCATAAACGGCTGTACTCGCACATTATATTCAGGATATTTCGCTTTCATCTCTTCGGTTACTTTTGCAACGCCTGCATTAACTGCCGCATCACGAGCAGCCCCGACACCCATTTCGGCAGCTTCACCCAAAACCTGTGCCGTAACATCCTCTATTCTGCGTATAAACGTAACCGCAAGGCCCGGCGCAGGAATCTCCTCGGCGCGCGACATCGCCCAAAAACCGTTCTTCAGATAGTCGTTTTCCACGGTGCTCAGACTCTGGATTTGACCATATCCACAGTGGTGATTCGTCAGCAACAACCCTTCGGCCGACACGACTTCACCGGTACAACCGCCCCCGAAGATCACTATAGCGTCTTTCAGGGAGTTGCCGTTCACATTGTAGATATCCTCTGCCGAGAGCTTCAATCCCTTGGCTTTCATATCTTTAATATTCAGCTTGCTAAGGTATGGCAACAGCCACATTCCTTCGTCCGCCCAAGCGGGCAGAGCCATCACCACCGCCACAATAACCACCAATAACTTTTTCATATTCTTTTGTTTTTTAAGTTGCAGAGTTACAAATGTAGTATTTAGCTCTTAATTTCCAGCATCCCACGAATGCTTTTTTCGGCTTTCTTCCTTGTTTGTTCCGGCACCACCACTTCCGACTGTCCTGTTTCGAGCGCAGAGGCAATTTTTTCCAGTGTAACCATTTTCATATATTGGCAATCGTTGCAGCCACAGGTAGAGTCTATTCCCGGAGCGGGATAGAAGGTCTTTTGGGGATACAGTCGCTTCATTTCGTGCAGGATCCCCGGTTCGGTCACCACTATGAACTCCGTCGCAGGATTCACCCCCGCACGAGCGATTATAGCCGCCGTACTGCCCACGAAGTCCGCCACCATAAGGATGGGTTGCTTACACTCCGGATGAGCCAAAATAGGCGCCTCTGGGTGCTGTTTACGAAGCTCCAGGATCCCCTCCAGCGAAAACTCTTCGTGCACGTGACAGGCTCCTTCCCACAGGATCATATTTTCTCTTCCAGTTTGCTTTTGCAGCCAGGATCCCAGATTACGGTCAGGCGCAAAGATTATCTCTTTATCCTCAGGAATCGAACGTATTACCTCTAAAGCGTTCGACGATGTGCAACATACATCGGTAAGAGCTTTTATCTCTGCCGTCGTATTCACATACGAAACAACCACAGCATCGGGATGTTCCGCCCTGAAAGCCGCAAACTGGGTCGCCGGACAGGAGTTCGCCAGCGAACAACCTGCTTCCGGATCGGGTATCAACACCGTCTTTTCGGGCGAAAGGATCTTTGCCGTTTCGGCCATAAAATATACCCCTGCAAACACTATTGCATCCGCATTCGTTCTTGCTGCTTCCACCGACAGCGCAAGTGAATCACCCACAAAGTCCGCCACTTGTTGCACCTCCGGTCTCGTATAATAATGTGCAAGGATCACGGCATTTTTAGCCTTCACCAAATCTTTTATTTTTTCTATTTTGTTTTTCATTTAATAATAAAGAAATAATAAAAACAATAATGTCTGTTGATATTGTTATCTTCTTGTTCTTGTTCTTGTTATTAACCCTTCTATTGTTGAAACAATGATAAAAACAAATCAAAACAAAAGTACTAAAATTATTTTTACCTTTGTGCCAACAATTAACTAACAGAGAACAGACAATGAATTTTTTAAAGACTTTTCTTGCTTCCCTGCTCGCCGTAATCGTGGGTTTGGGAGTATTGGCGATGATCCAGACTCTTATCTTCGTAGGGATGATCGCAATGATGGGTTCTTCATCCAAGACCGTAATCGAGCGCGAATCCGTTCTGCAACTCAATTTGGGCACGATCACCGATTCTCCTTCCGTTTCTCCTTTGGGAGCGTTTGGCTCCGTGTTCGGCACTACTTCGCATACTTCGCTTCTGAAGGCGGTTAAGGCCATTCAGACTGCTACCACGGACGATCGCATAGAGGGTATTTATATGCACTTCGATGAAAACACGTCGGTTCAGCTCGCTGCCCTCGAGGAACTTCGCGCCGAGTTGGTGAAGTTCAAAGAGAGCGGTAAATTTATCGTCGCCTATCAGGAAAACTGGAGTCAGATCGGTTATTGGTTCGCTTCTGTGGCCGACAAGGTTTATGCTAATCCGGCCGGCGGTCTTCAGTGGACGGGTCTTTCCGCAGAGTTGATATTTTATAAGGGCCTTTTGGACAAACTCGATATCGAACCTATCGTTGTTCGCCATGGTTCGTTCAAAAGCGCTGTCGAGCCGTTTTTGAATGAGAAGATGAGCCCCGAAAATCGCCTGCAGTACGAGAAGATGACGGGTTCGCTTTGGAACGAGATCGTTAGTGGCGTTGCCGAAACTCGCGATATCGAACCTTCTGCCCTTCAGCATTTTGCCGATGTTCTCGCTGTAGATTCTCCCCAGGCAGCTCTCGATCTCGGCTTTGTCGATGGTCTGCGTTATCAGGACGAGGTGCTGGCCGAGCTTCAGGCTCTGGCTTCCGGCGAACCCACCGACCTTACTTTCAGCGTCGATAAAGATGGCGAGATAGAGGAGAAAGAGCCCAAGATCGTTTCGTTCGGTGACTATGTTAAACAGATTACGCCTTCCAATTTATCGTCGAAGAACAAAATCGCGGTAATTTACGCCGAGGGCGAGATCGTTTCCGGCAATGGCTCTTCGGGTCAGGTGGGCGATATTTCGATGACCGAAAAGATCAAAAAAGCGCGTAAAGACAAAGATGTCAAAGCTGTGGTTTTGCGCATCAACTCTCCCGGTGGCAGTGCTCTCGCTTCGGAGGTTATGTGGCGCGAGCTCACTCTTTTGAAGGCCGAAAAACCCGTCATCGTTTCAATGGGCGCGCTGGCAGCTTCGGGTGGATATTATATTGCAGCACCTGCCGATGCCGTCTACGCCGACCGTACTACTCTCACTGGTTCCATCGGTGTATTCGGTGTGTTTGCAAACGTTGCTCCTGCTCTGAAAAACAAGCTCGGTATCACCACAGACGTCGTTAAGACCAACACATACTCCGATCTCGGTTCGATGCTCCACGCTCCCACGTCTGCCGAATTGAACTACTTCCAGAAATCCGTAGAGGAGACTTACTCCACATTCGTAGGCCACGTCGCCGAGGGTCGTAATATGACTTTCGAGGCTGTCGATGCAATCGGTCAGGGTCGTGTTTGGGCTGGCGTAGATGCTCAGCCGATCGGCCTTGTAGATGGTTTCGGTGGCCTTGTCGATGCTCTTTCTCTGGCTGCCGACCGGGTAGGTGTTGCCGATGACTTCCGCATTTACGAAGTTTCAGCCACTCCCACGGGAATAGATGCGTTCTTTTCCGGTTTTGCCGCCCGCGTTCGTGCATCAGTTCTTCGCGACGAGTTGGGCGATTCTTTCGAGCAGTATGAGTATCTTCGCTCCACTCTCGATTCGGAAGAAGTTCAGGCTCGAATGCCGTTCGTTGTTGAAATTAATTAAGCGCGGCAATTAAAAGGAGTTGAGGCCCCTTGGTATCATTATTGGTTCTTTGGCTTTGGCGTTGGGCATCGTCGGCATTTTTCTGCCGCTGATGCCCACGACGCCTTTTTTGCTGCTCGCTGCCGGGATTTACGCCCGTAGCTCGCCACGACTGTATACGTGGTTGTTATCCAATAAACGTCTCGGTCCGTATATTCGTAATTTCCGCGAGCATCGTGCTATCCCCCTAAGAGTCAAGCTTATTTCCATTTCTGTGATGTGGGTCTCGATGCTTTATTGTATTTTTTTCGTTGTCGAACACCTTTGGTGGGCTCAGTTGTTGCTCGCCCTCACGGCAATCGGCGTCACCGTCCACATCCTCTCTTTCAAGACGCTTAAACGGTCATAACTTCTTTTTCTTTCGTGGCGACCATTGCGTCGATCTTGGCTGAGAATTTGTCGTATACCTTTTGGATCTCTGCTTCGCCGTTCTTGGCTTCGTCTTCCGGCATTCCGTCTTTTTGGGATTTCTTGAAAGCTTCCACAGCGTCCCGCCTCGTGTTCCGCAGACTTACTCTCGCTTTTTCCGCCTCTTCTTTCACCTGCTTCACTATGGCTTTGCGTCGTTCTTCGGTCAGCACCGGTATCGTTAGACGGATCTCTTCTCCGTTGTTCGACGGAGTCAGACCGATGTTCGCATTTACGATCGCCTTTTCGATGGGGGCGATCATATTTTTCTCCCAGGGTTTGATCAGGATCGTGCGCGCATCAGGCACCGTCACACTTGCCACTTTGTCGATTCCCGTGGCACTTCCGTAATAATCGACCATCACGCCGTTCAGTACGTTAGTAGAGGCCTTTCCGGCTCGCAGGTTGAGCAGTGTTTCTTCCAGAAAATCGAGTCCTTTTTGCATTCGGCCGCTGCCTTCGTCCATAATCTGTTTCGTCGTTTCCATAATATCTCTTATTTTATTAACGTTCCTGTGTTGTTTCCTGCCAACACTTTGCCCAGGTTTCCTTTCGTGTCCATATCGAACACAATTATCGGCATTCCGTTTTCTTTGCAGAGCGTAAAAGCGGTCAAATCCATTATTTTCAGCCCCCGTTTGTAAACCTCATCAAAAGTAAGCTCTTCAAACTTCGTTGCGGATTTATCTTTCTCTGGGTCGGCCGTATAGACCCCATCGACCCTGGTGCCTTTCAGCAGTACGTCCGCTTCTATTTCGATCGCCCTTAATGCCGCTGCCGAGTCTGTTGTGAAGTATGGGTTGCCCGTTCCTCCTCCGATTATGACCACATTTCCTGCGGCCAGATACTCCAACGCCTTGTCCTTAGAGTAGAGCTCTCCCACCGGTTCCATTGCAATTGATGTCAGTACTTTGCACTTTGCTTCCACTTCCACCAGTGCCGACTGTAGTGCCAGCGCGTTGATTATCGTTGCCAGCATCCCCATTTGGTCGCCTTTCACCCTGTCGAAACCTTTTCCCGCGCCTTGCAAGCCTCTGAAAATGTTTCCTCCTCCCACCACTATTCCTACTTGCACGCCGCTTTCCACGACCTGTTTGATTTGCAGCGCATACTGGCTGAGTACTTCCGTCGAGAAAACTGAGTTTGCTCCCGCTCCTTGCTTTGTCTCTTTTTCCGCCAGGCTTTCTCCGCTTAGCTTCAGTAAAATTCGTTTGTATTTCATTCGGGCACTCTTCTTTTCGCAAAGATAATTAAAAATCGTTATCTTTAACTGCTCTGCGCTTGTTTTAGATAGGCTGCGCCTCGGAAAATGGCAAGCTCGCTTGCATTTTCGCTCGGCTTGCGTTATCTTTGTGCCTCTCACATTGAAATACAATAAATCGTTAAACCTGGCTCGTTAGAGAGTTTCGGCTCTCGGCATAACGTGTGGGGTTTCTCGCTGTTGTATTTGTAGATGTGAGAGTTTATGAAGCGCCGGGAGCTGTTTTTTAACGACCAAATGTCTCCACTCCAAGATATTCTCGACCTGTTTTTTCCTCCCTCCTGTCCTGCGTGCGGTCGCTCGATGCACCGGGGAGAGGGTTTTTTGTGCACTTCCTGTCAGGCGGATATGCCTCTCACGGGCTTCGAAAAAGAAGCCGACAATCCCGTCGCTCGTCGTTTTTGGGGCCTGGTGCCGGTAGTAAATGCCACGGCTTTTTTGTGGTTCATCGACCAAAGTGGCTTTCGCAGGGTAGTTCATCGCTTCAAATATTCGGGCCGTTGGGCTCTTGCGCGCGATATGGGTCGTTGGTTCGGTCACACGCTGGCGGACACGGATACTTATGCCGGAGTAGATCTCATCGTTCCCGTTCCGCTCCATCCGCTCAAAATCCTGAAGCGCGGTTACAACCAATCGGAATACATTGCTCGCGGTATGTCGCAACAAATGGGAGTTCCTGTTGAGACTCAGGCTGTTGTGCGGCGTGTGAACAACCGTAGCCAAACTTCCACCCGTACTCCCGACGAACGTTGGCGCAATGTCGAGGGAATTTTCGCTGTTTGCCATCCCAAACGTCTGAAAAACAAACACATTCTCCTTGTAGATGACGTTTTAACTACCGGCGCCACCATCGGTTCGTGCGCCGAGGCTATGGCTCGCGCCGTTCCTTCGTGCCGCATCTCCATCGCCACTCTCTATGCCTCCAAACAAGGTCTTGGGATTAAAGATTAAATTTGCTACCTTTGCGCCGCCGGAACGCCGGCAGCGATTAAAAAGACCTACTTAATTCAAATTTAATATTAATACGTATGATTACATCTATCTTTTGGATCATTCCTGCTGCGTCGGTATTGGCGCTTGGTTTCGCCTGGTGGTTCTTCCGCCAGATGATGAAGGAGAGCGAGGGTACTCCCCGTATGTCCGAGATCGCGCTTTATGTGCGTAAGGGAGCCGCTTCGTATCTCAAACAGCAGTACCGCGTCGTGCTGATCGTATTCCTTGTTTTGGCGGCCCTGTTCGCCGTTATGGCTTATGGTTTCAACCTCCAGAACGGTTGGGTTCCGTTTGCGTTCCTTACCGGTGGTTTCTTCTCAGGCCTTGCCGGGTTCTTCGGTATGAGGACGGCCACTTATGCTTCGGCTCGTACGGCCAATGCTGCTCGCCGTTCGCTTAACTCAGGGCTCAGGATTGCATTCCGCTCCGGCGCCGTTCTCGGTTTGGTCGTTGTGGGTCTCGGTCTGTTGGATATTTCGGTTTGGTATGTGGTTCTGAACCACTTCATTCCTGCCGACGCTATCGACCCTGCTCACAAGCTCACCATTATAACCACCACTATGCTTACTTTCGGTATGGGTGCTTCTACTCAGGCTCTGTTCGCTCGCGTAGGCGGTGGTATCTATACCAAGGCTGCCGACGTAGGCGCCGACCTTGTTGGTAAAGTGGAAGCCGGTATTCCTGAAGACGACCCCCGCAATCCCGCCACCATCGCTGATAACGTCGGTGATAACGTTGGCGACGTTGCCGGTATGGGTGCCGACCTTTACGAATCTTACTGTGGTTCTATCCTTGCCACTGCCGCTCTCGGTGCTGCTGCACTGGCCGGTTCGGGCGACATTATGGCTCAATACAAGGCCGTCGTTGCTCCTATGCTCATCGCCGCGGTCGGTATCGTCCTTTCCATTCTCGGTATTTTTGCTGTTCGCACTAAGGAGAATGCCACTATGAAACAGCTCCTGCGCGCACTGGGCCGCGGTACGAACCTTTCGAGTGCACTTATTATTATCGCGTCGTTCGTCATTCTTTGGGCTCTCGGCATTGAGGGTTGGGCTTGGATCGGCGGTGCTGTCGTTGTCGGCCTCGTCGTTGGTATCATTATCGGTCAGGCTACAGAGTACTTTACTTCACAATCCTATAAACCCACTAAGGAGATTTCTGCAGCCGGTGAGACCGGCCCTGCAACGGTTGTTATTGCCGGTATCTCTGTCGGTATGAAATCTACCGCCATTCCCGTTCTCGCGGTCGTCGTCGGTATTATCGCTTCTTACCTTTTGGCAGCTCAGGGCGACTTCGATAACGTCGGTATGGGTCTTTATGGTATCGGTATCGCAGCTGTCGGTATGCTCTCCACTCTCGGTATCACCCTTGCCACTGACGCTTACGGCCCCATCGCCGACAACGCAGGCGGTAACGCACAGATGGCCGAATTGGGCGAAGAGGTTCGTAAGCGTACCGATGCTCTCGACTCGCTGGGTAACACCACCGCGGCCACAGGTAAAGGTTTTGCTATCGGTTCTGCCGCTCTCACTGGTTTGGCTTTGCTTGCTTCTTATATCGAGGAGATTAAGATCGGTATCATCCGCCTCGGTGGCGAAACGGTTACCGACTTCCTTGCCAAGACCGGCGTAGCTGACATTTCGCAGGCTTCGTTCACCGACTTTATGTATTTCTACGACGTTACTCTTATGAACCCCAAGGTTCTCGCCGGCGCTTTCATCGGCGCTATGATGGCGTTCCTGTTCTGCGGCCTCACTATGAGCGCCGTAGGTCGTGCTGCCGGCGCGATGGTCGAAGAAGTTCGTCGTCAGTTCCGTGAGATCAAGGGTATTATGGCCGGCGAGGCGACTCCCGACTATGCTCGTTGTGTAGAGATTTCCACCAAGGGTGCTCAGCGCGAAATGGTTCTTCCGTCCATCCTTGCTATCGTCACTCCTGTCGTTACGGGCCTTATTTTCGGTGTTACGGGTGTTATGGGTCTTCTGATTGGCTCACTGTCTTGTGGCTTCGTATTGGCTGTGTTTATGGCTAATGCCGGAGGCGCTTGGGATAATGCTAAGAAGTTCGTCGAGGAAGGTAATCACGGCGGTAAGGGTTCGGTTTGCCACAAGGCTAATGTCGTTGGTGACACCGTCGGCGACCCGTTCAAGGATACTTCGGGCCCGTCGCTCAACATCCTCATCAAGTTGATGTCGATGGTTGCGATCGTGATGGCCGGCTTGACGGTTGCTTGGAGTTTATTATAAAATACTATGACGATGAAAAAATTATTGTTTTTGTGCACGGCGCTCCTCTTAGGGGGAGTTGCCGTAGCCCAACCTTCGGATAAATTTACCGGAGCGCTTCTTTGGAAAGTATCGGGTAACGGACTCGAGACACCCTCTTACATTCTTGGAACACACCATCTTAACGGTCAGGAAACTTTCGACATCATCCCCGGAGCGCAGGCGGCCCTTGAGGCCTCAAAGCAGGTTGTGGGTGAAATGGTGATGGCAGATCAGGCAGCCTTGGCTACTCAACTTCAACTGGCGGCCATTATGCCTGACGATGTGACTTACCGCAGCCTGCTCTCGCAGCCCGATTTCGAGACTCTGGACAATGGACTTAAGAGTCTGATAGGCGTAGGTATGGAGCAGCTGGGTATGTTCAAACCCGGCGCTTTGTCGCTTACTCTCAGCCAGGTGCTGTTTATGCAGGCTTATCCCGAATTCAACGCTGCGGCGCACGTTGCGATGGACGTTATCGTTCAGAACTTCGCCACAGAGCACAACCTGCCTGTCATCGGATTGGAAACCGTCGAGGATCAGATCCACGTTCTGTTCGATGCCGAGCCTATGAAGATTCAGGCCGAGTCGTTGGTTTGCAACATCAACAATATGGATTACTCGATCGAGGCGCTCAAAAAGCTGACTGCACTTTATGCTGCCGGTGACCTTGCGGCGATGTACACTGACGCTTATAACGACCCCAACAATCCCTGTCCTTCAAGCGAAGAGGCTAAGTTTGCACTCCTCAAGGGTCGTAACGACAAGTGGCTCACCAAGTTGCCCGAACTGTTCTCCGCTGCTCCCACATTTGTTGCCGTAGGCGCATTGCATCTTGCCGGCGAGGAGGGTTTGCTTTTCCAACTCGACAAGACGGGTTACACCATTGAAGCGGTTAAGTAGTCACAATAACACGCGAAATGTAAAAAGGCTCGGTAAAACCGAGCCTTTTTACTATTATAGTGCTGGCAATATGTGATCCCACACGAGGTTGATCTCGCCTTGCAGGTCTCCGGTGTCGGCGGTCATCACAACCACGGCGTCGTGGTCAGGAATTACGACAATGAACTGTCCCCTCGCTCCGTCTGCCCTGTAGGCGTTGTGACGGCAGCGCCACATCTGATAGCAATAGCCTTGTGCCCAATCGCTTTCGGGATCCTGGAGGGTTTCGTTACCAGCCGGCCCTGATGCGATTTTCCACGACGAAGCCTCTTCCACCCAACCCTTGGGCAGTAGTTGCTTGCCGTTCCATATGCCGTTTTGCAGGAACAGTTGGCCGAAGCGCAGCATATCTTGGGTCTTTATGTAGAGACCCCAGCCGCCGGTATTGATGCCGTCGGGGCTTTCGTCCCAGATGTAACCTTCGATTCCCAGTGGCCCGAACAGCCTGGTCTGCAGATAGTCGGTAAGCTTCTGTCCCGATGTTTTTTGCACGATAGCCGAAAGCATAAAAGTTGCCATCGAGTTGTATCGGAAGTTCGCTCCCGGAGTATCCTCGATCGGTGCGGCCAGAAAATCGGCCACCCAGTCCTGTCCTTCGCGCGAGGGTTGCTGTAGTTGGCCGGTGGACATAGTAAGCAGGTGACGTACAGTCATTTGCGCAAGATTTTCAGTGGGCTCGGCCGGCATCTTATCGGGGAAGAACGAGGTCACTTTGTCGTCCAGAGCGAAGAGTCCTTCAGCGATCGCAAAACCCACAGCCGTTGCCGTGAAGCTCTTGCTTACCGAGTGCATCACGTGCGGTTTGTCGGGCGCACCCTCACCCCACCACTGCCCGGCCACCACTTCTCCGTGATGTAATACCATAAGACTGTGCAGGTTGAGATCCTGAGTTGTAAATGCCTCCTCGAAGGGAGTCAGGTCGAGTGTTTGGGGTTTCGGCGTGCAAGAGCTCGTAGAGAGAGCACCCATCAGGACGGCCATCGCCGCAATCAATAACTTTTTCATAGGTCTATCGGTTAAATGTCACGAAAGCTTGAGTAAGGTCTTCGATAATATCATCCACGTCTTCGATCCCCACTGAAAAACGAATCAAATCAGGCGAAACTCCTGCTTCAAAGAGTTGTGTGTCAGACAGTTGTCTGTGGGTATGACTTGCGGGATGCAATACGCAGCTTCGCGCATCGGCCACGTGGGTTACTATGCTGACAAAACGCAGATTGTCCATAAATGCCACCGACTTGTCGCGCCCGCCTTTAAGACCGAACGTCAGTACACCGCAAGTTCCGTTGGGCATATATTTTGCCGCCAAATCATAGTATTTATCTCCCGTTAGCCCCGGATAATGCACCCAGGCAACTTCGGGTCGCGACTGCAAAAATTCTGCAACCCTCTGAGCATTAGCGCAGTGACGTTCCATTCTCAGGTGTAAGGTCTCCAGGCCCAAATTGACCAAAAACGCATTCTGCGGCGACTGTATCGCCCCCAAATCCCGCATCAGCTGTACCGTCGCTTTGGTGATGTATGCCCCTTTTCCAAATGCAGTTGCGTATGTCAGGCCGTGGTATGATTCGTCGGGTGTGGTCAGGCCGGGAAATTTGGCTGCGTGTTCCGGAGCCATCCAGTCGAAGTTGCCGCTATCGACGATCGCACCTCCGACAGCCGTTGCGTGACCGTCCATATACTTTGTGGTAGAGTGAGTTACGATATCAGCACCCCAGTCGAAAGGAGTGCAATTTATCGGTGTGGGGAAGGTGTTATCCACGATCAACGGCACTCCGTGATTGTGAGCCAGCCTTGCAAATTTCTCAATGTCAAGCACTTTCATCGCCGGATTGGCAATCGATTCGCCGAACACTGCCTTGGTATTGGGTTTGAATGCACGTGCGATCTCCTCTTCACTTGCATCCTGATCCACAAACGTCACTTCGATGCCCAGTTTCTTGAGTGTCACGGCAAACAGGTTGTACGTTCCACCGTAAATTGCTGATGCACAAACAAAATGGTCACCTGTCGAACAGATGTTGAAGATGGCGTAAAAGTTCGCCGCCTGCCCGCTGGAGGTTAGCATCGCCGCCGCGCCGCCTTCCAGTTCACAGATCTTGGCGGCCACGGCATCGTTCGTGGGGTTTTGCAGACGGGTGTAGAAATAGCCCGCTTCCTTCAGATCGAACAGATTTGCCATCTGTTCCGATGTCTCATATTTGAATGTAGTGCTCTGATAAACAGGTAATTGTCTCGGCTCGCCTTTTCCCGGCTTCCAGCCTCCCTGTACGCATATCGTCCCTTTTCTTTGTTTTTTCATAACACTTAAACTATTACAGGTTTAAATTTCGGTACTAACGATTTCATCACCACCCATCCCACGAGATAGGCCACGGCGCAAATCGAAAAAATAATCAAATATCCGCTTTCAATTCCCTCACAACCCCAAAGTTGCAGTCCTGTAATCTCACAATGGTCGAACAACTTGCCGGCGCCGAACTGTATCAACATCGACCCCAGTCCACCTGCCATACCCCCTATGCCGGTTATCGTAGCGATGGCCGATTTTGGGAACATATCGCCTATCGTGGAGAAAATATTGGCGCTCCAGGCTTGATGTGCCGCCCCCGCGATACCTATTATGATGACCGGTACCCAGTAGGAAATGTGACCCAGAGGTTGTGCGAGCAGGGCCAGGAGCGGAAAAAACGCAAAAATCAACATTGCTCGCATTCGTCCGGCATAAGGATTCATCCCTTTCTTTTCAATGAAGAATGTCGGTAGCCAACCTCCTATCAGTGAGAGCATTGACACGGCGTATAGTACAAAGATCGCGATTTGGGCCCGCGGGTCGTGGGATGGCATTCCGTAAACCGAGCTCAGATAGGCTGGCGCCCAAAACAGATAGAACCACCAAACGCCATCCGTGAGAAATTTCCCGATGGCAAAAGACCACGTTTGACGTTGCGTCAAACACTGCCGGAAGGTCATTTTCGGCTGGGCCGGCTCCACGATAATGTCCACCTCGACCACCTTCCCAGGGGTTGCAACCACAACCTCTTCCACAACGTCATCTTGCAGAATATAAGCGAGTTCGGTGTCATTGACGTGCGGACTTTGTTCGGGTTTTTTGTAGACGAACACCCAAAATCCCATCCACACGAAACCCAGAGCACCGATTATCAGGAACGACGCTTCCCAGCCCCACGCTTTGGCGATGAACGGAATGGAAAGTGGGGCGACGAGGGCTCCGATTTGCGCTCCGGCATTGAAAATGCTGGTCGCGAAACCACGGTCTTTTTTCGGAAAATATTCGGCGGTCGCCTTGATGGCGGCGGGGAAATTGCCTGCCTCTCCGAGTGCTAACACAAGACGCGCGAACACAAACATTATCACGCTGATCGTGACAATATTAGCTCCAGTAGCAACTCCTTGCGCAGCTTGTGCCGCTCCTGCCACCCATCCGTCAGACAGGCCCGCCCAGGCCTCGGTCGCCACTCCACAGAGGGCGTGGAGGCACGCGCCAACACTCCAAATCCCGATAGCCCACAGATAGCCTTTCTTGGTATCGAGCCAATCGACAAATCGGCCGGCGAATAGCATTGCCAACGCATAAAAGCCTGAAAAACACATAGTTATAAGTCCATAATGGGTGTTCGTCCAGCCGAATTCCGGGCCGATGAAATCTTTCCACGTCAGGGACAGCACCTGTCGGTCGAGGTAATTGACCGTGGTAGCAAAAAACAACATCGCACAGATAGTCCAGCGATAGCGGGTCATTTGTTCTTTTATCATAACTAATGTTTTAGGTCAGTAACTATGGTTACAGTTTTCGTACAAAGTTCTGTAATTTCATCCCATTTTCCGGCAGCGACCAGTTCCTTGGGGAATAGGTTCGAACCTATGCCGACGCACTTCGCTCCTGCTCTGAACCAGGCGGTGAGGTTTTCCACAGTTGGCTCCACTCCTCCCGTTACCATAATCGGCAGCCAGGGCATCGGTGCCAGAACAGCCTTCACGAACGCAGGACCACCGAGTTCCGCGGCAGGGAACACTTTCACCATCGGCGCACCCAGCCTGTGGGCGTTGAAAATCTCCGTTGGGGTTGCGGCTCCCGGAATATATGGCACGCTCAGCTCCCGTGCGACGTCCATAACGTCGGCACTGAACACCGGTCCCACAACGAATTTCGCTCCGGTCCCCACAAACCGTCGGCAACTCTCTCCATCGACTATGGAGCCTATTCCGAGTTCCATTTCGGGACACTCCGCGGCTGCCATTCGCACCAATTCCTCGAACACTTCACCCGCGGCCGAGCCTCGGTTGGTGAACTCGAAAACCCGAATTCCTCCTTTATAGCAGGCCCGTACGATGTTCTTCGCCATTTCCGCATCGGCGCTGTAAAATACTGGTATTATCTTCATCAGGGTTGTTTTCCTATATATGCTAAAATCCCGCCATCGACATATAATATGTGCCCGTTCACGAAATCCGAGGCGGCCGAGGCAAGAAAAACTGCCGGACCGGCCAGATCTTCGGGTGTTCCCCAGCGTTCGGCGGGAGTTTTGGCCACAATGAATGCATCGAACGGGTGGGGTGATCCGTCCGGTTGGCGATCGCGCAACGGTGCTGTCTGTGGAGTGGCTATGTATCCGGGACCCAGGCCGTTACACTGGATATTGTATTTTCCGTATTCCGATGCGATGTTGCGGGTGAGCATCTTCAGACCGCCCTTTGCTGCGGCGTACGCCGACACCGTTTCGCGTCCCAGTTCGCTCATCATCGAGCAGATGTTGATGATCTTCCCACCGCCTTTTTTAATCATTGCGGGTATCACTGCTTTTGCCACTATGAACGGCGCGACCAGATCGACATCTATAACTTGCTCGAAATCAGCCACCGACATCTCCGTCATCGGTATTCGTTTTATGATGCCTGCGTTATTTACCAGGATATCCACCACACCTACCTCACGTTCCACGCGTGCTATCAATTCCGTCACCGCCGCCTCGTCCGTCACATCACACACATATCCGTGAGCATCGATCCCTTCCGCGCGAAAATCTTCCACAGCTTTTTCGATCAGATCTTCCCTCCGCGCACAGAAAGCTATCTTGGCCCCGGCCTTAGCCAGCGCCAAGGCGATCGCGAACCCGATTCCATAACTGGCGCCGGTCACCAGCGCTGTTTTTCCAGTTAAGCTAAACATTAGTTGTCTATGTAATTAAATCGCCGACGGCGTTCCGGCTTATCTTTGTACTCTTCCTGAGGCATCGCCGCCCATTAATATTTCTACTTCGCTGACACTCACAAGGTTAAAGTCTCCACTTATGGTATGTTTCAGCGCCGAGGCCGCAGTTGCAAAGTCAAGTGCTCTCTGGTTGTCACCTGTGAAAGTCAGTAGACCATAGATCAATCCACCCATAAACGAGTCGCCTCCTCCCACGCGATCGACAATATGTGTAATATCGTAACGTTTTGACATATAAAGTTTTGCGCCTCCCATACCCGGATCCTTATCCCACAGCACCGCGCCCCACGTATTATGGTTTGCGTTGATAGAGCCTCGCAGCGTTATAACGATCTTACCTGCGTGCGGAAAACGTTCCGACAGCCTTCGGCAGACACTTTCGAACCGCGCCGAATCCACCTCTCCTCCCATTTGCGCGGCGTCGAACCGCCCGTCTGTCCCTGCTGAAAATCCCTCCGGAGCTATCCCGAAGACCTTTTCGGCATCCTCTTCATTCCCCAGAATCACGTCGCACCTATCCACCAACTCAGGCATCACTTCCGCAGCCGTCTTGCCATATTTCCACAGGTTTTTGCGGTAATTCAGATCACACGATACGTTGATTCCCAGTTCGTTGGCCACCTTGACTGCTTCTAAACAGGCATCTGCTGCTCCTTGCGATAGGGCCGGCGTAATACCTGTCCAGTGGAACCACTGAGCCCCTTTTAGCACCTCGCGCCAGTCTATCATTCCCGGCCGAATGTCCGCAATGGATGAGTGGGCGCGGTCGTAAACTACTTTGGAAGGACGCGCAACGGCTCCAGTTTCAAGGAAATAGATACCGACTCGCTCGCCACCTCTCACCACGTAATCCACACCTACCCGTCTCCTGCGGAGTTCAGTCAGGCACCATTCTGCAATATCATTATTGGGCAATCGAGTCACAAAATCGGCGTCCATTCCGAAATTCGCCAGTGACACCGCCACATTTGCCTCTCCTCCTCCGAAGGTTGCTTCGAGACTCGTCGCCTGCACAAACCTCTGATAATCAGGCGTTGCCAATCGCAACATCACCTCTCCAAAAGTAACGATTCTCATAACACACTCACTTCGACAACGATAGGCGTTTTAATGGTAGCAGCGAAATTCTCAAGATATTGGGCAAATTTTTCGCCATTCCATCCGCCGAATTTCTCCCATCCCAAGCCTGTGTAATAGCTAAAATGCTCCCCGGGAGTGTAGTTCTGGATGGCCAAAATATGACCGGAATCCTCCTTCACCCCAGATATGCTCGAAGGCAACACTATTCCGAGATAAATCCCACTGGCTTTGGGTGTTGTCGGTTCAGCGACCATCATCACCCTGCCTGCGGACATATACTTAACCTTCTGGGCGTGCATAGGATATCCCACTGCGACCGCCATTGGCTCCTTAACGTCATAAGATTCCGTAACTCTTGTCATTTGCGTCCCTGCGTCTATGGAAAAGGTACGTGTTTCGGCAATTTTCTCCCCATTCGGCATTACGATTTCGGGATACTCTAAACGGAAAGTCGTGCGTAACGGGCCATTATCTAACACAGTCTGAGTCAGAAAGTTGCTATTCAAAATCAACTCCCCGTCGATATATGGCGCCATCCCTCCTGCACCCAATGTTCGTCCCACTTTGTAATCGTCCAGACCCGTTCCGTTATCGTCGTGATACGAAAGTCCATTCTCAAAAGAGTCGGCGTACCACTTATCCAAAATCGGTTCTTCCACTCTCTTGTAGAGTGCGTCGATTCCGTTGGATGGGCCGTCGATGGCTACCAGGGCTTTGCCGTAGATTCGGAAAGCCACACGGTCGTTCTCCCAGATGAAATCGTCGTACCTTTCCGGCGCGAACCTCCCTTTTGTTTTAGTGGCAAACTCCGCCGGCACGCCATCCACGCCCGGAGTACCTGCCGAAATGCGAAAGTTAGCTCTCTCTTCCGCATCTAAACCACTGGCAAACAGCAACAAACCATCACTGGTAACTTGCGAGGGAACCACTTCCCCTACACTGTTCCTCACCACATAAACCTCCCCCGTTGCAAGTGACACGGCACCGAGCTCACTAACAGGAATCTCAACCAGCTCCGTAGAACGATCGAATCCCAGTGTGTTTTCAAGGGTCACTATCACCTCCGGAACTTTGGATGCGCAGGCCCAAAAACAGACCCCGAGAGCCGCCGCAAAAATTAAATTCTTCATATTTACTTTAGTTTATCTGCAGTAAAGCTGTCCATATCGTCGTAATCGAGGTTTTCCCCGCACATCGCCCAGATGAAAGTGTAATTGCTAGTTCCCGCCGCCGAATGTATCGACCACGAGGGGGAGATTACCGCTTGCTCGTTGCCCATAAATATGTGGCGCGTCTGCTGCGGTTGGCCCATAAAGTGACACACGGCCTGATTTTCCGGCACTTTGAAGTAGAAATAGGCTTCCATCCGTCGCGAGTGGGTATGTGGCGGCATCGTATTCCACACGCTTCCCGTGTGCAGTTCCGTCAGCCCCATCTGTAGTTGGCAACAAGGAACTATCTCATTCAGAATTAGTTGGTTTAGTGTCCTCGCGTTGCTCGTTTCCGGCGAGCCCAACTCTCTCGTACGACGCATTGTTGCGGTGATTTGCGCCGTCGGGTACTCTTTGTGCGCTGGTGCCGATGCGAAATAGAACTTGGCCGGTGCCGCAGAAGAAGCATTCCGAAACACCACCTCTTTTGCTCCTCTACCCACGTAAACAGCGTCTTTATAACCCATCTCGAACTCTGCTCCATCGACCTTGAGTATCCCTTTGCCCTCGATGCACACCACACCCATCTCCCTTCGTTCGCAGAAATATTCGCTCTTTATCAGCTCCGGTGCCTCCAGTTTCAGCTCCTCTCCCGCAGGCATCGCTCCGCCCACTATCAATCTGTCGTTGTGGGTGTAGGTCATTAGTATTTCTCCCGGTGCAAACAGCTTTTCAATCAAAAATTCCCGTCTAAGGTGTTCTGTGTCGTAGTGTTTTACGTCGTCAGGGTGCGATCCCCAACGTTCTTCTATCGTCTGTTTCATAGTCCGAAATATGTCTTTGCATTTTTGTAGCTTATCCCTTCCACAAGGCCTCCGATAAATTCGATTTCCGAGGCGGGCAGCAACCCTCGCTCGATGTCGTCACCCAATAAATTGCACAGTATACGGCGAAAATATTCGTGTCTGGGATAGCTCACAAAGCTTCGCGAGTCGGTCAGCATTCCCACAAATCTGCTCAACAGCCCCAGATTCGACAGGGAGTTCATCTGGGCTTCCATCCCGCTTTTCTGGTCGAGGAACCACCATCCCGACCCCATCTGCATTTTCCCCGCCGTCGGGCCTTGTTGGAAGTTTCCTATCATCGTGGCAACCAAGTCATTATCGCGCGCGTTGAGGTTATAGATTATTGTCTTTGCCAGCCTGTCCTTCTCATCCAGATTGTCGAAAAACCGCGCCATATTTCTTGCCACTAATTCGTCCCCTATCGAGTCGAACCCTGTATCCGGGCCCAGCGCGCGAAACCGCCGCGTGTTGTTATTTCTCTGTGCTCCGTAGTGAAACTGTTGCACCCATCCCTTTGCGTGATCCATCAGCGCTCCGTGATACATCATCGCCGACCGGAACTTTGCAATCTCCTCTTCCGTCAGCGCCTTCCCACTCATCACTTTCGCGAAAATGGCCTCCACTTCCGCGTCCGTAAACTCTTCGGCATAAAATCCTTCCGTCCCGTGATCGGAAAGCAGACACCCCTGTTCTGCAAAATAGTCGTGACGCCGTCCCAGAGCTTCAAGCAGGTCCGCAAATCGCCCGATAGACACTCCCGCAACCTCTCCGAGTCTCTCAATGTAGGCGCGATAGTTCTCCGGGTTTTCCACCGCCATCGCTTTGTCGGGTCTCCAGGTTGGCAGCACCTTTATCTCGAAACCGTCTTCTCTCAACGCCTTGTGATGCTCCAGCGAGTCTGCCGGATCGTCCGTTGTGCATACCACCTCGACACTATATCGCTTCATCAGTCCTCGCGCCGAATATTCCGGCGAACGCAGCTTCTCAGTGCACTCGTCATAAATCTCCCTCGCTGTAGCCGGACTCAACAATTTTTCCACCCCGAATGCCGTCCTCAGTTCCAGATGTGTCCAGTGATAGAGCGGGTTGCGCATCGTGTAGGGCACCGTTTCTGCCCACTTCTCGAATTTCTCCCAGTCGCTCGCGTTGCCCGTTATGAACCTCTCGTCTATCCCGTTGGAGCGCATCGCTCTCCACTTGTAGTGGTCTCCCGATAGCCACAGTTCGGTCAGGTTGTCGAATCGGTGGTCGCGCGCGATCATTGCCGGATCGAGATGACAGTGATAGTCTATTATGGGTAGCCCCTCTGCGTGTTCGTGATAAAGTCGGCGCGCGGTGTCGGTCTCCAGCACAAAATCGCGATCCATAAACTGCCTCACTGCGCCACGTATATTAATTCGATTCCTTTGCCCGAATATTTGTGCTCGTCGTTCCAGTGTTCGACCACTCCCAGCGAGCCAGTGACAGGAGTCCCGTCGCGTTCAGGATCATACACAGTTCCCGAAGGCGCGTTTCCCACGTTCGCTGCTTCAACCAGATATGCATCTCCATAGTTGATATCGGGTAGCGTCGAACCATACTCCGCCACCAGCATATCGAATCCGACCGAGTCTATCGCTACTCCGTCTTGTGATGCCAGCAGACTGTTCGGCCACGCACCCTTGAACGGTTCTGACTTCCACATTCCTGTTGCCGGCCCGCTCACGAATTGCGATCCCAGAAGCCCGTCCACAAGGAACAGGACCGTCTTGGCTCCCAGGTGTTTATGGGCCATAAAATCGACAAATGTCATATATTTGGGCTTGCCGTTGCGGTCTTGGTCGAAGTTGTTGTGTGCGTTTTTGCGCCAGTCTTTGTCTATGCTCGTCACCCCGTACCAGTTCTTTGCACACAGCGTCACTCCTTGCCCCACGTGACCTTTCAACAAGGCCATATCTATCAGATAATCGGCTTCGATCACGTCCGTCGAAAGCCCTCTTGCCAGGTTTCCATTATCGACACTGTATGGTATCGCATCTGCAACATAGGTAGCTGCAATTCTTCCCTGTCCTCCTTCTTGATCCACAAAACGCACTTTCGGATAGAACTCGTGACACTTATCGTATAGCGCATCGGTTATATGTCGGCTGGGCTCTACCACCGAGATCATCTCCTGCGGTATTCCCACGTCCCTCACCAGCGTATGCAGCAGCGAGAGCACCATTTGCGGTGAGGCGTTCAGTTCTGCTTCGTTGTCTTTCGAGTAGGTGTTATTTTGATTTACCTTAATGGCGATCTTCTCACCTGTCCTGTAGCCTTCACGTCCCTTCCCTTTGCGCTCGTTGAAACTGCTGAACAAGGCTTTCCAGCTCTCGGTCACCGTATCTTTTCCCGTCAGGTTCACAAGCGCCGCTTCCATCAGCCAGTCACATTTGGCCGGATCCACCCATTGGTCCGCGTACCACTCTTCGGAGGCGTTTTTGTCCCAGTTAATTGCACCTTGGGCGTGCGTCCACACCACTCGTCCCGGATTGATCCCCACTCCCTCGCCCTGCGGCGTCAGTGGCGGTAACATCATTTTGGGTTTCTCTTGCGCACTCAGCGCCGTTGCGACAACTATGGCCGCGATGGTTAAAAAGGTTGTCTTCATAGGGATGTGAATTTTCGCAAAGATAATAAAAAAAGAGCCCCGACAAAAATGCCGTGGCCCCTTGTAGCGGGTCGGGGACTTGAACCCCGGACCTTATGATTATGAATCATACGCTCTAACCAGCTGAGCTAACCCGCCATAATCCCCTATTCGCTGCGCGAATCGAGGCGACAAATGTAAAGAAAAATTATTATCTTTACAAAAAATTTTCCCACGATGGCTGTTTTTGAAGTTACAGGGGGTCTCCCGATGAAAGGCGAGGTGGTAGCGCAGGGTGCTAAGAACGAGGCTCTTCAGGTTATTTGTGCCACGCTGCTGACGGCCCAAAAGGTGACTATTTCCGGTATCCCCCAGATCGTCGATGTGGTTCAACTGATAGAGCTTTTACAGTGCCTTGGCGTCGAGGTGGAGAACCTCGGCGAGGGGCGTTGGTCGTTCCGCGCTGCCGATATAGATCTCGAATATATGAAAACCGAGGATTTCCGCCAGCGTGCGACTCGTCTTCGAGGGTCGGTTATGATTGTCGGGCCGCTGTTGGCTCGCTTTGGTGTCGGCCACCTTCCCAAACCAGGTGGTGACAAGATCGGTCGCCGGCGGTTGGACACTCACTTCATCGGTTTTCAGAAACTCGGCGCCACTTTCGATTTCGACGCGGGGGACGATTTTTTCACCGTCGAGGCGCGCAACCTTCGGGGTACTTATATGCTGCTCGACGAGGCTTCCGTCACCGGCACGGCTAACATCGTGATGGCAGCAGTAATGGCCAAGGGTTTCACGACGATCTACAATGCCGCCTGCGAGCCTTACCTCCAACAGCTCTGCAAGATGCTCAACCGTATGGGCGCTCGTATTTCCGGCATCGCCTCGAACCTGCTCACCATCGAGGGGGTAGAGGAGCTCGGTGGCACCGATCACAAACTTCTGCCCGATATGATCGAGGTTGGTTCGTTCATCGGTATGGCGGCTATGACGCGCTCCGAGATCACCATCAAGGATGTCGGCTTCGATCAGCTTGGGATCATTCCCCAGCAGTTTGCACGTATGGGCATCCATTTCGAGCAGCGCGGTGACGACATCCTTGTTCCGCGTCAGGAGCACTACTGTATCGAGTCGTTCATCGACGGTTCCATTATGACGATCGCCGACGCTCCGTGGCCGGGCCTGACGCCAGACCTGTTGAGCGTTTTTTTGGTCGTTGCCACCCAAGCTCGCGGTTCTGTTCTCATTCACCAGAAGATGTTCGAGAGCCGCCTGTTTTTCGTAGATAAGCTCATAGATATGGGGGCTCAGATCATCCTTTGCGATCCCCATCGTGCGACGGTTATCGGCCACGACCATAGTATTCGCCTCAGAGCCACACAGATGACTTCTCCGGATATTCGTGCAGGCGTGGCTCTTCTCATTGCAGCACTCTCGGCGGAGGGTACGAGTATAATTCAAAATATCGAACAGATCGACCGCGGTTACCAGAACATCGACGGTCGTCTGAACGCCATTGGTGCTAAGATCAAACGTTTATGAGTCGGAACGCCGATGGCGATTAAAACTATTGCTATGAAGAGATTATTTTTTTTGATTTTGGTCGCACTCACGCTCTCCGGTTGCTCCGGCACCTTTATGACGGCATCGGGCATTGCCGGTAAGGCCCGGTTGGGTATGTCGATTAGGGATTTCCAGCGCCTTGCGGGTTCGCAGGCCGAGTTGGAGAGTATGACCGCCGAGGGGATTGTTTATCGGATCGACGAATACAGCTCCTACAACGACCATCGCTATGTTTCCGGAGCCAAGCTGTTTTACTTCGATCGTAATGAACGGTTATATAAGATCGACTCTCGCAACTCTCGTGACGGGTTCGGATTCGGTCGTATGCGTAATCGCGGATTCAGCTTCGAGTTGGGCAATTAAGAATTGCGGCGAGAATTCCATCGGCGTCGAGCCGACACATTGCGTGCTGTTCTGAAACTTTACTATGTGGTACGAACTCATCTCCCACGCCTAACTTGATGAGGTTCAGCCGATAGCCATTGCGCGCAAAGAAATCTTCCACCGCACTGCCCACTCCGCCACACACCACCCCGTCTTCTATTGTGATCACGTGGCCTTGCGGTCGTCCATCTTCAGCACTTCCGAATCGCGCTCCCACTTCGTGTAGCAGCTCTTCGTCCAGGGGTTTTGCGAATCGCAGGTCATAGTGCGCCACCGACACCCCTTTTGCTTGAGCTCGCTGGGCCGCTTCCGCCGCCGCCCATCCCACCGGCCCGAAACTCAACAGCGCAACATTTCGACCTCCCTCGCGGTGAGAGTCTCCTTCTTCCAGTGGTCGTTGCTCGGTCGTTAGTTTCCTTCCCCGCCCGATCTCGACCTTCTCAAATCCTCCGTGTTCTGCGTAGCTCGACTCGCCGTCGGCGTTCCGACCCGGCACCGCTCCTCTGGGATATCTTATCACAAATGGCCGTCCGGCTTTCGATGCTGTGTACATCAGGTTTCGCATCTGCTGCTCATCCATCGGCGAGGCTATAACCAATCCCGGTACCGGTAATAGTGCCGCCAAGTCGAAAACACCCTGATGCGTCGTCCCGTCTTCTCCCACTAAACCCCCTCTATCGATGCACAGCACTACTCCCAAACCCTCGATAGCCACATCGTGAATTATATTGTCGTAAGCTCGCTGCAAAAAAGAGGAGTAAATCACACAAAAAGGCACGATTTGCGCATCTTTCTGCGTAGCTCTGCTCGCCGCGGGCATTCCTATTGTCGCCTGTCCTGCGGCCAATCCCGCTGCAAACGTTACCGCGTGCGCTTCTGCAATCCCCACGTCGAACACTCTCGTCGGCATTTCTTTCATCATCTCACCCAGCCCCGATCCCGAAACCATAGCGGGCGTGATCGCCACAATGCGCTCGTCCTTTCGCGCCAACTCAAGAAGCGTCTCCCCGAAAACCCGATCCCATCGTCGCACCCCCTTGCCTTGTCTCGCATCTGCACCACTCTCAGCGGCCCTCTCCCCCGTCTCCACATCGAATCGCCCCGGCGCGTGCCAGGTAGGTTGGTCGTGTTCGGCCGGTTCATATCCACGACCTTTAATTGTCATCGTGTGGAGTAGTTTGGGGCCGCCGATTTCGCGCAGGTCGCGTAATACTTTTACCAACGAAATCACGTCGTGCCCATCCACCGGCCCGAAATACCTGAAGCCGAAACTCTCGAACAGGTTACTCTGTAACAGGATGCCGTGCTTGATCGCGTTCGCGGTCTTTTTCAGGAAGTTGTGTATAGCCGAGCCCGGCGGAAAACGGTTCCACACCCTCGTCTTGAACAAATTATATTTCCGCGAGGTCGTTATTCCCACCAGATACTCTTTCAGCGCTCCGGCTCCTTTGTCAATGGAGATTCTGTTGTCGTTGAGGATCACCAGCAGGTCGCTTTTGCTCACTCCCGCGTTATTCAGTCCCTCGAATGCCAGTCCTCCCGACATCGCTCCGTCTCCAATCACCGCCACCACGTGCTCCGGTCGGCCTCTCAGCTTGTTTGCGGTCGAGAATCCCAGAGCCGCCGATATCGAATTGGATGCGTGACCGGCTGTGAATGCGTCATATTCGCTCTCGCTCGGCCTTGGAAACCCGGCAATTCCTCCAGCCTTTCTCAGCGTGTGAAAATCGTCTCGCCGTCCCGTTATGATTTTGTGTGTATATGCCTGATGACCGACATCCCAGATTATCTTGTCCTGTGGCGCTTCATACACATAGTGCAATGCGACCGTAAGCTCCACCGCCCCCAGACTGCTCGCCAAGTGGCCCGGAGTTTGCGCAAGGTTCTCGATAATGAATCTCCTCACCTCCTCGCAATATGCAGGCAACTCGCCGAGAGACAGCTTCTTAAGCTCCTCTGGCGAGTTTACCCGATAAAGATATTCGTAGTTATTCGGCGAGGGGGGCGACACTGACATAGGATTTGCCCTCCCTTTTTTTGACGAAGCCCACTGTTCCGTCCACCAATGCGAACAGAGTGTGGTCTTTTCCCATTCCGACGTTTTCGCCGGGGTTGTGAGTTGTTCCCCTTTGGCGAACTATGATGTTGCCCGCTTTGGCGAACTGGCCGCCGAACAGCTTCACTCCCAACCGCTTGCTTTCAGATTCGCGGCCGTTCTTCGATGAACCTACACCTTTTTTGTGTGCCATTTTCCTTGTCCTCCTTCTTTAAGCGGTAATACTTTCGATTTCGATTTGGGTCAGACACTGCCTGTGACCATTCAGTTTCTGGTAACCCTTCCTTCTTCTCTTCTTAAACACGAGGACTTTGTCATCCTTTAGGTGTTTAATCACTTTAGCGTTCACCGAGGCTCCTTTTACAACAGGTGCGCCTACCTTGACCTGACCGTCGTTATCCGTTAGCAGCACCCGGTCGAAGCTCACCGAGGCACCTTCGGCCTCTGAAAGACGGTGAACATAGAGCTTGCGACCCTTCTCAGCTTTAAATTGCTGACCTGCTATTTCTACTATTACGTACATTTATCGTACAATTTGGGCTGCAAATGTAAGTCTTTTTTTGTTATTTCCAAAATTTTTTATAAATTTGAGGCTATGGAAGATGGAAAGTATCTCAACGCGGCTCAGAGGGAGTACCTTGTGCCCAAGGCATATAACGCTGCTCTGCGTGCCGGTGCGGCCATTTTGGAGATTTACCGCCGTAAGGACGGCTATGATATCGACCTTAAGCGCGACCAGACTCCCATCACCGAGGCCGACAAGCGGGCTCACGCCGTAATTAAAGAATATTTAGGATCGACCCACGTTCCGCTTCTTAGCGAGGAGGGGCGTGAGATGCGGTTCGATGAGCGGCGTGATTGGGATATGTTTTGGTTGGTAGACCCGCTCGACGGTACCAAGGAATTTATCAAGGGTAACAACGAATTCACCGTAAATATCGCTCTCGTAGTCAATAACCGCCCTGTCGTCGGAATCATCTTTGTTCCTTATTTCAATAAGATTTACGTTTGCGAAAAGGGCCACGGGTCGTTCGTTAAGAATAATGTTGCTCCCGACCCGTCGGCCGAGTTCACTTATCAGGAGGTTTTCGCGGGCGCTGCCGAACTTCCTCTTCGCAAGGAGCCCAACTCCCCTCTTCGTATCGCCGTTAGCCGATCTCACAAGAACGCCCAGACCCAGGAGTATGTAGATCGTCTCCGCGCTCAGTTTCCGGATGCCGTTGTTGTCGAGCAGGGTAGTTCTTATAAGTTTTGCCTCTTAGCGGAGGGCGACATCGACTATTACGTCCGTACTTCTCCCACTTACGAGTGGGACACTGCCGCCGGCGAGATCATCCTTTCCGACACTGGCGGGACCACCAAATCTCTTCCCGACCTCTCTAAATTCTCCTACAACAAGGAGTCGCTTCTCAATCCCTTCTTCGAGTGTCGTAGCGGGGCTTTTCACACGTAAAAACTTATAGATCCTATAAAAACCTGTTAAGAATCTATCGCTTTTAAATTAAGCAGGGGCTACAAATCCTTAGCGGGCGACACAACGCACCGTAAAGCCGTTGGAGTATACGTCGTTTGTTACGGGGTTCACGTTGTTACTGTTGAAGTTCAGGAAGTGCCCGTTGGACTCACTGTACGGCATAGAAGACCATCCATAACCGTTGGTGCCCTGAACTCTAACCACACCGTCGTCTCGCCGGTATCCTGCGGCTAATCCAATAGTAGTCGCTTTTCTTTTCGACGATCGGAGGTTTTTGCGCGTAGCTCGAAATCGCTGCCGGCACTTCGGCCGACCCGCCAAATGATCCTTTCGGGGTCTATAACTGGTCTTTCCGCGTAGCTTAAAGTAGCTGTCGGCGTTCCGACGAGTGGACTACTGAATTTGTAAGGGCTTTTCTCCCCGCGACCTCGATCGCCGGGACTCTTGTCTTTCACCCCTGCTTTAGTGGATATAGTATTATTTTCGCTATATAATGTTCCGGCCAGAGATTTGTCAATCTTGGGTCGTAGAGTAAAATTACTTTCTTGTCGTTCTCAAGCGCCACCCGAACCTCCAGCCCTTCGATAAGGTAGATTTTCCCACGGCCCGTGCTTCCCCCGAATGCAAAATTTTTCATAGACGCATACTTTAGTTAATTGCGCGCCTATAAAAAAGGCGCGGAAACAGTTCCGTGTAGTAGGCCTACCACAGCCCTCGCCCGAAAACCGCCCGCGCCCGAAGATTGCCGTACAGAACACGGCGCACTTCGAGCAGACAATCTGAATCAAGCGAAAGTAAAGTGGTAGTTTACCACACGATTCAAGAGTTGTCACTCTTAATTTATATTGGATACAAAGATATGAAAAAAAGCAGGGTTTACAAATTCTTAGCGGGCGACACAACGCACCGTGATGCCATTTGAGTACGTGGCATTGTACACGGGAGTAACGGCGTCTCCGTAGAAGCGCAGGTAGAGCCCGTTAGATTCGCTGTATGGCGTAGAAGACCAGAAGTACCCGCGGGTGCCCTGATTCGAAACCGCGCCAGTGCTATTGTTACGGTTGCCTGCAGCTGGCTCTAAAGTAGTCGCTTTTTTCTTCGGTGTGCCGGAAAAAACGACCCGCCGAATGACCCTTTCGGGGTCTATAACTAACTCATAATTAGTGGACTACTGAATTTGTAAGGGCTTTTCTCTTCGCGGCCTCGACCTGCGAAGACTCTCGCCTCACACCCCTGCTAAATCCTTAGCGGGCGACACAACGCACCGTAAAGCCGTTGGCGTAGTTGTGATTGGCGGGCGGACCTGCGTAGTTACTGTCGAAACGCATACCGTACCCGTTAGACTCACTATACGGCGTAGAGGCCCAGCCACCGCCCCAGGTGCCCTGATTGGTGACTGTTCAATAGTAGTCGCTCATTTTTTCGACGGGTCGGGTAGTAGTGATTTCTTTATTTTCCATTGGAGTTAAAATTAAGCAGGGCTTACAAATTCTTAGCGGGCGACACAACGCACCGTAAAGCCGTTGGAGTAGTTGTTGCTGTTCACGGGGTTCACACGGTTAGTGTTGAAGTCCAGGTAGAGCCCGTAAGACTCGCTATACGGCGTAGAAGACCAGCCTTGACCGTTGGTGCCCTGATTAGTAACCGCACCATTAGTGTAGTTACGGTAACCCGCGGCTGGCATAATCAATAGTAGTCGTTTTTCTCTTCGACGTTCCGGCCCCTTGACGACCCGCCGAATGACCCTTTTGGGGTCTATAACTGGTCTTTTCGCGTAGCTTAAAGTAGCTGTCGGCGTTCCGACCAGTGGACTACTGAATTTGTAAGGGCTTTTCTCTTCGCGGCCTCGACCGGCGAAGACTCTCGCCTCATACCCTGCTAAATTCTTAGCGGGCGACACAACGCACCGTAAAGCCGTAGGAGTAATTCGCGTTGCTCACGGGTCGCACGTTGTTACTGTTGAGGATCAGGTAGTGCCCGTTGGACTCGCTGTACGGCGTAGAAGACCAGCCGTCTCCCTCGGTGCCCTGATTCGTAACCGCGCCCGTCTGGTTGTGACGGTAGCCTGCAGCTGGTTCGATAGTAGTCGCTCATTTTTTCGACGGATCAGGAGGGGATCTCTTCATAATATTGCAAAGGTAGTAAAAAATTAAGCAGGGTTTACAAATTCTTAGCGGGCGACACAACGCACCGTAAAGCCGTAGGAGTAGTTGTCGCGATTCACGGGGTTCACGTTGTTACTGTTGAAATTCACGTCGTGCCCGTTAGACTCATCGTACGGCGTAGACGACCAAGTAAGCCCCTGGGTGCCCTGATACGAAACCGCGCCAGTTGTGTAGTGACGGTAACCGGCGGCTGTTCGATAGTAGTTGCTTTTCTTTTCGACGATCGGAGGTTTTTGCGCGTAGCAGGAAATTGCTACCGGCATTTCGGCCGACCCGCCGAATGACCCTTTGTGGGTCTATAACTGGCCTTTCTGCGTAGCTTAAAAATCGCTGTTGGCGTTCCGACCAGTGGACTACTGAATTTGTAAGAGCTTTTCTCTTCGCGGCCTCGACCTGCGAAGACTCTCGCCTCTCACCCCTGCTTTAGTGGATATAGTATTATTTTCGCTATGTAATATTCAGGCCAAAGTTTTGCCAATTTTGTATCATATAGTAAAATTACTTTCTTGCCGTTCTCAAGCACCATCCGAACATCGAGTTCTTCAATGCAGTAAACCTTCCCTCTTGCTGCGCTCCCTCCGAACGAAAACTTTTTCATAGACGCATACTTTAGTTAGTTGTGCGCCTATAAAAAAGGCGCGGAAACAGTTCCGTACCTGTAGGCCAACCACAGCCCCCCATCCGAAAACTGCCCGCGCCCGAAGATTGCCGTGTTTACACGGCGCACTTCGAGCAGACAATCCGAATCGAATGGGAGTAAAGTGGTTGTTTACAGATACGATTCAAGAGTTGTCACTCTTTGTTAATTTATGTTGCAAAGATAACAAGAATGGCCCGAAATCAAAATTCCGGACCATTCATTTTAGAGAGTAGAGGCCTATAGGACCCCAAGCACAACTGCAATCAGGAAGAGTTCAACTAAATTTGAACCGAAAGTCAGGCTCACATAGATCGAAATAGGAAAGTTGTTTTGAAACACGGACTTCACCCGATTTTTCAATGAACGATCGTCGGAATTACTTTGATTTGATTTCATAAGCAATAAAATTAAGTTAGTTAATAGTCTTTATAAGACTCATCGTTCGGTGTATTGCTATAAATAAGGAAAGGGTCGAGTTGATATCGACCCTTATAAAGTTATCTCTCTAACTGTTATTGTTTTTTACGCAATAGCTCGCTAATTGCCCCCTTTCTTCCAGGTAACACGGAATCACACTGGAAGTGGGCGTTGATCATATCAACCCTGCTTTATCATAGCCAGAACAGCTTCTCTTATCGAGATCAACCCCACCACATCGGCAAGGCAAAACAGCACGACAACAACAACGAACCACCTCAAAAATTTCGTGCCCCAGCCAATCGCATAGTGCGACGCGAGGAACGCCCCTACCATATTTCCTGCCCCGTGGATAAGACCGTAACTCCAGCTCACGTCGCCGTTCCATACGAAAACCACGAGCGAAAACGGTATCGAAAGCAGGATTATGAAGTTCTTGATCACGTTGCTTTTGACAATCCCTAAGTGTAGTAACCCCATAGTGCTCAGCAGTATAAGATATCCCGTGCCCACAAAAATGTAGCCGCTGTAAATGCCTATCAAAAAGAACACAAAATAGTGCAACCACCCCGCCTTGAACCCCTCGCCCTCGCCGCGCTTGAGAATCTTGTTGCCGAAGATCGTGAAGACCAATACTGCCACCATCACCAGCGCAAGACATATCTGGAAAACCTCGGCCGAAATAGTCACCGCCACCTGCGCTCCCACCAATGTTCCCAGTATCGCCGGAATTCCAAGCCTCACTCCGCTTCTCCAGTCGAGCATCTTTTTGCGCGTGAAAGTCGCAGTGGATGAGAGGTTTTGCATCAGTATAGCGATTCGATTCGTTCCGTTCGCTACCTGTACAGGTAGTCCCAGCGCCATAAATATCGTCAATGAAATCGCGCTCCCGCCCCCCGCCAGTGTGTTGATAAAACCCACGAGCAGGCCCGAACAGAGTAGTATGACAACTATGCTTAGCGACATTGAAAAACAAAGATAGCAAAAATTTTGTACTTTTGCCTCCAATGATTAATGCTGGAAAATACCACGAACTGACTGTAAGCCGAATTTCCGACCACGGCCTCTATCTTACAGACGCCGAGGGCGCCGAAGTTCTGCTGCCCAACCGCTACGTTTCGATGGCCGATAAGCCGGGGGATGCCAAACGCGTGTTCGTTTATCACGACTCAGAAGACAGGCTCGTTGCCACCACCGAAACGCCCCTTGTTGAGGTCGGTCAAATCGCTTACCTTCAGGTGGTTGATAAGAACGACCACGGGGCTTTCCTCGACTGGGGTCTTGCCGCCAAGCATCTTTTTCTGCCCAACCGCAACCAACAGGGCGGGGTTGTCGTTGGCCATCGCTACCTTATATATATGTATGAGGATTCGGTTACGGGGCGTGCCGTTGCGTCTATGAAATTGCGTAGCGTGGTCACTAACGACGAGATCACGGTCTCCCCCGGTCAGAAGGTTTCGCTTATGGTTGCTTCGGATAGCGAGATCGGTTGGCGCGTGATTGTCGATGGGCGCCACTGGGGTATGCTCTATCGTAACCAGGTATTTGAACCTCTGATGATTGGCGACCGACTTACCGGATTCGTTCGACGCATTACCGATGACGGACGCATCGACGTTGCAGTTCAAAAACAGGGTTACGACGAGGTAAAGGATGCCGCCGAACGCCTTCGCGCATTGTTGGAGCAGGCCGGCGGAACATTGCCTCTTGGCGACAAGAGTGCTCCCGAAGATGTCGCGCGCCTCACCTCGATGAGTAAAAAAGTGTTCAAACGCGCCGTCGGAGTTCTTCTCAAAAGTGGCGTAATCGAGATTTCCGACACCCAAACGACCCTGAGACGATGAACACGGCGCAACGGGTTTCGGCATCGGACGCGAGCGACAACTTTGTGTTTGCGCGTTCCGTGTTGGCCTATCGTGAGGCGGCGCGCAGGATTGCCGCCACTTTCCTCGCTTCCCCCTCTCCTGCGGCGGGCGGCGGGCGCGTGCTCGAAATAGGTACCGGTACCGGTTACGGCATCGAGACGTTGTCTCCTGTGTGTCAGTCTCTTACTACCGTAGACAAGCATCAGCCCTCTTCCCTTGCTACTCTTCCGGACAACGTTCAGTTTCACCGCTCGAAAGTGCCGCCGTTGGAGTTTCCCGCTGCGAGTTTCGACTTTGTGGTGGCGTTCCAGCTCATCGAACATCTGCGCGACGATTTCGGGTTTCTCTCTGAGGTTCAGCGTGTTTTGAAGCACGGCGGACAGTTCATCGTCACCACCCCCAACCGTACGATGTCTCTTACTCGCAATCCCTGGCACGTCCGCGAATACTCTCCCGGTGAGCTTAACAGTCTGATGGAGAGTCGCTTCGATCGTGTCGAGGCTCTGGGAGTTTTCGGTAATGAGCGTGCGATGGAATATTATGAACGCAACAAGGCGGGCGTCGATCGTATCACCCGGCTTGACCCTCTTCGCCTGCGCGACCGCCTGCCACGATGGATGTTACGCGTGCCTTATGACGTTGCCAATCGTCTCAATCGCCACCGACTTTTGGCTGAAAACGAGCAACTTACGCGCAATATTACTTCGGACGACTTTCGTATTTTTTCACTGGCTGCAGCCGCCGAAAATAATTCGCTGTGGCCTTTGCCACCTTTTGACTTATTCTATGTCGGTACAAAAGTCTAAAAATACGTCGTCGTTCCTTTTGATCTCGGTTATCGTTCCGGTTTACAACGCCGAAAAATATCTCGCGCGCTGCATAGATTCCATTCTGTGTCAGACATATAGCGAACTCGAATTGATCCTTGTGAACGACGGTTCTGTTGATGCCAGCTCTGCAATTTGTGATGCTTATGCCGCGCAGGATTCTCGGGTGAGGGTAATCCACAAGTCTAACGGCGGGGTTTCGGCGGCACGTAATGACGGCATACAAGCGGCTCAGGGTCAATATATTGCGTTTTGCGACAACGACGACTTTTACGCTCCCACGATGCTTGCGCGGTTACTTGAGATTTGCCTCGAAAACGACTGCGCCATCGCCCAGTGTCGCTGCGAAAAGGGCATCGCCGAAAGCCTGCCTGTGCCCACACCACAATCTATTAAAGTATTCACCAACAGAGAGATACTTGAAAGTTTTTACACTGAGGCAAGCATATATATTTGGGACAAACTCTACCGCCGCGATGTTTGGGCAGAGGTGCGTTTTCCCGTTGGGTTATACACCGACGAGGATGTTTGGGTGGTGCACCATCTGTTGGCGGCGGCACCAAAAATAGCAACCACGAGCGAAAAACTTTACTACCATTTTCGTAACCCTAAAAGTGTGATGCAGAGTGGATTCGATGTTCGTTGGGCGAGCGGTGCGCTGGATGATCGGGTTGAGTTTGCCCGTCGCGAAAAGCTGCCGAAATTGCTTGCCGACACACACTCAAAACGCTTTTACAGAGAAGGTTACCTGCTTGTGATGAATCGGCGTTACAATCCTGATATGGCCTCCCGCCGAACCTTTGCAGAGGAGCATAAAGAAATGTTTGGTCGCTATTTTCGGGAAGCGATCAATGTGCCGAATGTTTCGGCAAAAGACCGCATAATGATGACTTTTCGTCGCTTCTTTCCACCGTTATATCATAGTTATAACTTCCTTAAATTCAGAATACTACGTGGAGACAAAACGGTCCGATACGGCGAAGTTCAGTGACAATTTCGGGCTGCCGACGGCGGGAGCGAGCTACCCCAAAATGTGAATTGCGGAGGCAAGTCGATCCATCGCTTTCTCCAAAGTCGCACGATTTGTCGCAACGTTCATTCGCGCAAAACCGATCCCTTCGCGACCAAAATCGGTACCCGAACTAAGTCCCAATCCGGCGGAATTAACAAGCCACGACATAAGGTCGTTCTGCGTAGCCCAACCCGCTGCAGCCGTTGCCGCTTCACGGAAATCCAGCCACATAAGGTAAGTACCCTCTTGGCGTATCGTGTGTATCTGAGGAACGTTCGCAGCCAAAAACTTTCGCACAAACTCCACATTATCACGCAGATACGGCAACAACTCCTCAAGCCAGTCCTCGCAATGGTCGTAAGCCGCCCTGAGGGCAATGTGGCCATATAGCGTGCCGTCGATAATGTGCGTGCGCGAGTACTCGGCATCCCACGCTGAACGCATTGATTCAGAAGATATTATAGCTGCAGAAGTGGCCAAACCGGCGACGTTGAAAGTCTTACTGGGGGCGACGAAAGTCACGCAACGCTCAGCAAAACGCGGATCGAGTGAGGCGATATGACAATGGCGGTGGGGCGCAAAAACAAGGTCGGAATGAATTTCGTCGGAAATTATCGTAACGTCGTGTTTTACACATAGTTCGCCTAACTGACGAAGTTCCTGTTCGGTGAAAACACGACCCACGGGATTGTGGGGATTGCAAAGAATGATCGCACTCACGCGCCCACCGCCTTCGAGGTCGGTGCCGAGTTTGCGGTCGAGATCATCGAAATCCATCTCGAAGCTATCCTCGGTGTGGCGTAAAGGATTGAATATCACGCGTCTATCATTCACCTCGGTCATTGTACGGAACGGGGAATAGACCGGCGGCTGGATCACTACCCCGTCTCCCGGCCGTGTGAAAGCTCGAATCGCAAAACCCAGTCCGGCAACGACCCCTGTGGTGAAGCGCAACCACTGCTCCTCGATCATCCAGTGTGAACGCCTTGAAAGCCAGTTGATTACCGATGGGATGCACGTCTCTCCCCCGAAGTCGTAACCGTAAACATTGTGCGTTGCACGCTGACGAATGGCCTCGCCAATGGCCCGCGGGCACTCGAAATCCATATCCGCGATCCACATCGGAATCACATCCTGGCGGCCGAAGACCTCTTTGCGGGCGTCGAACTTCAGCGTTCCGGTACCTTCGCGAGGTGCCGTGGTATCAAAATTGTACATATATTTGATGAATTTAACCACAAATTTACTACATTTGCGCGAAACTAAAAACAAATCCGAATGAGAGATTCCGATTTTCAGAAAGACAAACGCCGTCGCAATCGCACGGTATCGGTGGAAGCAGTAACACGTAGTCCAAGAGTAGATAAACCGACAACAGAGGAAGTGCCGCGAGAAAATCGTGACCAGAGACGCTCATACAATCCTAACTTTTCGGCAGATAACAAATTCGTGGGAGGGCCAAAGCCGGAACGTGACTTCAACAGATGGGAGCCGCAGAGATCCCAGAGTCGGCAACGAGATGACTTCAACGGTCAAAAGCCATACCAGAAAAAGCCGTTCGCGGGAAAGAAACCTTTTGTGAAAAAAGACACTTCGGGGGCGATGGATCCGGGAGTGAAACCCGAAAAATATCCGAGTTACACACCTACCGACGCGGGAGGCGAGATGCGCTTGAACCGCTATATTGCGATGTCAGGCAAGTGTTCGCGCAGAGAAGCCGACGAATTGCTGGCAGCAGGTGATGTGACTGTAAATGGGGTAGTGGTGACGACGTTAGGTACGAAGATCCAGCCCGGCGACCAGATCCATCTGAGGGGTGAGTTGCTTAATAATCAGAAGAAAGTCTACATAGTGATGAACAAGCCCAAGGGCTATGTGACCTCGCTGGACGACCCGCACGCCGACAAAACCGTGATGGATATTGTACGCAATGCCTGCACTGAACGGATCTATCCGGTGGGCCGATTGGACAAAAGTTCGGTAGGGGTGCTGCTACTGACCAACGACGGCGAGCTGACCCAAAAGCTGACCCATCCGTCGCACAACAAGAAAAAAGTGTATCAGGTGACGCTCGAAAGACCTCTGACTAATAATGACCTACTGCGTGCCAGAGACGGTATAGATCTGGATGACGGGGTGATCATTCCCGATGCCGTGGAGTTCGTGAAGCCCGAAAACCGCAAGGAAGTGGGGATCGAAATTCACAGTGGGCGCAACCGAATCGTGAGGCGAATTTTCGAGGAGATGGGCTACGGAGTGCACAGATTAGACAGGGTGTACTTTGCCGGACTGACCAAAAAGAATCTCAAGCGAGGCCAATGGAGGTTCCTGACGGACAAAGAGGTGTCGATGCTGAAAAGTGGAAGATATGAGTAGGTTTTTCAAAAACTTTGACTATCTTTGCAGCCCAATACAAACTAATTAAAGGAAAGCACAATGAAAAAGGGAATACATCCGGAAGGCTACAGGATCGTGGCGTTCAAGGATATGAGCAACGACGTTGTGTTTTTGACGAGGTCCGCCGTTTCGACAAAAGAAACCATCGAAGTGAACGGCGAAACCTATCCCGTGTACAAGATGGAAATCTCCAACACTTCGCACCCGTTTTACACGGGCAAAATGAAGCTGGTGGACACCGCCGGACGCGTCGATAAGTTTATGAGCCGATATCAAAAACATTACGACAAGAAGGCCACAAAGTAAAAAGCCGAAGGCGGGCGACGAGAGGGTAGCCACGGCTACGGTGATTTCAAGCTACGCGAAAAATTAAGGCGCAATCCTGTACGGGGTTGCGTTTTTTTTTGTAGATTTGTCGTGTATGAAGAAATTTCTGATCCTGGCGGCCCTGGTGCTTGCAGCAAGCACGGCAGCGCAAAAAGTTTCGGCTCAAAAAGTACAAATAGGAGCGAGAGTGGGGATTACCTCGCAAGATATGGAACTTAAAACGAGCGACTTCACTACAGACTCGAAGCTGGGTTGGCACTTGGCGGCGGTGGCGAGATTGCGGTTGGTGGGTTTCGGAAGCGGGGCCTTGGGAGCCGGACTGTTCCTGCAACCTGAAATAGTGTACAGCCAGAACAACTACAAAATGCATAGCCAAGGTATTCTCAATATGCCCCCAATTGTCCCAAAAACGAGAGCAGATCATAGCGGCGAAACCTCAAAAATTCGGATGCAGACCATCGACATACCGTTGCTACTGAGTGCAAAAGTGAGCATAGTGCGTGTGCAGGCCGGGCCGGTGTTCAATCTGATGAACAACTACTCCTCCGTGGATGGCAGTCTGGAGTTACTTCCGACACGTCCTGCCGTAGGTTATGCGCTGGGAGCGAGCGTGGATATCGGTCTGCTAACCATCGACGGGCGCTACCACGGCGAATTCAAGGAGCTTAAAAACAACATCAAGGGCGGCGGATCGACCTACGAGAGCGTCAAAGGCTCGCTGTCGAGCTGGTCGTTGGGTGTGGGGGTAATGTTCTAAGCCGCAGAATGATAGAAAAAGAGATAGAGCTGACGGGGATCGATCCGAGGGAGTTTTACGGCGTAGCCAATGCGAACCTCGACGAAATGGTGGCCGCCTCGCCAAAGGTGAAGATCATCGCGAGAGGTTCGACCGTCAAGGTGCTGGGCAATCAAATGGAGGTCGAGCGTTTCGAGCGGCGACTACAAGGGCTGTTGGAGTATGTGGGGAAGTACGGCCATATCTCGAAAGAGGTTGTGAGGCAGGCATTCGGAGGTCGGAACGCGGACGGCGATCGCAGCAACTCAGAAAACGGGCCCGCAATCCCGTCGTCAGGCGATGACGTAATTCTTTACGGAGTTGGGGGAAATATCATTCGCGCCAAGAGCAAGAACCAGCGAAAGTTGGTCGAGATGGCGGAAAAGAACGATCTGATGTTCGCCATCGGCCCGGCGGGTTCGGGGAAAACATATACCGCGATCGCGCTGGCAGTCAAGGCATTAAAAGAGAAGCAGGTGCGCAGGATAATCTTGACGCGGCCGGCTGTCGAAGCGGGAGAGAAGTTGGGATTCCTGCCCGGCGACTTGAAAGAAAAGTTGGATCCATATCTACAGCCGCTCTACGATGCGCTGGGGGATATGGTGCCGGGGGCACAGCTGGCGAAATATCTGGAGGAAGGCACGGTGCAGATCGCACCACTGGCATATATGAGAGGCCGGACGCTGGATAATGCATTCGTGATACTCGACGAGGCTCAGAATGTTACACTGTCGCAGATAAAGATGTTCCTGACGCGAATGGGCCCTTCGGCGAAGTTCATCGTCACGGGCGACCTGACCCAAATCGACCTGCCGCGCGCATCCGATTCGGGCCTTGCAAAGGCGCTGGGGTTACTGGGAAGAGTGAAAGGAATTGCAATTGTGAATTTCGACGACGGCGATATTATACGCCATCGTCTTGTAAAAGAAATAGTTAAAGCATTCAATAAAAAAGATGGACAGAGCGATAGTTAAAACGAATTTTTCGCTTCCCGGCCAGGAAAGCCTCTATGTGGGGAAGGTTAGGGACGTATATGACATTGATGGTCAGTGGCTTGTGATGGTGGTCACGGACAGAATCTCGGCGTTCGACGTCGTGTTACCACGCGGAATTCCGTATAAAGGACAGGTGCTAAATCAGATAGCCTCCAAGTTTCTCGATGCTACGGCGGACATCTGTCCCAACTGGAAGATCGCCTCGCCCGACCCTATGGTCACGGCAGGCTACAAATGCGAAACTTTCCCGGTGGAGATGATAGTAAGAGCGTACCTGACAGGTAGTTCATGGCGCGATTACAAGGCCGGAGCGAGAGAGATTTGCGGAGTGAAACTACCGGATGGGATGAAGGAGCATCAACGTTTTCCCGTCCCGATCGTCACCCCGACGACCAAAGCGGAGATCGGAGCGCACGACCAAAACATATCCAAAGAAGAGATCGTGGCCCGCGGGCTCGTTTCGGAACAAGATTACAACGAACTGGAGCGGGTGGCGCTGGCGCTGTTCGCGCGGGGCTCCGAAATAGCCGCTACCCGTGGCCTGATACTTGTGGACACAAAGTACGAATTCGGCAAGCGTGACGGCGAAATAACGCTGATCGACGAGATCCATACGCCCGATTCGTCGCGGTATTTCTACGCGGACACATATCAGGAGCGCTTCGACAACGGACTGCCACAGAGACAGCTGTCCAAGGAGTTTGTACGCGAATGGCTGATGGATAACGGTTTCCAGGGTCGAGCGGGCGATGTGATGCCCGAAATGACCGACGACATCGTGGCAAGCATAAGCGAGCGATATATCGAACTGTATGAGAACATTACGGGCGAAAAATTCCATCCCGCCCACTCGCACGATCGTCTCGGACAAATGGAAGAGAACATTAAAAATATGATAGCCAGATTGCAGTGACAGCGTTGCGTGATTACTACTCTGACCGCAATTTTAAAGATTGAGATTATGAAAATTACAGACCTGAATCCGAAAGCCCTGTGGGCCCATTTTGCCGAGATTTGCGGCATTCCGCACCCCTCGCACCACGAAGAGAAGATCCGCGCATTCATTGTGGATTTTGCAAAGAGTCATAACCTCGAATACACTGTAGATCAGGCGAATAACGTTATCATTCGCAAGCCCGCCACTCCCGGAATGGAAGGGCGAAAGGGCATTGTGCTGCAGGCTCACCTCGATATGGTGCCGCAGAAGAACAACGATAAAGTGTTTGATTTTGAGAAGGATGCGATCGAGCCGTGGGTTGATGGCACGGGTTCGGATGCGAAAGTTAAGGCGCGAGGTACAACCCTGGGAGCTGATAACGGGATCGGTGTGGCGGCGATGCTTGCGATTTTGGAGTCCTCGGACATTAAGCACGGGCCGCTGGAAGCGCTATTCACTGCAACCGAAGAGACCGGAATGGTGGGGGCTTTCGGCTTGAAGGCAGGCGAATTACACGGTGATATTTTGATCAATCTCGACTCCGAACGGCAGGCCGAACTGTGCATCGGTTGCGCGGGCGGAACGGACGCCAACATCGAGCTTGAGTACAAAGCCGAACCGGTACCGCACCATTGGCCAGAGGGTGGATATAAGGCTGTGGCAGTGGAAGTTAAAGGTCTCAAGGGTGGTCACTCAGGAATCGAGATAATCCTGCAACGCGCCAATGCCAACAAAGTGATATTCCGCACGTTGCGCCCGCATCTATCTGATAAAGTGTTGCTTGCGTCTATTGATGGCGGCGGCCTGCGTAACGCTATTCCGCGCGAGGCCCGTGCCTTGGTACTTGTTCCTGTGGACTATTATACGGCGTTTAGCGAAGCTGTGGCAGAGATGGAACGAATTGTTATTCAGGAGTATAGAGACATCGAAGATGGCATTTCGCTGAAAGTCGTCAGCCTCCCGGAAAGCGAATATCCGACCGAATTTATCCCCGCCGCGGTGGCGCTGAATTTGGCGGATATGGTTTGCATTTGCCCGGATGGAGTGGTGAAAATGAGCACTGCGATGCCCGGTTTGGTACAGACTTCCAGCAATCTGGCGCGTGTGGTCAGTGGTCGGAACGCCGACGGCGAATCGGGCGACGCAGAATCGTTCATAAAAATGCACGCCTTGGTGCGTAGTTCCGTACGTTCGGAGAAGGAGTTCGTTTGTGAACGCATAAGCGGGCTGTGTAGATTGATCGGCGCAAACATTGAACTGACAGGCAGTTACGACGGCTGGAACCCAAATATGTCATCGCCAATCCTTAAGACGATGGCGGCCGGATACGAAAAATTGTTCAGCAAGCCGGCCGAGATTACAGCAGTCCACGCAGGACTCGAATGCGGCATAATCGGCGGGGTCTACCCAAAACTGGATATGATCTCGTGTGGCCCTACGATCCGTTATCCGCACTCGCCCGACGAAGAGGTGAACATCGACTCAGTGGAGCGATTCTGGAAATTTCTGGTCTACTCTTTGGAGACCGCACCCGACAAATAATGAGGCGGTTAGCACTGTTTTTTTGCGTCGCTGTTTTTTCTGTAGCGGCTTGGGAAGGGCAATGCGCGGCCATTGCACAGGCACCGGAAGAGGGTAGCGCGAGTTGGAGTAAGCGGGTCGAGGTGGTTGGGGAGCGAGAGGCGGCATCCCAAGATAGGCTTTATGAGGTGGTTTTCGAGGCGAAAATTACCCCCGGTTGGCATCTCTATGACCTTGGACCTTACGCAGTTCCAGGGTTAGCAACGAGTTTCGACTTCTCTACGTCGGAAGGCATCGAGCTTGTCGGTGAGTTACGCGCATTGGACGAACCTCAGCGCCATCTCGACCCCGTTTTTGGCTTCGAAGTAGGCTATTGGGAAGGTACGGCGCGGTTTGCTCAACAGTTTAGGGGTGCAGGCACGCTTGCAGGGGAGGTCGAATACCAGATTTGCAAAGACGAGGTGGGCTGCATTCGAGGAGTGTGGGATTTCGGTCGGAACGCCGACGGCGAATCGAACTACGCAGAACAGAGTTCCGAGCCAGATTCAGGGTCTGGATTAATAAGACTTATTTTGGCGGCGATCCTGTGGGGTTTTGCGGCGCTACTGACTCCGTGTGTGTTCCCGATGGTGCCGATGACGGTGTCGTTTTTTATGGGTGGCGGGGGTGATATCGCGAAGGCGAGGCTGCGGGCTTTGTTGTTCGGCGGCTTCATTATCGCTCTTTATACGTTGCCTATTGCGATAATAATTTTGACAACTTATCTTGCCGGAGGAGAAACTGTTACGGCGGATATTTTCAACTGGCTGGCGACGCACTGGATTCCAAACGTGCTCTTTTTTGTGGTATTTATGGTGTTTGCGGCGTCGCTACTGGGGGCGTTCGAGTTGCGGATGCCGAGCCGGCTTGTGAATCGGTCCGACCGCGGTGCCGAAAAGGGAGGGCTTATGGGCGTGTTTTTCCTTGCGCTTACGCTCGTGCTGGTGTCGTTTTCGTGCACAGGGCCCATCGTGGGCACGGTTTTGATAAAATCCACGCAGGGAGAATTTTGGGTGCCGATCATCACGATGCTGGTTTTTTCGGCGGCTTTTGCGCTGCCGTTCACGCTGTTAGCGTTTTTCCCCGGTCTGCTCGAAAAGCTGCCCCGGAGCGGTGGCTGGCTTAGTTCGGTGAAGGTTATTTTAGGTCTTGTGGAGATCGCACTGGGGCTGAAATTCCTCTCAGTGGCCGACCAGACCTACCACTGGGGCATCCTTCCCAGAGAGGTTTATCTGGCGATTTGGATCGTCGTGTTCTCGATACTGGGGTTTTATCTGCTTGGCAAACTGCGATTTAAGCACGACTCGGAAGTTATGCATATCGGAGTCGGGCGGCTTTTCGCGGCGATCGTTGTTTTTTCGTTCACCGTTTGGCTTGTTCCGGGAATGTGGGGTGCGCCGCTGAGTGCGATTTCGGGGTACCTGCCGCCTTTGTCTTCGCAGGAATTTCGTGGCGAAAATGGGGAATTTGGGTCACGTGGAGGAGGCGATTTGGTACCACGTGACGGCCGCGGCAATTCTTTGCTACGAGAAACGGTTAAATATGCCAATATTCTGCACCTGCCGCACGGATTGACGGGATATTTCGATTTTGAGCAAGGGCTGGCTGCGGCGAGACGTGAAGGAAAGCCTGTGTTTGTGGACTTTACGGGTCACGGATGCGTCAATTGTCGGGAGATGGAAGCGCGCGTTTGGGTGGATCCGGAAGTTTTGAGGCTTCTGCGCGAGCGATATATAGTGGTTGCGCTTTATTCGGATGACCGCACACAATTGCCTGAAAACGAATGGGTCACTACTTCGACAGGCAAGACACTTAAAACGCTCGGAAGGGTCAATTCGTACCTGATCAATACGCGATATGGGGTAAGTTCGCAGCCGGCCTACTTGTTGCTCGACGAGAAAGGCGAACTGTTGGCACCGGTATATGGGTATAGTCTTGATATTGAGAAATTTATAGCATTCTTGAAAGATGGAAAATAAATTAGTTTGGAGTATTTTCGATGAAATCACGCGTGTGCCCCGACCCTCGAAAAAGGAGGGCAAAATTATCGCCTTTCTCGAAAATTTTGCAAAAGAACATAACTTGGATTATCGTAAGGATGCAATAGGTAACATCGTGATGATCAAGCCTGCGACGTCTGAAATGGAAGATCGCCCAACCGTCGTTTTGCAGAACCACGTCGATATGGTTTGCGAGAAAAACAGCGAGGCCCGCAACTCTGAGGGAGCTCCGTTCGATTTCGAGCACGACGCGATTCAAACCTATGTGGCAGATGGCTGGATGCGTGCCAAGGGGACGACGCTCGGTGCGGATAATGGGTTGGGGATGGCGGCTGTGCTGGCATTGTTGATTGATAAAGAGGCAGTTCACGGCCCGCTGGAGGCGCTCTTTACGGTCGATGAGGAGACGGGTCTGACGGGCGCGTTTAACCTGGGTCGAAGAGCAGATGGCACCGACGGCCCACCGATGATCACGGGCAAATACCTGATCAATCTCGACTCGGAGGATGAAGGCGAAGTGTTCATCGGTTGTGCAGGCGGGGTCGATACGCTGGCTTATTTTCCTTATTCGACCGAGCCGGTAGCTGCCGGGTACAGGTTTTTTGAGATTTTGGTTTCGGGTCTAAAGGGTGGCCATAGTGGTGATGATATCGAGAAAGGGCGTGGGAATTCTAACAAGATCCTTGCTCGTGCATTGTGGGTGGGTTTGACTAATTATGACCTGAAACTGAGCGAAATAGGAGGTGGGAACCTGCGTAATGCAATTCCACGTGAGGCGAGGGCTGTGGTGGCTGTTCCAGAAGGTAAGGCGTCGGATTTTTCGCAGTTTATTAAGAAATTCGCTGCCGATATTGCCGGCGAATTGCAATATACCGATGCGGGGGTTGTTGTGGCTGTGAGCACGCCGACCGTGACTGCGCCTCGAAACGTGATCGATGCGGACGCCTCTCGTCGATTGATTTCTGCTCTTGTCGGCGTGTCGAATGGGGTGCAGGCGATGAGTTTTGCAATGCCGGGTCTGGTGGAGACTTCGACGAATCTTGCGTCTGTGAAAATGACTGATTCACAGATTGTTGTGACTACTTCGCAGCGTTCGTCGGTCGAGAGTGCAAAGCGTGCTACGGCGGCAGCTGTGGAGGCGGTATTTGCGTTGGCAGGGGCGCGAGTCGAACACTCGGAAGGCTATCCGGGCTGGGCTCCGAATCTGCAATCACGTCTGTTGGAAATCACAAAAAAGGCTTACACTCAGCTGTTTGGCGAACAGATAAAGGTTCGGGCAATACACGCCGGATTGGAATGCGGACTGTTTTTGGAGAAATATCCACAGCTCGATATGGTTTCGTTCGGCCCCACAATTCTTGGCGCCCATTCGCCCGATGAACGTCTTGAGATTCAGAGCGTTGATAAATTTTGGCGCCTACTTTTGGGTGTGTTGAAGGAGATCCGTTAGGGCGATTGCCAGAGCGGCTTCGGCAACTACCGCTGCTCGCAGAGCGATGCAAGCATCGTGACGGCCGCCAATCGTGAGAGGTTCGATACGGCGGTTGGCGAAATTAAAGGTCTGCTGAGTACGCTCTATACTTGCCGTTGGCTTCACTGCAATGCGCACAACTATCTGATTACCATTGGTTAGTCCGCCGTTGATGCCGCCGGAATTGTTGGTTGCAGTGGTGCCGCGAGCATCGATAATCGGATCGTTATTCTCGGAGCCACGCAAGCGTGCGCCGGCAAAACCGCTACCGAACTCGACACCTTTAACTCCTGGAATAGAGAACATCAGATGGCTGACAATGCTCTCCACCGAGTCGAAGAACGGCTCGCCGAGACCTATCGGCACGCCATCTGCGCGACATTCGATAACGCCGCCCACTGAATCGCCATCGCGCACGGCGTTGGAGATAATCTGTTCAAAATCAGTAGTATTGCGACTGCCACCCAGTTCGATTATTTCGGAAGAAATACTGATACTTGAGCTCTGCTTTTTGGCGATGACGCCTGCTGCTACCAACCCCAAGGTCACCCTGCCCGAAAAATGACCCCCGCCACGCGGGTCGTTATATTGTTCGAAACGTTGTGCGGCCACCCAGTCAGCGTGAGAGGGGCGCGGATGGTCGATTAGTTTGGCGTAATCGCTGGAACGAGTATTCTCGTTACGGAACAAAATCGCGACAGGTGCGCCGGTAGTATGGCCTTCGAAAACTCCCGAAACGATCTGGGGCAGATCGCTCTCGTGACGCGGAGTCGTGCCCGGTGCCCCCGAACGTCGGCGAGCAAGATCACCCTCGAAGTCGCCCAAAGTCAGTGACATTCCTGCTTTTATGCCATCAACGATGACGCCCAACGCCTCGCCGTGGGATTCGCCGAAAATGGTCACTCTGAAATATCGTCCGAATTGATTCATACTATTAGTTTTTCAAAATCTTCCCAAAAGCTCGCATAAGATTTGGAGACGCACTCGGCACCTGTGATAACGACCGGTGTCACTGCATTCAATGCAGTAACAGCCAACGACATAGCCATTCGGTGATCGCCGTGTGACCACACTTTGACGGGCTGCCGGTACGAGAACTCTTTTGCCGATTCGCCACGGGTGTTGCTGCCGGTGATGCGCATAATATCTGGTTCGGAAATATCTACGTCGATGCCTAACTTGCTGAATTCTTCATATATAGCTTCGGCGCGGTTGCATTCCTTATGTGTGAGACGGTTGGTTCCGATGATGGTGGAGACGCCTTCGCAGTTGGCTGCTAATGCAGCCAGAGCCGGAAAAAGGTCGGGGCAATCGGTTGCATTGAACTCGAAAGAGTGCAGGCCACCACTCGGACGTGAAACTCGCACACTGTCGGGTGATTGCTCAATGCGTGCACCTGCTCGTGAGAGAGCTTCGATGACCGCAACATCTGCCTGCAGGGAAGTTGCTCTTAGGTTCTTGACGACAATGCTGCCGGCGATGGCGCCAGCAACGAGCAGACACGACGCGGCGCTCCAGTCTCCCTCGATGGTGTAGTCGCAAGGGATATACTTTTGACTGCCAGGCACATAAAATTCCTCGTAGTCGCGATGGTCGATGTCGATCCCGAAAGCGTCCATCACATCGAGGGTCATATTTATGTAGGGTATGCTTTTCAGGCCGGCGACTCGAATCGTGGTATCGGCCTGGGCGAGCGGCAGTGCCATCAATAGGCCGGTGAGGAATTGCGAAGATACACTGCCGTCGATCTCCACGACTCCACCCCTCATTGGGCCGTGCACTGTTATGGGCAGATAACCCTCACTGTCAGTCACTTCGACACCGAGCGCACGCAGAGGCTCGATCATCATCGTCATAGGGCGTTCAAGGATGGTTCCGTGGCCGGTGATGGTTATAGGGCGGTCGCTTAGGGCAGCGATGGGTGTAAAAAGGCGCGCAGAAAGGCCAGATTCGCCTATGTTCAGCACGTTGGCACCGCTACTGAGCGCCTCGACGACCCGTAAGGCGGAGATGGTATCATCAGAGGCTGTATCGGTCGGAACGCCGTCGGCGATTTTATTATTCAGCGCCGAACCTCCGGATGACAAGTCTGCTAAATATGCTGCAGCAATGGCCCTTTGGGCGTAACTTTTGGAACTCGGAGGATCGACTTCGCCCTCCACGGCTCCGGGTATGATGGTTTTTTCCATAATTCGCTGCCGGTGTTCCGGCTTATCTTAGTGTAAAGTCTTTGCCGAGGTAAACCTCGCGAACTTTGGGGTCGGCGGCAAGCTCTTCGGCAGTTCCGGCTTTGAGGATCTTACCCTCGAACAGCAGGTAGGTTCGGTCGGTGATGGAGAGTGTCTCGTGGACGTTGTGGTCGGTGATTATCACGCCGATACCACGCCCCTTAAGGCTGCGAACGATGCTTTGGATGTCCTCGACGGCGATCGGATCGACTCCTGCGAAGGGTTCGTCGAGCAGGATGAATGCGGGATTGATGGCCACTGCACGCGCGATTTCGCACCGGCGCCGCTCACCCCCGGAAAGCTGAATGCCGAGAGATTTACGCACCCTTCCCAAACCGAACTCGGCGATGAGCGCCTCTAATCTTTCCTTTTGATATTCAGGAGTAAAGTCGGTCATTTCGAGCACGGCACGGATATTGTCTTCCACGCTCAGACGGCGGAAAACCGACGCCTCCTGTGCTAAATATCCCACACCCATTTGGGCGCGCCTGTAAACCGGCAACTTGGTGATCTCGGTCGAAACCCCCTCGTTGTTCTCCAAAAAAATGGAACCTTCGTTAGGTTTGATCAGCCCCACGATCATATAAAAAGTGGTGGTTTTGCCAGCACCGTTGGGTCCAAGCAATCCTACGATCTCGCCCTGATTGACCTCTATGGAGACGTGATCGACCACGCGCCGTGCTTTGTACTGCTTGACCAGATCCTTGGTATATAGCCGCATCTTTGCAAATTATTTTGCGTAAAGATACGGATTTTCGGAAAATATATATATCTTTAATCACTAAAATGAGCGCACAACTCGACAAACAGATTCTGGATAAGCTGAAGGAGTACTTCGGCTTTACTGCGTTCAAGGGGAATCAACTGGAGGTTATCCGCAACGTCTTGGAGGGTCGCGATACTTTCGTGTTGATGCCTACGGGGGGAGGAAAGTCGCTTTGTTATCAACTACCGGCACTGATGAGCGAAGGGGTGGCGATCGTGATCTCGCCGCTGATCGCACTGATGAAGAACCAGGTGGACTCGATGCGCGCCTTCTCCGAAACCGACGGTGTGGCCCATTTTCTGAACTCATCGCTCAGCAAAAATGCCATCCAGCAGGTGCGTGACGATGTGTTGGCGGGCAAGACAAAGTTGCTGTACTTTGCACCTGAATCGCTTACCAAAGAGGATAATGTGTCGTTCCTGCGAAGGATTAAAATTTCGTTCTTTGCCATCGACGAGGCGCACTGTATCTCCGAGTGGGGTCACGACTTCCGTCCTGAATATCGCCGTATCCGCCCTATTATCAACGACATAGGTTCGGCGCCGATCATTGCGCTTACTGCCACCGCCACTCCCAAGGTGCAGATGGATATTCAGAAAAACCTCGGTATGCAGGATGCTGCGGTCTATCGTTCGTCTTTCAACCGCCCCAATCTCTACTATGAGATCCGTCCCAAGGTGGATGAGGTGCGCGAGATAATCCGTTTCATAAAGGCACGAGAGGGCAAATCGGGGATCATCTACTGTTTGAGTCGCAAAAAAGTCGAAGAACTGGCCGAACTGCTGCTGGCAAATGGCATCAAGGCACACGCCTATCACGCCGGTCTCGATGCAGTTACGCGGGCACGTAATCAGGACGACTTCCTTCACGAAAATGTCGATGTTATCGTGGCTACCATAGCTTTCGGGATGGGGATCGACAAACCCGATGTGCGTTACGTTATCCACTACGACATTCCCAAGAGTCTCGAAGGATACTATCAGGAGACAGGTCGTGCTGGTCGAGATGGCGGTGAGGGTCAGTGCATTACGTTCTACAGCTATAAGGACATTCAGAAGCTCGAAAAGTTTATGCAGGGCAAGCCGATCAACGAACAGGAGATAGGCAAGATGCTGTTGCAGGAGACCGTTTCGTATGCCGAATCGTCGGTTTGTCGGCGCAAAACGCTGTTGAATTACTTCGGCGAGACCTATCCGTTGGACGATTGTGGTGCGTGCGACAACTGTCTGAATCCCAGACCTAAGGTCGATGCGACGGCAGATATGCAACTCGTGCTTGAGACCTTGCAGGTGATCGGCGACAAGTTCAAGATAGACTATCTGGAGAATCTGCTGACGGGGAAAGCCACCACGATAATTAAGAGCTATCGTCACCACAAGATCGAGCAGTTCGGGGCGGGTTCCGATCACGACGACCGCTACTGGGGCACGGTGATCCGTCAGGGACTGATACTGGGACTGATAGACAAGAACATTGAGAATTACGGATTACTGACGGTGAATTCTCAGGGCCTTTCGTTCATCGAACATCCATTCCCTGTGACCGTTACTCTCGACCACAATTACGACGCTTCGGGCGATGACGACGAAGACGGCGCTACTATTTCGGGTAGCAAGGGAGGTAGTGCGGCGGACGAGGAATTGTTCTTGATGCTCAAAGATTTACGCCGCAAGGTAGCCAAGCAACACTCACTGCCGCCGTTCGTGGTGTTTCAGGATCCCTCGCTGGAGGATATGTCTGTGCACTATCCCGTCACGATCGAGGAGATGCAGAACATCAGTGGCGTGGGGGCAGGCAAGGCCAAGAAATTCGGTCAGCCTTTTGTGGAACTCATTGCGCGTTATGTGGTTGAAAAAGAAATAGTTCGCCCACAAGATATGGTGGTCAAGGGAGTGGCCAACCGCAGCGCGAACAAGGTTTATATCATTCAGTGCATCGACCGAAAGATGGACTTCACCGACATCGCCCGCGCCAAAGACCTCGATTTCGAGGAGCTTCTCACGGAAATCGAGGCAATCGTGAATTCGGGTACAAGGCTGAATATCAGCTACTACATAGACGAGGTAATGGACGAAGACAAGGCCGAGGAGATATATTATTATTTTAGGGACGATGCTCAGAGTGATTCGATTGAGGTAGCGCAAAAAGAGCTTGGAGGCGATTTCACCGAAGAGGAGATCAGGCTTGTGAGGGTTAAATTTATGTGCGAACAAGGCCACTGAAAATGGCGGGCTTACCGACCTGAGCCGAGGCTTGTCGGCCGAAGGCTGGCGCCGATCAGCGAAGGGAGGTAACCAAGGAAATCTATGAAAGTCCGGGCAAAAAAATCATTAGGGCAACACTTCCTCACGGATTTGAACATTGCGCGAAAAATTGCAGAGGCGGTGGGAATGCCCACGGCGGCTATTGGGTACGCAGAAACGGGAAAAGTTCCGAATGATGTTTTGGAAATCGGCGGCGGGATGGGGGTGCTGACGCAGTTTTTGCTTGAGCGGGACGATATAACGCTGTGGGGCATCGAAATAGATCGCGAAAGCATAGCCTATATGAAGGAGCGGTTTCCGGAATTCGCAGGAGATGATGATGGCGAGGGGCGGCTAATAGAGGGTGATTTCCTGAAGCTGGATTTGCGGGAACGTTGGCCAACAGGGGTGAAGATCGTAGGGAATTTTCCATACAACATCTCCTCGCAGATCTTTTTCAAAGTGCTGGAGAATCGCGACCTGGTGCCGGAGGTGGTGGGGATGGTACAACGCGAAGTGGCTCAACGAATTGCTGAACCACCGGGGAGTCGAACTTATGGCATACTGAGTGTGTTGTTGCAGGCGTGGTATGACATCGAGTATCTTTTTACGGTGTCCGAAAGTGTGTTTTCACCACCGCCCAAGGTCAAAAGCGCAGTAATTCGGCTACGGCGGAATGGGGTGCAGGAGCTGGGTTGCGACGAGAAACTATTCGTGAAGGTGGTTAAGGCATCCTTCGGGCAGCGACGCAAAATGTTGCGTAACGCCATCAGGGCAGCGTTCAATGACCGGAACGCCGGTGCGGGTGGTGTCCTTCCACCCGATGCCGAGCATCCTTATTTCAGTTTGAGGGCGGAGCAACTCTCGGTAGCGCAATTCGTGGAGCTAACGAATTATATACAGAACAACCTAAACTTAAAATAGTTATGAAACGAAGAGAATTTTTGAAAGCCGGCTCTATCGCTGCGGCAGGCTTGGCCTTGAGAGGTCTTTCGCCGTTGGAAGGGTTCGGTGCGACGCCGAAAAATGCGAAAAAAACCGTTGCGACAGACAAGGTTCGCCTCGCCTGTATCGGGATAGGTAACCGCGGCTGGGACTTGGTGAGGGAGTTCGGCAAGACCGGGCTGTGTGACATTGTGGCGCTGTGTGACGTCGATCTGGATGCGGACTTCTGCCAAAACGCGCTTGCTGCGCACCCCAATGCGAAGCGTTTCCGCGATTTCCGCCAAATGTTCGACCAGACCGGGGGCGAGTTCGATGCCGTCACGGTGGCGATTCCCGATCATTCGCACTTTCCCGCCGTGATGCTGGCAATGTCGCAGGGGAAGCACGTCTATGTCGAAAAACCGATGTCACGCACGTTCCACGAGGCCGCTTTGATGATGGAGATGGCGCGCCGCAACCCACATCTGGCTACTCAGGTGGGCAATCAGGGTCACTCCGAGGGTAACTATTTTCAGTTCAAGGCGTGGCAGGACGCGGGCATCATAAAGGACGTGACTGCCGTGACCGCGCATATGAACTCCGCCCGCCGCTGGCACGTGTATGAGCAAAATCCACATAAATTCCCTGACGGTCAGCCCATTCCACCGAATATGGATTGGGACACGTGGCTGGGTACGGCTATGTGGCACGACTTTAATAAGAAATATCACCCCGGAGACTGGCGTAGCTGGTACGATTTCGGGATGGGTGCGTTGGGTGATTGGGGAGCCCATCTGTTGGATACGGTGCACGAATTTCTCCACTTGGGCCTGCCGTACGAGGTTGAACCATTGCGCCTTGTGGGTCACAACGACTTCTTTTTTCCGCTCTCTTCGACGCTGCGTTTCCGCTTTGCAGCTCGTGGTGCGATGCCCCCTTGCGACGTGACTTGGTACGACGGCATTGATAACATTCCCAGTGTGCCCGAAGGTTACGGCGTGAGCGAACTCGACCCCAACATTCCACCGTCGGGCAACAATACGATCCAACCGGCCAAGCTCAATCCGGGTAAGATAATATACTCTAAGGATTTGATTTTCAAAGGCGGATCGCACGGCAGCACGCTGTCCATCATACCAGAAGAAAAGGCAAAAGAGATGGCCGGTCGCCTGCCCGAAGTGCCGACAAGCCCCTCGACACACTACGAGAACTTCCTGTTGGCCTGTCGCGGTGAAGAGCGTACCCGCTCGCCGTTCGAGATACACGGCCCTTTGGCTCAGGTCTTCTGTCTGGGCGTGATCGCTCAAAGACTCGGTCGCAAACTCACTTTCGATCGCCACACCGGAACGATCTCCGGCGATCCGATCGCAAACGCCCTGTTGGCCGGTGCGCCACCGAGGCTCGAATGGCAAGAATTTTATAAATTATAATAATAGACAGAATATGAAAAAGACAATTTTGTTATCGCTGGCCCTCGGATTGGTTGCAAGCGCTGCGGCTCAGGAGTGGACACCGCTCTATAATGGCAAGAACCTGAGCGGCTGGAAAAAGATCGGCGGAAAAACCGAATTCAGGGCCGAAGGAGATGCTATCGTAGGCGTGTCGAAGATGGGCGAGCCTAATGTATTCCTCACGACTACAAAGACTTACGGCGACTTTATCCTCGAATTCGAATTCAAGGCGGAAGATGGGCTCAATTCGGGCGTACAGTTTCGCAGCCAGAGCACCAAAGCTTACCAGAACGGTCGCGTGCACGGCTATCAATATGAGATCGACACCGAACCGAGGGCTTGGTCAGGAGGTGTTTACGATGAAGCTACCCCGCGTCTTTGGCTTTATCCGCTGACGTTCAATCAACCTGCCCGCACCGCCTATAAGCACAACGATTGGAACAAAGCGCGCATCGAAGCGGTCGGCAATTCGATCCGCACGTGGCTCAATGGCGTGGAGTGTGCTTCGTTTCTGGATAACGTTTATTCTCAGGGGTTTATCGCACTTCAGATCCACCAGATCTACAGCGACGCGAACGACGGCAAGACGGTTCGCTGGAGAGGTATACGTATTTGCACCAAAGAAGTTGAACGCTGGGCTACGCATCAGAACCTCGATGTGCCTCAATTGAACCTGATCGCCAACACGTTATCTCCGCGCGAAAAAGCCGAAGGCTGGGAACTGTTGTGGGACGGTGAAACGACGAATGGTTGGCGCGGTGCCCGTCTCGAAGGCTTCTCCGAAAAGGGCTGGAAGATCGAGAACGGCATTTTGTCGGTCGAAAAGGGCGATGGCGGCGAATCGACGAACGGCGGCGACATAGTCACGACCGATGTCTATGGCGATTTCGTACTCAAGGTCGATTTCCGAATCACCAATGGGGCCAACAGCGGCATCAAATACTTCGTCAAACCCGACCTGAACAAGTGTGAAGGTTCGGCGATAGGTTGCGAGTATCAGATACTCGACGACCAGCGCCACCCCGATGCAAAGTTAGGTGTGAACGGAAATCGAACTTTGGGCTCACTGTACGATTTGATCCCTGCAAAGGACGTTGCCGAAGCTTATCTTCGTCCCAGTGCGTTCAATACGGCGATGATCGTGGTGTGCGGCCCTCACGTTGAACACTGGCTTAATGGAGTGAAAATCGTTGAATACGAACGCGGTACACAAGAGTGGGATGCACTGGTCGATTACAGCAAGTATCGCGACTGGCCCGACTTCGGAAACCACACCGAAGGACACATCTTGCTACAGGATCACGGGGACGTGGTTTCTTTCAAGAATATAAAGATTCTCAAGAAGTAACGGCCCGTCGAATGGCCCTGAGACCTATAACTGGATCTTTTGCGTAGCTTAAAGTAGCTGTCGGCGTTCCGACCCAGTGGACTACTGAATTTGTGGAAACTTTTGCTCCCCGCGACCTCGATCGCGGGGACTCTTGTTTTCACCAAGTTCTTAGCGGGCGACACAACGCACCGCACGGCCGAAGGAGAATTGATCGTTATACACGGGATTCACGTTGTTGCTGTTGAAGTACAACATAAGCCCGTTTGACTCACTGTACGGCGTGGAAGACCAGAACTGCCCGTTGGTGCCCTGATTCCCGACTGCGCCAGTCTGGTAGTCACGGCGACCTGCGGCTGGCATAATCGATAGTAGTCGCTCTTATTTTCGACGGGCCGGATGTCCTGATCTGGCTGCGGCTTGTTGCGCCTTTTTGGCCTCTTCGAGCCGAGCCATAAACCCGCTCTTTTTCTTAGGCTTGGCCGGTTTGGAGAGCATTTTTTTGCGCAGTGCATCCTCGTTGAGCGTAAGACGAACAACGTACATCTGTATGATTGTAAACAGGTTGGCCAGCACATAATAGAAGCTCGTTCCCGAAGCGTAGTTGTTGAACCATACCAGCAGCATAATCGGCATCAGGTACAACATCATAAACTTCATCCCTGGCATTCCCGCCTGGGCGGGTTGCCAACGCATATTCATCCACGACATCAGGAAAGTAGAAACGGCCAATAACAGCGCGAAAAGTGAGATATGGTCACCGTAGGCTGGAATTTTGAACCCCAAATTCAATATGCTGTCGTAGCTCGACAGGTCTTCGGCCCACCACAGACTCTGATCCCTGAGTTCTATGGCCGCCGGAAAGAACCTGAACACCGCAATGATGATCGGGAACTGGATCAACATCGGTAGACATCCGGCCAAAGGATTGATACCCACACGTTTGTAGAGTTCCATCGTGGCCTGTTGTTTTTTCATTGCGTCGGCCTGGTCAGGGTAGCGCTTGTTTATCTCATCTACCTCCGGTTTTATGACTCGCATCTTGGCCGATGACTTGTAGGAAGAAAAAGTCAAAGGGAAGATTATCAGTCTGACTATCAATGTTATAAAGAAAATAACCCACCCTATGCTCAACCCTCTTGCGCTAAGCCAGTCGAACAACGGGATCACAAAGCCGCGGCTTACGACTGCGAACCATCCCAGCGGCACGAGTCTTTCAAGGGCTATACCATACTCCTTTAGGAGTGAAAACTTGTTGGGCCCCATATACATACGGAAGCCGTAAGTATCCCTGTCGCGCTCCATCGGCACCACGAGATCGGCCGCAAAATCTTTGATCATCCCATCGTGGGGTTGGTGGGTGTTGAACTCCATCGCGGCTCCGTGGAAGGCGTCGTCGGCAATGAGGACACTGGAGAAAAACTGTTGTTTGAAAGCCACCCACTGCACACGGCTGGGCTCGGTCTCTTCTTTGCCCCCGCCGGCTCGTGCAATGCCGAGCTCTTCGATCCCCTTCACGTCGGGGTAATGGTAAGATATTGTGTTGTATGTGTTTTCGTTGTCCCAACCTTTTTCGTTTTGCAGGCCCGTGTTCGCCCACTCGATCGAAAAACTTGACTGGTTGCTCAGCAATCCCTCCATTCCTACGAATCGCACCTCGAAGCCCAGCATATAGTCGTCCTGTGGGATTGTGTAAAGGAACTCAAGATAGGCCGCCTGAGAAACCGGCAGCTTCATCGACACCCGTTTGTAGTCGGTATCCTCGGTGAGACTGTAATCGAAGTTGAAGTCGCGCGTATTCACCTGAGCATCACGGCCTTCGCGACGCAGGAAAAACTCTACGTCGAACACTTCCGTTCCCGGTTTCCACATATGCAGCGGATCGCCTCCATACTTCGTGTAGTCTTTCAGCACCACATCGGCTATGATACCTCCACGGGTCGAAAAGTCGATGGTCATCACGTCGTTCTCGACCGTAAAGATTTCGGCTTCAGCGTTTGATTGTGGGATTCCGGTGGGATTGACAGCTTGAACGGGCGCTTCTAAAGAGTCGAAATTAGGCACATTCGGATATGGTAATGGTTGGTTCTGCGTAGCCGATTCGCCGTCGGTGTTCCGACCATTGGCACGGGCGATCGAGTCTTCGATGCGGCGTTGTTCGATCAGTTTTTTCTGTTGTCCGTTCTGGTACCAGGAGAAACCGAACAGTATGACTCCTATTATTACGAGCCCTATGATAGTTTGTTTGTTCATTTCTTAGCTGCTTTAACGAATGCCACGAAGAGCGGGTGGGGATTCTTGACGTTACTTTTATATTCGGGATGGAACTGCACTCCCACGAACCACGGATGCGCGGGAATTTCGACCGCCTCCACTATGTCGTCGTCGTTCTGCGTAGCACAGCTCGCCGTTGCCGTTGCCACCATTCCGGCCGCCTCAAAACGGTCGCGGTAGGCGTTATTGAACTTATAGCGATGACGATGACGTTCTGAAATTTGCTCGGTTCCGTAAGCTTTTGCCAGATGCGAATGAACCGTCACTGCGCAGGGGAAAGCTCCCAAACGCATCGGACCGCTCTCGAAGGCGGGCATTACCTCGATGACCGGATTTTTGGTTTCGGCATTCTCCTCGGCTGTGTCGGCATCGTTGAGTCCCAGCACGTTACGCGCAAATTCGATGATGGCACAGTGCATCCCAAGACAGATACCGAAGAAGGGTACTCCCTTTTCACGGGCGAATCTGGCAGCCAGCATCTTGCCTTCCAGTCCGCGGCGTCCGAAGCCCGGAGCTACCACCACCCCGCGCATCTCACTCAGTTCGGCTTCGATGTTTTCCGCGGTCAGCCGCTCGGAGTTGATAAAGTGGAGTTTCACCTTCACATCGTTAGCTGCACCGGCGTGTACGAATGCCTCACTGATAGATTTATATGCGTCCGGGAGTTCGGTATATTTTCCGACGAGGGCGATGTCCAGTATGTTCTCCGTTTTCTTGACCTTTCCAACGAACTCCCGCCAGTGCTTCAGATCTGGCGAACCCTCGTGCGGCAGACCTAATTTCTTGAGGGTCACCGCATCCAGGTTCTGCTCGTGCATCTTCAGCGGAACCTCGTAAATGGTCGGCACGTCGATAGATTCCATCACTGCCTCGGCATCCACGTTACAGAACAGGGCCACCTTTGCCCGAATATCCTCGCCGATGTGTTGTTCTGTGCGAAGAACCAATATGTCCGGTTGTAACCCATTCTCCAACAGCATCTTAACTGAGTGTTGGGTAGGCTTTGTCTTCAACTCGCCGGATGCTGCAAGATAAGGTATAAGTGTAAGGTGCACGACCACAGTGTTTTGCGGCCCAAGATTATAACGCAATTGGCGTACCGCTTCGATATAGGGCAATCCCTCGATGTCGCCCACCGTGCCTCCTATTTCGGTGATCACTATGTCGAATTCTCCTTGAGAACCAAGTAGTTGAATGCGGCGCTTGATCTCGTCGGTGATGTGTGGGATTACCTGAACCGTCTTGCCCATATAGTCGCCGCGCCGCTCCTTGTTGATGACTTCCTGATAGATTTTGCCCGTAGTGACGCTGTTCGCCCGCGAGGTAGGAATGGCCGTAAAGCGCTCATAGTGACCCAGATCGAGGTCGGTTTCGCCGCCGTCGTCCGTCACGTAGCATTCGCCGTGCTCATAAGGATTAAGTGTGCCAGGATCGACGTTTATGTATGGATCGAGCTTTTGGTTAGTCACACGATACCCTCTGGCTTGCAATAGTTTAGCAAGTGAGGCTGCTATAATTCCCTTCCCCAGCGAGGAGGCAACCCCCCCCGTCACGAATATATATTTAGTCTGCGGCATTGTCTATCATTTTGATTTTTTCTATTGTTGAATCTTTTTCGGCTTTCGCGCGTGCGATTTTTTCTTTTACGTCGGCGATCATTGCTTCGGCGTTTTTGCTACGGCCGAAGAATCCGATGTTGTTTTCCAGCGTTGCGATATCGCTCTCCAGCCCCCGTACCTTATTATATAGCTTCTCACGTTCGTGTTTCAGTCTGCCTGCACCGCCTGTTGCGCCACCCGATTTCATCGCTCCGACCCTCTCGCGGAACTTGTCCATCGAACGCTCCCGCTCACCGCCACGCAGGGTAGCGAACATTTTGTCCACCAGCTCTTTGTATTGCTTCGCGATGGATTCTTTTTGTTTGATGGGTACAAATCCCACCTCGCCCCAGGCCCTTTGGAACTCCTTTATGTCATCGAATGTCAGCCCCTCGAAACCCTTTTCGTTTGCCGCGGCAAGCAGCGCTCGTTTCTTCTCCAGATTGGCCTTGTAGTCGCCTTCGATCTCGCCGAAGTGGGCAGTTTTACGCTCGAAAAATGCATCGCACGCAGCCCTGAAACGCTTCCACACAGCGTCCGAGTGTTTCCTCGGTACGGGCCCTATCTCTTTCCAGCGATTTTGCAGTGTGATCAGCTCGTCGCTTGTGGCTTTCCAGTCTTCGCTCGCCGAGATGGCTTCGGCAGCGGCACAAATTTCGTTCTTCAGAGCCAGATTCGCTTCCATCTCGCCTTTCATTTCGCCATAGAACCCTCTCTTGGCTTCGAAAAACGCATCACAAGCCTTCCGGAAACGCTCATACACTCTGGTGTTGTTCTTCTTGGGTGCAAAGCCTATTGTCTTCCAAACCTTTTGAATCTCAAGCAGTTCGTCGCTCGCTTTGTCCCATTCCTTGCGTGTGGCGTAGCTTCCGGCCGCGAGAGCTTCCACTTGCCCACAGAGCTCGTTTTTCAGGTCGAGATTACGATTTTGCTCCTCTTTTACCTCCTCGAAATGACTTTGATGGGCTTTGTTTATTCTCCCACTGGCCTCACGGAAGCGCTCCCAGACGGTCTCCTTGTGTTCGGCAGCCACGGGACCCACTTCTCTCCACTCGTCGTGCAGTTTTTGCAGACGGTGGAACGCCGCCACGATAGACGACTCTAACACCAATGCCTCGGCAGCTTCGCACAGCGCGACTTTCGCCTCGTAGTTTTTCTTAAGGTCGAGGTCGCGTAACTCTCTGTTGATCTTTATGTAGTCGTAGAAATTTTCGACGTGATGGTTGTAGGTTTCCCACAGGTCTTTGGTCGCACCCAAGGGCACAGGACCGGCCTCTCTCCAACGCTGTTGCAGCTCGCGAAAGGTGTTGAAGGTTGCACCCAGCGTCTCACCGGCGTTCACAAGGCCCTTTAGCTCCTCGATTATCGTCAGTTTTGTAGCCAGATTTGCCTCTAAGTTTTGCTCCTGCTTTGCAAGATGCTCGTCACGCCGACGGCGGTATTCGGCCATCAACTCTTTGAGCCTCACCTCATCGGCATCGGCCGGAGCTTCAAACTTTTCGAGATCGTTGCCTGCTTCTGCCCACTCTTTTCGGGCGGCTTCCAGATCGGCACGGTGCAGTTTGTAGAACGCGGCTTTGAGGCTTTCCGCGTCGTCGCGCAGTTCAGCGACGGGAGTGTTCACCAGCAGCTCTTCGAGCAGGGCCACCAGTTCGGGTTTAGTCTTGGTTTCCATAGTTGAAATGAGAAAACATTCCCACAAAGTTACACTAAAAATCGGAAATAACCACTATCTTTGTGAAACTTATGAATTATCGTATTTTAATCGTCGATGACGAGCCGGACATCCTGGAGTTCGTCGGCTATAATCTCAAAAAGGAGGGCTATCAGGTCGAGACTGCCTCCAACGGGCGCGAGGCGGTGGATAAAACCCTTGCCTGGCACCCCCATCTTATCCTGCTCGATGCTATGATGCCTATAATGGACGGTTACGAGGCGTGCCGATTGATTCGTACCACCAAGGGCATCGACGACACGCTGGTCATCTTTCTGACCGCTCGTGGAGATGAGAATTCTCAGGTTCGCGGTTTCGATGCAGGTGCCGATGATTATATCGCCAAACCGGTGCAGCTCAAGGCTCTTTCGAGCCACATTCGGGCCGTTTTGAAGCGCAAGGAGCATACCGGATTCGATGACGGGGCGATTATGGTCGATTCCGCACGGCACGTCGTTACCAAGGGTGGCGAGGAGATAATCTTGCCTCGCAAGGAGTTCAACTTGCTGGAATTGCTTCACTCTCAGCCCGGTCGCCTGTTCACTCGCGAGGAGATTTACGATAGTGTTTGGGGTTCGGAGGTCGTCGTTGGCGATCGTACCATCGACGTACACATCCGCAACCTGCGCAAAAAGATCGGCGAGGATCATATCGTAACGGTAAAAGGGGTCGGATATAAATACGAAGATTAATTTTTTCGACAGCGTCGCATAATCGCCATTCTGATTGCAAAATAATTGGGGAATTGATATGGAGTTGATTTATAAGATAAGGAAAAAGGCTGCGGGTCTGAACCGCAAGATCGTGTTGCCGGAAGGGGCCGAGGAGCGCACCATTCAGGCGGCTGACTTTCTCATAGCAGAAGGTATTGCCGATGTGATCCTGTTGGGTTCCAAGGGACGCATCAAGGTCGAAGCCGAGCGTTTCGGTCTCAAGCATATCACGGATGATCGCGTCATCGACCCTTATCGCCTGCCCGACGCCGATGTAGAGCGTTATGTCGAGATGATGGTTGCTCTTCGTGGCAACAAAGGTGTTACGTACGACATCGCTGCCAAGCAACTTCAGGACTCTCTGTACCTTGCGTCGGTTATGGTCAAGGCGGGCGATGCCGACGGCGCGGTGGCCGGCGCGGTCAATTATACCGGTGATGTTCTTCGTCCCGCCCTGCAATATGTCAAGACGGCTCCGGGCATCAGCGTTGTGTCGGGGGCGTTCATTATGCGTATTCCGGACAAGACGTTCGGCGATGGCGGTACTATTTTGTTTGCCGATTGCGCCGTTTCGCCCGATCCAACGGCCCAACAGTTGGCCGAGATCGCCATCTCAACTGCCCGTACCGCCCGCAGTATCGTCGGTCTTGAGCCTCGTGTGGCTATGCTCAGCTTCTCGACTCGCGGTTCGGCCAAACATCCCTTGGTGGATAAAGTTGCCGAGGCTACCGAGATCGCCCGTCGTCTCGATCCCAACCTGATTATCGACGGCGAATTGCAGGCCGATGCAGCGATTGTTCCCGACATTGCCGAGCGTAAATCTCCGGGCAGCCGTTTGGGTGGTCGCGCCAACATCCTGATTTTTCCGTCGTTGGAAGTCGGTAACATTGCTTATAAACTGGTTCAGCGCCTTGCCCACGCCGATGCCATCGGGCCTGTTCTTCAGGGTATGGCCTCTCCTGTGAACGACCTTTCGAGGGGCTGCTCCATCGACGATATCATCAACGTAGTAGCAATAACTGCGTGTCAGACAAGTATATGAAAATTCTCGTTTTAAATTGCGGCTCATCTTCGATCAAGTATCAGCTCATAGATATGGGTTCGCACGAACCGCAACTGCTCACCAAGGGTCTGATCGATCGAGTCAAGAATCACAAAGAGGGTATCGTTGAGGTCATCGACACGCTGACCGATCCCGAAAAGGGCGTCCTGAAATCGCTATCGGAGATCGGTGCCGTCGGTCACAGAGTTGCGCACGGAGGAAGCTATTTCCACGACAGCGCGCTGGTGACACAGGACGTGATAGAGAAGATCCGCGCCTGTTTCGAGCTTGCACCGCTGCACAATCCCGCCAACCTTCAGGGGATTCTCTCTATCGCCGAGTTGCTACCCGACGTGCCGCAGGTGGCCGTGTTCGACACCGCGTTCCACCAGACCATTCCCGCCGAAAACTATATGTACGCCCTGCCGTGGGACTATTACGAGCGGCTGGGGGTGCGTAAATTCGGGTTCCACGGTACCAGCCACAAGTTCGTCGCCGAAAAGGGCGCAAAGATGATCGGTCTCGACATAGATCACTCGCGCATAATCACTTGTCACATCGGTAACGGCGGTTCGGTGACGGCAATGCTCAACGGTCGCTCACTCGATACGTCGATGGGCTTTACGCCGGTAGATGGGCTGATTATGGGTACGCGCACGGGCGAGATCGACCCCGGAGCGCTGCTATATATAGGTGAAAAAGAGGGTCTCAGCTACGACGAGCTCGGCGATATGATCAACAAGCGTTCCGGAGTTCTCGGCGTGACAGATCTTTCGAGCGATATGCGCGACATCGTTTCGGCGTCCGAGGCCGGTAATGAACGTGCTACACTGGCTTTGGCTATGTACGATGCTCGCGTTAAACACTTTATCGGGGCTTATGCGGCGCTTTTGGGTGGTGTGGATATGATAATTTTCACAGGCGGCGTCGGCGAAAATCAATATCAGTCGCGTGAGCGCATCTGCTCCGGGCTCGAATTTATGGGCGTTGAGTTCGACCGCAAGGCCAACGACGGTCTCCGCGGTCAGGATCGCATTATCTCCGCCCCTGACTCCAAGGTCATCGTCGCCGTTATCACGACCAACGAGGAGCTCGTTATTGCGAAAGACACCTATCGTTTGACGTTCGGTTCTTCCAGGCCGTAACCTTTCAGGCGGTCTTCGCGGCGTAGCAGCAATGCGAACACGATAGACAGTATCCCGAATCCGGCAAATATCAACATCGGAAGAGTATAATCATAGAGGGTGGTTTGCAGGCCGTCGATCACGGTTGTCCCGCGGCGGCAGAACTTATCCAAAATCACCCCGATTAGCAGCGGCACACACGCCAGCCCGATGTTCTGAATCCAAAAAATCACCGAATAGGCCGTGCCCAGCTTCTGATAGGGTATGATCTTTGGTACGGAGGGCCACATTGCACTGGGCACGAGTGAAAAGGCGGCCCCCAGTACTATCATCAGTGCGATGGCGATCCAGGGTGCGTCGAGCGCAGGAATCGCGAACAGCAGATGCACCACCGTCAGCATCACCGCCCCTATGAGCATAATGGTAGCTCCTTTTCCGCGCCGGTCATAGATGGTGCCGAACAGCGGGGTCATAATCATATTCCCGAATGGCAGCAGCGCCATTATCGCCCCGGCCCAGGAGGTGGGAACGTTGAATTTTTGTATCATAAGCTCCGTCACGAACTTCAGGAAAGGGAACACCGCCGAGTAGAATAGCAGACACAGCAGGGTGATGTACCAAAAAGCACGGATTCGCACGATCGAGAAGATGTCCGAAATCTTGAATTCGTCTTCGCTCGCCACCTCACCCGCCGCAGCTCGCTCTTTGTCGGCTCTGCTGTCGATCATCACATAAACGAAGAATACCAACAACCCCACGACCAGTAGTATCAGACAAGCCGCCAAGGGTGCCGAGATAGAGCCGAAATGTTTTGCAATGGGTATCGGTGCCAGACCTGCCAATGCCGTTCCGATTCGACCGGCAGCCACGTTCAGTCCCAGCGCCAATGCGAGCGCTCGCCCGGTGAACCACTTGACCACCACCTTGTTGGCCGTGATCCCGAACATTTCTATCCCCGTGCCGAATACTCCGAAACCCACCATCGCCCAAAACACCTGCGCCTTGATGCCGAAAATTGCCGTCGCGCCTGTGAAGTCGGTCGAGATGGCCCAATATTGCAGCCCCGTTCCGGCGATCATCATCACCGCGGCGATGATTCCCGTCAATCGCGGCCCTAATCGGTCGAGCATCATCCCGCCTATGATGAGCATAAACAGGAACAGGTTGAAGATGCCGTAGCCGAACAGATATGTGCTATAATCGCTCGACGACCAGCCCATCTGTTGTTCGAGCATAGTTTTCAGTGGCGACATCACATCGCTCACAATGTAGCCGGTCAGCATCGTCAGCGACACAAGGATCAGCACCGCCCAGCGTGCCACGGGGGATTCACTCAAGAGTTTTTTCATTCCGGATTAGGATTATAGCGGTTTATAAGATCATAAGCGCCGACGATTCCCAGCTCGCCGGCCTTCGATATGTCCAGGTATCCCTTTCGGGTATCTTTCATATATATCTGCACCAAACCCCTGTTATAATATGCTTCGGCGAAGTAGGGGTTCAGTTCGATTGCCCGAGTATAGTCGTCAAAAGCTTCGGGCAGGCGGTCGGACATCACCAGCAGATTGGCTCGGTTGTAATATATATGCGCCAGCTTGGGTGCGAGTTTTGCTGCGGAGTTGAGGTCGGCCAATGCTTCGTCGTAGTTGTAGATCCTCCCGCCTGAACCCTGCATCCTGTATTCGGGGTCGCTTTCGATGGTCAGTCTCCCGCGCCCGACACCATCGATGGAGGAGATGAAGTCGATCATCTCGGCCCGTGTCGTGCTACGGTTTATATATAGGTATGGATTGGTGGGGTTGGCGTCTATAGCGCGGGTCAGAGTGGCCACGGAGCCCGTGAACTGCTTAATGAGCGATTGGGTCACTCCGCGTTTGAACAGTGTTTGCCACGAGTCGTCACCTGCCGAGATTTGTGCTGCAAGGGCGTGATCGGCAGCGAGGATGCTATCGCCGTGGATGTCGCTTTCCTGTCTTGAGAAGACCAAATTCGGTATTTCAAGCTCTGTCCTAAAATTCTCAAGTTCCGCCACGTAATATTGCGCCGGGCCTATTACTCGTGTAGTATCGGGACTGTGCAGCGTGAATCGGAACAGAGGCAGTAGCGCAAGGTTCTCACGAGAGGATGCCAATCGGTCGAAGTTGGCTCCCGTAAACCGCGTCTCGAACGAGAGCAATCGCGTAAAATTTTGGTCACCGTCGGCGTAATTCACCATCACGGAGTCGGCGGTCAGGCGATTTTCGTACTCGGCTATTTTTCTGTTTCCCGTGCTGCGGTCGGCTCTTGCTCCCCGCGCGTCCCTCATCTCGGCACGCAGTTCGGCCCGCGCGAGATATGCCGCCGCGAAATCGGGATATAGGGCTATGGCGCGTGTGTAATCTCTCTCGGCTCCTCGCAGGTCTCCCAGTCGTTGCCGGATCAGAGCCCTGTTGTAGTGAGCAACCACGTTTTCGGGCGAGAGTTCAACCACTCGATCGTAATCGGCCAGCGCGCCCTCGTAATCACCTGTAGTATTATTGATTATAGCTCTGTTGTAGTATGCTACAGGGTTGTCGGGATTCATCTCGATCACACGATCCAGATCGTTCAACGCTCCTGCGAACTGCCCCAGTCGTTCGCGAGCCAGCGCACGATTAAAGTACGAATGAGTGTAGGTGCTGTCCTTAGATACGGCGGTTTCAAAGTCGGCCAGCGCCTCGTCGTACTTTTCCTGTTCCATCAGCAGCCCCCCTCGTCGCAGCCATCCCTCGGGATTTTCCCTGTTGGTGCGAATTGCGGTGTCGAAATCCTCACGCGCCTTCAGTGTGTCGCTCAGATTCAACCAGGCCATACCGCGCAAAAGATACGCGTCGGCCACTCTGTTGTTGTGGAAAATGTAGGTTGTGAAATCCTTTATCGCGTCCTCGAATTGCCTGTTCATCAGATAGGTGTAGCCCCTGCTGTAGTATGGCCCCGAAAGATCGGGTCTGAGCTCTATCGCCTCGCGGAAATCCGCCAATGCGTCGTCGTAATTGCCAAGCAGCATTCTCGTTATCGCCCTGTGGTGGTAGGACATCGTCGAGACAGGGTTCTTCTCTATGGCCATTGAGAAGTCGGCCTCCGCTCCCAGGTTGTCGTCGAGGTTGGCTTTTGCAATGCCGCGAAAGAAATATGCCTCCCAGTCGTCCGGATCGACCCTCAACAGTGCGTTGTAAATCCTTATCGCTTCCCTATAGCGACTCTCCACAAGGTGCTCGCGGCCCATCCAAAAGAAATAGGCCTTGTTATACTGTCCTTGTGCCGCCAAAAACGCGCACACCAGCACCACTGCAAGCAAGAGTTTCTTCATTCCGGAGGCGAAGATAACGTAAAATTTTGGAAAATCGGGAGAGTCTTCGTACCTTTGCTCGGTTTTTTGTGCTTCTATGAAAAAAATTGATGTAGTTCTTGGAATGCAGTGGGGCGACGAGGGTAAGGGTAAGGTGGTGGATGTATTAACGCCCTCTTATGAGGTTGTGGCGCGCTTTCAGGGTGGGCCCAACGCCGGTCACACGCTGATTTTCGGCGACCAAACGCACATTTTGCACACTATCCCTTCGGGCATTTTCCGCCCCGGAAGTATCAACATTATCGGTAATGGAGTTGTCATCGACCCTGTTATTTTGGCGAGCGAAATCGCAAAACTCGAAGCTGCGGGTGTCGAAGTTCGTTCTAAGATCTGGGTCTCCAAACGAGCCCACCTGATCCTTCCCACCCATCGTGCACTGGATGCGGCTTCCGAGGCAGCCAAGGGTGCGGCCAAGATCGGCTCCACGCTCAAGGGTATAGGCCCTACCTATATGGACAAGACGGGCAGAAACGGTCTCCGTGTGGGCGACATCATCTCACCTCAGTTTGCCGAACGCTATAACGCTCTGAAGACCAAACACCAGGGCCTGCTTTCTCAATACAAGGACTTCACTTACGACATTTCCGATTACGAGCGCCAATGGATGGCGGGCATCGAAGTATTGAGGAGCCTTCGCCTCATCGAAAGTGAAATAGAGGTGAACCGGATGCTCGACGGCGGCTCGAAAATGTTGGCCGAGGGTGCTCAGGGATCTATGCTCGATGTCGATTTTGGCACATATCCTTTCGTTACTTCGTCCACTACTCTTTGCGCCGGAGTTTGTACCGGTTTGGGTGTCGCTCCTCATCGCATCGGTGAGGTTTACGGAATCTTTAAGGCGTATTGCACCCGCGTGGGCAGCGGTCCTTTCCCCACGGAACTCTTCGATGCCGACGGCCAAAAGATGCGTGACATCGGTGCCGAATATGGCTCCACCACAGGCCGCCCGCGTCGTTGCGGCTGGTTGGATATGGTCGCTCTGAAGTACGCCGTGATGATGAACGGTACCACCAAACTTATTATGATGAAGGGCGACGTGTTGAACGATTTCCCCACGCTAAAGGTTTGTGTCGGCTACGAAGTCGGCGGCGAGAGGATCGACTACTTCCCCTTTGAAACCAACGAACAGATCACACCTATATATAAAGAGTTCCGCGGCTGGCACACCGACATCAACTCCATTCGCCGCTATGAGGATTTCCCGCAGGAACTGAAAACCTACGTAGAATTTATCGAACACGAAACAGGGGTGCCGGTGAGCATCATTTCCGTCGGCCCCGATCGTGAAGAAACAGTTATCAGATAGTTATGAAAAAAGAATTCAAGATCGTTGTTTTGGCCAAGCAGGTGCCCGACACCCGCAACGTGGGCAAGGATGCTATGACCCCTGAAGGGACGGTCAATCGCGCCGCCCTTCCGGCCATCTTCAACCCCGAAGACCTCAATGCGCTCGAAGCGGCGCTCCGAATTAAGGACAAGTACCCAGGCTCGACCGTCACGGTGCTCTCTATGGGCCCCCATCGCGCTGCCGAGGTTATTCGTGACGCTATGTTCCGCGGCGCCGACGGCGGAGTGCTACTCACCGACAGAAAATTTGCAGGTGCCGACACCCTCGCGACCTCCTATGCGCTTTCGTGCGCGGCCAGAAAGTTGGCGCCGGATATGATCATCGCCGGTCGTCAGGCCATCGACGGGGACACTGCGCAGGTGGGGTCTCAGGTCGCCGAAAAGTTGGGTTGGCCCCAGGTTACTTATGCCGAAGAGATCCTCGACCTCGATGAAAAAGGAATGACCATCAAGCGCCGCCTCGAAAACGGTATCGAAGTCGTCCAAAGCCCGCTGCCGTTGGTTGTAACGGTGAACGGTTCTGCTGCCGATTGCCGTCCGCAGAACGCAAGGCGCATTATGAAGTACAAATATGCGCTCATTCCCACCGAAGCCGCGGCCGAACCCGCATCGCTGGCCGCCGAGATGACAGCAAAGCACGATTATCTCCGGATCGCCGAATGGGGTGCTGACGCGGTCGATCCCGATCCCTCGCAGCTTGGCCTCGAAGGCTCGCCCACCAAGGTTAAGAAGATCGAGAACGTGGTGTTCCAGCTCAAGGAGTCCAAATGCCTCCAGTGCACGGACGACGAAATAAACACCCTCATTGTTGAACTTCTCGAAACACACACACTGGGTTAAGCCATTATGAATAATCTGTTTGTATATATAGAGACCGAAGGCGGCAAGGTCGCCGACGTCTCACTGGAACTGCTCACCAAGGGCCGTGAACTGGCCGACACGTTGGGTTGTAAACTTGAAGCTGTTTTGATCGGCGACGGGGTTGCCCATCTGGTGCCGGAACTCGCACAGTATGGTGCCGACAAGGTTTGGTTGGCCGAGGGCAAGGAACTTTCTCCTTATCGCACACTTCCTCACGCGGCAATTTTGTGTGGCCTGATCGAGCAGGAAAAGCCTCAGATCTGCCTTATGGGTGCAACCCCCGTCGGTCGCGACCTGGGCCCCCGCGTTTCCAGTGCAATGCACTCCGGCCTCACTGCTGACTGCACGAGCCTCGTTATCGGCGACCACAAAGATGCCAAGACGGGCAAAGAGTACGATCAACTGTTGTACCAGATCCGTCCTGCGTTCGGCGGTAACATCATCGCGACGATCATCAATCCGGACTGTCGGCCTCAGATGGCCACCGTGCGCGAGGGTGTGATGAAAAAAGAGTTCGCTGCAAAACCCGGTGCCGGAGAGGTGGTAAAGGTCGATTGGCAGAAGATGACCTCCGAGGCCGATTTCGTCGTTAAGATCATCGAACGCCATATCGAAGAGCGCAAGATCAACATCAAGAATGCGGGCATCATCGTTGCCGGCGGTTACGGTATGGGCTCCAGGGAGAACTTCAAGCTCTGCTTCGATCTGGCGGAGACTCTCGGTGGCGAGGTAGGTGCTTCCCGCGCGGCTGTCGATGCCGGCTTCACGGAGCACGCTCGTCAGATCGGTCAGACCGGTGTCACGGTTCGTCCCAAGCTCTACATCGCTTGCGGGATTTCGGGCCAGATCCAACATACGGCAGGTATGGAGGATTCGGCAATGATCATCGCCATCAACAACGACCCCGAAGCTCCCATCAACCGCATCGCCGATTACACGATCATCGGTGATGTGAACGAGGTTATCCCCAGAATGATTAAAGCGTATCACAAAAACTCGAAGTAAGGTTATGGCAAATTTCTTTTTAGATAATAAGGACATTCAGTTTCAGTTGCAGCATCCGTTGATGCGTAAGATCGTGGAGCTGAAGGAGCGCGGATTCGCCGAAAAGGATAAGTATGAGACTGCTCCCAAGAATTTCGAGGATGCGATGGACTCTTACCTGCGCGTGATGGAGATCGCCGGCGAGGTCGCTGCGGACGTTATTGCACCCAACGCCGAGGGGGTCGATCACGAAGGTCCACGGGTTGTGGATGACCACGTTGTTTACGCCTCCGGCACCCGGCAGAATCTCGACGCCATTACCGCTGCGGGCTTGGGCGGTATCACCCTTCCCCGTAAATACAACGGGCTCAATTTCCCGCTGGTTTGCTTTGTGATGGCCAATGAGATGGTTGCCCGCGCCGATGCCGGGTTCGAGAATCTTTGGGGCCTTCAGGACTGCGCCGAAACGCTCAACGAGTTCGGTAGCGAAGAGCTCAAGATGAAATACCTTCCGGGTGTTGCCGAGGGCGAGACGTGGGCAATGACGCTCACCGAGCCCGATGCCGGTTCCGACCTTGGAGCCGTGATGCTCAAGGCTCATTGGGACGAGGCGAAAGGCACCTGGCTGTTGAACGGCGTCAAGCGCTTCATCACCAATGGCGATGGGGATGTTTCGCTCGTTCTCGCACGCACGGAAGAGGGCACTAAAGATGCTCGCGGCCTGTCGATGCTCGTTTATGATCGCAAGAGTATGGCCGTTAAGGTTCGCCGTATCGAGAACAAATTCGGTATCAAGGGTTCTCCCACTTGCGAGCTGGTCTTCACCAACGCTCCTGCCGAACTTGTTGGCGACCGTAAGATGGGCCTCATCAAATACGTTATGGCACTTATGAACGCCGCCCGTTTGGGTATCGGCGCTCAGAGCCTCGGTCTTTGCGAGGCCGCCTATCACGAGGGTCTCAAATATGCCAGGGAGCGTGCCCAGTTCGGTAAGGCGATTATCAATTTCCCTGCTGTGTACGAGATGCTTAACAATGCCAAGGCTCGCATTGCCGCTGCCCGCGCACTGCTTTATGAAACGACCCGTTTCGTGGAGATCTACAAACAGTATGAGCACATCTCTCACGAACGCGAACTTTCAGCCGAAGAACGCGCCGAGATGAAGTTTTACAGCCGCTTGGCCGATGCCTTCACGCCGATGCAAAAGTTGTTCCTGTCCGAATATGCCAACTCGATCGCCTACGATATGTTGCAGATCCACGGCGGTTCGGGCTATATGAAGGATTATCCCATCGAGCGCATCGTTCGCGATGCCCGCATTACCAACATCTACGAGGGTACGAGCCAGTTGCAGGTCGTAGCGGCTATCAACCACGTCACCAAGGGCACATATCTCTCTCAGATCGAGGCTTACGAGGCCGAGACCCTGCCTGCTTCACTGGAGCCGATTCGCAAAAAACTCGCCGCTATGAAAGCCGAGTTCGTGAAGATGGTCACCAAGGTGGAAGGCATCGAGGCAGAACACAAGGGCGAGGGATTCAAGGATTTCCACGCTCGCCGTCTTGTCGAAACCGCCGGTCACATCATTATGACGTGGGTGTTGGCCAAGGAGGCTGCAGTGTTGCCTGAGGATTACACTCTGCAGCTCGACACTTTCGTTCTTATCGCCGAGGCGGAGGTTGCCAAGGCTGCCGCTGCCATCGAGGCTTCCAAGTGGGAAGACATTGCACTCTATAAGACCATTCTGAAAGAGGCCGAATGAGCTCGGAAGCGCTCTTTATGATAGGTTTCCTTGTGTTGGTGGCTGCAATGCTGGCCATCGACTTGGGAGTGGTGAATAAAAAAGCCCACGTGGTATCGATGCGTGAGGCGCTTGTTTGGACAGGGGTGTGGATCGGTACCGCACTCCTGTTTTATGTTTTTTTGCTTTGCCGAGGCGAACTGCTCCACGGCATCACGGGACTTGCCCCTGCCGAACTCGCCGCTTACCGCCAAACCATTTCGCTGGAGTATCTCACGGGCTATCTGATCGAGAAGGCTCTTTCGGTCGATAACATCTTCGTGATGATCGTCATCTTCCAGAGCTTTTGCGTCGATCCGCGCCACTACCATAAGGTGCTCTTTTGGGGAATCCTTGGAGCGATCGTAATGCGTTTTGCGTTTATTTTCGCTGGTGTTGCGCTTGTCGAACGCTTCAATTGGGTGCTGTGGGTATTCGGAGCGTTCCTTGTCTTCACGGGCGTGAAGTTCTTTTTCGGTCGGAACGCCGACGGCGAAGAAAAAGATATAACCCAGAACCGTTTGGTAAGGTTCGTCCAGCGCCACCTCCATCTTCCGCCGCTTCTTCTTGTCGTGCTGGTTATCGAGGCTTCGGACGTCATTTTCGCCGTGGACTCCATTCCTGCGATCTTCTCCGTAACGCTCGACCCTTATATCGTCTTCTTTTCCAACATCTTCGCCATCCTCGGTCTGCGCTCGCTTTTCTTTGTGTTGAGCGGATTTATGGGTAAGTTCCGTTACCTTAAGACCGGCCTTGCCGTGCTTCTCACCTTCATCGGCGTCAAGATGCTTCTCCACGGCATCTTCCACATCCCCATCGGCACGGGACTTTCGCTCGCCATCATCGTGGGAATTCTCGCTATTAGCATTGCAGCTTCAGTGATAGTCCGCCCCACTGATTGACGGGGTAGCTCGTGGCGGAGGGTTTTTCGGAGCCGCCCCAAACCACGACTTCGATATCGAACGGGGGCGATTTCGCAATAATATCCGAAGCGGGGAACTCCCTTGCTATCACGTATATATAGACGTCGGCACGATTACAGGGCGGGGTTTTCAGCACTGCGGCTTTTCCCGGATCGTTTCCTTTTCGGTCGAGGTTCACATAGTCGGTCATCTCTCCCGCGGCATCGAAGCACACCGCCGTCATAAACAGGTCGTACCTGCTCCACTCCACGTAACTACACTTCACCTCGACACTAAAAACTTTCTCCATACCGCAAAAATAATAAAATTTTCGTATCTTTGCACCCCGCAACTTATGAAACCATCCTACATAATTGTTTGGAAGGGCCTCAAAGAGGGGGTCTATTATTATGAATGGAGGGTGGGTGATGGTTTTTGGGCCGACTATCCCGAAAGCGGCATCCTGAGAGGCGAGGCAGAGGTTAAAATAAAGATGGAGGTAGGGAGAGGTGGAGTCAAACTGGAGATCGGCATAGAGGGGAGCGTGACTGTGGAGTGTGACAGATGCCTGGATGAGTGTGAACTGCCGGTGCGTCACGAAGACGAATTGACGGCAAAGTACTCCGACGTAGAGATGGATTTGAGGCAATACATATACGAAAGCATCATTCTTGCCCTGCCACTGTTGAGGGTTCATCCCGACAAAGCGCAATGCAACCCCGAAATGCTGAAAAGAATTACAGAGTAAAACGTAACATATTATGGCACATCCTAAACACAAAGTCTCCTCGACCAGAAGAGACAAACGCAGAACTCACTACAAAGCCACCGTTCCGACTGTGGCCACCTGCTCTAACTGTGGCTCACCGGTTCTTTACCACCGCGTCTGCCCCGAATGCGGCTTCTATCGCGGCAAACTGGCTATCGAAAAGGCCGAATAAGAGGGCCGAAAGGGGGAGGTATGGCCACTGGCATACTGAAAATCGGCGTCGATGCAATGGGGGGCGATTACGCTCCACAGGCTGTAGTGTTGGGTGCTCTGCAAGCAGTGGAACAACTGCCTGACGACGTACGCATCGTGCTCTTCGGTGACGAAGCGGCAATCCGCGAAATCGCTTCCAAGGAGGGGGCGACAAGTGATCTTTTCGACATCGTCCCTACCACCGAGGTGATCACAATGAGCGACCATCCGGCTCAGGCTTTCTCCAAGAAACCCGATTCGAGTCTCTCCGTGGGCTTCGGCTATCTCAAGGCCGGTAAGATCGACGGTTTTGCCTCCGCAGGTAACACAGGGGCTATGCTCGTGGGCTCGATGTATAGCGTCAAGGCCATCGAGGGTATCATCCGTCCCACAATTTCTTCCCACATTCCCGTCGTTAGCGGTGGCACGGCCTTGCTTTTGGACGTTGGGCTCAATGTCGATTGCAAACCCGACGTGCTCGACCAGTACGGTTGGTTGGGTAGCATCTATGCCGAAAAGGTACTGGGTATTCCCAAACCTCGCGTAGCACTGCTCAATATCGGTGAGGAGAAGGAAAAGGGTAATCTGGCGACCAAGGCGGCTTATGAGATTATGGAGGGTTCGCCGCGCTACAATTTTGTTGGCAACGTCGAGGGTAAGCACATTTTCACCGGCGAGGTTGCTGACGTTATAGTTTGCGACGGTTTCGTCGGTAACATCGTGCTCAAGCAGGCCGAGAGTATGTACGACATCGCGCTCCGTCTCGGTATGCCTGTCGATAACCCCTTTTACCGCGGTATGAACTATGAGCATATCGGCGGCACTCCCGTTTTGGGTGTAAATTCCGTTGTTACTGTAGGTCACGGTCGCTCCACTCCGCTTGCGATTCGCAATATGATCCTTCAGACCGAACGCACCGCCCGCTCCGGCTTCGTGAGTCAAATTAAAGCGTTGCTGGCCTGAGTTTTTGGTCTCATAGTTCAAGGGATAGAACGGAAGTTTCCTAAACTTCAAATACAGGTTCGAGTCCTGTTGAGACTACAAAAGGGGCCTACGGCCCCTTTTGCGTTAAATGGGCAGGGGTTTACAAATTCTTAGCGGGCGACACAACGCACCGCATAGCCGTTGGAGTAGTTAGCGTTCCTCGCGGGGTGCACTGCGGTATCGTCGATACGCAGGTAGTGCCCGTTGGAACTACTGTACGCCGTAGAAGACCAGCCATTACCGTAGGTGCCCTGATTCGTAACTGCACCAGTGGTATTTAAACGGTAACCTGCAGCTGGTTCGATAGTAGTCGCTTTTTTCTTCTGAGGGCCGAAAAACAGCCCACCGAATGGCTTCCTTGCCTATAACTGACTCTTCTGCGTAGCTTAAAATCGCCGTCGGCGTTCCGATTCAGTGGACTACTGAATTTGTAAGGGCTCTCTCCCCGCGACCTCGATCGCGAAGACTCTTCCCCCCAACTCCTGCCTATTTATTCACACTTGCCACTGGCCGCTCCCCGAAGATCACACTACCCAGCCGTACCATCGTGGCTCCACACTCCACCGCCAAACGATAATCGGAGCTCATTCCCATCGAAACAGTGTCGAATCTGTCGTCGAAAAACCTCTCTCGTAGAGCAGCGTGCATACTGGTAAGCACCTGAAACTCACTCCTCACCAACTCCTCTCCTGCGCCTGAAGGATCTTCTCCGACAAACGTCGCCACCCCCATCACCCCGCGAAACCTTAGGCCACCCGTGCTGCCCAACGAGTTTACTTCCAGTTCCCGAAACTCCCCGCTCTCCAGCCACTCTTCCAATTCTGGGAACCCCCAACCCTCCTTGGTCGCCTCCTTTGCTATCCTTATCTCCAGTAACACGTCTATCACCCGCCCCAGCGCAATCGCCTGCTTGGATATCTCTCTTGCCAGCCGCGCCGAGTCCACCGAGTGAATCATCTCCACGAACGGCACTATCATCTTCACTTTGTTTGTTTGCAGGTGCCCGATCTGGTGCCATCGCACATCGTCCTTCAGGCCCGCCTCGGCCAAAGCCACTTCCATAGCGTCCCGTTTCGCCGCCATCTCCTGCGGCCTGTTTTCGCCGAAAATTCGCTGCCCGGCTTCGTACGCCTCCATCAACCTGTCCACCGGATGGGTCTTTGAGACCGCTACCAGAGTCGCTCTTTCGGGCAGTTCTTCCCGCACCCGCTGCAAATTTTGAGCAATATTCATAGTTCAAAAATAATCTTTATCTTTGTAAAAATAACCTGTGACTTATGAAAAGACTGTTTCTTCTCTGCGCTGCGCTTCTGTTTGCGGGCGACATTTGGGCCTGCACCAACTTCATCATCACCGCCGGCGCCTCCACCGATGGCTCTACTATGGTTAGCTATGCAGCTGACTCTCACCAGCTTTACGGCGCCCTCTATAAGTATAACGCCCCCCGCAAGAACTATCCCAAGGGCACTATGATGCGCGTTACGGAGTGGGACACCGGCAAATTCCTTGGCGAGATTCCTCAGGCTGCCGTCACATATTCCACCATAGGTAATATGAACGAGTTCGGCCTTGTTATAGGCGAAACAACTTATGGCGGGCGCGAAGAACTTTCTGCTCCCAATGGTATTATGGACTACGGTTCACTGATTTACATCGCCCTTCAGCGCGCTAAGACCGCCCGCGAAGCCATTCGTGTTATAGCCGACCTCACTGCCGCCCACGGCTATGCTTCGAGCGGCGAGTCGTTCTCTATTGCCGACGGTAAGGAAGCTTGGATTATGGAGCTCATCAGCAAGGGGGCCCACGGTAAAGGTATCGTTTGGGTTGCCCGCCTTATTCCGGATGGCTATGTTTGTGCTCACGCCAACCACGCTCGCATCACCCAATTCCCAAAGGACGACCCCGAAACTTGCCTTTTCTCTCCCGACGTGATCACTTTCGCTCGCGAGATGGGTTTCTATTCCGGTTCTGACGACGATTTCAGCTTCTCTGATACTTATGCACCGCTCGATTTCAGTGGCGCTCGTGGTTGCGAGGCTCGCGTTTGGTCGTTCTTCCGCGCCGTTGCTCCGGGTATGGACGCTTACACCGACTATGCTATGGGTTACGACCTGACGAACCGTATGCCTCTGTGGGTCAAGCCTTCCGAGAAGATCTCTCCCAAGCAGGTATTCGATTTTATGCGCGACCACTACGAGGGTACTCCGATGGATATGACCCGCGACATCGGCGCCGGCGGCCACAATTTGCCTTATCGTTGGCGTCCAATGGAGTGGAGTGGGAATGCCCACCGAGGCGGAAATCAAAGCGCCGAAGACGCCGAGACACTCTACCTCAGCGAGCGCGCCACCGCTACCCAACAGACCGGCTTCTGGTTTGTCGGTCAATCTCGCGGCTGGTTTTCACCTTGCGTGAGAGGTATTCTTTGGTTCGGTACGGATGATGCGGCCACTTCGCCCCTGACCCCGATTTACACCTCCTCGACCGAGGTTCCCTGGTGCTTCGACGAGCGTAATGGTTCTATGCTTGAGTACTCCGACTCTTCGATGTTCTGGCTCACAAATCGCGTCACCAACTTTGCTTACCTTCGTTATGACGCCATTGCCGGCGATATCCGTCCCGTTATCGACGAGTGGGAGAACGCCCGTTTGGCCGAGATTGACCAGATCGACCGGATGGCCGTGAAGCTGCACGACAAGAAACACACTGCCACTGTCGATTACCTCACCGAATACTCCGTCTCCACCGCCCAGAAGATCTTTGAAAAGTGGAGTGCTCTCGACAAATATCTCCTTGTCAAATACATCGACGGCAACGTTAAGAAAGAGCGTGGCGAAGGTGGTTTCGGTGGCGAGGGCTTCCTCGATAACGGCAATGACACCGGTGCGCCTATTCCCGAAATGCCCGACTTTCCGGGTTACGACCAGCGTTGGCGCGACAACGTTGCCGCAAATGACGACGGGACTTTGCGCGTTCCCGTTGGCGCGGCATCACACTGACACGGGCGGCTGTGGGGCGGCAGAAAATAATTTTTTTGGGCCCCGCGTGGCCTTATCGCGGTGGCATTGCAACGATCATCGAGACCCTCGCACGGGTGTTTTCTGCGCGGGGTGCAGATGTTAGTGTGCTCACTTTTCGCGTCCAGTATCCTCGTGTGCTGTTCCCCGGTAAGAGCCAGTTTCGCGACGGTCCTCCGCCCGCGTGGCTCGGCGAGCCGGGAGCTCCGATCATCGAGCGCCGCATTAACACCATAAACCCCTTCAACTGGATCGGCGTGGGACGTCTGATCCGTCGCGAAGCTCCCGATGCCGTGATACTTAAGTATTGGACGCCGTTTATGGCTCCCTGTTTCGGTACTATCGCTCGTGTCGCCCGCCGCAAAAAACGCAAACCCACCGCCGATACTTCGCACAGTGCCACCCCGCGCTTCATCGTCCAGCTCGACAACATCATCCCTCACGAGCGCCGCTGGTTCGACGGCCCGCTGACCCGTTATTTTGTCGGTTCGATGGATGGTTTCGTTTATATGTCCGAGCAGGTAGGCAGAGAGCTCGCCGAGTTCGACACCACTAAGCCTCACATCTATTCTCCTCACCCGATGTTCGACCATTTCGGCGCTCCTGTTCCCCGCAAGCAGGCAGCTGAAAAGTTAGAGGAGAAACTTGACCTTGCTCCAGGCACTCTTGACACTGCGGCACAATATGTGATGTTTTTCGGCCTCGTCAGGGCCTATAAAGGGCTCGATCTCCTCCTCGAAGCGTGGGCCCAAATCATCAAAGGCTCCAAAACCGCCTCCCCACGTAAGCTTCTCATCGCCGGCGAGTTTTATGACGATATTTCCAAATACCGGGCTATCGTCGAGACTCTCGGTCTCACAGAAGACGTGATTATCCAGGACCGCTTCGTTCCCGATTCCGAGGTACCCCTTTGGTTTTCAGTTGCGGATTTGCTTGTTCTTCCTTATAGAACGGCCACCCAGAGCGGTGTGACCCAGATCGCTTTCCATTTCGATCTCCCGATGGTTGTCACCGATGTTGGCGGGCTGCCTGAGATCGTTCGCGATGGCGTCACCGGTTACGTAGCCTCTCCCACCGCTGAAAGCATTGCCGCCGCCATCGACAAGGCTCTTGCCCCGGCCAAAGACGCTTCCACACCCAGTTCCCTCGCTGTTCTTCGTGCCAACTTCCCCTCCGAGAAGCGTCGCTTCAGTTGGGATGCCGCCGCCGATGCGCTCGAAAAAGTTTGGAAGAAAGCCTAAGGAGTGCCCGCCTTTCGCAAAGTGCGACTCGACAGGTAGAGCACGCCCAAGATGACGATCATAACGCCCGTTCCGAGCACGATATGGTTTATATCGACCACGTCGGCCAAAGGGCCCAGAAACATAATCCCGACCGGCATTGCCAGCGAGCCGATCATCGTGAAGACCGACATCACGCGTCCCAGAAACTCCGGTGCGACCTTCTCCTGTAACAGGGTCATACTCGGAGCCTGCGAATATATCTGAACTATTCCTCCGACGGCCATACACGCCAGATAGGGGCCGAAATCGTTCAGCACGCCGAGCATTCCTATCATTATCCCCAGAACGACAGAGCTGATGCCGATCGAAGTAGTCCGGTTGCGGAAGCTCCACACGCTAACGAAAATCCCTCCTATCACCATTCCGCCCGCCCAAACGATCTCGATCGCCGTCAGTCGCCACAATTCCGGGCCCCAGTTGCGCGTCACCTGCAGTGGCGACAGACACGCCGCCGGAGAGATGGCGAGGGCGAATAGCGTGGCCAGGACTATAAGCAACAGAAGATAACGCTGTGAACGTATATACCTCAACCCTTCGACCAGATCTTTGAAATAAGAGTTTCTTTCTGCGGCAGGTTTTGCTCCGGGAGTGGGGGGAACCTTGACCAGAAATTGGAGAATCGAGATGGCTGCCAATGCCGTTCCCACATCGACCAGAAAAAGTACACCCAACGGCACCGCCCCCATAAGCGAGGCGGAGATAATGGGCGAGGCGATATAGATCATCGGCTGCAAACTGCTGTTCAGACCATTGACCTTCATCAACTTCTCTTCCGGAACGATCAGCGGGAAGAGCGAACCCACCGTGGGTTGCTGCACTCCCTGTCCCAGCGCCCTTAGCCCTGCCGCCACCAGTAGTAGCGCTATACTGTCGTGACCCGCAAACAGAAAGATCGCGAACAGCAGACTGACAAGACCAATGCCTCCGTCGGATAGGTTGATGAGCAGTTTTTTGTTATAACGATCGGCCAGTACTCCGCCGAAGATAGAGCTCACAAAAGTGGGCAACAGCCCCACGACGACATAGAGCGTCATCATCACTCCCGACCCTGTTTCGATTACCAGATGCCACATAATGGCATACTGGACGATCATCGTGCCCAGTAACGAGAGGGTTTGGCTGGTGAGAAAAAGTGTGGTATTTCGTTTCCAGTTCAAGCAGGACGAAAAGTTAATAACTCCTCGCGAACAGTACGCGGCGATGTGACGGATTGCCGGTGAACACGCACTTTCCCTCTTCATCCTCGGCGTCCAGCGGGATACATCTGATCGTAGCTTTGGTCGCCTCTTTGATTGCGACTTCCGTTGCAACGGTTCCATCCCAGTGTGCCGATACGAATCCTCCCTTTTCGTCCAACACTTTCACGAATTCGTCCCAGGTGTCCACCTTCGTTATGTGCTCGTCGCGATATTTCAGTGCTTTGTCGAAAATCGAATTCTGAATCTCATCCATCAGGTCGGCAATCCTCGAAGCCAGCCCCTGTTGCGGTACTGTCTCTTTGGTCAGCGTGTCTCGTCGCGCCAGCTCTATCGTTCCCGCGGCCAGATCTCTCGGCCCCAATGCCAGACGCACCGGCACCCCTTTCAGTTCATATTCGGCGAACTTGAATCCGCTCCGCACATTGTCCCTGTCGTCGATCTTTACCTTCAACCCACGGGCCCTCAACTCGGCAGCGATCTCACCGAGACGCGCAACGGCCGCAGCATACTCCTCCTCACCCTTATATATGGGAATCAGCACCACGTGTATCGGCGCCAGTTTCGGTGGTAACACCAACCCGTTGTTGTCCGAATGAGCCATAATCAGCGCCCCTATCAGCCTTGTCGAAACTCCCCACGATGTCGCCCAAACGTAATCCAGCGCATTTTCCCTGTTGGTGAACTGTACGTCGAATGCCTTGGCGAAGTTTTGCCCCAGAAAGTGCGAGGTTCCGCTCTGCAAGGCTTTTCCGTCTTGCATCAAGGCTTCTATGGTCATCGTGTCTTCGGCCCCGGCGAATCGTTCGTTCTCGGTTTTGTGACCCACGATTACCGGCACTCCCATCCACTGTTCGGCGAATTTGCGATAAACCCCGATCATTCTCGCCGTCTCTTCCAGCGCCTCTTCTCTTGTTTCGTGGGCGGTGTGGCCCTCCTGCCACAGAAACTCCGCCGTCCTCAGGAAAAGCCTCGTACGCATCTCCCAGCGCACCACGTTGGCCCACTGGTTTACCAAAATAGGCAGGTCTCTGTAGGACTGTATCCAGCCCTTGTATGTGTTCCAGATTATGGTTTCCGAGGTCGGCCTCACTATCAGTTCCTCTTCCAGCTTTGCGTCCGGATCGACCACGACTCCGTTTCCGTCCGGGTCGTTCATCAGCCTGTAGTGCGTCACCACGGCGCACTCCTTTGCAAATCCTTCGACGTGGCTGGCTTCTTTGCTGAAAAATGATTTCGGGATAAAGAGCGGGAAGTAGGCGTTTTCGTGCCCTGTCTCTTTGAACATTGCGTCCAATGCCGCGTGCATATTCTCCCATATTGCATAGCCGTATGGCTTTATCACCATACATCCGCGCACTGCCGAATATTCGGCCAGGCCTGCTTTGACTACCAGATCGTTATACCACGCTGAGTAGTTCTCCTCCCGATTGGCAAGGTCTTTGAGTTCTTTCGCCATACGATTTTTCCGTTTTAACCGTTTTTAGAGGCCAAAGATACGTTTTTTTCCTATATTTGTAATACCTAAAGACTAAAGCTATGAAGAGTTTAAGGATTTTTAGAGGGGGTATGGCAGTGACGGGAGTCGCTCTGGCCCTGCTTGTATCGGGTTGCTGGTCTTCGAGCCAGGTTGCCTCGTCACGCGATCTCTATGGTGTCCACAACCGGACGGAACTTGCCCGTCTGGAGGCTGCGGAGGCCGAGCTTGCTCAGCAGGAGGCTCTTGCCCGTAAGGCTAAATACGAAGCTTTGTTGGCCGAGATCGAGGCTGCTCGCGCTCAGGATGCCTACCAGCAGGATGGTTTGGCTTCTGCCGAACTGACCATTCCGGAGTATGAGTATGAGAGCAAGTACCAGCGTCAGCTCACTATGTTCGACACTTACGATTACTATTCCCGTCCTGCCGGATCTTATGTCTATGTTTATATAGATCCGTGGACCAGTAGTTCGTGGTACGCTTCTCCGTGGTATTACAACTCTTGGCACCGGCCCTACTACTCTTGGAATTGGGGTTGGAACTGGCATAATCCCTGGTATTACGATCCCTGGGATTGGGGTTGGGGTTACCACGGCCCCTGGTACTATCCCGGTTATCACCACAATCACTATTGGGATTACTCCGATTATCGTCGCGTAAATTACCGTAACACGAACCGCACATACACCAACGGTTATCGCACGTCCGACCGTAACAGATCTCGCGACTATGCCACCGGTTCTTCCTCCTATGGCCCCTCTTACAGTGTCGGGCGTAATTCTTCCGCCAGCGGTCGCTCTTCTTCGGGTGTAAGTTCGTCTTCTTCCGGCCGTACCTCTTCTTCGTCGGGCATCAACCGCCCCTCTTCCAGTAGCAGTTCTCGTCCTTCGTCCGGCGTAGGTTCTTCGAGCGCCGGCAGGAGCAGTAGCGCGGGCCGCAGTAGTTCATCGTCGAGTGTCGGTCGTAGTTCATCGAGCGTTGGTTCGAGTTCTTCGGCAGGTCGCAGCAACTCGTCCGGCTCGTATTCGGGTTCTTCGAGTTCCGCCGGCCGCAGTTCGGGCGGCAGCTCATCGGGCAGCAGTAGCGCGGGCCGCAGTTCGTCATCGAGTGCAGGTCGTAGCAGATAGATAAAAACAGTACGATTATGAAAAAGATCTTACTCATAGCAGTTGCACTCCTTGCGGGGCTTGGAGCGGCAGTTGCACAGGATGTGGTTGTTTCGGGACGGGTGATCACGGCTCCTTATTGGGACTCCGGTCGTATGCTTTTGTTCTCCCAGCCCGATTATATTTACGGTACGTCGCGTTCGGCGTCGATGGGCGGTGCGTTCACATCTCTGGGTGCCGACCTCTCGTCGATCAACATCAATCCTGCGGGCTTGGGTATGTACCAGAGTTCCGACTGGGGTATCACATCGGCTCTTTCCATCGACAAGATGCGCACTTCCTCTGAGTTTATGAGCCCCGGAGCGTTGTCGCAGGGTGGTAACAGAACCACGTTCGGCCTCAATAACCTCGGTGCGGCATACAATGTTTTGCGCTCGTCCAGCGGCCTGACCAGTCTCACGATCGGGTTCAGCTATAACCGCGCTGCAAACTTCAACTCCCGCACCATAGTGAACACCACCGGCGAGGATGCTTCGATCGTTCAGATGTTCCAAAACCAGCTCAATCTCATCGCCGGCGAGGGTGTTGTGGGATACGAAGACCTGGAACCTTCAAAGGATCCGTTCTACAATAATTACTTCCGCCTCGACGAATGGTCCGCCATCCTTGGTTATCAGACCGGCCTGGTCGGCAGAGACGGTCACGGCGGCTATGTGGGGTTCGATGGCAGCACACCTTCCGACAGCTATTTCGGCGCAGTCACTCGTGGCGGTATCTATGAATACAGCTTCGCGCTGGGGGCTAATGTGTCCAACAAACTTTATCTTGGAGCCACTCTCGGCGTCACAGAGATCAACTACAAGGAAGAGACTTCTTATGAAGAATATTACTATCAGGGCGCCCGGTTCTCCGATATGTGGTTCGACCAGACCACTCGCATTTCGGGTGCAGGTTTGACGGCCAAGTTCGGCGCCGTTGTTCGTCCCGTGCCCGCTCTTCGTCTCGGAGTCGCTTTCCATCTTCCCACTTATTATACGATCGACAAGAGCTATCGCGGCGTTATGGGTGCGGGTAATGTCAGTGCCAACACGGACGATCCCCTTGTGGACGAACAGCGCTTCAACACCGCTCCTCGTCTTCTTGCCGGTATTTCGGCTGTGATTGCCGACCGCGCCATCATTGCTGTGGACTATGAGGTTGCGTGGTACGATAAGATGCGTACCCGTAGCGAATATTTCGACGAGGTGGAGGACTCCAAGGCCGATTCTCAGCGATTCTACAAGCCCGGACAGACTTTCCGCGTCGGTTTGGAGCACGCAGGCGACGTCTTTTCCGTGCGCCTTGGCGGCTCTTATATGATGGACTTTATGCGCGACAACAGCTTTGTCACCAACAATCCTGCTCCCCGCAGCGGTTACTCACTCACGGCAGGCCTTGGGTTCAACATCGGTAGGAATGGTTACTTAGACCTTGCCTACGTCTACAACCGCACCAAGTGGACTAATTACGACTTCTTCTTCTACGACGACGGTGAATGGATCGCCTCGCAGTACGACGTCGTGGGCGGTCAGGACATTTCCCGCGAATACACTCCCCATCGCAACCACCATATGATCACCCTCACTTTGGGCAACAGATTCTAATGAAGGGGCCGAAAGTTATGGGGGTGAGGGCTCCGAAGGTTATGGACAGGCGGTTTTTCTTGAAAGGCCTTGGGGCGTTAGCGGGTGGGGTTGCTTTGGCAGTGACGGGATTGGGTAGGGCAGTGGCTGGAGTCGGTGGAGTTTTTGGAGCCGCTTTGGGGCCCTGCTCTTCACAGCGTCGCTCCTTGATCCTCCACTCCCTGTCCCGTATCGGCTCTATGACCCCCGACCAGCTGGAACGCGCGCTTTTCGAGTCGGGCCTTTCGGAGCCTTTCGATCTGGGTGGCGAGCTATCCTCGATGGTCGAAGAGGGGCTCCTTGGTCAGAGTGTTTCGGCAGATGGACTTATCTATAAACTCACTTCCGTCGGGCCTCCTGCAGGTCACACCTCTATCGACCCTGTTCTGGATAACCTTAAGCAGCAGTTCGAGGCTGAGCGCGACTACATTGCTCAATACACCGAATCATCCACGGGTGTTGTTCCTTTATTTCTCTCCATTCGCCGCGGGCCGGCTATTCTGATGAAGGTCAATCTTATCGTGCCCGATGTGCAGACCGCTAAGACCGTCACCCGTAACTGGCGTAAGAACGCTCATCGCACCCATCAGGCCGTATGGGACTCTATCGGCGAGGGCCTGCCGTTCCCCAAGATATGACAACCGTCTCGATGATACCGGCCTCCCTGCCCCTTTGGCATCTCGACACTCCTTATCCCTCACAGGATCAGATGTGCTATCCCGACGGCATCGAGCACATCCTCGCCCACGACGGCCGTACCGATATTCTCCCATTTCTTCACGACGTCACCATCGCGGCTCACGAGGGCAGGATATACATTGCGTGGTACAACTCTACCGATGCCGAGATTTGCGGTTCATCTCTTATCCGTGGGCGCCACAGCGACGACGACGGCAAAACGTGGAGCGAACCTTTCTCCATAGTCGGTAAGATCGACTCTGCCGAGGAGCACTTCGTCCCCGCCAACCTTTTCATTCACGATGGATATCTTCACGCCACCATCACCGAGATGACGGGTAAGAATATGACCTCCTCTGTTCATCTTTTCCGCAAAGGCGAGGGCGACACCTGGTCTCGCGTCGGCCAGATCCAGCACGGATTCATTTGTAATACTCCTCCCATTCGCCTGCCGGACGATCCCACCGGGGTTTCGTCCACTTCCCGCTATATCTCGCCCGCCTGGATGCCGATGAAGAATTCCACACCGGCATTTCCGGCTGTGCTCCTCTCTCAGGGAGACGATATTTCCGCCGAGTGGGAACCTGTTCTGCTGTTCGATCCTTTGAATCCTGCTTCTCCTCGAATTCGCTGTCCGGAAACCACTCTTCGTGTCGATGGCAACCGGGTCTTTGCTTTTGTCCGTAACGACACCGGACCTGCGTGGGTCTTTTCCAGCGATGATTTCGGCCGCACGTGGTCTTCCCCACAGCACTTCGCTCCGATGTCGGTAGGCAATTCCAAACTCTTTGCCGGTACCCTTTCCGATGGCAGGCGCTATCTTATTTATAACGAAGACCGGGGCTACTTCGAGCGCTCCCTGCTCGTCGTTGCGTTCACCGCTCCCGGCGAATCACAATACAGTAAGGTGTATAAACTTTTCGATGGGGTCGAACCTGCTTTCGATAGGGGCTCCAAGTGGTTTTACCCTTGTGCCGTCGAGCAGGATGGTTTCCTGTTCGTTGCTTGTACTCTTCAGGAGCCTTCCGATCAACGTAGCGCTGTTCTCGCAAAAATCCCGGTTGGGTCGCTGTAATTCAGAAAAAGTTGCTTACCTTTGCCGCTTCGACGACCCATTTTTTGGAGAGATGCCGGAGTGGTCGATCGGGGCGGTCTCGAAAACCGTTGTACCCTCGCGGGTACCCAGGGTTCGAATCCCTGTCTCTCCGCCAATAACCGGTAGTGGTCATTGCTTTTTCCATCTCGGCAGGCCACCCGTCAGACCTGCAAGGTACCCACCCCAGGAATATGCCCACGCCGTGAATCGGGACATACCGCCCTCGACCATTCCCTTGTAACACCAATCCCTAAACTCCGGTAGCGTGCCCTCGAAGGTGAACTTGCCATCGGCGTAGCAGTAGCTGCAATAATTCGGATTTCTGGTTCCGTCGGCGTTTGTTCCGCCGCCCTGCGGGTCGTTTTTCATCGGCATCCCGCAACTTTCACACATTTTGCTCATAGACTCGGTTCGTATTTGTAATAACCCACAATGCTTTTTTCATATCGCGATAGTGTTAAATGTTTACTCTGCAAATATACGAATACCTGAACATTTTTTCTTACCTTTGCAACTTATTGTTTTTGTTATTTTCTCTATGACAAATTCTGCCGCGCTTTTAGTTGTTCTGATCACCGCCGTAGTCTTGGTCGGCGCGGCTCTTCTGATCGCTCTTTGGCTGGCTCCGCGATCGTACAATCCCCTCAAGGGCGAAGTTTACGAGTGCGGTATTCCTACTCGCGGCACCTCTTGGATGCAGTTTCGCGTCGGGTACTACCTTTTTGCCATTCTCTATTTGGTCTTCGACGTCGAGACCGTAATGTTGTTCCCTTGGGCTGTTTCTATGCGCGAGATGGGTCCCGGTGGATTGTTCGGTGTTGCGTTTTTTCTTATTGTCCTTGCATTGGGGCTTGCCTATGCTTGGCGGAAAGGGGCTTTGAAATGGAAATAAGCAGGCGTACAAAGATCAAGAATATCCCTTACGAGGAGTTCAACGACAACGAGTACCTCGAAAAATACGTGGCCGAACTTCAACAGAACGGCACTAACGTCATCCTCACCTCCTTTAGCGACCTCATCAATTGGGGGCGTTCCAATTCCGTTTGGCCTCTGACTTTTGCCACCAGTTGTTGCGGTATCGAGTTTATGAGTATGAGCGCCGCCCGGTACGACTTCTCTCGCTTCGGTTGGGAGGTTTATCGTAACAGTCCTCGTCAGGCCGATGTGATTATGGTCTTCGGTACCGTTGTCCACAAGATGGCTCCCGTTCTCAAGCGCCTTTACGACCAGATGGCCGAACCCAAGTACGTTATGGCGATCGGTAGTTGTGCTATCGGTGGCGGGCCTTTCAAGAGCTCTTACCACGTCGTTCAGGGCGTTGAGGAGATCATCCCCGTCGATGTTTTCGTTCCCGGTTGCCCTCCTCGGCCCGACGCTATATTGTATGGTATGATGCAGCTCGAACGCAAGATCAAGGTGCAGAACTTGTTTAAACTCCCCGACCAGCCAAAGCTATGACACAGCTCGAACAGCTTCGCACCGCGGGGTATGATTTTCTGATCGACATCGTAGGTATGGATTGGGGTCCCGATGAGGGTCTTGGGGTTATCTATTACCTTGCTCGCAGCTACGATGTGGCCGACACTATCTCGGTCAAAGCCGTGGCCGAGGGAGGACGCGAAAACCCCTCTCTTCCCTCCGTTTCCTCTCTTTGGGATGTTGCTCAGGTTTATGAGCGCGAGGTTCACGACTTTTTCGGCATCACTTTTTCCGGTAATCCCGACCTTCGTCGCCTTTTCCTTCGGGGCGATTGGGTCGGCTTCCCGCTTCGGAAGGATTACGACCCTTCTGTGAACCACGTTCCGCATACCGACGAAACTTTCCGGGAAATGGACGGTGAGGGCCTCTTCGCCGGCGACAAATATGTTGTAAATTTCGGCCCTCAGCATCCGGCTATGCACGGCGTGTTGCACCTTCGCGTTTCGCTCGACGGGGAGATCGTTCGCAGGGTCGATCCCCACTTCGGTTATATCCATCGCGGCGTCGAAAAGATGTGCGAGAGCTACACTTATCCCCAGATCCTCCACCTCACCGATCGTCTCGATTATCTTTCCGGCGCCATCGACCGTCACGGATTTTGCCTGGCTTGCGAGCAGGCGCTTCAAACGGAAGCGCCGCCTCGCGCGGTAGTCGTTCGCACTATTTTCGACGAATTGACCCGCATCGCTTCTCACCTTCTCGGTTGGGGGTCTATGTGTATGGATATGGGTGCCGTTACGGCGTTCATCTATGCTATGCGCGATCGTGAAAAGATTATGGACATTTTCGAGGAGACCGCCGGTGGGCGCCTTATGGTCAATTACTCGGTCATCGGCGGTCTCGCTTCCGACATCCATCCCAATTTCCAGCGCCGCGTCCGGGAATTCATCCCTTATATGCGCAAGATGCTTCGCGAGCACCACCTTCTTTTCACCGGCAACCCCATTGCCCGCGGCAGAATGCACGGTGTAGGTAAACTCTCTCTCGAAAAGGCTATCTCCCTTGGAGTTACCGGTCCGGCGGGCAGGGCTTCGGGTTGGGTCAATGATCTGCGCGAGGTGGCACCTTATGCCGCTTACGGCCAGGTAGAGTTCAAACAAAAGATTCGTACCGGCGGCGAGACTTTCGACCGTTACATCATCCGCCTCGAAGAGATCGAATCCTCGCTTCATATCATCGAGCAGCTCATCGACAACATTCCCGATGGCTCTTATGCCGAAAAGACCAAAGCCGTCGTCCGTCTTCCTGAGGGGGATTTCTTCCAGAGGGTCGAGAATGCTCGCGGCCAGTTCGGCATCCACATCACCTCCAAGGGAGACAAGACTCCCTATCGTGTTAAGTTCCGTTCTCCGTCTATGGTTCTGGTCGGGGCGCTCAAACAGATCGCTCCTGAGAATAAAGTTGCCGATCTCATTATGCTCGGTGGTTCGTTGGATTATGTAATTCCGTGTATCGACCGATGAACATCTTCCTTCAATATATCCTTTTGGGCGTTGCCATCCTGGTTGCTTATGCGGTGTTGGCGCTCATTCTCATTTATGTCGAGCGTAAGGTTTGCGGATTTTTCCAGTGCCGCATCGGGCCTAACCGCGTTGGTCCCTGGGGGGTGTTCCAGTCGGTTGCCGATATGGTCAAGATACTTCTCAAAGAGTTGGTTCACATCGACAAGGCCGACCACGTTCTTTTCCGTATGGCGTCGTTTTTCGTCATCATCGGTTCTATTTGTACGTTCGCGGCTCTGCCGTTTGCTCGCGGGGTTCAGGCCATTGACTTCAATGTCGGTATTTTCTACGTTTTGGCCGTTTCGTCGCTTGGCGTTGTGGGTATCCTGCTTGCCGGTTGGTCGAGTAACAGTAAGTATTCTATGATCGGTGCTATGCGTTCCGGCGCTCAGCTGATCAGCTACGAGATCTCTTCCGGCCTCTCGCTTATGACCATCGTCGTATTGTCGGGTACTATGCAACTCTCCGAAATCGTCGAACAGCAGTCCGACCTTTGGTTCATCTTCCGGGGTCACGTTCCGGCTTGCATCGCATTTTTGTGTTATTTGATTTCCGGTCACGCCGAGACCAACCGTGGCCCGTTCGATATGCCCGAAGCCGAATCGGAGCTCACGTCGGGTTATCACACCGAATATTCGGGTATCCAATTCGGTTTTTTTTACCTTGCCGAGTACCTCAATATGTTCATCGTCGCCGCCGTTGCCTCCACAATGTTCCTTGGGGGTTGGCAGCCTCTGCACATCCCTGGCCTCGATGGGTTCAACGCCGTTATGGACTTCATCCCCGGCATCGTTTGGTTCCTCGGTAAGACGTTTTTTTGCGTCTTCCTCGCTCTTTGGATCCGCTGGACTTTCCCGCGCCTTCGTATCGACCAGCTCCTTAGCCTCGAATGGAAGGTTTTAATGCCCATATGCCTTGTTAATCTGCTTTTGATGGCCGTCGTTGTGATATGGTGAGACAGAATTACATACTCCGCCTCGTTTCCAGCCTTTGGCATCTTGCCCAGGGGTTATATATCACTATGCTCAATTTTCTTCGGCCTAAGGTCACCGAGCAGTATCCGGAAAACCGCGGTAAGCACATCTATTTCGAACGCTTCCGGGCAGAGCTCATTATGCCTCACGACGAGAATAACCAGCATCGCTGCACCGCTTGCGGCATTTGCCAGATGAACTGCCCCAACGGCACCATCAGGGTGACCAGCTCCGCCCCCAGGATTCTCGACCGCCACCTCTATGATATCGGCAGTTGCACTTTTTGCGCTCTTTGTACTCAGACCTGCCCCCAGCGGGCCATCGAGTTCACCAACTCTTTCGAGCACTCGACCTTCACCAAAGGGCCGCTCGTCAAGCAGCTTAACCGCCCCGGTTCATCCCTAAAAACAGCGTCCGAATGATTGGAACCCTCATAGTCTTTTATATCCTCGCGGCTGTGATCGTCGTTTCGTCGGTTCTGGCCGTCACCTCGCGCAGGATGCTTCGGGCGGCTACGTTCCTGTTGCTCGTTCTCATTTCTACCGCCGGTCTTTACCTTCTGCTCAACTATCATTTTTTGGCCGTTGTCCAATTGTCTGTTTATGCCGGTGGTATTTTGATTCTTTTCATCTTCGCCATCCTTCTCACCTCTTCCCGCGGCGACCGCACTGAGGCTCACGACCGCCAGAGGATGGTTTGGGGCATTGTGACGGTTGTGGCCGGCATCGGTATCACCACTTGGGTTACTCTTAAGCACAAGTTTCTCTATTCGGACAACCCCACCATCGCGGGCGACCAGCAGATCCCTGTGAGTCGAATCGGTCACGCTCTTATGGGTACCGACAAGTATGAATATCTCCTCTCTTTCGAGGCGCTCAGCATTCTTTTGCTGGCGTGTATGTTGGGTGGGATTTTAATAGCACGCAAGCGATGATACCGATGAGCCACTATCTGATCGTCTCCTCGATTATGTTTTTCGTCGGGGTGTACGGATTCATTGCCCGTAAGAACCTTCTCGCGGTTCTCATCTCCATCGAGCTTATCCTCAACTCGGTAGAGATCAACTTCAGCGTCTTTAACCGCTATCTCTATCCGGACCACCTCGAAGGTATGTTCTTCTCTCTGTTCGGTATCGCCATTTCCGCTGCCGAGACCGCCGTTGCCATCGCCATTATCATCAACATCTATCGCGTTGCCGGCAATATCGACGTTCGCCACATTGACAAACTTAAGCACTGAAGGGGGGCATATTATGGAGTGGTTGCGCTTTAACGACACATTGCATATTGATTTGGGCATCCTGCTCGATCCGCTTTCGGTTATGATGCTTACCGTGGTAGGCGTTGTTGCTCTGATGGTCGTTGTTTTCAGTATCGGCTATATGAAGGGCGAGCGTGGCTTCGGCAGATACTTCGGCCTGCTCGGTTTGTTCGTCTTCTCGATGCTGGGGCTCGTCGTTGCGACCAACATTTTCCAGATGTACATTTTTTGGGAGCTCGTAGGCGCTTCGTCCTATCTTCTCATCGGGTTCTATTACACCCGCCCGGCAGCCGTCAAGGCATCTCAGAAGGCTTTCATCGTCACGCGCTTCGCCGATCTTGGCTTTTTGATCGGCATTCTCATTCTTTCGTCTTATACCGGTACGTTCGACTTTGCTGCTCTCACCGCCGATAACGCCGCTATCGCCGTCGGCCCTCAGGCGAATTGGGCAATGGCTCTTATCTTTATGGGCGCCGCCGGTAAGTCGGCTATGTTCCCGCTGCATATTTGGTTGCCGGACGCTATGGAGGGTCCCACTCCGGTTTCGGCTCTCATCCACGCTGCCACTATGGTTGTCGCCGGAGTTTATCTCATCGCGCGGATGTTCCCAGTATTCCAGTTCGCCGCTCCCGACGTTCTCGTTCTCATCACTTATGTAGGAGCATTCACCGCTCTGTTCGCCGCCGTTATCGCGATTACTCAGACCGACATCAAACGCGTCCTTGCTTTCTCCACCATCTCTCAGATCGCTTATATGATGGTTGCCCTCGGCGTTGCGGACGTTGCGGCTTCCACGTTCCACCTGTTCACGCACGCATTCTTCAAGGCGCTGTTGTTCCTTGGTGCCGGTGCTGTGATCCACGCCGTCCACTCTAACGAGATGTCCCGTATGGGCGGTCTTCGCAAGTTTATGCCCATCACCCACATCACGTTCCTTATCGCGTGTCTTTCAATCTCCGGTATTCCTCCGTTCTCCGGGTTTTTCAGTAAGGACGAGATTTTGGTCGCCGCCTTCCATCACAACCCCGTCGTGTTCGGCGTTCTTCTTTTGGTTGCCGGCCTCACCGCTTTCTATATGTTCCGCCTCTATTTCCGCATCTTTTGGGGCGCTCACCACTACGACCGTCCTCCTCACGAGGCTCCTCCCATTATGACCATCCCTCTTATCGTTCTGGCCGTCCTCACTTGCGTCACCGGCTTTGTCGTTCCCGTACATATCGACTGGGCCATTGCTTCTGCCGGTGTTGTCGCCGCTGTCATAGGTATCGTCGTCGCTTGGCGCTTCTATGCTAAACCGAGCGATGCTCCGGCCCGTCTTGCCGCCCGCTGGGCTGGTTTTGGGCAGGCCGCTTCTCACCGCTTTTATATCGACGAGGCTTGGTTGTGGGTCACCCGTAGGATCATCTTTGGCGGCATCTCTCGTCCCGTTGCGTGGTTCGATCGCCACATTGTCGATGGTGCGATGAACGCCATCGGCTCCGGTACCGTCCGTGTTTCCGAGACCATCGAGCCTGTTCAGGGTGGTAAGGTTCAGAGCTATGCCATCTTGTTCGTTCTTTCGGTGCTCCTGATCACCCTTTTGGTTTTTGTGCTATGCTGACGGTTTTAGTTCTCATACCGCTCCTCACTATGCTCGCGCTTTTCATTTCGCGCGACCAGAGGTTCGTTCGCACTGTGGTCGTGGCCGGCTTCGGAGCTCTTTTGGTTGCTTCGGTCGTCGTTGCTGTTAAGTTCTTGGTCGCACGAGCTCTTTCCACGGATGCAATGCTCCTCGCCCAGGACTTTGTTTGGTATGCTCCGCTCAATATCCACTATGCTGTCGGAGTCGATGGCATTTCGGTTTTGATGATCCTTCTTTCCGCCGTGGTCGCTCTCACCGGAGTCTTTTCGGCTTGGAGTATGGAGCGTGACTTTTTCGTTTGGTATTGTCTTTTGGCTGTCGGGGTTTTCGGTTACTTCATCTCTCTCGACCTTTTCACAATGTTCCTTTTCTACGAGGTCGCTCTCATCCCGATGTTCCTTCTGATCGGCGTTTGGGGTACCGGTAAGAAGGAGTATGCGGCAATGAAGCTCACCCTTATGCTTATGGGCGGCTCGGCTCTCTTGCTCACCGGCATCCTGGGCATCTATTTCACTTCCGGCGCCACTTCTATGAATATCACCCATCTGGTCGGCACCATTCCGATGGCTCACCAGTATTGGATCTTCCCTCTTGTGTTCGTCGGTTTCGGTGTTTTGGGGGCTCTTTTCCCGTTCCACACCTGGTCGCCCGATGGTCACGCCGCCGCTCCGACCTCTGTTTCTATGCTCCACGCCGGGGTGTTGATGAAACTCGGTGGTTATGGCTGCTTCCGCGTGGCTATTTCGCTTATGCCTGCCGCGGCCCACGAACTGTCTTGGATTTTCCTTATTCTCACCGGTATCAGCGTCGTCTATGGAGCTTATGGCGCCGTTGTCCAGACCGACCTCAAGTATATCAACGCTTACTCTTCCGTCAGCCACTGCGGTCTTGTGCTTTTCGCCATCCTTATGCTCAACACCACGGCTATGACGGGCGCGGTTATGCAGATGCTCTCCCACGGTCTTATGACGGCCCTGTTCTTTTCGCTCATCGGTGTCTTCTATTCCCGCACCCACACTCGCGACATTCGCCAGATGGGCGGCCTTATGCGCGTAATGCCCTTCGCTTCCGTTTGCTATGTTATCGCCGGTTTCGCCTCATTGGGATTACCGGGCCTTAGCGGTTTCGTTGCCGAGATGACCATTTTCGTAGGCTCGTGGGAACACACCGACCTTCTTCGCCGCATCCTTACCATCGTCGCCACCACTTCCATCGTCGTCACTGCGGTTTATATCCTGCGTACCGTCGGCAAGATCCTCTATGGCCCCGTGCTCGACCCTGGTCATCTCGAACTTTCCGACGCACGTTGGTACGAGCGTGTTTCCGCCGTTGTCCTCATCGCCTGCATCGTTCTGATCGGCGTTTGGCCTTCCGGTGTTGGGCATATCATCTCCGAGAGTCTCAAAAACCTTAATATCTTCTGACGCTTATGGACTTTTCAGGTTTTTTGATGATGCCCTCCGAGTTGGGATTGCTGGCGATCTTCGTTTTCCTGCTGGCGTTCGACATTTTGGCTGCCGAGACTCGCGCTATGCGTTGGTTCCGTCCCGTGGCCATAGCTCTTATGACGGTTCAGATGGTTTGGGGCTTCTTCCCCGCACCCGAGGGTACCGCTTTCGGGGAGATGTACGTCTCCTCTCCGCTCACCTCGATGATGAAATCCATCCTTAACATCGGTACTCTGGTCGTGATGCTTCAGGCCGGCGAATGGCTCCGTCGTCCGGAAAACTCCATCCGCGAGGGTGAGTTTTACGTGATCACGCTGGCCACACTGTTAGGTATGTACATTATGGTTTCGGCGGGTAACTTTATGATGCTCTACCTCGGTATCGAGATCGCCTCTCTGCCTGTCGCCTGTCTGGCCGCGTACAACAAATACAAAGAGCACTCCGCCGAGGCCGGCGCCAAGTACATCCTTATGACGGCGCTTTCGTCGGGCATTATGATGTTCGGGCTTTCTTACCTCTATGGCGCAATGGGGACTATGTACTTTTCCGATATGAACGCCGCGGTCGCTGCCGAGCCGATGACCGTTCTTGGATTCGTGTTCTTCTTCTCCGGCCTTGGGTTCAAGATCTCTCTTGTTCCGTTCCACAGTTGGGCTCCTGATGTTTACCAGGGCGCTCCCACTGCCACCACTGCTTACCTTTCCGTCGTCTCCAAGGCGGCTGCCGTTTTCGCTCTCGTGCTTGTTTTGCATCACGTTTTCGGTGCTTTGGCCGTTCTTTGGCATTGGATGCTTTGGGGCCTTTCCGTGCTCACCATCGTTGTCGGCAACCTTTTCGCCATCCGCCAGAGGGACATCAAGCGTTTCTTCGCCTATTCGTCCATCTCTCAGGCCGGTTACATCCTTCTGGGCGTTCTCCACGGTTCCTCCGCCGGACTCACCGCCACGCTTTACTTTGTTTTCGTCTATCTGTTTTCCAATCTGGCTGCTTTCGGAGTTATCGCCGCTGTCGAAAACCAGTCCGGTCGCACCGACATTGCTTCGTACAAAGGCCTCTATAAATCCAATCCCCGTCTCGCCCTTGTTATGATGTTGGCTGTGTTTTCTCTGGCGGGTATTCCGCCGCTGGGTGGATTTTTCTCCAAATTTTTCATCTTCGCCGCCGCGGCTCAGGGTGGGGACTATCTTTTTGTCCTTATCGCCCTTATCAACACCGTCGTCTCTCTCTACTATTACCTTCGCATCATCCGCGCTATGTTCATAGACGCACCGGGGGCCGATGCGGTAAGTAGTTTCCGCACCGACCCCTATAACAGCGTCAGCCTTGTTCTCTGCACGACAGGGATTTTGGTCGTCGGCGTGGTCAGTTGGTTTTACAACTTCATCGCTCAGGCGACCTTCTGACCCCTTCCTTTAGAGCGTTACTTTCCCGTCCGGCACGATCTTTCCGTCGAACAGGTTCACGGTTCTGTGTGCGAACGATGCGTCGTGCGGCGAGTGTGTCACCATCACTATGGTCGTTCCTTCGGCGTTTAGTTCCGTCAGCAGGTTCATCACTTCGGCTCCGTTCTTCGAGTCGAGGTTACCCGTAGGTTCGTCGGCCAGGATGAGTCCCGGATTCGCCACCACGGCCCTTGCAATTGCTACCCTTTGTTGCTGCCCTCCGCTGAGTTGTTGCGGGAAGTGGCTTGCACGGTGACTGATCCCCATCCTTTTGAGAATCTCATCGACCATCTTTTTTCTCTCCGAGGCTTTGATCTTCATATAGATCAGCGGCAATTCCACATTTTCGAACACGTTCAGTTCGTCTATCAGGTTGAAGCTCTGGAACACAAAGCCTATCCTTCCCTTTCTGAACATCGTTCTCTCCTTCTCCTTGAGGGTTCCCACTTCGGCCTCTTGCAAATAGTACTTTCCGTGTGTGGGGTTGTCCAGCAGTCCCAGAATGTTTAGCAGTGTAGATTTTCCGCAGCCCGAGGGGCCCATAATTGCGACGAATTCTCCGTCCTTTACCTCCATCGACACGCCGTCCAGCGCGATGGTTTCGATCTCTTCCGTACGGAAGCTTTTGCTCAGATTTTCAATTTTTAACATAGTTTTATTTTATTAAAGATTTGCATTTATTCTGATTTAATTGCATTTATCGGATTCTCGCTCGCTGCTTTGAGCGCTTGTAGTGTCACCGTCACCAGCGAATAGACCTTGTTACGCGCCAGGAACTTCAGAAAAATTTCAAAATTTTTAATCAACACCTTCTTATTCCGACTTTATAGTTTTATTTGGATTTTCATTTGCCGCCTTCCACGATCTGGCCACCACTGTTGCCAGCACCACTGTTGCCACGAATGCCGCTCCCGCCACCATTCCTCCTACACCGAGGGTCACTTTCATCGGAAAGTTCTCCAGGAATTTCACCCCTCCGAACCACGCTCCCGCCATCCCCGACACCAGTGCCACAGCTCCCACCACAAGCAGGCTTCCCGCTACCATTTCGATTATCTGCCTTACGGTTGCTCCGTTTATCTTTCTTATCGCTATCTCTCGCCTCCGCCGCCTCACCTCATCGTTCAGATAGCCCACCAGCCCCGTCAAAGTGATCACCAGAATTATCGCCGCCGCCATCATCACCACGTTTCTTACCATCCTCTCATTGCCGATGCTGTCTCGAATAAATTCGGAGTAGGGATGGAGCTCCACCGTTTGGTTCGGTAGTAATTTCTCCAACTCCACTTTCAGTCTCTCCAGATTTTCTGCATTCAGCTTGGTCAGCCGCATATGCAGATAGATCGGTTCTCCGTCCTCTTCCACAATATCCGCCGGCGAGAAGATTATGAGCGGATTTATCGGGCCCATCGGGTTCCATCCCGTGTGGAAATCCTTCACCACACCCACTATCTCCAACTCCTCCTCTCCTTCCAGTCGCATCCCCACCGCCGTGCTCGGCTCTATCCCCAGCGTTCTCAACAACGTCTCGTTCACTATTACCTGCTCCTGTCTGTATCCGTCTTGAGGAAAATCTTCGCCATACACCATCTCCACTCCGATCGTACTCAGCAGCCCCGGTTCTGCAATGATCCTGCGCGATGAGAGTACCTCTTCCGAATTCGGGAACTTTATCTTTTCTCCGCTCAGCCCGTCAATCAGATAAATATCGGTAAATGCCGTCTCTTCTACCACCGGCAGCGTGCTCAGTCCCGCACGGATTCGTTCATATCCCACCGCATCGACTCCCCTGATCTCCAGTCCCACAAGGTTTTCGTGTTCATATCCGAGATCCCGTCCCGATATCAGGTTGTATTGTCTCACCACTAATATCAGGAAGATCACCACGAACGTCGCACACATCAGTTGCACCATCACCAGCGCCTGTTTCCACCATCTCTTTCCAGCTTTCATAGTTTTGAACGCGTGTGCTACCGGTATCCTCGAAAATATCCTTCCCGGTATCACTCCTGCCAGCACGAAGAATCCCAGCACTACCGCTCCTATCTTCAGCCACTGTCCCGGTGCAAAGAGCGCTTCCATTCCCTGTCCGGTAAGCATATGTATCTGTGTGTCGAATCCCAGCAGCAACATCAGCGCCAACGCCAGCGAAAGCACTATCAGCAGTGCCGTCTCTATCAGAAATTCTCCAAAAATCCCGCCTGTGGTCGCTCCGTTGCACTTTTGCATCGCTATGGACTTTGTTCTCTTCTCCAGTGAGGATATCGCAACCAGCACATAGTTCATCGCTGCGATGAAGAGCACCAGGAACGCCAACCCCAACAGTAGCGTCGGGCTGTCTCCGCCTTTAATATCGTCTATAGCCCACAGACGGAATTTCATCTTTAGCCGCTCGAAGATCGTTGCCAGCGGCGAGACCTCCATCAGCGCCTGAATATCTTCCGTAACTTGTTCCTCCGAAGCTCCTTCGCGTAGTTTCACATAAGTCCTGTATGCGTCGCTCTGATCCCACGAGTCTGCGTACATTCCTCCCTGCGTCAGAGCCTTTATCGACAGCACCACGTCGAACTGTAGCGTCGAGTTCACCGGTATATCCTTGAACACGCCTCTCACCACCACCGGATTGGCCTTATCCACCATTATCACTTTCCCTATCGGATCGTCGTTGCCGAACATTGCCTTCGCTGCGCTTTTCGACACTAATATCGCGTCCGCCTCGTCCAGTGCCGCCGCATCCCCTTGCACCATCCCGTAATCGAGCACGTCGAAAAGGTTCTTATCGGCAAACATCTCTTCGAACTTAAATGGCCGGTCTTCATAGAAGAAGTCGTTGCTCATCCAGGTTATCATTCTGGTCGCACTCTCCACCGTGGGCAGGTTGTCTTTTATGTGCGGCGCCATCGGACCCCACAGGTGCACGAACCGCCCCGTTTGTTCCCCCTGGCCCATATTCATAATTGCATCCCCCGTCAGCAGATAGACTCTTCCCTTGTCGGGCAGGAAGTTGTCGTAGGATCTGTCGAACGCCACTTTCGCGAATATCACCAATCCCACTGCCAATCCCAGCGTCATCGACACCACTTTCACTGCCTGCATTCCCGGTGCCTTGGCGATATATCTCAGCGCCATCGTAAGTTGTTTCATCTCTCTATTCTGTTTTGATTGAGTTTACCGGATTTTCGGTTGCCGTTTTCAGTGCCTGAAGCGTCACCGTCAGTATCGTTATTCCCATCACCGCCGCCAATGCCACCACGAATACCCACCACTGAACCGGCGCTGCGTAAGCAAATCCTTCCAGCCACCTGTGCACCGCATAGTACGCCAGTGGCGCGGCTACAACGAAACAGGCCAGCACGATCCACACGAACCCTTTGTTGATCAGGCTCAGCACCTCTCCCACGCTAGCTCCGTGCACCTTCCTCAGGCCTATCTCCTTTCTCCTGTATTGCGTTTCGAACAACACCAGCCCGAACACCCCGATGATGGAGATGAACACTGCCAGCAGACTGAATATCGTAATGAGGTTCGCCAGTCTTTGCTCTTTTTCATACAGATTCCCCACCGCTGCGTCCAGAAAGTTTATCGTCACGTCGGGTTGGTTCGGATCCATCCTCATTGTGGTGTCGTGTATGAACTGTATAGTCTCCTTTTCATCTCCCGGCGCTATCCTTATGAAAGTTTCGCGCAGGTATCTCCAGGGATACTTCCCGAAGACGAACAGTGCGAACGGTCCCGTCGCATAGTGCAGCGGCCTCACTCTGAAGTCTTTCACTATTCCCACCACCGGCGCAATTTCCCTATGGCCTTCCAATCTGCTCTCGCTCGTCAGTCCGTATTGTTTTTGCGCGGTCTCGTTGAATATGAACACTCCGTCATCGGTCTGGTCGTCACCGGGCAGGAAGTCCCTCCCTTCGATGAACTCCAGTCCCAGCAGTTTCGGCAGTCCGGGCGACACCGTTTCTACGTCGAATTGTATGTCCTCTCCATTATAGTATCTTCCCCAACTCATTGCACCCGTTGCCACGAGGGGTAGTGCGCTGTATTCCACTCCCAGCACCGCGGGGTTTTTCATCAACTCTTCCCTGAAGGCGTCTCCCTTCTGTGCCAGTGCATCGGATATGTTCATCGTCAGCAGGTTGTCTCTTTCGAAGCCCAGCGGATATTTCTTCAGATACTCTCCCTGTGCTTTCACCGACAGTGCCACGATTATCAGTACCAGCGAGATCACATACTGCACAGAGATCAGCATCGTTCTCAGTCTCTTTCCCTTTGGCGAGAGTCCGAACGATCCTTTCAGTACCAGTGCGGGTTCGAACGAGGCTATGTAGTATGCCGGATAGAGCCCAGCAACGAGTCCCGTCACCGCCGCCACCACAGCCGTCATCCCCAATGCCGTCAGATTCTTTCCGAAAGTCAGATCGACCCCGAAATAGGCTGCCAGCGAACTTCCTGCGACACTATAGACGATCACCATTGCCATCCCCAGCGCTATCACCGCCATCCCCACCGCTTCGACGATCATCTCGCGTCGGATAGCTCCCACTGTGCTTCCGAGTACTCGTCTCGTATTCACCGCCCGCAATCGAGAGGGCACCATCGAAGTTGCGAAGTTCACGAAGTTTATCGCTGCTATCAGGATTATCAGCAGCCCGATGGACAGTAGCGTATAGGTGGTAGCCTTGCTCGCCTTTTCGATCATATAATCGTATTGCACGGTGCTGTCGAAGTGCAGGTCTTTAATATTGGTAAGCCTCATCGTCTCGAACATCCACTTGCGCTCTTCGGGAATTTCGGGCGAGGTGTAGTTGTGAAGGTCTTCTTGTGCTCGTTCCACGTCCGCTGTAGTAAGCTTCACATAGACATTATAGTTGAAGTTGTTCCACGAATTGATATTCTCGTTCGGGTCGATTTGCACATACACCACATCCCCTGCGCCTGCCGATAGAACCGAGTTGTCCGGCCAGTTCTCATACACCGCCACTATCTGCTGCGGCTCTATCTCTTCTTCGTGAACCTCGAAGATCGAACCCACCGCATCCCCGTTCGGGAAGAGTTTTTCGGCCAGTCTTTTCGGTATCACCACCGTGTTGGGTTCGGAAAGCCTCGCCTTGTCCCCTTGTATGAACTCGAAGTCGAACACATCGAATATCTCCTCCGAAACGAGCCTCATAGGCTGGTCGAAAATCTGTCCGCCGTTAAATCCTTCCACCGACATCGGGAATCTCCAGTCTCTCATAATCCCCACGTGCTCTATCTGTGGCGATGCTTTTCCCAGTGTGACCGCCGCGGGTCGCGGTATGGTGGCTCCGGCTCCCGAACCATCCTCCCAGACTAACTCCGCTCGGAAGATCTTCTCGCCGTTTTTGTGGAACCTATCGTAGGTCAGGTCATACTTCACCTGCATAGCAATGATGGCGAAGGCCGCAAATGCCACTCCGAGGCCCAAAATGTTGAGTATTGACGCCGCCTTGTAGCGGCCCAGAGTTTTTAGAAAATTTCGTAACATACCTTTTTATCCTTTGTGTAGTTTTATCCTTTGTGTAGTGTTTTCACCGGATTTGTGTTTGCCGCCCGCGCCGCCTGCCAAAGCACCGAGCCCACTGCGATTACCCCTGCCGTAAGTCCCGCCAGTGCAAATATCGTCCATCCCAATGGTATTCTGTATGCGAACGCCGTCAGCCATTCTCTCATCATCCACCAGATTATGGGCACCGACAGTACGAAGGCCACCAGTACGATCCTCAGAAAGCTCATCACCAGTCTTTCCAGCACCTCTCCCGAAGTCGCTCCGAACACCTTTCTCACTGCGATCTCCCTTGCCCTCTGACGCATAAAATATGTAGCCATCGCCACCAATCCCATTGCCGAAAGTATGATCGCCAATATCGAGAACCATCCCACCATCGTTGCAGTTCGCTTTTGTCCTTCGTACCATTGGTTTATCATCTGATCGACAAATCGCGACTCGAATGGTTTTACGCCACCATTGAAATCGAGATGGGCTTTTTTCACTGCTTCGAAAGTCGCCGTTGCCGCTTGGGGATCGGAGGGTTCTATCTTTACGAATATCTCCCACGGATGGCCCAGATATTCACCGTTGTGGTCTTGCAGTTGCAAGATGGTTACGGGGCGGATCTCCTGCGTGAGGTCGTTCACGTGAAAATCTTTCAGCACGCCGCGCACAGCCTCCATATCGCCCACCGCAAAAGGCAGCTTATCGTCTGTATCACTCATTTCCAGCATCCGTTGCATAGTCTGGTTTATCCATATCGCACTGTCCGCGTTATTACCGGTCCGGGAGGCGACTTCCATATCGAATATTTCGAGGAATTTTTCGTCGCCCCAGAATTGGCGGAAGGTATATGTTTGTCCCTCTTCCTGGCGTATGAAGTTGAGGTTGTTCCCTCCGGTTATGGGGTCGCCCAACGAGAATGCTACCATTTTCACGCCCGGCACCTGCATCAGTCTGTCTCGCAATGCGGGCACATTTTCGGCAAATATGGTGTTCTCCATCCATATCAGTTGCTCTTTGTCGAACCCCAGATCCTTGTTCAGCATATACTCTGTCTGCTGCCTGATGGTTATCCCGCTGGCAATGAGTACGATCGTCAGCAGAAACTGTAATCCTATAAAGAGCCTGCTGTATGTCATTTTGGTTTTTCTTGTCAGCTCTCCGCGCACCACCTCTATGGGCTTATAGCGGCTCACCACCATTGCCGGAAATACGCCCGCCACTGCTCCCAGTACAGCGACCAGTCCCACGCAAACGGCCAACACGCCGGGGTTTGCCAGCGCCTGGCTAACAGCTATATCGCTCATCATCACTCTGTTAAATGTCCCCTCCAAGAGTCCCGCCAGCAAAAATGCGATGATGAATGCCACCAGACAAAATATCGCGCTCTCAATGATATAGTTTCCGAAAAGTTGCCACTTCGTTCCGCCGAGCAGCCTTCGCGTTGCTGCCTCCTTCGCCCTGAAGCCACTCAGCGCCACCGACAGGTTCACATAGTTGATAAGCGCAAACAGTAATATGGTCAGCGTCGCCATCGTCAGCACCCATATCAGCCCCTTGTCACCGGTGCGTCCAGTGTTTGCCTTGGCGTTGAAGTAGCTGTGTTTGAGGGGCTCCAACACCACGTCTTTGGCCTGTCCGTCTTTGTAGAGCCAGAAAAAAGTGCGCAGCCAGTCGGCCATTTCGCCCGTCCTGGATTGCAGGTCGGCCTCTTTGTGGAGTTGCACATAGAGTTCGAATTGCGCTGCGCGATACCGGCCTTCGTCGCTGAAATACCAGTCGCCGGCGTGGTTGCGGAAATCGACGATCACTCCGGGCGAGAGCAGGTGCGACTTGCCGAAATCGCCCACCACTCCCGTCACGATGTGAGGCTGGGTGTCGATGAGAATGGGCTGGCCGACGGCTTCCTGTGGTGATACGAACAGCCTTTTTGCCAACTCTTCGCTTATCACCACGTCTGTCCCTGTGCGCAGTTGCTTGCTTCGGTCGCCGGCTATGAGCGGGTATGAGAACATCGAAAAGAACGTCGAGTCGGCCACTATGGCATCGCACCGGAATCCGTCCCAACTGCCTGCGTTCACGGCAGGTGCGACCGATGCTTTTGCCACCCATAAATATGTGAATTTTTCTATTTCGGGATACCGATTAGCAATGTCATCGCCGACAGGTATGGCCCAGGTGCGGCTCATTCCTTCCTCGTCGAGCAGACGGAAAATCCTCTCGCCGTTCTCGTGGAAATCGTCGGCTCTGCTCTCCTGCGCAACGTAAAGTCCCAGCAGGATGACGAACATCAGCGCCACCGAAAATCCGATGAGATTTATCGCTGTATAGGCCTTGTTGCGGCTCAGGAAATTGAAATATGATTTGAGGCTGAACATCGTTATTTCAGTATTATCTGTTCGTTTTTCCCGAACGCTTCATAGCTCGAAGTGATCACTTTTTCACCCGGTTCCAATCCCTCTACTACTTCATAGAATTGCGGATTTTGACGGCCGATGCGGATGTTGCGTTTGTGGGCCTTTTCGCCGTTAGGTTCTACTACGAATATCCAGGCTCCGCCGGTGGTCTGATAGAACGCTCCGCGCGGGATCATCATCGCCTGCGAGGGTTGCCCCAACTGCAGGTTGATGTAGTAGGTCTGGCCCGTACGGATATTCTCCGGTCGCGCTCCGTCGAACACGAAATCGACCCTGAACTGTCCGTTGCGCACTTCGGGATATACCCTGCGAATCACCAGCGGATACGTTGTCTCGCCCCTCTCGAACGTAGCGCTGAGGCCTGTGCGCACTTGGTCTATGTAGTGTTCGTCGATAAGCGCCTCCACTTTGAAATCGCTCAGGTCGTTGATTTGGCCCATCTTTTGGCCCGACGTAAGCGACTGACCCAGAACCACGTCCAGCATTCCAAGTTCGCCGTCTATCGGCGAGGTCACGTGGAGGTTGTCCACCCTCTGGCGGATCAGCTCCATATTGCGACGCATATTTTCGAGACTCTCTTCCATCTGCTCGACCTGGACGCTGCGGTATATCGAATCTTGTTTTTGCCTCTCCATCACCAACTTACGGCGCTCTACGGCCAACTCCCAATCCTCGCGCGCTTGCAGGAAATCTTCACGGCGGATCAGCTCCTCTTCCCACAGCTTTTCGCTGCTGCGATAGGCTCTTTCCTTGCGCGACACGTCGAGGTCGAGTTGCAGTTTCTCCTGCCGCAGATTTAATCGTTCCTGCTCCATCGTCACTTGAGTGTTGCGCAGAAAGTTCTGTTTCTCAGCCAGTTGTGCTTCGCTGTCGAGTATCGACAGATTCAGTGCCGGATTGCTCAGCTCTACGATCACATCGCCCTTGCGTACCTGCGCACCCTCTTCGACAACTAATCGTTCGACCATTCCGCCCTCCAGTGGGCTGAGTTGAACTGTCGTGATCGGCTGCACCTGGCCGCTAACTCTCACGTAGTCATTGAATTCACCCTTGGTCACTGTACCAATGCTGATCGTGCGCCCATCGGCGCGATAGGTGGAGGCGTGGTTACCGAACACTAACCAAACTATGAAAATAAGGCCCAACGCCCCACCTACTACCCACGGAATGTGCTTCTTTTGCAGACCCCGTTTCTTTTCCAATTTAATATCCATAACTTTTATAAAAATCTAATAACCAACATTTTATATGATATTGCAGGCGCGCGTTGAGCTCCTCGATGCGCGAGAGCAAAAGTAAGTTCGTGCTGTTTTGCAACTCCAAAGCGCTGACGAGACCCTCGTCGAATTTGCGCTGGTTGGCGCGGTGGGCGGTTTCGGTCGCCTCCACTTTTCGCTGCGCCTGCGCCCACTCTTTAGCGTACCCCTCGACGTCCATCACGGCCTGTTCGATCTCAGTTTGTATTTTACGAAGTGTCTCAGAATGAGTCTGTTCAGCGATGCGAACGTCGTTGCGCGCGCGATTGACGCGGGTGCGCTGCCACAGCCCGTTGAAAATGGGAATACTGACGCTCAGGCCGACGCTGGAGCCGTAATTGTTGCGGATCTGGTCGCGAAAACGCGTCGTGGGCTCGCTGGCGGTAAGGTTTTTGAAATAATTCGAGCCCAATGAACCGTAAGCCGACACTGACGGGTAGTAGGAACCGCGCGTGATCGCAAGCGAAAGCTCGGAGTCACGAAGCTGATAGTCAGCGATTTGTGCGGCTGGCAAATTATCCCGAATGTCGGCAAAAATCGCTGCAGCGGTGGAGGCGAGGGAAATGGTGCCGGAGGGAGTGTCCGAGGGAGTGCCGGAGGAAGTGGCCGAGGAAGTGCCTCCGAGGGCATAAGGGAGGGTATTTTCGGCGGCCAGGGCGGTGTGAACAGGGATTTCAGGGGCGATTTGCAGCGGTTCGTCGATTGGGAAATTCATCACTGTTTTGAGTTGTAAAATGCTGGTTGCCAGCGCATTTGTCTGCCTGACCAACGTGAACTCGAACCCTGCGACCTCCGCCTCGAACTGCGCGACATCGGGAACGCTTTTGAGGCCCAGTTCGACCTGCCGCTGTGTACTGTAGAGATTACGGCGACTTTCGGTGAGTTGTTGTTCGGCAAGTGACACAGCCTCAGTATAATAGACTACATCTACAAACGCCTGAAGGGTTTCCAGCGCGATGTCGTCCTTAGCCTTTTGCAACTCCTGAGTACCCCGAAGCTGTGCCAAACGGGCCGCCCGAAGAGTGTTCACAGCTCTCAAACCGCTGAAGATAAGCATCTGAGCATCAACACCATAACGGTTGTTGAAATTAGACAGATTATCGTAAGTATTGGTTTGGGGGTCGATGCTGCGCCCGAAACCCCAGTCGGCACCCATACCAGCTGACACAGAAGGAGTTATGGCTCCAACAGCGGCGATAACGTCCTGATTATACTTGCGGTTGGTGTAGCCCTGGATGCGGGCGCGGGGGCTGTTCTGTACCGCAAAGTCCTGACACTCAGCGAGAGACCAACGCCGAAGAGAGTCTGCGGAAAGCTCCGGAGCTGCAACGGAAGTGGCACCGCCATCACTCGCAGAAAGAGCAATGGGGAGTGTCAAAAAAATTGACAAAAAGAGTATTAAAAATGAGTTTTTCATCGGGTTTTGCGTTTGTTCTAATTTATGCGAAACCCGTGCCAAACTACGTAAGTGATTGATAAACAGTGGAAATACAGGAGAGACGAAACTGCCATAAATGTCAAAAAATTTGACAATAGTGTAAAAAAATTTGACACTATGCGTTATCTTTGCAGAGAGAAATCACGAAAAAATGGCAAAAACAGGCACAATTCTCGTCGTGGACGACAACCGAAATATCCTGATAGCCGCAGAAGCACTTCTGAAGCGGTATTTCGAGCGAGTGATAACGATTCCGAATCCTTCAAGAATTATGGAATTGCTGAGATCGGAAAAACCCGACGTGGTGCTGCTCGATATGAACTTCAACGATCGCCTCAACTCCGGGAACGAAGGACTATATTGGCTAAAGGAGATCAAAAGCTACCGACCCGATACGCAGGTGGTGGTCTTCACGGCATACGGCGACATCAAACTGGCGGTGACGGCGATAAAGGAGGGAGCTGCGGACTTCGTGGTGAAGCCCTGGGAGAACGACAAGCTGGTGGCATCGCTGCTGGCGGCGTACAATCTTAGAAAATCGAAAGGAGAGGTGAGGCGGTTGGAGCAAGTACGAAAACAGGTTGTGGGAACAGGACAAAATAGGAGAGAAGGAGAGTTCTTTTGGGGCAAATCGGCGGCGATGAAGGAGCTCAGGGCAATGGTGGAGAAGGTCGCGCGGACGGATGCCAATATTTTGATAACGGGCGAAAACGGAACCGGAAAAGAGATGCTCGCGAGGGAAATACACAGGCTCTCGCCCCGGCGAAAAGAGGTGATGGTGGCGGTGGATATGGGTGCGGTACCTCCGTCTTTGTTCGAGAGCGAATTGTTCGGCCACACGAAAGGAGCTTTTACCGGGGCAACGGAGGACAGAGCGGGAAAATTCGAAGTGGCGGACCAGGGAACGCTCTTTCTGGACGAAATAGGGAACCTGCCGCCGGAACTACAAGCGAAACTACTGAATGTGTTACAGAGCAGAAGTGTGACAAGAGTGGGAAGCAATGTGCCCATACCGGTAGATATAAGGCTGATAAGCGCGACGAACAGAAACCTGGCCGACGCGATAGTGATGGGAGAGTTCCGAGAAGACCTGCTCTACAGGATAAACACGATACACCTGGAACTGCCGCCACTGAGAGAGAGGGCGGACGACATAGTGGGGCTGGCAGAGATGTTTATGAAGAGATATGGAGAGAAATATGGGAAGAGAGAGCTGCAACTTACAAGGAACGCAGCGAAAAAACTACGCAACGCATACTGGCCGGGAAACATAAGAGAGCTGCAACATACCATCGAAAAGGCGGTGATAATAAGCGAAGAACCCTGGATAGACGAGAACGCACTAAGCGCGTCGAGACCCCCGGTGGCACCACCGGCACCTGTGGCTACGCTCGAAGAGATGGAAAGAGAGATGATAAGGGTGGCGATGGAAACGCATTCAGGGCATCTGGGTGCAGTGGCGGAAGCACTGGGGATCACGAGGCAAACGCTCTACAACAAGATGAAAAAATACGGCGATGTGGAACAAAAGTAGTCGGGCGATAAACTATATGCTGAGCGCGATCGAAGCGGGAGACTACGCCTTCCGGTTCGCAGACGTGAACCTCAACAGGGTCAAAGACATAATAGTGAGGGAGAAAGAGGATGCTGCGAGGCGGGAACAGTACTACGGGCTGATATTGGACAGCGCGAGAACCGGAATTATGGTGGTGAGCCCAAGCGGAGTGATAAAACAAACCAACGCAGAAGCTCATCGGTTGCTGAGGCTGAAAGTACTGACACATCTGAACCAATTAGGAAGGCTGGAGCCGGGGCTGCCGGATATTTTCAAAGAGATGGGAGCGGGGGAGAGGAGACGGATAAGTTTCAGTGATGAAAGGGGAGAGGTCACACTGGCGGTGAACTGCTCGACGATGGTGCTGAGAGACAGCGAAGTGAAGGTCTTTGCGATAAGTGAAATAGGCAGCGAACTGGCCGAGCAGGAAACCGAATCGTGGGTGAGACTGATAAGGGTGCTGACGCACGAGATTATGAACTCGATCTCGCCGATAACCTCCCTGAGCGAGACCCTGATGGACGCAGAAGGGTTGTCGGACGAAGTAAGACGAGGACTGGAAACGATACACGCAACGGGGAAAGGACTGACGGCATTTGTGGACTCATACAGGCAACTGACGCGATTACCGGAGCCCAGACCCGTGTTGGTGGAGGTGAGACCTCTGCTGGAGCGTGCCGTAAGACTTGTGGAGCAAGAGTTCGAAGGGATGAGGGTGGAGGTGAAAGTGGAGCCGGACGACATAATGCTCTATGCCGACGAAAACCAGGTGTTCCAAGTGGTGGTGAATCTGCTGAAAAATGCAGCCCAAGCGGTGGCAGGGCGAACGGATGGGGAAATCAAAGTGACGGCCCGATGCCCCGCAGGAGAGCAGGTGATAATATCCATAACGGACAACGGCCCCGGCATCGCTGCCGAGGTGTTGCCCCAAATCTTCATACCGTTCTTCACGACGAAAGACGCCGGAAGCGGAATAGGTCTAAGCCTGTCGCGACAGATAATGCGTCTGCACGGAGCCCAACTTACTGTGAGATCGGTGCCGGGACAAACCACCTTCTCGATGGTCTTCCCCTAAGCCGGAACGCAGACAGGACTATGCGCAATCGCAATCGCCCCTTCCACCGAAAAACCTGCGCCGGATCACGCGAAAAATACCCAGAGCCCACGGAGGTGCGAACGACGAAAGGAGATTGTCGAAAGAAAAGAGAGTCTCGGTGTTGTCGGCCAGACGCTGCTCGGAATACCACGACAACAATTCGAGCTCCTTACGAGCCTGCTGAAGTTCCCCAAGAGAGGAAATGTCACTCAGGCAACGAACCTTAATGTTTCTACTCGCCATAATAGTCGTCGTTTTCGGTGAAAAACATATCGATGAAGTAACGTACCATAGAGTTGGCAACCAATCTTCTACCGACAAGCAACATAAGCGCCGCCCCAAGCAAAAATATACCGCCGGCGATAAGGAATCCCCAAACAGGATCACCCAGAAGTTCGCCCAGCCAAAGAGCCAGCGCTACCATCATAAAAGAGAGCCCCGAAAGCACGAGCACGACGAAAATCACCCACCCGAAAGCCTTGGCAATGCCAGTGGAGAGCTTCTCGACAATGCCGAGTCGAGCCCTCGCCCAACGAAGGCGAAGGTAGTCGAGCCCCTCGTCGCGCAACTCGAAAAATTGATCAAAACCTCGTCCCATAATTATAAGTGGGGATTGTTAGCGACGAGTCGCACGTTTGATCTCCTCCTCGACAGCCTCCTTAGCCTCCTCGACCATCTCCTGAATCTCACCTACGGCGCGACGAGCTTTGCGTTTGTACTTGTTGATCTCGCCCTCGGCATAGTCGCGAACCTGAGAGGCCTTGTCCTTGACCATATCGACTTCATCCTCGACGAATTCGCGGATAATTTCGCGAGTCTCGGCGCCCGAACGAGGTGCGAACAAAAGGGCGATGATGCCGCCTACAAGGGCGCCGCCTACAAAAGCGCCTACAACGGCGCCACAGGAACTACTTCTTCTCATAATCTTTAGTTTTTAATGTGGTTTGTCTGTATCTTTGCAAATATCGTTCCAGATTTTTATGACTTTGTGTTTTTCAGGGCATCGGTTTTATGTCGGCGCAGACGCGGACGAAAAGCGGCTGACGGTGGCGGTGAGGGCGGCATACGACGACGGCTACAGGGTGTTCATCAGCGGAATGGCCGAAGGATTCGACCTTGCGGCGGCAGAAGCGGTGGTGCGTCTGCGTGATGAGCATCCCGAAGTGAGGTTGGTTGCAGCGGTGCCTTTCGAGGGCCACTATGCCGACCCGCGGGCCGACGAGATCGTCGTTCTGGAGCCGAAATACAAGCGAGGATGCTACTACAGAAGGGACGAGTGGATGGTGGATCGTTCGACAAGGCTGATCTGTTATTATGACCGATCGAAGGGCGGTACCGGTACTCGATATACTGTTAAATATGCTCTGAGTCGAGGGCTTGAGATAGATAATATTTTTAGGGCAGGAGAGCTATTTTAAGAGTTCCGCGGCTTGTTCTAAGGCGGCGTCGGTGACGGTGCTGCCGCTAAGCATCCCCGCGATCTCGGTGACACGCTCGGCGGCGGAAAGGAGGCGGATGTGGGTCGAACCGTCCTGCTTGAAAACCAGAAAATGCTCGCCCTGTTTGGCAGCGATCTGAGGAAGGTGGGTGATATTGAGCACCTGAGAGTGGAGGGCGAGTTCGGCGATGATGTCCCCCATTGCATCGGCAACGCGGCCGGAAACTCCGGCGTCGATCTCATCGAAAATAACAGTGGGCTGGCCGGCCGAGCGAGCCGAAAGCGTCTTGAGAGCCAACATAACTCGCGAAATCTCACCGCCGGAAGCGATCTTCTCGACAGGACGAGGGGGCATAGAAGCATTGGCGGTGAACAGGAATCGTATCTGGTCGGCGCCGTCGGTGCGAGGTTCAGGCGCGCGGGTGAGTTCGACGATGAACACAGGAGCGGGCATACCGAGGCGACGCAACATCTCGACTACACTTTTTTCGACAACAGAAGCGGCCTTATGGCGCGCGGAGGAGATCTGAGTGGCAAGTTTTCGGGTCTCGGACTCGGCGGCGGCAGCTTCGGCTTCGAGGTGGGCAATATGCTCTTCGCCGTGCTCGATGGAACAGAGGCGGGAGGCGAAGTCGGCCTGAAGATCGAGAAGTTCAGCCACGGAGGCAACGCGGTGTTTTTGTTGGAGAGCATAGATGGCATCGAGGCGGGAAGAGACCTGAGCAAGACGCTGGGGATTACCCTCGATGCGATCGTACTCGGAAGCCATTTCGCGCTCCAAATCCTGCAATTCGAGGTGAGCGGAAGAGAGACGCTGGGCAAAAGCTGCGGCGCGAGGATGGATATCGCCGATATGCTCGATAGTGGAGCGAAGAGTGCGGAGGCGGGAGACGATACCGGGTTCGTCGGAACCGGAAGTGGAGTTGCTGTTACCGCCGAGCTGGACTACCGCGGTGGAAAGGGCCTCGCGGATCTCGTCGCTATGGGAAAGTTCGAGAAGTTCGGCTTCGAGGAGTTGCTGCTCGTCGGCGCTAAGGCCGAGCGAAGAGAGTTCTTCGGTCTGGTGGCGCAACCAATCCTCGTCGCGAGAGGCGGACGATGCTGCCGTGCGGGCGGCGGAAAGCTGTTTAAGCAGAGAGCGCCAGTGAGAGAAAACCTCGCCGTAGTGCTTTAAGAGTGACGATTGGGATGCCATGCCGTCGAGAATCGAAACACGGAAGCCGTCATCGCGGAGAAGAAGATTTTCGTGCTGGGAATGGATGTCGATAAGGCGGTCGCCCAACTCGCGAAGAGTGGAAAGCGAAACGGGAAGGTCATTGACGTAAGCGCGACTCTTGCCGGAAGCGGAGATGACGCGGCGGATGGTGGTGGAAGGAGAGAAATCGAGATCGTTATCGGTGAAGAACGGCTGAAGGTTCTCGGAAAGGGAGAAGGTACCTTCGACGACGCAGTTTTTTGCAGGATCCTTCTGAACCCCGGCCTCGGAGCGAGTACCCAAAAGAAGACCGAGAGCACCGAGAAGAATGGACTTACCGGCGCCGGTCTCGCCCGTGACGATATTGAGGTGCGCTCCGAGGGTCATATCGAGACGGTCGATAAGCGCATAGTTCTCAACGGAAAGAGACCTCAGCATCGCTCATCGGTTTTAATGAGAACAACGGCGTGTGCAGCTACGCCTTGCTGGCGACCTACGAAGCCGAGACCCTCGGTAGTGGTGGCCTTGAGGGAGACTTGGCCGGGGTCGATATTCAGGGCCGAGGAGAGGGCCGAGCGCATCTGAGGAATGAAAGAAGCAACTTTCGGCGCCTGAAGCTCAAGAGTGCAATCGACATTGGAAACCACGAAGCCCTGTCGGAGAAGAAGGGAAGTGGTAAGGCGGAGAAGTTCAAGCGAGTCGATGCCCTTATAAGCGGGGTCGGAATCGGGGAAGTGAATACCGATATCACCAAGCGCAGCAGCACCGAGGAGCGCATCGCAAAGGGCGTGGACGACAACATCCCCGTCGGAATGGGCGACAAGACCCAGCGAATGGGGAATGGTGACGCCACCGAGCCTCAGGACGAGCCTTTTGCCGTCGGAACCCTCCGCAGCGAGGCGGTGGACGTCGTATCCGTGACCGATTCGGAAATTCATTTGACAAATATAAGCAATTTTACTATTTTTGTGTATTATGACACTGACTGAATTGTTGAAAAAACGCCGGAGTGTGAGACGCTTCGAGCACAAAAGGGTACCGAGAGAGGTGCTGGAAGGATTGCTAAAGGCGACGCTTACTGCCCCGTCCTCGAAAAATACGCGATCGACCAGATTTATGGTGATAGAGGATGCCCAGATATTGACGAAAGTGGCGCAGATGAGGGATTTCGGGTCGGCACTGTTGGCCGATGCGCCCTGCGCGATATTGGTGTGCGGCGACAGTTCGGCCACAGACCTGTGGTTGGACAATGCGGCTATCTCGGCGACGATACTACAACTGGTGGCTGAAGAGGCGGGGCTGGGTTCCTGCTGGGTGCACGTGAACGGAAGGCCCAGATGGAGCAAAGAACGGAACTCCGGCAGCGAGTTAAGCTACGCAGAAAATTCAGATGCAGAAACGGCAACGGACTATCTGAGGAAGTTTTTGCCGCTACCGAAAGAGTGGAACCCGCTGTGTGCAGTGGCGCTGGGCTATCCGCTGGAGCCCTCGAAACCGAGAAGCGAAAAAGACGACGCGGATAAGGTTATTTATCTGTAGAATATTTACTGTAGGTACGGGCAGAAAGGAAGATACTGAGCTCGTAGAGGCCATAGAGGGGAAGCATCACCAGGATCATAGAGAAAATGTCCGGAGGAGTGATGATCGCGGCGAGACAGGCCAAAAGAACAACGGCGTGGCGACGGTATTTACGAAGGAATGCCGGTGACACGATACCGATACGGGTGAGGAAATAAACGAGAAGCGGGAGTTGGAAGATGAGCCCCGTACCGAGAGGAATGCCGATCACCTGAGAGAAGTAACTCTGTATGTCGATAAGGTTGGTGATACTGGAAGAGGCGCTATAGTTGAGGAAAAAGTGGAGCGAAAGAGGAGTGATGACGAAGTAACCGAACAGCGCCCCGACAAAAAAGCAAAGCGAAACCCAAAGAACGAAAAGACGGGTACCCTTACGCTCGTCTGACGTGAGGGCTGGGCGGACAAACTGCCAAATCTCCCAAAGAAAATAAGGAATACCCATAGCAAGGCCGGTGGCCATAGCCACCTTGATGTGGAGATTGAACTGACCGACGAGCTTGTTATTTACGATGGTGACGGAGTTCTGATTGAGGCAAAGAACAGTGGGGTCGGTACTCCACTCGGCCCCGAAGAGACCTCCCAACCACCCTACGAAATCGTTGAGCCGATACCCCATTTCGCATAACCAGCGATTGGTGACGAACTCAGGAGTGGAGGGGGCGAACAGAAGGGTGTCGATAATGAACCCCTTGAAGATGAACGCCACGATGGCGATAATGAACAGAGCCCCCGCGCCACGCATAAGGTGAGGGCGCAGGTCTTCGAGATGCTCGAAAAAAGTCATCTCATCGGAAGAAGACATTACTTTTCTTCGATTTTTTTGCTTTCGCCCTCGGTCTTGTCTTCGGCGGTGTAGTCCTTGTTGAGAGCGTCCTTGAACTCCTTGACGCCACGACCGGCACCCTTCATAAGCTCCGGAATGCGCTTGGCGCCGAATAACAAAATCACGAGAAGCACGATCAGAACGATCTGCCAGGGACCGATCATACCCATAGGTGTGAATATCGACATAACAATATACGTTTTAGTTTGGCACTGTTTTTGAAATTACTGCAAAGAAACAAATAATTTTTCAGATTATGACTTTTGCAGACAGTTATTTCGACAGGCATATGTTTTCGACCTACAACAACGACTATGCAACGGGGCTCAACGACGAGAACGAATGGGAGGAGAACATCCTCGACGACAACGTACCCCTGGACGATGAAGAGAGCGATTTTCTGGAAACAACGGACAGTGCCCGTGATTATTACAGCTATAACGAAACGGGATACGACAGACACCGCATTAACTAACAAAGGCCCGCGGGAAGCGGGCCTTTGTTATGATACAGGCTGACTTAACGAGCCTTAGTTGAACAAATATCTCAAACCGATCTGGAAAGAGTAGGTGTCCGAGAAGGTTGCAGAGTCGTAATAAGTCTTGGTGAGCATCTCGGCATCAGCTCCGGTACCAGTCTGAGGAACCATCTGGAACGTAGGAGTCGCACCCTGAGTGGCAACGGCAGAGCCGTTAGTGATGTTGAGGAAGTAGTTACGATAGTAGCTTTTACCACCACCCCAATATTTATTGAGAAGGTTGGCCACGTTCATAATGTCGATGCTCAACTGGAGAGTGTTGCGCTTACCGCTGCGAGTGGTGACGAAGAAGTCCTGAAGGATCTTGAGGTCGAAACGACTCTCCCAGGGACGAACAACACCATTGCGCTCGGCATACTGACCACGGTGACTGCTGAGGTACTTGTCCTGGTCGATGTAAGAGGAGAAAGCGTCCCTCTGCTCGCTGGCACTCCATTTAACCTGAGTGTTACCGTCCTTGTCTTTGTAGGTGTAGTCGGTGAACTGCATACCGTCGATCTCGGAATCGGTGGGGATGTACATAAGGCTGTTGCCGCCGCTGTTACCCAAGTTGTTGTTGTAGGTGTACGAGAAGCGACCGGCATTACCACCCTCGTAGAACAGAGAGATAGTGGTGCCCATAAACTTGGCATATTCGATGCGGTAGGAAACAGAAGCGACAACGCGGTTGGGAACGACAAAACCAGAGTAACCCATATCCATAGAGTTTGCACCATTGACGGTCTGGCGAGCGCTCCATACAGAACCTGCCTGGTCGCCGCTACCGTCGGTCAGTGATTTACCCCAAGAGTGGGTGTAGGCGATCATACCGGAAAAACCGTGGTCGAAAGGCTTTTCGAGTTTAGCAGTGAGTGATGCATAGTGACCGCTGTATTTTAAAGGAGCGTTAGTGACCAGCAAAGGCTGGAGACCGCCGTTTTTACCGTCAGCAGCGGGCAATTTGCCAGGTGTACCGTCAGGAGCACTGGTCAAAGGCTGCTGATATTTGCCGTCGTAAACCAAACGGTGGTCGTTAAAGCCGCCGACGTTCAATTCCGTGGGAGCGGTCAGGCCGTCTTTGTAAATGTAGACGGAGTTGATGTCCTTATTGTAGATACCCTCGACGGTACCTTTCATACCCCAAGGCAACTGCATATCGAACGCAAGAGAGGTCTTCCACGTCTGAGGCATCTTGAAGTCGGGATCCATAACAGTGGGGTCGTCCTTGGTGATGGAAGTTCCAACTGCAGGAGGAGTTGCGGGAAGATAGGCGTTTACGTCGGGATTGAACGGACCGGGAACCTGATCGCCTTTCCAGCCGATAGTTCCCTGCAACATACCGGAGTCACCGGACTGAGAAACGATCCAAACGAAAGGAATACGACCCGTGAAAATACCCGAACCTCCGCGCAAAGTGTATTTGCGGTCGCCGTTGATGTCCCAGTTGAAACCAACGCGAGGAGAGAACATAACGCGAGCCTTGGGCATCTGACCGGTGTCGTAATGAACGCCGCCCTTACCGTCCTTACCGGCAAACTCCAAAGGCTTGATGAGCGGATGTGTCTGGATCTCGTTCATAGCGGGATAAGTGGGAAGGTCGAAGCGGATACCGGCCGTCAAATCGAAGTTGTCGCTGAGAGCGATCTTATCCTGGAAGTAAAGAGAGTACTGGTTGAAGTTGAAGCTGGGGAACTGCTGCTTGTAGCCGTCGGCGGTCGAAAAGGTGATGGCGTAAGAAAATGGATCCTTACCGCCGGTGAAATCTTCCCAGCTGTCGAATACATACCAACCGGTACCCATACGCATAAAGCCGTTCTTAACGTTAGAGTGCTCGAACTGGAAGCCGGCGGTCATATCGTGGCGACCGAGGCTCCAACTGACATCGTCGGAGAGGGTCCACTGAGTGGTATTACGAAGGTTGCCAAAGGAGAATATCTCGGTACCGAAACTGGTGAAAGAGGTGCCGTCCTTCTTGATATCCACAAAGGGGAACAAACCACCTTCGGTGCTGCGAGGCATATCCTGTTTTGCATAAGTGAAGCGCAAAACGTTGTTCACGCGACCCTGGAGGAACGAAGAGTTCAATTCGGCAGAGAGAGACGAGTAGTTATCGTCGGTCGTATACCCCGAATTCTTAAACCATTTACCGCTATTACTTTGGCGATTACCCGTATCAAAAAAGTCGTTCGTGTTATCCCAGTCAGTACCGGCAACACCCGAAATAGAGGTCGAAGGAGCCGAAGGACTGCCCTTGGTGGTAAGCTTGCTGTAACGAACGGTGAACTTGTGATCACGGTTGATGTTCCAGTCGATACGACCAAGGATACGCATAGTGGGAGTGTCGAAGTTATAATCCTGATAAGGGCCGGTTTCGTAGCCGTAAGTGTTGCGAAGGTAGTCGCTGATCTCCTGCAATTCGGGGCCTGTGGGGCGAACGATGTTGTTTTCGGGATCGGCTTTACCGTCGGTAGAAACGCGAGAGTTGGGACCGGGAGCCGAACGAGGCTCATATTCGAAACTGGCGAAGAAGAACAACTTGTCCTTGAGGATCGGGCCACCCAAGCGGGCACCGAACAGTTTCTCCGCACTGGCGGAACCGCGGTTGAGTTTCGTGTCGCCGGCATTGAGACCGGAGAACTTCTCGTCACGATAATAAGTGTAAGCAGAACCGGAGAACTCGTTGGAACCCGAACGAGTTACGGCGTTGATGGCAGCACCCGTAAAGCCGCTCTGACGAACGTCATAAGGAGTGATGCTGACAGACATCTGCTCGATGGCGTCCAGCGAAATGGGAGCGCCACCGCTGGGAAGCGCGCCGATACCGAACATATTGTTGAGAGAAGCACCGTCCACAGTGAGGTAGTTCGAACGATAGTTACCACCACCGATGGATTCGCCATTGGCCTGAGGGGTAAGGTTCAACAGGTTGCCAAGGCTGCGGTTAGTGGTCGGCATAAGGTTGATGTCGCGAGTCGAGATCTCGGTCACGGAACCGGCACTGTCGGTGTTCTGACGAGTGTTGGCGATCACGACAATGTCGTCGATCATATTGGCGTCATCCTCCATCGTTGTGTTCAAAACACGGGAGTCGGCCACGACGAGCATAACGTTTGTCTGCTCGACCGTGCCGTAGCCAATATAAGAGAAAGTGACGGTGTAGGGGCCGCCGGGGCGAAGGTTACGCAGACGATAGTTACCGTTTGCGTCCGAAGAGCCGCCATAACTCGTACCCGTGGGGGTGTGAACAGCGACAACCGTGGTACCGACCAGAGGATTACCCTCGGTGTCGGTGACCCTACCGTCCAAAGACGCGGTGGTCACCTGCGCCTGCGCCGAAAAAGCAACGGCTACAACGGAGAAGGCCAACAAAAGTAGATGTTTCAACTTCATAATTTAATGGTTTTAGTTAAGAAAATTGATCCTTGTTCTATGCCACAAAAGTAACGGTTTACTGTTACAAAACGATGACAGAATGTTACAATTATATTAACAATCGACTGACAAACGAAAATTGTCAAAAATTTCCTATTTTCGCACTTACAAACCATTATCTGATATGAAGAAACTTACTTTGATCTGTTTGTCGCTGCTTCTGAGCTGTGGAGCAGCCTTCGGTTGGGGAGAAAAAGGCCACAACACAACCGCTTACATTGCTCAAAAACACCTTTCGTGCAAGGCCGAGAGGGAAATTTCGCGTCTGCTGGACGGCAAAAGTATGGCCTACTGGTCGTCTTGGGCCGACGGGCTGAGAAGCGACGAGAGATTCGATTTTATCTCGACCTGGCATTACGCCAACGCCGACGAAGGTTACACCTACGCAACCGCACCGAAACTACCTACGGGAGATGTCTATACGGCGGTACAAGAGTGTATCGCGCAGTTGCGGACGAAGGGCCAAAGCGACTCTTTGCGTGCGATGTATCTGAAGTTACTGATCCACTTTGTGGGCGATATGCACTGTCCGATGCACGCGGGACACGCCAGCGACCGGGGAGGGAATGGATACAGGATAAATTTCAGGGGCCGGGATATGAATCTGCACAGCCTGTGGGACTCGGCGATAATCGAAGGGATTCACGGCTGGAGTGCCTACGAGTGGGCAGAAAACATAGACCACAGAATACCTCGAAAGGAACGCAAGGCGATGGCCGCCGGAACGCCTTTGATCTGGATGGAGGAGACGGTGGTCCTGTCGCACTCGATTTACGCTGCTACGCCCCAAAACGAAGAACTACCAAGATCGTATGTATACGGGTTCGCGCCGCTGGTAGAAGAACAGCTGCTGGAAGGAGGCCTGAGATTGGCCAAAATATTGAACGAGTTGTTCTGAACCTCGCCCGGCGCGCGCTAAACAAGTTCGATATTGCCGAACCCAGGGCCGAGGTGGCGCTCGATCTTGTCGGGATAGACGTCGGGGATGGTGATCAAAAGGCCCGTCTCCTCAACGTCGCCGAAATCGGGATTGGTCACAGTGCCGAAAACTTTCATAGTCGGCGAAAGGTTCATATAGGAGTTGATCAGCGGCGGAATGTTCTCGCCCCAGCTTCTGACCTCGCGAGACAAAATGCGGAGGTTCTCTTCATAGGTGCTACCATTGAAGAGGGCCTCCATCTTTTTTTCGTCGATACCGAGCTGAACGGGATGGAGGGGCTCCAAAAGATTCTCGCGATCCGGGAAGTAACGATTCAGAAAATAAATCAGCACGTTACGAGCCTCTTTGTTGTAGTCGCCATACATAGTGACCTTACCGAAAAAGTACTTCGTGTCGGGATTTTGAAAGATCAGAGCACCGAGGCCGTCCCACAAGTTGTCGAGCGTGTAGACTACTTTGGGGTTTGTGGTGCCCCACTCTCCCTTGCGAGGAATGACGAACGAACGGCCCAGCTCGATGGTCCAGGGAAGGTATTTAGTACGGAAAAGATCGCTGAAGCGGAAATAGTGCTCCGAAGAGAGGTGGGCAGGATGGGTGGTGCGGCAAACAATGAAGCGGTAACCACCCATAATCTCCCGTGCGACGGGATCCCAAACAACAAGTTGCTGATAGCCATCACAAGCGAGGTCATCCTCGTCAATGTCCACGCTATTACCGGTACCACCGCCTGCCGTACGGAACGACACCTCGCGAAGACGCCCGACCTCCTGCATCACATCGGGACATTCGGTAGCCGTGACGACATATATCTCGTTGTCGCCCCGACCCGTGCGCCTGAGGAGTCGCTCAGGGGTCAGCTCCCGCTGAAGGGAAGCCGCAGGTATGGGATCAGCTATTTTCTCCATCGTCGTCATCGTCGCTCTCATCATCGGCAATCTCTTCGGCGCCCTTTATCTCGTCGTCATAGTAACCTTTGTCCTCTTCCTCCTCCGGATCGTCGTCGATCTTAACGTCCACCTTGACCAGGTAGTTCACATCGGGAGTTTCGAGAAGCACGGCATAGAAAAAATCGCCGGGGCCCTTCTCGATACGGATCATCTTATCGGTATAGCCGAGCGGATATTGCTTTTTGAGCTCTTCTTGAAGTTCGGGCGAAAGGTTGTGATAGCTGACTATCAACCTCTTTTTGTCGTTCATTGCGGGAAATTTTGTGCAAGTATAATCATTTTATTAATTTTACACAAAATTGTTATGGATGGAGAAAAAAATTCGGCAACTACGCCAGGAACTAAAAGCGCACAACCACAAATATTATATCGAAAATGCGCCCGAAATTTCAGACGCACAGTTCGACAGGTTGCTTGCCGAGTTGGCCGAACTTGAAGCTGCCCATCCCCAGTTCGACGACCCGAATTCGCCCACGCACAGGGTGGGAAGCGATCTGAGCAACGCCTTCGAGACCGTGAAGCACCGACTACCGATGCTGTCGCTGGCAAATACATATTCGATCGGAGAGGTGGGAGAGTTCGTGCGGAGGGTGGAAGGAGAAGTGGGAGAGGTGGAATATGTGTGTGAACTGAAATTCGACGGAACGGCGATCTCGCTGAGATATTCACGAGGGGAGTTAGTGAGGGCGGTGACAAGGGGAGACGGGGTGCAGGGAGACGACGTGACGGAGAATGTGAAGACGATTCACGCGGTACCGCTGAGACTGGCGGGGGAGGGATTTCCGGCGAAAGGTGGCTGGCCGGCGGAGTTCGAGATAAGAGGTGAGATAATTATGCCTTTTGCGGCATTCGAGAGGCTGAATACAGAGCGAATGGATGCAGGAGAGATGCCGTTCGCAAATCCGAGAAATGCGGCGGCGGGAAGTCTCAAGTTGCAGGATTCCAGAGTGGTAGCGCGGAGAGGATTGGATAATTTTATGTATGGATTGGCGGGAGAGAATCTACCGTTCGCCACCCATTGGGAGAGTCTGGAGGCGGCGCGAGGATGGGGATTTCAGGTGTCGAACCTGATGAGGCGGTGCTATTCGCTGGAAGAGATAGAAGCCTATGTTGCTGAGATAGATGAGCTGCGAAGAGGATTACCCTATGCGACGGACGGGATGGTGATAAAGGTGAATTCGCTGTCGGTGCAAAAGCGGCTGGGTGCGACGGCGAAATCGCCAAGATGGGCCGTGGCATATAAATTTGCGGCGGAGAGTGCGCTGACAAGGCTGTTGAGTGTGGAATTTTCGGTGGGACGGACAGGAGCGGTGACCCCGGTGGCGAATCTGGAGCCGGTGGTGTTGGCAGGAACGGTGGTGAAACGAGCCTCGATGCACAATGCAGACCAGATCGCGCTGTTGGATGTGAGGGTGGGAGATGCGGTGTGGGTGGAAAAGGGGGGCGAGATAATACCGAAAATTACAGGCGTGGAGCTGTCAGAACGGCCGGCAGAAAGCAAACCCATTGAGTTTCCGACAGTGTGTCCGGCTTGCGGGGCAGAGCTGGTGAGATATGAAGGAGAAGCGAGGCATTTTTGTCCCAATCAAAACCACTGTCCGCCGCAAATTACAGGGAGGATTGCGCATTTCGTTTCGCGCAAAGCGATGGACATAGAGGGATTGGGAGAAGAGACGATAGGGCTGCTATATGCCCAAGGGCTGCTGGATGATGTGGCAGATCTGTATTCGCTTCAAATCGACGATATTGCGCCGTTACCGAGGCTGGGAGAAAAGTCGGCGGAGAACATCGTCGAGGGAGTACGTGCTTCGGTAGAGGTGCCGTTTGCGAGGGTGCTATATGCGCTGGGGATAAGGTTTGTGGGCGAAACGACGGCAAAATATCTGGCGGCACACTTTAGAGGATTGGATGCGTTGGCGGCGGCGGGAGAAGAAGAACTGGCGCAAGTGGAAGAGGTGGGGGCAAAGATAGCGGTGAGTATAAGAGAATATTTTGAGAATACTGAGAATCAGGGCATTATAGAGCGACTGAAAGAGGCGGGAGTGCAATTCGAAGCGGCAGAAAGGGTGTTGGTGAGCGATGTGTTGGCGGGAAAAAATATTGTCATTTCAGGGAGCTTCGAGGGCCATTCGAGAGATGAACTCAAGGAGATGATAGAGCTGAACGGTGGCAAAAACCAATCGGCAGTGGCGGCAAACACAGATTACTTACTGGCGGGAAAGAAGATAGGGCCGGCGAAATTGGCCAAAGCGAGGAAACTGGGAGTGCCGATAATCGGAGAAGAAGAATTTATAACAATAGTGACGAAAAAAGATAAAATTCCCACGCAAGGGACATTATTTTAACATATTGCATATTTTTGTGCTATGAAAAGTAAGTTTACAGGAGTCGGAGTGGCGTTGGTGACGCCGTTCGACGGAAAAGGAGAGATAGATTTCGATGCGCTTAAAAGGCTGGTGGACAGTGTTGTGGAGGGAGGAATAGATTATGTGGTGACGCTGGGAACGACAGCCGAAACTCCGACGTTGAGCCATACTGAGCGGGCTGCGGTGAGAGATTTTGTACGCGATGCGGTGGCCGAGGCCGGCGAGAGAGTGGGCAGGCGTGTGGGTGTGGTCGTGGGAATGGGCGGAAACGATACGGCGAAACTATGTGCCGAACTTAAGGCGCTCGATACGAAGGGATTAGATGCAGTACTGACGGTCGCACCTTATTATAATAAGCCGTCGCAGGAAGGGCTATTCCAGCATTATCGTGCCGTCGCCCAGGCGTCACCACTGCCGGTGATACTCTATAACATACCGGGGAGGACGGGAGTCAATATGCTGGCGGAAACGACATTACGAATCGCCAAGGATGTGCCGAACGTGATAGGGATGAAGGAGGCGAGCGGAGATATAAGGCAAATGGAAGAGATAGTGAAAGGAGCGCCGGAAGGGTTTGTGGTGCTGTCGGGTGACGATGCGATGACCCTCCCGCTGATGAGTGTGGGAGGACACGGGGTTATATCGGTGATGGGCAATGTGATACCGGAACAGTTTGCGAAGATGGTGCACACGGCTATCGAAGAGGGGGTGGCTGCGGCCCAGAGGCTGTGGGAGGATATGGAGGCTCTGTGTCCGCTACTGTTCGCTGAAGGGAACCCGACGGGAGTCAAGACGGCGCTTGCAGTACGAGGAATTTGTGGACCGGATGTGAGGCTACCGTTAGTGGCCGGGACGGCCAAGCTACGCGCTGCGATAGAGGCCGTTTTGTGAGTGGTTTAACTGTTTTGTTTGAGAGTGACGGCCATCTGTGAAGCGGGCGGGTTGAATCCCTTGGAGGGGAACTCGCGATAGATGCGCTCGTTGATCTGATAGAAAACACTCCAATAATCGCCGCTGGCTACCCAGGCGTGCGCCGTGACCTCCAAAGTGCCGGAACCCACCTTACTGACAACCACTTCGGGAGGATTGGAAAGAGGGGTGTGAGGCTCGGTGGAGTTGCCTGACAAAATGCGAGGCTCGGAGGAAAAATAATCCAACAAAGTTTTACGAACAGCTACGAAGTCGGTATCCCCGGCGAGAGTGAGAACCCATTCGAGGCGGCGAGTGCGTGCAGTGTTGTAGTTGTTCACGATGCTGGTTGAGACGCTACCGTTGGGAAGAAGAATGGTCTTATTGTCGGCCGTGCGCAACAACGTGTTGAAAAGACGGATCTCCATAACCGTACCCGCCTGACCCTGAACCTCGATCCAGTCGCCATCCTTGAAGGGCTTCAAAAGCAGGATCATAATACCACCGGCAAAGTTCTGGAAAACACCGCTCATAGCCATACCGATAGCCAAACCAGCGGCCGCGAACATAGCAACGAACAATGAAGTGTTGATGCCCAACCACGCGATAATAAGGTAGAAAAGTATGATGTAAAGCGCGATGGCGATGAAACTGCGAGTGAAAGTACGCAGTGAATGATCGACGTGGCGCTTCTCCAAAATACGGTCGATCAACCTGACGAATTTACGGATGAGCCAGCGAGCGACGATGAACAGAGCCACCACGACGATGATCTTCAGGCCGTAGTGCCACAAGTCGTTGAGAATAAGGTCGATGCGCTGTTGCCAAGTCATCCCGGCAAAAGTTTTCACGTCCGCGGCGAGATTGGCCCTCAGAAGAGAGTCCGTCTGGGCGATCTGATCCTGATCGACGCCGGGAATCTGGAGTGGTGTGATCATTGATAAACAGCTTTATACCAAGCAGTTGCCTCGTAATATGGCATTAGACTCAGAGGGGCGCCGCTATGGGGGATGAACACAGAGAGACCCGAAAAGTGCGTGACAGGGTATTGCCTTCCGTGATGTTCCGGAAAATCGGTATAGAACGTCGGGGTGTGGCCGGCAAAAGTTACGGTGCGATCAAGTTGGGCTCGGAAAGCAGCTAAAAGAGATGAGTTCTGTGACGCCAGCTGAAGGTAGTCGTCCAGGTCGAAAAATATATGCCCCGGAGTGACGAAACCTTCGTAGAATTGGATAGAAGAGACACTACCGGTGTAGATATGGGGCAGGGAAAGATTCCTCACTGTGGCGGCGAGAGCATCGAGCTCTGAAGTTTTTACTACAGACACGGTTGCGCACGGGTAACCGGGATACATCTCATCGAGGCGGTAAGCCTCAACGAAACCCTCGGCAACGGTCGCGAAGTTTTTGACCCAATCGTAGCCGTCGTTCTCAATAACATCGAACAGCGCATTTACGACGCGATCATAAGGAAATCCGGAGAGCATAATCTCGGTGGGCGAGGCGATGAAGTAGTCGGCGAGGTGGCGAATCTCATAGAGAGCCTCCACCGAAGACATAAAACAGTCGTCGAAAAGAATGAAGTCCCAACCCTCGGAAAAGTCATCCAGTGCGTCGGCGAACTCGTCAATGTCGATCAGCTCACCATAGCCTGCAAGGTAACGTGTGAGAGGGTTTTCTCGCTCCGCCCAAAGTTCGGAGAAAAGGGCGGAAGTGGACTGACCGGCAGCTCGGCGAGCGATGGGAACGGTACACGATTTGGGGATCCATCCCTTGCCGTGTGAGCCGAAAGCAAGTCCGAAGTGCTCGGCGGGAGCAAGAGAGCGCATATCCCCAACGACGTTCTTGATGGTTTGAGGTTTGAGGTCGTTATTCTCGCCGCGAGCATACTGCTTGAGGGTCTTTTTGCTGTATCCATCTTTCGCACTCTTGTCCTGAACGAGCTCATAGATGATGTTGCCGGCAGTCATTCGCTGGAAAACAACTACACGCTGCTTCTGTAGCGACAGCGCACCGGACGCAACGGCCTCACCCGCAGCAGCCACATTGCTGTTGAACCACTGGGCACCGATGTTGTCATACATAAGGAAGGTCTTGGGATGGGGATCGGCGGGCCTTGGGTCGGGGGGATCGACAGGCGTATCGATGACGCAAAACGTCATTGAAAGCGCCACGCAAGCCGCAAGAAGGTATTTATAGAGGTATGCCATTAAATTGCCAGTTACTTTTTTTCCTGATTCGTTCGCCATCGTAGGGGTTCCAGTAAACGCGCTCGTAGTTGAAGAAATAACCTTTAATCTTCGACGGGTTCGGCTCCACCTGAATATATTCCACAATGCTCGTACGGACCTGTCTGTTCGCAATTTTCAAGCCGCGATTGGCGATAACGTCGTTCGCGTGCGAAAAACGCAAAATGTGCCACGGTGAACCTTGACGGAGGCCGGTTCCGGAACTCTCGATCGCCCCTATGATGCCGCGGAAACGAGCCGCACTTGCAACCATCGCAGTGGTGTCGCCGACAATCTCATAAGCCCACGTCATCATATTGATGTTGGCCGGGTTGAACGGATCGACCGTCATATTCTGCCTGCCCGCTTCGATGAGCGAAAGTGCCTGCTGAGGCGAAGGCCTGGGCCCCGAATTGTGCAACACACCGTACATAATACTCGCGCCGGGAAGTTCCTTATGCGCGTCATAATTGTTGTCGTAAGCATAACCATAGTAAAGATAGTGGTAATGCTCGGCCGAGAGATCGAGGTCGCCAGCCATATAACGCGCCATCATCGACGCATAGTTATAGGGAGAGTCGGCAGGGAGGATCTTGGCCATAATGTCCTCCTCATTGGGAACCTTGATATCCTGCGCTGTAACATTAAACGTTACCAGTGCCAGGGTTATTACTATGATAAGCCGTTTCATCGCAACAGGAATTCGGAGGAACCTACCAAGAGACCGTCCATATAAATCTCAACGCGGAAAGTACCGGGGAATTTGTCGCCGCCGCTGTAATAAATACCGACAGGAAGGTCTTCGCCCTGATAGTCCACCTCGCGCATTGCGGAATAGACCACAGCAGAGCCCTCATAGTCGAAAGTGGCAGAGGAGGAGTTGGCAAGAACATAGCCATCGGGGCCGGTGATGCGAACATACACCGCGCGGTTGCCCGGATCGGCTAAAGCATTGGCCGAGAGGATAAAATCGACCCTGAGGCGAGCCGCACGAGCTACGCGGGTGACCTCGCGGTCGTTCGAGTTGAGAGGAGTGAGCCGAATGTCGCGAGCGATGACGCGGGAGCCCTGACGAAGCTTAACGTCCATATCCTCCACCCGCTCCTCGGCCTTGTCGGCACGGAGGCGCTCGGTGGTGACCTGACGGCGCATACCCATATTCTCGTCGGCCAGACGGCGATTGAGCTTGCCAAGGGAGTCGATAGTGTAGAGGTAGCTGTTCATAATGTCGCGCATCGTACCCAACTCCTTTTCATAGCTGCGGATCGTGGCGCGGGAAATGTTACGCTCGCGGGCCAGAGCCTGCAAAACGGAATCGGTACGCTCGCGCTCCAAAAAAATGGAGATGTTGAGCGAGTCGTTGGTGGTCTGGAGACCCTCCAACTCGCCGCGAACGGCCAACATACGGTTTGTGAGCGTGTCGCGCTCGATGGCAAAATCACGACGCTGCTGCCACGATTGCCAAAAATAGAGCCCCGATACAGCTACTAAAACCACGGCCAGAAGGGCCACTACTACCTTATACCCCTTAAGGGTCTTGTCGGATTTCGGCGCTGCGGCCGGAACATCGTCTTCGTAATACTCGTCTTCGTATTTCATAATGTGCAAATATATGTATATTTTCGCAAAATGAAAAATGTGATAGGAATGGGCAATGCCCTCACCGATATGTTGGTGAATCTGCGCAATGACAATGTGTTAGCCGACTTCGGACTGCCGAGGGGAAGTATGAATCTGGTGGACAGCCGACAGCAAAAAGAAATTTCGCGCTCCGTGGCAGGATTGCCATACACTCTTTCGCTGGGAGGATCGGCGGCAAATACCATCAGGGCGTTGGCCCGGCTGGGAACTCCGACGGGCTTTGTAGGCAAGGTGGGGATAGATTCTACGGGAGATTTTTTTGAGTCGGCACTGGTGAATTTAGGTGTGAAGCCATTTGTGTTTCGGGGCGAGGAGCATTCGGGAAGGTGTTTGGCATTGGTCTCGCCGGATGGAGAGCGAACATTGGTGACTTTTCTGGGGGCGGCGCTCGAACTTTCGGCTCCGGAGATTACAACGAGGCTTTTCGAAGGATTCGACTGTCTCTATCTGGAGGGATATTTGGTGCAAAACCATTCGCTGATCCGTCGGGCGGCGCAAGTGGCGCACGATGCAGGGTTGAAAGTGGCGATAGATCTGGCCAGCTTCAACGTGGTGGCGGAGAATTTGGAATTCCTGCAAGGATTGGTGAGTGACTATATCGACATACTGTTTGCGAACGAATATGAAGCGCAGGCGTTTACGGGTTTGGAAGAACCGTTGAGAGCATTGGAGGCAATAGCCTCGTTGTGTGAACTGGTGGTGGTGAAAACGGGAATAAAAGGGGCCTTGATCGCGCGAGACGGTGAGGTAATCGAGGTGGGAATTATGCAGGCGGCCAAGAGGGTCGATACAACGGGCGCGGGCGATTTCTATGCCGCCGGGTTTCTATACGGGCTTTGTGAGGGGCTGACTTTGAGGCAATGCGGAACCATAGGCGCGATTGTTGCAGGAAAGGTGATAGAGGTGGTGGGAACTACTTTCGGAGAAGAAGCCTGGGGAGAAATAGCGAGGCTGGTGGAGAGGGTGAAAACGGAAAAATATCTGTTCTGATGGTTTATACTATAAAAATTGAGGGGATGGAGTTCAGGGCCCGACACGGCTGTTACGAGGTCGAGCAAGCGGTGGGAGGAAATTTTGTGGTGGATGTGGAACTTCAGGTGCGTGACGAGGGGGTGGCGGATGCGGATGATATCACGCGGGCGGTGAACTATGTGGAAGTTTATGAGGTGGTGCGTGAGCAGATAGCGATACCATCGCGAATAATAGAGAACGCCGCGAAACGCATAATGGATGCTATCGCGGTGCGATTCAGTCAAGTGGTCGGCGTTCGAGTGACCCTGGCGAAACTGGCTCCCCCGCTTGGCGGCAAGGCGGAGAGGGTGTCGGTGACTCTGATTTCTGCGTAGTTGCAGCTACCGCCGGCATTCCGGCTTTAGGCTTCGGCGGCGAGTTTCTGGAACTCCTCGACGGTGACACTCTTTTCGGAAATTTTTACCAAAGGCTTGAGGGCGTCGATGACCTTATCTTCGAGGACGCGCTCGAAAACCCTCTGGGCCTCCCCTTTGTCGGCGAGAATGCTCTTGGCAAACCCTTCGAGAGTGTCTTGGGGCACGTCGCGCATACCATACTGGGCAAACTGGAGCTGGGCCATAGCCTTGGCTTCGGCAAGCAGATCGTCCGACTCTACCTTTATGTCGAACTTGTCGGCGAAGTACCTCTGGATCACGTTCCAAGACATCATACGAAGGAACGGCGCGAAGTCCTTTTCGATCTCCTCCATCGTGAATTTACCTTCGTTTACGGCCAGCAACCAGCGCTTGAGGAACTCTTCGGGAAGTTTGAGATTTGCCTTGGCGAGGAGGTGGTTCTTTAGCTGGACGTTGAGGAAAAAGTCGCCCTCGCGTGAAAGATCGGCTGCGATCATCTCATCGACCTTTTTGTCGAGTTCGGCTGGGTCTGTGATCTTTCCCTCAAGGCTCTTTTTGTACGCCTCGGTCATCTCCTTGGAGGGCTTGATCTTGTAGCGGGTGAGTTTGTCCTTGTCGTTTACCTCCAAATTCACTTCGGGAGCAAGGCCTACCTCGAAAACGAACTCGTGCTCCGTGATTCCATCGTCGAAATCGAGTTCACCCTGAGCATCGCTGGGCATAACGTCGCCCATAATGTCGATCTTATTGTCTTCCAGATGTTTGAATACAGCTTCGTTGGCTTTGCGATAAGCCTGTTCGGCGCGAACACCCTTACCGTACATTTTGGCAACCACGCCGGCAGGCACCATACCCGGACGGAAACCCGGAATGTTGGCTTTGCGGCGAAGCTCCTTGAGATTTTTTTCGACTTCGGGGGCGTAATCTGCCTCGTTGGTCGTCACTTTTATAGTCAGCACCCCTTCCTGGGCCCCTGTCGAGAGATTCATAGAGTTGAGATTTGGTTGAAAAACGGCGCAAGTTAGTAAAAATTTATGGCACGAGCTAAAGTTTTGCACGCAATTTGTTTTTACGGATAGTCAAAAGCCGTAAAGAAATGGAACAAACATCGAAACATCTCGACTCGGAACCAAAAAAAGTCTTCGTGAAGGGCTATGTAACCTCTTCGGGGCGCATTGTGCCAGGACATTATCGTTCGACATCCCCGATCGCCGATGTCCCGAAAGGAACATACATCGAGCGACGTCTGGTCAATCCCAAGAAACCTCGTTGAGGGGGGTCTCTTTCAAAATAACATCGCCGATCGCAACAGGAAGGATAAGCCAAAGTTTGTCCTGCTCGACTTTTTTGTCGTGAGTGAGGGCTTGGAGGAGTTGAGCCTTGGGCAGGTCGGTGCGGGTGGGAAGGCCGGCCTTTTGGAGTGCGCGGACGATGCGGTCTTTTTGAGTCGGCGCGAGTAGTCCCATTTTTGTGCTTATTTCGGCGATCTGGACTAAGCCAATGGCCACCGCCTCGCCGTGGTTGAATTCGCGGGTGAGCTTTTCGATAGCGTGGGCGAGAGTGTGGCCCAGATTGAGTTTGCGGCGCTCACCGGCCTCGCGCTCGTCAGCCTCGACGATGTGTGCCTTGACCCTGATGGCGGAGGTTATGGCTTTGGTCAGCAGAGCTTTATCGGCGAGGAGATCTTCGGGCGAATGGCTTTCGAAGATCCGGAACAGGGCGGGGTCGGCGATGATGGCCGCCTTGATCATCTCGGCTAAACCGGCGCGAAATTCACGGGGCGGGAGGGTTTGGAGAGTGTCGGTGTCACACAAAACGAAGTCGGGCTGGTTGAATACACCTGCCATATTTTTATAACCCCCGACGTTCACGCCGTTCTTGCCGCCCACGCTTGCATCGACCTGAGCGAGAAGCGACGTTGCCACAAAACCGAAATCCACTCCACGCATATAGGTCGAAGCGGCGAAACCCGTGATGTCCGTGACGATGCCACCGCCGAAACCTACAATGAAAGTTTTGCGATCGGCACCCAGTTCGATGAGTCGGCGGTAAATCTCGGCGATGGTGTCAAGAGTCTTATGCTCCTCGCCGGTGGGGATGACGATATGCTCGAAGCGAGAGATCGGCTCACCATAGTGCTGCATCAGATTAGGGTCGGTGATGACGACCGTGCGGCGCCCTTCGGGCAACAGTTCGGGAAGCCGACCCAAAACATCGCCGACGAGAATGCGGCTGGGGGTCTTGCCTGTGCGGGGAATCTCTACCATTGTATGGGGGTTTTAAGGTACCGGTTGGCTTTGGAGAAGTGGCGGCAACCGAAAAATCCGTTATGAGCCGACAGCGGTGAAGGGTGGGCGGCCTTGAGGATGAGGTTGCGGGTGGGGTCGAGCCGTTCGCCCTTACGCTGGGCAAACGAACCCCAAAGCATATAGACGACGCCCTCGCGGTTACGAGAAACTGCATCTACGATGGCATCGGTGAAGGTTTGCCAGCCGCGGTCGGAATGGGAGTTGGGCTGGGCCTCGCGTACGGTGAGGCTGGCGTTGAGAAGCAACACCCCTTGCTCGGCCCAACGGTCGAGGTTGCCGGAAACAGGGGTGGGGGTGCCGAGGTCATCGGAGATCTCTTTGAAAATATTACGAAGAGAAGGAGGGAAAGGCACACCGTCGTTCACGGAAAAACAAAGGCCGTTAGCCTGACCGGGGCCGTGATAGGGGTCCTGGCCGATGATGACGACCTTGATGTCGGCGGGCTCGCATTTGTCCAGGGCCCGGAAAATATTACGTGCAGCGGGATAGACGGGAGGAGCGGAGTGGATGGCTGCGGCTTTGTATTCGTCTCTTACAAAGTCGGTGAGGACCTTGAAATAAGGCTTGTCGAACTCCGGAGCGAGGAGTTGTTTCCACGCGGGAGATAGTTTAACGTCCATAATTATTAATGGATAAAAAATCAAATTTGTTGATATACGTGCGGGTGAATTTTGAGGGGTCTAATGCTGAGTATGATGGGCGTTTAGCGAGGCGGAACGCCGCCGCCGAGTTATTTTGCTCTACGCTTCGAGTATACTCTTCCATTGAAACAGGAATCACTCGGCAGGGGAGGCCGGCGTCGGAAATTATGCGGGAGGCGAACTCGGCGCGACTGATAACAGGGCCATCGCAATAATGAAACAACTCGGTGTGCTCTGGCGGCTGACTGGTCATCCGGATGATCGCCGAGGCCAGAGATGATGCCGAAGTGGGAGTGCCGATCTGGTCGGAGACGACGCGGATCTCGGCGTGCTGAGGATCTGTGGCGATGGCTCGCGTGGCGGCGGCGAGGATCGATGTGACAAAATTGTGGCCTACAGGGGACCAAAGCCACGAAGTACGAACCACAGCCCCGCGCGGGTTGGCTGCGATCACGGCGCTTTCGCCTGCAAGTTTACTCTCGCCATAAACGTTGAGAGGGTGAGGAGTGTCCAGCTCCGAATAAGGTACGGTTCGCGGCTGAGGCGTGTGGGATAAGTCGCTGTCGGCCCTCCGACCGTCGAAGACGAAATCGGTGGAGATGTGGATCAAGGCGGTGTCTGTTTTCAAGGCTGCCCAGGCGAGCAAATGTGGCCCTTCGGCATTGACGGCGAAGGCTTCGTCGCGATGGGTTTCGGCGCCATCTACATCGGTATAAGCGGCGGCATTGACGATGACGTCGGGACGGTTGCGCTCGAAAAAAGCAGCTACAGCCTCAGCAGAGGTGATATCCAGCGCAGCGTGGTCGGCATACAGCCAATCGGGACGCAGCTCCCTGAGAGCTCGCCCCAATTGCCCATAGGCACCGGTAACCAAAATTAGCATCTTCGTAACAAGTTATTCGAGGTAAAATTACTATTTTTGTGCAAACAATAAACCTAAACGACTATGAAAAGAGTACTCTTTGTGATTGTGGCAATGTTGGCGCTGACCTCGGCGCGTCCCCCGAAGGTGGAAAACATTATACTTCTGATCGGTGACGGAATGGGCCCGGCGCAGGTTACGGCCCTGATGCAAGCCCAAGGAAGCGAACCGATAAATATGGAGCGAGCAACGGTGGGAGGGTTTGTGAAGACATCCTCGGCCAATAACCGTGTGACAGACTCGGCGGCTGCGGCAACGGCTTTCGCTACCGGCCAAAAGACAAATAACGGTCATCTGGGAGTGAATGTGAATGGTGAGCCGCTCGAAACGATACTGGAAAAGGCCGAAAAGGCAGGATTGGCGACGGGATTGGTGGCGACAACATATCTGGAACACGCGACGCCAGGAGCTTTTTATGGACATAATGCTGATCGTAATGCCCGTGAAGAGATCTCGGCACAACTGCAGGAAGCAGGAATAGAAGTGACCCTGGGACAGGTGAAAAACCTTGCCGAAGCTACCGGAGAGGCATTGACGGTTCTGACAGGGAAGCGTGGATTCTTTCTTATGGTGGAAGGGTCGTTCATCGACAGCGCCGGTCACGACAACGATCCGGAAAGGCTGCTGAAAGAGATGCGCGACTTCGACGGGGCGGTAGGTGTGGCCCTGGATTATGCTGAAACCCATCCGAAAACCCTCGTGATAATCACAGCCGACCACGAAACCGGAGGTCTTACGATACCTTCGGGCGACGAAAACTTTCTGTTACCTGACAGTGGAATCGAGTTTGAATGGGGCACAGGAGGTCACAGTGCCGTGATTGTACCGCTATTTGTTTACGGACCGGGAGCGACTCAGTTCGGCGGAGTACACGAAAATACCGAGATCAACCATCTGATGGTGAAATCTTTGGGATTAAAGTAAAGCAGGAGTTACAAATCGGTATAATAGCGGTGGCCTGCGGCCGGCTCGAAAGTAGTCGCTTTTCTTTTCTCCCCGTGATCTCGACCACAAGGACTCGCCTCCATCACACCCTGCTCTTAGATGGCGATGCTGATCAAGAACACCGTGGCAAGGCCCAGGATAGCGTAGAGTTCGGGGAAGGCGCCCAGAATGAGGGTCTGAGTCATAACGTCGTTACCGTCACCGATCGAAGCGATACCGCTCGCGCAAACGCGTGCCTGATAATAAGCACTAAGCACCCCGACGATACCCATAATGATCCCGCCGGCAAAAATCGCAGCCCCCTGAACAAGGGTAATGTCGGGAGTGAGGAAGCCCGAAATCATAAAGTAAGCAACGAATCCATACAACCCCTGAGAACCCGGAAGAGCCGAAAGGATCATATAAGAGGTGAATTTGCCGGGGTTCTTCTTCATCGCACCCACAGCGGTCATACCGCAAATAGACGTACCGATAGCACTGGCCAAGCCGGCCAAACCAACCATCATAGCAACGCCGATGTAGCCCAAAATAATTGCTGTTGTCATAGTTTATTAGATTTTTTAAGAGGATTAAACACGCGCTGCGAAGCCTCGAACCCCGCATTTTTATAGAACTCAACGAAGGTCAGACGAAGCGGATGGACCATCGACGAGAGGGTGGACATAAAAAGATTCAAACCGTGGCCGATGGCGAGGATGATGAGCGTAACCAACTGACCCAAAACAGGAATGTCGGGACTGAGGCCGAAAGCCAAATCGTTGAACACCGCGGCAAGTACCCCCCCCGAAAGCCCGATGGCGAAGAGGCGGATATAACTGAGGGCGTCGCTCAGGAACCCCGTGATGTCGTTATAAGTATTCCAAAGCCCCCCGCCGAAATTGACGAGAAGATTTTTACCGGGGTTGTTGAGGAACAACATCATAACGATTCCGAGGCCGCCTGTCGCATAAAAGACCGACTTGGGGATACCGAGCTGGATGCCCAACATAGGCGGAATCATCATTACAATGCCGGTGACGATGACCAGAATCCAACCTATAGTGGAGAGGGCATACTGAAGTCCATAGGCGCGAGCGGTGGTAATGGCCCTGAGAGTCATACCGAACAAAATCTGGAATACACCGAGAGCCAGTGCGCTGGCAAACAACACGTTGGAGGTGAAGAATATCTTTTGTGCGGCAGGAAACCACGCCTTGATGTCGATGCCGAACATAGATCCGGCGAAAAATCCGAAAACAACAGCTGCAGCGCCGCAATAAATACTCAGCGTACCGATGGCTTTCATACCGCCAGAACCCTTGATAGCGAGGAAGATGCCGGCCAGCATAATTATCAGTCCGTATCCGAGGTCGGCGAGGCAGAAACCGAAGAAGATCATATAGAACGGTGCAAACCAACGGGTTAAGTCCATTGTTCCGTAACGTGGTTTGGCATAGAGGTCGCCGATGAACTCGAACGGGCGCGCGATTTTGCTGTTGTGCAGCTCGACGGGGGTCTGGTCATCGGGCGTGGGGCGATCCTTTATATAAAGGAGTGAGGAGGTGGCGTCAAGCGCGGCCTGGACTTTTTCGTTATCAGCCTCGCGGGCCCACGCTTCAAGCACAACGAGCGAGTCGTCTGCCGCCCCTTGGCCGCTTTGGGCGGTTTGGCTGAACTGCAACTGATCTTTGAGCGCCTCGCTGTCGGCTTCGATTTTCGGAAGTGTGGCAGCGGCACGGGCAAGTACGGCCTGCCAGCTTTTTTGGTCGGCTTCGAGTTCGGTGATCCGGGCTTCGATCTGGGAAGCGTTGCGATCGGGAAGCTGGATAGCGGTTTGGGCAGGGGGCTGTATGCCGGCGGCCTCGGCTATCAGTTCGGGTTCGATGCCGTGCTCGACCAGTTGGCGCAGCTTTTCGGGATCGAAATCACCCCAAGGCTGCACTTCGGCCAACCCTTTTTGTTGTTTGGCGAGCTCGGCTTCGATCGTCGAGATGGCCTGACGGGCGGCTTTGTAGTGCTCAAACGCTTCGGTGCCGGTGTCGTAAGGTTCGCCGTCGGGTATCAGCCTGCCGAGATGTTCTATGGCCTCGCGGTGGGCGTCGATCTGCGAAATGAGGTTGTGGTCGGTTTCGGAGAGCTCCTGGCTTGTGATGGTAATATCTACAAGGCCAAGATCTTGCAGTTGTTGCAAAACCTCCTCGCGCCGACTCGCTAACACAACGAGCGTGTATTTTGACATCCTGACTATCATAGCCGGTTTTTGACGATTTTTTGTGCGCTCTTGGAGAGGTTTTCCTCGTCTTCGAGAAAGCGTTTTATCTTGAGTATGGCCTCCTCGTAGCCCGGAATCTGAACCTTTTCGTAGAGATTGACCTTCTGGGTGGTCTTTTTGCGTGCGCGATCGAGAAGTTCGCTACGGCGGGTATATATCTCACTCTCAACGAGAAGCGTGCCGATACGTTTGACCAACTCCACTCCGTCGGCAGTCCACGCGGGGCGAGCGAACGCATCCCAGGGCTGCTCCTCGAACTCGACTCCTTCGAGCAGAGGAACCCTGACACCGGCGATCTTGCTTTCGGCCAGACGAACATCGGCTATGCGAACGAGCGTGGGATCGAACTCGCCCCAAAGAGCCATCATATAATCGTGAGTCTGGGTGAGTTCATCCAGTTGGCTGTGGAACTCCTCACTTGTCGCTTTGGCCTTTTTGACCTCGCCACGAAGAGCGCTCTCCTTACTTTTGATGGTAGGGAGAGCTCGCCGACGAATCTTCAGTTGCTTGTCAAGATCGCCCAACGAGGTTTTGTTATATTGAAACTTTATTGCCAAAACTTGTCGATAAGTTCTTGTTTAATAGCGGTTTCAGCGGGCGTGAAATATTTGGCAAAAAGGCGCCACGCGGTGTCCAACATCTCGTCGATGTGAATATTGACGTCGATGGAGAGCAGATGCTCGGAGTATTCGCGAGCAAAGCCGAGCGTGCGCTCGTCGTAATCCGAAAGGTCGAAGCCATTTTCGAGCTTGGTCTTGGCGTTCGCAGCGTCCGCATAGAGGCGGATAGCCGCGTTCATAACCTGAGGGTGATCCTCGCGGGTCTTTTTGCCGATGACCAGTTGCTTGAGACGAGACAGAGAGCGGAACGGATCGACGATGACCTTACCGGTATCGGTATCGTTGCGCAAGAAAAGCTGACCTTCGGTGATATAACCGGTATTGTCGGGGATGGCGTGGGTGATGTCGCCGCCGGAAAGAGTAGTGACAGCGATGATGGTGATCGAACCCCCGCCCGGCAACTGGACGGCCTTTTCATAAATCTTGGCGAGGTCGGAATAGAGCGAGCCCGGCATAGAGTCCTTAGAGGGAATCTGATCCATACGGTTCGAGACGATCGCAAGGGCATCTGCATAAAGGGTCATATCTGTGAGCAGTACCAGTACCTTTTCGCCCTTATCGACGGCAAAATATTCGGCAGCGGTGAGGGCCATATCGGGAACAAGGAGACGCTCGACCGGCGGATTTTCGGTAGTGTTCACAAAGCTCACGATGCGATCAAGTGCCCCGGCATTCTCGAACACGTTCTTAAAATAGAGGTAGTCGTCGTTGGTGAGGCCCATTCCGCCGAGGATGATCTTGTCGGCCTGGGCGCGAAGAGCAACCGTGGCCATAACCTGATTATAAGGCTGGTCGGGGTCGGCGAAGAAGGGGATTTTCTGACCGGTTACGATGGTGTTGTTGAGGTCGATGCCTGCGATGCCGGTGGCGATGAGTTCGCTGGGCTGGAGACGCTTGAACGGGTTCACCGTCGGGCCGCCGATCTGCCTGACCTCACCCTCCGGCGCGGGGCCGCCTTCGAGGGGCTCTCCATAAGCGTTGAAAAACCTGCCTGCGAGGCCGTCACCGACGCGGAGGACGGGAGGTTCGCCGTGGAAAACAACCTCATCGGAAGTGGCGATACCCTCGGTACCGGCGAAGACCTGAAGCGTGACCGAGTCGCCATCTATCTTGACGACCTGCGCCAACTTTCCGCCAACTGTGGCCAACTCGTCGTTGCCGACGCCGGAAGCCTGTAGCGTAACGGTTGCCTTGGTGATGTTGTCGATGCGCGTATAAATCTTCTGGAATGCCGTCGTCATAATTTCGCTTCGATTTGTTTGCGGTAATTGTGAAATGCGTCGCTGTCGAACTCGGTGTAGTTCATCTGTTTGAACAGGTTGATGAGCTCCTTGAAAAACTCGGCGCACTGCTCGAAACCATCGAAGGCGAAAGAGCCCTCGCAGATACCGAGCACCATATTGTACATATATTTCTGTCGGTCGAGGCGGCAATAAGCGTCGATAGAGTCGAAAGCGTCCTGCTGGAGAATAACGAAGTCGAGCAACTCCGATTTCCAAAACCGTTCGTGGTACTCCACCGGCACACCGTCGTCACCAAGGATGTTGATCTGCTCGGAAGCCTCCTTGCCGCGTTGCACCAGCGTCTTGCCCCGCATTACCTTGGCAACCCAGCCGGACTCGATGGTTGTGTCTAAATATTGTTGAACCTCAGGATATTCCAGATATTTGGAGTAGCTGTCCAACGGATCGATCGCGGGATAGCGTTTGCTGTCCGCGCGACTTTGCGAGAGTGCGTAAAAACATCGGGCGGCCTTTTTGGTCGATTCGGTCACAGGCTCCTTGAGGTTACCGCCGGCGGGAGAAACCGTACCGAGGAATGTTACCGAACCGGTTTCGCCATTAGGGAGATAGACGAGGCCGGCACGAGAGTAGAAGTTAGAGATGATCGCGGACAAGTCCATCGGGAACGCATCCTGTCCGGGAAGTTCTTCGAGGCGGTTGGACATCTCGCGAAGAGCCTGTGCCCAGCGCGAAGTGGAGTCGGCAAGGATGAGAACCTTAAGACCCATAGCGCGATAGTACTCGCCGATGGCCATACCGGTGTAAACCGAAGCCTCGCGAGCCGCAACGGGCATATTGGACGTGTTGCAGATGATGATGGTACGCTCCATCAGTTTGTGGCCTGTGTGGGGATCGACAAGGTGAGGGAATTCGGCAAAAATCTCGACCACCTCGTTGGCACGTTCGCCGCAAGCGACGATCATAATAACGTCGGCATCGGCCTGCTTCGATATGGCGTGCTGCAAGACGGTCTTACCCGCTCCGAACGGCCCCGGAATAAAGCCCGTGCCACCCTCGGTGATAGGATTAAAGGTGTCGATGGCGCGAACGCCGGTCTCCATAACCTTCGACGGGCGCGGCTTTTCGGTGTACGCCTTCACGGCGCGCTTTACCGGCCACTTTTGCACCATTGTGATATTGTGGTCGTTGCCCTGGGCATCGGTGAGGGTAGCGATGGTGTCGGTGACTTTATAGGTTCCCCTGGGGGCGACGCTCTTGATGGTGTAACTCCCCTGGAAAGTGAAGGGAACCATAATCTTGTGAGTAAGGTTGATCTCCGGAACCTCGCCCAACCACCAACCTGCAACGACCCGATCGCCAGCTTTGGCCAGTGGGGTGAACTCCCAAGTGGCGGAGAAATCTATCGGTTCGGTGGTAGTGCCGCGTTCGATGAACAGGCCAGACATTTTTTCCAAATCGTTCTGAAGGCCGTCATAGCTGCGCGAAAGCATTCCGGGAGCCAGAGTTACCTCCAACATATGTCCGGCGAACTCGACCGGAGCACCGACGCTCAAACCGCGAGTACTGTCGAAGACCTGAATGTAGGCCTGGTCGCCGATAACTTTGATGACCTCGGCCATAAGGGAGAGCCCGCCGGTCTTAACGTAACAGATCTCGTTTTGGGCAACGGGCCCATCGGCCTTGACCACAACGAGGTTAGCGACGATGCCGGATACTTTACCTTTCGTCATTATGAAGTGAATTTACAAGTTTGTCATACATTTGGCGTCCTGTTTCGGGGTCGAGTGCTGCCCAACGGGAAACGATACCCAATTTTATGAGATATGCGAGCACGGTCGGCAAACCGAAAGTGTCGAACTCCGAAAGTTCGTCGGCTTTACTCCAACGCAGAGAGTCGAGCTCGCGCTCTTTTTCGATGATATTGCTCTTCTCCAGCAGCGGGAGAGTTCGTGCGGCGATCTGGCTGCGAAGGTCGTAATCGAAACGAGCCCACTCGCGCAAGAAATTACTGGAGGATAGTTCACAAATTTGGTAAAGTGCCTCGATATCCTCGTGGGAAAGCGGAGCGAGTTTCTCAAGCGCAAGCAGCAGTTCGGCAACGCGACGATCACGAGAAGAGAGTTCGCCAAGGATCTCTTCGCGCAGGGTCGGAGTTGCGGTGGGGGTGCCGGCCAGACTTGCTACCAGAGTGTAGTACTGCATCAGGCCTTGTCGAATAGGAGTTTAGAGGTGCCAGGGCGAAGATACGCGCTAAGTAGCGCTTCGAGATTTTCGTCAGAGAAGCCGATATAATAACCGCCATCCTTTGTGCCGACACGGAAACCGGTGCGAACTTCCGGACTATAGCCAACCTCGATACCGGCGGCGAGAAGTTCCGATGCGCTTTGTGAGAATGCTGCGTCGAGCTCCTTGCGACGAGCTTCGGGTAACAGCACTTCCAACGAAACCTTCCCGCCTGAACTGCTATCGCCGTCGGCATTACGACTCCAGCCGTGGGCGACCTCCAAAAGCATCTGTTTGATGAAGTCGGGATCGAGACCTGCCGAATGCACCCCGCTGGCAATGCTGCGAGCCACGATCAGAGACGAGATCTCATCCTTGATCTGGGCTACGGCCTGACGGGCGGCAAGCGCCACCTCGCTGAGAGTGTTTTTGCGTAGCTCTTCGGCCTTGGTTTCGGCCTCAGACACGATGTTTTGAGCCCTGGATTCGGCATCCTTTACCAAACGAGCCGCCTTGCTTTCGGCTTCGGCCACCAATTTTTCAGCGTCCTTTCTCCCTTTTGCCAGCCCCTCGTCGTAAAGTTTTTGAGTTAGTTGTTCGAGTTTGTTCTCCATAGTAGCTCCAAAGATAGGAACTATTTTTGAAAAAAGATCAAACTTCGCTGCTATTATTGTATTGATGGCGGTACTCGGTCGGGTTGAGGCCGAATTCCTGACGGAAAGATTTGCTGAAGTGGGACGAGTTGTTGAAAAAACACTCCGAAGCGATCTGGTTTACCGGTTTGGTGGTCTGCAACAGCATCAATCGTGCGTGCATAAGACGCTTGCGGTGAACCCACTTATGGGGTGTTTCGTTGAAGTAGTCCTTGAATTTCTTTTTGAACGAACTCAGGGAGCGGTTGTTACGCTCGGCGAACTCGGCCAGGGAGATGCCCATAAAGACGAATTCGTTAATCTGACGCTCGATGAGCTCCTTTTCGGGGTCGGTGCTGTTCAATACGCGTGTGCGAAGACAGCATTCGGGACGCGAAATGATCTGCTGGATGAGAAGAGCGAGGGTGAGCGTCTCTGCGGCGGGATTACCGAGGAAAAATCCGTCGCGCAACTGCTGAGTGGTCGCGGTGACGAGATATTTTAACGACTTCCAACCCGGAGCCACCACGTGGTCGAACACCATACACTTGTCGCAGGAGTGGCGTACGCCTGTGTCGATGTCGTGATCGATGCTCAAGGCAGCAATGATGTGGCCGATCTGGTCGGGAGTGTAGAAGAACAGTATCTGCTCGAAAGAACGTCTGGCATCGGGGATATCCTCGACATAGTGGGTGCCGCGCGCCAAAAAGAAAATATCGCCGGCAACCACCTCGTGGGGCTGGTCGGCATAGTAGATGTGTTTGCGGCCACGGAGCAGGTAGCCGACCACATAGCGAGAGGTCTCGAACGAACGGATTCCTGTCATCGAGGACTCGGTCATTCGCACAATTATGGGTTGTCGAAGAGGGGTCCCGGCGATCGGTTTTTCTGCCGGGCGTCGTGGCGCTCGAATGGTTTGGGTCGCTGTCAGTCGTTTCTTTTCTGCCGGGCTCATAGTTGGAGGCATTATTTTGACACAAACATACAACAAATTATTGCATTCTGCAATAGGGGTCGAGAAAATTATTTTTTGACAGAAAGTGGGCCGACAAAAAATATGCGTGTAAAATATTAATCATAAGGACATTATGTTAAAGGCAGTTGCATATAGCGTCAGATATGAATATAAAACGAAGATATTTTGCCATAATTATTGTCATATAATATCTTGTATTTAGACGATTTTGTTGTAATGCGGAGACGAATAGAACATTTTCCGGGTCTTTTTTAATAACGAGTATGCAAAAAAAGATAAAAAAAGGTTAAAAAAAGATGATAGGTGCCAAATCCAACGCCAAAATACAGGCCACAGTGAGGCAGTAAAGCATAGTTGAGATCACCGCCCAGCGACCCGAAAAAGCATAGGGAATGGTGAGCGCTACAGCCACTGCAACGAGGGGCACGATCGTGGGTGACGTTCCGGGAATCGCTGCCGAGCCGATCAAAAGCAATAACACGAAAGAGACGCTCGAAATGTACTTATAAGGTGTCTTACGGGTGCCTTTTTTATGCGAGAGCATCCCGATAACTCCGACGAGGGCCAACGAAAGCACCCCGATGGCGATGAGTCCTAACGACTGGGGGATTTGCATATAATAAGGTGTAATAGGGGCTTGGGAAGCGCACCGCCATAGCTCGCGATAGATAAAATCGGCGGGCGCGCCCATAGCCCAATATATATATCCGGCGATGGGAACACTCAAAAAGAGTCCTACCGCGCATACAATAACCTCCCGAAACGAGCGCCGGAAAATCGACAACGCAACAGGCGCCATCACGACAACAACAACCGCTGCAGGAGCATATAATAAAGGTATGATACCAAGGTATAGCCCTGCGCGAAAACACTCCTCGAAGCGGAAGTCTTTGTGCAAAGAAAATACGAACTGACGAATGGCCAACACAAGCAACCACGCGGCCATTACGGACGCCAAAGCCTCGCCCGAAACAACTATACCCCCGGAGGCAATGAGGAAAATCTGAGGCGGAAGGTAATTGCGGCTCGTGACAGGAGCATATTTTACGCTGAGTTGGACGATTATAACGAGAGTCCATATTACGAAGATGGCTGCGAGTGAAGCTGCGAGCCAGGGAATTTCGGAAGAGAGACGGGTGAGGTCGGCGGCAAGCGGCATTCCGGGGAGGAGAACCTGGGGCGCTTCCAGCGGCAACGGCGCAAGGACGAACCGGGCGACGAAGAGTGCGGCCAGCGCAACACACATCACCACGCTCGCTATGAAAGGTTGTCGGGCCGCGTTTAACATTGTCTATTTTAGATCTTTGCCGATGTCGCGGCGAAAGTACATTCCGCTGAACGAGATCTTAGTTACGGCGGCATAACCGGCGGCAAGGGCCTCGTCCATTGTTTTACCCATACCGGTGACGGCCAAGACCCTGCCGCCGGCAGTGACGATCTTTTTGTCCTTGACGGCGGTACCGGCGTGATAGACGGCCGTGGCCTTCCCGGCAGCTTTTTCGAGGCCGCCTATTGGAAAGCCTTTCTTATACTCACCAGGATAACCGCCAGAAACACAAACAACGGTGGCCGCGAAGCGCTGGTCCACTGTCAGCTCATACTTGTCCAGCCGTCCGGTGGCGATGCCCTCGAAGAGTTCGACAACGTCGCTGGTGATGCGTGGAAAAACAACCTCGGTTTCGGGGTCGCCCATACGAACGTTGTATTCGATAACCCAGGGGTCGCCTCCGACGTTCATAAGCCCTATGAAGATGAAACCTCTGTAAGCGATCTTTTCGGCGGCGAGACCTTCGATGGTGGGTTTAACAATACGTTCCTCTACCTTTGACATAAATAATTTACCGTCGGCGTTCCGACTGTCGGCGAATGGAACCGGAGATACCGCACCCATTCCACCGGTGTTGGGCCCTGTGTCGCCCTCACCAATGCGTTTATAGTCCTTGGCGACGGGCAGGATCTTATAGGTAGTACCGTCGGTGGCTACGAAAACCGAACACTCTATGCCAGATAGATACTCTTCGATGACGACGCGGGAACCTGCTCCACCGAACTTGCCACCCAGCATCTCGGCCAGTTCGGCCTGCGCCTCGGCCAGAGTTTCGGGAATGACAACACCCTTGCCGGCCGCAAGTCCATCGGCCTTGAGGACATAAGGAGGTTTAAGGGTTTTAAGAAAAGCCTGACCCTCGGCCAGTTCGTCCTTGGTGAAGGTGCGATAAGCGGCAGTGGGGATTCCGTGGCGGGTCATAAACGCCTTGGCGAAATCCTTGCTACCTTCGAGACGAGCGCCTTCCTGAGAAGGACCGACGACGGGCACGAATTTGAGCTCCGGATCGCTCTCGAAAAAATCTACTATGCCCTTAACGAGAGGATCTTCAGGGCCAACGACAACAAGGTTGATGTTATGTGAGAGAACGAACTGCTTAATGGCACCGAGGTTCGAAGGCTCCATATCGACATTTGTGCCGCACTGCGCCGTGCCCGCATTGCCCGGAGCAATGAAAAGTTTGTCGCACTGCGGGCTCGCCGAAATGGAGCGCGCAATGGCGTGCTCTCGACCCCCGCTACCTAACAATAATATATTCATTTGCTTAAAAACGGCTTGATTATTTCGTTCAATTTTTCGTTCTCGACCAGGAATCCGTCGTGGCCGAAGTCCGACTCTATAAGGCGTAGCTCGCCCAGAGGGAGGTACTTTGCCAAAAATTCCTGTTCGACAGGTGGTATGATGATGTCCGAGGTGATGCCGACGACCATAGTGGGGCAGGCTATGCCGGAGAGCGCCTTTTCGACCCCGCCACGTCCGCGTCCGACATCGTGAGAGTCGAATGCCTCGGTGATAGTCCAATAAGAATAAGCATCGAAGCGGCGGATAAACTTCTCACCCTGATATTGCTGATAAGTGGCGGCGCGGTGGCCGCTCTGGCGAAGGGTGTCGTCGGGGTCTTGCTGAGTGGCGTTATAAGCCAGCGAGCCGCGATAAGAGAGCAAAGCGATGGAACGAGCGGCAGCAAGGCCTTGTTTACCGGCGTTTTGGTGATTATGGCCGAAGGTGTGGTCGGCGCGAATAGCCATACGATGGGATTCGTTAAGAGCAATATTCCAAGGGGTGGTGCGAGCCGAGCACACGGCGATAACTAACTTCTCGGCGAATCCCGGCCGGTGGAGCTCCATCTCAAGAGCCTGAAAACCACCTATAGACCCGCCTACAATGGCCTTCACGCGGGAGATACCGAGATGGTCGGCCAGCAGCAGGTTGGCGCGGGCGATATCGCGCATAGTGACGAACGGGAAATCGCCGAACCATTGCTCGCCCGTCAAGGGGTTGATACTAAGCGGCCCGGTGGTACCATAAGGAGAACCGATGATGTTAGAGCAGACGGTGAAGTAGTGCGAAGGGTCGAGGAAACGCCCCGACTCCACGGTTCCGGGCCACCAATCGGAAACGTCGGAATTGGCCGTCAGTGCGTGACATACCCAAACGATATTGTCATCGCGTCGTGTGCCGAAAGTGTGATAGGCGATCACCAACTCAGGCAGAACTGCGCCGCACTCCAACTCGAAAGGCCCCGTGTGTTTGTAAATTTCCATAAGGATTACAAAGATAGTGAAAGCCGAGCGCAATCGAAAATTTATTTTCAATTGTCGAGGCGCATCCTATCTAAGACTAAGTCAAAGATAGTGATTATATTTGTAAACTTATGCTAAAATCGTTTTACAGGAAAGGCGCTGTGGAGGCGGGATGTGATGAGGCGGGGCGGGGTTGTCTGGCAGGGCCGGTGTTTGCTGCTGCGGTGATACTGCCTGCGGGTTTTGAGCATCCATTGCTGAACGACTCCAAGAAGATGACCGAGAGTGCGAGAAATACATTGAGGGAGGTGATAGAGCGTGACGCCGTTGCGTGGGCGGTGGCTTCGGTGGGGCCCAGGAAGATAGATAAGATCAACATCCTGAGAGCCTCGCACGAGGCGATGGCGAAGGCGGTGAAGGCGCTGATGACGGGCGGGGAGCCGATTGTTCCGGATATGTTATTGATAGACGGTAACCTGTTTCGCACCAGACTGAAGATACCTTACGAGTGTATAGTGGGGGGTGATGGGAAGTATGCGTCGATTGCGGCGGCCTCGGTGTTGGCGAAAACTCACAGGGACGAATATATGGAACGGCTGGCGGCGCGATTTCCCCGGTATTGTTGGGCCCAAAACAAAGGCTATCCCACCGAGGCGCATCGCGCCGCCATTGCTACTTACGGTCTTACGGCTCACCACCGCAAGACGTTCCGGCACTGAAAAGTTATTCGCCGGCCACTGCCTTGCTCTCGAAAGCCATATCGCTCATATTGGGCATAGGCTTCCGGTATTCGCCGCTTTCGAGTTTGCCGCGAACGGAATCGAAACATTTAAGCGTATATTCCACATCCTGGAGCGTATGTGCAGCCGTGGGAATGATACGAAGGATGATCTCGCCCTTGGGAATTACAGGATAGACTACAACGGAGCAGAACAGATTGTGGTTTTCGCGGAGATCGACAACGAGGTTCGTGGCCTCTTCCACACCGCCCTTCATATATACAGGAGTAACGGGTGAAGCGGTGTCGCCGATGTTGAAGCCGCGATCGCGGAAGCCTTTTTGCAACGCATTCACGATCGTCCACAACTGCTGCTGATATTCGGGATGATTGCGGATAAGCTCCAACCTCTTGAGCGCCCCGATGACCATAGGCATAGGCAGTGATTTGGCATAGAGCTGCGAGCGCATATTGTAACGCATAATGTCGATGAGCCACTTTTCGGCAGCAACGAAAGCCCCTATACCGGCCATAGACTTGGCGAACGTGTTGAAGAGTACATCCACACCTTCGGTGGCCTTGAAATGCGCAGCCGTGCCCTGACCCTTGGGACCCATAGTACCGAAGCCGTGGGCGTCGTCTACCAGAAGAGTGAAGTCGAACTCTTTCTTAAGAGCGACGATTTTGTCTAACGGGCCCAGATCGCCTTTCATACCGAACACACCCTCTGTGATGACAAGGATACCGCCGCCGTTCTCTTCGGCGACTTTGGTGGCGTGGGCGAGTTGTTTGCGAAGAGAGTCGATGTCGTTGTGCTGGAAAACGAAGCGTTTGCCTTTGTGCATACGGAGACCGTCGATGATGCAGGCGTGGGCCTCGGCGTCATAAACCACAACATCGCGCGGCGAGAGCAACACGTCGATGATGGAGATCATACCCTGATAGCCGAAGTTGAGAAGGAACGCATCCGGCTTGCCTACGAATGCAGCCAGTTCGCGCTCCAATTGTTCGTGCCATTTGGTCTGGCCGCTCATCATTCGAGCACCCATAGGAGCAGCCATACCGAACTGAGCGGCACCCTCGGCGTCCGCTTTGCGAACTTCGGGGTGGGAGGCGAGTCCCAGGTAGTTGTTGAGGCTCCAATTGAGCATCTCCTTGCCGCGGAACTTCATTCGCGGGCCAATGTCGCCTTCGAGTTTTGGGAATGCAAAGTAGCCGTGGGCATTTGCCATATGTTGCCCGATGGGGCCTCCTGCAAATTTTTGCAGCCTGTCTAAAATGTTTACCATAATGGTTGTTTTTTACAAAGTACAAAGATACAAAAATGTTGTTATCTTTGCATCAAGATAATTAATTAAAGGGTAACAACTCTTTTTTCTGGGGGCAAACTTACGACCGTTGTCTCAACGGGTTTAGCTTGAGAAAAGATTGGCAGCCTGAAGTGCGTTATAGTATTCTGCTGTAACTGCTTCGGCGTGGTTGCAATCTATCAGGTTGGGTTCGTAAGGCCTGCTCTCAGAGGATTGTTTACCGCGCCTTTTTTATGGAAAATTTTACAGGTTTTTGGTGGATTGCCTCGCGCGAGCGTCGTGTGGCTGGTGAATGGATTTTGGAAAATGACTTCGAGCCGGAGCACTGGCGGATTGCATTCTTTCCCGATGGCAGGTATGGTGAACTTTTCGAAGTGCCCGGAATGCGTTGCGAAAATCTGGCAGGCACCTGGACTCTGGATGAGGCATTGGGGATAATTTCGATTCATGAGGATTGGCACTCGGAGTTTGCTCGTAAGTGCGTTTTCGATGGAGAGTGGCTCTATATTTACGAAGACTCTGTTCACATTCGCACCTGCCGTGATGCAATTATCAAGCACCACGCTTATGAGCGATGGAGGCTGGTGAAAATTGTTCTGTGAAACGGCTTAAAACTCCTCCTTCGTTCTGAGTTTTTCGGCGTAGGCATCCACGCGGCGCATCTCGATGGGAATGTTGATACTCTGAGGGCATTTGGGCTTACACTGTTCGCACTCGATACAATGGTGGGCCTGACGGAGACGAGGAACGCTACGGTCATACCCAAGGAGAAATGCGCGACGAGCCTTCTTATAATCCTCATCAGTAGAGTGTTCGAGCAGCTTGCCGTCGCTCACGCAGCGGTTGTAATGGGCAAAGACCTGAGGAATGTCGATACCATAAGGGCAGGGCATACAATACTCGCAAGTGGTGCACTGGATATAATCTGAGTCGATGAGAAGTTCGGTAACCTGTTCGAGCACGGCATTTTCGGCTTCAGTGACAGGTTCCATCGGAGCGAACGTACGAAGGTTCTCCTGGAGGTGTTCCATATAGACCATACCGGAAAGCACGCAGATGACGCTTTCGGGAGTGCCGGCATAGCGGAAAGCCCATTTGGCAGCGGTGTCGGCGGGCCGAACGGCTTTCATCATAGTGAGCGCCTGAGCCGGAACGCGGGCAAGGCGACCACCGAGGAGAGGTTCCATAATGATGGAGGGGACGTTTTTCTTGACCAGCTCGTCATAGAGATATTCGGCATCGACGTTCCACTGACCTGCGTTGCGCCAATCCTGATAGTTGAGCTGAATCTGGCAGAAGTCCCACTTGATATCTCTGAAAGCGAGCACATAGTCGAATACCTCCCTTTGACCGTGGAACGACCAGCCCAGGTTACGGATCCTGCCGGCGGCCTTTTCAGCGATCATAAAATCGAGGAAACCGTTATCGACATAGCGTTGATGGAAATCCTCGATACTGCCTCCGACAGAATGTAACAAATAGTAGTCGAGGTAATCGACCTGAAGTTGCCGGAGCGAGTTATAATACATTCTCTTACACGTCTCCAAATCCCACGGGCCACGCTGGTTGGAGGCCTTGGTAGCAACGAAGTAGCTGTCGCGTGGGTGGCGTTTGAGAGCGATGCCGGTAGCCGCCTCGCTCCAACCGCGGAGGTACATAGGAGCAGTGTCGAAATAGTTCACTCCGTGAGCAATGGCATAATCGGTCAGCTCGTTCACCTTTTCCTGGTCGATCTCGTCCTGTCCGGCGGCGTTTTTGTGCATCGGCCAACGCATACAACCATAACCCAGCAGTGAGATGCGATCGCCCGTGATGGGATTCGTGCGATAGGTCATCTGGTCGGCACCGGGAACTTCGCCCAATGCGCCACCCTCGGCGGAAACTCTGTTTGCGGGCTTACACCCTGCCAGCGTGGCGGCGGTGACGAGGCCTGAGGCGCCCGCGACCTTCAAAAAATCTCTACGCGATATGTTTTTCATACTGTGTGGTGGGTTACGTTTCCTTCGACATAGATTGCGCTGAACGGACGGGCGGGGCACAGATGCTCACAGGCTCCACAGCCGATACATTTAGTGTTGTCGATGGTGGGGATTTTCAATGATTTGGGGTCGGCGGGATCGCGCGGGATGAGCGTTATGGCCTTTGTGGGGCAGTGGCGTTCGCATTCGGTGCAGGGCACGTTGTCGCGATTGACCACGCAGTTGGCTTCGATCCAGTTGGCATTACCGATCGAGATGGCGGTTTTGTCAGCCGGGGTGATGCGCTTGATGGCTCCGGTGGGGCAAACCTCGCTACACTCTACGCATTCGGGGCGACAGTAGCCTCGTTCGTAAGTCATTTCGGGCTGCATAAGTGTTTGAAGGCGCGACGAGGGACGGAGAACATTATTTGGGCAAGCAGTGACGCAGAGCTGGCAAGCGGTGCAGTGGGTTTGCAGGTGTTTTGCATCCCCGGAACCCGGAGGTGTAACGGGCGTTTTGCGGTCCGGTCGCTTTTTGTCCTCGATGTCGGCAAGACCACCGTCCACGGTCAGCTGTTGGGCCTTGACGGTGTTAGTGACGGCGAAAACGGCGGCAACGGCGAGGAAATTGCGGCGGTTGATGCCTTTTGAGGGGGCGGGTTCGGCGGCAGAACCGGATTTTTTTTCAGGTTCAGAAGCCGATACGGGAGCGCACGCCGAATAATGCAACGCGTCGAACTTACATTTGTCGAGGCAGTCGAGGCAAACCACGCAACGTGTCTGGTCTATCTTTTGGGCCTTCGAGTCGATACAAGAGCTCTTACAATTCTTTTCGCACAGGCCGCATTTTGTACACTTAGCCTCATTGAAGCGAATGCGGAACGGGGCTGCGAGCGATACGGCGCCCAGCAGTGTGCCTACGGGGCAGATGGTGTTACACCACGTGCGTCCCTTGCGCCAGGAGAGAATGGCGATGACGATGAGCGTGACAATCGCTGTGGCGAAGACGATGCCGCTCTTGATATAAACTTCTCTGGGATAGACGGCATAACTGGCCACCCCTTCGACAACTGGCTCCAGAAGGCTGGCGGTGCGGCCGAATATCGCCCACGGATCGAATAGTGAAACCACGGCGTTAATGCCTAAAATGCCGGCCGCCAAAACTACCACGAGAACCGTCCAGCGGAGCCAAGTGAGCGGTTTAGAGTAAGAGAAGCGGGCTTTTTTACCCTTACGGCGAGCGGAAAGCCACGAGATACCGTCCTGCATAATGCCGGTGGGGCATAAAATGGAGCAGTAAAGCCGGCCGAAGATAAGCGTCAGCAACCCGACGAAAACGAGGGCAGCGGCGCTTGTGGCCAAAATGGCAGGAATAAGTTGCACCTTTGCAATCCATCCAAGGTAGGTGTGAAGCGCCCCCGTGAGGTCGAGCACCAATAACAATGCCGCGACAAAAACTATCCACGCGACGATGATCCTGATCTTTTTCAACATATCGAATTAAATTTTATCTCTGAAATCGGGGTGTGCAATCGCCCTGAGTGCCTCTGCACGTTGTTTCAGCGTTCTGCCGCGAAGGTGCGCAATGCCATATTCGGTTACGATGTAATCCACGTCGCAACGAGAAGTGGTCACCGCAGAACCCGCTCCGAGAGAGTGCACGATGCGCGAAACCTTGCCATCCTGAGCCGTCGAGGGCATAGCGATGATCGACCGTCCGCCGCGAGACCACAGAGCCCCGCGAACGAAGTCCACCTGACCACCGGTGCCGCTAAATTGGTTACCACCGAGTGTTTCGGCATTGACCTGACCCGTGAGATCGACCTGAAGGCAAGAGTTTATAGACACCATACGGTCGTTCTGAGCGATCACGCGAGGGTCGTTCACATAATCCACAGGCAACATCTCGATAAGTGGATTATTCGCTACGAAATCCCATAGCGTTTTGCTACCCACTAAAAACGATGTTACTATTTTACCGCGGTGGAGCGTCTTGCGGCTACCGTCGATCACCCCGGAACGAATGAGTGGCACGGCTCCGTCCGAGAGCATCTCACTATGGAGCCCCAGGTGTTTATGGTTGCTCAGGAAGCCCAGAACGCCGTCAGGAATGGCTCCGATGCCGAGTTGCAGAGTGTCACCATCCTCGATGAGCGAAGCGCAATGACGGGCAATCTCTTTTTCGGTAGAGGATATTTGTGCGGGCGGAACTTCGGGCAGAGGATCGGAGCACGGAACGATATAGTCGAAACGGGAGATGTGAACGGCATTGGTACGGGAACCTACGCGAGGCATTTTGTCATTGATCTGCGCGATGACAAGGCGCGCTTTTGCAAGTGCCGCGAGGCCATAGTCGCACGAAACACCAAGCGAACAATAACCGTCGGCATCGGGCACAGAGACGTTCATCACGGCGACATCGACAGGAATTTCGGAGCCCAAAAGCGCCGGTACATCCTTGAAGAACGACGGGATGAAATCTACCAACCCCTGGGCCATTGCCGCCCGTGAGCCGACCCCTACGAATGTGGTCAGATGGCGGAAATGAGGAGTATTTTCCGGCAACAGATAGTCGCTATAGCCCACGGGAAGGACGTGGAAAATATGCAGATCGGAGAACCTGTGTTTTTGAGCAACCAACTCGCGCATAATAACCTGTGGGCCCGCTGCGGCGTGAGAACATACGACAGTCCAACCGTCCTTTATCAGTTCGACGGCCTGAGAAGAGGTTATGGTTTTGGCGGCTCTTGTTTTCTGTTTTTCGCCTGCCAGCAGCTCTTTTTTTCGTTCGGAGCCTAAGCGATAATTACCGACCTTGCCGGTGGAGGGCAGGACACGATGGCAAGGAACGAGCGGAACTATGGGGTTGGCGCCAACGGCCGAACCTACGGCGCGCGAAGCCTTTGGCCGACCGATGCGTGCCGCGATCTCGCCATAGGTCACCGTCTCGCCGTGGGGAATTTTGGAGAGCTCGCTCCAAACCTCTCGTTGGAACTCCGTGCCCTCTGTCGATAAAGCTTCCCCGCGGGCCCCTTTTATTTCTTCGTCTCGTACCACTTTTGTAGAATGTAGAATGATTGTTTGCGCTGACCCATATCGCTGACGAGACCCTTACGATTGAAGCCGTCCTGGATCTGAGGCAACAGGCGGCGCGACGAACGAAAATCCTTCAACACCCACGGCGAGAGGCCCGCAACGCCGGTCATACGCTCGTCTATCATACGCAACATCTTGGTGTAGAGTTCGGCCTGATATTCCTCTGTCCAAAACTGATCTTTCGGGCCGTGGTTGCCGTAGAGAGCTCCGCCACCCATCTCGCTGATGACTATGGGTTTGTTGTAGTCGATCTCCCAACGCACGCGGTCGATCTTCTCGTTGAGGCCGTCGTACCAGCCGAGGTATTGGTTGAAGGCGATGATATCGACATATTCGCTCATATTGTCGCGCACGGAGAGAACTTCGGGAGATTTGTCGTTGCGTTCCATCGCCATACTCAAAAGGCGAGTGTTGTCCTTGGCACGGGCATACCTGGCCAGTGAGGAAAGGAAGCGGTCGCGCGCTTCACCGTGGGGGGTCTCGTTGGCGATAGACCATATAATAATGCCCACGCGGTTCTGGTCGCGCTCGATCATTTCGTCGAGCTGGTTGAGGGCATTGGCGTAAACATCATCGCGTTCCCACTGGATCGTCCAATAGACCGGAATCTCGCTCCAAACCATAAGGCCCATCTCTTCGGCCTGGCGAACCATCTGCTCGTTGTGGGGATAGTGGGCGAGGCGAACATAGTTGCAACCAAGTTCCTTAGCCCATTTCAGAAGAGTGTAACCCTCCTCGGCGGAGAAGATGCGGCCGCTACGGAAAGCCGACTCCTCGTGGATGGAGATACCACGCAGGAAAACTTTTTTGCCGTTCAACAAAATATCGTGCCCGTTAGTGGCGATGGTCTTGAATCCGATGCGGTCTTTGACACTGTCGTGTGCAGAGGCGAGCGTAACGTCGTAAAGTTTGGGATTTTCGGGCGACCAAAGCGTCATCTTAGCTCGTGCTTCGAGGCGGGCGATGCCGTTTTCGTCAGTGGTGGCGGTTCTGGAGATCTTCAGTTCGGGAATCTCGACTTTTACGGTCTCTCCGGCCTTGGTCGTTTTAATAGCGACTTCAATAACGTCGGAAGTGCCCTGCTTAAGGGAGACTTTGTAAGTTTGAATGAAATCTTTGGGAACTTTTACCAACAGCACGTCGCGAGTAATGCCGCCATAGTTGAACCAGTCGAAGTTGTTAGTGGGCACGGCATCCACCGCGCGCTTATTATCCACCTTGACGATGAGGGTATTCTCGCCGTTGGCGAGGCGATCGGTAACATCGAAGTTGAACGGAGTGTAACCGCCGATGTGCTCGCCGACTTTTTCGCCATTGAGATAAACTTTGGTATCATAATTCGCAGCCCCGAACCACAGGAAAACCTTACCCTCGTGAGGCTGGTAGTCGAACACCCGGCGGAACCAGATCGTGCCCTCGTACAAAAAGAGGTTGTCGTCCTGCGTGTTCCAATCGCCGGGAACGGCCAGCGTGGGCGAGAGGTCGAAATCGTACTCCTTATAATTTTTGACCAGGTCTACTTCGTGGTCCTTGAAGAATCCATTAGGGGTGGGTTGGCGGCGGTAGTCATAGTAACCGGTTTCGAGCGGGTCGGCGAAATGGTTCCAATATCCGTTGAGCTTCTGGATGTTGCGCCCATAGACGTTTTGTACGAGTGGATCGAGTCCTGAGGTGGTTTGTGCAAATGCAAAGCAAGTGGTCAAGATGGCCGCTGCGAGAAAAATGAATTTCTTCATAACAATATAGTTTTGTAGGTGTGGGCCCAGAGGGTCATGATCCCCCGACCTTCGGATTATGAGTCCGCTGCTCTGACCAACTGAGCTATGAGCCCCTTTCGGAGTGCAAAGTTAGAAATTTTTTTCATACTTTTGCACAGTTATGCCAAACATCCGAACTCTTGCGGGCGATACGTTGATCTACGGGTTGAGCACCATTCTGACAAGGATGCTCAATTACCTTATGGTACCCTACCTGACAAGGGTGATGACTACGGGAGAATATGGCGTGGTGACAGACCTCTATTCGCTGATCCCGTTTGCACTGGTGGTGCTGACGCTGGGCTTTGAGAGCGGGTATTTCAGGTTTGCAGGGCGGGCAGTGGACGAAAAGGAGAAAAACAAGATCTTCGTTACGCTTTGGGTTATGGTCATTGCCGTTGCGAGCCTGTTCGGAGGGCTGGTTTCGCTTTTCATAGGGCAGATATCTTCAGGGTTGGGGTATGGTGACACGCCGGAGCTGATTTATCTTACGGCTTTCATTATCATTTTCGATGTGGTTACGGCAATGCCGTTTGCAAGACTTCGCGAACAGAGGCGGCGTCTGACTTATGTGGGTATCCGGCTTACCTCGGTGGTGGTGAACCTTGCTTTGTGCTTTGTGTTTTATTCGTTGCAGGGACGTACGGGGGCCGAGTGGGTTCTTTGGGCCAATTTTGTGGCGAGCGTAGTTTCGCTGGTGCTGCTGGTGCCGACGGTGTGGGGCATTGCGTGGTGTGGTGACGATGCAATCCTGAGGCGTGTGACGGTTTATTCGCTGCCACTGCTGATTAGCGGAATTGCGGGAACGGCGGGAGAGTTCATAGACAGACAGATGATCAAATGGCTGATGCCGCCCCAGATCGCAATGAGCGAGTTGGGGATTTACGGGGCTACGACTAAGCTGGCGGTAATAATGGTACTTTTTACGTCGATGTACAGGTTGGCGGCCGAGCCGTTCTTTTTGGCTAAGTTTGCGAAAGGCGATTTCGAGCGGCAAACTAAACTTGCGATGAGGCTATATATAGCTGTGGCAGTACTGATCTTTGCAGGAGTGATGATCTTCAAGCCGCTGATTATGCAGATAGTGGGGATTAATTTCCGCGAAGGCGAGCATCTGTTGCCGATATTGATGGCAGCCAATGCGCTGGCGGGAGTGGTGCTTAACCTGTCGTGGTGGTACAAGCAACAGGGGCGAACGTGGATGGCGATCGCAATTACTGGTACGGGTTTGGTGGTGGCGGTGGTGTTGAACATAGCACTGGTGCCGCGGCTCGGTTACGAGGGTGCTGCGTGGGCGAGGTTGGCCTGCGAAGTCGCGATGGTAATAGTGAGTTTTTATTTAATGAGCCGGAACGCCGGCAGCGAATTTAAAGAATCGACATTATGAAAGTTAGAGTGATCAACAAGTCGGCGTTTGAGTTGCCGAAATATGAGACGCCGCTGTCGGCGGGAATGGATGTTCGTGCGAATATCACCGAGAGCATAACGCTGGGACCGCTGGAAAGGGCTATGGTGCCCACGGGGTTGTTTGTGGAGCTGCCGGCGGGGTATGAGTTGCAGGTGAGGCCGAGGAGCGGACTGGCCGCCAAGCACGGGATAACGGTGCTCAATTCGCCGGGAACGGTCGATGCGGACTATCGCGGCGAGCTGCGAACGATCCTTGTGAACCTTTCCAACGAGCCGTTCGAGATCAAGCCCGGAGAGCGGATTGCGCAATATGTTGTGGCTAAGCACGAAAGGGTGGAGTGGGAACAGGTGGAGGAGTTGTCGGAAACCCAGCGCGGCGAAGGAGGGTTCGGAAGTACGGGTAAAAAATAAAGCTATGCCGAGGCCGGTTCGAGATGTAGTCTGAACATCGAACTGTTCGTGAAGCTCCATTTTCCACCAAACGGTCTTCCATTTGTCGCGCTTTGTTTTCACAGGGCGTAATTTTGTGCGCCAATCGAAAACACCTCGCGCCCGAAGATTGCCCTAAAAGTAGCAATTTTTAACTAACTTTGCGCGGCATTATGAAATTCAGCGATATAACGGGTCACGATGAGATCAAGCGGCGGCTGGCGGGAACCATCGACAGCGGAAGGGTGAGCCACGCTCAAATGTTTACTGCGGCGGGGGGCGAAAGTACTTCGGGCGGCGGGGCGAATGCGGCATTGCCGCTGGCGTTGGCTTACATTCAATATCTGAATTGCCAAAACAGAACCGACGGAGATTCCTGTGGAGTGTGCCCAAGCTGCCAAAAGATCGAGGCTCTGGCCCACCCCGACCTGCACTTTGTGATGCCGGTGAACAAGCAGGGGAAAAAGAGCGGCGAAGTAGTGACCAGCGATACGTTTCTACCTCAGTGGCGAGAGACGATAAAGCGAACAAGGGGACTGCTGACCGAGCAGATGTGGTACGACGAACTGGGTCTGGAAAACCTGCAAGGACTGATCTCAAAGAAGGAGGCCGACGAGGTGATCCGAAAGCTGAGTTTCAAGAGTTTCGAGGGGGGATACAAGGCCGTGCTGGTGTGGCTGCCGGAAAAGATGAACACCGAAGCCGCCAACACGCTGCTCAAGATCCTTGAAGAGCCTTGGGAGCAGACACTATTCATATTGGTCTCGGCCCAACCGAGGCAGTTGTTGCCGACGATCCTCTCGCGAGTGCAGGAGGTAGTGGTGCCGGCAGGCGAGGGTGGGCAAAATGCCTCGGGAACAGACGTCGAAGAATTCGAGCTTTTTGTGGAGCTGATGCGCCTGAGCTATAACGACAAACACCTGGAGCTGGTCGATTGGGCCGCGCGGGTGGCCTCTCTGGGCCGCGAAAAGCAGAAGCGCTTGCTGGAGAATTTCATACGTCTGTTGCGTTCAAGTTTTATGATTAGCACGGGGCTCGAAAATATTTCCTATCTTTGGGGCGCCGAGGCAGATTTTTGTCGCAAGTTCGCACCATACATCGGGACCAAAAATATAGAGGGGCTGGTGGAGGAGATAGAGACGGCATTGGGACAGTTGAGGCAAAACGGAAATGCAGGCATCGTGTTCACGCACTTTGCGCTGGCGGTAAGTAAAATGATCGAAAAATGAGAGTAACACTGATAGCAGGAGGGAATGTGGGCGATATGGCGGCCAATTTGCGGAGGGCGCAGGCAATGATAAATGACCTTGTGGGCCCTGTAATGCGCTGCTCGCACCGCTATGAAAGTGAACCGTGGGGCTTCGAGGCCCAGCAGCTGTTCTCTAATCAGGCTATGATCGCCGATACCGACCTTACGCCGAGAGAAGTTTTGGCTGCCGTGCAGAAAATTGAGACTGTTTTGGGGCGTGACCGCGAGGCTGAAGAGATGGAAAAACAACGTACGGGCCAAGCCTATGCGAGCAGGCCGATGGATATAGATATTTTGTATTACGACGATATTGTTGTCAATGAGGAAGGTCTACAAATACCTCACCCGCGTATCGAAGAGCGCGATTTTGTGCTTGCTCCTCTGCGCGAGCTGGGGCTGCGCTAAGTTCAGTGCCGAGTGCGAGGTAGTGGTTATGCCTCGTGTGATGGCTGTACCCAGCAGCCCTGCCGACGGCGTGGGGTATCTGGTGAGAGTGTATGCGTTCTATATCTCCAAAGAGGATGCGTTTGCAAAGAGTTGGGCTCCTGCCAATTATGCCGATGCCGATGCAGGGATCATTCGTCACGCGACCACGGGTGAGGTGCGATCGCAAAGCCTCGTCGAAGGGCAGGGTGAGGATGATTTTGTTCATCTGACCATTACTTCGTCACCCCTTGTGTTGGTTGCCGTCGATCCCGTGAATCACTTTTACGCCTATCGCATCATCGAATATCAGATCCCGATGCCGAAGCTCTACATACCCGTGCGCTTTCAACTCTGGAAAACAGAACCTTATACAGATAGTGAGTGGAGGATTGCAGGTGAATAGGGAGGACATGACATATTCGGATGCCATAGAGCGGGTTATGTTGAACAACGGTTTCATAGCACCTCTCAAACTTCTGTACAAAGAGATCTGGGAATATAAAGATCGCTCCAGGATCAAAGGAATAACCCCGGATAAAACAATCCAGGAACGAGTGCAAAGAGATCCTCGATTTACAAGGATAGGATTGGGCGTATATGCGTTGAAAGATAAACTCGATCAACTCGAAAAGCAGAAAATACCCAAAACCGAAGCCGAAAAGATTAAAAGTCGGCACGGAGAGATACAGGGAATGCTGTTGGAAATAGGCAACTCGAAGAAGGAGGTGAAGGAGACATACACCAACGATAAGAAAGTCGTTTTTGAAAATAAAACCTTGGGGAATTTAGCCACATTGTCGAGTGTGCCGATGTTCACGTATGAAAAGATCGTGAAGAAAAGCGCGACGTTTGCCGATGTGATCTGGTTTCAGGGAGAAAACGACAGGCTCTTTCCCTCGCACATTTTCGAGGTGGAAAATTCTACCGATTTCCGAGATGCCTTTTTGAAGTTTTTGGAGATGCAGTACTTCCAAACCCAATTTTTATGCGTGTCGCCTTTGGATCGGAGGTCGAAGTTTGAAACAGAAAAAGACAGAACTGCCTTTCGACCCATTCGGGACAGGATTCGTTTTTTGTCCTATGAGGAGGTAGAGAACGATTATAATGTCAGTATGTCAAGGACGTATATTTAATGAAGCAGATAAAACATATTTTGTGGGTGTTGGGCGTGGTAACCTGTGTGGTGTTTGCGCGGTGTGCGAATCAGCTGACGCCGCAGGGAGGGCCGAAAGATTCGCTACCGCCGATGGCGATGAGGGCTACGCCGGCCAACGGAGTAAGGCATTTTACGGGCAACAGAATCTTCATCGAATTCAACGAATTCGTCAAGCTGCAAGATCAATCGAAGGAGTTCTTTACCTCACCTTTGATGAAGACCAAGCCGAATTTGGTGGTGAGAGGGCAAGGGGTGAGAGTCGATATAAAGGATACGCTAAAGGAAAATCAAACTTATGCGCTGAATTTCGGGAGCTCCATTCGAGACAACAACGAGGGTAACCCTTTGAGTGGCTTCAGGTTTGTGTTTTCTACGGGAAGCGCTCTCGACTCGATGCTGATGACGGGCTACACGGCAGACGCGATGAAGGGAGACAGCATCAGTAAAGCCTATCTGTTTTTCTATCCGGCCCAGCTCGATTCGATTCCGGAGTACGATTCGTTGCTGTTCAACACAGAGCCGTCGGTAGTGGGACGCGGAGAAGGGAACGGAATATTCATTGCGCAGAATCTCAAGGACATACCATACAAGGTCTATGCTTTTCAGGATAACAACAGTAATCTGATCTACGAGCAGGGGGTGGATAAGGTGGGATTCCTCGATGAGGCGGTGAACCCTGCCCATCTGGAACCCATTTCGATTTGGCTGGACGAATACCGCCACTATCCTACCGCCGATCCGCAAGTCTATTTCCGCCTCTTTAGCGAGCAGCCGGTGAAACGGCAAAACCTTTCGGGTAGCGAGCGAACCGATCGTCACAGAGCGGTGCTGCGTTTCGGTGCGTCATATCCGCAAATAGACACACTGAGTTTTGATGGTATGGATGACGATCGGGTGATTCGAGAGTACCTAACCGCCGATCGAGACACCATCGCGCTGTGGTTCAATGTGCCGCCCGAAGCATTGCCGGATACGATCAAGGGGCGAATCTCATATCTGAAGACCGACTCGCTGGGAATCTTGGCACCGGCCTCGCAGCAATTGAGACTGGCGTGGAGAGCTCCGGCCGAGACGCGTGAAGAGCAACGTGAAAGAGAACGATTGGAGAGAGATCGTGAGCGGGCGTTGGAGGAGGGCGAGGAGTGGGTGGAGCCCGAAAAACCCAATCCATTCCGTTTCAAGGTCGATGCGAGCGCTCAGGTAAATCCTGAAAAGAGTATACCGATAGAATTCGATCTGCCATTGGTGGCGATCGACTCGATGCGAATTTCGCTGATGGAAGCTCCAGATTTGGGCGATCCGGTACCTGCGGAATTCCATATCGTGCGGGATACTATGAAAATTCGCCGTTGGACCATAGTCTCGAAGTGGGATGAGGATTCGTCTTATGAGCTGACCATTCCGGCAGGGGTGTTCGAGAACATTGCCGGTGAGCGCAACGACTCGCTGGGAGCCAGGTTCAAAATCACTCCGCGGTCGGAATTTGCAACACTTGTGCTGAACGTGACCGGCAAGAGTCCTGAGACTGAGTACATAATCGAGGTTTTGGACGAGAGCGGACAGACCCATAAAAGGCTCGAAGGAGTCAGGACGGGAAAGCTTACCTTATACTACATTACCGAGGGTGAGGTTCGACTGCGCATAACCGAAGATGGCAACGGAAACGGCAAGTGGGATTCGGGCTCGCTGGTCGAAAGGCGCCAACCCGAAAGAGTTGAATTCTATGTGGGGCCCAGTGGCGATCAGTTCATTCCGGCTAAGGCCAACTGGGAGGTGAGCATAAATCTGAATATGGTGGAGATCTTTGCTCCGATCTCGATCGAGAAGGTGAGAAGGGATTTGCAGCGAGCCGAAGATGCACGAGTTTCAAAATATCTCGAAGAGAAGGCACTGAAAGATGCGGAACGTGCGCGTCAGAGCGAAGGAGGGTTGAGTGGCGGAGGCGGTCTGGGCATAGGAGGAGCTATGGGAGGACTAAGAAACCAGGTACAATCGACAACGCAAAGTATGGGAGGAGGATTTTAAGCGATGAAGAAACTGGTTTGCATAGTGGTTCTGTCGGTTTGTGCGTGGAGTGCCTCGGCGCAGCACTACATAGGTGCCAAGGTGGGCTACGGAGCGATGCAGGGTCGCTTCTACCCCGTGAAGGAGGGTGGTATGCAGTGGGGACGTTATACGGGCGGGGTGATGTGGAAATATTACAGTGCCCAGCAGGTCGTGGGAGGCGTGTCGGCCGAACTGGAGTATCAGATGAGGGGCTATAAGATCATTACGGAGGGGATTCGCTCCGACACGACGAACTATACGATGAAGACCCGAACGGTGAGCTCGGTGACGCTGCCGCTTATCTGGCAACCACACCTCTATATGGCCAACAGACACGTGCGTCTATTTTTGAACGCAGGTTTTACGCTTACATACAATCTGGGGACGGGTGACGATCTGACTACCTTTACGCAAACGGTATATGATAACGGTGGAAAGACCTTTGAGACGGAAACGGTTCCTTATATGATGGAGACCTCACGCGATGTTCGTTGGAATTACGGCTTTCTGGGAGGCTTCGGAGTAGGGGTTCTGTTCGGGCGGATGGAGGTGTTTGCCGAGGCGAGGTACTATTACGGAATGTCGGACATTCTGCGCACCAAGACTAAATATGTGTTCAACGAAGAGGGGTCGATACGTTCGGAGCTGGACAATCTGTTTGTTACAGTGGGGGTATTCTTCCGTCTGGGGAAGGGAGGCATAAAAGAACCGCCGTTGCGAAGGGCGCGTGTGGCCTCGCCTAATGAAACCGATTTTCGCAACATTAAAATCTCATACTGATGGCGGACGTTTCAAGACAACAGAGAGTGGCGCGACAGATTCAGAAAGACCTTGGAGAGCTGTTTTCGAGGGAGTTTCGAGAATTGTTTCGCGGGGCGATGGTTACGGTAATGGGCGTGAGGATGAGTCCTGACCTGGAGTATGCGAGAGTGCACGTGAGCGTGTTCCCGTTCGAGAGGCACGGCGAAATAATGGGGGCGTTGGGGACCAACAATTGGGCCATCAGAAAGGCTCTGGGCGGGCGACTGCGCAATCAACTTCGTGTCGTGCCGGAGATGGTGTTCGTGTTGGACGATTCGTTCGAATATATCGAGAAGATTGAGGATCTCCTTAAATAATTTCATTGCGCGCCGGTTTCTTTTCTCGGCCAAATCCCACTCTGTGATCAATGTCATCTCAAGGGTGAGTATGGTGGCGGTAGGAATTCCTGTGGCTGCTATGGTGATCCTGATGGCGGTATTCAGCGGTTTCGACGAGCTGATCCGCCAAATGTATAGGGATTTCGATCCTGACTTTTTGGTGCGACCGGCAGAAGGGAAGGTTTTCGACGTGGTGGCGCTGGATGCAGAGAAGATAGGAGCACTTGAGGAGGTTAAAGGGGTATCGTTTGTATTGGAAGACAGTGCTGTGCTCGAATATTACGGACGACAGACTACTGCGACGATTCTTGGGGTGGATACTTTGAGTGCAGGGGCGATTGTGGGTCAGGGAATAGCCTATGAATTGGGTATCAGGCAGGGTTTTACTGAGCAATTGAAGTTCTACGCTCCGCGGCGAGGCAGCTATTCGGCACTATTGCCGTTAAGCAGTTTTTCCGCCGCCGAAGCTCCCGTGACGGGAGTTTTTGTGCTGGATGCTGAGACTGACGGCGAGTATGTGATTGTGCCGCTGGAGTTCGCCCAAGGGTTGTTCGACTATGAAAAGAGAGCATCGGGATTGGCGGTCAGACTGGAAACGGGTGCTGGCGAAAAGAGATTGAAGGCCGAAGTGGCGAACATTGCGGGAGAGGATTTCCAGGTGCTGACGCGTGAAGAGCAGAAGGCATCGATGTACCGAATAATGAAGCTCGAAAAGTGGGGCATATTTTTCATTGGGCTGCTGGTGCTACTTATCGCTTCGTTCTCGATAGTTGGCTCGCTGATAATGCTGATCATAGACAAGAGGGCGGGCATTGATACATTGGAAGCGATGGGGGCTTCGACGGGGATGGTGCGCAGTGTGTTTGTGCGGCAGGGGATGATGATCGGTGCGATAGGGGCATTGGGGGGGCTGGTGCTGGGGGTTTTGGTGTGTGGTGCTCAACAGATCTTCGGTCTTGTGCCGATGCCGGGAGGGACGTTTCTAATAGAGAGTTATCCGGTGAGAATGCGCATAGAGGATATTGCGGTGATTTGCGTGGCGTTTGTCGCCGTTGTCTGGATTATTACTACCTTTACGGTGCGAGCGACGATCAAAAAATGAAGCGCATCACTCTTATATTGACTGTGCTGCTGACGAGCTGCGGAGGGCCGAGAATTATTCCGGACGAACGGCTCGCACAGATTTTCCACGACATCTATCTTGTGGATGCTTACATCAATGAAGAGCCATCGTTACAGCTGGATTCGCTGAATATCTATGAGCCCGTGTTTGAAAAGTATGGCTACACCAGCGATGATATTCAATTCACAATAGGAAGCTTTGCCAAACGAAAGAGCGCGCGCCTGAGCGACGATGTGGTAGAGCGGGCAATGGAAATACTACAGGCGGAGAGCGGCGCATACAACCACCGATTGGCGGCGATAGATACGATAGCACGCCGGGCCCGCGACAAGTATGCCGAAGAGGTCTATTTTGAACGCTCGATAAGGGTAAGGCGGGTGGCCGACACGGGACGATTGCGCATCGTGTTGCCGGTCCGTGAGGGAAGTTATGAGGTGGATTTCAAATATATGGTCGATTCCACGGATAGGAATGGAAGTCTGCGCGTAGACATAGGTGGCAACTCGCGCAGATTGGTTCGCGAGGAGCGTACGCGGATGACTGTAACAGTGGATACGGACACTACGACACGACGGTTAGTGATCGACCTGAATCCATACCCACGGAACGATGTGAAAACTCCGGCACTGACGATCGACTCTCTGAAGGTGACCTATCGCCTGCCTGCCGCTGTGGCGATCGACTCTATGGCGCGAGAACTGTTTAGATATGAGGCGAATTTCCTCACACCTGTGGCTGACTCCCTCCGGTGAGTTAGCGCCCGGAAGGGTGGTGACAGTGGACGAGAGGGGAGAGGTTATCTCCGTTTCTCAGACCGCGCATCTTGATGGCGAGGCGGGTGTGGAGTTCTATCCGGGAATTTTGATGCCGGGAATGCTGAATGCGCATTGCCATCTGGAACTCTCGCATCTGAGGGGGATGATCCCGAGCGGGGAAGGATTCGAAGGATTTGTTGAGGCGATGAAAAAAGCTCCTCGCGGCGGAGGAATCGAGGGAGCGAAGTTTTGGGATTCAAAGATGTGGGCCGACGGGGTGAGCGAAGTGTGGGACATCTGCAACGGAGAGAGCACCTTTGAACTGAAAGCGGAAAGTCCTGTCCGCTATCTGAGTTTTCGCGAGATTTTTGGTTTTGGCGCCACGGTGCCTGCCGGAGCGAACAATCTTACTCCACATTCGCTATACTCTTTGGACAAGGCGACCTTTGAGGCAGTGGTGAGTGCGGAAAATAAATCGCCGTCGGCTTTACGACCGTTATCTATACACTTTATGGAGAGCGAATATGAGGTGGATGACCCTGCTGTGCGGCTGGTGGAGCAGGTACCAGCGGACAGGCCGGTGGTTCTGGTGCACAACTGCTGCGTGACGCAGCGAGACATAGACATATTGATGGGGCATTTTACGGCTGCGGTAACCTGGGTGCTGTGTCCAGGGTCGAATCGCTACATTTCGGGTCTGAAGCCGCCGGTGGAATTGCTACGAAAGAACGGTCTTCGCATCAGAGTGGGGACGGATTCTCTCGCTTCGAACGAGACCCTTTCGCTGGTGAGGGAGCTGGCGATGCTGGAAACGGATGCGCCACTCGGCGAAAGATTGAGCTGGGTGAGTGGCAGGAAGGGGCTCGTGCTGCTGACGGAGGTCGATCTGCAGAGTCTCGCCCTGACGGAAAATGCACGCACTCAGAGAATAGTATAGGAAGTTTTTCTTATCTTTGCAACCTATGAAGGAGTTGGAAAACCACTATCGTGAAATACTTAAGCTGCTGGGCGAAGATCCTGACAGGGAGGGCCTTGTCAAGACTCCCGAAAGGGTAGCCAAGGCGTGGGGGTTCCTGACAAAAGGCTACAAAGAAGACCCGCGTGAAATACTTACCTCGGCGATGTTCAAGGAAGAGTACAAGCAGATGGTATTGGTGAAGGATATCGAAATTTACTCGATGTGCGAACACCACCTGCTGCCCATAATCGGGAAGGCGCACGTGGCCTACATTCCTGACGGCTACATTACGGGTTTGTCGAAGATCGCCCGTGTGGTGGACTGTTTTGCCCGCCGGTTGCAGGTGCAGGAGAGACTGACGGTGCAGATCCGTGACTGTATTCAGGAGGTGCTGAACCCGATGGGAGTGGCTGTGGTGATCGAGGCGCACCATACTTGTATGTCGATGAGGGGAGTACAGAAACAAAATTCGGTAACGACGACTTCGGCTTTCACAGGTATTTTCCTGTCGCAACACAGAACCAGGGAAGAGTTTATAACATTGATAAGTAACAACCTGCACTAAGAGATGCTTGTAAAGATCTGGCACGATAATCCCAATCCCAAACAGATTGCGCACGCCGCAGAGGTGTTGCGCGCCGATGGGGTGATCGTTTATCCTACGGACAGCGTTTATGCGTTCGGCTGTTCGCTGAAGAACCCCAAGGCGATCGAGCGGATGGGGGCGATAAAGGGCAAAAACGAGAGTGTGTTCACGCTTGTGTTCGATTCGTTGGCACGCGTGGCCGACTACGCGAAGGTGGATAATCCGCAGTTCCGAGTACTGAAGCGCAACCTGCCGGGGCCGTTCACTTTTCTGCTTTCGCCGCTATCGAGGGTGCCCGAAAAGGCGCTGGCCAAGCGCAAAAGTATCGGAGTACGCATCCCCGGAAGCAATATCGCAAGAGCGTTGGTCGAAGAGTTAGGCTGTCCGATGCTGACCACTTCGGTGAAGGATGACGAAGAGATGGTGGAGTATATGACCGACCCGGAGTTGCTTGTCGAGCGCTATGGTCGGGTGGTGGATATGGTTATAGACGGAGGAATCGGAGCCTCGACGGCAACGACTGTGGTGGATTTGACCGGTGACGACCCCGTGGTTTTAAGAGAAGGTTTGGGAGAGTTAATATGACTAAAAAACAATTTTGGCAAGGGGCCTCGAACTGGGGCTTTTTAGGTGGAGTGGCGCTGTTCGGCGTGAATCTCATAAGCTGGGGACTGAAGTTGGAAACAACGGCAGGCTGGGCTTATGAGTTGCTGATTTTCATTGTGCTGTGCTGGCTGATAGTTTCTACCGGGCGGCGAAATGCACGACTTTCGTCCGCAGCCGAGGGGTATCCCTATGCGCGTGCGTTCGGTTTTGTGTTGGCAATGATGTTGTTCGCAGGCGTGGTGTTTGGTGTGAGCAGATTCCTGATGTACAACTTCATAGCGCCGGAATACTACACCTCGATATTTGAAACCTCGCTGGGTGATATGCCCGACCAGATACGTTCGATGGCTTTCGGTATGTTGCGGAATCCATTCTTTTGGATATTTCAGGGTGTGATCGAACTCATCTTTAGGGGAGGTTTTCTGGGATTGATCCTGTGCACATTTGTGACCAAAAAACCCGATATTTTTGCTGGTGGCGATGCTTGATCTTTCCATAATAGTACCACTACTGAACGAGGAAGAGTCCCTTGCGGAACTTGCCGCGTGGGTGGAGCGTGTGATGAAAGTCGAGGGGCTTTCGTGGGAGTTGATCTTTGTGGATGACGGCTCGACCGACGGCTCGTGGGAGGTGATAGAAGAGTTGGTAAGTAGGGCGCCGGGTGTGATTCGAGGTATCAGGTTTGCGCACAACTATGGCAAATCGGCAGCTCTGTATGTGGGTTTCGATGCGGCGCGCGGAGAGGTGGTGGTGACTATGGATGCCGACCTGCAAGACTCGCCCGATGAGATTCCTGCACTGCGCCGAATGATCATCGAGGAGGGTTACGACCTTGTGTCTGGCTGGAAAAAACACCGTCACGATCCGGCAGGAAAGCGCCTGCCGAGCAAATTTTATAACGCAACTACACGTCTTGTGAGTGGAATTCCGCTACACGATATGAACTGCGGTCTGAAGGCCTATCGTCGTGCAGTGGTGAAGAGCATCGAAGTCTATGGCGAGATGCACCGATACATACCGATTTTGGCGCGTCAGATGGGCTTCAGGCGAATAGGTGAGAAGGTTGTCGAGCATCACGCGCGCAAATACGGACACTCGAAATATGGACTGGAGCGGATGGTGAAAGGCTATTTGGATCTGATAACCGTCTCCTTTTTGGCGCGTTTCGGGCGACATCCGATGTACCTGTTCGGCAGTTTAGGTACGTTGATGTTCCTTGGCGGCGGTGCTGTGGCAGTGTGGTTAATAGTCGAAAAGTTGGTGAAGCAGTCGCGAGGATTGCCTCTCAGAGGGGTGGCAGATCAGCCGATGTTCTATATCGCATTGGTGACACTGGTACTGGGGGTTATGCTGTTCCTGACGGGATTCCTGGGTGAGCTGATAAACCGCAATGCGAGTGACAGAAATAAATATAAGATAGACAGGGAGATATGATACAGAGAATTCAGACGGTTTGGATGCTCGTTACGGTGGGGCTTGTTGTTTGCGGCGCACTCATAGATAGTGGCCCATTGGCGGTCGGATGGGCGATTGTACTTTTCGGCATCGCAGCGTTAGTGCCATTTGTGGCGATCTTCCTGTTCAAGAACCGGTCGCGGCAGACCAGTATGCTCATAGCTGAGTTCGTCCTGCTGGCAGGAAGCGCCGGCTTTAGCATCTATTACTCCTGGATTGCCCACACAGCTTGGGCTTACTCTCCGCTGTTTTTCTTTACTGCGCTTCTGATCAACTGGTTGGCTCTTCGCGGCGTACTGCGCGATCAAATGCTAATTCGCGATACCGAGAGGATAAGATAAAAGAAGCCCCGCCATAAGGCGGGGCTTCTTTTATCTTACTTACATACTTTGTAATAGTGTGTTGTACTTTTCGTACTTGGCGTTCATTGCCTGGTCGTCGCGAAGGCGGAAGGTGAGGTTCTTAAGTAGCTCGACGGTCGAGGCCTCTTTCGGGTCGAGTTCGTAAGCCTTTTCCAGCGGAGCAAGCGCCTGAGCAAAGACAGCATTCACGGCGTCCAGCGCAGTCTGATATTGGGCTCTGCTGGTGATGGTCATTTTACCCAACTCCTCGTTCATAACGTCACCCTTCTTAAGTATGAACAAACCTTCGAGATAGTTCGACACGAAGTCATCCGGAGTGAGAGCAACTGCTTTTTTGATAGCGTCGATCGCTTCATCGCTCCTGCCTAACTTGTCATACACGCGAGCAAGGCCCTGATAGAGAACGGGATTGGAGGGATTCTTGTCAATGGCGCTCTGAACCAAAGGAATAATGCTGGAAGGATCGCCGTCGTTTTCGGCGTAATAGCGCATCATCATATCGATGAGGTCTTCGTTGGTAGGATACTTTGAAAGACCCAGTTTGAGAGCCTCAAGGGATTCTTCTTTTCTGTCGAGGCTATAGAGAGAAAGGAACTTCATACGATACACGTCGCCATCAGACTCGTAGCCCATCGCAATAGCTTTGTCGATATCCTCGATAGCGGTAGTGTATTCACCTGCAAGGGCGCTCGACATACCGGCATAGTAGAGAGACATTGTGTCGATCCGATCCATAGAGGAGTGGATGCTGGCTTTGTAGGCGCGGCGGAAATCCTTAGCTGCGGTTGCATAGTCCTGCAGCGAATAGTAGGAACCGGCGTCTTCGATGCTCTTTTTGCGGATGTTCTCCATACCTGTGGCTACCTTTTTTACCTGTTTGGCATCCAATTGATAAGCCTTGTCGAAGGCATCATAGGCCTTGTCGAGAGCATTGGCATCGACGATTGTTACAGGAACATAGAAATCTATCACACCGTTGGACGTGTATGCCTTGAAGTGATCATAATTGTAGAGAGTATAGGGGCTGCCGCCTATAACAACCTCCTCGGTGGGGGCGTCGCCGAACGAGAGCTTGAGAATCTCTTCGGGCATACCCATATAAAGGCCGTTCACGGGTTTTGCATCGGCATCAATGAAGACATCGCCACGCTTGAGCCACGTTGCAGCTTTGATGTTCTTCTTGGCGTCGGCAATTTCGCCATCGCTCTTGGCGATGGCGTCGCGAAGTTTTGCCACATCGACCTTTGCCACTGTAACTCCCATCGGGGGCATTTGAGCCACTGCTGCACCGCTCATAATCACGGCTGCCAGCGCTGTTAAAAATAGTTTTTTCATAGCTATACGGTTTTTAAGTTAATTGTCTGTATGTTCTAGTTATAATATTTGGTGAGTCGGAGCAAAACTAACGCTCCTGATTTGTTGGTAAGATTTGTTACTGAATACCGAACCTATCAAACACCAAATTGAGACGGTCAATCTGTTTTGGAGCTTCCCCGGCTCGTGTCTTAGGAGTCGTTCCTTTATGTATATTGACATCTAACACATTTTGTGCAAATATGGCCCATCTCATCTCTCGTTCCATTGTGTTGTATAGTCGCGCGAACTCTTCATCGTTGAAATTATTTCGCATCACATCAATGATGTTAGTCCCCATCAAAGTTATGTGTTCTTCTATGGAAAAAGTAAGGTTGAACATCTGGTCGGTCAAAGGTAACTTCTCTTTCTGTTGCCTTACCTCGGAGAGGGCTTGCTCCATAATCATCTCTTTCTTTTCATCGCTGAGAGGGACGATCCTGTCTACCGTTTCGATGAAGCGGTTAAGATTTGCCACCGTATCTGCCGGATTTCGGAAATAGAAATACATAAAGTGGTAGCTATCTTTTACCATAGATATTGCTTCCTCTGCAGTGAGTGAGGGCACATATACATTTTCTTGAGCATATCCGCAATGAATCGAGATCGCGAAACAAATTGCCAAAAATATTTTAACAGTTTTCATAATTTACACGTTTTTACTTGATCAATAAATCATTGACGCTGTTATTTGGAAATAGTTCACTGCTCGTCGGCCTGCCCTTCTGCCTCCTCGTCGCTTTTGGGGATCGCAACCACTGAAGCTATCTCGTCGCCCTCTCGCAGGTTGATGATACGAACTCCCTGTGTGGCGCGACCTGCAAGACGGATACCCGAAATTGCCGTGCGGATCGTGATGCCGCTACGGTTAATGATCATTAGATCATCGTCATCGCTAACAGCCTGAATGCTAACCAGCTTGCCTGTCTTTTCGGTGACGTTGATCGTCTTTACGCCCTTGCCGCCGCGGTTGGTGATGCGGTATTCTTCGAGGTCGGTGCGTTTGCCGTAACCCTTTTCACTCAGAACCAAAACATCCTGCCCACTGTCCGGTTCCACACAAATCATACCAATCACCTCTTCGCCGGCGGATAAACTTATGCCCCTCACTCCGGCGCCCGTACGGCCGATGGGGCGAACGGTGCTTTCGTTGAAGCGGATGGCCTTACCTGCGTTGGAGGCGATCATAATTTCGGCCTTGCCGCTGGTGAGTTTGACCTCTAAGAGTTGGTCGCTCTCGCGGATAGTGATTGCGTTCACACCGTTTTGGCGCGGACGGGAATAAGCCTCCAGCAACGTCTTTTTGATAACACCCTCGCGCGTACACATCACAAGATGGTTGGAGTTCACATAGTCGGCGTCGTCGAGACGTTTGACGTTGATGTATGCGCGAACCTTGTCGTCCGGGTCGATCTGGATGAGGTTCTGGATAGCCCTGCCCTTTGCAGAGCGGGGGCCTTCGGGAATGTTGTAAACCTTGAGCCAATAGCAACGGCCCTTTTCGGTAAAGAGCATCATCGTGTTGTGCATCGTGGCGACATAGAGATGCTCGATGAAGTCTTCGTCCCTCGTTGCAGAGCCCTTTGCGCCGACCCCTCCGCGTGCCTGAGTGCGGTAATCGGTGAGAGGGGTGCGCTTGATGTACCCCATTCTCGAAATGGTGATCACCATCTCGTCGTCGGCATAGAAGTCTTCGGGGTTGAACTCCTCGGCGCTGTAGACAATCTCGGTGCGGCGTGCGTCACCATATTTCTGCTTAACCTCGATAAGTTCCTCCTTGACGACGCCATACTGTTCGACCTCGCTGTCGAGAATTTCATTGAAGCGGGTTATGCGACGTTGCAACTCGTCGTGCTCCTCCTGGAGTTTTCCGCGCTCCAGACCCGTGAGGGCCCGGAGGCGCATATTGACGATCTCGGTCGATTGAATTTCGCTGAGAGCAAAGCGCTCCTGAAGGCGGGTTTTAGCGATGTCGGTATTCTCCGAAGAGCGGATGATGGAGATGACCTCGTCGATATTGTCCTGTGCAATGAGCAGACCCTGAACGATATGCAATCTCTCCTCTGCTTTTTTCAGATCGAAGCGGGTACGTCGAACGACGACCTCGTGACGGTGCTCGACAAAGTTTTCGACCATATCGCGCAGGTTCAACAATCGTGGGCGACCATCCACCAACGCAATGTTGTTCACCACGAACGACTTCTGCATCTCGGTCATCTTATAGAGCGTGTTCAGAACCACACTCGCCACGGCGTCGTGCTTAAGCACGACCACTATGCGCATACCCTTGCGGTCGCTCTCGTCGTTCACATACGAGATGCCCTCGATCTTCTTTTCAGCGGCCAGTTCGTGAATCTTCTTGACCAACTCGGCCTTGTTCACCTGATAGGGAATTTCGGTGATGACGATCATCTCGCGGCCGCTGGAGGTGTGTTCGATGTCGGTTTTGGCGCGCATCACAACGCGACCGTGACCCGTCTCCAACGCCTCGCGAACTCCCTCGTAACCGTAAATTGTGGCTCCGGTGGGGAAGTCCGGGCCCTTGACGTGCTCCAAAAGACCGCTCGCCTCGACAGTCGGATCGTCGATATAAGCTACGCAGGCGTCGATCACTTCGCTGAGGTTGTGGGGAGCCATATTGGTGGCCATACCGACGGCAATACCGCTCGCACCATTCACCATCAGCAGCGGAATACGCGTGGGGAGCACCGTGGGCTCGTTCATCGTGTCGTCGAAGTTGAGCGTGAAGTCGATAGTGTCCTTGTCGATATCACTCATCACCTCGTCGGCGATCTTGCGCATCCTCGCCTCGGTGTAACGCATCGCCGCAGGTGGGTCGTTGTCCAAAGAACCGAAGTTACCCTGGCCGTCCACCAGTGGATACCTGAGGCTCCACTCCTGGGCCATACGAACCATCGCGTCATATACCGAGCCGTCGCCGTGGGGATGGAACTTACCGAGCACGTCCCCCACAATACGCGCGCTTTTACGGTGCGGCTTGTCGGAATAAAGACCCAACTCGTTCGACATATCATAGAGGATGCGCCTGTGGACGGGCTTGAGGCCGTCCCTGACATCCGGAAGTGCACGCGATACGATTACCGACATCGAGTAGTCGATGTAGGCGCTTTTCATCTGCTCGGTGATGCTGACCTCCACTATCTTACCGCCACCATCCAAGCCCTCTTTTATATTGTCTTCTGCCATCTTTTCGGGTTGTAATTAAGAGTCCAAAGGTACTCTTTTTTGCCTAAACGACCAAACTATTTGGAGATAAAAAAGCTCTTTCCATCCTTGACCACGAAGGCCTCGCCTCCGGAGAATGAAGTGGCGTCATCATAGATGAAAGGGACGACCTCTCGGCCGGAAGTGTCCAGAAAACCGTGCTTACCGTTCTTTACAGCGAGCACGAATCCCTCTGAGCAGTCGGTCATCCAATCGTAGGGCTCATTAGTGAGAATGGCGCCGGTACTGTCGAGCAATCGCCACTGACCATCCACCATTGCCGTGGCAAGACCCCAGACAGGATCCCACGAGAACTCCTCGAAGTCCTCAGGCGAGCCGAGCGCCTTGGGAATATCGCGCGAAGGAGATGGTCCGGGAACAGGAGGCACAGGGCGAAGCAGTACGTTTACCTGAACGGAGTTACCCGCCTCGTCGAACAGTGTCAGCTCATCCTCCATTACCCGCCATTGCAGTGCAGGCGGGGTGTCCGAAGAGTTGCTTTTTTTGCTTAGCAGATGCAGCTTCCCGGCCGTGTCGTCATCCCACTTCAGAGGGCAACGCATCTGACAGGGAACGTGACCCACCATCACCTCGAAATCGACAAGGCCACGGCCAGGCATAGTGAAATGGGGAGTATCGCTGTCGCCCGTGGGATAGATCCCCGCAAGCGTGCGGAACCGGCCGTCGGTGTTGGTCAGAGCTTCTATGTATTGGTCGATAGTGAGAATCACGGCTAAATCGAATTATGAAAAAGCCCCCGGCTGTACAAAAATTTTCCCAAATCAGCGTACCGTAAAAAGTATGACTTCCCACGCTGCCGGAGGCAAAGCTCAGAGTGCGAAAATCATACTAAATATTGTTACACTGAAATGGGATGATGCAAAGATAGGCAAATTCTTACGAAAACTACAGCATTGTGGAGTTTTGGGAGCCGATGTTCATCATTGCTACTATGTCACCGGCGCGCGAGCACCAACCCATTCCGCGGCCAAGCCCTGCAGGCATCTCGCTGGAAATATCCCAAAGAAGTTGCGCATAACGATGAGCGGGAAGTTCTTGCAAAGATTTTGGGAAAAGAATAGGTCCCGTGGCGTCGTCGTTTTTGGCGAGGTGAATGTTGATCAGTAACGTGTTGCCGTCGTCGGTTCCTGTAGCGCGGATTTTTTCGGCAAGGGTGCGAATCTCTTCCTGAGAGCCGTCGGAGGCTTCGCCATCGGTAATATTGATGATGGTGGGAGGATAACTTGCAGCGTGCTGGGGACGGAGACACCATTTTTCGACCAACTTCAGCGCTTCGGTGAGCGCCGCATACATCGGAGTTGCTCCCTCGGCACGCTCCTGGACCCAAACGTTGTGGCGCGTGACAGCCATTACACTACGTCCCGACGGCAACAAGCGTTCGCGAGAGAGGTGTTTACGAGGGGTTTTGGTCACTGTGAGGCGGCTTGGTCGGGCCCATTTGCCTGGCGGTGAAACGAGCGACTCGATCCCACTGTTTTCTGAGTTCCGGTCGCCTCCATAACCCAGTACTGCGATGTCGTAATAGTCACGGGTGCCCTCTTCGCGCCGGGCGCGGTGCAACAGTTCGTCGATGAATGCGCTGGCAACGATCGAGACGGCGCGAGCCTTTGTCATCTGCTGGTCGGCAAAGACGATCTGTTCGGTCATCGAGCCCGACCGGTCGATCAGAATGATGAAAGCCGTTGGATTTTCGCGAGTTATAGGTGTGTTATACATTGAGATGAGCTTGCAGTTTTCCTAAAAAAGCCCCCGGCTGTACAAAAATTTCCCCAAAGATTCATACAAGCGTAAAAACACTGCTGCCGGAGGCAGAATTCCAAGCAATGTTTTTAAATAAAGTATGCCTTTGGGGATTACAAAGATAACAATTTTTTCAATACCTGCATCGGATAATCGTCGATGGTTTTGTCGAAATGGTTGGCTGTGCGGGCAGGATGGCGGAAGCCAGGAGTACCGAGCTCGACGGCAGGGAGACCGGCAAGGGCAGGAATCCACATAGCATCGCAGTCGATAAGGCTCATTCGAACCTCGGTGCTTTTTTTGTCGCTGTTCACTATGATGTTTTCGGGCTTGAGGTCGCCGTGAGCCCACTCGGAAGCCCGGAGTTCGGAGCAAAGGCGGTCGAAAGCAGAGACAAGCCGGGCCTTGGTGAGGTTGTCGGCATTTTTTTTGTCGTTTTTTTCGGCATTTTTTTCGACGCGAGAGAGGGCGACATCGAGAGTGACTCCTGGGGTCCAGGCGCCCTCAACGACATCGACCCAACAAGGATCGCCGGCAAGAGGCATAACCCAAAGTTCGTTTTTGAGAAGTCTTGCGGCGGGAAGGAGAGGAGGACGGGTGTGTTCGACGTAATCGTAAATCGTTCGCAGATAGAGATTCGGACGGATATAGAGCTTAAGGAAGCGCCGCTCGCTATCGTAGTTTGTGTAAGTGAAGACCGCCGCGCTGTTACCGCTTCTAAAAGCAGGCAAATCGAAGAGGTCGCGATCGACGACGACATCGCCCAACGTACGGAAAACACCGGCGGAGTTTTCGAGAGAGACTAAATAGTCAGAGATGGAAGGTTGCAACGTGCTGGAGTTTTAAGAATAAAAAAGACCCCCGGTTACTGAGTGCCCCACACTACAGTATTCGCTGAATGTCAATACGCTACCGCATCAAAACCAACTTTTACCGGAGGCCTAAGCCTTGTCAAGCCGGTTTTAATACCATAACGTATCAAGCCAATAAGAAAGTGTGGGGCACTTCACCGCAAAGATAGAAAATTTTCGTAAATTTGCAGGATTATGAAAGTTCTGAAATTTTGGACGAGTGTGGCCGGGAAGGCCGAACGAGTCAAGAAAATCGTGGAAGCGGCTGGCCCGGACGCGGTGGTCGTGGTGGAAGAGAGCGAAGGAGGAGAAGCAGCGAGAGTGGCCGCTGAGCGAGATGCCGAAGTACTGGAGATCTGGACAGACACGGACGGCTTTATGAGTGCCGATCCGAGAGTGATCGACGGAGCATATCTGATTGAGAAACTGACCTTTAGCGAGGCGATGGAGATGTGTAATTTCGACGCCGAGGTGCTCTACCCAGCGACCATTTTTCCGGTCTATCAAAAGAACATACCAATACATATTCGAAATATCTTTGCCCCCGAAGCGCCTGGAACTTACATTTCGTCGGAACGAGAGGAGGACGGAAAGATCATCAAGGGCATTTCCTCTATCGACGACACTTGTCTGATCACTGTGAAGGGGCTCGGAATGGTGGGGGTGATCGGAGTTAATTACCGGATTTTCAAGTCCTTGTCACAAGCCGGGATCAGTGTGTTCTTCGTGTCTCAGGCATCTTCGGAGAGCAGCACGTCGATAGGAGTGCGGAGAGCGGAGGGTCCGGTGGCGGTGAGGATGCTCTCGGACGAATTCGCAGATGAGATCACGCGCGGTGAGATCAACGAAATAATCCCGACATACGGGCTTGCTACGGTGGCAGTTGTAGGTGAAAATATGAGAGGACGGGTAGGTGTTGCGGCCAAACTTTTCGACACACTGGGGCGGAGCGGTATCAGTGTTATTTCGTGCGCTCAGGGGGCATTAGAGGTCAATATTTCGTTCGTCATCGAGGCCGCGAGCCTGCGCAAGGCGCTCAATGCGTTGCACGACTCGTTTCTGTTGTGGGACTATTCGGTTCTGAATCTGTTTGTTGCAGGGATTGGAGGTGTGGGACGCAGTTTGCTCGATCAAATTGCGCGCCAGCAACCCAAGTTCCTAAAGCAACACTCGCTCCAAGTGCGGGTGGTGGGAATTGCCAACTCGCGGAAATACCTGATCAACCGTGCCGGAATCGACCTGTCGAAGTGGCGTGAACTGCTGGCCGAAGAAGGAGTGAACTCATCGACGGAGGCATACAGAGATGCTATTGTGAGTACCAATATTTTTAACTCCGTGTTTGTGGATTGTACAGGCAATGAGGCGATTGCAGGAACGTACAGGAGCCTGCTGAGTCATAATGTATCGGTGGTGACGGCCAATAAAATCGCGGCATCGGGTAACTATGAAAACTACCGCGACCTGAAAAAGGCGGCGCGAATCAGAGGTGCGAAATTCCTATTCGAAACAAACGTAGGCGCAGGGTTGCCAATAATAAAGACCATCGGCGATCTGGTGGGCAGTGGTGACCGAATCCTGAAGATAGAGGCGGTGGTTTCGGGTACTTTGAACTTCATTTTCAACGAAATGAGCGCTGATTTGCCGTTCAGTGCGGCGATTCAACGGGCTGTAGAGGCGGGTTATGCCGAACCCGATCCGAGGATAGACCTGAGCGGTAAGGACGTGATGAGGAAATTGGTGATATTGTCGAGGGAAGCGGGCTACAGGCTGAATATGAGCGACATAGAAGCCTCGTTGTTCGTACCGGACAAATACTTCGAAGGAACGCTGGACGATTTTTGGGCGAGGGTGCCGGAAATGGACGAAGAGTTCGAACGTCGGCGACGTCAGCTTGTTGCACGAGGTCTGCGCTGGAGGTTTGTCGCCACGATGGACGGGGGTGGCTCGGTGGCATCGGGTGTGCGGGCGAGTGTCGCTTTGCGTGAAGTGGATGCGAAAAGTCCACTCTATGAATTGGACGGAAGCAACAACGTAATTCTCTTGACTACAGAGCGTTATAGAGACTATCCGATGGAAATCAAGGGCTATGGAGCCGGAGCAGAAGTAACCGCAGCAGGAGTGTTCGCGGATATTATAAGTATAGCTAATATTAGATAAGTTGCATATCAATGGGAGCGATTAAACACAAGGAAATAGAGATTCCTGTAGAGAATCCATTCGAAAATTGTCAGCTTGGACGCGCAAGATATGCAACTGTCCTAACAGAGATTATTGGGGCAAATCCAAGTGGTTTTGTTCTGGCAGTCAATAGTGAATGGGGTACAGGCAAGAGTACATTCGTGAAGATGTGGATGCAACATTTGATCGGTCAAGGTTATCAGACTTTGTGTATAAATGCGTGGGAAAATGACTTGATAGCAGACCCTTCGGTTGCAATTTTGGGCGAGCTTGGAAAGCTTAGTAATGATAAAAACAAGGCATTTTTCGAAGATGCTATAAAGGTCGGAGCAACAATCATCAAGCATACTCTACCCGATTTATTAAAGGCATTTGTTAAACAATATGTAGATATCGATGCTGTCGCAGAAGCTGTGAAGAATACGGCTAAAGCTTCTGCCGAACTGCTTTCCGAATCTGTCGAAGAATATACGAAAAAGAAAGAAGGCATCGAGGATTTCAAAAAGCAACTGGAAGAATACCTTGAAAAGGGAGAGTTCAAACGCCCTGTAGTTTTCATAATCGACGAGTTGGACAGATGCCGTCCCGATTATGCGGTCGAGTTTTTGGAGAAGATAAAGCACTTCTTCTCGGTTCAGGGAATTGTCTTTGTTCTTGTTCTGGATAAGGAGCAGCTGGGAAATTCGATAAAAGGTTTTTACGGAAGTGACCGTATAAATTCCGAGGAGTATTTGCGGCGATTTATAGACATAGAATACAGGTTGCCACAACCTGAGTTAAGAAACTTCTGTGAATATCTGTATGATTATTTTGAGTTCGACGATTTCTTTTCATCTAAAGAGAGATCTGGAAATGGTGAGCCGGCAGAATTAAAGAGAATTGCGTCGTCGTTATCGCTGAAAAATAATCTTACCTTGCGCCAAATAGAAAAACTTTTCGCACATAGTCGATTGGTTCTTAAGTCTTTCTCATCAAATAATTATGTTATTCCTCATCTGTTTTTCTTTCTGATATTTCTGAGGAATCACAAACCGGATGTTTACAAAAAATTGCATTTGAAGGTCTATGAATATCAAGATTTAGTAGAGGAGATTTCATCGATAGCAAGTATTATACACGACTGCATAGAAACAGAGTATATCGTTGCAGAATTGTTGGTATTTTACGGTACATATGCAAGAGAAATCCACAAGGAATATTACAATAGTGAAAAGGGATCATTAACATTTTCGACTTCTACAATAAGTTCGGAAAAGCTTATCGAGTCCATAAAAAGCATTGACAGAAATCCATATAATGGAGATAATGTATTGAGTCATCTCTTTTCCAAAATCGAATTATACAGCAATCTTGTTTAAGACGATGCGAGGTTTGCTGCTCATTGTTTTTTTCCTGCCTCTTGTGACGGCGGCGCAAAAGCCTGCCCCGGATTTCGAGGAACTTTTCAGACGAGCCCCGGCGTTCAATGCTCAGTGGGATACGCTGGAGATTTTTGCATATCGCAACGTCCCGCTGGAGGATTTACCGGATGTGATCGAGCTACAGATATGCGACAGTCTGAGGCGAGATTTTTGCCCACCGGTGACGGGGCGCGTGTTGTCGAAATATGGTCCGAGAGGCCGACGACCGCACCAGGGTACGGACATTCAGGTGGCTTACGGTCAGCCGATCCACGCAGCATTTGATGGCATTGTGCGCTGGTCGCGCTGGAACCGTGGTGGATTTGGGAACGTGGTGATTGTGCGTCATCCGAACGGACTCGAAACATACTATGCGCATCTGTCTGGGAGAGCAGTCAAAGCTAATGATTATGTGACTGCAGGCCAGGTGATTGGTTACGGCGGACGGACAGGGCGTGCATTTGGCAACCATCTCCACTTCGAGATGCGATACTGCGATCAAAGTTTTGATTCAGAGAGACTTATCGACTTTGTGACGGGTGAGCTGCGCGAACACTTTTTTGAACTTCACAAAGACTATTTTAGCATTCGTTCGCGTTTTTAAAAAAGTGCAAGAGAAAATTAACATACAGGGCGCAAGGGTCAATAATCTCAAAAATATAGACCTTGAAATTCCGCGCGATAAATTGGTGGTAATCACTGGTTTGTCGGGTTCAGGAAAGTCGTCGCTGGCTTTCGATACGATCTATGCCGAGGGCCAGCGCAGGTATATGGAGACGCTTTCGATCTATGCCCGTCAATACGTGGGGTCGATGGAAAGGCCCGATGTCGATAAGATCACGGGTCTGAGTCCAGTGGTGGCGATCGAGCAAAAAACCACAAGCAAAAATCCGCGTTCGACAGTGGGTACGATCACAGAAATCAATGACTTTTTGCGACTTCTGTTCGCTCGCGCATCGAGGGCCTATTCGCCTGTGACGGGTGAAGAAATGGTACATTACAGCGACGAAGCGATAGCAAATCTCATTTTGGAGGGCTATGACGGGCGGAAAATTGCACTGCTCGCGCCCATTGTTCGCGGGCGGAAGGGCCACTACAGAGAGCTGTTCGACGGGCTGGTGCGGAAGGGTTTTATGCACGCGCGAATCGACGGGGAGATGCAGGAAATTGCGTCGGGCCTGAGGCTCGATCGTTACAAGGCGCACACCATTGAGCTTGTGATAGACCGGCTTACGGTGAAACCTGATGCGCGAGAAAGGCTGGCAAAGAGTCTGGCGGAAGCTATGCGTCAGGGCAAGGGTACGATGATGCTCTACGATTACGATGCAGATGCAGCGAGGTATTACAGTCGCCATTTGATGTGCCCCTCGACGGGAATTTCGCTCGATGACCCGGCGCCTCACACCTTTTCGTTCAACTCGCCCCACGGAGCCTGTCCCCATTGTGGCGGACTGGGAGTGGAGCCGATAGAAGAACCGAATGAGGATAGTAGCGACGACTCGGAGGTGCCCGAAGCTGCGGAGTTTTTGCAGCGAGAGCCTTGCTCGGTCTGTGGAGGAACCCGCTTAAAATCAGAAGCCCTGCAATTTAAAATAGGAGGCCTGAACATTGCCGAACTCTCCAACAAGAGCATCAGCGAATTTGCCGAATGGATGGAGGGGATAGAGGAAGTTTTCAACGAAAAAGAGCGGAAAATCGCGCGCGAAATTGTCAAAGAGATTCGCGACAGACTCAGTTTTTTGGTTCGCGTGGGGTTGGGATATTTGTCATTGAGTCGTTCGTCGCGGTCGCTATCGGGTGGTGAAAGCCAGCGAATCAGGCTTGCAACGCAGATAGGTTCGCGTCTTGTGAACGTACTATATATTTTGGACGAACCCAGTATCGGGCTGCACCAGAGGGATAACCGGAAATTAATTGCGAGTCTGGAAGAGTTGCGTGACGCAGGAAACTCGGTCATTGTGGTGGAGCACGACGAGGAGATGATCCGTAGCGCCGACTACATCGTAGATGTCGGGCCGGGGGCAGGACGCAAGGGTGGTCACATTGTGGCGGTGGGTTCGGCGGCAGACATAGAGGCAGCAAGAGACTCTATTACAGGTGATTATCTTGCAGGGCGACGTTCTATTCCGGTGCCGAAGAAACGGCGCAAAGGCAATGGTGCGAAAATTACGCTGAAGGGCGCGAGAGGAAATAATCTTAAGAACGTGACGGCCGTCTTTCCGCTCGGAAAGATGATCTGCGTGACGGGAGTTAGTGGGAGCGGGAAATCGACTCTGGTGAACGACACGTTGCGGCCAGTGCTTTCGAGAGAATTGTATCGCTCCAATACACCGCCACTTTCGTACGACAGCATCGAAGGATTGGAGAACATCGACAAACTGGTGGTAGTAGACCAATCACCCATCGGACGTACGCCGCGCAGCAATCCGGCCACATATTCTGGTGTTTTTGCTGACATTCGTAAGTTGTTCGAAGCCACGCCGGATGCCCAAATTCGTGGTTTTGGAGCGGGGCGGTTTTCGTTCAATGTGAAGGGCGGGCGCTGCGAAGAGTGTCGCGGGGCAGGGGTACAGACTATCGAAATGAACTTTCTGCCTGACGTTTACGTACGTTGCAAAGCTTGTGGCGGCCAACGTTATAACCGTGAGACACTGGAGGTGCGTTACAAGGGCAAAAATATCTTCGATGTGCTCGATATGACCATCAATGCGGCGGTCGAATTTTTTGAACATATACCGGCCATTCACCGTAAACTTGTTGCCATTCAGAGTGTCGGACTGGGATATCTGAAGCTCGGTCAGCCTTGCACGACATTATCAGGCGGTGAGAGTCAGCGTATAAAACTTTCGACTGAGCTGGCCCGAACTGATACCGGCAGGACGCTTTACATTTTGGACGAACCCACCACGGGCCTTCATTTCGAGGATGTGCGCCAACTTTTGGATGTGATTGCACTACTGGTTGATAGGGGGAACACGATGATCGTGATAGAGCATAATCTGGACGTAATAAAAACAGCTGATTACATCATAGATATGGGCCCGGAAGGTGGTGCAGGTGGTGGAGAGATCGTGGCAATCGGTACGCCGGAGCAGATCGCTAAAAATCCCGCAAGCTACACGGGAGAATTTCTTAAAGAGATACTTTAATGAGAAGTTACGACATCGACTATCACGTCGGTATGTTCTTCGTGCAGTGGTGATTCCACTTCAAAAATAATGTCATTTATCCGGATATCGAATATCCGATGTCTTTTGTGAACCAGTGACGATTGCCGCAGCTGTTCGTCATTTCAGGAATGCGCTCAAAGTGTTGATTATATGAGCTGCGGCCTGCTGCTTGGTTTCGAGCGGAAATTCGGTTTTGAGAGAGGTGGCAGCGGGGTCGGTCGGTCGCGAGAAGATCGTTATCTTGTTGGTGTCGCCTCCGAAGCCTGCGCCGGCATCTCTAAGGGAGTTCAAAACTATGAAATCGAGATTTTTGCGGGTGAGTTTTGAGAGCGCATTGACTTTCTCGTTATCAGTTTCCAGAGCAAATCCGACCAGCAGTTGATCGGTGCGTTTAGTCCGGCCCAGTTCAGCTGCGATGTCGCGAGTAGGTTTGAGAGTGAGTGTGAGGTCGGCGGCTGATTTTTTGGCTTTCACGTCACTAACGGAAACAGGCGTATAATCGGCAACGGCGGCGCACATTACGGCACCATCCATTTGAGGCCACAACTCCACGCACGCCTGATACATCTCCTCAGCGGAAACCACGTCAATGCGCCGTACACCGGTAGGAGTCGGCAAACAAACAGGCCCGCTCACTAATATCACCTGGGCACCCCGTCGAGCCAGTTCTGCAGCGATCGCATAGCCCATTTTACCGGTCGAGTGGTTGGAGATATAGCGGACGGGATCGATGGCCTCCTGCGTGGGGCCGGCAGTAACCAAGTATTTTTTAGATTTTAGCATCCAACAGGGCGACGATTTCGTCCGGTTCGGCCATTCGACCGTTGCCGGAAAGTCCGCTTGCAAGCTCTCCCTCGGTGGGCTCGATGATGTGGACGCCGCGAGAGAGCAGGGTTGCCAAATTTGCTTGAGTTGCGGGATGGGCCAGCATATCCATATCCATCGCCGGTGCAACGAAAACAGGGCAGCGGGCCGAAAGATAGGTTGTAAGAAGCAAATTGTCAGCCACTCCCGTAGCCATCTTGGCCAGTGTATTAGCTGTGGCGGGAGCTATGACGAAGGCGTCGGCCCACTCGCCGAGCGATACGTGGCTATTCCATTCACCGTTTTCGGGGTTGAAAAACTCGACCAAAATCGAATTCTTAGACAAGGTTGCCATCGTGAGCGGCGTGATGAACTGCTTGGCCAGTGGCGTCATCACGACGCGCACTTCGGCTCCGGCTTTCACCAACCCCCTAACGAGCAAAGCGGCCTTGTAAGCCGCTATACTTCCCGTCACACCGACGATTATATGTTTAGCTTTCAGCACCTTGTTGGCCGGGTTCGCGGAAATACACTTCGCCGTTGAGGAACTCCTCAGTAGCGATGAGGGTGGGTTTGGGCATACGTTCGTAGTAGCGAGAGATCTCGATCTGTTCGCGGTTCTCGAAAGTCTCCTCCAGCGAGTCGGTAGTGGTCGAAAACTCCTCTAACTTGCGGCCGAGCTCTTGTTTGATGGCTGCCGAAATTTGGTTGGCGCGCTTCGAGATGATGGCCACCGATTCATAGATGTTGCCCGTGGGTGTGTCCAGGTCTATCAGCTTGCGAGTGACGGTGTTACCCGGAACGGTTCGTTTAGTTGCTTCCATTTTGAGTAGTTGTTTCCTGTGTGTGTTTTGCGATATGTTCGCGTGCTTCGTCGCGCATTTTTTCGACCTCACGAAGATGTTCTGTTTCGGGGAATTCCGATATCAGGTCGTAGTAATTGTCCATCATTGCCAGATAGCGATCGGTCATCTGATCGGCCACGGAGTTTCGAGCGAACAGATAGGCAGAGCGGGTGGCGAGATACATCAGCTCCTCGCGATAGGGCGAGAGAGGAAATTCGTCGATGGCATTATTGAGGGCTCTCACGGCCGCCTTATACTGGCCGATGGTATAGTAGAGCTTAGCATTTTCGAAAGACTTGGTATATAGCTTTTTACGCAGCTCCTGCATTCGCGTGTCACACTCTTCGCGTTTGATTGTGTTAGGATAGCGGCCCTCGTATTCGGAGATGGCGGCTATTGCTCTCATAGTTGTCGATTGGTCGTGTTCAGGGTCGGGCGAGGAGAAATAAAAACCCATTGCATACATATATTCGGCGTCCTCGATAAATTTGCTGGTCGTGAAATCGCGCCTGAATCGGTCGAAGATCTGTTCGCTCATATCGAATTCGCCTGTTTTGTAGAACGAACAGCCGAAATAATAAACCAATGAATCCTCCTGGGGTGTTCCGGCAAATTTTTGCGAGCGGTAAGCCAAATCAAAGAGAGTTTGTGCTCGGCGATAGTTCATTAACGAGTTGTGGTCTTTGTGGCGCTTTTTTTTGTTGTAGTACCGCAGACCTTCGGTATACATAACGTTATAGCTGGTGCTCTTCAGCAGGCGGTTGTAGGACGGATATTTCCCATCCCGTACTTTGACCTCAGTTGCCGCGTTGGCTCTAACTGCGGCTTTTCGCTCGCGTTCGAGCTTTCGCTCCTCTTTGGTAAGCTTGGCGGATTGCGCTTCTACCAGGACAGGACTTAAAGCCGCCCCCCCCAGCAGTAGCGCCCAGATTATGATGCGTAAGGCTTTCATACGAACTACAAAGATACGCACGTTGAACGAGAAAATCAAATTTTTATTGCGATGGTGATTTAACAGAAAAGCCCGACTGCAATGTCGGGCTTTTCTCGTTTACTCTTTGTTCAAGCATTTCATCTTTCACTGTCAAGGTGTAGGTTCGGATATATGGTTTTTAGAGGCTCAAAGGTTTTCGGCAACTTCGCGACGATCAGGTCGTAAGAGCCTCTGATCTGTTCGCGTAGAAAATCGGCAGGCAAATCGCCGTCGGTGCGAACGGTGTTCCAATGAACCTTACTGGCGTGATAACCGGGCAAAACCGAGTCGGGGAAAAGCTCGCGAAGTTCGATAGCCCGTGCGGGATCGCATTTCACATTAAACCAACGAAAATCGCCCATCGAGGCATAAGAGAACATCTTACCGCCGACTTTGAAGACAAGGGTGTCCTCATCGAAGGGGGTACACTCAGTGGCCCCCTCCAACGAAAGGCAATAATCCCGATACTCGATGACATCCATATCGTGATCTTTTTAATCGCTTCCGGCGTTCCGGCTAAAAACGATATATGCACGAAAGGCCGAAACCCATCAGACCATTGTCGTTGAACGAGGTTTGAGAGTTGCCCTCGAAATTACCCTGACCGTCTATATAGCCACCGCGCTTGAATTCGATGCCCGCGCCGAATGTTGGCGACCAGTCCAGAGCGATGCTAAGAGGCGTACGTTCGAAAGTGTAACCCAACTTGGCCATACCCTGAATACCGGCGAAAAAGAAGCGGCTCTTACCACCCATATTCACACCCGCGCCCGCATCGAAAAACCAGGTACCTTCGGGGCTCCAATACATCTTGCTGACATTCCAAACATACAGGGCCGAGAAGTCGGCAACCAGTCCGTCGCGATAGATCCAATCCATACCGAGGCGTAACTCTACATAATCGCTGTTGGCAAAGTGGCGCTGGGCGATGCCTTGGAAACCGGAACCGACACGAGCACCGGCAGCCCAATCCTGAGCCGAAGCAACCGATGCCGACAGAGCAAGGGCCGCAATTAAAACAAATAGTTTTTTCATAGTTTTATAGGAGTTAAATTATTGTATTCCAGTTTCTTGGGTCGGGTGCCTCGCCATACTGAATGGCGCGCAGGGCGTCATACAGTTTCACGCACCACGGGCCGGGGGTCACGCCATCGCCCAAAATGTAGGTCTTCTCGTTATCAGGATCGTATATTTTGCCGATGGGCGAGATTACTGCGGCAGTGCCGCAGGCCCCTGCCTCCTCGAATGTCGGAATTTCGGCGAACTCAACTTCGCGGTCTTCCACTTTCAGACCGAAATCAGTTGCTAACTGTCTGATAGACATATTGGTGATCGAAGGCAGAATTGAAGTCGATCTGGGCGTGATGTAAACCCCGTCGCGAATGGCAAAAAAGTTAGCTGCACCGCATTCGTCGATATATTTCTTTTCGCAGGCGTCCAAATAAAGCACGCTGGGATAATTCGCCCTTGCAGCTTCGGCACCCGAAAGCAGAGAGGCTGCATAGTTGCCGCCAACTTTAACGAAGCCTGTTCCCAGCGGTGCCGAGCGGTCGTGATGGCGATCTACCATAACGCTAATGGGGCGGAAACCCTCCTTGTAATAAGGCCCTACGGGGGTTACGAAGACGACGAACATATACTCCTTGGCCGGCTTGACGCCTACCTGAGCTCCTGTGCCGATTAGCAGTGGGCGAATATAGAGTGACGCGCCAGTACCATAAGGCGGGATATATTTTTCGTTCCGCTTGACAGCCTCGACGCACGCTTCGCGGAAAAGCTCCATTGTGGGCGGCGCCATCATAGTGTATTCGGCGGTGCGGATCATACGCCTGGCGTTTTCTTCGAGGCGGAAGATACGAACCTTGCCGTCGGCGCCGCGGAAAGCCTTGAGTCCCTCGAAAGCCTCCTGACCATAATGCAGGCAGGTGCTTGCCATATGAAGCGTGAGGTATTCGCTGTCGGTCATCTCCAGCGGGCTCCAAGCGCCATCGCGCCAAGTGCTGCGAACGTTCCAGTCGGTCTTAATGTAGCCGAATCCTAAATTTCCCCAATCCATTATTTCTTAAGTTTTTCGATTTGTTTTTCAATGTCGGCATCTTCGATGCGCTCGAACAGCAGCTCCGGAGTGCCGATGACGTGTCCGGCGGGCAGGATGTCCTTATGACCCAAAGTATCCCATTTAGGACGCTCGATACCCAGCATACGAGTGATCTTATCTGCCGTGAAGGGCATAAAAGGTTCACACGCAATAGCCAGATTTGCAGTGATCTGCAGCGCGATGTTCATAATTGTCTCTACACGCACAGGGTCGGTCTTTACAACTTTCCAGGGCTCCGTGTCGGCCAAATATTTGTTGCCCAGACGCGCCACGCCCATCACATCTTTGAGGGCCTCGCGGAAGCGGAAATTCTCGATATTATCCTCGACGGCTGTTCTCAGGCTTGCAAGTTCCGCCAACGTTTCGCGGTCATAGTCGGTGAGTTCGCCAACCGCGGGAACACGACCCTCGTAATATTTAGTGGTCAGAACCAACGAGCGATTTACAAAGTTGCCCAACACAGCGACCAGTTCGTTATTTGCTCGCGCCTGAAAATCACGCCACGTAAAGTCGTTGTCCTTGGTTTCCGGAGCGTTTGCACAGAGAACATAACGCAACACATCCTGCTTACCGGGGAAATCCTCCAGATACTCGTTCAGCCACACGGCGTGGTTGCGTGAAGTGGAAATTTTGTCGCCTTCGAGGTTCAGGAACTCGTTGGCCGGAACGTTGTCCGGCAAGATAAAATCTCCAAGAGCAGTTGTCGCGTAGCCTGACTCGCCGTCGGCGTTCCGACCGTGGGCCCTGAGCATAGCGGGGAACATAATGCAGTGGAACACGATGTTGTCCTTACCGATGAAGTGAATCATTCGCGTCTGAGGGTCTTTCCACCACGTCTCCCAGTCGTCGGGCAGCAGCTCACGGGTGGCGGAAATGTAACCTATCGGCGCGTCGAACCAAACGTACAAAACCTTGCCTTCAGCGCCTTCTATCGGAACAGAAATTCCCCAATCGAGGTCGCGGCTCACGGCGCGCGGCTGCAATCCTGCATCGAGCCAGCTCTTGCATTGACCATAAACGTTGGTTTTCCACTCTTTGTGATCTTCCAAAATCCACTGGCGCAGGAATTCTTCGTGCTTGTCCAGCGGCAGATACCAATGCAGAGTATCGCGTAGGATGGGTGTGGCTCCGGTGACGGCACTCTTAGGGTCGATTAGCTCTGTAGCCGCAAGCGACGAACCGCACTTTTCGCACTGATCACCATAAGCTCCCGGTGCACCACATTTAGGGCAAGTGCCAGTTACATATCTGTCAGCCAGGAATATTCCGGCTTCAGGATCAAAATATTGCTTGGAGGTGTTTTCTATGAACTCGCCCTTGTCGTAGAGCGTGCGGAAAAATTCGCTTGCAGTTTGGGCGTGGGTTGGTGATGTGGTGCGCGAATAAATATCGAACGACATTCCGAATTCGGCGAACGAACGCTTGATGATTTCGTGGTACCGATCGACGACTGCCTGCGGTGTAACTCCCTCGTTGCGAGCCTTGATGGTGATGGGGACGCCGTGCTCGTCAGAGCCGCATACCCAAATAACCTCCTCGCCACGCAGGCGCAGGTATCTCGTGTAGATGTCGGCCGGAACGTAAACTCCTGCCAGGTGGCCGATGTGGATAGGCCCGTTCGCATACGGCAACGCAGCCGTGATCAAATGACGTTTATACTTTCCCATTTCTTTTACTCTTAATATCGAACGCCTCAAACCCCTTACCATAGACCCCCATCACACTGCCTACAGTGACAAATGCCTCTGTGTCAAGATCTTTGACCACTCTAAGAATGTTATTGGTCTCGTGCTTTCGGCACATAATGACGAGCATCTTACGCGGCTCGCCAGTGAAAGCTCCGGTGCCATCGAGAATCGTCACACCGCGGTGCAGTTTGTGCGTAATGGTGTCTGCTATTAGTTGATAATGACGCGAAAATACGAAAATTTGCGACGACTGCTTATTACCGGCCAGCATTGTATCGACTGTGTAGGAGAACACCGCCACCATTACATAACCATAGATAATCATCGCCAGCGGATTGGAGAAGTCGGGATGGACGTGATAAACAAAGTAGGAGCTGCCGATGATAACAAAGTCGCCCACCATCACGACGCGACCGTAGCTCACTCTGCGATATTTGTTTATGATCATAGACACGATGTCGGTGCCTCCCGTACTGCCCCCCTGCAGGAAACATAGTCCAACGCCGATACCCGAAATCACCCCCGAAAGAATCGCCGACAACAGTTTATCCTCAGCGAGGCCCAGCAGGTCGGGAGGGATTATGGAAGGAAAAATATTAAGCCACAGAGAGATGGAGGCGATACCCCACAGTGTTTTCACCCCGAAACTCCAACCAACAATCATCCAGGCGAGTACCAACAAAATCGCATTGATGATCACGTAACCGATACCCATAGGGAGACCTGTAGCGTACTGGATCAGCAGCGCCAGACCACTCGCGCCACCCCCGATGCCACCCGCCGGAGCGACGATGCTGGCCCACGCAAAGGCATAAACCATCCCTCCGAGGAAGATCAGGCCATACTCTTTGAGAGTTCGCGCTATGTCGAGTTGTTTTTTCATATCACGATGTTCACTATTTTTCCCGGCACAATGATTACCTTTTTAGGTGCGCGGCCTTCAAGCCATTTTTGGGCATTCTCGTCCGCCAAAACCGCTTTTTCTATCTCTGTGGCGTCGATTGCGAGCGGCAACGTCTTTTTGAAACGCAACTTTCCATTAACCGACACGGGATAATCGAAGTTGTCCTCGACAAGATAATCTGGGTTGAATTCCGGCATTTCGGCATCGAAAACCGTGGTAGCGTGACCCATTCGTGACCAGACCTCTTCGGTGATGTGCGGAGCAAACGGAGCGAGCAAAATGGTCAGCGGTTCAAGGATTGCACGCTTGTTACATTGTCCCAACTCGTTGAGGCAGATCATAAATGCCGCCACAGACGTGTTAAGCGAAAAGTTCTCGATATCCTCGCGAATCTTTTTGATGGTTTTGTGAAGAGTCTTGAGTTCGGCAGGAGTGGGGGTTTCTTCGGTGATGTTTTCAAAGAGATTCCAAAACCGTCGCAGAAACTTGTGCACACCGTCGATGCCGTTTGTATCCCAAGGCTTGCTTTGTTCCAGCGGGCCGAGGAACATCTCATACATCCGCAATGTATCGGCACCATAATCGGCCACGATCTGGTCGGGATTCACCACGTTGTACATACTTTTGGACATCTTTTCCACCGCCCAGCCGCAGATATATTTACCACTTTCGAGAACAAACTCCGCATTTGCAAATTCAGGTCTCCAGGCGCGGAATGCCTCCGTGTCCAAAATGTCATTCTTGACGATGTTTACATCGACGTGTATTTCCTGGGTATCATAGTCTTTGATCAGGCCATACGATATGAACCTGCCGCTGGCCTTGTCACGATAGACGAAATTCGAGCGTCCTTGGATCATCCCCTGATTGACTAACTTTTTGAACGGCTCCTGATCCACCACCACGCCGAGGTCGAACAGGAATTTATCCCAAAACCGCGAATAGATCAAATGGCCCGTGGCGTGCTCGATGCCTCCTATATAGAGATCCACATCGCGCCAATATTCGTCAGCCTCCTTGCCTACCAGTGCGTGGTCGTTATGGGGGTCCATATAGCGCAGATAGTAGGCGCTCGAACCTGCAAAGCCCGGCATAGTACTGGTTTCCAGAGGATAACCATCCTTAGTCTGCCAGTTTTTTACGCGAGCCAAAGGAGGCTCTCCTGTGCGTGTGGGCGAAAAATCATCCACAGCCGGCAACTCCAGCGGCAACTCTTCGAGCGGTAGCGGATAAGCGATGTCGTCTTTATAATATACAGGTATAGGTTCTCCCCAATAGCGCTGGCGCGAGAAGATAGCGTCTCTGAGGCGGTAATTCACCTTACGGCTTCCGATTCCGCGTTGCTCTATCTCGCTGAGTATCCCATCGATTGCGGCTTGGTCTTTCCCCTCCACGACCGAAATGATCGGCAGGTTGAAATGTTCGGCGAAGGCTTTGTCACGGTCGTCGTGTGCCGGAACGGCCATAATCGCCCCAGTGCCATAGCCGGCCAGCACGTAATCGCTAATATATATAGGTATCTGCTCGCCTGTGAAAGGATTCACCGCGTGAGAGCCGGTGAACACACCACTCACCCGCCGCGTTTCGGTCATTCGTTCGCGCTCGGAGCGTTTCTTGGTGTCGGCGAGATATTTGTCGATGGCTGCTACGTTGTCGGGCGTGCAGAGAGATCTGAAATGCCCGTGCGGCTCGCACTGTTCGGGGGCGAGAACCATAAAAGTAACGCCATAGATCGTGTCGGGACGGGTCGTAAATATTTCGAGTTTGCGCTGCGACCCGACGATGTCGAAAAACATCTGAGCTCCGACGCTTTTCCCTATCCAGTTGCGCTGAATCTCTTTGAGCGATTCACTCCACTGAAGCGTGTCGAGCCCCGCCAGCAACCTTTCGGCATAAGCACTCACACGCAACAGCCACTGCTTCATCCGTTTTTGTTCCACCGGATGACCTCCGCGTTCGGATAGCCCATCCTTCACCTCATCGTTGGCCAGAACCGTCCCAAGGGCTTCGCACCAGTTCACCATAGTATCTGCACGGTAGGCCAGGCGGTAATTCATCAGATAGTCGGAGCGTTGCCATTCGTTCATCGCCGCCCATTTTTCTGCTGAGACCCCTGCAACTTCACCGCGCTCCAGTCGTGCCACCAGCTCGGAGATCGGCCGTGCCTGATCTTTCTCGATGTCGTAATAACTTTCGAACATCTTTAGAAAAGCCCACTGAGTCCACTTATAATAGCGCGGGTCGCACGTCTCCACACAGCGGCTCCAATCGTAACTGAATCCCAGTTTATCGAGCTGCTCTCGGTAACGGCGAATGTTCTCCTCGGTGGTTTTGGCAGGATGCTGGCCGGTCTGGATTGCATACTGTTCCGCCGGCAGCCCGAATGCATCGAATCCCATCGGATGAAGCACATTAAAGCCTGTCAATCTTTTATATCGCGTGTAAATATCCGAAGCGATATAGCCCAAGGGGTGTCCGACGTGGAGTCCCGCACCACTCGGATAGGGGAACATATCGAGCACATAATACTTTGGCTTCGAGTGATTTACCTCCACTTTGTAGGTTCCCTGCCGCTGCCATTCGGCCTGCCATTTGGGTTCGATCTCAGAGAAATTGTAATCCATAGTGGGTACAAAAATAATGAAAATATTCATACCTTTGGCACAAGCTACGGCTCTCTTACTGTCTATGCAAAGAAATCTATATGTCGATGTTCTGAAGCTTGTGATGGCGTTTTTGATCGTCGCACTGCACGGACAGATGTTCTACGAGGTGAACGATCTCGTTTATTATATATTCCACGAGGGCGTGACACGATTGGGAGTGCCGGTTTTCCTGCTGATAAGTGGTTTCTAGTTTTATAATGTGGCGCAAGCCTCAAGAGCCAGTGCGCTTATCAGGAAACTGCTAATCCTCTATGTGGTGTGGTTTGTTATCTATGTCGTTATGTGGTGTGACGACAGCCCGCACTCTATAATCGAAGGATTCTTTCTCGGATGGCGCCACTTGTGGTATCTGCTGCACTCGGCATTGGCCCTGGCGCTATTGTGGTTTTTGAGGGATAAACCGAAGACCCTCCTCATATTGTCCGTGGTGTTTGCCTTGTGCGGCTTGGCAATTCAATACGGTGTTGCATACGGATTGCTGCACGTACATCTGCACGCTGGGAGGAATGCACTTTTCTTCTGCTTTCCGTTCATATATACAGGGTATGTGATAAACAAATACCGAATTTATGAGAGGAAATTCAATCTGCCGTTACTTCTTACCCTTGGATTTTGCGTACTTATGCTTGAAGTGATTTTGAACTATAAGCTGTCCGAGGCAGATCTGGATATTTTGGCAGGTCTTTATGTGGTCGCGCCCTCGTTGTTTGTCGCCGTCCTGAAGAAAAAGGCTCGCTCGGACAACAAAACATTGGCGTATTATTCGACGGGAATCTATCTTACTCACATTTTATTTCTGAATGTTGGGGAAAATTTTCTGGGATTGTCGCCCACTCAAAATGTAATTTTCGCGCTCACAGTGTCACTGGTAGCCACTTGGCCGCTGATTCGTTGGAACAGGAAAGTGAAGTATCTACTGTGACCTGAAAACTTTTTTGCAAAAAGATTTGGATTTGTAAAAATAGTGCTTACCTTTGCAGTCCCCAAACAACGGGGTTTAACAAAAAAAGGGCCTCGGCCCGGTTAGCAAGAAATAACGTTCTTTGAGGATATTGAGCAGCTAAAGTTTATCGTCCGTCCACCTAGGGCGGACATTTCAAAACAATACCTTTGGGTATAGCCAAGATTATTTTTCAAAATTTTTTTTACAATGGAGAG